>NZ_JAQGJM010000032.1 GCF_028290625.1 Devosia sp.
CGGCATTCGTTCATTTCAAGGAAGCGCGAAGCGTTCCAGAGCTTGGTGACGAAGTTGCGGTAGCCCTCGACGCGGGACATGGAGAGCTTGAGGTCGCGCCCCTGTGCCGCCATGGCAGCGAGGGTGAAGCGCGTCGCGTCGGCGCCGTACTGGTCGATCAGTGCCAGCGGGTCGATGACGTTGCCCTTGGTCTTGCTCATCTTCTGGCCCTTTTCGTCGCGGACCAGGGCGTGCATGTAGACGGTGTGGAACGGCTCTTCCTCGAGGAATTCCAGGCCCATCATCATCATGCGGGCGACCCAGAAGAAGATGATGTCGAAGCCGGTGACCAGCACATCCGTGGGATAGTAGCGGCGCAGCTCCGCCGTCTCGTCGGGCCAACCGAGCGTGGAGAATGGCCACAGGGCCGAGGAAAACCAGGTGTCGAGCACGTCGTCGTCGCGCCAGATGTAGGCGACGTTCAGCTCACCGGTGTTCATTTGATGCAAAAAAGCATCCTGGGATGAACTCATCACACGGACCGGTCTGCCATATAGTTTAGTGGCATCGGCCAGCGCATCCTCTTCCGTCATTGCAACGAAAGTTTGCGGATTTTCGTCGTTCACAGCGTAGGAAAGCTTGCCGTTCTCCATCGTCGGGCCATACCAGGCCGGAATTTGGTGGCCCCACCAGAGCTGGCGCGAGATGCACCACGGCTTGATGTTCTCCAGCCAGGCGAAATAGGTGTTTTCGTATTGCTGCGGCACGAATCTAGTACGCCCCTCGCGCACCGAAGCCATGGCCGGCTGCGCCAGTACGTCGGCCTTAACCCACCATTGGTCGGTCAGGAACGGTTCGATGACGACGAGTTTGCTCTTCTCGTCATGGGGCACCATGATCTTCTTGTCCTCGATATGATCGAGGCCGCGTGTCGCATTGTCTTCCGCCAGGATGCTCAGCTCTGCCACGATAGCCTTTCGGACTGCAAAGCGATCAAGGCCATCATACTTTAAGATGGCAGTCAGCTGACTGTTTCGAGGCAGGTCTTTGAGGAATGCGTTGTTGCCGGCGAGGAACATGGTTCCGCGCGTGGTGAACACGTTGATCTGCTCGAGCTTGTTGCGAACACCAACCTCGAAGTCGTTGAAATCATGCGCCGGGGTGATTTTGACCGCGCCGGTGCCCAGCGCGGGATCTGCATACTCGTCGGCCACGATCGGAATACGCCGGCCCACCAGCGGCAGGTCGACGAACTTGCCGACTAGGCTGGTATAGCGCTCGTCCTCGGGGTGCACGGCGATGCCGCTATCACCCAGCATGGTCTCGGGGCGCGTGGTGGCGACGATGATATAGTCGCGCGTCTCCCATTCCGTGGGCTTGCCGTCCTCGTCATGGGCGATGGGAAACTGGTAGGTGACGCCATCCGCCAGGGGATAGCGCAAGTGCCACATGTGGCCCTTGATCTCGATGTTCTCGACTTCGAGATCGGAAATCGCAGTTTCCAGGCCCGGATGCCAGTTGACCAGACGCTTGGCGCGATAGATCAGGCCGCGCTTATGCAGCTCAACGAAAACCTTGGTGACCGCCCGAACCATCTGGTCGTCCGGCGCGCCGTTTTCACCCATGGTGAAGCGTTCGCGGCTGAAATCGGCTGAGGCACCGAGGCGCTGGAGCTGGTTGAAAATGGTGCCGCCGCTTTCGCCCTTCCACTCCCAGACGCGTTCCAGGAATTTCTCCCGGCCCATTTCGCGGCGGCCGGGAAGCTGGCGCTCCATCAACTGGCGCTCGACGATCATCTGGGTGGCGATGCCCGCATGGTCCATGCCCGGCTGCCACAGCACGTCCTTCTTCAGCATGCGGTTGAAGCGGACAAGGATGTCCTGGATGGTATTGTTGAGCGCGTGCCCTATGTGCAGCGAGCCGGTAACGTTGGGCGGCGGGATGACGATGGTGAACGTCTCGGCGCCCTCGGCGGCCCCTGCCCCGGCCGCAAAGGCATTTGCCTGCAGCCAATCGGCATAGATGCGGGACTCGACGGCGGCGGGCTCGTAATTCTTTTCGATCATCACGTCACTCACAACGGCAACAACCCGCCAAGTCTGGTGACGCGGCGGGCCGGTTCAAAAGGGTTGGGCAGACTTCAAGCAAATGCGCGCCGCAGGGTCAACAGCGACGCGTCATCAGCTCGATATATAGGACGGCTCCGGACCAATCGCCATTCAACTGATGCCGACCCGCAAACGCCGGTTCTCGAGAACAAGCGTTTCGACTCAGCCTGAGCTGAATGCCGTTCGGTCCTAGTCGCCGCGGGAGACGCGGGCGATTTCTTTTTCGACCATGCGCTCGACGACGGATGGCAGGTTTTCGTCCAGCCATTCCTTGAGCATGGGGCGAAGCATGTCGCGCATCAGCGACTCGATGGTGGCGCCGCCATTGCCGAGACCCATGCCGTTGAGCTTGGTGATCGAGGAGCGGACGGCCGCCTGGGTCGCGGGTTCAAGCAATTGTGCCGCCATATCGGAACTGAGGGTCGGGTCGGGCATCGGTGCGGCCTGCGCAACCGAAGGCTGCGGCCGGAAGGCAGCAGCGGGCGGCGGCGTGAACACAGGTTCCGGCTCGGGCTCAGGTTCGAACTGCGCCGCAATATCAAACACCGGCTCAGGTTCCGGTCCTGGCGCCAGGAGCGCCGCGAATTCCGACTCAGGCTCGGCTTCGGGTTCCGGATCGGCGATATCGAAGGCAATGTCTTCGGGCTCGACCAGTTCGGGCGGAACGAAGGCGCGCGGTGCAAAGGCGATCGGCTCCTCCTCTTCCACGGCGGCGATGGGGTTGAAGCTCAAGCCTGCCATCGGATCATCATCGTCCTGATCGTCAAGAATTTGCGAGGGCGACAGCGCCAGCGGCTCGATATCTTCGAGCATGTCGCTGAGATCGCGATTGGCTGCGGGAGCCGGCGCCAGGGATGGCCGGGCCGGAGTTGCCTGCATTGGCGGCGGCGCTGCCTGGGCAGAGGGCCGGCGCGGCACCGCCGCATCATCGTCAGCAATGATCTGCCGGATAGACGAGAGAATTTCATCCATCGACGGCTCTTTGGGGGCAGGCTTATTCATCGGTGCCTCTTACTCACTGCAGACATCGCGCTGGCGGCCATCCGCAACGTGGCCACCTGATTCGTCCCGATCACCTTAGACCGGGCCGGAAGATTAAGGAATCGTGTTCGTCCAGAACTATACGGTCTTCCACTAAAACTTGTGGCCGGACAATGTCCGGCCACAAATTGTGGATTGCAATCTCGCGCGCCAGGAAAGCTAGTCGGCGACGGTGCGCAATTCCTGCCACACGTCCTCGACGGTCGAGGTGTAGTTGTCGCCCGATTTGAGGGAGACGGGCAGCTTGAGCTCCGCGGCCGAGAGGCGGCCGGTGGCGGCAATCAGCGTGAACATGGCGATGACCCGGCTGGAGCTGGCCTGGATCAGGGTTTCCTTGGCGGTCGTCAGTTCCGCCTGGGAGTCGAGTACGTCAAGCGTGGTGCGCTGGCCAAGATCGCGTTCCTGGATCACGCCATTGAGCACCTGCTGCACCGAAGCGACGGCGGCTTGGGCCGAGGTGATCTGGGCGGAGGCATTCTGCAGCGTCGACCAAGAGGTGATGACGGCCTCGCGGACCTCGTCATAGGTCGCCATGGCGTCGACTTCGCTCTTGATCTGCTCGAGATTGGCCTTGCGCACGCTGGCGCCAAGCGCGCCGCCGGCATAGATCGGGATCGACAGCGACAGGCGGACCGAGCCGCTGACGCCCTGCTGGCCGGTATTGCCGAAGCAGCCGATGCCGCAGAGCGAGCCGATCAGATCGAGCGTCGGGCCGAACGCGGCCTGGGCACCGTCGGTACCAGCCTGGCCGGCGCGGATCGCTGCCTTGGCGCTGAGGATCGCCGGATGGCGTTCTTCGGCACTGGCGATGGCGCTATCGATACTGGCCGGCATCATGAAGCCGAAGCCGACATTGGAGGTGAGATTGGATGGCTTGTGGCCAACCCAGCGCTGGTAGCTGGCCTGGCTAGTCTGCAGGCTGGCAACCGCGGCACGGTAAGAGGCAACGGCCTGGGCCTGGCGCGCGGTGGCCTGGGCCACGTCGATCTTGGTGCCCTCGCCCACGTCGAGGCGGTCATTGGCCGACTTCAACTGAGCGTCGTAAAAAGTGATGCTTTCCTGTCGCGACGAGACCAACTGCATATCGCGGATGACATTCATATAGGCCTGGGCTACCGAGAGCAGCACGTTCTGCTCGGCATTGCGCAGCGCCTGGCCGCTCAAATCGGACAGGGCACGGGCCTGCTCGATCTCGGCTTCGGTCTTGAAATTGTCGAACAGGGTCTGGTTATAGCTGAGGCCGCCGGTGAGGCCGGTGTCGCTCTGAAAACCGCCATTGGCCACCGACCAGCTATAATCGCCGGTGATGTTGGCGCCGATCGTGGGACGCTTGCCAGCTTCGCGCAGGGCGATATCTTCGGCGGCGGACTTCACGCTCAGCAGCGCCGATTCGATATTGGGGTTGTTGGTGTAGGCACTCGCCAGCGCCTGAGCCAAGGTTTCCGCCTGCGCCGCAACGGGCAACGCTCCCAAGGCGATGGCCATGGCCCCCGCCATTAAAACACGCATTGGGTACATGACCAGCTCTCCAGTTCCATACTCTTATGCCGTGAGTTGGGCCTTCCGGCCAGCCCTGGCAATACTTAGCAAAATCTCAACCACGAGATAATTGGCTGCCGTGCCTATGGCGCAACAGTATCATCCGCCATGATAGTTAAAAAACGAATTGTTCCGCCGGCCGCGTCGAAACCAGTGGCGGCAGGCTGGCATTGAACTCGGCACGGGCGGTCACCGCAGTGCCGGCCTTCACATAAACATTGGCAACCGCGACGGCACCCTGGCGGATCATGGCCACCAGCCGTCCACCGTCCTTGAGCCGCGCGAACAGGGCCGGCGGCACGATTTCGACGGCGCCTTGCAGTAGGATGACATCGAAAAGACCGCTGGCATCGGCGATCGAGCCCGCGGCAACACGGCCATTGGCGACGCCGAGCGAGGCGAGATTGGCATTGGCCGCAGCGACCAAAGCGGTGTCTTCCTCCAGGCCCAGCACATTGGCGCCAAGGCCGGCGAGAACCGCCACCGAATAGCCAGTGCCGGCGCCGATATCGAGCACTTCGTCGCCGGGCTGAACCTCGGCGAGTTGTACCAGCTTGGCCAGTAGCGACGGCGGCGCCATGAAGCGCGCACCGGTGGCGCCCAAGGGCTGGGTGTCATCGATATAGGCGATAGGCTTACGGGCGGCGGACACGAACAGCTCGCGCGGCACCCGACCCATGACCGCCAAAATCCGGCGCTCCGTCACGTGATGGGTGCGCAGTTGATTGTCGACCATCAGTTTACGCGCGAGTTCGTAATCAACCATTGCGCCGCAGCCCCCTGCCCTTAAAATCATATGCCGGTTGTGAATATCCCCCGCGCCGCGCGCATGCAAGCTGGTGTTGCCGGGGCGCGACAAAAAGGCTGTGCGATTGAACCATATCGGCCACGCGCAAGATAGATAGGATCAGAACTTGAATCCGGATTTGGCGGTAACGCCTTGATCCTTCTCACCCCGAGAGGGTCTGCACCTTGCGGAGCGCCGGGAACATTCTGGCCCAGGCCAGCACGATCACGATGGTGCCCACGCCGCCGAAGATGCCGGCGCCGACCGGTCCGAGCAGCCCCGCGACCATGCCGGACTCGAATTCGCCGAGCTGGTTGGAGGCGCCAATGAACAGCGAATTGACGGCATTGACCCGGCCGCGCATCGCATCGGGCGTGAGCAATTGGACCAGCGAGCTACGGATCACGACGCTTACCGTGTCGGACGCTCCCAACACCACCAGCAGCGCCACCGACAGGATGATATTGGTCGAGAGGGCAAAGATGATGGTGGCGACGCCGAACACCGCCACGGCGATCAGCATGGTCCGCCCGACATTGCGCTCAAGCCGATGCCGCGCCAGCCAGATCGACATGGCGAAGGCCCCTATGGCCGGTGCCGCGCGCAAAAAGCCCAGCGCCCAGGGCCCGGCATGCAGAATATCGCGCGCAAAAATCGGCAGCAGCGAGGTGATGCCGCCGAGCAGGACTGCGAACAGGTCCAGCGACAGGGTGCCAAGAATGATCGGCCGGCTCTTTATGAAGCCCACGCCAGCAAACACCGATTGCAGCGTCACCGGTTCCCGGTCCTGAACTGTCGCTGGCCGCTGAATGCGGATGACGTTGAAGGCCGCGCCCGCGAAGAACAGGGCGGAGACGGCAAACGGGATGACCGGGCCCACGCCATAGAGCAGGCCGCCCAAGGCCGGCCCGACAACGATGGCACCCTGCATGAACGAGGTCGAGGTGGCGATGGCGCGCTGCAACATGCTGGCCGGCACGATGCCGGGCAGCAGTGCGGCCATGGTCGGGCGCTCAAAGGCGATGGCGCAGCCCAATACGGCCATACCAACGTAAATGCCGGTCGTGCTCAGCCAGCCCTGCCACACGCCCAGCGCCATGGTGGCGACGGTGACGGCTTCGATGAGCTGGCAGATGAGCCCGATCCGGCGGCGATCATAGCGATCAGCCACCTGCCCCACCACGAAGGTCAACACCAGCACCGGCAGGAATTGCACCAAACCAACAAGGCCGAGCGCGAAAGCACTGTTGGTCTGGTCATAAATCAGCCAGCCGACCGCCACGGTGACACCGTTCAGCGCCAGCGACGACAGCACGCGCGACGAGATGAAATGCCGGTATGACCAATTTTGCCGCAGCAGCGCCGAATCGATCAGCGCGGGGTCGGCTTCGGTGGTCGATGGCATCGCGGTCCTCATTGTTGTCGCAGCTATGGACGCAAAAACGGCGTGCACCAATACCACTTTGGGCATGACCCGATCGCAAGTGGGGATGGTGCACGGTTAGCCCAGCCACACACACTTGCCGTGGCGCTTGGACGGCATCAGCGCAATGACTCAGAATATTTGGTCTTGCAGCGCATCGCCCTCCAGAAAATCGCGGATCGGCATTCCGGCATCTTGCATAAACCCATGCATGGCCGTACATAGCGGCCCCTAGAGGCCTCGTGGCGGAGTGGTGACGCAGCGGATTGCAAATCCGCGTACTCCGGTTCAATTCCGGACGAGGCCTCCAGACAATTCAACATGCAGATCAGCGATCAACGCCCCGCGTCGCAGTCTTGTGCTAAGCATTTCTGGGCGTTTCCGGCGCCTCCCGTCCCGCCATCTAATTGTGGTTATCTGGTCTCAGGCCTTAGGAGCGAGCGATGGCGCAGACCAGCGGGCCTCCTAAAGCCATAAATCCGGTCGCGCTGCAGCTGTTGGTACTTGCATGCCATGGCGCAACGATGGCGCTGGCCTTCGGGCTATTTATCGTTATTACCCTGATGGACCTGCATGGCCGAGGGGTCGTTTATGTGGCAATGATGGCGCTGTTCGCGCCCGCTACGCTCTCCGGCTATGTGTGTCGAAGGCTGTCACTGCGAATGCCGTCGTCCGGCTTCACCTGGTGGATGGCCTTCCTGTTCACCCTGTCGACCGCTGGTATCGCAATGGGGATAGGCGCCTACGGCGGGATGCCGTCGCGGCCACTGGGCATGGACCGCATGCAAACTGGCGGACTTATACTGGGTGTAGGGTCGATCAGCATTCTGGCATCAGCAGTGCTGTTCAGGCTAGGCGCCAGTACGCACAAGACGGACAGAGACATCATCAAGCGCATGTTGACCCGGACCAGAGGTCGAGATGCCTCCTAAGCGGATAGCTACCTCGCGATCTCGTCGCCACGCCTAGTCCAAGAGCCGGCGGCGTACTCCGCTGCTAAAGCTTCTTGCCCTTCGGCTCGGATTTGCCGGGGTTTGCCAAGCTATGAATCTCCTGACCATACCCCGGTCCTTCAGCATCACGAGCTTGCTCCCGCACGTACTCTCCTCGCGAGCTTCCGTTGGGATAACAGTCGCTTTGGTTGCAGGATTTCACTTCTTGTCCCCAATTGTCCTGCTGGGCATTGATAGGGGTGACACCCAACGGCATGGCGACCACAGCAGCTAAAAAGAGAATTTTCATCGTCGGGCTCCACACGGTTTGCAAGCCACAACAATAGTTCCCCCCGAAGGCCGCGGCGCTAGCTACTTGTGGCTACATCCAGGCGACGTGCTCGATCGGCAGATAGGGGGTGCCGCCCCAGCCGACACAGTAAATCGAAGTCTATAATGAACATTTATTCATCAACCTGAACAACAAATGTTGCGCGCGAGACACAAAACAGAAAAGGTCTGCCTATTTAAAATAAAGGACTAGCCTTCTCCCCAGATTTAGCCAAGAAGGGCAAACCTGAGGGAGTAACAAATGAATAAATTTCTGATTTCTACGGTAGCCTTGACGTTGCTCACAGGCTCTGCGAGTGCCGCTGATTTTGGCGTGATCACTCAGGACGCCCCTGCGGGCTACATCGCCCCTACCAGCGATTGGACGGGTTTTTATGCCGGTGTATTTGGCGGCGTCGGTGGCGGATCACCTGATCTGACAATGACCATACCCGGCGGTGGGCCAGTGTTGGAATTCTTCGGCAACAGCTCTGGCGGCCTCGCCGGCGTTCAAGTCGGCGCCGATTATCAGATTGGTGATTTCGTACTGGGCGCCGTTACCGACATTGCCGTGTCCAATATCGAGGCCCGTGGTGGTGCCGCTGTTCCTATAGTTTTTGGTTATGAGTCTCCACTTAACTACTTGGGCACAGTACGCGGCCGCATCGGTTTTCTGCCGACGGATAACCTGCTTGCTTATGTGCATGGCGGTCTCGCATACGGACAGACCAGCCCAGACGTCACCGTCCCCCCCCCTGCCGGCGCTGATCTCGACCCGGTCAACCGTGTGGGGTACACAATTGGCGCGGGCTTTGAGTATAAACTCACCGACAACATTTCTGTGCAGACCGAGTACGCTTACACCAATCTGGGCAATGCGTCGGTCAGCTACACGCCCTTTGGCGGTTTCCCGGCGGGCGTAGATATCAAGGAAAGTTACGACTTCCACACCGTCAAAGCGGGCGTTAATTTCCGGTTCTGATTGGGATTGCACTCCCCAGACAGCGGCTCCAGCTTCGGTTGGGGCCGTTTTTTATTGTGTCATTTCATCTTCGCAGCGGACCCGATCGCATCGTGGCCAAGGCCATCATACCCCACGGAGCAGATCACAGCGCTGCGTCGCAACACGCGTACTTAGTCGGCAGGGCGGGGCACTTTCTTGACCTCTATCCAGTCCGCCATCCCGCCCAGCTTCAGGCTTCCACTCGATCCGTCGGCATCCAGTTCGGCCACCGGCCTGAACTGGTTGAGATAGACATAGAGATTGCTCGTCTGCTCCCAGAAACCATGGCTCTCGATCTCGAAGACCGTCCCGCGTTTATAGCCCTTCGTCGCGCCTTTGATCTGAACTCGGTTCGTCATCCAAGCCACCTCCGCAAAGACAATTTAATGCAATTCATCGGCGCCGCAACCGCTGGGTTGTGATGTTCCCATCACTTTGGCATAATGGCGGCAGTATCCGCACCGGGAGAGCAAGATGAAAACCTTCGTGTCCAATCAGAAAGGAGCCGTTCATCAACAGGACATGACGCTTTATGCAATTCCAGTTCCCCTGGGCGAGGTCGCGCGCAAATGCAGCCCCTAGCCACTTCCTAGTCAGACTTTTCCCACGCGTCGATAAATCGTCCGATGCATACGATGCAGCTGGGCGATTTGCGCACGCGCGCAAATTTCTCTCGTATTATAGGCCCCACCTGCCGCTGCTCGCGGCGGACTTGGCCTGCGCCCTGCTGGTCGCCGCAACGGCGTTAGCACTGCCGCTTTGCGCCAATTACGTCACCAAGAGCCTGCTGCAACTGCCGCAGGTGCCCGAGGCCATCGGACAGATCTACCTGATGGGCGGGGTGATGCTCGCCATGCTGGCGTTGCAGGTGGCGGCGGTGTTTTTCGTCGATTACCAGGGCCATGTCATGGGCGCCCGGATCGAGAGCGAGGTCCGCAAGGAGCTGTTCGAGCACTGCCAGAAGCTGTCATTCGCGTTCTACGACAACCAGCGCGTCGGGCAGCTGATGAGCAGGATCACCAATGATTCCCTATGGCTGGGCGAGCTGTATCACCACGGCCCCGAGGACCTGTCGATTGCGGCGCTCAAGTTCTTCGGCGCGCTGCTGATCCTGTCGTTCATCGACCCGGTGCTGACCGGGCTCATTGCGGCGCTGACGCCGTTCGCGGTGATTTACGCGCTGCATTTCAACCGGCGCATGAATGTTGCCCTCCAGGCCAGCAAGGAACGGATCGCGGCGGTCAATGAGCGGGTCGAAGATTCGCTGGCAGGCATAAGAGTGGTCCAATCGTTCGCCAATGAAGGCCTTGAGGCCAGCCGGTTCGATGAGGCCAATGGGCTGTTTCTCGAGAGCCGCAAGGACGGCTATCGTAGCGAGGCCTGGTTCTCGGTCGGGACGGCGACGTTTGCCCAATTGGTGACGGTTCTGGTGATCGTCGTCGGCGCCATCCGCGTGCTGACGGCCGAACTCAGCGTGGCCGACATGCTGACCTTCCTGCTCTGCGTGGCGGTGCTGGTCGATCCGGTGGAGCGGCTGGCCAATTTCGTGCGGCTTTGGCAGGAGGGCTATACGGGCTTCGTGCGCGCCATGGAGCTGCTGGACGTGGCGCCGGATATCGAGGATCGCCCTGGCGCAGTCGATATTGCGCGAGCAAGTGGCGCTGTCCGCTTCCGCGACGTCAGCTTTCGCTACAATGACGACGGCGCGCACGTTCTCAGCAATCTCTCGCTAGACATCGAACCGGGTGAGTTTGTCGCCCTTGTCGGTCCCTCTGGCGTCGGCAAGAGTACGCTCTGCGCCTTGATTCCTCGCTTTTACGAGGTGACGGGCGGCTCCATCCAGATCGATGGTATGGATGTGCGCAATGTCAGCCTGGCGTCGCTGCGGCGCAATGTCGGCGTGGTGCAGCAGGACGTTTATCTGTTCAGCGGAACGGTGGCGGAAAACCTGCGCTATGGGCGCCCCGATGCCGGCGACGGCGAGATCGTGGCGGCGGCCAGGGCGGCCAATGCGCATGATTTCATCAGCGCCCTGCCCCGCGGTTACGACACCGATATCGGGCAACGCGGGGTGAAATTGTCGGGCGGGCAGAAACAGCGGCTGACCATTGCCCGCGCTTTCCTCAAGGACCCCGCGATCCTGATCTTCGATGAAGCCACCAGCGCGCTGGATAATGAGAGCGAACGCGCAGTGCAGCAGGCGCTGCTCCAGCTCACCACGGGGCGGACCACCATCGTCATCGCGCATCGCCTGTCGACGGTGCGCAATGCGGACCGGATTTTGGTGCTGACCGAGGATGGGATCGCCGAGCAAGGCACCCACGAGGTGCTGATGGCGGCTGGTGGTCTGTATGCGGCGCTGCACTCGGTGCAGGCCAGCATCTGAGATAGAAAATCGGCGGCTCCGGTTGGGAGCCGCCGATGATTCATCAGGCCTGTTGAATGGCGGACAGCTTCCACTCGCTGCCGCGGGTCCGCACGAACGTCCACAGCTCTGTGGTGTCGGTGGCCACGTCCGCATCTCCCTCCACGATGCGCCCGCTCTCGCGGTCGCGCGTCACGTCGATGGACGAATAGTGCATCGCGGCGGTCGCGTAATCCTGGCTGCCTTCGCGCCAGCTTTCGGCCACGTCGCCCTTGAGCAGCTTGACCTCGGATACCTCATTCTTGAGGCCCTTGGAGGCATTCTCGCCCAGTTCCTCGGAGAGATACGACATCATTTCGGGCGTCGTCAGTTGGCGCAGCGCCGAATAGTCCTCGCGTCCGAAGGCAAACTGGACTTCGCGCAGCATATCTTCGAACCGATCGAGGTCCGCAGCCTTGACGCCGAGTTCATCGGGATTGCGTGGCGCGCGCGAAGGGCCACTGCCGCGTTGCCCGGACAGACCACCAAGCGGCGATGGGCCCGAACCACCTGAGTAGTTCATTCCGGCTGCCGCAGGCTGCCTGGAATTGCGCGAGAGCACTCCCATCACGAAGCGAATGACGAAGAAGATCAGCGCGCCTTGCACGAGCAGGCCGAAAAGGCCGGCCACGCCGCCAAAGCCGTGTCCAAGAAAGAGACCGAAAAGGCCACCGAGCATGATGCCGCTCAACAATGAGCCACCAAAACCACCGAACATCGAGCGGGGCTGCGTCGTCTGCGCACCGGGACGCGGCGCGGCGGTCGTCTGACCGGGCGTCATGCTGCGCTGCACCGGGGCGGTGATATTGGGCGAGGTAGGCGTCGCTGGCGCGGTCTGGAAGGTGCGCGTGCCGCGGCTACCAAAGCTGCCGCCACGCCGGGCTTCGGCCTGGTCGACCGACACCATCGAAAGAGCCATCACCAGCATTGCAAACAGGCTGGCTAGTCGAAAGCCCCTGGAGGCGAACATGAGCATCGTTCCTTATAACGTCGGATAATCCCGACGAGATATAGGGAGGGATACCGGGAAATTGTAGTGCGCCCAGCGAATATTGCCGCCGGGCGCCGGATATTCGGTGCGGATTATTCCGCGGCGTCGGCCGCGCTACCCTCTTCGGCCGAGATAGTGTCGGCTGGCTTGCCCGCCAGTTTTGCCCGCGCCGCGCGGATACCCAGCGAATAGGCCGGATCGATCAGCGCGAAATGCGCCAACTGCCGCTCGATGATCTCGTCCGGCACGCCGTCCATGGCAGCGGCGAGGTTGTCGTAGAGCCGGCCCTTCTGCGCATCGTCGAACAGGTTCCACAGCGCGCGCGGCTGGCCATAATCGTCATTGCCATCGCGGTGGTTGTAGCGGTCTGCATCGCCCACGATCCGCAGCGGCGGCTCCTGGATCGACTTGTCCTCGACCGGACCGCCAAAGCTGTTGGGCTCGTAATAGGCATCCGGATTGCCGGTCTTGATCCCGCCATAGACGTTCATCTGCCCATCGCGGTGGTAATGATGCACCGGCGAATGCGGCTGGTTGACCGGGATCGACTCGTAATGCGTGCCCAGCCGGTAGCGATGCGCGTCCGCATAGGAGAACACGCGCGCCTGCAACATCTTGTCGGGCGAATAGCCGATACCCGGCACCTTGTTGGACGGCGAGAAGGCGGCCTGCTCGATCTGGGCGAAGTAGTTATCCGCATTGCGGTTCAGCTCGACGATACCGACCTCGATCTGCGGATAATCGGCATGCGGCCAAACCTTGGTCAGGTCGAACGGGTTGTACGGGGTCTTGTCCGCATCCGCCTCGGGCATGATCTGCACTTCCATGCGCCAGCGCGGGAATTCGCCGCGCTCGATGCCGCCGAACAGCTCTTCCTGATAGGTCTCGCGGCTCTGGCCGATGATCTTCTCGGCTTCGCCATTGGTATAGTGACGATGGCCCTGCAGCGTCTTGAAGTGGAACTTCACCCAGAAGCGTTCGCCCTCGGCGTTCCAGAACGAATAGGTGTGGCTGCCATAGCCGTTCATGTACATCGGCGCGACCGGCAGGCCGCGATCGGAGAACAGCGTGGTGACCTGGTGCAGCGACTCGGGGCTCTGGCTCCAGAAATCCCACATTGCGGTCTTGGAGCGCAGGTTGGTCTTGGGATGGCGCTTCTGCGTATGGATGAAGTCGGGGAACTTCAGCGGATCGCGCACGAAGAACACCGGCGTGTTGTTGCCAACCAGATCCCAGTTGCCTTGCTCGGTATAGAACTTGAACGAGAAGCCGCGCACGTCGCGCTCGGCATCGGCCGCGCCCATTTCACCGGCCACGGTGGAGAACCGGATCAGCAGGTCGGTCTTTTTTCCCACTTCGCCGAACACCTTGGCGATGGTGTACTTTGAAATATCATTGGTGATGGTCAGGGTGCCGAACGCGCCCCAGCCCTTGGCATGCACGACACGCTCGGGAATGCGCTCGCGATTCTGATGCGCCAGCTTTTCGAGCAGCTGATAATCCTGCAGCAGGACGGGGCCGCGGGCGCCGGCGGTCTCGACATTCTGGTTATCCGGAACGGGCGCTCCGGCGCTGGTGGTCATGACTGGTTTGTCGGACATGGTCGTCTCCCCTGTAACAATTCTAAACTGGCGCTGTTTTGGGCCAAGTGGCCCCATTAGGCAAATTGATTGATCCTCTTGGCATGATAAGGTGAGCCTATCATGACACTTTCGCTCAAACAGATGCGCTATGCCGTGGCGGTGGCTGAAGAGCGCCACTTTGGCCGCGCCGCGCTGGCCTGCAATATCAGCCAGCCGGCCCTCTCCCAACAGATTGCCCAGATCGAGGCCGAGTGCGGCACGCCATTGTTCGACCGGCTGAACCGCGCCGTGCTGCCAACCCCGTTCGGCCTCGAATTCATCGAGCGCGCTCGCGACGTACTCGACAGCGCCGACGCCTTGATCGCCTTCATGGCCGGCCATAAGGGCGACCCGCAGCGCGCCATCCGCTTCGGCCTCATTCCCACCGTCGCGCCCTATCTGCTGCCGGCGATATTTCCGGCGCTGGCCGACGCCCTGCCCGATCTAGCCTTTGCCGTCAGCGAAAACCGCACCGATGCCCTGCTGGCCGGGCTCACCGAGGGGAGCCTCGATATCGCGCTGATCGGCACCACGGCACCAACCGAAGGCGTCAAGTTCGCCAGCGTGGCGCTGTTCGACGATCCGTTCGTGCTGGCCACCAGCCGCGATGAGACCACCGCCAACCCGGTGTCGCTGAGTTCACTGCGGCCCGAACGCATCCTGCTGCTAGACGAGGGCCACTGTTTTCGCGACCAGACCATCGCCGCGTGCCGCCTCGGTGCCGATCCAGCCGGGCGCACGTTCGCTGCCACTTCGCTATCGACCATCGTCGAGTTCGTCGCCAATGGCCAAGGCGTTACGCTGCTGCCCAGCATTGCCGTGCGCAAGGAAGCCTCCGATCCGCGCATCTCCATCCATCCGCTGGCCATGCCGGGCGCCGGCCGCCGCCTCTCGCTGGTCTGGCGCGAGGGCAGCCCGTTCGCGCCGACTTTCGAGCGCATCGGCCAAGTGATCCGCGCAACCCGGCCTGCCGATAACGCGGGCTGAACCAAACCGACGTTCACGCCGTTGTGCCTGATAATGCAAATCGGGAATGGGTCATGGGCGAGCATCGCTACCATGTCGTGCTCAATGCGAATGCGGGCACGGCCAACGCAACCGGCGTTACCAAGGCCGGGTTGCAGGAAATGTTCGAGGCGAACGGGCTGCAGGCGGAAATCGATGCGGATGCCAGCCAGCCGATGGCGGACCGCGTGGCCCGCGCCGTCGCGAGCGAGGCTAATATCGTCGTTGCAGCGGGCGGAGACGGCACGATTACGGCGCTGGCGGACGCCCTTGTCGATAGCCCAAAAAGCCTCGCCATCCTGCCGCTTGGCACGGTGAATGCCCTGGCCAAGGACCTCAAGGTTCCGCTCGACCTTGCCGCCGCCGTCGCCAGCTTGGTGACCGCGACACCGCAGAGCATCGATGTCGGCGAAGTCAACGGTCGGGTGTTTCTGCATAAGGTAGTGGTCGGGTTCATCCCCGGCGTGGCAGCGGGTCGCGAACATATCCGGGGCAACCAGACTATGGCCGCCAAGCTGGGCCTGTTGCGCTACTTCTTCCGGCGACTGGCACGCTCGCGCCGCATAGCGGTGGTGATCGATACCGATATGAGCAACGCCAGGGCGGAGCGGGTGCAGGCCATCGCGATCGCCAGCAATGCCTATAACGAGGGTTTCGGTCAGTTTTTTCACCGCGAAAATCTCGATCGGGGAACGCTGACGCTCTATGTTCTCAAGCACTTCACCTTCGCCGATTTCGTGCGGCTGACCGGCGGCATGCTGTTGGGACGCTGGCGCGACGACGAGGCGCTACGGGTGGAAAGCATCACTGCGGCGACCATCCGCAGCCACAAGGCCCTGCTCAAGGTGATGTTCGACGGCGAGGTAGAGACCATGAGAACGCCGCTGGTCTTCCGCATAAGGCCACTGGCGCTATCGGTTTTGACGCCTGTGGACGTCGGGACGCCGGCGACACCCGACATGGCGGGCGCCACGCCATGAAGCTTATTCATGTGTCGGACCTGCATTTTGGTCACCACGATCCCAAGGCTGCAGAGAGCCTCGCCGCAGACATTGCCAGCCAGAAGCCTGACCTGATCGTGGCGAGCGGCGATTTCACTCAGGTGGGCAGCAAGGAAGAATTCATCCAGGCCCGGGCCTTCCTCGATACGCTGGAGGCGCCGGTGTTCGCCGTGCCGGGCAATCATGACGTTCCGGCCGTCAATATTCTGCGCCGGTTTCTCAATCCCTACGGCCTTTACCGAAAATACATCGCCAAAGACCTCGAGCCAATGCTGGAAGTGGATGGCGTGGTGTTTGTCGGCATGCGGACGGCTCGGCGGGCGCGCCTCGAATGGAACTGGGGCCATGGCACGATTTCGCGCGACCAGTTGGAGCACCTCGAACACCGGTTCGCGCAAGCATCGCCCAATGCGATCCGGGTGATCGTCGCCCATCACCCATTGCTGTTTCCCACCGAGCCGATGGTGCAGAAGACCAAGCGGGTCAAACGCGCCGACGAAGCGCTGGAAACCTTTGCGGGCCTGGGCGTGCGGCTGGTGCTATCCGGCCATTTCCACCTCTCCTATGTGCGCAAGCACGAGGCCAAGGGAACGACCAAGGAGGGCGAACCCACCGGTTTGCGGAAGTCCGCGGTCGCGCCCATCCTCATTGCGCAAGCGTCCTCGACCATCTCCACGCGTCTGCGCGGCGAGGCCAATGCCTACAATATCATCGAGATCAGCTCGCAGCGGATCGCGATCACGGTACGCGAATGGCTGAACGAGAAATGGGTGACGCGAGAAAAAGAGTCGGAGCCGGTCTGAGGTTATCCGGCCCGATCAGGGGAGTGATCGGCGCCACCCAGGGCAGCGCCGATTGGTTTGGCCCGAACTATCGCAGATCGGCGCCAGGGAGCGGCACGACCGGCGGAAGGATGGACTGATCGTCGGCGGCAGCGACATCGCCTTCATCGGCTAGCAATTCCTTGGCGGCGTGCCAGTAATCGTCATCCTTGCCCTCCGGGGAGCCATCCCGTTCCCAAAGCTGGTAGGCGAGTTCGCGGATTTTCTCGTCGGTGACTTCAGCCATTTTGGCCTCCAGGTTAGCGTCAAAGGCGGCGTGGGAAGCGGCGGCGTCGCAACGGTCGCGGCCTATCGGTGAAACGCGGCTCGCCCGCATGAGTTGCGATGGCGCTGACCGGCAGATCGGGCCGCTCGGCGGACCTCAGGCAGTTTTGAGAAATGCGCCCAAGCTGAGTGTCAATCATGACCAGGCGCTCCGAGAGCACAGCATCGAATCCCGAGGGCCCTCGTAGCAAGATTCGAGCAATTGGCCTGTTGTCACGCCCTCCCTCGCGCTGACCGGATTGTCGTCGAATGCACTAGAATTGTCCCCCGTAGCATCAATAGAAAATGCTTCTCAAAAATCGCATATATATTTGAAAAATCAGGGTTTTCAAAATTGACCGCCCAACATTCGGCTGCTAGGGCGGATCATCTTTTTGGAGGTCCGAGATGCTTAAATCAGGTTTTATGGTGGTGCTTTGCATGGCCACCGGACTGAGCTGCACAAATGCACAAGCTCAAGAAGTCTACGACTGGAACGGCTTTTACGCGGGCGTCTTTGGCGGCTACAATACCGGCGATGTGAACTACGAAGTCCTCGACCCGACCACCGGAGCGACTCTCTTTTATGGCAATCCCGAAATTGACGGGTTTTTTGGCGGCATTGACCTGGGCTTCAATTATCAACTCGACAACGGATTTGTGATTGGCGCTGAAGCGGACATCGCCGCCGGGTCGACAGAGGGATCGTCGCTGATGTACGACGCCTTAGGCGGCACTACGGCGAATGCATCAATTCGGGGCACTTTCAGCCCCACGGCTTCGCTACGGGTTCGCGCCGGCTTTGCCGTTGATCGCTTCATGCCATTCATAACTGGCGGCGTTGCGCTGGCAGAAACCAACTTTGAGTATGTTGGCTTGGGGGCCCCGGTCATCCTGCAAGGCCTGCAGGATGTGCAACTCGGCTGGACGGTTGGCGCCGGCGTGGAATATGCCATTACCGACAATATCTCGGCAAAGGCGGAGTATCGCTTTTCCCAGTTTGGCGGCTCTGAAGAAGCGGGGCCAGCGTTGGGCGGCACCGAAAGGGCCTCCTTCCATACTCATGACGCACGTATTGGCCTGAACTATCATTTCTAGCCCATCGACCAATCGCCTTGTGACCTGATCGAACTCAAAAGCGGCCGAATGGCCGCTTTTTTGTCAGCGCATGGATCCCGGCGTGCCGCCAAACCGGCGGCGGAAGCTGCGGTTGAAATAGGAGACGTCGCCGAAGCCGCACAGGAGCGCAATTTCGCCGACACGCAGCCCGTCATTGCGCCGATCAGAGAGCATTTGACGGCTGCGCAGCAGCCGCAGCTCCAGAATTCGCTCGGAGAAGCCGACGCCAGTTTCCTGCAGCAGATCGTGGACATAGCGCTGCGAAAGACGCAGGTCGTTGGCGACGGTCTGGGCGCTGATGCGCGGATCTGTGAAGCCGGTGCGCATCTTGTCGAGAATTGCCGCCAGGCGAGCGGCGCGCAGCCCCGTAAAACCTGCGAGCTCGGCGGCCTCGCCCTTGGCGCCGGTCGCCAATCCGACCAGATCGACAATGGTGGAGGCAGCGTGGGCTCCGAGATCTGGCGTGAAGGTCAGTCCGTCGCCTTCCAGCATGGTCCAATAGCTGCGCAGCAGCCGCAGGGCCTCGTTATCCGCGCCGATCCGCATCGCCAACAGGTCATCGATGTTGGCGAAGGCCCCGGCCAGGACCTTTTGCGGAATGACGATGTTCCCCCAGACATTCTTCTCGTCGCCCGTCATCTCAAAGGCCTCGGATGCCGACACCAGCGCCGCCTCGCCACTGCCGATCGCGTAGGTGCGTCCGATCTGGGAGCCCACCATTGCGGACGCGCCGTTGTTGATCAGCAGCAGATAGCCATCGCGATTGTCCTCGTTGATGTGCTGAGTTTTGCGCGAGGCGTGTTTTATGGTGCCGGCCATTCGGCCCAGATTGACCTCGCCGACGGCCCGCGCTTCGATTTCGGCATTGAAGGGGATGTCATCGGCAATCGAATAATCCACCGACCAGATCTCGGCCATGTGGATGTCCTGCCATAGGCTGAACTTGGCCTGTTCGTTGAGGTGCGGCGGCAGGCTATCCGATGAGAAGACAACTTTGTCGGGCAAGATGGCACCTGAAAGAACTGCGCGGCGTGCTGGGAGACTAGGGCTATTTTCGCGGCCCGGCGCAAGTGCCGGGCGGTACAAGAAAAAGCCACGGCGCAGGTGACCGCCTGCTGAGTGTGCCGTTCAGACCGGGTTCACCGCTTCGCTTGCGCTCAGCGCGGTGTCGGCACAGCGTTCAAGGTCAAGAAAGAAGCTGACGTGAAGCGGCATTTTCACTTCACCGATTGAGCGCGTTTGCATAGGTTGCCTCGACCCCGAAATGAGGCGCGAGACGTGAGCGAACCCAAAACAAGAGGCCAGGCCATGGCCCGCAACGATTTTGCCCAGCCGATCATGGCTGGTGCGCTGGCGGCAGTGGTCGGCTATGCCAGCACCTTTACGCTGGTATTGGCGGCGCTGACCGCCGCGGGCGCTTCGCCACAGCAGGCGGGCTCGGGGCTGTTTTCCGTGTGCATCGCCATCGGCCTGCTCAATATCGCCGTGAGCTGGCGCACCAAAGTGCCGGTGAGCTTTGCCTGGACCACGCCCGGCGTGGCGTTCCTTCTGACGGTGGGCGAGCCGGCCGGCGGCTATCCGGCAGTGGCGGGCGCGTTCCTGTTCACGGCTGCGCTGATCGTGCTAGCGGGGCTGATCAAGCCGTTCGCGCGGCTGGTGGCCGCCATTCCCGCACCCATCGCCAATGCCATGCTGGCCGGCATGCTGCTGACGCTGTGCCTAGCGCCTATAAAGGCAGTCGGCGAAGTGCCGATGCTGGCGCTGCCGGTATTGATCGCCTGGGCTATCGGCCTGCGCTTTGCACGGCGCTATGCCGTGCCGATCGCCGTCGTCGTCACGGGCATCGCCCTCGGCTTATCGACACATCTGGCGCCCGGCGCGCTGGATGGCAGTTGGCCCAGCATAATGCCGGTCATGCCGGTGTTCACGCTCGATGCCATCGTGCGGATCGGGCTGCCGATGTTTATCGTCACCATGGCGTCGCAGAACCTGCCGGGGCTGGCGGTGATGCAGGCCAATGGCTTCGTGCTCAAGCCGGCGCCGCTGTTTATCATGACCGGCATCGGCAGCGCGCTGACGGCGCTGTTCGGCGGGCACAGCATTAACCTTGCGGCAATCACCGCGGCCATTTGCGCTGGCCCCGAGGCCCATCCCGATCGCACCAAGCGCTGGCCGGCGCCGATGGCCGCGGGCGTGGTCTATCTGCTGCTGGCGCCCGGCGCCAACCTGGCCGCCGCCTTCATCGCCGCCGCGCCGCCGATCCTGATCCAGGCGGTGGCGGGGCTGGCCCTGCTGTCGAGCCTCGCCGCCGCACTGACCGGCGCGCTGGTGCAGGAGGAAGCCCGCCTGCCGGCAATCCTGACCTTCGTCACCACGGCATCAGGCATTCTGATACTGGGCGTCGGCGCGCCGTTCTGGGGCTTGGTGGGCGGCATCGCGCTGCTGCTCATCCTGCGCTTCGGCGTCAAAAAACCCATCGAGTCCATGGGCAAATGAGCCCGCCTTATGCGCTTATCATCGCCGGCGGTCAGGGGCAGCGCCTCGGCGGCGTGCGCAAGGCCGATCTCAAGGTTGGTGGACGCCGGCTGATCGATCGTGTAGCGACCGCCCTAGGTCCCGTCGCACCACCCCTGCTGGTCGCCACGGGGCATGGAACACTCGCGTTGCCGCCAGACGCCGTGGGCGTGCCTGATCTCAATGACACGCTCGGCGGCCCCCTTGCGGGCCTCGCGGCCGCCGTCGACTGGCTGGCGGAACACGGCGTCGCCGACGGGCTGATCGTATCGAGCGCCGTCGATACGCCATTCCTGCCCACCGACTTCGTCGCGGTCCTGACCGCCGCACTCGAATCGCATGCTGCCGTCTATGCGCAGTGGGGCGACGAGTTTTATCCACCCCACGCGCTTTGGCGGCTCTCCGCCATCGCCACCCTGCCCGCCCGCGTGCGCGCCGGTACGGCTCCCAAAAGCCTCAAGGCCCTGCTCCGCGAAATCGACGCCGTGGCGCAGGATTGGCAGGCATTATCGGCGTTCAACCCGTTCGAAAACCTCAATACGCTGGCCGATCTGGTGCGGCTGGGCCAACGTGCGCGCGCCCTGCCGGGGGGCATAAGGGACAATTCCCACAGGCTGTCCGCAATCAGGGCTTGGCAAAGCAAAACAAGTTCGTTACATGGACCTCGCTGTCGCAAGACGGCGCACGAATGTGATCCGCGGTAGCTCAGTGGTAGAGCAATCGGCTGTTAACCGATTGGTCGTAGGTTCGAATCCTACCCGCGGAGCCATTCGTCCTCCTGGTTGAGCAAGGCTCACCACCCCATTCCCCTCCTGCAATCTTGCCAGCATCTGCCGCCCTTGGCATTGCCAGCGCACCGGAGCGGGAGTAGGACACGCCGGTATTTTTAGGCATCGGAATCGATAATGGACGCCGTCGAAAGCACGCCAATTGTGGCCGTGCAAAAAACCTCTGTCGCCATCATCCTGGCGGTCAGCGCATCGCATTTGCTCAATGACCTGATGCAGTTCCTGCTGCCGGCGCTCTATCCGCTGCTCAAGGAAACCTACGGCCTCAACTATGTGCAGATCGGCCTACTGACGCTGGCGCAGCAGATGACGGCATCGATTCTGCAGCCGGCAGTAGGTCTTTATGGCGACGTGAAGCCAAAGCCGTATTGGCTGGCGATTTCCATGGTGTTCGCGCTGGTCGGCGTGACCCTGCTGGCCACGGCCAATTCGTTCTGGTTGCTGGTGCTCGCGGCCATGGTCGGCGGTGTCGGCTCGGCGATCTTCCATCCTGAGGCCTCGCGCGTGGCGCGGCTGGCCTCGGGCGGCAAGCTGGGCTTTGCCCAGTCCCTGTTCCAGGTCGGAGGCAATCTGGGCACTTCGATCGGACCGCTGGCCGCCGCCTACCTGATCCTGCCGCGCGGGCAGAGCAGCGTCGGCTGGTTCGCCCTGGTGGCGATAGCGGCCCTGATCATCCTGGCCACGGTCGGTCGCTGGTACGCCGCCCATATGCGGGCGCATTCGGGCCGGCCAGTCGCCAAGGCCGCTCGGCAATTGATTTCACGGCCCCGTCTGATCGGCGCCTTCGCCGTCATCGGGGCGCTTCTGCTGTCCAAATACGTCTATATTTCCTCGATCACGAGCTATTACAGCTTCTTCCTGATCGAGAAGTTCGACCTGACGGCGCAACAGGCTCAGCTCTATCTGTTCCTGTTTCTCGGCGCCGTTGCGGCGGGCACCTTTATCGGCGGTCCGGTGGGCGACCGGTTCGGGCGGCTGACGGTGATCTGGTGCTCCATCGTGGGCGCATTGCCCTTCACCCTGGTGCTGCCGCATCTGGACCTGACCTGGACCGCTGTCGCCAGCGTACTGGTGGGCCTGGTGCTGTCCTCGGCATTTTCTGCCATCGTGGTCTATGCGCAGGAACTCATTCCGGGCAAAGTCGGCATGGTGGCGGGCTTTGTGTTCGGCTTTGCTTTCGGCATCGGCGCCATTGGGGCTGCGGTGCTGGGCGCGCTGGCCGACCACTTCGGTATTATTTCCGTTTTCAATCTCTGCGCGTTCCTACCGTTCCTGGGCTTCTTGACCGTCCTGCTGCCCAAGACCGACAGGCCCGCAACTCTGAAGGTACAGCCGGCATGAGTAATGGTAATGGTGTGGACACCGATGGCGAAAGCCAGATCACGCTGACGCGGACCATCGACGCCGATATCGAGGACGTGTTCGCGGCCTGGACCGATCCGGCGCTGATCGAGCAGTGGCAGGCCGATTATGCCGAGGTCGACCCGTTCGAGGGCGGCGAATACAAGTTCGTCACCGAGGGTGACGACGAGGACCCCGGCGAGCACATCGTTTCCGGCGAATTCCTGACCTTCGTGGAAAACCAGCGCCTGGTGATGAGCTGGGTGCACAAGGACGAAGAGACCAACGAAGAGCTGATCTTCGTGCTCGATATCCTGTTCAAGGAAGTCTCGAACGGGCGCACCAGCGTCACCATCATCGAGCGGGGCCTTGCTCATGCCGATCCTGAATCGCGCATCTTTTCGATCGAGGCCTGGAATGCCGCGCTGGAGCAGCTTGCCGAACTGATGGAATAGCGTTGCGGGGGCGGCGCTCAATCGCGGCGGGACTTGCGCAAAACCGCGTGGTCGGGAAAAGCCGTGCTGGGACCGGCACTTATTCCTTGTGGGCGCGTTGGTGCACGCCTACCAATTGGGTTCCTCCAGCTACGAAGATATCATGGCCAAGCACCAAGACCTCATCTCGGCAATCGGTAACACGCCGCTCATTCGTCTCAATCGCGTCTCGACGCTGACCGGCTGCGATATCTGGGGCAAGGCGGAGTTCCTCAATCCGGGCCAGTCGGTCAAGGACCGCGCGGCTTTGTTCATCATCCATGATGCCGTCAAGAGCGGTGCGCTCAGGCCCGGCGGCACCATTGTGGAGGGCACGGCGGGCAATACCGGCATCGGGCTGACCCTGGTCGCCAATTCGCTGGGCTTCAAATCGGTGATCGTCATTCCCGAGACCCAGAGTCAGGAAAAAAAGGACGCGCTGCGGCTTTACGGCGCTGAGCTGATCGAGGTTCCCGCCAAGCCCTACAAGGACCCCAACAACTACATCAAGATTTCCCAGCGCCTGGCCGAAAAGCTCAACAAGGAGCTGCCGAACGGCGCGGTCTGGGCCAACCAGTTCGACAATGTTTCCAACAAGCGCGCGCATGTGGAAACCACGGGCCCCGAAATCTGGCAGCAGACCGGTGGCCGGATCGATGGCTTCATCTGCTCGGTCGGTTCGGGCGGCACGCTGGCCGGTGTCGCCGAAGCGTTGCGATCGCGCAATTCGGACGTGCAGATCGGCCTCGCCGATCCTGAAGGCGCCGCGCTCTACAGCTATTACACCACGGGTGAACTCAAATCCTCGGGCAATTCGATCACCGAAGGCATCGGCCAGGGCCGCATCACCGAAAACCTCAAGGGCCTCAAGATCGATCGCCCCTACCAGATTTCCGACGCCGAAGCCCTGCCCTACGTCTTCGACCTGCTCGAACATGAGGGCCTCTGCCTGGGCGGCTCCAGCGCCATCAACATCGCTGGAGCGGTGCGGCTCGCCAACGATCTCGGGCCAGGCAAGACCATCGTCACCATCCTCTGCGATTACGGCAACCGCTACCAATCCAAGCTGTTCAACCCCGCCTTCCTGCGCGACAAGGGCCTGCCGGTGCCGACATGGCTGGAAGGCCGCACGCCCATCGATATCTCGGCAGTGGTGGAGCCGGCGTAAGGCGGGTCTACTGTCTCACCTATGGGCACCATGCCACCCCAAACTCGGTGTCACCCCGGCGCAGGCCGGGGCCCATCCTGAGATATCACCCCTGCCGCAAGGTCACCGCGAAAGCCACCCATCCTGCCACGTCCTCGTGGTTCGAGGATCGCTGCGCTCCCACCTCACCATGAGGACTACTGGGGCAAAGAGATCTATTGAGACAGCGATACCGATGGAATGCCGCAATTCCATCAGTAGCCCTCATGGTGAGGTGCGAGCCCTTTGCGAGCCTCGAACCACGAGGGCGTGGCACGATCTATCCAACTAATCCCCACCCCAAATTCCTCCCGCATAATCCCCCCCGATATCTCCACAATGGCTGCGGGTTCGCGACGAACGGCCGTGGGGAGTTTGGTGGGAGGGGAATGCGGTCGCGCGATCCCTGGGCCAGCGCGACGTTCGTCATCTCACTCAAGGGATGGCCACGTTCGAGCGGCCAGAAACCCCATCGCATGCGGCGAGACGCTGTCTCGCTTATCTACAAAACCCATGAGGCACGTCTCGCCGCATGCCGCAGTCTTTCTCAACCGCGGACCAATCGGTCCAGCGGACGTAGCCATTGCCCCTGCCCGCATCGCTGCTACAGTGCCGCGCAACGAAACTGGATGAGCGCTCCGTGGTTGGCATAGAATACGTTCTGGGCATGATCGTCCGGGATCTGCACATCGTCGCCGCCATTACCGGGGCAGTTTACCTGCTGGCCTTTGTCTGCGCCGTACGCGAGATTATGAATTCGCGCACCTCGCAGGGCTCGATTGCCTGGCTTCTATCGCTGGGCCTATTGCCCTTTCCCACGGCATTTCTGTATTTGATCTTCGGCTGGAAGGCCTTTGACGACTACGCTACTGACCGGATACGCAACGGCCGCTCGGCGCGGCCGCTGCGGGCCAAAGACCTGGCGCTGATCGATTCTGAGACCGGTGCGCTCTGGCCCGTGCAAACCAAGGTCTCCGAGGTGCCGTTCCTGAGCGGCAACGAGGTCGAACTGCTGATCGATGGCAAGGCCACCTTCGACTCGATTTTCGAGGGCATCAGCAAGGCCAAGACCTACCTCTTCGTGCAGTTCTACATCGTGCGTGACGACCGGCTGGGCGAGGAATTGGCCGAACGGCTGATCGAGCGCGCCAATGCCGGTGTTAAAGTCTACCTGCTCTACGACGATGTCGGCAGCACGGGCATGCCCAAGCGCTTCCGCACCAGGTTGCGCGCGGTCGGGATCAAGGTTGCCGGGTTCAACCAGCGCCACAAATTCATGCGCTTTTACGGCCCGACGCGGATCAATTATCGCAATCACCGCAAGATCGTGGTGGTCGATGGCGAGGTCGCCTGGGTCGGCGGGCACAATGTCGGCGTCGAATATCTCGGCGAAAACAAGAAGTTCGGGCATTGGCGCGATACCCATGTTCGCGTGGCGGGGCCGGCGACGCTGGGCTGCGCGCTGCTGTTCCGCGAAGACTGGGCCTGGGCCACAGGCGAATTACTATCCTCGACGCCGCCCGCTCTGGTGCCCACGCCCGGCGATCAGTCGGTGCTGGTGATGGGCAGCGGGCCCGCCGACAAGCTCGAAGAATGCGCCATCGCCTTCACCGACGCGATCTCGCAGGCGCGCGAGCGGCTATGGATCGTCAGCCCTTATTTCGTGCCCGACACCGATGTGCGCACCGCGCTTTACGCGGCGCAGCTGCGTGGTGTCGACGTGCGGATCATGCTGCCAGAGGAACCCGACCACAAGATCGTCTGGCTTGCGAGCATCGCCCACGCCGACGCGATGGTGGAGCACGGCATCTCGATTTATCGCTACACCACCGGCTTCCTGCACCAGAAAGTGGTGTTGATGGACGATCGCATCACCAGCGTCGGCAGCGCCAATTTCGACAACCGATCCTTCGCCATCAATTTCGAGATAACCCTCTGGTTCACCGATCCCAAGACCATCAATGGGGTCGAGGCCATGCTGCTCGATGACTTCAAGAGTTGCCGGCAGGTCGATCTCTACGAAGTCAAAACCCGACCGATGCATATGCGCTTCGCCACCCAGGCGGCGCGACTTCTATCGCCAGTGCTCTGAAAGACCCTTGGATATGACGCAATTTCTGTTTCGCGACGACAGCTATCAGCAGGAGACACCGGCCACGGTGATCGGCCTGACCGAGGCCGGTGGCATCGTGCTCGACCGCACCAATTTCTACGCCGCTTCGGGTGGGCAGCCGGGCGATAGCGGCAGTTTGTTGTTGGCAGACGGATCGACGATGGTCATTGCCACGGCGATCCATCCGGACGGCGACAAGACTGCCATCGTGCATGTGCCGGCCGAAGGCTCGCCCCTGCCCGCGCTCGGCGACACCGTCACCGCCCGAATCGACTGGGATCGGCGCTACAAGCTGATGCGGATGCACACGGCGCTGCATCTGCTCTCCGTGGTGCTGCCCTTCGCCGTAACCGGCGGCTCGATCGGCGAGGACAAGGGTCGCCTCGATTTCAACATGCCGGAGGCACCCGAGAACCTCGCCGCACTCGAGGCCCAGCTCAACGCCATGGTCACCGACGGGCACGAGGTCACAACGGAATGGATTACCGACGCCGAAATGGCGGCCAATCCGGATCTGATCAAGACCATGAACGTCAAGCCGCCGATGGGCCAGGGCCGGGTTCGGCTGGTGCGCATCGGCTCGATCGACCTGCAGCCCTGCGGTGGCACCCACGTGCGCAATACGCGCGAAATCGGCGCTCTTTCGATTGGCAAGATTGAGAATAAAGGCAAGCAGAACAGACGCGTAAGCCTGTTGTTTGCCGATTAGATTCCGCTGGGGGACCGATTGAGATTCAGCTCATGCTGAGCCGAAAATGGCGGTCTTCGAGAACCGGACCGGAGCGTACGTTTCGGTACGTGAGGACCGGAAGCGCAGAAGACTGGAATTTGCAGGCCAGCATCAGCTGAATGGCGATCGGTCTCTAATTTATGGGCGGAGCGTAGAGCAGTCCGCCATTGCTCCACAGCGCATTCTGGCCCCGCAGCAGGGCCGCCCCAGTCTGCGGGCCGAAATGGCGGTCATAGAGTTCGGAATAATTGCCGATAGCGCGGACGACATTGCTCATGAACTTGGGCGACAGCCCGAGCGCGGTGCCGAAATCGCCATCAAGGCCAAGCAGTCGCCTTACTCCAGTTGTCCTCGTTGCAGCGAGCGAGTCTATATTCAGTGAGGTAACGCCAAGTTCCTCAGCATTGATCAGGGTATAGATGGTCCAACGCACAATCTCGAACCACTGGTCATCGCCAGTGCGCACCACCGGGCCGAGCAGTTCCTTGGAAATATGCTCAGGCAGGATGCGATTGGTCGCGGGTTCAGGCAGGCCCCGGCGGATAGCCTGGAGCTGGCGGCCGGTGGCTGACACCGCCTGGCACAGCCCGGCGCGATAGGCGATGGCGAGATCGGCCGCGTCCTCATAGACCACCTCCGAATAGGTGGCCTGGTTGGTGAAAAAGAACTCCTCCATGCGGTCGAGTTCGTCGCCGCCGTCGATGACGCAGACGCTGACATTATCGAGCTCATAGGCAGAGACGATGCCGAGCGATTGAGGCACCATGAATGCCTGGCCGTCGAAGAAGGTGGGCGCCACGAAATTGGCGCCGTAGAGTGTGTCGCGCTGCTGGCTCCAGGCGCCGTTGCGGGTCAGCACATCGACGGCGCCAGTCTGCAACCAGGCGAAGCGCGCCTCGCCGCGCAAGGACCGGAACTCGATCTTGTCGGGATCGCCGAACACGGCGGCGGCGATGCCACGGCACAGATCGACGTCGAAACCGGACCATTTGCCGTCGGCATCCTGCTGGGCGAATCCGGGCAGCGGATTGGTGGCGCCGCAGATCAGAAAGCCGCGGTCGCGGACCGCCTGCAGCGTCGAGATTTTGGGAGACGGCACATCGAGCGTCTGCGCCCAGGCCGGCAGGACCAGAACAGCAAGCAGCAGGGCGGCGAGCATGACCCGCCACCCTTGCCTCATATCCAGCCCAAACCTGCCCTGCCCTATCATGGCGCGCAGCATATCCGCCCCCGGCCCGACGTGGTCAAGCCAACAAGCAGGTTGCCCCAGCTTTTCGTGGAGCCGGTCAGTGCAGGATCTGGCTCAGGAACAGCTTGGTGCGCTCATGTTGCGGATTGGAGAAGAAGGCCTCGGGTTCGTTCTGCTCGATGATCTGGCCCTGGTCCATGAAGATGACCCGATTGGCGACCTGGCGAGCGAAGCCCATTTCGTGGGTCACGCAGATCATGGTCATGCCTTCTTCGGCCAGCGAGATCATCACCTCCAACACTTCCTTGACCATTTCTGGATCGAGCGCCGAGGTCGGCTCATCGAACAGCATGATCTTGGGCTGCATGCAGAGCGAACGCGCGATGGCGACGCGCTGCTGCTGGCCGCCAGACAGCTGGCCTGGGAATTTGTGCGCCTGCTCGGGAATCTTGACCCGGTTGAGATAGTGCATGGCGGTCGCCTCGGCCTCGGCCTTGGGAATGCCGCGCACCCAGATCGGGGCCAGCGTCAGGTTCTGCAGGATGGTCAAATGCGGGAACAGATTGAAGTGTTGGAACACCATGCCCACTTCCCGGCGCACTTCGTCGATGCGCTTGAGGTCGTTGGTCAGCTCGGTGCCGTTGACGATGATCTGGCCCTGCTGGTGTTCCTCCAGTCGGTTGATGCAGCGGATCAGCGTCGACTTGCCGGACCCCGAGGGGCCGGCGATGACGATACGCTCGCCGCGCATGACCTTGAGGTCGATATCGCGCAGCACGTGGAAATCGGCATACCACTTGTTCATGCCGATAACGTCGATCGCCACGTCGGTCTTGGAGATCTGCATCTTGGAGCGGGTGACGGGCTGCCCGGCAGCTTCGGTTGCGGTGGTCATGGCTTACCTCTTGTGGCCGGTATTCAGTCGCCGTTCCATGAACTGCGAGTAGCGCGACATTGAAAAACAGAACATCCAGAACACCGCGGCGGCGAAAATGTAGCCGGTGATGGCCTGGGTCGGGGAAGCCCATTCGATGGCGTCGTTCTTGGTCTTCACCGCCTCGAGCAGGTCTTTCATACCCACGATGTAGACGAGGGACGTGTCCTTGAAGAGGGCGATGAAGCTGTTGACGATGCCGGGAATGACGTGTTTCAGCGCCTGGGGCAGGATGATAAAACCCATCCGTTTCCAGTAGCTGAGGCCCAGCGCCGCGGCCGCTTCGTATTGGCCGCGACCGATGGCCTGCATGCCGCCGCGAACCACTTCGGCCATATAGGCGGACGAGAACAGCGTCACGCCGACCAGAGCGCGCAAGAACTTATCCACCGTCACGCCGGCTGGCATAAACAGTGGCAGCATGATCGATGCCATGAACAGAATGGTGATCAGTGGCACGGCGCGGATCAATTCGATGAAGGCGACGCAAATCGACTTGATGATCGGCATGCTGGATTGCCGGCCAAGCGCCAGTATGATGCCGAGCGGCAGAGACAGGCAGATGCCCACCACCGAGATGATCAACGTCACCATTAGCCCGCCCCATTGCTCCGTGGGAACGTAGCGCAGGCCGAATATCCCGCCGCTCAGCAGGATGACGCTGGCGATCGGGAACACGATGATGAACAGGATGGCATTGAGCCGCTTGTATGGTGCCTTTGGCATGGCCAAGGGAATGATCAGCAGCGCCAGCATGGCGAAGACGATATTGACGCGCCAGTATTCGACGGCCGGATAGAAGCCATAGACGAAGAAATCGAGCTCGCTGGCGATATAGGCCCAGCAGGCGCCGACGTTCTCGACGCGGCACTGTTCGACAGTGCCGCCGGGTGGCACGGCTCGCCCGATCAGGAAACCATAAAGCGGCGGGACGATCCAGGCGAGGAAGGCCAGGCCAAGCAGCGTCAGTAGAGTATCGCTCGGCGTGGCGAAGAGGTTCTTGCGCACCCAGACGATGGGGCCAGAAGTGGGATTGGGGGCCGGCGAGGCGCCGGTCATTTCACTGCGAACGAAGGAAATATCGGTCAATTGCGCGCTCCTATCGTTCGACCAGCGCCACGCGGGCGTTGTACCAGTTCATGATCGCCGAGGTGAGCAGCGAGATCGTCAGATAGAACGCCATGGTCATGGCGATGACTTCGATGGCGCGGCCGCTCTGGCCTAGCGCGGTGCCGGCAAACACGTTCACCACTTCGGAATAACCGATGGCGGCGCCGAGCGATGAGTTCTTGGTCAGGTTGAGATACTGGCTGGTCAGCGGCGGAATGATGACGCGCATGGCCTGGGGAATGACCACCAGACGCAGCCGGTCGCTGTCCTTGAGCCCGAGCGATTGCGCGGCTTCGGTTTGGCCGTGATTAACCGCCAGGATGCCGGCACGCACGGTTTCGGCGATGAAGGAGGCCGTATAGATGCTTAGCCCCCAGGCCAGCGCCACGAATTCGGGTGGCAGTTCCAGCCCGCCCTTGAAATTGAAGCGGTTGAGAACCGGCGGGTCGAAGGTGACAGCGGCGCCACTAGCAAACCAGACGACGAGAACCAGTACAAGCATCAGTGCTGCCGAGGACAGGAACACCGGAAAACGCTTGCCCGTCGCCTCAAGCCGGCGCTTGGCCCAACGCTGGATCAGGAATGCACCGACCAGGCCAAGCAGGATGGCGACGTAGATCCAACTAAACTGCGCGTCGGGTTGCGGCCTTGGAACGAACAGGCCGCGCTGGTTGATGAACATGTCGAGCGGCAGCGCGAAAGAGTCCTTTACCGCCGGCATTGCCTTGAGCACGGCGAAATACCAGAAGAACAATTGCAGCAGCAGCGGGATATTGCGGATGGTCTCGACATAGATGGTGGCAAGCCGCGAGATCAGAAAATTTGAGGACAGCCGGGCGATACCAAGGGTGAACCCGATGATCGTCGAAAAGAAAATGGCGATAACGGCCACCAACAGCGTGTTGGTGATGCCCACCAGGAAGGCCTGCCAGTAGGTCGACTCGCGGGTGAATTCGAACAGCGAGAAACCGATGGGGAAACCCGCGGTCTTGCCCAGGAAGTCGAAGCCCGTGGTCTTGCCTTGAGCGGCCAGATTGATCGAAGTGTTGTGGACGATCCAGGTAACGAACGTGACCAGCAATACGCCGACAACGACCTGGTACATGATGCCCCGGACAACGGGGTCATTGTAGAAAGCTGTTCGCGGTGGCTGTTGCCCCGCAGACTCAAGCATTGCCATAGGTACGCCGGTCCCCTTGCACCTGAATTCAAGCCAGTGATGGCTGGCCGTGCCCGCTAAGAGAGAAGCCCGGCACCAAATCAATGGCGCCGGGCGTCAAAAGCCTTAGCGGATCGGCGCAGCGTACTGGAGGCCGCCGTCTTTCCACAGGGCGTTCAGGCCGCGTGCAAGCCCGATCGGGGTATCGGGACCAACGTTGCGGTTGAAAGATTCGCCGTAGTTACCGATGAGCTTGACGATCTGGTAAGCCCAATCCTTGGTCAGGCCGAGCGGGGTGCCAAAGTCGCCTTCAACGCCGAGCAGGCGCTTGATTTCCGGGTTGTCTGAACCGAGCATCTCGTCGACATTGGCCTGGGTCACGCCGAGTTCTTCGGCCTGCAGCAGGGCGAAATAGGTCCAGCGATTGATGTTGAACCAGGTGTCGTCGCCCTGGCGAACGACCGGGCCAAGGGGTTCCTTAGAGATGATCTCGGGCAGGATGATGTGGTCGTCGGGAACGGCGAACTTGGAGCGTTCGGCAGCCAGCGCCGAAGCGTCGGTGGTGTAGACGTCGCAACGGCCGTCTTCGTAGGCCTTCACGACTTCGTCCTGGTCAACGAACACGACGGTGTTGAATTCCAGCTTGTTGGTCGCGAAATAGTCGGCGGCGTTCAGCTCGGTCGTGGTGCCCGATTCGATGCAGATGGCGGCGCCCGACAGGTCCAATGCGGATTTGATATTGTCGGACTTACGGACCATGAAGCCCTGGCCGTCATAGTACATGGTGCCGATGAACTTGATGCCAAGCTGCGTATCGCGGCTCATGGTCCAGGTCGTGGTGCGCGACAGGATGTCGATTTCACCGGCGGACAACGCGGTGAAGCGTTCCTGCGAGGTCAGCGGGGTGTAGCGAACCTTCGTGGCATCATTGAAAATCGCGGCGGCGACGGCCTTGCAGAAGTCGACTTCGAGGCCCGCCCATTCGTTGTTGGCATCTGGCGCCGAGAAACCAGCAACACCGCCGGTCACGCCGCACTGCACATAACCCTTGGCCTTCACGTCGGACAGAGTATCGGCATGAGCCGCGGTTACGCCGAAGGTGAGTGCGGCGGCGGCCGCTATTGCGAGAAACTTTGTTTGCATTGTCTTGCCTTTGTTCCTGACCTTGCTTCTTTTACCCCGGAGCGCTGTTTGATGGCCCTCGGTTGCACCACCGCTTTGACGGCGGTTGTGATGCTGGTAACCATCGAAGCGGCTAATGCTACGGGCGTCAAGGCCCGATAGGCTGTTGAGACAGTAAGGCTGTCGCTTTTTTGAGCTTTATACCGGGAGTGATTTCATTTTGGGCAGGCTGGTGCGATGACTGATGAAAACGCAGGCGATTTACTGACGCCATCGATCGAAACACTGCTCACCCATCTTGGACGCGAACCCGACGAACAGTTCGGATTCGTCAACACGCCGGTCTATCGCGGCTCGACAGTGCTGTTCAAAACCCTGGCCGATGTCGAGGCGCAGGAACAGCGGTTTCTTTACGGGCGGGCGGGCAATCCCACTACCGAAGGTGTCGAGGCCATCGTCACGGCGCTGGAGGGGGCCTATCGCACCAAGCTGGTGCCATCGGGGCTGGCAGCGATCACCATTGCGCTGCTGAGCTGCGTCAAGGCGGGCGACGAGGTGTTGATCACCGACACCGCCTATGAGCCCGGCCGCGCTTTTGCCGATGGCTTCCTGGCCCGGATGGGGGTGACGACACGCTATTTCGATCCGCATATCGGGGCGGGCATTGCCAGCATGATCGGGCCGCGCACACGGGCGGTCCTGGCGGAAAGCCCCGGGTCGGTGACCTTCGAGGTGCATGACTTGCCGGCGATCTCGGCGGCGACGCGCGCGGCGGGCGTCCGCCTGATCGTGGACAATAGCTGGGCCAGCCCGCTGTTTCACCAGCCGCTGAAGCTTGGCGCTGATATTGTCATTCATGCCGGCACCAAGATGTTCGTCGGGCACTCGGACGCCTTTGCGGGCACCATTTCGACGACCGAAGCGTGCTGGGACGATGTTGAAAAGATCCGCAAGCTGCTCGGCTTCTTCGCTTCCGGCGACGATGCCTACCTGGTGGCGCGCGGCCTGCGGACGCTGGCCATCCGCATGAAGGAGCACGAGCGCCGCGCGCTGGCGATCGCTTCATGGCTCGAGGGCCAGACGGAGGTGGACACGGTATTCCACCCGGCTTTGCCCAGCCATCCGGACCATGCGATCTTCAAACGCGACTTCACCGGCTCGGGCAGCCTGTTCAGTATTTTGCTGAAGCCGGCGCCCCGTGATGCGGTGGCGGCCTTCGTCGATCACCTCAAGATTTTCACCATGGGTTATTCCTGGGGCGGCTACGAGAGCCTCTGCATGCCCTCCAATCCCCGCAGGATGCGCACGGCGGTGCCGTGGACGCGCGAGGGCAATATGCTGCGGCTGCATATCGGGCTGGAGGGTGTCGACGACCTCAAGGCGGACCTTGCCGCCGCGCTGGAGCGCTACGCGCGCGCTCGCTGATAGAGGCGACGGATGGCGCATAGTGGCCTCGGCACGATGCGACCGTCCGGGCGGAACTTGAACATCCAGCCGCGCCCGGCGAAAAAATAGCGCACCACATAGGCGCCGATCAGGCCGAGGCAGGCCCCTCCGAACACATCGGAGGGGTAATGCATGCCCACGGGCACCCTCGATATGGCGACGAGAATGCCCAAGCCCAGCAGCCAGAAGAACATGCGAGGCACCATGAAACCGATGGTGAAGGCAATGCCGATGGCTGTTGTGGCGTGACCCGAGGGGAAACTCTGGAAGGTCCAGTCGTTGACGACATTGTGGAAGCTGAAAGCGCCGAACTGGTCGAACATATCCGGGCGTCCCCGGCCGATCACGCGCTTGATCAGGTTTGCCACCAATCCGGGCAGGCCGACGCCGACGAAGATGTAGCCGGCCAGCATCGAGACCTCATAGCTGGCCAGCCGTGGCAGGCCGCGCAGGAAATGCCCCGCGAACACGGCGATCACGAAAATCGCCAGGGAGGGAATCAGCACCCAATCGGACACGCCGTAGTCGGTGATGGCAAAAAACGGCGCCCGCCCAGCATCGGGCCAGCCGATGGCGCCACGCGAGGCCCAGATATCAACTTGCGCCACCAGCAGCACGGCGACCACAAAACCGAGCAAAAACAGCAGCCAGGTGTCGCGATTGAGGCCCGGGGGCCAGGGTTTTGTCAGATCGATCATGGGTAGCTTTCTCGGGTGGCGGCGCGGCAGCGTCAATAGCGCATGTAAAACAGTGCGCGCACTTGCCCTTTGCGTTTGGACACGGTATCGGGATGCGGCGATCTCGGAGTGTAGCTCAGCCTGGTAGAGCACTGGTTTTGGGAACCAGGGGTCCAAAGTTCGAATCTTTGTACTCCGACCATCGCATTTTCTTCGTGCCTGCTGCATGATCCAGGCAGCAACAAGGTTTGTTGAGGACCTCGCATGACTGCCCGAATCTACCGCCCCGCCCCGAACGCCATGCAGTCAGGCAAGGGCAAGTCCAAAGACTGGATCCTGGTGCATGAACAGGCCTCGGCCCGCGGCATCGATCCGTTGATGGGCTACACGACCTCGAGCGACACGCGGCAGCAGATCAAGCTGTCCTTCGATACGCTCGAAGCCGCTGAGGCCTATGCGCAGAAGAACGGCATCCCCTACTCGGTGCAGCCCGCGCATGACGCGACGCCTAAAAAGGTGAGCTACCCGGACAATTTCCGATCCGACCGCAAGACGCCCTGGACGCACTAGCGGCATCGGCGTTCGCCATAAAAAGAATCACCCAAGCGCCGCAAGCCATTGTGGCGCTTTTGATTTTCTGGAGCCCTGTCGATGGATGCCGCGCTGCTGATCGTCCTTGCCGGCGCCGCCGCCGCTGGCTTTGCGCAGGGCGTTTCGGGATTTGCGTTCTCGCTGGTAGCGCTGTCGGTATGGGCCTGGGCTGTCGAGCCACAACTGGCGGCTCCGATGTCGGTATTCGGCGCCCTCATGGGGCAATTGGTCACCCTGCCCTTCATCTGGCGCGGGTTCGAACTCAGGAAGCTGCTGCCATTGCTCATCGGCGGATTGATCGGCGTGCCATTCGGCGTCATGCTGCTGGCCTGGTTCGACCCGGCGATGTTCAAATTCGGGCTTGGCGTGTTCCTGCTGATCTATTGCCCGATCATGCTGTTGCTGCCGCACGATTTTAAATGGGAGCGCGGCGGGCGTGTCGCCGACGCCATGGCGGGCTTTGGCGGCGGTGTTCTGGGCGGTATTGGCGGCATATCCGGACCCGTCCCGACGCTATGGACCAATCTGCGCGGCTGGAGCAAGGAGACGCAGCGCGGCGTGCTGCAGGCGTTCAACATCGCCATGCACACGACCACACTGACAATCTACGCGTTCACCGGCTCGATCACCGGCGAGGCGCTCCACATGTTCGCGATCATCGCCCCCGCGCTGGCGATTCCCGCCCTGCTGGGGGTCTCGCTGTTCCACCGGCTCAACGCCCAGGCCTTCCGCCGCATGATTCTGCTATTGCTGATGGTGTCCGGACTGACGCTGATCTGGGGCAGCGTCGCGCATTGGCTGTAGCGGCTGCCTGGTATCGTGGTTTTTGGTTTGGCGGCCGAAGGCGATCTGTCAAAGTGGGAACAACCAACCGGATTTCACCATGACCATGTCTATCCGTGTTTTCGCCGCCACAACTGCTCTGCTCACTGCCGCTGTTCCGGCCAATGCGGCCCCCGCCCTCTGGCAAGTCAGCGACGAAAACAGCAAAGTGTGGCTGTTCGGATCGTTTCATCTGCTGCCGCCTGACACCGCCTGGCGCACCGACATATTTGATCGCGCCATGGCCGATGCCGACCGTGTCTATTTCGAGACCGATGTCGGCGCTGCCGTGCAGGGCACGATCCTTGCCAAGGCGATGGCCATGGGGCTCAACCCGCTCGGCACCACCCTTTCCAGCCAATTGGAGACGGCGGACGCGGCGGCCCTTCGCTCCACCATCGCCGAATTGGGACTGCCGGTGGGGACAATCCAGGCGATGCAGCCTTGGCTCGCCACCAATATGATCAGCACGGCGGTGATCGTCGCACTTGGATATGATCCCAATAGCGGGGTGGATATTGCCTTGCAGCGCGAACTGCCCCCCGAGCGGAAGGCCTATTTCGAGACCAGCGACGAGCAACTCAGTTTCCTCGCCAGCGCGCCGCAGGAGGAGCAGGTCGGCATGCTGGTCGATACGCTCGACAAGCTCGATGACCTGCCCGGCCAGCTCGACGCCATGGTCACCGCCTGGGCCGCCGGCACGCCGGACGTGATGGCCGATGCCTTCTTCGACGACCTGGCCGGCTACGACGCCTTCACCCAGCGCCTGATCTTCGACCGCAATAAGAACTGGGTCGCCAAGATCGACACCATGCTGGCCGACAACGAGCAAGACCTGATCGTCGTCGGCGCCGGACACCTGATGGGCGATGGGAGCGTAGTGGACTTGCTCGAAAAGGAAGGTTTTCGCGTCAAACGGCTGCAATAGACAGCCTTGCACTTTCATCGATTTTGATTTGCCTCGACATGCGGCAGTATCGGCTGATGAGCATGTGGTCGGGACCGATAAATTGCGCCTAGGACGATGGAATGCCACTGCCACCAAGCACAGTCCGCTAGAGGATGTTCAAGGCATTGGCACTGGCCTGCTGCTGGTGGCCCTAGGCATTTCCGTGCTCGCTCATCTCGGCTTTTTCGTTGGCGGCATCGCCGGTGTCTCACTACTGATCCGCTACGCCACCGGCTGGAACTTCGGCGTCGTCTATTTCCTATGCAATCTGCCGTTCTTCGGCTTGGCCATATTGCGGATGGGTCGGGCCTTCACAATCAAAACCATCTTCGTCGTTGCTGCCCTCTCCGTGGTCACCGCCTGGTTACCACAAATGCTCGCCTTCGAGCGGCTCGATCCGTTATTCGGAGTGACGCTGGCGGGCATATTGATCGGCTATGGCATGTTGGCCGTGTTCCGGCACGGCGCCAGTGTGGGCGGCATTTCGATCCTGGCCTTCTATCTTCAGGATCGTTTCGGCTGGCGCGCTGGCCTCGTGCTTCTGGCCGGCGATGTGCTGATTTTTGCCGCGTCCTTCGCGTTCCTGACGCCGATGGCTATCGCCTATTCAGCTCTTGGCGCATTAGTGCTCAACCTGTTTGTCGCCATCAACCACCGCCGCGATCGCTACGTAGCACTGTAAGGATATGGCGTAGACACTGCGTTGGACGCGTTGCTTGCTCCAACAAAAAAGGGCGCAGATTCAATGATCTGCGCCCTCTGCATCCAATGTCCCGGGACTTAGACCTCGCTGAGCTTGGTCCACTTGCCATCGGCTTTGCTGGATTTCACCGAGGCGACGATGAATTCCATGCCTTCGACGCCATCGGCCAGGGTTGGCAGCAGGCCGTCATAGGCGGCGCCGTTGCCGCGGATGACTTCGGCGAACTGGCTGTAGAGCGTGGCGAAAGCTTCCAGGTACCCTTCGGGATGGCCGGAGGGGACGCGCACGTTCATGGTCGAGGCGGCATTGCCGGAGATGGCACCGCCGCGTGTCAGCAGCTGCTTGGGTTTGCCGAACTCGGTGAACCACATGTAGTTCGGATTGTCCTGGCGCCATTCCAGGCCGCCCTTGTCGCCATAGACGCGCAATTGCAGACCGTTTTCGCAGCCGACGGCCACCTGGCTGGCCCAGAGCATGCCCTTGGCGCCGCCCTGGAAGCGCAGCATGATGTGCACGTTATCGTCGAGCTGGCGGCCGGCCACGAAGCTGGTCAGATCGGCCGAGACCGCCTCGGTCTTGAGGCCGGTGACAAAGCGCAGCAGATTATAGGCGTGAGTGCCGATATCGCCGATGGCGCCGCCGGCGCCGGAGCGGGCCGGATCGGTGCGCCAGGACGCCTGCTTGTTATCATCCGCAGCGGCCTCGGTGAGCCAATCCTGCGGATATTCGGCCTGGATGACGCGGATAGTGCCCAATGCGCCCGATTCCACCAGTTGGCGGGCCTGTCGGATCAACGGGTAGCCGGTGTAATTGTGGGTCAGCAGGAACTTGGCGCCGTTCTTCGGCTTGATGTTGGCCAAAGCGCGCGCGTCTTCCAGCGTCGAGGTGATCGGCTTGTCGCAGATCACGTGGATTCCGGCTTCCAGGAAGGCCTTGGCCGGGCCGAAATGCATGTGATTCGGCGTGACGATCGACACCGCCTCGATGCCGTCGGGACGAGCCGCTTCGGCGCGGGCCATCTCTTCGTAGCTGGTGTAGATGCGGTCTTCGGCCAGCCCGATATTGCGACCGGACTCTTTTGCGACTTCGGGGCGCGACGACAGCGCGCCGGCCACCAGATCGTAATCCCCATCGATGCGGGAGGCGACGCGGTGCACGTAGCCGATAAAGGCCCCCGTGCCGCCGCCGACCATGCCCAGACGAATGCGCCTTGCGCCAGTTTCAGCCATTTTTGTTCCCCTCAGAGCCCGAGAATTTTGCGATTGGCGGCAAGGTCCGTACCCGACGACGCGAAATCGTCGAAGGCGTGTTCGGTGACGCGAATAATGTGATTTTTGATGAATTCGGCGCCCTCGCGAGCCCCGTCTTCAGGATGCTTGATGGCGCATTCCCATTCGAGCACGGCCCAACCGGCAAAGTCATATTGCGCCATCTTGGAGAAGATCGAGGCGAAATCGACCTGGCCGTCGCCGAGCGAGCGGAAGCGCCCTGCCCGGTTGATCCAGGACTGGAATCCGCCGTAGACGCCCTGGCGGCCGGTCGGGTTGAACTCGGCATCCTTGACGTGGAACATCCTGATGCGCTCGTGATAGATGTCGATGTAATCGAGATAATCGAGTTGCTGCAGCACGAAGTGGCTGGGATCGTAGAGCAGATTGGCGCGCGGGTGGTTGTTCACGCGATCGAGGAACATCTCGTAGGTGACGCCGTCGTGCAGGTCTTCGCCGGGGTGGATTTCGTAGCAGAGATCGACGCCGTTATTGTCGAATTCATTGAGGATCGGCGTCCAGCGGCGGGCCAGTTCATCGAAGGCTTCTTCGACAAGGCCGGCGGGGCGCTGCGGCCAGGGATAGACATAGGGCCAGGCGAGCGCGCCCGAGAAGGTGGCGTGTTCGGTGAGGCCAAGGTTCTTCGATGCTCTGGCGGCGAACATCAACTGCCGGACCGCCCATTCCTGTCGGGCCTTGGGGTTGTTGTGGACCGATGCCGGCGCGAAACCATCGAACTGGGCGTCATAGGCCGGATGGACGGCGACGAGCTGGCCCTGAAGGTGAGTGGAAAGCTCGGTGATCTCGAGGCCGTGCTTTTCGACAATGCCGCGGATTTCATCGGCATAGGCCTGGGAGGTGGCGGCTTTTTCCAGATCGATGAAGCTCGAGACCCAGCTTGGAATCTGGACGCCCTTGTAGCCGAGACTTGCGGCCCAGCCGCAGATGTTGTCGAGCGTATCGAAGGGGGCCTGATCCCCGGCGAACTGGGCCAAAAAGATTGCCGGCCCTTTGATGGTGCGCATGTCGGCTCCTCCCTGTGGTACGTACGTCAGAAATGGGTGATGACATACGCGGTGTTTTTGTTGGCGATAGTTTTTGACTGGTGTGGGGGCGGTGTCAAGGATTCGGTGGTGGGTTCTTGGGATCGGCGGGGGTGTGAAATGCCACTCGCTCGCCCGTTGGGAAGAGAGAAGTTGGGGCGTGTTGCCCACCCCTTCCCCGCCCTCCCCGCAAGGGGGAGGGTGTTGGGCTGAGTTGGGGGGGAAGGGTGGATCGCATAA
>NZ_JAQGJM010000016.1 GCF_028290625.1 Devosia sp.
TCATCGACGACGACCTGAAGGGCTACAAGAAGGACTTCGCCGACCAGCTGCGGATTGTTGAAAACGACGCGTTCGCGCGGATCGAGCGCCTGTTGACCGGTAAGGTCGCCAATGGCGGTCCGAAAAAACTGGCGAAGGGCGCGAAGCTGACCAAGGATTATCTGCACTCGCTCAACCGCCACGACTGGTTCGACATCCGTCTGGCGAGTGAGGAAGCCGCGCAGCAACTCGAGAACATCAAGGACAGCATTTCGGCCACCCGCGTCGAGTTCGACAAGATGTTCGAAGAGAAGAAGCGCAAGCTCACCCAGGGCGACGAGCTGGCGCCTGGCGTGCTGAAGATGGTGAAGGTCCACATCGCGGTCAAGCGTCGCCTGCAGCCGGGTGACAAGATGGCCGGCCGTCACGGCAACAAGGGCGTGGTTTCGCGCATTGTGCCGATCGAAGACATGCCGTACCTCGAAGACGGTACTCATGTTGACATCGTGCTCAATCCGCTGGGCGTGCCCTCGCGCATGAACGTCGGGCAGATCCTCGAGACGCACCTGGGCTGGGCTTGCGCCGGCATGGGCAAGAAGATCGACGAGATGGTCCGCATCTATCACCAGAAGGGCGATCTGAAGCCCCTCCGGGCCGAGATCCAGGACCTGTTCGCCGGCGATGAGAGCATCACCGACCTCGACGACGACGGCATGATCCGGCTCGGCGAGCACCTGTCCAAGGGTGTCTCGATCGCCACTCCGGTGTTCGACGGCGCCAAGGAAGCCGACATCGTCAAGATGCTGGAAAAGGCGGGGCTCAAGGGCTCTGGCCAGTCCACCGTCTATGACGGGCGTACCGGTGAGCAGTTCGATCGTCAGGTGACGGTTGGGTATATCTACATGCTCAAGCTCGACCATCTGGTGGACAACAAGATCCACGCGCGTTCGATCGGTCCTTACTCGCTCGTTACCCAGCAGCCGCTGGGCGGCAAGGCGCAGTTCGGCGGGCAGCGTTTCGGCGAGATGGAGGTGTGGGCACTCGAAGCCTATGGCGCCGCCTATACTCTGCAGGAAATGCTGACGATCAAGTCGGACGACGTCGCGGGCCGGACCAAGGTCTACGAATCCATCGTGCGCGGCGACGACACGTTCGAGCCAGGCATCCCCGAGAGCTTTAACGTTCTGGTCAAGGAAATCCGTTCCCTGGGCCTCAATGTCGAACTCGACATGCGTGATGTCGTGGAGCCCGACCGGGCGGAGCTCGCACCTCCTCAGGAAGCGGCGGAGTAATCCGGCACTTCCTAACCCCATTCATTTTCCGTTCGGCTCAGTAGAGCTGGACGGATAGAGGAGAGAATTGATGAACCATCATTCCCACGTCATGGACCCGTTCAATCCGGCAGTGCCGGTGCAGACGTTCGACCAGATGAAGATTTCGATCGCGAGCCCGGAGAAGATTCTCTCGTGGTCGTTCGGCGAAATCAAAAAGCCCGAGACCATCAACTATCGTACGTTCAAGCCTGAACGCGATGGCTTGTTCTGCGCGCGTATCTTTGGCCCTGTGAAGGACTATGAGTGCCTGTGCGGCAAGTACAAGCGCATGAAGTTCAAGGGCGTCATCTGCGAAAAGTGCGGTGTGGAAGTCACCCTGAGCCGTGTTCGTCGCGAGCGCATGGGCCATATCGAACTGGCCGCGCCGGTCGCGCACATCTGGTTCCTGAAGTCCCTGCCGTCGCGTATCGCGCTGCTGCTCGATATGACGCTCAAGGACATCGAGCGCATCCTGTACTTCGAAAACTACGTCGTGCTCGATGCCGGCCTGACCCCGTTCAGCCAGCATGAATTGCTCTCCGAAGAGCAGTTCCTCGATGCCCAGGACGAATATGGTGCCGACAGCTTCACCGCCAAGATCGGCGCCGAAGCCATCCGCGACATCCTACTCGCCCTCGATCTCGAGAAGATCGCGGCCGATTTGCGCGTGGAAATTGCTGAGTCCACGACGGAACTTAAGCCCAAGAAGCTTGCCAAGCGCTTGAAGATCGTCGAGCAGTTCATCGTTTCGGGCAACAAGCCCGAATGGATGATCATGACGATCATTCCGGTCATCCCGCCCGAGCTGCGCCCGCTGGTGCCGCTGGATGGCGGCCGCTTCGCCACGTCCGATCTGAACGATCTCTATCGTCGCGTCATCAACCGTAACAACCGGTTGAAGCGCCTGATCGAGCTGCGGGCTCCCGACATCATCATCCGCAACGAAAAGCGCATGTTGCAGGAAGCTGTGGATGCGCTGTTCGATAACGGCCGCCGTGGCCGCACCATCACCGGTGCCAACAAGCGTCCGCTGAAGTCGCTGTCCGACATGCTCAAGGGCAAGCAGGGCCGATTCCGCCAGAACCTGCTCGGCAAGCGCGTCGACTATTCGGGTCGTTCGGTCATCACCGTGGGTCCGAATCTCAAGCTGCACCAGTGCGGCCTGCCCAAGAAGATGGCGCTCGAGCTGTTCAAGCCCTTCATCTATTCGCGCCTTGAAGCCAAGGGCTTCAGCTCGACGGTGAAGCAGGCCAAGAAGCTGGTCGAGAAGGAAAAGCCCGAGGTTTGGGATATCCTGGACGAAGTGATCCGCGAGCACCCGGTTCTGCTGAACCGCGCGCCCACGCTGCATCGTCTTGGCATCCAGGCGTTCGAGCCCATCCTGATCGAAGGCAAGGCGATCCAGCTGCATCCGCTGGTCTGCTCGGCATTCAATGCCGACTTTGACGGCGACCAGATGGCCGTGCACGTTCCGCTGTCGCTCGAAGCGCAGCTGGAAGCGCGCGTCTTGATGATGTCGACCAACAACATCCTGCATCCTGCCAACGGCCAGCCGATCATCGTGCCGTCCCAGGACATCGTGCTGGGGCTTTATCACCTCAGCTTGATGAATGAGAACGAGCCCGGCCAGGGCATGAGCTTCTCGTCCATGGGCGAGCTGGAACACGCGCTCTACAACGGCGTCGTGACCATGCACACCAAGATCAAGGGCCGCGTACACACGTTCGACGAGAACGGCGCGTCCAAGACCGAGATCGTGGAAACGACCCCGGGCCGCATGATTATCGGCCAGATTCTTCCCAAGCATCCGTCGGTGCCGTACGCTACGGCCAACCAGCTGATGACCAAGAAGATGATCTCCAAGATGATCGACACGGTTTACCGTGGCTGCGGTCAGAAAGAGACCGTGATCTTCTGTGACCGCGTCATGCAGCTGGGCTTCACCCATGCGTGCAAGGCCGGCATCTCGTTCGGCAAGGACGACATGGTCATTCCGCCGACCAAGTATGCGATCGTGGAAGCGGCGCGTAAGCAGGTCGAGGAATTCGAGCAGCAGTACAATGACGGCCTGATCACTCAGGGCGAGAAGTACAACAAGGTCGTGGACGCCTGGGCCAAGTGTGGCGACAAGGTTGCCGAAGAGATGATGAAGGGCATTGCCGCCGTTCAGATCGACAAGGAAACCAAGCGCCAGAAGCCGATCAACTCGGTTTACATGATGAGCCACTCGGGCGCTCGTGGTTCACCGGCCCAGATGAAGCAGCTTGCCGGCATGCGCGGCCTGATGGCCCGTCCTGACGGCTCGATCATCGAGACCCCGATCACGGCTAACTTCAAGGAAGGCCTCAACGTTCTCGAGTATTTCAACTCCACCCACGGTGCCCGTAAGGGTCTGGCGGATACGGCGTTGAAGACCGCGAACTCGGGCTATTTGACCCGTCGTCTCGTCGACGTGGCGCAGGACGCGATCATCGTTTCCACCGATTGTGGGACCGATCGCGGCCTGACCATGGAGCCGATCGTCGATGCCGGCCAGATCGTGGCTTCGATCGGCCAGCGCGTTCTCGGCCGTACGGCCGCTGACGACATCAATCACCCGCTGACGGGTGATCTGATTGCCGCCAAGGGCACGCTGCTCGAAGAAAAGCATGTCGATATCATCGAGGAAGCGCGGATCCAGTCGATCCGTATCCGTTCCCCGCTGACCTGCGATATGCGCCAGGGCACTTGCGCGGCCTGCTATGGTCGTGACCTTGCTCGCGGTACTCCCGTGAACATGGGTGAAGCTGTCGGCGTTATCGCCGCACAGTCGATCGGTGAACCCGGCACGCAGCTCACCATGCGCACGTTCCACATCGGTGGCACGGCTCAGGTGGTCGATAGCTCGTTCCTGGAATCGGGCGCGGAAGGCACCATCGCCATCCGCAATCCGAACGTGGTCAAGGTCGAAGGCAACAAGCTCGTCGTCATGGCGCGTAACGTGTCGCTGGCCGTTCTCGACGCCGAAGGCAAGGAACGCAGCACCCACAAGGTGACCTACGGCTCCAAGCTGCTGGTGAAAGAGGGCGATCAGGTTCGCCGTGGCCAGCGTCTGGCTGAATGGGACCCCTACACCCGTCCGATCCTGGCGGAAGTTGACGGCGAGGTGGTCTTCGAGGACCTGCTCGACGGGACTTCGGTTGCGGAAAACACCGACGAGGCAACGGGCTTCACCAAGCGCGTCGTGATCGATTGGCGTACCAATCAGCGCGGTGACGGCCTCAAGCCGGCACTGGCGATTGCTCGCAGCGGTGCCGTGGTGAAGGTCGACCGCGGTGGCGAAGCCCGCTATCTGCTGTCGGTGGATGCCGTGTTGAACGTGGAACCTGGCCAGAAGGTCTCGCCCGGCGACGTGCTGGCGCGTATCCCGCTGGAAAGTGCCAAGACCAAGGACATCACCGGCGGTCTGCCGCGTGTGGCCGAGCTGTTCGAGGCACGTCGTCCCAAGGACCACGCCATCATCGCCGAGATCGACGGCATCATTGGTTTTGGCCGCGACTACAAGAACAAGCGTCGCGTCATCATCAAGCCGCATAACGAAGGCGAAGAGTCGGTCGAGTACCTGATCCCGAAGGGCAAGCCGTTCCATCTGCAGGAAGGCGATACCATCGAGAAGGGCGAATATATCCTCGATGGCAATCCGGCTCCGCATGACATTCTGGCAATCAAGGGCGTGGAAGAGCTTGCTCGTTACCTCGTCAATGAAATCCAGGAGGTCTATCGTCTGCAGGGCGTGCTGATCAACGACAAGCACATCGAGGTGATCGTTCGCCAGATGCTGCAGAAGGTCGAGATCGTGGATCCAGGTGATACCGGCCTGCTCAAGGACGAGCAGCTGGACAAGCTGGACTTCGACGAGCTCAACGACCAGTTGATCGCCGATGGCAAGAAGCCGGCAACGGCCAATCCGGTGCTGCTCGGCATCACCAAGGCGTCGTTGCAGACCCGCTCGTTCGTGTCGGCCGCTTCGTTCCAGGAAACCACCCGCGTCCTCACGGAAGCGGCGGTTTCCGGCAAGGCCGATCTGCTCGAAGGCCTCAAGGAGAACGTCATCGTGGGTCGTCTGATCCCAGCCGGTACCGGCGCGGGCATCACCTCGGCCAAGCTGATCGCCGCCAAGCGCGACGAGCTGATCCTCGACGAACGCCGCCGCCAGGCCAATACCGCCGCGATCCCGTCGCCGCGCGTGTTCGACAAGCCGGTGGAAACGCCAGCCGAGTAAGTTCGGATCGATCGATGAAAAATCAGGGAAGGGGGCCGAAGGGTCCCCTTTCTTTTTGCGCCGGCCGCGGGTTGGCAACTGACGCAAAACCGTAACGGCAGTGCAATCAGACTGTAGGCGGACCGACATGTTGGCTGGGTAGGGAAGGCGGGTTCAATTTACCTTCCGGAGAAGTCATGTTCCGTTCCCTCCTTCTGGCTGGGGTCAGCCTGCTTGGCCTTATGGCCACTGCCAATGCCCAGGACGTCCCGAAATTCGAAGCCGTGCTGAAGGCTCATGCCCAGCAGCCGGGCGCGACCTTCGTCGAAGCGCCCGCCGATGCGCCCGCTGAGTTCCAGATGTCCGGCCGTTTCACCTCGGGCACCCGCGTCGAAACGCTGGAAGAATTCAAGGATGCCAAGACCGGCATCGGCATGCCGTTCAAGGGCCAGGCACTGCAGGGTTTTTCCGGCATCCGTTCGCTCGGCGATGGCCGTTTCGTGGTGCTGACCGACAATGGCTTCGGCGCCAAGGCCAATTCGGCTGACTCGCTGCTGATGTTCAACACGCTCAAGCTCGACTGGACCGGCCACACTGTCGCTCGCGAAGCCGGCGTGTTCCTGTCGGACCCGAACCGCGTCGTGCCGTTCCCGATCGTCAATGAAGCCACCGACACTCGTTACCTCACCGGCGCCGATTTCGACATCGAGTCGATCCAGCCCGTTGGCGATAGCTACTATTTCGGCGACGAGTTCGGCCCCTGGCTGATCAAGACCGACGCCAAGGGCGTCGTGCAGTCCGTGTTCAAGACCCAGATCGGCGACCTCGTCTACAAGGGCCCGGATAACCAGACCGTTTCGGCTCCGAACCCCGGTGCCGAACTGGCCGGCGTCGTCACCCAGCGTTCCGGCGGCTTTGAGGGCATGGCCCAGTCGCCCGATGGCAAGACGCTTTATCCGCTGCTCGAAAAGACCTTCTGGGATGCCGACAAGAAGGCGTTCGAGCTGATCGACGGCAAGCCGGCGATCCGCATGCTGCAGTTCGACGTCGCCACCGGCGCCTTTGCCGACAAGGTCCGCTATTATCCGCTGGAAGACGCGCCGAATTCGATCGGCGACTTCAATATGATCGACGACCACCGTGCACTGGTCATCGAGCGTGACCAGAACCAGGGCGATGCCCGTGACGGTTGGGCTGCCAAGCCCGCGCTGCTGAAGCGCATCTACCTCATCGATATCGATCAGCTCGATGCCAATGGCGTGGTCAAGAAGCTGGGCTATATCGACCTGCTCGACATCAAGGATCCCGATGGCATCGCGCCGCGCGGCTCCAAGGACGGCGTCTTCACCTTCCCGTTCGACACCATTGAGAACGTCGATCGCGTGGACGAGAACACCATTGTCGTGGCCAACGACAACAACTTCCCCTTCGACGTGAGCCGCGAGCAGGGCAAGCAGGACGACGAGGAATTCATGATCCTCGACGTCACTGAGCTGCTGAAGGCCAAATAGCCAGACCAGGCGTGCGGGAAGGGGCCTTCGGGCCCCTTTTCTTTTTGGCCGATGAAGCGGCAATAAAAAAGGGGCCCGTCGGGGCCCCTTTGGATTCGATGGCAGCGCGTGGCTTACTTCTTGAAGCCGACGTGATCGGCGAACTTGCTCATCGTATCGGCCCAGATGCCGAACTGGCCATCCAATGCCTCGGTGCTGATACCCTGGGCCATGTAGACGTCAGATTCCACCACAGCGTCCTGATCCTGATCGAGGTATGCTCGACTGAAGCTGTTGTCGCGATTCCAGTCGTTGATTATTTCGATTTTTGGCTTTAGATCGGCGAAACCGAGATAGAAGTAGCCGTTCTGGCAGTCCCTATTGTCGGTGCACCCGAGGAAGTAGAACACATAATTCACGCCGTCGATTCGGCCGGTGATCATGGGGTTGCCGTTGCTGCTGGTGCTGATCGAGGCGGAGCCATAGCCGCGCGCTACATTGAGAATTTCATCGGTGTCGGACGCGGTGATGTTTGCAGCATAAGCCGAACCGGTCAAGGCAAGCACAAGTGCGCCGCCAGCAAGCATGGCATTCAATTTCATTTGTAGTCCCTCTTCTGAGTCGTCGTGCCCGCCCTGAAAGGGTCGGGCGCATCCCCGCTGCCAATTCTACACATTTACATGAACGGGAAAAGCAGGATGCAAATCAAATCTACGGTGGTACGCGCGATCAACTGTGCCGTCATCTCTTATGCTACGGGCGTTAAGAGGCGCGAAACGAATACGCTACCAAAGCATGACCGGCATGCAGATTTTCGCGAAAGAATCCTTGACGCATGCAGACATCGGCACTAAACAGCCCATACCTAAGCAGTCGGTCGTGAATGTCGCTTCGGGTACCTGCCATCTTGTGCGGGCATCCAGGACACTCAAACACACTGGTGGGTAGATAGACGAAGCAAATCCTTGTGCGCATGAACGTGGTCCTTTCGGGCTACGGTCCGCTGCAATTAAGGCGCCGCCGTTCCCCTAACCGGGTCGGATGAGCGCCGTTTTGGTTTGCTGCGTTGTGATCGAAACGATTTGGACGATGGAAAGAGCTCAATGCCCACCATTAATCAGCTGATCCGCAAACCACGCGCCAGCAAGCCAAAGCGGAACAAAGTTCCGGCGATGGAAGCCAACCCGCAGAAGCGCGGCGTTTGCTCACGTGTCTACACGACCACTCCGAAAAAGCCGAACTCGGCTCTGCGTAAGGTTGCCAAGGTTCGCCTGACCAACTCCCGCGAAGTGATCTCGTATATTCCGGGCGAAGGTCATAACCTGCAGGAGCACTCCGTTGTGCTCATCCGTGGCGGTCGCGTTCGCGATCTTCCGGGCGTTCGTTATCACGTGCTCCGCGGTGTCCTCGACACGCAGAGCGTGAAGGACCGTAAGCAGCGCCGTTCGAAGTACGGCGCGAAGCGTCCGAAATAAGGAGATAGAGTCATGTCCCGTCGCCACAGCGCAGAAAAGCGTGATGTTATTCCTGATCCCAAGTTCGGCGATCTGGTTGTCACCAAGTTCATGAACTCCTTGATGAAGGACGGCAAGAAGTCGGCCGCCGAAGGTATCGTTTACGGTGCATTCGAAATCGTCGAGTCCAAGACCAAGCAGGACCCCATCGTGGCGTTCCACACCGCACTCGACAACATCCGCCCGTCGGTTGAAGTCCGGTCGCGTCGTGTTGGCGGTGCCACCTATCAGGTTCCGGTTGAAGTCCGTACCGATCGTCAGCAGGCCCTGGCCATTCGCTGGCTGATCGACAGTGCCCGCAAGCGCGGCGAGAACACGATGCGCGAGCGTCTGTCCGGCGAGCTTATGGATGCGGTCAACGGTCGCGGCCAGGCCGTCAAGAAGCGCGAAGATACGCACCGTATGGCTGACGCCAACCGTGCCTTCTCGCACTACCGCTGGTAGGAGCTTACTATGGCACGCGAATACCCGATCAATCTGTATCGCAATTTCGGCATCATGGCTCACATCGATGCTGGCAAGACGACCACGACCGAACGCATCCTCTACTATACCGGCAAGTCCCATAAGATCGGCGAAGTCCATGACGGCGCCGCTACCATGGACTGGATGGAGCAGGAGCAGGAACGCGGCATCACGATCACGTCCGCTGCCACCACCACGTTCTGGAAAGACCGTGATGGCGTCATGCACCGCTTCAACATCATCGATACCCCCGGCCACGTGGACTTCACCATTGAAGTCGAGCGTTCGCTGCGTGTGCTCGACGGTGCCGTCGCGCTGCTGGATGCCAATGCCGGTGTCGAGCCGCAGACTGAAACTGTGTGGCGCCAGGCCGACAAGTACAACGTTCCGCGTCTGATCTTCGTCAACAAGATGGACAAGATCGGTGCCGATTTCTATCGCTGCGTCGAGATGGTCGGCACCCGCCTGGGCGCCAAGGCCGTTCCCGTGCAGCTGCCGATCGGTGCCGAGAACGACTTCAAGGGCGTCGTCGACCTGATCGAGATGAACGCGCTGATCTGGCACAATGAAGAACTGGGCGCTGCCTGGGACGTCGTTGAGATCCCTGATGACCTCAAGGAATCGGCCAAGAAGTATCGCGAAGCCATGATCGAAGCCGCCGTCGAACTCGACGACGACGCGATGACGGCCTACTTGAACGGCGATCTGCCGAACAACGATACGATCCGTCGTCTGCTGCGTCGCGGCACGATTGATGCGAAGTTCTTCCTGGTCTTTGCTGGCTCGGCCTTCAAGAACAAGGGCGTGCAGCCTTTGCTCGACGGCGTGATCGACTTCTTGCCGGCGCCGGCCGATGTTCCGGCGATCAAGGGCATCGATGCCCGCACGGAACAGCCGATCGAGCGTCATGCTGACGACAATGAGCCGCTGGCCATGCTGGCGTTCAAGATCGCCAACGACCCGCACATGGGTACGCTGACGTTCTGCCGCATCTACTCGGGCAAGCTCGAGCAGGGCATGATGATCGAGAACACGGTCAAGGAAAAGCGCGAGCGCGTTGGTCGTCTGTTCCAGATGCATGCCAATAGCCGCGAGCAGATCACGGAAGCCTTCGCTGGTGACATCGTCGCCATCGTGGGTCTCAAGGACACCACCACTGGCGACACCCTGTGTGCCTCCAATGCGCAGGTTATCCTTGAACGCATGATCTTCCCGGAACCCGTTATCGACATCTCGGTGGAACCGAAGTCGAAGGCCGACCAGGAAAAGATGGGCCTCGCGCTCAACCGCTTGGCTGCTGAAGATCCGTCGTTCCGCGTCAAGACCGATGAAGAATCTGGCCAGACCATCATTTCGGGCATGGGCGAACTTCACCTGGACATTCTCGTCGACCGCATGCGTCGCGAGTTCAAGGTGGAAGCCAATATCGGTCAGCCCCAGGTGGCTTACCGCGAGACCATCACCAAGCCTGCCAATGTGGACTATACCCACAAGAAGCAGTCCGGTGGTTCGGGCCAGTTCGCCCGCGTCAAGCTCAGCGTCGAGCCGGGTGAAATCGGCACGGGTCTGACCTTTGTGAATGCCGTCGTCGGCGGTTCGGTGCCCAAGGAATATATCCCGGGCGTCGAAAAGGGCGTGAAGTCGGTTATGTCGTCTGGTCCGTTGATCGGGTTCCCGATCGTGGACGTCAAGGTGACATTGACCGAAGGCGCGTACCACGACGTTGACTCCTCGGTTCTCGCCTTCGAAATCGCCGGTCGTGCGGGCTTCAACGAAGCTCTGCGCAAGGCGTCGCCGAAGATCCTCGAGCCGATCATGAAGGTTGAAGTTACGACGCCAGAAGATTACATGGGCGACGTTATCGGCGATCTGAATTCACGACGCGGTCAGATTCACGGCACAGAAGGCCGTGGTGTCCTCCAGGTCGTGGATGCCTATGTTCCGCTCGCGAACATGTTCGGCTACGTGAACTCCTTGCGCTCGATGAGCCAGGGCCGTGCACAGTATTCGATGTCGTTCGATCACTACGAGCAGGTTCCGCAGGCTGTCGCCGACGAAGTCCAGGCCAAGTACGCCTAATAACAAACTGAAACTCAAGGTTGGCCGAACGGCTAACGAATACGGAGAGAAGCGATGGGCAAGGAAAAGTTTTCCCGCAATAAGCCTCACTGCAATATCGGCACCATTGGTCACGTTGACCATGGCAAGACCTCGCTGACCGCAGCGATTACCAAGGTTTTGGCTGAGACTGGTGGCGCGACCTTCAAGGCGTACGACCAGATTGACGCTGCGCCGGAAGAAAAGGCACGCGGCATCACGATCAATACCGCCCACGTCGAGTACGAGACGGCTAACCGTCACTATGCTCACGTCGATTGCCCAGGCCACGCCGACTATGTGAAAAACATGATCACCGGTGCTGCCCAGATGGACGGCGCGATCCTGGTTGTGTCCGCTGCCGACGGCCCGATGCCCCAGACTCGCGAGCACATCCTGCTCGCTTATCAGGTTGGCGTTCCCGCAATGGTCGTGTTCCTGAACAAGTGCGACATGGTTGATGACGCCGAGCTGCTCGAGCTCGTCGAACTCGAAGTTCGCGAACTGCTCACCAGCTACGACTTCCCCGGCGATGATATCCCGATCGTCAAGGGCTCGGCTACCGAAGCGCTGAACAACGGCGACAAGAAGCTCGGCCATGACGCGATCGTGGAACTGATGGCTGCTGTTGACTCGTACATCCCGCAGCCGGAACGTCCGGTTGACCTGCCGTTCCTGCTGCCGATCGAAGACGTGTTCTCGATCTCGGGTCGCGGTACTGTGGTCACCGGCCGTGTCGAACGCGGCATCGTCAAGGTTGGCGAAGAAGTCGAAATCGTCGGCATCAAGGCAACCCAGAAGACCACCGTCACCGGTGTCGAAATGTTCCGCAAGCTGCTCGACTCGGGCCAGGCTGGCGACAACATCGGCGCCCTGATCCGCGGTATCGACCGTACGCAGGTTGAGCGCGGCCAGGTTCTCTGCAAGCCAGGCAGCGTGACCCCGCACACCGACTTCGTTGCTGAGGCCTATATCCTCACCAAGGAAGAAGGCGGCCGTCACACTCCGTTCTTCGGCAACTACCGTCCCCAGTTCTACTTCCGTACCACGGACGTGACGGGCATCGTGACCCTGCCGGAAGGCACGGAAATGGTCATGCCGGGCGACAACATCAACATGAACGTTCAGCTCATCGTTCCGATCGCCATGGAAGAGAAGCTGCGCTTCGCTATCCGTGAAGGTGGCCGTACCGTCGGCGCCGGCGTCGTGGCGAAGATCCTCAAATAAGAAGCGAATGATTTCGTGGCGCGCGAGTTGCGCGCGCCACGGTCCATTGTTGTCAGGATAACAAGATGAACGGTCAAAATATTCGCATCCGCCTCAAGGCGTTTGACCATCGCGTCCTCGACGCATCCACGCGTGAGATCGTGCAGACGGCCAAGCGTACGGGTGCTCAGGTTCGCGGTCCGATCCCGCTGCCGACGCGAATTGAGAAGTTTACCGTCAACCGCTCGCCGCACATCGACAAGAAGGCGCGTGAGCAGTTCGAGATCCGGACCCACAAGCGTCTCCTGGACATTGTGGATCCTACCCCTCAGACGGTTGATGCACTGATGAAGCTCGATCTTGCCGCCGGCGTCGACGTCGAAATCAAGCTCTAAAGTCACGGATTTCCGCGCTGACCAAATAACAGGGTCCTCTTGAGAACCAATGACCCGGTTCAGCGCTAAACAAGAAGGTACTAACCGATGCGTTCTGGTTTGATCGCACAGAAGCTGGGCATGACCCGCATATTCACCGATGACGGCGCACACGTGCCCGTTACGGTGCTCGGGCTGCAGAACTGCCAGGTGGTAGGCCAGCGGACGTCGGAAAAAGATGGCTATGTCGCGCTCCAGTTGGGCGCCGGACAGGCCAAGGTGAAGAACACGACCAAGGCAGAACGCGGCCAGTTCGCCGTTGCCAAGGTCGAGCCCAAGCGCCACGTCGCTGAATTCCGCGTCGATGCCGAAAACCTCATCGAGGTTGGCGCGACGCTGCAGGCCGACCATTTCGTCGAAGGCCAGCTGGTGGATGTCACCGGCACTTCGATCGGTAAGGGTTTCGCCGGCGGTATGAAGCGCTGGAACTTCGGTGGTCTTCGTGCCACCCACGGCGTGTCGGTGTCTCACCGTTCGATCGGTTCGACCGGTGGCCGCCAGGACCCGGGCAAGACCTTCAAGAACAAGAAGATGCCTGGTCACATGGGTGATCGTCGCATCACCACGCAGAACCTGACGGTCGTCAAGACCGACGTGGAACGCGGTCTGATCATGATCCAGGGTGCGGTTCCCGGTGCCAAGGGCGCCTGGATCCAGATCAAGGATGCCGTCAAGAAGCCTGCTCCCAAGAATGCTGCCTTCCCGGGCTCGTTCAAGGCCGCTGCTGACGTTGCGGAAGGGGCTGAATAATGGAACTCCAGATCACTACTCTGGACGGCAAATCTAACGGTACCGTGACACTCGCAGACGACGTGTTCGGCCTGGAAGTGCGTCAGGATATCCTGCACCGCATGGTCCGCTACCAGCAGCTGAAGGCGATGGCCGGCACGCACGATGTTAAGAATCGTTCGGAAGGCGTTCGCACCGGCAAGAAGTTCAAGAAGCAGAAGGGCGGCGGCGCTCGTCATGGCGATCGCAAGGCTCCACAGTTCCGTGGTGGTGGCCGTGCGTTCGGTCCGACCCCGCGTAGCCACGCGATCGACCTGCCCAAGAAGGTCCGTGCCCTGGCGCTCAAGCATGCCCTGTCGGCCAAGGCCGCAGCCGGCGAGCTGATCGTGCTGGACAGCGTCATCACCAAGGCTCCGAAGACTGCGGCTCTCCGCATCACCTTCGGCAAGCTGGACTGGATGAACGCGCTGATCATCGATGGTGCGACTGTCGACCAGAACTTCGCTCTGGCCGCTCGCAACATTCCGCATATCGACGTGCTCCCGATCCAGGGCATCAACGTTGTTGATATCCTGCGCCGTCAGAAGCTCGTCCTGACCAAGGCAGCGCTCGAAGCGCTGGAAGCGAGGTTCGCATGAACAAGCTCAGCGCTTATGACGTGATCCGCAATCCCGTCGTGACTGAAAAGTCCACGATGGCTTCGGAAGCCAACCAGGTCGTGTTCGATGTTGCCATCGACGCGAACAAGACTGAAATCAAGGCCGCCGTTGAGCAGCTGTTTTCGGTCAAGGTCAAGGCAGTGAACACCCTGGTCCGCAAGGGCAAGGTGAAGCGCTTCCGCGGCAAGATCGGCGTCCGCAATGACGTCAAGAAGGCTATCGTTACCCTCGTCGACGGCCAGTCGATCGATATTTCGACCGGCCTCTAAGGGAATAGAGACAAAAAATGGCTCTTAAAACTTACAACCCAACTTCCGAAGGCCGCCGCCAGCTGGTGACGACCGATCGGTCGGAACTGTGGAAGGGCGCTCCGGTCAAGACTTTGACCCAGGGTCTTTCGAAGTCCGGCGGTCGTAACAACCGTGGTCGCATTACCTCGTTCCATCGTGGTGGCGGTCATAAGCGGACCTACCGCATTATCGACTTCAAGCGCGTCAAGTTCGACGTCGTCGGCACCATCGAGCGCCTCGAGTATGATCCCAACCGTACGGCTTGGATCGCTTTGGTGATCTATCCCGATGGCGAGAAGGCCTACATCATTGCTCCCCAGCGCCTCGGCGCCGGCGACAAGGTGATCTCGTCGATGCAGACCGTCGACGTGAAGCCGGGCAATTCGATGCCGCTGGAACGTATGCCGGTCGGTACGATCGTGCACAATATCGAGCTGAAGCCCCGCAAGGGTGGCCAGGTCGCCCGTTCGGCTGGTGCTTATGCCCAGTATGTCGGTCGTGACCAGGGTTGGGCGATCCTTCGCCTGAACTCGGGCGAACAGCGCCGGGTCCATGGTTCGTGCCTCGCCACCGTTGGCGCTGTGTCGAACCAGGATCACTCCAACACCTCGCTCGGCAAGGCCGGTCGTTCGCGTTGGCTCGGTCGCAAGCCCGTCACGCGCGGCGTGGCGATGAACCCGATCGATCACCCGCATGGTGGTGGTGAAGGCCGTACCTCGGGTGGCCGTCATCCGGTTACTCCTTGGGGTAAGCCGACCAAGGGCAAGAAGACCCGCAGCAACAAGGCGACGGACAAGTTTATCGTTCGCTCGCGTCACGTGAAGAAGGGCAGGTAAGCCATGACCCGTTCAATCTGGAAGGGCCCGTTCGTCGACGGCTACATGCTCAAGAAGGCCGAGAAGGCCTTGGCATCTGGCCGCAACGACGTGGTCAAGATCTGGAGCCGCCGTTCGACGGTTCTGCCACAGTTCGTTGGCATCACTTTCGGCGTTCACAATGGCCACAAGCATATCCCGGTCAACGTGACCGAAGACATGATCGGCCACAAGTTCGGCGAATTCGCACCGACCCGTACGTACTACGGTCATGCGGCCGACAAGAAGGCCAAGAGGAAGTAACATGGGCAAGCCAAAAACCCAGCGCGCGCTTGCGGACAACGAAGCCAAGGCTGTGCTGCGCATGCTGCGCATCAGCCCGCAGAAGCTCAACCTTCTGGCTCAGCTGATCCGTGGCAAGAAGGTCGAGAAGGCTCTGGCCGAACTCGAATTCAGCCACAAGCGTATCTCTGGCCAGGTCAAGAAGGTGCTGGAAAGCGCCATCGCCAATGCCGAAAACAACCACGGGCTCGACACCGATGCCCTGGTCGTTGCTGAAGCTTTTGTGGGCAACTCGCTCGTGATGAAGCGCTTTACGGCGCGCGGTCGCGGTCGTTCCTCGCAGATCCAGAAGCCATTCGCGCATCTGACGATCATTCTCCGTCAAGTTGAGGAGGCCGCATAATGGGTCAGAAGATCAATCCAATCGGTTTTCGCCTCGGCATCAACCGCACTTGGGATTCCCGTTGGTACGCCAACAAGGGCGAGTATGGTAACCTGCTTCAGGAAGACCTGAAGATCCGTGCCATGCTGCTCGAGGACCTGAAGGCCGCTGCGGTCTCCAAGATCGTCATCGAACGCCCGCACCGCAAGTGCCGCGTGTCGATCCACACTGCCCGTCCGGGCATCGTGATCGGCAAGAAGGGCGCTGACATCGACAAGATCCGCGCCAAGGTGAAGAAGTTCACCGACAGCGAAGTGCACATCAACATCGTTGAAGTGCGCAAGCCGGAAACCGATGCGACGCTGGTTGCCCAGGGCATTGCCCAGCAGCTGGAACGCCGCGTGGCTTTCCGTCGCGCCATGAAGCGTTCGGTGCAGACCGCAATGCGCATGGGCGCCGGCGGCATCCGCGTGAACGTTGGTGGCCGTCTCGGTGGCGCCGACATCGCTCGTACCGAATGGTACCGCGAAGGTCGCGTTCCGCTGCACACGCTGCGTGCCGACATCGACTATGGTACCGCCGAAGCCGCGACCACCTACGGCATCATCGGTATCAAGGTCTGGATTTTCAAAGGCGAAGTGCTCGAGCACGATCCGATGGCCCACGAACGCCGTGCTACCGAAGGTGGCAATAGCGGCGGCGGCGAAGGTCAGCAGCGTGCTCCGCGGCCCGATCGCGACCGCGAACGCGCATAAGAAGGTTAGTTCATTATGCTGCAACCTAAGAAGACCAAGTTCCGCAAGGCCCATAAGGGCCGCATCCATGGCGTTGCCAAGGGTGGCACTACCTTGGCTTTCGGCCAGTATGCCCTCAAGGCGACTGAGCCGGAGCGCGTGACTGCTCGCCAGATCGAGGCGGCTCGCCGCGCGATCACCCGCGAGATGAAGCGCCAGGGCCGTGTCTGGATCCGTATTTTCCCAGACGTACCGGTTTCCAAGAAGCCGACCGAAGTACGTATGGGTAAGGGCAAGGGTTCGGTTGAACTCTGGGCCGCTCGCGTCAAGCCGGGCCGTATCGTATTCGAGATCGACGGCGTCCCCGAGGACGTTGCCAAGGAAGCCCTCCGCCTCGGCGCGATGAAGCTTCCAATCATGACGCGGGTTGTTACCCGCATTGCAGACTGAGGGGCGCGGTTATGACCACTGCCAAAGATGTGCGGGCCAAAACCCCGGATGAGCTGAAGGATCAGCTCGTTAGCCTGAAGAAAGAACAGTTCAACCTGCGTTTCCAGCGTGCTACCCAGCAGCTCGAAGCCCCGGCCCAGGTCAAGAAGGTCCGCCGCGATATCGCGCGGATCAAGACGATCCTGGCCGAGAAGAACGCAGCGAAGTAAGGAGCGGCGACCATGCCAAAACGCGTTCTACAGGGGACTGTTGTCTCCGACACCAATGAGAAGACGGTTGTGGTGCGCGTCGAGCGCCGGTTCACGCATCCCGTTATGAAGAAGGTTGTGCGCCGGTCCAAGAAGTACCATGCGCACGATGAAACTAATGTGGCGAAGATCGGCGATATCGTGTGGATCGAAGAGTGCGCGCCAATTTCGAAGAACAAGCGCTGGACGCTTGTTCCGACTGCAGCAGCAGCGCCGTCGGCGTAACATATAGGTTCAAGATCGGCAGTTCCGGGGACGGTAGGTCGGTTTAACAAGAAGGCATCCAGTCATGATTCAGATGCAATCAAATCTCGACGTCGCGGATAATTCCGGCGCGCGTCGTGTCATGTGCATCAAGGTGCTGGGCGGTTCGCATCGCAAGTACGCGTCGGTTGGCGACATTATCGTTGTGTCGGTCAAGGACGCTATTCCGCGCGGCCGCGTTAAGAAGGGTCAGGTTATGAAGGCGGTTGTCGTTCGCACCTCCTTCGATATCCGTCGCCCCGATGGCACGGTGATCCGTTTCGACAAGAACGCCGCGGTTCTGATCAACAATCAGAAAGAGCCGATCGGCACCCGTATCTTCGGACCAGTTCCGCGCGAGCTTCGCGCCAAGAACCACATGAAGATCATCTCGCTCGCACCAGAGGTGCTGTAATGGCTGCCAAAATTAAGAAGGGCGATAAGGTCGTCGTCCTGACGGGCAAGGACAAAGGCAAGACTGGCCAGGTTCTTTCCGTCATTCCGACCGAAACCAAGGCACTCGTGCAGGGTATCAACCTTGTCAAGCGCCACACCAAGCAGACCGCGTCGACCGATGCCGGCATCTTCACCAAAGAAGCGCCGATCCATCTGTCCAACATCGCGCTCGCCGATAAGGATGGCAAGGCCACTCGCGTCGGTTTCCAGATCAAAGACGGCGTCAAATCGCGCGTCGCCAAGTCGACCGGAGACGTGATCGATGGCTGATACAGTGTATATGCCTCGCCTTCGGGTCGAGTACGAAGAAAATATCCGCAAGGCTCTGACCGAGCAGTTCGGCTACAAGAATGTCATGGAGCTGCCCAAGCTCGACAAGATTGTGCTGAACATGGGCGTTGGCGAAGCTGTCAACGACACCAAGAAGGTCAAGACCGCTGCGGCCGATCTCGAAAAGATCGCCGGCCAGAAGCCTGTCATCACCCATGCCCGCAAGTCGATCGCCGGCTTCAAGGTGCGTGAAGACATGCCGCTGGGCGTCAAGGTGACCCTGCGCAAGCAGCGCATGTATGAATTCCTCGACCGTCTGGTGAACATCGCCCTGCCGCGTGTTCGCGATTTCCGCGGTTTGAACCCGAATTCGTTCGATGGCCGTGGCAACTATGCTATGGGCATCAAGGAACACATCATTTTCCCGGAAATCAACTACGACCAGGTTGACCAGGTCTGGGGCATGGACATCGTCATCGCGACGACGGCCAAGAGTGATGACGAAGCGCGTGCGCTTCTCAAGGCTTTCAACTTCCCTTTCCGCACGTAAGCGGGCAGGGGAAGGCATAAGGATCAGGACATGGCCAAGACCAGCTCCATCGAAAAGAACAACAAGCGTAAGGCACTTGCCAAGCAGTATGCGCCCAAGCGCGCTGCTTTGAAGGCTCTGACCAAGGATCAGTCGATTCCGGCAGACCAGCGCTTCGCCGCCCAGCTCAAGCTGGCGGAACTGCCGCGCAACTCCGCCAAGGTCCGCGTTCGCAATCGTTGCGAAGTGTCCGGTCGCCCGCGCGGCTTCTACCGTAAGCTGAAACTGAGCCGCATCGCGCTGCGCCAGCTGGGCAATATGGGCGAGATCCCAGGCCTGGTTAAGTCGAGCTGGTAAGGAAAAAGACAGATGAGCTTTTCAGATCCCATCGGCGATATGCTGACCCGCATCCGTAATGCGCAGATGCGCCGTAAGAATTCCGTTTCGACACCAGCTTCGACCCTTCGTGGTCGGGTGCTGGACGTTCTCCAGTCCGAGGGTTTTATCCGCGGCTATTCGGAGACCAAGTTCGAGAACGGCGCTGCCGAGTACGAGATTGAACTCAAGTACTCGGATAATGAAGCGGTTATCCGCACGATCGAGCGCGTTTCGCGTCCCGGCCGTCGCGTTTACGCTTCCGTGAAGAATATTCCGCAGGTTGCCAATGGCCTCGGTGTTTCGATCCTCTCCACCCCCAAAGGTGTGATGGCCGACCACGAAGCCAAGGCTGCCAACGTTGGTGGCGAGGTACTCTGCCGCGTCTTCTAATGAAGGCGTGGTAAGACGATTACTCAAGGATTGAACTAGCATGTCACGTACAGGCAAACAGCCGGTAGCCCCGGTCGGTGGTGTTACGGTGACCATTAATGGTCGCACCGTCTCCGCCAAGGGCCCCAAGGGTGAACTGAGCATCGAGCTCATGGACGCCATCAATGTCGAACAGACCGAAGCTGGTCTGGTTGTGTCGCCTGCGAACGACACCCGGTTTGCCAAGGCAGCCTGGGGCACCACGCGCGCTCTGATCCAGAATATGGTGACGGGCGTCAGCGCCGGCTTCGAACGCCGCCTGAATATCCAGGGCGTTGGTTATCGCGCTGCCCTTCAGGGCAAGGACATCAAGCTCTCGCTTGGGTTCAGCCACGAAGTGATCTATGAAGCGCCCAAGGGAATCACCCTTGCCGTGCCAGTGCCGACGGAAATCGTCATCACCGGCATCGACAAGCAGGCCGTCGGCCAGGTTGCGGCGAACATTCGTGCATGGCGCAAGCCAGAGCCCTACAAGGGCAAGGGCGTTCGCTATGCTGGCGAGTTCGTCTTCCGCAAAGAAGGCAAGAAGAAGTAAGGAGCGCCTGCAATGGCTATCAGTGCAAAGGGAGCGGATCGCCGCAAGGCCCGTGTCCGCAAGGCGCTCAAGGCTCGTGCCTTCGGTCGTCCGCGTCTGTCGGTTTTCCGTTCGGACAAGAATATCTACGCCCAGATCATCGACGATACGACAGGCCGTACGCTGGCCGCTGCATCGACGCTGGACAAGGACGTCAAGGCGTCGGTTGGCAACGGTGCTACCGCCGAGGCTGCTGCAGCGATTGGCAAGTTGATTGCCGAGCGCGGCTCCAAGGCCGGCGTTGCCGAAGTGATCTTCGATCGCGGCGCCTACATCTATCATGGCCGGGTCAAGGCCCTAGCAGACGCTGCCCGCGAGGGCGGCCTGCAGTTCTGATCCACGGCGCGAGAAAGAAGATACTATGAGCAGAGACGTTCAAGAACGCGATAGCGAATTTGTCGATCGCCTGGTCCACATCAATCGTGTGGCCAAGGTGGTCAAGGGTGGCCGTCGTTTTGGTTTCGCCGCGCTTGTCGTGGTCGGTGACCAGAAGGGCCGCGTTGGCTTTGGTCACGGTAAGGCCCGTGAAGTTCCAGAGGCAATCCGCAAGGCTACCGAGCAGGCCAAGCGCCAGATGATCCGGGTGCCGCTGCGCGACGCCCGTACCCTGCACCACGACGTCACCGGACGTCATGGCGCTGGCAAGGTCATCCTGCGCGCCGCCGTTCCGGGTACCGGCATCATTGCCGGTGGTCCGATGCGCGCCGTGTTCGAGACGCTGGGCATCAACGACATCGTTGCCAAGTCGCAGGGGACTGCAAACCCCTACAACATGGTGCGGGCCACCTTCGATGCGCTCAAGCGCGTCGATAGCCCTCGCTCGGTTGCATCGCGTCGTGGCTTGAAGGTTTCGGAACTGCAAGCCCGTCGTGGCGAAGCGGTCGAGGCTTGATCCGGTAAGCCGGACGGAGAGATATCATGGCTGAACAAAAGACCCTCGTCGTGAAGCAGATCGGTTCGCCGATCCGCCGCGATAAAGTGCAGCGCGCGACCCTGATCGGTCTCGGGCTCAACAAGATGAACAAAGAGCGCGAGCTGATCGATACGCCCGAAGTGCGCGGCATGATCCGTAAGCTCCCGCATCTCGTCCGTGTTATCGGCGAGTAAGAAGGTAGCTTCGTAATGACCCGTTTGAACGAACTTCGCGACAATCCAGGCGCCAACAAGATCCGTATCCGCGTTGGTCGCGGCATTGGCTCGGGCAAGGGCAAGACCGGTGGCCGTGGCGGCAAGGGCCAGACGGCGCGCTCGGGCGTTGCCATCAACGGCTTCGAAGGCGGCCAGATGCCCCTTCACATGCGTATGCCTAAGCGCGGCTTCAATGCCCTCAATCCTGGTGATTGGAACGAGGTTCGCATCGACCGTATCCAGGCCTATATCGACAGCGGCAAGCTGGACATCAAGGGTGTGGTCGACGCTGCGGCGCTGATCGCCGCTCGCGTGATCCGTCGCCCGAAGGACGGCATCCGTCTGATCGGCGCCGAGGGCTTCACGTCCAAGAAAGTCACCTTCAAGGTCGATTATGCGACCAAGGGTGCGCTGGCCGCTATTGAATCGGCTGGCGGTAAGGTCGATATCATCCCGGCCAAGGCGCCTTGGAAGAAGACTCCATTCGCTGGATAATTCATTCGGCAGGCGCACCCGACCAGCGGTTGGGTGCGCTCTTCTGGTTTGTTGCGTGAGGGATGTGGATGGCCATCTGCGTTCCGAAGCGCTCCGAGCGCACCTGGCCTTGAAGCCATAGGGAGCGATACATGGCGTCCGCAGCCGAACAGCTCGCACGTAATCTCAATTTCTCGACATTCTCCAAGGCGAAAGCCCTGCAGCAGCGCATCTGGTTCACACTGGGCGCGCTGCTCGTCTATCGTCTGGGTACTTTCATTCCGGTTCCGGGTATCGACCCGGATGCCTTTGCGGCCACTTTCGAGCAGAGCCAGCAGGGCATCATCGGCATGTTCAACATGTTCTCCGGCGGTGCCGTGCAGCGCATGGCGATCTTTGCCCTGAACCTCATTCCCTATATTACCGCGTCGATCGTGGTGCAGGTGATCGCCACGGCGTCGCCGCGCCTCGAAGCGATGAAGAAAGAGGGTGAAGCGGGTCGTCGCAAGATGAACCAGTACACCCGCTATCTGGCAGTCGTGTTCTGCGCCGTGCAGGCCTATGGCATTGCCATCGGGCTGGAAGCCAGCCAGGGCGTCGTGCTGCATCCGGGCTGGATGTTCCGTTTCACCACGGTCATCACCCTGGTCGGCGGCACCATGTTCCTGATGTGGCTGGGCGAGCAGATCACCTCGCGTGGTGTTGGCAACGGCATTTCGCTGATCATTTTCGCCGGTATCGTTGCCAATCTGCCCACGACGCTGGTGCAGACGATGGAACTGAGCCGCACCGGTGCTTTGCCGGCTGCTGCCGGTATCTTCATCCTGGTGCTGGCGATCGTCGTTATCGCGGGCATCGTGTTCTTCGAGCGCGCCCAGCGCCGGCTGCTGATCCAGTATCCAAAGCGCCAGGTCGGCAACAAGATGTTCCAGGGCGACACCTCGCACCTGCCGCTCAAGCTGAATACCTCGGGTGTTATCCCGGTGATTTTCGGCTCGTCCTTGCTGCTGCTGCCGGCGACCATCGCGTCGTTCGCTGCGCAGGGCAACGCGCCGGTGTGGTTGCAGACCGTGACGGCGATGTTGGGCCGCGGCCAGCCGCTCTACCTGACGCTGTTCGCCGTGTTCATTATCTTCTTCTCATTCTTCTATACGGCCATCGTGTTCAATCCGCAGGAAACCGCGGATAACCTGAAGCGCTCCGGCGGCTTCATTCCGGGCGTGCGTCCGGGCGAACGCACGGCTGCGCATATCGATTACGTGCTGACGCGCATTACGGTGGTTGGTGCACTTTATCTGACGGTCGTGGCCCTGATCCCCGAGATCATCCACAACCAGCTGGCAGTCAGCCAGTTCATCGGCGGCACCTCGCTGCTGATCATGGTGACGGTGACGCTCGACACCGTGTCGCAGATACAATCGCACCTGATCGCGCAACAATATGAGGGGCTGGTCAAGAAGTCCCGTCTTGGTGGGGGAGGTAAGCGTCGATGAGGTTGATCCTGTTGGGACCGCCGGGAGCGGGGAAGGGTACGCAGGCCAAGATCCTGGTCGAAGCTTACGGTATTCCCCAACTCTCGACTGGCGACATCCTGCGGTCGGCCATCGAGGCTAAGACTGAGATGGGACTGGCGGCCAAGGCAGTCATGGACCGTGGTGACCTGGTCTCCAACGATATCGTCAACGGTATCGTCTCTGAGCGTCTCGATGCCGCTGATTGCCATAACGGGTTTATCCTCGATGGCTTTCCGCGCACGATTGCGCAGGCCGAGGCGCTCGACGAAATGCTCGAGCAAAAGGGCATGCAGCTCAATGCCGTGATCGAGATGACGGCGGATGCCGAGGTCCTGGTTGAGCGCGTGATCAACCGGGCCAAGGAAAGCAACCGCCCGGATGATCATCCGGACGTCATTCGCAAGCGGTTGGAAGTGTACAACCGCGATACGGCTCCGCTGGTGGACTACTACCGCCAGCATGGGCTGGTCAAAACGGTCGACGGCATGGCACCGGTCGAGCAGGTAACTGCTGCGATCAAGGCAGCTATCGAAAACTGAAAGCTTTGGATTGGCCGGGGCAGTTGACACTGCCCTGTCTTATCCTTATGAACCGCACCAGTCTCATGGATTATTGGGCTGGATTCGGTTCCTCACGCAGGTTGGGGGTCGAAATCCGGTCCCTTGTTGTTTAATGGCGCGCGCCGTGATGGTTACCGCGTTAATGTAGGAGAGCAGACGTGGCCCGTATTGCTGGCGTCAATATCCCGACGAATAAGCGCGTAGTTATCGCGCTGCAGTATATCCACGGGATCGGCGACAAGTTCGCCGAGGATATCTGCACCAAGGTTGGCATTCCGGCCGATCGTCGCGTCAATGAGTTGACCGACGCGGAAGTGATCCAGATCCGTGAAGCCATCGACCGCGACTACGTCGTGGAAGGTGACCTTCGCCGCAATGTGGCGATGAACATCAAGCGGCTGATGGATCTGGGCAACTACCGTGGCCTTCGCCACCGTCGTGGCCTGCCGGTTCGTGGTCAGCGTACCCACACCAATGCTCGCACCCGCAAGGGCCCGGCAAAGGCGATCGCTGGCAAGAAGAAGTAAGAACCCGCTTCGGGTTCTTCGATGTAGCTGCTGGGGCCGGATGGCTAACGGCAGCGCCGATATCGAATAGAGGAATTACATGGCTAAGACTGAAACGACTCGCGTTAAGCGCAAGGAACGTAAGAATATCACGTCGGGTGTTGCCCACGTGAATGCCTCGTTCAACAATACGATGATCACCATCGCCGACATGCAGGGCAACACGATTTCGTGGTCCTCGTCGGGCGTGATGGGATTTAAGGGGAGCCGCAAGTCCACCCCTTACGCAGCGCAGGTTGCTGCCGAAGACGCCGCCAAGAAGGCCCAGGAACATGGCATGAAGACCCTTGAGGTCGAAGTGCGCGGTCCTGGTTCGGGCCGCGAATCGGCACTCCGGGCGCTGCAGGCAGCGGGCTTCAACGTCACCTCGATCCGCGACGTGACTTCGATCCCGCACAATGGCTGCCGTCCGCGCAAGCGGCGCCGCGTCTAATCTAGACGGTTTAGAAGCTCCCGGCCGCGCGGCCGGGAGTCTCATTGCGTTTGCGGCGGAGCGGCCTGGGCGAGGCCGCGATTTTGAAAGGACATAACCGTGACGATCCAGAGGAACTGGCAAGAACTGATTAAGCCGACCAAGCTGGAGATTGTTTCGGGCAGCGATAACGCGCGCGTGGCCTCGGTCGTTGCCGAGCCGCTTGAGCGCGGTTACGGGCTTACCTTGGGTAATGCCCTTCGTCGCGTGCTGCTGTCGTCGCTCCAGGGCGCCGCAGTGACTGCAATCCAGATTGACGGCATCTTGCATGAATTCTCGTCGCTTCCGGGCGTGCGTGAAGACATGACCGATCTCGTGCTCAACGTGAAAGAAATCGCGTTGAAGATGGGCGGCGAAGGCCCCAAGCGCCTGCAGCTCTCCAAATCCGGCCCCGCGGCCGTGACTGCTGGCGACATCAAGGTCACCGGCGACATCGAAGTGCTGAACCCTGAACTCGTCATCTGTCATCTTGATGACGGCGCCGAGATCAATATCGAGTTCACGGTCGATACCGGCAAGGGCTATGTCCCCGCCGACAAGAACCGTCCGGAAGACGCTCCGATCGGCTATATCCCGGTCGATGCGCTGTTCTCGCCGGTTCGTCGCGTTTCCTACAAGGTCGATGCGACCCGTGCGGGCGAAAGCCTCGACAAGGACAAGCTGACCCTGCAGGTCGAAACCAATGGCGCAATCTCGCCGGATGACGCCGTGGCTTACGCTGCGCGTATCCTGCAGGACCAGCTGTCGGTGTTCGTGAACTTCGAAGAGCCAAGCAAGGAAAAGACCCAGGATTCCGTTCCGGAACTGGCGTTCAACCCGGCACTGCTCAAGAAGGTCGACGAGCTCGAGCTTTCGGTGCGTTCGGCCAATTGCCTCAAGAACGACAACATCGTCTATATCGGCGACCTGATCCAGAAGACGGAAGCCGAGATGCTGCGGACCCCGAATTTCGGCCGCAAGTCGCTCAACGAAATCAAGGAAGTGCTCGCGCAGATGGGCCTTCATCTCGGAATGGACGTTGCCAATTGGCCACCCGAGAATATCGATGACCTCGCCAAGCGCTACGAAGATCATTATTGATCCCGCGCTGCCAAGCACTTTAGGAGACAACCATGCGCCACGGTAATTCAGGCCGCAAACTCAATCGGACGGCCAGCCATCGCAAGGCCATGTTCGCCAATATGTCCGCCGCGCTGATCAAGCACGAGCAGATCGTCACGACCTTGCCCAAGGCCAAGGAACTGCGTCCGATCGTCGAGAAGCTGATCACGCTGGGCAAGCGCGGCGACCTGCATGCTCGCCGCCAGGCCATTGCGCAGATGCGCGACGAAGGCCAGGTCGCCAAGCTCTTCGCAGTGCTTGGGCCCCGCTACAAGGAACGTCAGGGCGGCTATATCCGCATCCTGAAGGCCGGTTTCCGCTATGGCGACAACGCGCCGCTGGCAGTGATCGAGTTTGTCGATCGCGACGTCAATGCCAAGGGCCTCGATAGCGGCCCAGTGTTCACGCGCGAAGACGAAGACGAGTCGGTCGCAGCGTAAGACTGCTTCGACTTGACGAAATGATTATAAGCGGCCACGGATCATCCGTGGCCGCTTTTGTTTGTGCTTGGCCATCATTGCTTTGGGGGATGCGATGGCGAGCAAGGGACTGGTACTCGTCACGGGCGCGAGCGGGTTTGTTGGCAAATGGACGGTGATCGAGCTGCTCGGCAGCGGTTACTCGGTGCGCGGGACCGTTCGGTCGGCCGCCAAGGCCGACGCCGTGCGCAAGGCGGCCGCCAAGGCGCTGGGCGGCGATGTCGGCGACCGGCTGGACTTCGCCATCTGTGACCTGATGGACGATGCGGGCTGGGCCGAGGCCATGGTGGGCATCGATGCGGTGATGCACGTGGCGGCGCAGATCCTCGCCATCGAGCCCAAGGATTCCAATGTGGTGATCGGGCCGGCGGTCGAAGGCACGCGCCGGGTGTTGCGCTTCGCGGCCGATGCTGGGATCAAGCGGGTGATTCTGACCTCCTCGATCGCCACGGTCGGCTACGGGCACGGCCAGACCAGCGGCAAGCGCATCTATACCGAAGAGCATTTCACCAAGCTCGACGGCATGAAGTTCACCTGGGCCTATTGCATTGGCAAGACCAAGGCCGAACAGGCGGCCTGGGCCTTTGCCAAGGAAAAAGGCCTGCACCTGACCACGATCCATCCGGGCGCCATCCTGGGACCGGCTGTGGATGATGACGCCAGCATCTCGTTGCAGATGGTGGGCGGGCTGCTGGAAGGCACGACGCCGGCGATGCCGAGCAATGGTTTTTCCATCATCGACGTCCGTGATGTGGCGGCGATGCATGTGGCCGCGCTGGAGCAGCCGGCATCGGTGGGGCAGCGGTATCTTGTCACCTCGGACTATGTCCCGTTCCCTGAGGTGGCCAATATCCTGCGTGCGGCCTATCCCGACCGGGGGATTACTTCCAAGTCGGTACCGGACTGGATCATCAAGCTGTTCGCCCGATTTGGCGGCCCGACGCGGCAGATCATCAACGACATCGGCAACGAAAAGCATTTCGACCGCAGCAAGGGCGAGACGTTGCTTGGTCGGGCGTTTATCCCGGCCAAGGATGCGATCCTGAGTGCGGCGGAAAGCCTGATCGAATTGGGCCTGCTCAAGCCGGCGGCGAAGTAACCGGCGGCCGTTCGAGGCCCCAGACAGCGTAGGCGGCCTGAAGTTCGCGCATCGAACTGAGCTGTACCATCGGTAGGCCGGTTGCGCGCAGCAGGTTGATATCGCGTTCACGCTTGCGCGGCTGCTCGATCAAGATGTAGCGGATCATCACCCATTTCAGGCTGTCCTGCGCGCCGTCCAGCATGCCGTGGCGCTGGTGCTCGAACAGGGTGCGACGCAAGTAGCGCCCGAACGCACTCCAGCGATCGGTCCCCAGGAGCAGGATACCGGTGGCGCGGTGCATCCGTTCGGGCAACAGGCGCATGTAATTGCCTTCGATGACCCAGCGGTCGCGGGCGATTGCCGCGGAATGGGCAGCATCAAACTCTTCGCGCGGGCGCGCCACCCAATTGGTGTGGGGCTGGTGGTGCAGCAGGTCGAGATAGGTAGGATCGACGCCCATGCGGCGAGCAAGTGCCGCCGCTAGGGTTGATTTGCCGGCATTGGACGGGCCGCAGACGCAGATGCGCGGCCCCAGGCTTTCGAGCGGCGGGAGAGTGAGCATTTTCAGTTCCGATATGTTGACGGGATCGGGGTGGAAAAGGCGAATGGAGGTCGGCGGAGGCTCCAACGAAAAGGGCCGCTCCCTGAGGAGCAGCCCACATTCGGGGGACGGGCCTATAGACCCGAACGGCTAAGTTGGCAAGACAGCGCGATTAATCCGGCTGCACGTCCTTGCCGGTATAGACCTCGTCGACCCAGAACTGGTCGCGGCGGTCGAAGCCGTTGAACGGGGTGAGCGAGGCCTGGGTGTAAGCGCCCATCAGGCCGAATTCGATCCAGTCGTCCTCATCGATATCCGACGGCAGGGTGAACACCTGGGGCAGCACGTCATAGCTGTCGCAGGTGGGGCCCCAAACGGTGAATTCGGAGAATTCGGCGTCGTTGTCATGCACGCGGGCGCCGCGCCAGACGCGGACCGGCGGGGTGAAGTGCATGAACTTGACTTCCATCAGGCTGCCATAAGCGCCGTCATTGACATAGACCGACTGGCCGCCGCGCTGATGCTTGACGCGCAGCAGCAGTGACGTGGACGAGGTCACCAGGGCACGGCCGGGCTCGATGATCAGCTCGGGCTTGCGCTTTTCGCCAAAGTGGTCGTTGACGGCGGTCGCGATGGTTTCGAAGTAATAATCCATCGGCGGGGCTTCGCTGGTCGGGTAGGGGGCCGGATAACCGCCGCCGATATTGAGGCGCTTGAGCTCGATGCCGGCTTCCTCGACGATGCGGGCGGCGGCGGCGATGTGGCGCTCATAGGCATAAGCGTCTTCGCACTGGCTGCCGACGTGGAAGCACAGGCTGGGCGTGTAGCCCATCTGGTCGACCATGGTGGCGATTTCGGCCGCGCCCTGTTCCATGACGCCGAACTTGATGCCGAAATCGTAGGATTTCAGCGCCTTACCGGCCTTGAAGCGGGTGGTGACTTCGACATCTCGCGAGGGCGAAACTACGGCGGCAAGCTGGTCGAGCTGCTGGGGGTGGTCGATGGTGAAGGAGCGGACGCCGAACTCTTCGTAAGCGCGGGCGATCTCGCGCTTGTTCTTGATCGGGTTGTTGTAGTGCATCACGGCGCCCGGCGCGTTGTCGCGCACCAGTTCCATCTCGGTATTGGAAGCGACGTCGAAGGCCTTGAGGCCTTCACGATGCAGCTGGGCGATAATGTGGGGCGAGGGATTGCATTTGACCGCATAGGTCAGCAGCCCGTCGAAGCCCTTGCGGAACACCTTTGTGGCCTTGTGCAGCTCACGTTCGGAGAACAGGAAGGCCGGAAAATCCGGGGCTTCCGCCGCGATCAGGGCGGAGGTGTTCGGGAACACGTGGTTCGGCTCGTCTGTCATGGACATCTTGCCTTTCTGGGGCTGCAAAAAGTCGTGGAAAGAGCGCTGCATATAGGGCCGCATGCCCCCTCACGCAAACGTTTATTTATGACGATTTTGTAGGGTGGCGATGACACCTTAATGGCGCCGGATTCCGGGCGTTCTGCTGCGGAAACCATAGCGTTCCGCTCACGCTGAACCTATCAATCCGGAGGTTGGTCCGATGACACCGCGCAGTTTGGCTTTGGCAATTGGCGCTCTTGCAGTTCTGGCTATTGGCGGCACGCTGGCGCTGGCGCCGCTGACCGCGCGCAACGAGACGCTGGCGGCAGCCGTGGCACCGGACGTGGCGGTGCCGGTGAGCGACACGCAGGTCAAGCTGAGCTTCGCACCGGTGGTCAAGGCCGTGGCGCCCTCGGTGGTCAATGTCTACGCGACGACGATCGAGCAGCAATCGAGTTCGCCATTCGCCAATGATCCGTTCTTCCAGCGGTTCTTTGGTGGGCAGGGCCAGTTCCAGTCGCGGCCGCGGGAGTCGCAGTCGCTGGGCTCCGGCGTGATCGTGGATGCTTCGGGCATGATCCTGACCAATCGACACGTGATCGAGGGCGCGACCGATGTGCGGATCGCTTTGTCGGACGGGCGGGAGTTCGCCGTCGACGTGGCGGTCGAGGATGCGCAGACCGATTTGGCGGTGCTCAAGATCCGCGATCCCAAGGGCGCGACCTTCCCGGCGATCACCTTTGCCAATTCCGATGCGCTGCAGGTCGGCGATCTGGTGCTGGCAATCGGCAATCCGTTCGGGGTGGGCCAGACCGTCACCAGCGGCATTGTTTCGGGCCTCGCGCGAACCGGTGTGGAAAGCTCGGACTACGAGTTCTTCATCCAGACCGATGCGGCGATCAATCCGGGCAATTCGGGCGGGGCGCTGGTCGATCTCGATGGGCATCTGGTGGGCATCAATACGGCGATCTACTCGCAAACCGGCGGCTCGGTGGGGATCGGCTTCGCCATCCCGGCCAATATGGCGCGGTTGGTGGCGCAGGCCGGGGTCAGCGGCGGCGCGATCGTGCGGCCATGGTTCGGCGCCAAGATGCAGGCGGTCAATTCCGATATCGCCAGCAGTCTGGGCATGGTAGCGCCGCATGGTGCGCTGATCACCGAGGTGGCGCCGGATGGACCAGCGGCCAAGGCGGGATTCGCATCGGGCGATGTGATTATGTCCGTGGATGGCGTGGCGATCGACGATCCCAGCGCCTTCAATTTCCGGCTGGCCACCAAGCCCATCGGCAAGGCAACGACGTTGCAGCGGTTGCGCAGCGGCAAGACGGACGACGTACCGTTCAATGTCGAAGCCGCGCCGGTGCCGACGCCGGATATGCTGGCGACCATCAATGGCGATTCACGGTTTTCGGGCACCACAGTGCGGCAGATCACGCCAGACCTCGCCGAGGCCAAGGGGCTGCCTTACGACGCCAAGGGCGTGATCGTGACTGTGGTGACGAAGGGGTCTCCGGCGGACCAGATGGGCTTGCAGGTTGACGATGTCCTGATGACGCTGAACGATGCGGCGATGGATACGGCCAAGACCTTCGAGCAGACCGCGTCCCAGCGCGTGCGCACGTGGCAGGTGACGTTGGAGCGTAGCGGGCAGGTATTGCGCAGCATCGTCAGTGGTTAGGCGCAGATTCGGGCTGACCGTGATGGTTGGCTCCAATCTGTCGGCTCTGCCATCACTACCGCCTCGGCTTTTGGCACAACGCCGCTCCACCCACGGTGTCATACCGGCGCAGCCCTGTACCCATCCTGAGATGTGGCTGCAGCCGCAAGGTGGTTGCGAAGCCAACCTGCCACGTCCTCGTGGTTCGAGGGTCGCTACGCTCCCACCTCACCATGAGGACTACTGAAACAGCGCAATTCTAGCAGCATCCCCCATGTGAAAACTCTTTCAGTAGCCCTCATGGTGAGGTGTGAGCCCTTGCGAGCCTCGAACCACGAGGGCGTGGTACAATCTATCCAACTAATCCCCACCCCCAAAACCCGCTGTATCCTCGCCCCCGATATCTCCACAATGGCTGCGGGTTCGCGACGAACGGCTGTGGAGAGTTTGGTGGGAGGGGAATGCGGTCGCGCGATCCCTGGGCCAGTGCGACGTTCGTCTCCTGAAACAATGGAGGCCACGTTCGGGCGGCCAGAAACCCCATCGCATGCGGCGAGATGTGTCTCGCTTACTACAAATTACCATGAGGCACGTCTCGCCGCATGCCGCAGTCTTTGCAAAACCGTGAGCCGCTCGGGCTGCACGGCGTTTCGGCATGACCGCCGGTGGAACAGGAATCTCCGCTTTGTCGGGGATCACTGTGAAGTTGACGCCCGAGAACGCTGTATGCGCTTCAGCAGTCTGATAGAATGCAGCCATGACCGACCTGTTTTCCGCCGACCCCATCGATAGTGACACAGCACGACCGCTGGCCGACCAGTTGCGGCCGCGTTCGCTCGACGAGGTGATCGGGCAGACCCATCTGTTGGGGCCTGATGGCACCCTGCGGCGGATGATCGCCTCGGGGCGGCTGGGGTCGCTAATCCTGTGGGGGCCGCCGGGCACCGGCAAGACCACGGTGGCGCGCTTGCTGGCGGACCAGATCGGCTATCGGTTCGAGCAGATTTCCGCGGTGTTTTCGGGCGTCGCCGATCTCAAGAAGGTGTTCGAGAAGGCGCGGTTCGAGCGGCTGTCCGGGCACAAGACGCTGCTTTTCGTCGACGAAATTCATCGCTTCAACCGGGCCCAGCAGGATGGTTTCCTGCCGGTTATGGAGGATGGCACCGTGGTGCTGGTGGGCGCAACGACGGAAAATCCGTCGTTCGAACTCAATGCCGCTTTGCTGTCGCGCAGCCAGGTGTTGCGGTTCGAGTCGCTGTCGCTGGAAGACCTGGCGCTGTTGGTGGAGCGGGCCGAAGAACTGACCGGCGAAGCCCTGCCGCTCAACGAGGAAGCGCGGGCGACGCTGCTGACGCTGGCGGATGGCGACGGGCGGGCGCTGCTCGGGCTGGTGGAGGAAGTGCTGGCGTCCGCAAAGCCGGGCGAAGTGCTTGATGGGCAGGCTCTGCTCACCGTGGTGCAACGACGCGCCCCGATCTACGACAAGGCGCAGGACGGGCACTACAACCTCATTTCAGCGCTGCACAAGACAGTGCGCGGATCGGACCCCGATGCTGCTCTCTATTACTTCGCACGCATGCTGGACGCCGGTGAAGACCCGCTGTTCCTGGCGCGGCGGCTGATCCGCATGGCGGTCGAGGATATTGGGTTGGCCGACCCGCAGGCCCTGCCGCAGGCGGTGGCGGGACGGGATGCCTACCAGATGCTTGGATCGCCTGAGGGTGAACTGGCGCTGGCGCAGGTCGTTGTCTATCTGGCGCTCGCGCCCAAGTCGAACGCGGTCTACACCGCCTTCAAGGGCGCCACGAGCGTCGCCAAGGCCACCGGCTCGCCGATGCCACCCATGGTCATCCTCAATGCGCCGACCAAGCTGATGAAGGGTTCTGGCTACGGCGAGGGCTATCAATATGACCACGACACCCCGGAGGGCTTTTCGGGGCAGGAGTATTTCCCCGAAAAGATTGGCCGCCAGAAGTTCTACGAGCCGGTGGAGCGCGGGTTCGAGCGGGAATATCGCAAGCGGATCGAGTATTTCGAGCGGTTGCGGGCGGAGAAGCGGGGCGGGGGCGAATAATGGTTGGCGTGGTATTGGTGGGCGTGGGCGGCGGTATCGGCGCCATGGCCCGCTATGGGGCCTCGGTCTTGGTGGGCCGGGTCTGGCCATCCGGTTTTCCGCTGGCGACGCTGCTCATTAACATTGTCGGCTCGCTGGCAATGGGGCTGCTGATCGGCTGGTTAGCCAAGGCCATGCCGAGCTGGGCGGCTGAGGGACGGCTGTTTCTGGCGGTCGGCGTGTTGGGCGGGTTCACCACGTTTTCCTCGTTTTCGCTGGATACGATTGCCCTGATCGAGCGCGGCGAAATCGGGCAGGCGGGCACCTATGTGGTGTTGTCGGTTGTGGTTTCGGTCGTCTGCCTATATCTGGGGCTTTTGATGACAAGGGGCCTGCCCGTATGAGTGCGGTTCAACAGCGCCTGGTGAGCCAGGACGAAGATGGAATGCGGCTGGACCGTTGGTTCGCGCACCATTTTCCTCAGCTCGGTTTCGGGCGCCTGCAAAAGCTGATCCGCAACGGCGAGGTCAAGGTCGACAAGGCCAAGGTGACGACCAGTACGCGGGTGGTTGCCGGCCAGACTGTGCGCATTCCGCCGATCGATGATCCCGAAACGGTCAAGCCCGTCAAGGTGCGCGACGAGGACGCCGATTTCCTGCGCGACCTGATCATCTATGAGGATGACGATATCTACGTGTTCAACAAGCCCAGCGGCCTGGCCGTGCAGGGCGGTAGCGGCACCTATCGCCATCTCGACGGGATGCTGAAAAGCCTGCCCAACAAGAAGGGCGAGCCGCCGCGGCTGGTGCATCGGCTGGACCGGGATACGTCCGGCTGTCTCGTAGTCGCCAAGACGCACGCGGCGGCAAGCCATTTCGGCACGGTGTTCCGCTCGCGCTCGGCGCGCAAGATTTATTGGGCGGTGGTCGCCGGCAATCCTCATCCGCAGCAGGGCGAGATTTCGTGTTTCCTCGCCAAGCAGGGCGGGATGGATGGCGAGCAGGTGGTTGTCGTGAAAAACGGCACGCCCGGGGCTCAGCACTCGACCACCTATTACTCGACCACCGATACGGCCAGCCGACGCTTTGCCTGGGTGACGCTGAAGCCGGTGACGGGGCGTACACACCAGTTGCGCGTGCATATGGCACAGTTGGGGACGCCGATTATTGGTGACCCGCGCTACTTCAATATCGAGAACTGGCAGGGCGCGCCGGGGCTGGGCGAGGGGTTGCACCTGCATGCCCGGCGCATCGCGTTCCCCCTACGAGGCGGAAAACGCCTGGATATTTCGGCGCCGCTGCCGCCGCATATGCGGCAGAGCTTTGACGCGCTGGGGTTTGATCCGGATCGCTACGACATCCAGCAACAGGACCCGGAGGAGGAGGGCGCATGATCCTCGTCGTGTTCGACATGGACGGCACGTTGATCGACACGCAGGCGCTGATCACCGAGCATATGGCGGCGACATTCGCGGGTGCGGGACTGGCGGCGCCGGTGCCGGCGGAATCGCGGCGGGTGATCGGGCTATCGCTGCCGGTGGCGCTGGGGCGCTTGGCCAAGAGCGACGATGCGGGGCTGATCGCGCGGCTGGTGGAGAGCTACAAGAGCCACTATCGCGCCTCGGTGGTGACCGATGAAGGCCGTGAGGGCCTGTTTCCCGGGGCTTTGTCGGCGCTGGAGAGGCTGCGGCTGTGGCCGGATATGCAATTGGGCATTGCGACGGGCAAGGGGCTCAACGGAGTGCACCGCATTCTCGGGCTGCACGGGATCGAGGATTACTTTGTCACGTTGCAGACGCCGGACCATAATCCGTCGAAGCCGCATCCGGGGATGATGTATCGGGCGATGAGCGAGACCGGGGCGAAGCCGGAGCAGACGGTGATGGTCGGCGATACCACGTTCGACATCGAGATGGGCAAGGCCGCAGGCGCAAAAGCTATTGCAGTATCATGGGGTTACCATGAGACGGCCGAGCTGCTGGAGGCTGGGGCGGACGCGGTGATCGACCGTTATGAGGACCTCGACGCGGCGATCAGGACGGTACTGGAGTTAAGCGATGCGTGACCAGCTTGAAGATGCCCACCAGCATAGCGACGCTGGCCTCGGCCGGGCGCATCATCGGGTGAAGTCGGATTTGCCGAAGCGATTCTATAAGGAAGTCAGTGTCTTAGCGGTGGATGGTGGGTTCACGGTGGCGCTGGATGGGCGGCCGGTAAAGACGCCGGGCAAGATCGCGGTCGTGGTGCCGGTGGCGGAGATCGCCACGGTGATGGCGGCGGAGTGGGCGGCGCAGGGAGAGTTTATCAATCCCGACCCTATGCCCATGGTAAGATTGATCAATTCGGCGCTGGAGAGCGGGGAGAAGATGATCCCGGCGTTCCGTGACGAGGTGCTGAAGTTCGCGGCGGGCGATGCGCTGCTGTATCGGGCCGAGGCGCCGCAGACGCTGGTCGATGAGCAGGAAGCAAGCTGGGACGCAGCACTGGTGACGCTGGCGCGCCATTTTGGTGTGAGTTTTCAACCCACTATCGGAATTATCCACCAGGCGCAGCCGGCGGCGACGCTGGCGCGGCTTGGGGATGCGTTGCAGGAGCAGGGGTTGTTGACGATGACGGCGCTGGTGTCGATCACCGGGCTGACGGGGTCGGGGCTGCTGGCGATCGGGCTGTTGCATAAGTTATTTACGCCCGACCAGGTGTGGGCAGCGGCGCATGTGGACGAGGATCACCAGATCAAATTCTGGGGCCAGGACGAAGAGGCGGCGGAGCGGCGCGCGAAGCGGCGGCTGGAGTTCGATACCGCCGTCAACGTCGTGCAATGGCTGCGGAATTAGCTTTTGCTGGCCGCCGTGGCGATGACCCAGTCGGCGGTTTCTGAATCGATCTCGCGGAGCGGATCGAGGACGAAATCGCGTTCGTGAGCATAGGGATGCGGCAGGGTCAGACGCGGGGATAACTCGATGCGCCGGTCATAGGCGATGATATCGATGTCGATCAGGCGCGGGCCCCAGACTTCGATGCGTTCGCGGCCCATGGCTAGTTCGATGGACTGCAAAACATCCAGCAATTCCAGTGGTTTGAGGCTGGTGACGATGCTCATCGCCATGTTGGCGAAGTCGGGTTGATCGGTCTTGCCCCAGGGTTTGGTGGTGATGACGGACGAGGCGGCGATCAGGGCGATTTGCGGCTGCGAAATGATTCGATCCACTGCGTCGGCCAGCTGGGCCGGTGGATCGCCGATATTGGCACCGAGACTGAGCCAAGCTTTTGACATCGTTGACTATTTCCGGACGCGGTGAAGCTCGATGGCGGCCTCGCCACGAACCATGGCGATGGGAGCCTCGGGCTTGCGGATGCGCAGGATAATCCAGTTAACGCCTTGAAAAGACTGGAAAAGTGCCTCGACGATGTTGTTGGCGACAGCTTCGAGCAGCTTCATGCGCTGGCCTTCGAAGCTCTGTTTCACCACGTCGTAGATATCCGCGTAGGAGATCCCGGCGGAGAGGCGGTCGGTCTCGGCTGCGGCAGAGAGATCGGCACCCAATTCCAGATCGATGAAGAATCGCTGACCGAGCTTGGCTTCCTCGGCAAAAACGCCGTGGTAGCCGTAAAAGCCCAGGTCTTTCAGGATGATACGGTCGCCAGTGTAGGGGTCGGCCATGCGGTCACCTCGCGTTTTCGGGGGGACCATACAGCGTTGCCTGCGCCACGCGAAGGGCGTCGCGGTTGGCTCGGACATCGTGGACGCGAAAGATATGCCCGCCTTTGGCATAGGCCAGGACGTTGGTGGCGATGGTGCCGGCGAGGCGCTCGTGGGGCTCGTTGCCGAGCAATTTTCCGATCATGGATTTGCGCGAGGTACCAATAAGCAACGGGAGGCCCATTTCGGTGAGCATTCGGGTAGCATCGAGCAGCGCATAATTGTCACCAAGCGACTTCGCGAAACCGAAGCCGGGATCAAGGATCAGGTTTGTCCGGTTTATCCCCGCGCGTTCGGCCAGCGCTATTGTGGCGTCGAAACAGCGGCGGACTTCATCGGCGATGGGTTTTGTGAGATCGCGGGCCTTGTCCCAATGCATGGCGATGACCGGGACGCCATGCAGTGCGGCGATGTCGGCCATCTCCGGCGCGCCTTGCAGGCCGTGGACGTCGTTGATGATAGCGGCACCGGACTGGATAGCCTGGTCGGCGACCAGGGGCTTGTAAGTGTCGATGGAGATGGGCGTGGTGATGCCGGCGGCGACCAGGGCTTCGATCAACGGGATGACGCGGTCGAGTTCGTCCTGGATCGAGACGGGGGTGGCGCCGGGACGAGTGCTTTCGCCGCCGATATCGATGATGTCGGCGCCTTCGGCGATCATGGCATGGGCGTGGGCGATGGCGGCGTCGAGCAGGGCGTGTTCACCGCCGTCGGAGAAGCTGTCGGGAGTGACGTTGAGGATGCCCATGATGGTGGGCCTGGGGCCGAGGGTAAGGACGCGATGATGGGACAGGGGGATGGTGTGGGTGGTGTGCAAGGTGGGTGTCCGACAGCGCATTGCGATGTTTTTGTCATATCACGGCGTTGTTGTGGCGAAGGTGGGAATCCGCAGAATGGGTTCCCGCTTGAGCGGGAATGACGTCGTGGGTTGGATGAGTCAGAGTGCGAGAACTGAGCGTTGGAGCCTGTAATCAGGCGGCAGGAAACACTGGGGTGTCCGGTGTGGCGTCGCTGGGGTGGAGGAGCCAGATGCCGGAGCCGTGTTCGCGGCACATGATGGCGGCGCCTTCGGGATCATAGGGGCGGTCGCCGGGGATGCTGTCGCTGAACCAGACCGGGAGGGTAATGTCGAAACGGGCCTGCAGGCGCGGGCTGTCGACGCAGCAGGCGGCATTGGCGAGGGCGCCGTAGAGCGGGCGAACCAGAATGCCGGCGTCGCGCATGGCGCGTTCGATGGGCTGGATGTGGGCGCAGGTGACCAGGCGGGTCGGGTCCATGTCGTAGGCGATCTGGTCGTCGTTCCAATGCTGGCCCTGCCGGATCAGGTCGGCATATTTCCGCATGGCCGGGTCGGTGCCGAGACGCTTGACGCGTCGGTGCTCTTCCTGGGTCAGGAGGCGTGACTCGCGCTGCCAGCGACGGCGGCGCAGGCCGAAGTAGTCGATACTGCGCCAATCAGCAGCAATGCCTTCGGACATGCGGATAGAGCGGACCAACAAGACGATGGCGACCAGCAGCAACGGCACGGCGATGATGGCGGCCTGATCGAGTTCGGGCGGAGTGCGGGGCTCGTTGAGGTGGTAAAGCAGATCGATGATGATCACGAAGCCGGGGCCGACAATGGCCATGGCGGCAAAGACGCTGCCGGCGCCGCTCAGCGGGCGGTTCAGGACGTTACGCAGGGCTCCCGGGGCTGGGAGAGGTTGGCCGGATTGATCCATGGTGGCGTTGGACGGTGTTCGGTCGCCCAGGAGGACGACGAGCGTTACAACGCCAAGCGCGCTGCCGAACGGGATCAGGAAGAGATAGGCGAAAGCCTGAACCTGAAGCAGCAGACGCGCCCAATGGGCGTTGAACAACAGGCCGATGCCTCCGATGACGCTGGGGGCGAAGTAGACGAGGAATAGCAGCACGAAGACGCCGCCAGCGGCGCGATAGCCGGGATTAGCGCCGGGATCCGTCAGGAACAGACCGATGAAGGGGATGGCTATGGCGGAGCAGGCCAGGCCGACCAGAATGTGTGCGACGGCGAGGATTTTGGCGGCGATGGCGGAATGCTCCGGGCGGGAGAGTATTGGGGGACCGGTTTAGCGATGCAGTTTGCGGTGTTGTCGGCCGCGGAGCGTGAATGGGAGCTGAATTGGCGCCCATTGAGCGGGCTGCGCCGCAATGCCGCAATGCAGATTTGTCGATTGCGGCGTGGCGCCTGAGGCCCGTACACCTGACGCAGGTCCAAGCTCCTCCCGAGCCGGCCGGACCAATTGCCGTTCAGGTGATGTTGGCCTGCAAATGCCCGTTTTCTGCGCTTCCGGTCCTCACGTACTCGAGCGTACGCTCCGGTCCGGTTCTCAAAACCCGGCATTTTCGGCTCAACCTGACCTGAATTGCAAACGGTCCCTAACCCACATTGCGGACAGGACAAATCGGCTTCGGCCGAGGCTGGCCGTCGCCGGAGTATGCGCCGTGTCGAATATTGCGTCTGTAGCAAGCGGTCTCACGACTGGCGCCAAGCTGGCGATCCTAGCGATGGCGGTGGGTTCGTTCGGTATCGGCACTGGGGAATTCGCCATCATGGGGCTGTTGCCCAATCTGGCGGGCGAGCTGGGGATCAGCGCGCCGGAAGCGGGGCATGTGATCAGTGCCTATGCGCTGGGCGTGGTGGTGGGGGCGCCGCTGGTGGCGATCCTAGGCGCGAAGCTGGGACGGCGGCCGCTGTTACTGGCGATGATGCTGCTGTTTGCACTGGGCAATTTCGGCAGCGCGGTGGCGCCGAATTATGCGTCGCTGATCGTGCTGCGGTTTATCAGCGGGCTGCCACATGGGGCTTACTTCGGCATCGCGGCGCTGGTGGCGGCCTCGATGGTGGACGTGGGCTATCGGGCCCGGGCGGTGGGTCGGGTGATGCTGGGGCTGACCATATCGACGCTGGTGGGCCTGCCGGTGGCGACGTGGTTGGGGCAGGGCATGGGCTGGCGGCCGACTTTCGCCGGCGTGGGCGTGGTCGGAGTGCTGGCTTTCGTGATGATCGCGCGGTTCGTGCCGCCAATCGTGATTTTGGCCGGGGCGTCGCCGCTCAAGGAATTGAGTGCGCTCAAGCGCCCGCAGGTTTGGCTGACGCTGGGGATCGCAGCGATCGGCTGCGGCGGCATGTTCTCGGTGTTCACTTATGTGGTGCCGTTGCTGACGGACGTGGCGGGCGTGCCAATCGGTTGGGTGCCGCTGGTGCTGGCGCTGTTCGGCGTCGGCATGACGCTCGGCAATATTGTCGGCGCGGCCATGGCGGACAAGGCGCTGATGCGTACCATCGGCGGGATGCTGGCGTTCAACGTGCTGGTGCTGGCGGCGATACCGATCATGGCGCAATCGGTGGTAGGCGCGTCGCTGAGCGTCTTGTGTGTCGGCTTTACGGTCGCAATCGGCACGGCGTTGCAGACGCGGCTAATGGACGTGGCGGCAGATGGGCAGACACTGGCGGCAACACTGAACCACGCGGCGTTCAACCTGGCTAATGCACTGGGCGCATTGTTCGGCGGGATGGCGATTTCGGCGGGCTATGGCTGGGGCTCGACCGGGGTGGTTGGCGCGGTGATGGCTATCGGCGGGCTGGCGCTGTTCGGGATTTCGGTGGCGCTGGACCGGCGGGAAACGCGCTGGGCGCCGCTGGCGGTGGCGGGAGAATAGGGCTCTTTTTTCCCTCTCCCGCAAGGGGAGAGGGTAAGCAAGAATATTCAGGCCTTGGCTTTGAATTCTTCCAGGATCTGATCGAGGCGTTTGAAGCCTTCGCGGACTCCATATTCCATGCCGGAGGCGAGCATGCCGTCGCGTTCCTCGACCGTGTCGAAGCGCGAGGTGACGCTGTAGATTGTGCGGTCACCCGCCTCCTTGAGCGTCAGGGTTTCGGTGGCCATCTTGCCATCGAACATGCCTTCTACGCCGAAGGTTTGCACCGTGCGCTCGGGCGGAACGATTTCCAGATAATTGCCATGGAACAGGATGACCTGGCCTTCGGGCGTGGTGGTTTCGATCTTCCATGAGCCGCCGATACGCCAATCGAAATGGATCACCCGGTTGGTGTGGCGATTGGGGCCGAACCAGCGAATGATGTGCTCTGGCTGCGACATGGCCTTCCAGACCAAGGCGCGGGGCGCGTTGAAAGTACGGGTGATGGTGACGGTCGGCACGGTGTTGCCGGAGGTGATCTTGAGGTCGTCCATGATTGGTCCTTTCGTCAGTTCTTGGGGGTGGAAGTGTCGGCGGTTTGCAGTTCGGCCAGATAGGCGTCCAACTGATCGAGGTTGTTTTCCCAGAAGCGGCGGTATTCCCCGACCCAGGTAGAAAGGTCCTTGAGGGGGGCCGCCTCGAGGTGGCAGGGACGGTATTGTGAATTGCGGCCTCGGGATATCAGGCCGGCCGTTTCCAGCACCTTGAGGTGTTTCGAGATGGCAGCGAGGCTCATGGCATAAGGCGCGGCCAGCTCGGTGGGGGTGGCATCGCCGTGGGTGAGCCGGGCGAGCATGCCGCGGCGGGTGGGATCGGCGAGGGCGGCGAGGGTGGCGGATAGGGCGTCGGACATGAGTGAACCGAATGGTTGTGAACTTATTGGTTAAGTATAGGGCGCGGGCGTTGTTGTCAACCGAAAGGTTAAGGATGGTTAGAGGAAGGCCTGGCGGTATTGGCGCGGGGTGGCGCCCTTGAGGGCTTTGAACTGGCGGTTGAAATTGGCGAGCGAGTCGTAGCCGACGTCGCCGGCGATCTGGCCGACGGGGAGGGCGGTGGAGGATAGGAGAGCGCAGGCGCGGCCGATGCGGAGGCGGATCAGGTATTGGCTGACGGTCTGGCGCGTATGGCGCAAGAAGGTGCGGTGCAGGCCCGAGGGGCTGAGCGCGGCGATATCGGCGAGGGTGGCGATGGTCAGCGGTTCGGCGAAGTTTTGGTGGATGTGATCGAGGACGCGGTCGATGCGGGTGCGTTCGGCGGTGGGGCTGGTGGTGTTGGGGGCGGTGGCAGCGAGGGGCGTGGCGGCGCGGTCGGCGGCGAGGAGGGAGAGGACCTGCAGCAATAGCAGGAAGCGCTCGGTCGGGGGGCGCTGGAACAGGGTTTCGATCAGCGGGCGAGCGGCGGCGGAGGTCGCGGGAGAAAAGCGAAGGCCGGCGGCGGCGCGGGCGAGCATGGCGCCGGTGCTGCGCAATTCGGGGAATTTGGCGGTGAGATGCTCGGCCCAATCGGGCAGGAACCACATGACGAGGGCAATGTGGGGCTGGTTGGGGTCGGGCTTGTCGATGGAGGACCAGGTGTGGGGCAGGTAGGGGCCGATGAGGACGAGGTCGCCGTCATCGTATTCCCCGATGTGGTCGCCGATGAAGCGCTGGCCGCGGGAGTTGAGGGTGAGGGTCAGTTCGTATTCGGGGTGGTGATGCCACTGGAAGGGGATGGCGTCGTCGAGGCGGCGGTTGAGCATGGCCCAGGAGGCGTCATCGGTGACGGTCAGATGTTCGAGATAGGGCTTCATCTGGCACCGGATGGGTCGTGGACGCCAGAATAGTATCAATCATTGCTGGTCGAGGGCAAGCTTTGGCGGCGCGGCAGGGTTAGCCTCTACCCATCGAACAGTCCTGAGGGGACGAGACATGGGAGAGTTTCATGCAAGCCGAAGCCAAGCGCGACAGCCATCCGACCACGCAGGTCGTGACGACGCAGCTCAAGGATATCGTCAAGAAGCTGCCTTTGAGAGTGCTCAGCCCCGCGGACTGGGAGCACTGGGTGACGAAGGGCTATGTGATTGTTCGAAATGCGGTGCCGCAGGAAAATGTCGAGCGGCTCAAGGCTTTACTGTGGGATTTTGATGAAAAGAATCCGGCAGACCAGAGCACTTGGTATGCGCCGCAGCGGCGCGATCACATCATGAAGGAGCTGAACGGCACCGGCATGGTGGAAATCTACAACCACCAATACTTGTGGGACAACCGGATGGAACAGCGCATTTACGATGCGTTCGTGGATGTCTGGGATCTGGAAGAGCTGTGGGTGTCGATCGACCGGGCGAACCTGAATGTGCCCAAGAAGGTGCATGGCAATCCGAACGGGTTCATCCACTGGGACAGCGATACTTCGCTCGATCCGCTGCCGATCGGCGTGCAGGGGGTGTTGAGCCTGGTCAAGCAGGATGGCGATGTGGGCGGATTCCAGTGCATTCCGGAGCTGTTCTACAATTTCGACGAATGGGTGAAGACGCAGCCGGCGGACCGCGATCCGATGCATCCGGATACGACCGGGTTGACCATCACCAATATCGAGATGGAGCCGGGCGACCTGATGATCTTCAATACGCTGCTGGCCCATGGCGTGCGGCCGAACCACTCCAAGGATCGGGTGCGGATGGCGCAGTATATCTCGATGTATCCGGCAAATGAGGGCGACGTGATCGACCGCGCCGAGCGGGTGCGGCTGTGGCGGGAACTGGATTCGCCGAAGCGCGACGCCTTCCCTGGCGATCCGCGCGAGTGGGAAAAGAACCACGCGCAGACCGCCAAACTGAACCCGCTGGGGGAGAAGCTGCTGGGGCTCAAGAGCTGGTAAATTGAATGGGGCGCCGGTGGCGCCCCAAGCTTTTGTGGGGGTGGCGCGGCGGGCAGATCCCGGGTGGTTGAGGTCTACAGATAGCGGCCGGATCGAGCTAAACCTCTACCGGCTAGTATTTTTTGTCGGCTGGGTTATTCTGATGCCAGCGTCGAACGTATTGCGAATGTCTCACCGCAGGGGGCCACACCATGCGCTTAGAGTTCGATCGTCGACGCCCGTGCCTGATTGTTCCGGCGGCAGCCATCACCGCGTTTCTCTGGTCGAGCGGTGTGGAAGCGGCCTGTGTGTTCGCCCCGACGGCGGGCGACGACGCCTATATCTGCGATAGTCCAGGGCCGGCGGGATTGACCGATCTGAGCGGCAATAACAGCCTGACGTTTCCGGCCGGTGGCGCCGGGGTGATCAGCGGCAATATCACGTTTGGCGGCGGCGCGGACCGGGTCACCATGGCCTCGGGGCAGGTGACGGGAGCGGTCAGCCAGGGCAACGGCATCGACGATTTCACCATGAGCGGTGGGCAGATCGGCACACTGCAGCAGGGCGATGGCTACGACACCTTCAACATGAGTGGCGGCAGCATCGTGGGGGCGTTCGAGGACGGCGACTATGCGGTGATGAGCGACGGCACGATCGGCCGGGTCGACATGAAGCTGGCCGACAATTTCTTTTACCTGCGGGGCGGCCGTATCCACGGCAACCTGGTGACGGGGTTCGGGCTCGACACTATCGAGATGTCCGATGGCACCATCGCGGGCAATATCAGCGTCAGCGGCGGCAATGACATCATGCGGCTGAGCGGCGGCACGGTGGGCGGCGAAATCCGCATGAGCTTTGGCAATGACGAGCTGACTTGGGACGGCGGCGCGGTGTTCGGCAGCGTGCTGATGGGGCAGGACGCCGACTTGGCGACCCTGCGCGGCCTGAACGAGGCGACGCTTTCGGTGACGCCGTCGATCGATGGCGGCGTTGGCACTGATGCGCGCGTGGTGACGCCGGCAACGGACGTGCTGATTTTCGACGGCACGCAGAGCGCCAATGGCGCGCGCTATACCAATTGGGAGGCTATCGAGCTGACGAATGGTTCGTCGTTCACGCTGGACGGAAGGGCGCTGGTGCTGGGAGGCAGCGATACGGGGACCGGTTTGCTGGGGATCGATGCGACCAGCGACATCATCGTTGATGGCAATGCGGCCATTAGCCCGTTCGGGGCCGGATTGGCGCGGGTGAGCAATGCGGGCACGATCTATATGAGCCACGCGGCCAAGACCCCAACCGACCGGCTGACCATCAACGGCGACTATGTAGGGCTGAATGGCTCGGTGGTGCTCGATACGTATCTGGGCAGCGACGGCTCGGCGTCGGACCGGCTTCTGATTTCGGGTGGGACGGCGAGCGGGCTGACCGGTCTCGGCATCGTCAATGCGGGCGGGCCGGGCGCGAGCACCAGTCAGAGCGGCATCATGGTGGTGCAGGCGATCAACGGCGGGACCACCAATGGCGACGCTTTCGCCCTGGACCGGGCGGTGGCAGCGGGGGCTTATGAATACCTGCTGTTCAAGGGCGGCGTGGAGGCGAACACGCAGGAGAACTGGTATCTTCGATCCAGCCTGATCAATGTGCCGCTGCCGCCAGTGCCGCCGCCGCCCGAGCCACCAGCGCCGCCACCGCCGGCACCGCCGCCGCCGGTGAATGAGCCAGTGCCGACGCCGCCCGATCCGGGACCAGTGATCAATCCTGGACCGCCGGTGCCCGATGTGGAGGCGCCGGTGATGCCGGCCGATCCGCCGGTCGTGCCGCCGATCGCCCCGCAGCCGATCGATCCCGATCCGGTGCTGGACCCTGGCGTGGCGCCACCGACGGCAGTGGCGCCGGCAGGGCGGTTCGCGATCGTACCGCCAACGTCGCAGGCGCGGCTGCCGACTGCGGAGTTGCTGGCAGGGGCTGCGGCGGTGCCGCTGTATCGGCTGGAAGCGGCCACTTATGCGGTGGTGCCGGTCGCGGCGCTGGCGCTGGGATTACAGGCAGTGGGGACGCTGGACGAGCGCCGGGGTAGCCAGGGCAATGTGGTGGATGGAACGCAGCCGGGCTGGCTGCGGGTCTACGGCCAGCGCACTGAACAATCCTGGACCGGCACGGTCGCGCCGACGTTCGATGGGCAGACTTATGGCGTGCAAGCGGGACTCGACCTGCTCAACATGGAAAGTGATGGACACCAGACCTCCGGCGGCGTGTTCGCCGGCACGGCGGGCATGAGTGGCGACATTCGCGGCTTTGCGCTGGGTTGGGCCGATTATGATGTCGGCACGCTCAATCTCAGTTCGACGCAGGCCGGGGTGTATCTGACCCATGTCGGGCCGTCCGGCTGGTATGTCGACGGGGTGTTGATGGGCTCCTGGCTCGGCGGGTCGGCGACATCGACGCGTGGCGCGGGCGTGAATGTGTCCGGTTTGGGGCTGACAGCGTCGCTGGAGGCGGGGTATCCGCTGCCGCTGGCGGGCGGGTGGACGCTGGAGCCGCAGGGGCAGATCATCTGGCAGGGCCTGTGGCTGGACCAGACTTCGGACGCCTTTGCCGATGTGCGCTTCAGTGGCGACAGCGGGGCGACGGGGCGCATCGGCGTGCGGTTGGACAACCGTATCGCGTTGGAGAACGGGTTTATCGAGCCGGCGGTGTACGCCAATCTGTGGAGGGACTTCGGGAGCACGGAAACGATGCTCGATGCCGACCGGCTGGAGACCCGCCATGATGATACGGCCTTGGAAGTGGGCGTTGGATTTACCGCCGAGCTGGCGCCCAAGGTCAGCCTGTTCGGCAATGCCAGCTATACCAGGGGACTGGGGAGCGAGCGGGCATCGGGCAAGGCGCAGTTCGGCCTGCAGGTGGGGTTTTGACGTGGCGTGACGAGCGAGGGGACGCTAGCGCTGAGAATGATTGGTGATGGTGAAGTCCCTGAACAGGCGATGTGAGGGTGAAATTGTCGCAGGGTTTGAGGGTGTATATTAGACCAATTGCGAGGCGACGCAGCGGATGCAGGGCAAAAGCGTAAGCATTCGTTAGAGGCAAAATGCGAAACTCATTCAGTGACATAGTAGTCATTTTCAACAGTCAGTAGAAATACTAATGCACCCCGTCTGGTACGGACTCCTGGCAAATCTGGCTGTGGTGACGATTTTCGTCTCCAGCTGGGCTTATATTCAAACCATGTTCGACCGCTGGTCGCCGTGGGTGCGCGCGCTCGCGCTGGGGGTGCTATTCGGCATTGGCGCTGTGATGGCGATGCTGTCCGCCTTCAGCCTGGAAGAGGGCGTATTTTTCGATCTGCGGACCACCTTGATTTCGTCGGCAGGGTTGTTCGGCGGGCCGGTAGCGGGATTGTCGGCTGCTTTAATTGCTGCCAGCTATCGGATCTATATGGGCGGCGCCGGGGTGTGGAGCGCTTCCATCGGGATTGCCGCGACGCTCGCGGTGAGCCTCGGACTCTACGCCGTGATCAGCAAGCGGGCGATGCGCCGGCGCGATATACTGACGCTCGCTTTGCTGCTTGCGGCTGTGGGCATCGCTGGCATGTTCACCTTACCGAGCGAACACCGCGAGGCCGCGCTCGCCCACATCGCCGTGCCCAGCGCAGTGCTGCACTTCATATCGAGCCTGCTGGCGGGGTTGGCGCTGCTCTATGACGAGCGCCGACGCACCGCGGTGCGCGAAAACCAGACTTATCGCACTATCATCGAATCGCTGCCCGACAGTCTCAACGTCAAGGATCGCGAAGGGCGCTTCATCGCCGCCAACCCGGCGACGGCGGCGCTGATGCATGCCGAAAGCGCGGCCGACCTTATCGGTAAGACCGATGCGGATTTCTACGCGCCGCCAGTGGCCAGCCGCTTCCGCCAGGATGAGCTGGAGGTGATGGCCAGCGGCGTGATGACCAAGATCGACCAGAAGGTGCCCAACCTGGATGGCAATCCGAAATGGCTGTCGACGCTCAAGGTGCCGTTGTTCGATGAAAGCGGCGCGCCGGCTGGCATCATCACGCTCAATCGCGACGTGACCGAGCGGCGCAACCTGGCGCTGGCGCTGGAGCAAAGCCAGCAGCAACTTTCCTACGCCATGGCGCAGATGGCCGACGGCGTGGCGATGTTCGACAAGAGCGGATACATGGTGTTCTGCAACGAGCAGTACCGCAACAGCTTTCCGCTGACGCAGGACGTGCGCGTACCCGGCAATCATGTACGCGACATGTTGCGCGCCTCGGCCGAGAGGGGCGAGCAGACGGTGCTGGAACTCGATGATCTGGAGGCCTGGATCGACCAGGCGGAGGCGGCGCTCTATACGCCCACCGAACATGACGTGCCCTTGATCGACGGGCGGTGGGTGCAGGTGCGCACCAGCTCGTCTCCCGGGGGGGCCAGCATGGTGGTGGTGTCCGATATCAGCAAGATCAAGACCGCGGAGACCAACCTGCTGGCGCTGACCAATCTGCTGCAGCAGCAGGCAATCACCGATGGGTTGACGGGATTGCTGAACCGTCGGGCGTTCGACCAGGGGCTGGAGAGCGAACTGGCGCGCAGCCAGCGCGACAAGAGCTGGATCAGCCTGTTGCTGATGGATATCGACCGCTTCAAGGCGTTCAACGATTATTACGGGCATCAGGAAGGCGACACGTGCCTCCGCGCCGTGAGTGCCGAATTCAAGCGGGCGTTGAAGCGACCGGGTGACGTGGCGGCGCGCTATGGCGGCGAGGAATTCGTGGCCATTCTGCCCGATACGGACGAGGACGGCGCCTTCGCTATCGCCGATGAGTTTCTCAAGGGCTTGCGGGCGCTGGGAATGTCCCATGTCGGCAGCGAGAAGGGGATTGTCACCGCAAGCATCGGCATTGCGTGCTATCGGCCGGATGAGCATTCCCGCGGGGCGGCCGAACTGGTGGGGCGGGCCGACCAGGCGCTGTATGACGCCAAGCTGGCCGGGCGGGATCGCCTGACGGGGTGGAAGCAAAAGCGCGCGATGGGGGCAGCGTAAGCCGGTCCGTTGCAAAAGCTCAGGATGGGCCCCGGCCTTCGCCGGGGTGACACTCGAGTTTGTGGAAGCATTGTGGGCGGTAGCTTAGCTCAGTTCAGCGCCTTCACCGGGGTGGCGAAGAGGTCGTATTCGTCGCTGTCGGTGACGAGGACATCGATCATGTCGCCGGGCTTGATACCGGTGGCGTTGGAGACGATGACCTGGCCGTCGATTTCAGGAGCATCCCACTTGGAGCGGGCTATAGCCTTGTTGGCTTCGGGCTGCACATCGTCCACCAGCACCTGGATGGTGCGGCCGACCTTTTTGGCGAGCTGGCCGGTCGAGACGTTCTGGGCAACTTCCATCAGGCGTTCGAAACGGTCCTGGGCGACGTCGTCGGGGACAATGTCAGCGAGTTCGTTGGCGGGGGCGCCAGTGACGGGTTCGTATTTGAAGCAGCCGGCGCGGTCGATTTCGGCCTCTTCGATGAAGTCGAGCATCATCTCGAAATCTTCTTCGGTCTCGCCGGGGAAGCCGACGATAAAGTTGGAACGCACAGTCAGATCAGGCACTTGCTGGCGCCAGTTGAGAATGCGATTCAGCGTCTTGTCCTGATGGGCCGGGCGGCGCATGGCCTTAAGGATCTTTGGCGAAGCGTGCTGGAAGGGGATGTCCAGGTAGGGAAGGACGAGGCCTTCGGCCATCAGTTCCATGACCTGATCGACATGCGGGTAGGGATAGACATAGTGCAGGCGCACCCAGGCGCCGAGCTGGCCGAGTTCCTTGGCGAGATCATAGAACTTCGCCTTGACGGGACGGCCGCGATAATTGCTCTCGGCATATTTGATGTCGACGCCATAGGCGCTGGTATCCTGGGAGATGACCAGCAGCTCCTTGACGCCGCCGCGGATCAGGCCTTCGGCCTCGCCCAGAATGCCGGCAGCGGGACGGGAAGCGAGATCGCCGCGAATCTGGGGGATGATGCAGAAGGAGCAGCGATTGTTGCAGCCTTCGGAAATCTTCAGGTAGGCGTAATGGCGCGGGGTCAGCTTGAGGCCCTGTTCGGGAACCAGGTCGACGAAGCGGTTCGGCACCGGCGGCAGGTGTTCATGCACGGCGCTGACGACGTTTTCGTACTGATGCGGGCCGGAGATCGCCAGTACCGACGGGTGGGTCTTGCGGATCAGCTCTTCTTCGACGCCCAGGCAGCCGGTGACGATGACGCGGCCGTTTTCGGCCAGCGCTTCGCCGATGGCTTCGAGCGATTCCTGCTTGGCGGAGTCGAGGAAACCGCAGGTGTTGACGAGCACGATATCGGCGCCGGCATAGTCGCGGCTGAACGAATAGCCCTGCGAGCGCAGGGTAGACATGATGCGCTCGCTATCGACGAGGGCTTTGGGGCAGCCGAGGCTGACGAGGCCAATTTTTGGCGCTTGGCTCATGTGAGCGGATATTCCGATGTGTTTGGTTGGCGGCGTCATACAGAAAAGTTGACAGTTACGCAATGTGACTGTCGCGGGGCTGGGGTGTGCGTAGCGGTGAACACGCAGGCTTGAAGTATGGATTTGGTGAACGGTGCGTTACCGATGTTTAACTTTTCCAGACCCGCATACTCAAGTTATTGATCGGTGTTCATCGCTGGGCCAGCCAGGCGCAGCCATAATCGAAGGAAACGTCATGTTCGACCGCCTCTCCCCTTATGCGCCGCACGCCTTGGCCGTGTTGCGAATTGTCGCCGCGCTACTGTTCATCGAACACGGCACTGCCAAGATGCTGAACTTCCCAGCGACGGGCGGTCCCGGCATGGCGTTCAACCTGTTCTCCCTGTTTGGCGTCGCGGCAGTGCTTGAGATCGTCGGCGGGCTGCTGGTGCTGGTCGGCTTCTTCACCCGTCCTGTGGCGTTCATCCTGGCCGGTGAAATGGCCGTCGCCTACTGGATGGTGCATTACTCGATGGGTGGCTTCTTCCCGCTCGCCAATGGCGGCGAAGCGGCGATCCTGTTCTGCTTCGTGTTCCTGTACCTGGTATTTGCCGGGCCGGGCGCGTGGAGCGTCAACAAGAAGTAGGGCCACAAACCCGAAATTGGAAAGGCCGCCGCGATGGGATCGTGGCGGCTTTTTTCGTTTCAGGTCCGTGGCGCGGGAGGCGTGCGCTTGGCGGTGCGTTTGGGCTTGAAGGCTTCGCCGGGCTCGGCCGCCGGTGGCGTGCTGGGCGGGGTTGGGGGCGTTGGCGGGATCGGGTAGAACGGGCCGGGCTCGGTGGCCGGAGTGATGTATTCGTCGGCTTCAGCATAGTCGCGGTCTTCGCCTTCCTCGGCCAGATCGCGAATGGCATCGCGCACTTCATCGAGCAGCGAGGCCGAATAGCGCGAGCGGTTGACGCTGTCGCTGCTCGATTCGTGGGCCTTGAAATAGACCAGCAGAGCCTCGCACGCGATGCGGAGGAGTATCCAGGACAGGAGGCTGAAGACGGCGATTTCAAGCAGGCCCCATAGGCCATTGCCAAAGCCGGAGCCGAAGGTGAAGAACAGATGGCCGATGGCCCAGAGCAGGATGGCGCAGAGGCCGAGTGCGTAGAGGATCGGCACCAGGCGGGGTGACAGGATGGAGTCGAGCTTGAACAGCGTTTGTCTCGTAAACAGGCGCTTCAGGTCGTCCAGGGTCATTTCGGTCTCCACGATTCAGGCCGGTTTCAGCATGTCTGCACTATTTGGGGCAGGGCTGGCAAATCTCACTCGGTTGGCAGGTCTCCGGAAACGGCGATGGTCGCCCCGAACTGGGTTTCGAAGGCCTGGCGGAGGACCGAATCGACTTCGGGCAGGGAGACGAGGTGACCGAGGTCCTCGAAGCTGGTGACGCCCTGGTCGGCGATGCCGCAGGGGACGATGCCATCGTAATGGCTCAGGTCGGGCGAGACGTTGAGCGAAATGCCGTGGAAGGTAACCCACTTGGAGACGCGCACGCCGATAGCGGCGATCTTGTCTTCGCGGCCGATCCCCTTGTCGGGGCGGGCAACCCAGACGCCGACGCGGCCGGGGCGGCGTTCGGCGCGGATGTTGAAGGCGGCCATGGTGTCGATGACCCATTGTTCCAGGGACTGCACCAGGGCGCGGATGTCGCGGCCGCGCTCGCGCAGGTCGAGCATGATGTAGGCCACGCGCTGGCCGGGGCCATGATAGGTATATTGGCCGCCACGGCCCGCGTCATAGACCGGGAACCGGTCGGTCAGCAGGTCGTCGGCATGGGCCGAGGTGCCGGCGGTGTAAAGCGGCGGGTGTTCGAGCAGCCAGACGGCCTCGTTGGCCTCGCCGGCCGCAATGGCGGCGGCGCGGGCGCGCATGGCGTCGAGCGCCTCGGGATAGGGCACGGGCGTGGCGGAAATGATCCACTCGACCGGCTTGGCATCGGGCCGCAGCATTTTATTGGTAGGGGGCTCGATGTCGGGTAGTGCCATTAACACTTTGATAACCATAGTTGCCAGAAGATTACCCGGAGAGATTCCGCCCGAGAGTCACGGTGCAGCTTAGCTGAAGCTGCCCTGAATTTCGACAACGCCAGGTGGCGCGCCGGATAAAGGTTCGAGACATATCTATGAGCACTCTGGACAGTATTGAAGTGGACATCACCGTCGAACTCGGTGCGACGACGATGCCGGTGCATCATCTGTTGCGCATGGGACGCGGCGCGGTGATCGAGCTGGACACCACCGAAAACGACCCGCTGCGGATTTATGCCAACAATACGCTGGTCGCCCATGGGGAAGTGCGCGTGGACGAGGGCCGGCTGCGGGTGCTGATATCGGAGAAGGTGTATCGCCGGGGATAGAGCGCATTCTCTGCGTTCGGCGACCCCTCACCCTGACACTTCTGCTGAACGCAGAAATGTCTGTCCCTCTCCCACAAGGGGCGGGGGGTGACGACTGCGAGTTTTCGGCTCCATCCCTTCGCCCCCTCTGGGAGAAGGTGCCGAAGGGCGGATGAGGGGTTCTTCTGTAGGAAACTCGAGTTGTCACCAAATCGGTGATTTAACCGCTTGAGGTTACGGATGAGCTTTGCTACATGCCCATCACGCTTCGCCGCAGGGGGAAGCTCTACCATGGCGTGCGGTCGTGGCGGAATTGGTAGACGCGCAGCGTTGAGGTCGCTGTATCGCAAGATGTGGAAGTTCGAGTCTTCTCGACCGCACCAGTCGCCTTCGAAAGCGACACGAAAATAGGCCACCCTCCGGGGTGGCTTTTTTGTTTCCGGAACGCCAATGACTTTCATTGGTTTTTTGATGGCCAGGTCACGCGCGGGTGCGTTGACCACCCATGGAAAACATGATCATCCAAATCTGCTTTAGGAGAGATACCATGCATATTGGACGGATAATTTTTGGCGCGGTCCTGTTGTTCTCGTCGTCGGCGATGGCGGCGGACTTTCAGGTGCAGATGCTCAACAAGGGCAGCGACGATGCCCGGATGGTTTTTGAACCCGCGCTGACCACGATCGCTCCCGGCGACACCGTGACTTTTGTTGCTACGGACAAGGGGCACAATGCCGAGACGATCCCGGGCATGCTTCCGGAGGGCGCCGAGCCGTTCAAGGGCGCTTCCGGCAAGGACGTCACGGTGACGTTCACGGTTCCTGGCGCCTATGGCGTCAAGTGCCTGCCGCATTTCGGCATGGGCATGGTGGCCATGGTGGTTGTGGGCGACGCGCCGGCCAATCTCGATGCCGTCAAGGCCGTTAAGGTGCCGCCCAAGGCCGCTGAGCGATTCGAAGCGATGTACGCGCAGATCGCGCCGTAAACCGGGCTCTAAGGAGGGGCGCGGGTTCGCCCGGCTGCTCCCGATTTTACCGATGATGCACGAGGCCACTCTCCGGGGTGGCCTTTTGTTTTGCTTAACCCTGGGCCCAGCTATGCGACGCTCGCATGACAGAGGCGGCACGGGCGCAATTGACTTACTAAGTGTACTTATTATATGTGCGCTTATGGATCAACAAACCGACCAAACACTGGACTGCAAACCCTCGATCGGCATCTCCGACGTGGCGCCGATCAGCAAGCTGATTTTTTCGGTGACCAAGCAGATGCGGCGCGTGTTCGAGCAGCATGCGCGGTTGCAGGACATGACGCTGCCGCAGTGGCGGGCGCTGGGGCAACTGGTGCAATCGAACGGGCTCTCGCAGGCGGCTTTGGCCACGCTGATCGAGACCGATCCGATGACCACCAGCAAGATATTGCGGCTGCTGGAGACGCGCGGGCTGATCGAGCGGCTGCCGGACCCGGCAGACAGCCGCGCCAAGATTGTGCGGGCGACGCCGCCGGTCACGGCCATGGTCGAGGCGATGAAGGCGGTTGCGCACGACCTGCACGAAACGATGCTTGAAGGCATTTCGGAGGCGGACAAGGAGGTTCTGGTCCGCTCCCTCAATAAGATTTCCGACAATTTGGCTGGTCAAAGCGATCGGCAAAAGGACGCAGATAAATGAACGCTCCCATGAAGAAGAATGCCGAAGCCGATGCCACGCCCCTGGCTGCCCCGAAGCCCGTGACGGCAGTGCCGCCGGCGGCGGAAGCGGCTGAGGTAGCGGCGGCGCCCAAGAAGAAGGGCCGGCTGCGCCGCAATCTGCTGATGTTTGGACTGCCGTTGGTGCTGGCGGGCGGCGGAGCGTATTTTTACCTGAATGGCGGGCGCTTCGTGGACACCGACAATGCCTATGTGCAGCAGGTCAAGGTGTCGCTGTCGGCTGATGTGGCCGGGCGCGTGACCGAAGTGGACGTAGCGGAGAATCAGGTGGTCGCGGCCGACGATGTGCTGTTCAAGATCGATCCCGAACCCTATCGCATCGCCATGGACCAGGCCGAAGCCGCGCTGGCATCGGCGCGCGTCAATGTCGAACAGCTTCGCGTTGGCTATGGCACGGCCCAGGCCAAGCTGACGGCGGCGCAGCAGACGCTGGACCTGCGGCAGAGCGAATTCGATCGGCAGCAAGCTTCGGTGACGCAGGGCGTGTCGGCAACGGCGAGCCTGGATGCGGTGAAGCTGTCGCTGCAGGACGCCAAATCCGACGTCGCGCTGGCGCAGCAGGACTTGGCAAGCACGGTCGCGGCCCTGGCCGGCAACCCGAATATCGAGACGGACATGCATCCGGCAGTGCGCACCGCCATCGCCGCCCGCGAGAGCGCGGCGCGCGACCTGGCCAAGACCACGGTCGTGGCTCCGGCGGCAGGCGTGATCAGCCAGATGGCCAGCCTCAATGTGGGGCAGTTCGTGTCCACGGGCACGACGATCGCCAGCCTGATCAAATCGACCGACACTTGGGTCGAGGCCAATTTCAAGGAAACCCAGTTGGATGGCCTGAAGCAGGGTCTGCCGGTTGAAGTGACTGTGGATGCCTATCCGGGGCTGAGCCTGCATGGCTCGGTGGACAGCATAGGCGCGGCGACGGGGTCGCAGTTCGCGCTGATCCCGGCGCAGAATGCCACAGGCAACTGGGTGAAGGTGACCCAGCGCATCACGGTGCGCGTCAAGCTGGATGATCAGAACGACGCCGAACTTCTGCGCGCCGGCATGAGTGCCGTCGTCGCGGTCGATACGGGTAAGACCGTGTTGGACAAGCTGCTCTAGCCTCAGAACGCTTTAATTTCGGATGACCGCGCCGGCCCAATCTGGGCCGGCTTTGATTTTGCACGTGCTCTGACAACAGAGCGGAAAGCCGCATAAAATGGCTCAACAAACGCCCGACTCGCTGCCGACGGTGGTGGTGAAGAACAAGGGCTTGCTGACTGCCGCAATCATGGTTGCGGTCATCATGCAGGTCCTCGACACCACGATCGCCAATGTGGCGCTGCCGCATATGCGCGCGAGCCTGGGTGCGTCGCAGGACGAGATCAACTGGGTGCTGACGTCCTATATCGTGGCCGCGGCCATCGCCACGCCGCTGACGGGCTGGGTTGCCGACCGCCTTGGCAGGCGCAACCTGCTGCTGATCGCCATTGTGGGCTTCACTGGCGCCTCGCTGCTGTGCGGCGTCGCCAGCAATCTGGTGCAGATGGTGATGTTCAGGGTGGTCCAGGGCGTCTGTGGCGCGTTCCTGGTGCCACTGGCCCAGGCGACGATGATGGATATCAATCCGCGCGAAAAGCTGGGGCAGGCGATGGCGCTGTTTGGTGCAGGCATCATGTTCGGGCCGATCATCGGGCCGACGCTGGGTGGCTGGCTGACCGAGACGTTCAATTGGCGCGCGGTGTTTCTCGTCAACCTGCCGGTCGGCGCGCTGGCCTTCTTCATGCTGTTCACGCTGATGCCCAATACCGTGATCAAGATCCGGCGCTTCGATTTCTTCGGGTTCGGCATGCTGGCGCTGGCGGTGGCATCGACGCAGATGCTGCTCGACCGTGGGCAGGGCGCGGACTGGTTCAACTCGATCGAGATCTGGACCTATCTGCTGTTGGCCATCTCGGGGCTGTGGGTGTTCGTTACCCACTGCATGACGGCCGAAAATCCCTTTATCGACCTGGCGATGTTCAAGGACCGCAACCTGGTCATGGGCCTGGTCCTGATCTTTGCCACGGGTATCACGCTGTTTTCGGGCCTCGCGCTATTGCCGCCCATGCTCCAGAACCTGATGGGTTTCCCGGTCATCGAAACCGGCATCCTGATGGGGCCGCGCGGCATTGGCACCATGGTGTCGATGATCGTGGTGGGCCGGCTGGTGGCCAAGGTCGATCCGCGCATCCTGATCATCGGTGGTACGTTGCTGATGGGGTATTCGCTCTACATGATGACCCAGTTCGACATCGTCATGGGCAGCGGGCCGATCCTCATATCGGGCCTGATCCAGGGCGTGGGGATGGGCTTCGTGTTCGTGCCACTGAACTCGCTGGCATTCGCCACGATCGGAGCCAAGTACCGCGTCGATGCCACGGCGATGTTCAGCCTGGTGCGCAATGTGGGGCAGGGCGTCGGCATCTCGATCGTCACGACCGTGTTGGCGCAGATGCAGATGGTGAACTACAGCGAGCTGACGGCGCGGCTGACGCTGGACTCGGCGCCGCTACGCGACTTTGCGGCGGCCCACGGTGGCTTCGGCAATGTCGTCGGCACGCTCAATGGCATGATCAGCCAGCAGGCCGCGATGCTGGGCTTCCTCGACGATTTCAAGCTAATGATGATCGTGACGCTGGTGTCGATGCCGATCGTGTTCCTGTTACGACCGGCCAAGGGTCCGGTGAAGGTCGATCCGGCCCACGCGATGGCCGACTAGGCAAAGAAAAAGGCCGCCCCTAGGGGCGGCCTTTTGTTTGGATCACGGGGCGGCTGGAGCCGCAGGCGCCATCGTATCGGCAGGAGCCGGAGTGGTGGTAGCCGGTGCCGGCGTGGTCGCCGGGGCTGGCGTAGCCGGCTCTGGGGTCGCGGGCGCCGGCGTGGCGGCAGGCGCCGTGGTCTCGGCTGCCGGCGGCGTCGAATTGGCCGGAGCGTCGCCGCCACAAGCGGCCAGGGTCAGGGCAAGCGCGAAGGCAGCCGGAACGAGCAGGAATTTGGACATTAGTCACCTTATGATTTGCTTTTGAATTTGTGTTCAAGCGCACGTGAACGTCGTGGCCTAATAAGGCAAAGATGCGACCATAATGGCCTCAAGCGCTGAATCGTTGCATATCCGGGCAGGAATGTTCGGAGTCGTCGCGCGCTGAGGGCAATAATCGCCGGACGATTGATGAGAGGAAACCGCAGGGCGTTTTGCCGATTCTTGGCGGTTGCAGCCAAGTGCGTGCGGTTTACCTCGATGTTCAGTCCGGCACGGACGTGACGAGGGGGCGTTGCTGGGCCAGCGTTTTGGACGCCTTGGAGCGCCATGCGTCTTCCAGACGCAACGATAGTTCCTCGTCGGCGATGACATCGAGACGGATCAGCACGGCGGGCCAGCCGATATAGTGGTCGGTTTCGAAATAGATGTCCGGGGAAATTTCCATCAGAAGGGTCTTCTGTTCTGCGGGGCAGAGCAGCACCAGCGTCTGCGCGTCCTTGAGGCGGCAGAACGACTTGCTGCCGACCTTGAGCGCGGGGGTGCCATAGCTGGTGGAGCGGGCGAGGCCAGGCAGGCCGCGGGCTTGGGCCAAGGCGAGGATGCGGGCGAAGGCGGCGTCGAGATCGGTCATGCGATCAACTCCTTCTGCTGCAAATACAATGCGCCAGCCAGGCCTTCAGATGCGACACGTAAAAAATGATCGCTGCCGGGCGGAAACGCGCCGCCATAGTCTGGCGCATCACGATTGCATTGGCTATGGCTTGGAATGCCCCTGAAACCTGCGACACGCAAAGGGCTCCCAATGAGCACAGAGCAAGACACTGCACCCGGAACCGAGACCGGGACCGATGCCAATATGCTTCGCGACAGTGAAGACCGCATCAGTGCGACCTGGCTATGGAATTTACGCGAGAAGCTGGCCGAGGGCGAGGTCGAGGCCGTCGTCGAGCTGATGGAGCCGCTGCACGCGGCCGATACCGGCGACGTGCTGGAATCGCTGGATCACGACGAGCGGCTGGCGCTAGTGCTGACGCTGGGCGACCGCTTCGACTATTCGGCGCTGACCGAAATCGACGAAAGCGTGCGCGTCGAGCTGATGGAGGCATTGCCCAATGCCGACATCGCGCGCGGCGTGTCGGGCCTCGACAATGACGACGCGGTGTTCATTCTCGAGGATCTCGAGACCGAGGACCGCGAAGAAGTCCTGTCCAAGCTGCCAACGTTCGAGCGGCTCAGCCTCAAGCGCAGCCTGGACTTTCCCGAGGAATCCGCCGGGCGGCGGATGCAGACAGATTTCATCGCAATTCCGCCATTCTGGACGGTTGGGCAGACCATCGACTACCTGCGCAGCGAGCAGGAACTGCCGGACGAATTCTACCAGATCTACGTGGTGGATGCGGGCTACCAGGTGCAGGGCACCATTCCGCTGGACAAGTTCCTGCGCTCCAATCGCGAGACGCGGATCGAGGACATCATGAACACCCAGGTGATCCTGGTGGATGCCAGCGAAGACCAGGAAGAAGCCGCGCGCGATTTCGAGCGCTACGATCTGGTCGAAGTGGGCGTGGTGGACGAGAGCCGGCGGCTGGTCGGCGTGCTGACCATCGACGACATGGTCGACGTCATCCATGAAGAAGCCGACGAGGACATGAAGCTGCTCGGCGGCGTCGGCGACGAAGATACGTCCGACAACACACTCGACACGGTGCGCAGCCGCTCGCCCTGGCTTGTGGTGAACCTGATCACAGCCGTGCTGACCTCGCTGCTGATCGGATTGTTCAATGCCACGCTGGAGCAGATGGTGGCTCTGGCCGTGCTGATGCCGATCGTCGCCTCGATGGGTGGCAATGCCGGCACGCAAACCATGACCGTGACCGTGCGGGCATTGGCGATGCGCGAACTGGATGGGCGCAGGCTACGCCGGTTGATCACGCGCGAAATGATTGTCGGGGTGGTCAACGGGGTGATCTTCGCCATCCTGATCGGACTAGTTACGGCAATCCGCTTCGGCAACGTGCAATTGGGCATCGTCATCGCGCTGGCTATGGTGATCAACATGATCGTGGCCGGCACCGCGGGAATTTTGATCCCGGTGGCGCTGGACAAGGCCAAGGCCGATCCGGCGGTGTCGTCCTCGGTATTTGTGACCACGATCACCGATATGGTCGGGTTTTTCGCGTTTTTGGGGATTGCCGGGCTGTGGTTCGGCCTGTTTTGAGCCCCTGGTGATTCTGCAAGGCTGTGGATAAGTGGCAAAACCAAGGCATTTTTTGGCCGTGATTTGTTCGTCCGCGCGGCGTCCAACCGTCACTAAACCTTTACAGTTCGTGGTTTCGGACGGTTAACGAAATTCACAGCAACACTGTGGAGTGTGGCAACTCTGCCGCTTGCCAAGAGTTTATGTCGCAGTTAACGCTTTATGACCGGGTGCTGCGCGCGGGTTACACCACTAGCAGTTCGCGGGGGATGAGGCTGACAAGGAGCGGCATATGCGAAGTCAACCAAAGGCCAATATCTGGCGGGCTGCAACCTGGACACTGGTTTGCCTGCTTTCAATGGGACTGGTTTTTTCCGTCGTCGCCGGGGTTTAAATACCCCACCTACAGCGAAAAAATTTGGAAGGGCGCCCCGCCACAGGGCGCCCTTCCTGCATAATAACCGAGGTTTTCATGAAGCTGCTGATCGGCAACCGTAACTATTCCACCTGGTCGCTACGGCCGTGGCTGGTGCTGGCGCATTTCGGTATTCCGTTCGAGGACGAAGTGCTGATGCTGTCGGGCGAGGGGTGGCGCGAGACGCTGGCTGCGCGATCGCCAACCGGCAAGGTGCCGGTGCTGATTGATGGCGAGCTGGTGGTGCCCGAAACCATCGCCATCATCGAATACCTGGCCGACCGGTTTCCCGACAAGGCGATCTGGCCCGCCGATATCCAGCAGCGTGCCATGGCGCGGGCAGTGAGCGCCGAAATGCATTCCAGCTTCATGGGCCTGCGCAGCCATGCGCCGATGAACCTGCGGGCCTCGCATGTGGGCAAGGTTTCGCCCGAGTCGGTGGCACGGGACATGCACCGGCTGGAAACGCTGTGGGGCGACTTGCTGGCCAAGTCGGGCGGCCCGTTCCTGTTCGGCGAGTTCACGGCGGCGGACGCAATGTTTGCGCCGGTGGCGACGCGAATCCGCACCTATGGGCTGGCGGTGTCGGATGTGGCCACGTCCTACGTGGAGGCGATTTACAGCCTGCCGGCATTCCAGCAATGGCTGGGGCTGGCGCTGCATGAGCCGTGGATCGTCGATGACGACGAGATCGACGTGATCCAGGGCCGAGTGGCACGGGGCGTGCTGGCATGATCCATATGGTGAAACTGTGCGTTGGCGTGTCCAGCGTCGAGGAGCTGGAGAGCTATCACAACGAGAGGGCGCATTGGTGGGACGCCGACTACGGCGAGGATGTGCATGTGCATCGCACGCGCATGATGCCCAAGCGCGCCGCCGAGATGGAGGGCAAGGCCTCGATCTATTGGGTGATCGCCGGGGTGATCGGGGTGCGGCAGCCGATTTTGCGGCTGGCGCAGTTCACCGATGCCGAGGGCAAGAACTATTGCGACATCATCATGAGCCCCGACATGGTGCGGACGGTGCCGTATCCGAAGCGGCCGTTCCAGGGCTGGCGCTACCTGCCGCCCGCCGATGCGCCGCCGGACCTGGCGGCGAATGGCAATGAAGGGGCGGAAGAGATCGCGCGGGATCTGGCGCGGTTGGGGTTGATTTAGAGGGGGACCCCACCTCTCCGGTGCTTTCCTCCTCGCCAATCCATCACTGTGCTTCCCGCGAGCTTCACCCGCGGGCCTCTCGCCGCTTGTGCCGGGCTGAGAGTGGCCCGCGGGTCAAGCCCGCGAGAAGGGCGGTGGGTGGGGGCACAGCGAGCACCCGAGAGCATCAGCGCATTGGTGAGATCAGCCTACGCCGCCAAAATCTGGGCGGCGCAGAAGATGAGTGACAGAACCAGTGCCAGCGCGAAGGCCAGACGCCGGAGCCGAGTGCGGCTAGCCATCGAGGCCACGGCGCGGGCGCTGGCGGCGGACGCGGGACGAGGGCACCTGGTAGTCGTCGGTGCTGGTCAGGAATTTGATGACGACGGGGAACCAGCGGGTGATGGCGGAGAGGGCCTTGGACATTTTGCGCATCCTTTGCTGTGTCTGCGGAACGTCCTCAATATGCGCTCCGCAACGGCCCAGGTGGTAGACCAGAGGTCCGAGAAGATTGCACGATCCTCCAGGAGTGCGGATTTTTGTGGAATCTCCACGCGGCAGCGCGCATATACGTTGGCAGGAAATAACCGATAAATAGGCCTTGTGATGATTGACCAGAACCGCGCTCTCGCCGAGGCGATTGCCAAGATGGCGCCAGTGGATGGCGTTCACGCCACGGGGGTGCCGCGGCTGTCGCTGGTGCGGATGAGCGCACCGACCGAGCCGCTGCACAGCGTGCACACGCCGGCGCTCTGCATTATTGCGCAGGGCGGCAAGCAGGTGCTGGTGGGCGACAAGGTACTGTCCTATGACGCCTCGAAATATTTGGTGGTGTCGGTGGACGTACCGGTTATCGGGCAGGTGGTGAAGGCGAGCGTCGAGGAGCCGTATCTGTGCTTTAAGCTCGATCTCGACCCGGCGGTGCTGGGGTCGATGCTGCTGGAGATGGGCTCGGAACTGTTGCCGGGTGAAGCCGATGGCGCCAATGCGGGTATGGAGCTGGCATCGCTGACGCCGGCGCTGGCGGAGACGGCGACGCGGCTAGTGCGGCTGTTGGAGACGCCGGACGATATCAAGCTGTTGGCGCCACTGGTCGAGCGCGAATTGCTGTATCGGCTGCTGCGCGGGGCGCAATCGGCGCAGTTGCGGCAGATTGCCTGGGGCGGTAGCCGGCTGCAGCAGGTCAACCGCGCCATTGGCTGGATCAAGCGCAATTTCGCCGAGCCGTTCGCCATCGAGGCAGTGGCAGCGGAGGCGCGGATGAGTGCATCGGCGCTGCATCAGCATTTCAAGGCAGTGACGGCGATGAGCCCGCTGCAATACCAGAAACAATTGCGGCTGCAGGAGGCGCGGCGACTGATCCTGAGCCAGGTGGCGGATGCGGCCACGGCGGGGCATCGGGTGGGTTATGACAGTCCCTCGCAGTTCAGCCGGGAATATGCGCGGCTGTTCGGCGCACCGCCCCTGCGGGACGTGGCGCGGTTGCGGCAGACGCCCGAAAGGTATGCGGAAGCCTAGGCGCAGGTGGCCGGGTCAAGTCCTTAATTTTCTTTACCAGTATCCTTCACGTCGCTCTCGTTAAGTGGCTGTTAACCATAACGGTCCTGTTTGGAGGGTAGGAATTATCCGTGATTTGGGGACAGCGATGGGGCGTCAAGGCGCGCATGTCATTGTGGTGGGAAACGAAAAAGGCGGGTCGGGCAAGTCGACCACGGCGTTCCACCTGGCCATTTACCTGAGCTATCAGGGGCATCGCGTCGCCACGATCGATGCGGACAGCCGGCAGCAGACCTTTACCCATTATGTGCGCAACCGGCGCAGCTGGGCCAAGGAAAAGGGGCTGGCGTTGCCGACGCCGCGGCATTTCCACCTGCCATCGGCCTGGGGCGACTCGGTCAAGGAAAACCAGAAGGCCGAATTCGACGTGTTCCGCCGCTCGGTGAGCGAGGTCGAAGACAGCGTCGATTTCCTCGTCATCGATACGCCGGGCTTTGACACCAATCTAACGCGGCTGGCGCATTGCATGGCCGATACGCTGCTGACCCCGGTCAATGACAGCCTGATCGACCTCAATGTGCTGGCCCGGATCGACCCGAGCGGGGACGGGCCGGTCGAGGCGAGCCACTATTCGCGGCTGGTGCAGCGCGCCCGCGCGGAGCGGCTGAACATGGACGGCAAGACCATCGACTGGGTGCTTGTGCGCAACCGCATCTCGATGCTGGCGTCGCGCAATGCCAAGCAGGTGCATGCGACACTGGAGAGGATCGCGGAGCGGTTCGGCTGCCGGGTTGCGGATGGCATTGCCGAGCGGATGATTTTTCGGTCGCTGTTTGCCACGGGGATGACGGTGTTCGATCCGCTGGATGGCGATCTGATGGGCGGGCCGTCGTCGGTGTCGCACATCACGGCGCGCAACGAGTATCGCGACCTGGTGGCGGCGATGCACCTGCCGATCATCAAGCCCAAGGCGGACCTGCCGGTTGAGCCATTGCGGCTGTCCGCATAGGTCCTTGAGCGGTTTGCCGCCCTTGTGTGCGACGGGGGAAGCGGCAACACTCCGCTCCGAGTGATTTGGGGTGTCGGATGACGCGGAACGGGGCGCATGTCATTGTCGTGGGCAATGAGAAGGGTGGGTCGGGCAAGTCCACGACCGCTTTTCATCTGGCCGTCTACCTGCTGCATCAGGGCCATACGGTCGCCACCATGGATGTGGATAGCCGGCAGCAGACGCTGACGCACTATGTGCGCAACCGCCGCGATTGGGCCCTGAACAAGGGCCTGACGCTGCTGCATCCGATCCATTACCACCTGCCGCTGGCGCGCGGGGATTCCATCAAGGAGAATCAGGGCGCCGAGTTTGACCTGTTCCGGCAGGCGATCGGGGACGTCGAGCACGAGGTGGATTTCCTCGTCATCGACACGCCGGGTTTCGATACGCATATGACGCGGCTGGCGCATTGCCTGGCCGACACGTTGGTGACGCCAGTCAATGATAGCCTGATCGACATCAACGTGATGGCTCATATCGATCCGGTCAGCGGTGAGCCGACCGAGATGAGCCATTATGCGCGGCTGGTGCAGCGGGCGCGCTCGGAGCGGATGGCGGTTGACGGGCAAAGCATCGACTGGGTGCTGGTGCGCAACCGCATTTCGATGTTGTCGTCGCGCAATACGCGGCAAGTGCAGACGTTGCTGGAGCGGATCGCGGCGCGGCTGGGCTGCCGAGTGGTCGACGGCATTGCCGAGCGAGTGATTTTTCGCTCGCTGTTTCCGACGGGAATGACGGTGTTCGACACGCTCGATGACGAGTTGCTGGGCGGCTTGCCGTCGATGTCGCATATGAGTGCGCGGCAGGAATATCGCAGCCTCGTGGCGGCATTGCACCTGCCCATGCGCCAGCCGGCGCGGGCGGCGGAGCCGATGGGTGATGCGGCGTTGCAGGGTTTCGAAGCCATGTTGGGTGGCGAAATTTAGCGGCGTAGGGCCATACAAAGAAATCCCTATTGGGGCCGCGCCATTCAGGTTGCGGAAACCATCGCGCCCTAGGATGAACATGCGGGTGGCCGTTTCGAGTGAAACGGGTCCGGCCGCGATTGTTCGAGCGATCGACCTACCGGCTTCACGCCGGTAGCGGCGCTGGACGAAGCGGAGCCCGGATGGCGATCGACAATTTCACTCTGGTGGCTGCATCGGGCGCGGTGATCTGCGTGCTCGGCTTCGTGCTGTTTTACATGTGGCGCCAGGATCGCAGCGCGCCATGGTTCGGCTGGCTGGGGCTGAGCTATGTGTTTGGAGCGTCGGCGGCGATCCTGCTGGGGACGCGCGCCAGTGGCCCGACTTTCGTCAATACCGGCGTGGCGACCGCGTTGTTGCTGCTGTGCTTCGGCTGCATGTGGACGGGCGCGCGGGCGTTCGAGCGCCGTACGCCCATGTGGTGGGCATTGGTCCTGGCTCCGGCGCTGTGGCTGACCTCGTTCCTGATCCCCGATTTCAGCAATATGCTGGGCCTGCGGGTCGTGATTGCCTCTATCCCGGCGTCGGCCTTCCTGCTGCTGGGCGGGTGGGAGCTTTGGCGCGGTCGGTTCGAGATCCTGCAATCGCGCAAGGCGGCTATCGCGTTTCACTTCAGCGCGGGACTGTTCTTTGCGTTCCGTATTGTCTCGGTGGGCGCATTGCCGTTTCCGCTTGGCGGGCTGGTCGTTCATCCCCTGGCGATGGCGGCGTTCAATTTCATCACCTTCGTGCACGCGATGTTCCTTACGGTGCTGATGATCAGCATGACCAAGGAGCGCCGCGAGTCCACCCAGCGGACGTTAGCGGAAAGCGATGCGCTGACTGGCCTGCCCAACAGGCGGGCCTTTGCCACCGAGGCCGAGCGGCTGCTGCGCCGGCAGAAGTACAACCGCGCGCCGCTGGCGCTGCTGATCCTGGATCTGGATCACTTCAAGTCGATCAATGACCGCTTCGGGCATGATGCGGGCGACCGAGTGCTGGTGGAATTCGGGGCGGTGCTCGATGGCGCCTTGCGGCGCGACGATTTCCGCTACCGCATGGGCGGCGAGGAATTCTGCTGCCTGTTGCCGGGGCTGACCATTCGCGAGGCGCAGGCCACAGCGGAGCGGATCTGCGAGGCGTTCCAGGCGACCACGGTGGAGGTGCTGGGCGGTTCGGTGCGCGGCACGGTCAGCATCGGCATTTCCTCGACCGATATCTGCGGCTATGTGCTGGAAGACCTGCTCAACGAGGCCGACGCCGCGACCTATGAGGCCAAGGCGTCTGGGCGTAATCGTGCGGTCGTGGCTATCGCCAAGCCCGTGGCGCCGGTAACGCCAACGATCGATAATGTCACCGAGATCAGGCCGAAGCTGCGGGCCTAATCAGCCCAACTGCCGTGGCTGTAGAGGCCGGTGAAGGTGACGTTCATGCCGCCGCAGGCGTTGTTGTCGGCGACGGCCAGGTAGGGGCCGAGCTGCCACATGCGGACGGAGCAATTGGCCGATGTGGGATCGTAGGGCAGCATGGTCTCGTCATAGTCCTGGGTGAAAGCCACCCGGCCCTTCTTGGGCTGGACGGTGGCGACGAAGCTGCCCTGGTTGACGCCGCCGCTGGAGACCCGGAGCGGATCGAACATGCCCCAGGTGGCGGTACCGTCGACGGTGATCTGGTTTTCGGGAGCCGCCTTAATGAGGATCTGCTGCTCGATGGAATAGCGCCAGGAGCCGGTCCAGACGGCGCCGGAATAGTCGGCCGTCACCAGTGCCGATATGGGCAGCAAGGCGCTGATCAGCATGTAATTCGGAGCCTCGCCCAGGATCGAGGCGCAGGCCATGTCGCCGGCCGTGCTGGTGACGATGACGACGGTGCCGGGATGCAATTGGCGGCTAACCGGCGCGCAGGCGTCGCCGCGTTGTGGGCAGCCCTCGATAGCCATTGGTTGCATTGTCAGCGGCCCGAGGCCGGAAACCTGATAGGTCTGCGGGTGGGGATTGTCGCCCCGCAGGTCGCTGAGGCCGTCGCAATCGGCCGCCATGGCGGGACTAGCCAGCAAGCAGAACATGGCGACGAGAGTGAGCTTGGACATTGGCAGCCTCCGGTTGAGGGATGGCTAGCCCAAGCTGCGTGAACCGGGAATGAAGCGGTTCAGTCCGGGCCGAAGGTGAGATCGAGGGCGCGCTTGCCGCCGGGGGCGAACACGTCGAGCTCGATGGCAATGCGAGGCTGCGCCACCCGGCGGGTCCGGGAGGACAGAGCCAGCACGGCGGCGAGCAGTTCGCCGACGGTACGGCGCTGATGCAGCAGGCGGGCGGAAATCCCGTCCATGGTGCGTCGGCGCACCTTGGGATCGGGGGAGGCAAGCTTGGAGCGGCCGACGAAATTGGCCAGCTCGCTCAGGGCAGTACGTTCGCTCATTGGGCTACTCCAAACACAGGCACCAATTTGCTTCCCCATCGGCCGGACATTTGACGCCCATACACGGCGTGTCCGACTCATTGTCGTTTCAGTCGCCGCAGCGGAGACCCGCTACGGTTGGGCTGACGATCAGCCCTGCATCGCCAGGCAGGAGAGATTCTGCTGCTTGAGGCGGTTGCACATGTCGCTCGCCGCATCGCGGTCACCGAAGCCGACGAAGCGGGCGCGGTAGAACACCTGGCCGTTCTTTTCGAAGCGTTCGACGTAAGAGCGGAAATCACCAAGGGTCGCCACCTTGCCGGCGGCATCGGTCAGCATGCCCTGGGCATTGGATTCGGACGGGGCGGCGCCGATCTGGACGATCCAGCCACCGGCCGGCACTACCGCCTTGTTGTCATTGGCGGCGGTGCCGATGGAACCGCTGGTCAGCAGATCGACCGGCTGGCCCTCGGCGCCGACGCCGACAGGCGGCAGCAGAGGCGCGGACGGCGCGGTCTGGCCGAGCGCAGCCGGGGGCGCGCCGAGGCTATAAGTATCGCTGAGCCAGGCGCCGATGACGTCCTGGCTGGGATATTCAGGCGTGGGGGCCTGGCTGGGCGCGGCGAGCGTATTAGCGGCCTGCACGGCCGGCTGCAGGCCGAGATCGGCGGGCATGGGGGCAGGCTGGGGCGCGACGCTGGCGAGGGTGACTTCGGGCGGCGCGGCCTGCTGGAACGGCACCTGCTGAGGCTGCGGCTGGGCGCTATTGCCGGCAACGAGCTGGGCCAGGCGGAAACCGGGCAGGGGCATGGGCATGACGAAGGTGCCGGCAGCCGGCGTTGCGGCGGGCGATTGCGCAACGGCGACCTGGATATTGCCCTGGCGGCCCGGCTGCGGGATCATGGCGGTCTGCAGATAGTTGCCCTGGCGGCCCTTCGGCAGGTAGGTCGAGACCAGTTCGCGAACCTTCTGGTCGCGGGCGCCGGCGGTGTTGAAGCCGAAGGCGACGACGACGATGTGGCGATTGTCCTTGCGGGCGGCAGTCAGCAGGTTGGAGCCGGCGGCGTTGATATAGCCGGTCTTGATGCCGTCGACGGCGTCCATATAGCCAAGCACGCGGTTATGGTTGCCATAGGTGCGGCGGCCATAGCTGAAGCTGCGGGTCTGGAAGAATTCGTAATAGTTGGAGTAGTGCTGGTAGATGGCGATGCCCAGAATGGCCTGGTCGCGCACCGTGGTGAGTTGGCCGCCATCGGGCAGGCCCGAGGCATTGCGGTATGTGGTGTTGCGCATGCCCAGCGCCCGTGCGGTCGCGGTCATGCGCTGGGCGAACTTTTCTTCCGAGCCGGAAATGTGCTCGGCGATGACGCGGGCCATGTCGTTGGCCGAAATGGTGACGATGGACTTGATGGCGTCTTCCACCGAAATGGTGGCGCCGGCGCGCAAGCCCAGCTTGGTGGGCTCAGCGGCGGCGGCATGGCGCGAGACGGTCATCTTGGTGGTCAGGCTCAGATTGCCGGCCGCCAGTTCCTGGAACAGGATGTAGAGGGTCATCACCTTGGTGATCGAGGCGGGGTAGCGCTTGGAATCGGCGGCTTCTTCGTACATGACCTTGCCGGATTTGGCATCGACCACGATGCCGGCATAGCGACGAAGATTTTCAATGGCTTGAGCCGGTGCGACCATGGGCGCCAGGATGGCGAAGGACACAAGGACAGCGGCAAGGGTACGCATAAAAACTGCGCGCCAAGGGGATTTCGCCTGGGAAGCCACCCGGTACTCCAACATAACTCTCGGGCGCAAACACCGCCCGTACACAATTTACAAAGCCGGAGGCCTGACGATGCCCCCATCCGCCAATGCAGCCGTTACTGGCGCAATCTAGCGACAGCCCGTTACGAATCCGTAAAATGCGAACGACTTGGGTGAGAGTGTGATCGGGAGGCAGCTAGTGCGCAGAGGCGAGCGGGGAGATTGGACATGAAGCTTTATACGCGGGCGCAGAATTCGGCTGGGGAGCGGGTGCGGATTGCGCTCAACCTCAAGGGCATCGCTTACGAGTACGTGGCTGTCTCGACGCTTGGGCCCGGCGAGTATGCCCGGATCAATCCGCAGGAGCTGCTGCCGGCCCTGGAGGTCGATGGACGTGTCATCACGCAGTCGGCGGCGATCCTCAATTATCTGGATGCGGCTTTTCCCGAGCGGCCGCTATTGCCGGCCGATCCGGTGGTGCGGGCGCAGGCCATTGCTTTTGGCTCAGTGGTTGCGGCGGAGATGCATGCACTGACGGTGCAGCGGGTACGGCGGTTCCTGATCGGGGACATGGGCGCCGACGAGGCTCGGGTGCAGCGCTGGGTGGCGCATTGGCTGGGGCTGGGTTTTGCCACGCTGGAGGGATTACTGGCGGCGCGATCGGCCGATTGGCCCTTCTGCTTCGGCGACGAGCCGGGCTGGGCCGATCTGTTCATGGTTCCGCAGGTGGCCAATGGTCGCCGGCTCGGAATCGATCTGGCGGATTATCGGCGCGTCACGGAAACCGCCGATCGGTGCCGCCAGCTCGAACCATTCCGGCTGGCCGAGCCGCAAATGCAGCCCGACTATCCCGTCGAGCCCGTGCCGCGCTGACAATCGCCCGATTTCCGGGCATTTTCGCCGGTCACGAATTAGAGAAGGATTGGCCCTTAACACCGGCTGGATTTTGCCTACATAATGGGTCCACCATGCTGCTTCGTTTCTCCCACGACAGATGTATCGCCATGACGCCATCAGGCCTGCTCGCCCAGAATCCCCAAGTGGACACCGCCCTGCGGTTGTCCGCCGTTCCCGCCTGGGCTGGGCCGAAGGACGATGACGGCGACAAGGGCACTGACGGGGGCGGGAGAGGCGGCACCGAAACCGGAACCGCGACCAAAACGCGGACCAAGACCAAGCGGCCGAACCTGTACCGAGTACTGCTGCTGAACGACGATTACACGCCGATGGAATTCGTCGTTCTGGTCCTGCAGGACGTCTTCAACAAATCGCGTGAAGAGGCCATGCAGATCATGATGCACGTTCACCAAAAGGGGGTGGGTGAATGCGGCGTCTTTCCATACGAGGTCGCCGAAACCAAGGTGACCCGCGTCATGGATACTGCACGCAAAAACCAGCATCCGCTGCAATGCGTGATGGAAAAGCAATAGGAACATCAGATGCCCTCATTTTCTCGCGGACTTGAAAAGGCTCTGCATCAGGCGATGAACCTGGCGCGTGAGCGCAACCATGAGTTCGCAACCCTCGAGCACCTGCTGCTCGCCCTCACCGACGACCGGGAGACCATTGCGGTGCTCACCGGCTGCGATGTCGATGTCGATGCGCTCAAGAGCGACCTCGAAGATTTCATCAATGAAGAGCTGGACAGCCTGATCGTGGCCAATGGCCAGGACGCGCGGCCGACCGCCGCGTTCCAGCGCGTGATCCAGCGCGCCGTTATCCATGTCCAGTCCTCGGGCCGCGAAGAAGTGACGGGGGCCAATGTGCTCGTCGCCATCTTTGCTGAGCGCGAGAGCCATGCTGCATACTTCCTCGAACAGCAGGACATGAGCCGGCTGGACGCGGTCAATTTCATCAGCCACGGCATTACCAAATCGGGTGCCAGCGAGGAACGCAAAGTGCGCGGAGCCGAGGACGGCAATGAAGGCAATGGCGAAGGCGGGAGCGGCCGCGGCGAGAACGCCAAGAGCTCGGCTTTGGCCGATTTCTGTGTCGATCTGAATGCCAAGGCGCGGGCTGGCAAGATCGATCCGCTGATCGGCCGCGATGCCGAACTGCGGCGGACCATCCAGATCCTGTGCCGTCGCTCCAAGAACAACCCGATCTATGTGGGTGACGCTGGCGTCGGCAAGACGGCTATCGCCGAGGGTCTTGCGCGCAAGATCGTCGAAGGCGACGTGCCCGAAGTGCTCAAGGAAGCAGTGATCTATTCGCTCGATATGGGCTCGCTGCTGGCTGGCACCCGCTATCGCGGCGACTTCGAGGAACGCCTCAAGGCGGTGATGAAGGAGCTGGAGAAGCTTCCCAATTCCGTGCTGTTCATCGATGAAATCCACACCATGATCGGTGCGGGCGCCACTTCGGGCGGCGCGCTGGATGCTTCGAACCTGCTCAAGCCAGCTTTGGCGAGCGGCGCGATCCGTTGCATCGGCTCGACTACCTATAAGGAATATCGCCAGTTCTTCGAGAAGGACCGGGCGCTGGTGCGTCGCTTCCAGAAGATCGACGTCAATGAGCCGTCGATCCCCGATGCGATCGAGATCGTGAAGGGCCTTCGTCCCTATTTCGAAGAGTTCCACAAGATCAAGTACACCGACGAGGCGCTGAAGGCGGCTGTCGAGCTATCGGCTCGCTATATCAACGACCGCAAGCTCCCGGACAAGGCCATCGACGTTCTCGACGAGACCGGCGCCAGCCAGATGCTGCTCAAGCTCGAGGATCGCAAGGCGATCATCGACGTCGAAGACATCGAAGCGACCATCGCGACGATCGCGCGCATTCCGCCAAAATCGGTCTCCAAGTCGGATTCCGAGATGCTGCGCAGCCTTGAATCCAACCTGCGCACCGTGGTGTTCGGGCAGGACGTGGCGATCACCTCGCTGGCTTCCGCCATCAAGCTGGCCCGTGCCGGCCTGCGCGAACCGGAAAAGCCGATCGGCTCGTACCTGTTCACCGGCCCGACCGGCGTCGGCAAGACCGAAGTCGCCAAGCAACTCGCCGACACCCTTGGGGTGGAACTTTTGCGCTTCGACATGTCCGAATATATGGAGCGCCACACGGTGTCGCGCTTGATCGGCGCGCCTCCGGGCTATGTGGGTTTTGACCAGGGTGGTCTGCTCACCGATGGTGTGGATCAGCATCCGCATTGCGTGGTGCTGCTCGACGAAATCGAGAAGGCGCATCCGGACCTGTACAACATCCTGTTGCAGGTGATGGACCACGGCAAGCTGACCGACCATAACGGCAAGCAGGTGGATTTCCGCAATGTCATCCTCATCATGACCTCCAATGCCGGGGCCATGGACTTGCAGAAGAGCCCGATCGGGTTCGGCCGCAAGCGCGAGCAGGGCGACGACGAAGAGGCGATCAACCGCCTGTTCACGCCGGAATTCCGCAATCGCCTGGACGCGATCATCTCGTTTGCTCCGCTGCCGCGCGAAGTCGTGCGTCGCGTGGTCGAGAAGTTCGTGCTGCAGCTCGAAGGCCAGCTGGCCGAGCGTGGCGTAACTATCAACCTGACGCCGGAGGCCGCCGATTGGCTGGCCGAACACGGCTATGACGAACGCATGGGCGCCCGTCCGCTGGGCCGGGTGATCCAGGAATACGTCAAGAAGCCGCTGGCCGAGCAGGTGCTGTTTGGCGAGCTGGTCAATGGCGGCACGGTGACCGTGGCGGTCGTTGGCGAGGGTTCGGAAGCCAAGCTGGAACTGGTGGCGGTGCCTCCGCGTCCGGCCAAGCCAAAGGCGCTGCCGCGGCCGAAGAAGAGCAAGGCGACTGTCGAAAAAGACAACTAGGCGCAAGCCTTAGTGTGAATTGAGAAGGCCGGGAGCGATCCCGGCCTTTTTTGTTTTGGATGATTGAGATGCTAGGCGCTTAGCTTTTATCCATCCCCATCGCCGGTCTTCCCGCGGACTTGATCCGCGGGCCTCTCGCCGCTTGTGCCGCGTTGAGGGTGGCCCGCGGGTCAAGCCCGCGGGAAGGAGTGAGTGGTTCAGTGCCTAACGCCTACTGCGCGGCGTGGTGCTTCTAGATAAACGTCGGCGGGTTGGTTTCCGGCTGTTCGGCAAGAGCCTCCAACCGATCCAGGGTGACGCCAACCTGATGGGCGACGGCGAGATTGAAATCCTCGTCCGGACCGGTGGTTTCATATTCACGCAGGGCTTCGGGGATCAGTCCGGCCTCGGCGGCGAATTCCTCAAGGCTGAAGCCGAGGGCGATACGGCGATTGTGGTCGCCTTTCGGCGAACGCTCGTCATCATAGACTGGCTCGGTCATGGTCAACTCCTCGTGCTGTGTGGTGAGGAGATAAGACGGCGGCGGACAAAAAGTTCAAACCGTGGGTCGTTGGGTCACAGTTTGACGGCCCTTGGCCCCAGCAAGACAAAGCCGAGCAGGAAGGCGGCATAGACCGCCAGGGGCAAAGCGAGGGCGTAAATGTCCATGGCGCGATAGCCCAAGGCGCCAAGGGCGGCACCAGCCAACAGCGAGGCCCAGACCAGCAGGTGCTGCGCCCAGCGCCAGGGCGGAGCCTCGCGGCGCAAGGCCCGGGCCAGGTCCTGGCCGGCAGCGAACAGGGTGCCCGTGACGAAGGTGGCGCCAAGGCGGACCGAACCCTCGGAGAGCAGCACGGCATTTTGCGCGCCGGCGGCAACCGCGAGTGCCAGCATGGTCTGGGGTGGTGGGTAGCCAGCCAGCGTTAGGGCGAACGCGGTGGACAGGGCGAGCAGCACGAGGGCAAGCGCGCCGACCGGGCCCCAGCGGCGGTCGGTCAGCGCGAGCGCCGAGCCGGCGACACTGCCGAGGAAGAATAGCAGCACCAGCGATGTCGTCAGCAGTGCGGTCGGCCAGATCCCATTGGCGAGAGCATCGCCGAGCTGGGTGGTATTGCCGCTCATGAACGAGGTGTAAAAGCCGCCCAGTTCGATGAAGCCGATAGCGTCGATGAACCCCGCGGCCGCGGTGAGCAGGAGGCCGACGCTGAGCTTGGGGGCGGGGGTCACGCAGGGTCCGATTGTGGGTGTGAGGCCGGGATTGCTCCCGGCCCGTGGGTCAGAGATAGGGTTTGAAGAAGGCCACGGTGGCGGCGACCATTTCGTCGACGGTTTCGACGCCGGTGGCGGAATTGAAGCCGTGGTCCATGGGGCGGATCCAGAGTTCCTCGGGGCCGTCATGGGCGGCGATGAACTTTTCGCCGGTGCCGACCGGGATCGCCTCGTCATTCAGTCCCTCGGTGACAAAGAGCGGGCCTTTGTAGGCCACGATTTCTTCGAGTGGGTGAGTGGTGAGGATTTCCTCGAAATAGGGTTGCTTGAGGTAGAGCGAGAACCCCCAGGGCATGGGCAGTTCGAGCGGCGTAGCGCCGGTCTTGAGGCCGGCGGCGATCTTGTCGGCCCCGAGCAGCGTGGCGAAGGTCACTTCGGGCTCGCCGACGGCGGCCCAGAGGGCGGTAGCGACCGGAATGCCGGTGCGGCCGGCAATAGCGCTGGCGACGAGGCCGCCCTGGCTCCAGCCGATCACGGCGATCTTGCTGCCATCGACGCGCGGATCGGCCTTGAGGAAGGCGAGAGCGGCGGTCGCGGTGGCGATCTGGCCGGAATAGGTCATGTCGGCGAATTCGCCGCCGCTATCGCCCGAACCCGGGAAATCGATGCGCAGGCTGGCATAGCCGGCTTCGGCCAGCAAGCGGGCGGCGCGGGTGTAGATGCCTTCCTTGACCGCCGGTATTTCCAGTTCGTCGCGGGTGCCGCCGAAGCCATGCAGGAGCAGGACGACCGGTGCCGGATCGCCAGCGGGCACCGACAGGGTGCCGACGATATTGAGGCCGTCGACCGGGTAGTTGATAGTTTCTTCTGTCGTCTGTGCCTGCACGGAACTTACCATCAAACCAATTGCCACCATGGCGGGTATCAAGGCTTTGAACATTGTTGCACCATCCCGTTTTTCGCGCCGTTTCGCCGCGCATGCCGAGAGTGTTCAACTAAATCAGTGGCTTGGCAACCGGTTCATCGTTCTAGGCGAGATGGGTGGCAATGGCCTGGGCCAGTTTGGCCAGTTCGGCGTCGTCGGCCTTCCCGCTGGCGTGGGGCGCCAGGGCCGTGCCTTCGTAGACCGGGATCAGGTGAAAATGCAGGTGGAACACGGTTTGACCGGCGGGGGCTTCGTTGAACTGGGCGAGGCGCAGGCCGTCTGCGCCGGTAGCGGCAAGCAGGGCCTTGGCGATGCGCTGGACCAGCGGCATGACGGCGGCGAGGGCGGCTGGATCGGCGTCGAGCAGGTTGCGGGAGGTGGCCTTGGGAATGACCAGGAGGTGGCCGCGAGACTGGGGGAAGATGTCCATCATCACGAGAGCAGCATCGTCCTCATAGACCTTGTGAGCCGGAATTTCGCCGCGGAGGATTTTGCCGAAGATGTTGGAGGGGTCGTAGGTCATGATTCTCTCGCGGAGTGGGGGAGCGCCTATTCGGCGGGTTTTAATTCGTCGGCCGCCGGCTTCTGGAAATAGCGAAAGCGGAAATAGTTGAGGAAAGCCAGGCCGGTGAGGGTGACGGGAACGTATTTGAAGCCGCGGCGGATGAAGAACAGGGCGATGGACACTGCGGTGGCTGCGCTCATGGCGCCCTTGCCCATGGGGGAGGTGAAAGAGGACGGGACCACGTGGCGGTAGAGCAGGGCGTCGGAGCGATAATAATCGCGGGCGCGCAGGGCAAAGGCGCGCTTGGAGGCGGAATAATCCTTGAGTTCGGCCATGCCCATATCGCCGTGGAACTCGACTTCGGAGCCCAGGGCCCACACTTCGGGCGGGGCGAGGCGGGCTTTGCCGAGATCGGTGAACAGGTCGATCAGGTCGGTGAAGGTGACGTAGTTGGCATTCCAGGCGTCTTCGGATTTGGCGCCGTGGGCGAGAATGAGGACGTCGGCGCGCTCGAGCTTTTCGCGCATGGCGGCGTAGTTGCCAGGTGCGAAATCAATGCCGGACTTGGCGGTTTCGACAATGCCGCCGGCCTTCTGCAATTTTTCCACCATGGCCGAGCCAAAGGCGCCGCTGGCACCGGTGACCAGGAAATGACGGCCCTTGATCTGGCATGACGTGCCGGCGATCAGGTCGAAAATGTTGGTGAAGGACGAGAAGAAGTTGTGCGGATAGACATGGTGCATGGCGTGGTAATTGTTATCCACCCAGAGCAGCCCCTGCTGGCCGCCGACGCGGGCCATCGACATGTGGTTGTAGTCTAGGCCTTCTTCCTTGAGCGTCATGCCCAGCATGATGGTGCGGATAACAACGACCACCACGATGGGCGGCCAGGGGAAAATAGTCAGGAAGATCAGCGTGCCCAGGATCGAGGTCAGGTATTCGGGCAGGATGTGGAACCAGATATTGGCTCGCGCATAGGCCGGGTTGATCTGCATATCGAGGCCGAGGAACTTGTGATGCACCCAATGCCAGGACGAGAAGGTGCGCAGCAATTGGAAACGCGAGCTCTCCCAGCGGTGGAGAACCCAATGCAGGGCGTCGAAGAGGGCCGTCGAAACGACGAAGGCCAAAATGGCTTGGAGCGCGAACGCGATTATGTCCCAGATCATGGGATTTAGATAAGGCCGATGGGGGGCGGAGGGAAGGGGGCACGGTGCCACGGGAGCCTTTCACTCTCCCTTTGGGGGAGAGGTCGGCGCGTAGCGACGGGTGAGGGGGCCTTTGCTGGTTGAGGCGCGTGGAGAAGGCCCCCTCACCCGACCCAAGAGGGTCGACCTCTCCCCCGCAGGGAGAGGTGAAGAGAGCCTACTTGTCCGTCCGCTCGCCCTTCCGGAACGGCGTGTATTGATCGAGCATTTCCTGTTGGTGTTCGACCGAGACGCGTTCCTGTTCGAGGAAGTCGGCGACGGCGGCGCGCAGGCCCGGATGGGCGATCCAGTGGACCGAATAGGTGCTGGCGGGGGCATAGCCGCGCGCCAGCTTGTGTTCGCCCTGGGCGCCGGCCTCGACGACCTTCAGCTTGTGCTGGATGGCGAAATCGATGGCCTGATAGTAGCAGAGCTCGAAATGCAGGAATGGCACTTCGCGAATAGCGCCCCAGTTACGGCCGAAAATGCGGTCGGAGCCAAGGAAGTTGATGGCGCCCGCAATCGGCGTGTCGCCGTCATAGGCCAGCATCAGCACGATGCGGTCGGCCATGGTCTGGTTCAACAGGGAAAAGAATTTGCGGTTGAGGTAGGGGCGGCCCCATTTGCGGGCGCCGGTGTCCTCGTAGAAATCGTAGAAGGCGTCCCAATGGTGCTCCATCAGGTCGCTTCCGGTCAGCCATTTGACGGTGATGCCATCGGCCAGCGCGTCGCGACGCTCGCGGCGGATGGTCTTGCGCTTGCGCGAGGAGAGGGTTTCGAGGAAATCGTCGAAGGTCGCAAAACCCTCATTGTGCCAGTGGAACTGGGTATCGACGCGCTTGAGCCAGCCGTCCGCCTCGATCAGGTCGGCCTCGGCCTCGGGCACGAAGGTGGCGTGCACGGAGGAGGCGTCGCGCTGGATCGCCAGTTGCTGGGCGGCGGCGAGCAGGGCGGCTTCGATATTGGCGTCGCCCGAGGGCACCAGCAGCTTTGGCGCGGTGGCGGGCGTGAACGGCACCGAGCATTGCAGCTTGGGATAGTAGGAGCCGCCAGCGCGTTCCAGCGCATTGGCCCAGCCGTGGTCGAAGACGTATTCGCCCATGGAATGGGATTTGAGGAATAGTGGCATCAGGCCGATCGGCTTGCCGTCGGCGTCATCGATGGTGATGTGCTGGGGTTGCCAGCCGGTTTTTCCGGTGGCGCAGCCGGATTGTTCGAGGGCGAGGAAAAAGGCGTGGTCGAGGAAGGGGTTGTCGGGCTTGCCGGCGGTGGATGGCACGAGACTGTTCCAGACCGCGGCGGGGATGGCCGCCGTGGTCGCATGGATCGTCGCCGTAAACGTATTATTGGGCAAGTTCGGGATCGAACCCTTCGAAAACAATCTGGTCAATGTAAGGGGCAGCCGCATCGGCTTCAACCTTACTGCGAATGGTCCAGGCGGTCACGGGTTTGCCGAGCGCTCGCCAGAACTTGATTGCCGGTAGCTCCAGCGCGTCCTTGTCGCAAGAGATGAAATCGAACTGGGTTTCGTGCCAGTGCAGCAGGTGGCGCAGGGTGTAGCGCTGGTCGTCGGTGAGGTAGGCGTCCCACTCATTGGGCTCGTAGTCATAGGTGATGATGCCGCGCGGGCCGGTGAAGCCGAACTGGCGGATCTGGGTGAGCAAGTTCGGATCGAAGGATTCGATCGTCACCGGGCCTTCGTAGGATTTCAGCAGTTCAGCGGCGGCGCGGGCGAGAAGCTGGGTGCCAGCGACGTCGCGCTGATATTTGAGCTCAATCTGCAGCAGGGTGCGGCCGCGGACCTGGGTGAGGAAATCGGTGAAGCGCTGGGGGCAATTGCCGGCGGCACTGCCGAGCAGCGGCGTGCTGGTGAGTTCGGCGCTGGAAATGGCCGAGACTGGGCCTGTCTTGCCGGTGAGGCGTTCCAGATCATCGTCATGGAAAACGACGGGGACGCCATCGCTGGTTAGTTGCAGGTCGCATTCGATGGCGAAATTGCCGGCAATGGCGGCTTCGAAGGCGGCGGCGCTGTTCTCGATGATGCCGGCAGCGCGATTATGCAGGCCGCGATGGGCAATGGGGCGGGAAAAAAGTGCGGTGGTCATGGAGGACCTCCTGAATGGGGAAGGGGTCTCGTGTGGCAGGGGAATGTGACGGGGGTGTAACAGCAACATCCCGATTTCGGCTCTACCACGGAGTCATTCCCGCGCAGGCGGGAACCTCGGTTTGTTGGGCTGGCGAAGGGAAACGGAGGTTCCCGCCTGCGCGGGAATGACCCGGTGGGTGGTGGGAATCACTCCGTGGTGGCTGGTGTCAGCCCTCGACTTCAAACACCGCGTCGATCTCAACCGCCGCGCCAAACGGAAGTGCCACGACGCCAAACGCAGCGCGGGCGTGTTTGCCTTTGTCGCCCAGGACGCCGACCAAAAGGTTTGAAGCGCCGTTGGCGACCAGGTGCTGTTCGAAGAATTCCGGGTCGGATGCTACGAGAACCGTCAGCTTGAGCACTTGCTTGATGTCTTCCAGGCGAAAGCCGCCGATGTGGACGACCTGCGCCAGGATATTGACCGCGCAGAGTTCGGCGGCGTTACCGCCTTGCACGACGTTCATGTTGTCGCCGAGGCGGCCGGTGATGACGCCGGCTTCGCTGCTGGAAATCTGGCCGGAGACATAGATGATGTTGCCAGCGCGGGTGACCGGCACGTAGCTGGCGACGGGAGGCCGGGGGGCGGGGAGTTCGTAGCCGTATTCTCGGAGCTTTTCGATCGGGCTGGTCATCGCGTCTTACCTTGCGTTTGGTCGGGGTCGGACACGTCTAAAGCGTGTTCCGGACTGGTATCGGCCTCGGCCGGATCGAGCACCGGCTTGAGCTTGTATAGCTTGCCGCGCACCACGGCGTCACGCCCGAACCGGGTGCGGACGCGATCCATGGCGCGCTCGGCTGCCGCCTTGCGGGCGATCGCCGGTTCCAGCAAATCGGCCGGATCGGTGCCATCGGCGGTATCGATACCCGAAACGCCGATTCCAATCAGCCGGAAAGCAGTGCCGTCGATCTCGCGAGCCAGCAATTGCAGGCCGGCCTCGTAGATGACATTGGCCAACTGCGTCGGGATCATCAGATGGCGGGCGCGGGTGCGCAAGCGGAAACCGGCGGATTTGAGCTTCAGCGTCACCGTGTCGCCGACAATGTTCTTGGCTTTGAGGCGCTCGGACAGGCGCTCGGTGACTTGCAGCAGTTCGGTGGAAAGGGCTTCGAGCGTGCTGATATCGGTATTGAAGGTGGTTTCGGAGGAGACGGTCTTCATCTCGCCGTCACTGGAAATGCGGCGGCTGTCCTGGCCGCGCGACAGGCGAGCGAGGCGCGCGCCCATTTCACCATAGCGGCGCATCAGGTTTTCCGGCGGCTCCTCCTGAAGTTGGCCGATGGTGACGAGGCCATCCTTGCGTAGGGTTTCGGTGAACACCTTGCCGACGCCGTAAATCATGCTGATCGGCTTGGGGGCCAGGAAACCGAGGGTTTCGGCGGCGCCGATGACGGCGAAACCGCGCGGCTTGTCGAGGTCGGAGGCCAGCTTGGCGAGGAACTTGTTATGGCTGAGGCCCACCGAGATGGTGACGCCGACATCGCTGGCAATGGCCTTGGCGAAGCGTGCCAGCACCACAGCCGGCGGGGCCTTGTGCAGCGCCTGGGTGCCGGTGAGGTCGAGGAAGGCCTCATCGATCGAGATGGGTTGGACTAGCGGCGTCAGCGCATCCATATAGGTGCGAATCTGGCGGCTGACGTCGACATATTTGGCCATGTTGGGCTTGATGATGACGGCATCGGGGCACAGCTTGCGGGCCTGGAACATCGGCATGGCGGAGCGGACGCCGGACTGGCGGGCGATATAGCAGCAGGTGGAGACGACGCCGCGCGTGCCGCCGCCGATGATCAGCGGCTTGTCGCGGAGGCTCGGGTCGTCACGCTTTTCGACGGAGGCATAGAAGGCGTCGCAATCGACGTGGGCGATGGAGAGCGAGAACAGCTCGTCATGGCTGCGAATGCGCGGCGAGCCGCAGGCCGGGCAGCGCGCCGGGGCAGCGGCAGCGTGGCCGCTCTCCAGGCAGTCGCGGCAGAGCCAGGGTTCCATGGCTAGAGCCTTCCCCGATTTGATTGCATCAAATCGCCGGCTCTAGCTTCTTGTTGCCGCAAGGTTCCCACTTTTTTGCGCCTTGCTTTATCCTGCCGGGTTCAGCTTGGCCCAGACGCGCATGAATTGTTCCGGCGTGATCCCGGCATTTGCGCAGAGGGCGAGCAGAATCGATTCGTTTGAGGCAAAGTAGTCGATGAGACCAGAATTCAGTTGGGTGGACCCGACGGAAAGTCGAAGCGAAGCGGGATCGTAACCGACAAAATCCATGAAGCGCAGCAGTTCGTCGCTGTTTTCGGCCAAGTAGCCGAGACAAAGTTCAGCCAACTGCGTTGCATTGATTGAGACGGACTTCTGGATGGGCACCGGCAGGCTCATTTGGTGTTTTGTAAAGAGATTCAATGTTACCCGAGATAGGCGGCAAAACGAAGTGCCGCCAGCGCTGATAAGCGCAAGCGAGGACGAATGCCCAAGACAGTCATGATCGTGGAAGACAACGAGCTCAACATGAAGCTCTTCAACGATCTGCTCGAATCGCGCGGCTATGCAGTGATCCAGACCCGCAATGGCATGGAGGCCCTGGATCTAGCGCGCGCGCATCGGCCCGATCTGATCCTGATGGACATCCAGCTGCCGGAGGTTTCTGGGCTGGTGGTGACCAAATGGCTCAAGGATGATGACGAGTTGGCTCACATTCCCGTTATCGCCGTCACCGCGTTTGCGATGAAGGGTGATGAGGAGCGGATTCTGCAAGGCGGTTGCGAGGGTTACATCAGCAAACCGATCTCCGTGCCTCACTTTTTGGAAACTATTGCCCGCTACATTGGGCCCGCTTGAGAGACCCAGAAACGGCCTCTTGAGTTAAGCTGGACGCCTGTGGTGGACGCTACGGGCCCTTGCTGTATTTCCGGGGCTCGACATTGACCGCACGCGTACTGATCGTCGATGACATTCCGACCAATGTGCGGCTGCTGGAAGCGCGGCTGACGGCCGAATATTATGAAGTGGTCACCGCTTCATCGGGGCCGCAGGCGCTGGAAATCTGCAATAATTCCGACGTCGATATCGTGCTGCTGGACGTGATGATGCCGGACATGGACGGCTTCGAGGTCTGCCGGCGGCTGAAATCCAATCCCAAGACCCATCACGTCCCGGTGCTGATGATCACCGCGCTCGACCAGCCTTCCGACCGGGTCAAGGGCCTGGAAGTGGGCGCGGACGACTTCCTGACCAAGCCGGTCGATGACATGCAGTTGATGGCGCGCGTCAAAAGCCTGGTGCGGCTGAAGTCGCTGACCGACGAATTGCGCGCGCGGGCGTTGACCGGCCAGCAGATCGCCATCGAAGACGCGATGCGGGTGATGGACCAGATTACTACCACGGGTGGCGCCATCCTGATCGTAGATACCGATGCGCGCCATGCCGAGCGGATCAAGGGCTATCTTGGCGAGCACAAGGTGGACATTCTCACCCAGCCGGCCGATGCGGTGTTCCAGGTGACGGGCGCGCAGTATGAGCTGGCGCTGGTGTCGATGGCGCTGGACGATTTCGATCCGCTGCGGGTCTGCTCGCAGATCAGGACGCTGGAGCATACCCGCACCCTGCCCATCATCCTGATGGCCGATGAGGGCGACAAGCCCCGCGTGGTGCGGGCGCTGGACCTTGGGGTCAACGATTTCATTTCGCGACCGGTTGAGCGCAACGAGCTGGCGGCCCGGGTACGCACGCAAATCCGGCGGCAGCGCTATGCGCTGGAACTGCGCCAGAGCGTCAGCAACACCATGGCGCTGGCCGTGACCGACGATATGACGGGGCTATATAACCGGCGCTATTTCGACCGCCATCTGGGCGTGATGCTGGGCAAGGCGCAGGCGCAAGAGCGCGACATGGCGGTGATGCTGCTCGATATCGACCACTTCAAGAACGTCAACGACACCCATGGCCACGATATCGGCGATGCGGTGCTCAAGGAATTTTCCCTGCGGTTGAAGCGTAATATCCGCGGCGTCGACCTGGCCTGCCGGTTTGGCGGCGAGGAATTCGTGGTGCTGATGCCCGATACCGATTTCCGCCAGGCCGAAGCCGTTGCCGAGCGGGTGCGGGAAGCCGTCGCCGATCGCGGCTTCGAAGTGGGCACGGCTCGGCCGCTGACGGTCACCGTATCGGTGGGTGTGACGCTGCAGGAAAGCCTGGCCGATACGCCCGAGACGCTGATCAAGCGGGCGGACGTGGCGCTGTATCGTGCCAAGCGCGAAGGCCGGAATCGAGTCGTGTTCGACGCGGCTTGATTCATAAGTCAATTCCGGCGCGTTAGGGTTATCTCTTATACTTAACAAAGCATTGCAGGGCCGAAAGGTCTGGTATTGCTTGAGTTTTTGCCGCGTCGGCGTAGGTTCGCCTCAACAGCGAGCCGCACTCATCTGGGTGGTTTCGCTCACAGTTCCCTACGATCCACCCAAGTCCGCCGCAACGCTTGGGTCCGTAGGGCGGTTGGTCCGGACGCGGACAGAGTGGCCTCTTCGACATGCCGCTCCGGACCAGCCACTAAACCTCTTCGATATTTCCGCCATGCTGGCCTGTAAATGGCAATGTTCTGCGCTTCCGGTGCTCACGTACCAACGTACGTTCCGCTCCGGTTCTCGAACATTACCATTTTCGGCTCAGCCTGACGAAAATCTCATCGACGTTTGCGCGCCACGCCCGAAGCGTGCTGGCCACCTAAATTTTGCCGCAACTGCGTGGTTTTATGAATACTGATTTCCTCGCTCACGTCACAGAGCACAAAAAAAGCCCCGCATCGATGATGCGGGGCTTTTTCATTGCGTCGGTCGAAACCGGCGCCAAGATTACTTGATCTTGGCTTCCTTGAATTCGACATGCTTGCGCACAACCGGATCGTACTTCTTGTACGAGAGCTTCTCGGTCTGGGTGCGGGCGTTCTTCTTGGTGACATAGTAGAAGCCAGTATCAGCCGTCGACACGAGCTTGATCTTGACGGAAGCGGCTTTGGCCATTTGAGAATCCTAACAGAACAAAAGGCGCTGCACGGGGCAACGCTTGAATTTGGGCGCAACCTACGGATTTAGGAACGAAAGTCAAGCTCCGCGGTGAGGGGCTGGACGGAGATTGTGCCACGCCCCCGTGGTTCGAGGGTCGCTACGCTCCCACCTCACCATGAGGGCTACTGGGGCACAGCAGTATCAGCAGCCCTCATGGTGAGGTGCGAGTTCTTACGAGCCTCGAACCACGAGGGCGTGGCACTATCTAGTCCTGATGCGCGGGATTGAAGCCGTGCATGCGCGCGGCCCATTGCATGCCCACGATAGCGCCCTTGATCGAGGGCAGGATGGCCAGCGGCAGGACGATGGCGAGTGGCACCAGCGTGTAGAGATAGACCGCCGGGTTCACGTGCCAGGTCATTTCCATATGCAGCATCAGGCCGACCAGCAGGTGGCCGACGATCATGATGGCGATATAGGGAGGGAAATCATCGGCGCGGTGATGCGACAGTTCTTCGCCGCAGACGTCGCAAGTATCAGCGACTTTCAAGTAGGCGCGAAACATATGGCCCTGGCCGCAGTTCGGACATTTGCACAGCGCACCGCGCCACATCGCCTGACCGGCCTTGCGATCTTCCATGGTCTTGACCTGCACACCCATCGCGTCACCTCTTTCTGCGGCCCTTGGGACCGTAACTCGTAGATGGGCGCTTTCCGCTGCGTTTAGCAGATGACGGATTGCCGCGGACGCCTTCCGAGAGGAGTTCGAATCGGAGAGCCCCGGCAACGGGCGCGGCTTCCAGCAGGCGCACAGTGATGTTGTCGCCGAGGGTGAATTTCTCGCCGGTACGGTCACCGATCATGGCCTGCTGCTCCTGTTCGAAGCGGTAGTAATCCTGGCCCAGGGTGGAGGCGGGGATGAAGCCGTCGGCGCCAGTTTCCTTGAGGCGGATAAAGAGGCCGGAGCGGGTGACGCCGGAAATGCGGCCCTCGAAGCGCGCGCCGATCTGGCCGGCAAGGAATTGCGCCAGGAGGCGATCGGCGGTTTCGCGTTCGGCCAGCATGGCGCGGCGCTCGGTGGCCGAGATGTGCTGGGCAATGCCAGGCAGCTTGAGGCCTTCATTGTCGCTGAGGCCGTCATCGCCGAAGCTCATGGCCTTGACCAAAGCGCGGTGGACGATGAGATCGGCATAGCGGCGGATGGGCGAGGTGAAGTGGGCGTAACGCTCGAGATTGAGGCCGAAATGGCCATAATTCTCGGCGGAATATTCGGCCTGGGCCTGGCTGCGCAGCACCATTTCGGAGACCTGCTCGACATTGCCGGCTTTGCGGGCTTGGGCCAGGATGCCGTTGAAATCGCTGGCGCGGACGGCGTCGGATTTCTTCACCGAGATATCGAGCGAGCCGAGGAAGTCGCGGAGGGCCATCAGCTTTTCGGAGCTGGGCACGTCGTGGACGCGGTAGAGCAGGGGCGATTTCTTCTGCTCCAGCGTCTGCGCGGCAGCGACGTTGGCGGCGATCATCATTTCTTCGATCAGGCGATGGGCGTCGAGGCGCTCAGGGACGCGGATGTCCTTCACCATGCCCTTGTCGTCGAGGATGATCTTCCGCTCCGGCAGGTCGAGGTCGAGCGGGCCGCGCTGGTCGCGGGCCTTGGCCATGGCCGCATAGGCGGCGTAGAGCGGCCTGAGGATCGGTTCGAGGATTGGGCCGGTCTTGTCGTCGGGCCGGCCATCGATGGCGGCCTGGGCCTGCTGGTAGCTGAGCTTGGCGGCCGAGCGCATCAGGACGCGATGGAACGTGTGGCTGAGCTTGTGGCCGCCTTTGTCGAATACCATGCGCACAGCCAGCGAGGCGCGGGCTTCGCCTTCCTTGAGCGAGCACAGGTCGTTGGAGATGCGCTCGGGCAGCATGGGCACGACGCGATCGGGGAAATAGACCGAATTACCGCGCAGATAGGCTTCGCGATCGAGCGCGGTGCCGGGGCGGATATAGGCGGCGACATCGGCGATGGCGACGTACACGATATGGCCGCCGGGGTTCTTCTCGTCCTTGTCGGCCTCGGCATAGACGGCGTCGTCATGGTCCTTGGCGTCATAGGGATCGATGGTGACCAGTGGCAGGTCGCGCCAGTCCTCGCGGCCCTTGAGCGTGGCTTCCTTGGCCTCCTCCGACTCGCGAATGACCGAAGGCGGAAAGCGGAATGGAATTTCCAGATTGTGGATGGCGATCAGGCTGATGGCGCCTTCGGACATCGGATTGCCGATGACGGCGGTGACCTTGGCGCGGGGAATCATCAGCCGGCCAGACAGCTTGACCTCGACCTCGACGAGGTCGCCCTCGCGGGCACCCAGCAGGTCGCCGAGGGGAATACGCATTTCCTTCTGCTTGCGATCGACGGGGATCAGGCGAGCGCCTTCATTGTCGAGGCGGACAATGCCGATCTGGCCGCGTCGCGGCTTGTCGAGAATTTTCATTGCCTTGGCGGTGTAGACCGGGACCTCGGCCTCGCCTGCGTCGATGCGGGCGAGGATGCGATCGCCGGGGCCGGGAACGACGCGGGCATCGCGGCCGCTCAGCACGGCGACGCGCGGCGGGTCACCTTCCTCGGGATTCCACTGCGCCGGGTAGGCGTGCAGGTTTTCGGGATCGGCATCAGTGGGAATATCGAGCACGGTGACGGCGGGCAGGGCGGCGGTGCGGCGCAGGGCCTTGCGCGTGCGCGTGATGACGCCTTCGCCTTCAAGTTCGGCCAGCATGGCCTTGAAGGGCCGCCGCATGTCGCCGCGAATGCCGAACACCTTGGCAAGATCGCGCTTGCCCTTGATGTCATCGCTATTGGCAAGCGCTTCGAGCAATTGCTCGCGCGTGGGCAGTTCACCGGCAGCGGGTTGGCGCGGACGCTTGGGGCCGGAAGTGCGGGGCGTTCTGGGGGCAGGTTTTTTTGTGGGCATGACGGATATGTAGGGCATCCTGGCGGATTCGACAATTTTGGGTATGGGGAAGCGCCGCGCGGGATTGCCGGGCGGTTTTGTAAAGACTGCGGCATGCGGCGAGACGTGCCTCATGGGTTTGTTTAGTAAGCGAGACAGCGTCTCGCCGCATGCGATGGGGTTTCTGGCCGCCCGAACGTGGCCATCCTTTGAGTGGGATGACGAACGTCGCGCTGGCCCAGGGATCGCGCGACCGCATTCCCCTCCCACCAAACTCCCCACGGC
>NZ_JAQGJM010000025.1 GCF_028290625.1 Devosia sp.
ATATCTCCACAATGGCTGCGGGTTCGCGACGAACGGCCGTGGGGAGTTTGGTGGGAGGGGAATGCGGTCGCGCGATCCCTGGGCCAGCGCGACGTTCGTCATCCCACTCAAAGGATGGCCACGTTCGAGCGGCCAGAAACCCCATCGCATGCGGCGAGACGTTGTCTCGCTTACTACCAAAACCCATGAGGCACGTCTCGCCGCATGCCGCAGTCCTTGTAAAACCGTGAGCCCGTCGGGCCGTGCGGGCGTTTTAACGTGCCCAAACCCTCTCCACGCACACCTCCCATGCGCCGCCCGATCTCGATTAGACTTGCTATTTCAACCGTCTTCCCTCATATCAGCCGCATCGTCACCGGCGCATGGGACCATAATGGGTCCCGATGGCACCACGAATTTGTGACGGACTTCTCTTCTTATCGACCTAAGCGGTGAGCGGCGAAGTCAACCTGAAGCATGCTTCAGGCTTGAGCCAGCACCCGCGCGATATCTCCCTTTTTATCGCCGATGCCCCTGTTGTAACCGCCACCGGCTCAGCCGCTGGCGTTCTGTGCGCTGCTTTGGTTCTGCGCGCAGGACACGCGTCATGTGACGCACGAACCGAAAGAATTCATTTTGTCCGATTTTATCTCCCTCGGCCTGCCGTCAATGCTCACCGATAGCCTCACGGCAAACGGCTTCACCGAGCCTACCAAGATCCAGTTGCAGGCCATTCCGCATTTGCTGGCCGGCAAGGATCTCATGGGCATTGCCCAAACCGGCTCCGGCAAGACCGCAGCCTTCGGCCTGCCGATCCTGGCTGGCCTCCTCACCCTCACCGGCCGTCCGCGGCCGATGACGACCCGTGCCCTCATTCTCGCCCCGACCCGCGAACTGGCCGTCCAGATCGACGAAGCCATCCGCAAGTTCGCCGGCTCCAAGATGGGCCTGTCGACCGTGCTCGTGCTCGGCGGCGTGTCGCGCTACCATCAGGTGCAGCGCATCGCCAAGGGCGTCGACGTCGTCGTTGCGACCCCCGGCCGCCTCAAGGATTTGATGGACGACGGCAAGATCAAGCTCGGCGAAACCCGCTGGCTGGTGCTCGACGAAGCCGACCGCATGCTCGACATGGGCTTCATCGCCCCGGTGCGCCACATCGTCAAGGCGATCGGCATGAAGCGCCAGACCATGCTGTTCTCGGCCACCATGGCCCCCGAAGTTGCCGATCTCGCCAAGACCCTTTTGAGCGATCCGGTCCGCGTCGATGCGCAGGTTGCCGGCTCCACCGTGGTCAAGATCGACCAGCGTGTTATCCTCTCCGGTGCCAAGGCCAAGCGTGGCGTGCTCAACGAGCTGCTGGCCGACGAGAAGGAAGGCATGGAGCGCGTGATCATTTTCGCTCGCACCAAGCACGGCGCCGATCGTGTCGCCAAGAACCTCGAGATCGATGGTCACAAGGCCTCGGCCATCCACGGCAACAAGTCCCAGAACGCCCGTCAGGGCGCGCTCAAGGGCTTTGCGTCGGGTGACGTGCGCATTCTGGTTGCCACCGATATCGCAGCGCGCGGCATCGACGTGCCCGGCATCACCCATGTGGTGAACTACGAGCTGCCCGACGATCCGGAAAACTATGTCCACCGCATCGGCCGGACCGGCCGGAACGGGGCTTCGGGCATTGCCATCACCCTGTGTGACGGCACCGAGCGCGGCAAGCTGCGCGACGTGGAACGCCTGATCCGCCGCACCTTGCCCTATACGGGTGACCTCAGCCTCGCCAACAGCACCGGCGTGGTCGAGGCACCGCGTTCGGCCTACAAGCCGGCATCGGGCCGCCCGGGCCCGCGCAATGCACGCAACCCCAAGGCTGCGCCGCAGGCCGACCGCCGCGCGCCGGCCGAGCGTCGTCCGTTCGCCGAATTCGGCAAGGAAGCTCCGCCGAAGCCAGCGCGCACGCGTCCTGCCGCCGAGGCGCCGCGCGCTCCGCTGCCTGATTCTCAGGTCAATCGCGTTCGCCGCGACATGGAAACTGGCAAGCCTCTCGGCGCCAAGCCGGCCGCCAAGCCGAAGCAGCGCTGGGGCAAGACCCAGAAGGACGCGGCCCGCGACAATGGCCGGTCCAACGCCGATCGCCAGCGCGGTCGCGTAGCGTAAGTTATCCTCATCGACTATGGAGGGCGGCATAATAGCCGCCCTTTTTGTTTTCGGAGAAGCGTGATGACGTCGATTGCGGTGATCGGACCCGGTGCCATCGGTGGTGCGCTGGCAGCTTGGTTGGCGCAAGGTTCGGGCTTCGACATTACCCTGTGCGCTCGCACGCCCCTCGGTGACCTGCGCGTCGAGACGCCCAGCGACGGTACGATCACTGCGTCACCGCTGGTGTTGACTGATCCGGCCAGTGCGAAGCCGGTTGACTGGGTGCTGGTGTGCACCAAGACCTACGATGTCGACTCGATAAAGCCGTGGCTCGATCACCTGGTCGGCAGCCAGACGCGGGTCGCCATTGTCCAGAACGGCGTCGAGCACGTCAAATTGTTCGCCCATCTCGTGGCACCGGAGCGGATCGTGCCGGTGATGATCAACCTGCCGGCGGCCCGCACTGCACCGGGCCGGATCGTCCAGCACCGGGAGGGTGTCATCGCTGTTCCCGCCGGGCGCGATGGTGAGGATTTTGTGGCGCTGTTCGCCAAGACGAAGATCAGGGCGGTGGCCGATCCCGATTTCGTCTCGCAGATCTGGGTCAAGCTGGCCGGCAATTGCGCGGCGATCGTTCCTAGCCTGACCTTGCGGGCCACGGGACCGGTTTGGGGCGAAGGGCTGGAAGCCATCGTGCGCGGATTGGTTGAGGAATGCGCCGCTGTAGGCCGCGCCGAGGGCGCCCAAATTCCCTCCAGCATAGTCGAAGAGGTGCTCGAGCGCTTCCGCACTATGCCCGAGGGGGCATCGGGCGGTTCTCTTCATGCCGACCGGCTGGCAGGGAACCCAATGGAAATCGATGCCCGCAACGGCGTCATCGTCCGGCTTGGCCGCCAGCGTGGCATCCCGACCCCGATGAACGCATTGCTGGTGACTTTGCTCGGGGCCTCGGGCAGTCCGTGGGTGACGGCGTAGGGATTAGGCAGCGATATGCCACACCCACCGGCCTTCCCGCGGGCTGGACCCGCGGGCCTCTCATCGCTTGTGCCGTGTGGAGAGTGGCCCGCGGGTCAAGCCCGCGGGAAGGGCGGTGGTCCATCCTCTCCCTATCTCCCTTCCGGGAAGGGCCGTTTGGTTTTGTGTGCAGCCTAGCCCACCGAAGCCAGATACAAAACATCCCGCAACGGTCCGTTGCCTTGCTGCGTATCCGGGCTCAATCGCGCCAGATAGCTGTTGGCCCAATTGTCCACGCTGTAGAGCCGCGCCGCGTCCATCAGCGCATGCCAGCGCTCCTGGCGCTCATCCAGCCCCATCTCCAGCGCCAGCCGCAAGGCTTCCGCCGTCTCGTCGGTGTCGAACGGATTGACCAGCAGCGCATCGGGGAAAATCTCGGCCGCGCCGGCGAAGCGCGACAGCACCAGTACGCCGGGATCGGCCGGGTTCTGCGAGGCGACATATTCATGTGCCACCAGGTTCATGCCATCGCGCAAAGGCGTCACCAGTCCAACCCGCGCCAGCCGATACAGGCCCGCGAGACTCGGTTGCCCATAGGCGCGTTTGACATAGGTCAGCGGCGCCCAGTCCGGTTCGGCAAAGCGCCCCATGACGTGACCGCACATGGCGTCCAGCGTGTCGCTGGTTTCCTGGTATTCCTTGATGCTGTCGCGCGACGGCGGCGCCACCTGCAGCAGATGAACCAGCCGGCGGAACTGCGGATTGTTAGCCAACAGCTTCTCATAGGCCTCGACGCGCTGCGGCAGGCCCTTGGAATAATCCAGCCGGTCGACCCCCAGGATCAGCCGCTGATCGTCCATCGCGCGCTGCATGCGCTTGATCATCTTGTTCGCCGCCGGGCTGGTGGACAGCTTGGCAAAAGCGTCGGGGTCCGAACCGATCGGGAAGACCGCGATTTCGGTCTGCGAGAAATCCACCGCCTCGAGCGGCCCATCCGACAACGACGACGGCGATTGGTGATCGGCAAAATCGTTGAACGCCGCCACGTCGCGCTGCGCCTGCAGGCCGACCAAGTTATAGCGCGACAGGTCGCGCATCAGTTCATTGTGGTGCGGAATGGCATAAAGCGCATCGGTGGTGGGGAAGGGGATGTGGAGGTAAAAACCGATCCGGTTGCGGGCGCCGAGATGGCGCAATTCGGTCGCCAGCGGGATCAGGTGATAATCATGCACCCAGATCACGTCGTCGGGCTGCAAATGCGGCAACAGCGCCTTGGCGAACTGGGTATTGACCCGTCGATAGGCCTCATACCAAGGCGCCTCGATGGTGGCGAGGTCCAGCCGCAGGTGAAAACTCGGCCACAGGATCGAATTGGAAAACCCCGCATAGTAGCCGCGGTGGTCCTCCTTGGTCAGGTCCAGCTTGCCGACACTGAGCCCGTCGATATCCTCGAATACGGCATCAGCCGACGGTTTTTCCGTCAGCTTGCCGGACCAGCCAAACCAGAAGCCTTCGCGTTCGGCCAAGGTCTTGCGCAGGGCGACGGCCAAGCCCCCCGCCGCCGGGTCGCGTCCCGGCGTGCGGTTCGAAACGATGATCAGCCTACTCATGCTTGCCCCCAAGCGAACCTAATGCATCTGTTCTTCGGCGAGCCGGTCACGTTCGGCGATGTCGCCAAGCCCGCGCAGCAGCGCCAGCACCGAGGCGACGTTGGCTATGCGCATCCGTGCGGAGGTCTCGCCATCACCCAGTTTGATGCCGACGCCACCCAGTTCCTGGGCGGCGATGAAGCCGTCCTCGTCGGTGGTATCGTCGCCAATAAAGATCGGCGTGCGGCCAATAAACGGCTCCTCGGTCATGAAGGCGCGCAGCGCCGAGCCCTTGCTCACGCCACGCGGACGGGCCTCGAACACCATTTTGCCGGGTACCAGGGTGAACTCGGGAACGCCGCCAATGGCTTCTTCCATCGCCACGCGGCACATGGCTTCAAGCTCGGGCGCCTGGCGGAAATGCAGCGCCACCGCGCCATCCTTGGCTTCCATCAGCAGGCCCGAATGGGCCATCACCAGCGGCTCGACCGCATGGGCGATTTCCTCGGCGCCAATGGTGGACGCAGCGTCAGGCCCCTCCACCGTGCCATCGGCTCGGCGGCGCTGGGTGCCATGCGCGCCCGCCACCGGCAGGATCAGCGGCGACAGGTATCGGTCGATGTCGTCGATTTCGCGCCCGGTCAGCACCGCAAAGGCGCTGTCGAGTTCGCGGGCAGCGCGTTCCAGCGCCTGGGGCAGGGTATCGGGGACGTCGATTTCGTCGGGGGTATCGGCGATTTCCACCAGCGTGCCGTCGAAGTCGGTGAAAATTGCCAGGCGGGTGGCCGCAATATGGGCTGCGGCGTGATTGATCTCGGACATGGACTGGGCCTTTGGTTAGCCGAACTCTGCACGCTCAACGTTCCAGCAGCGCAATGGTTCGGCTATGGCAGCCATGCGCCAGGCGGGAAGAGATGAACGAAAGATAAATGCGGCATTCGAGGGCCATTCAAATGGCGGGCGCTATCAAGGCGCCAACACCGCAATTCGAGACCGAAATCAAATGCCGCCGATGCTGTTCACCGCCCTGATCGGGCTGATCTTCAACCTGTTCTTCGCCGGCGTCCTGCCGGAGCAGAGCCAGGCTGGCGCCTTCAAGCTGAAGACCGCCATCAGCATCGACGTCGCTAACCGCTAAACTGGGGGATATCCAAATGACACAAGTTTTTCTCACCGTCCTGTTCGTCCTGGCCATGAGCATGCTGACCTTCGCCGCCTCGCTCGCCGAAAGCCCTGGCAATGCCTTGACCGCGCCGATCACGCTGCATGAATGACGATCACGCTGCACGGCTGAAGTATTCGGCTTTTAGCTATGCATCCCCACCCACCGCACTTCCCGCGGACTTGATCCGCGGGCCACTGGCCGCTTGTGCCATGCCGATAGAGGCCCGCGGATCAAGTCCGCGGGAAGGATAGTGGAAGGGCAGGCTCAGCTAAACGGTTACTGCAAAACACGGCTTGTTTATGCGAGCGGAATGCCCTTGCTTCCCTTGTCCTGCTGATAGGCGGCGGACAGGTCGGCATAAAGCGCATTGAGATCATCGACGCGGGCCACCAGTTCCTCCTTGTGACCCCGATCCAGGCTGGCAATCATCTGCACGATATTATGGCTGGTCCAATATTGATTGGTCCGGTTGTAGAGCGGGCGATCCGGCGGAACCGCGTCGGTCTCGGGGTCAGCCACCGCGTAGACCGCCTTCAAGATCTGGATGTCATACGGGATCGCGAAGCTGTCGCGGCTGTCCTCGTGGCTGAACAAATAGTAGAAGTTGTCGAACCCCGACCAGGTGATCCCCGACAGGCACAGCGAGCAGGGCTCGTGCGTGGCGAGGAACAGACAGTCCTTCACCTCGGGCCGTTTATCCCCGGGCAGTTCAAAGAAGCGCTTAATGGCATGCATTTCGCCATGCCAGAGGGGGTTTTCGATTTCGTTGTTTGTTTCCGCCACCACCACCGACAGGTCGGATTTATGCAGGATCGCGGCGCCAAACAGCTTGTTGCCGCGCGCCACGCCCTTGCGAGTCACCGGCGCTATATCGGTTTCGATGACGTCGAGCAGGCGCGAAATCAGTTCAGGCCTATCCATGCGGTCCCCTTGTGCCATGCACAGGTTAGCAAGACCGCTCCGGTTTGCCTATTGCCGCATCAGCCGCACCAGCGGGTTGCCATCGACATCGAGCAGGTAGAGCGTGTGGTCGGCCAGCTCATAGCTGGAGGTGGCTTCCAGCGCGGCGAAATAGTCGGCCTCCTGCTGCATCACCGGCAAATCGCAGGCCATGCGGGTGCCCGCAACGGGGCCGAAACGCAATGCGGGCCCGTCGAACATGGCCTCGGTGAAATAGCTGTTGCAACCGCCATTGCCACCGGCGCGGCGATCGGGCGCGATGGAGAGCGACACCTCGGTGGCTTCATGCACCGCATGGCCATTGATATTGCGGACCTGCCAGATGGTGTCGAACAAAGCTGCGGTGACTTCGAGTTCGCCAATGGCCGGCACCGGTTCGGGCTCGGGCGATGGCGGCGGTGGATCGAAATTGACCAGGATCATCGTGGGCAGCGGCAGCGCCGGATCGACCGGCACGGGAGTGCGGTTGCGGAACAGCGGCACGCCGCCGGACCGAATTTCGGCTATCAGGCCATAGGCCTGGTCATCCTGGATGGCATCGCTGCGCAAGTCGAGCACGAATTGCAGCGGCACCTGGCCGGGCGCCTCGATCAGCGCTGTGGCGCCGATGGCATGCGGCGCGCCATTGGCGTCGAGCGAGACCAGCGTGACGGTCAGGTCGGCGTCAGGGGGCAGGGCGATGCGCTCGCGATAGGTGACTTCGCCGGTGAAGGTGATCTGGTCGACCGCCAAGGCTGGCCCCAGCGAGAGGGCCGTAGCCAGTAGTATCGCGCCAACCGTCCAGATTTTACGCGAAAACATCGCTCACTCCTGCCGCCGTCCGTCGTCAGAGAACGCATAAACTAGAGTAAAGTGCCCAGATTTTCGAGAGACGCGGCCGAATATTCGCGGGGCAAGGTAAAGACGCTCAGGCGTGCCGGACCAGATAGGGCGTGGCAAAACTGTGTTCTTCGAGGTTATTGCCATCGCCGCCGCGATCAATAACGATGAAATCGGAAGCCGCTCCCAGCGGCGTCAAAACTCCGTGCCACGTATTCATTGCGATATTGACGCCCTGGCCCGGCACCGTGAGAAACGCCCGTGGCGTCGTTGGCACACCGGACAAATCCTCTGCCACAACGACCAAGAATGGGCGATCCGACAGCGGATAAAATGCCTGGCTGCCGAGCGGATGGCGTTCGACCAGCTTCAGGGTCAGCGGCAATTCATAAGGCTGGCCGCGAAAGATCGAGATCAGCGGTCGCGCATGCACCCCGCCAAGCTCGACCCGGGCGAGATCGTGATAGCGCTCGGTCATGCCGCCATTGATCGGATAGTGGTTGGCGCCCGCCATTTCGATGACCTGTCCGAATGGCGAAAACGCCTCGGCGGTCAGCGGCTCGATCAGGATGGTGCTCACTTGAGGACGCCGCCCAGCTTCATGTGGCGGTTGACGTCCTTATAGAGCAGGTAGCGGAACCGGCCCGGCCCGCCCGCGTAACAGGCCTGCGGGCAGAAGGCGCGCAGCCACATGAAATCGCCGGCCTCGACTTCGACCCAGTCGCGATTGAGCCGATAGACCGCCTTGCCTTCCAGCACATAGAGCCCGTGCTCCATGACATGGGTTTCCTCGAACGGGATCGAGGCGCCCGGCTCCAGGGTCACGATATTGACGTGCATGTCGTGGCGCAGATCCTGCGGATCGACGAAACGGGTTGTGCCCCAAGTGTTGGCCGTATCGGGCATCCAGATGATCGGCTCGTCCTGCTCGTTGGCGACGAAGGCGGGCGGGGTCTCGATGCCCTCGACCGCCTCATAGCGCTTGCGCACCCAATGAAACCGCACCGGCTCAGTACCCTTGTTGAACAGCGTCCAGACGCAACTGGGCGGCAGGAAAGCGTAACCGCCGGGCTTGAGCAGATGCGCCTTGCCGTCGATCGTCAGGTTGGCTTGCCCGGTGACCACGAACAGTACGCCTTCGGCAGTCTTGTCCGGCTCCGGCTGCGCACTGCCCCCACCAGGAAAAACCTCCATGATGTATTGCGAGAAGGTCTCGGAAAATCCCGACATCGGCCGGGCGATGACCCAGGCCCGGGTCTCGGTCCAATGCGGCAGATAGCTGGTGACGATATCGCGCATGACGCCATGCGGAATGACCGCATAGGCCTCGGTGAACACGGCGCGCCCTGCATGCAGGGCAGTCTGCGGTGGAAGGCCGGCGCTGGGGGAGGCGTAGGGAGGGTTGGCCATTAGCTCTTCGGGGTCCAGGAATCTTGCCCCAACACTAGAACCTTCAATGGCTTGAGGCCAAGACAGAATTAGTCCGCTGGCGTCTCCACCAAGCGCTTGAGCTTGCTCAACATGGAACTCGCATAGGCGGCATAAGGGCCGATCCAGCGCTCGTGAATGGCGTGGATCGGTAGCGCGTCGAGATGGTTCCAGCGCTCGCGGCCCCGGCGTTCCGCCACGATCAGCCCGGCCTCTTCCAGTACCTTAAGATGCTGCATCACGGTGCAGCGGTCCAGCTCCGGCATCAGCTCGCATAGCATCCCGGTGGTGCGCGGTTCGCTCTTGAGCAGATCGAGCAGATGGCGGCGCGAGCGATGGCTCAGTGCCTTGAAAATCGCATCGTTTTCGTCTTCGGTTGACATGTTATAAATCTATAACATATGCTAGTTGCAGTCAAGCAAGAGGAGATGACAATGGCCTATGAATTCAGCGTAAGCGGCCGCATCGCCAAGCCGGTTTCCGAGGTGTTCGAGGCGGTGGCCGATCCCAAGCAGCTATCAGGTTACTTCACTACCGCCGGTGCAGTCGGGCGGCTGGAAACCGGCGCTACGGTCACTTGGGACTTCGCCGATTTCCCCGGCGCCTTCCCGGTGACGATCGAGCGCGTGGTCAAAGACAAGGAAATCGTGCTGCATTGGGATGCAGCGTCGGATGGCGGGCCGGCCTACCAGACCACTGTCACCATGAGTTTCGAGGCGCTGGACGACGGGCGTACCCTGGTGCGCATTTCGGAAGCCGGCTGGCACGAAAACGCCGCCTCGCTCAAAGCCTCCTTCGGCAATTGCGAAGGCTGGACCGGCATGTTGTGCGCGCTCAAAATCTACATCGAGCACGGCATCAATCTGCGCGATGGATTCTACAAATAACGGAGTGACGCGTTAAGTACCCGTTAGCGTTACCGAATCCGTAAGATTTGGCTGGCATGATAAAGGCATGTATGAGTACCAGACCCATCATGAGTTCGCGCCGCACGGCTGGGTGAAACACCACCTGCCATGGCTCGCCATCTTTGCCTTCGTCTTCGGCCTGATCCAGGACGGGGACGAACACGAAGCCAAGGACAGCGACGCGTTTTTCGGCTGAGGCCGCCGAGGCCTCAGCTGCCACCTCGGCTCGCGCCGGGATGAGTGCGCGTGGGCGTAACTACCCCAATAAACCCTCTACCCGCAGCAATGCGATCCGTTCCACCTGCGCACAGGCCGTGGCAAACTCCTCCTCCGCATCATTGCTCAGCCGCGTCTCGAACGCCGCCAGTATCGACGCCTTGGTGTTGTCCTTGACCGCGATGATGAACGGGAAGCCGAATTTCTCCACATAGGCGGTGTTGAGCCGGGTAAATGCCTCGCGCTCGTCGTCGGTCAGCGCATCCAGCCCCGCCGAAGCCTGTTCGGCGGCAGAGGCCTCGGTCAGCCGCTTGGCGGCGGCCAGCTTGCTGGCCAAATCCGGATGGGCGCGCAGTACAGCGAAGCGTTCCTCGATGCTGGCCATGCGGAACTGCGTGCGCAGCGCAAAATGCAGGCCGATGGCGGTGTCGTTGGATGGCCCCAGCTCACCGCTCCAGGCGCGCTCGGCGATCCAGTGCGAATGCTCGAAGATCGAGCCGAACTTGTTCACGAACTCAGCTTTTTCGAGCTGCGAGGGGATCAGCGTCGGCGCCTGATACGGATGCTCCCTGGCCCAGTGGCGCGCGATATCGATGCGAGTGGGCACCCACACCTTGTCGTGGCCGGCAATGTAATCGAGGAATTTCTGCAGCCCCATGACGCGGCCCGGCTGCCCGACCAGGCGGCAATGCAGCCCGATCGACATCATCTTCGGGCTGCCCGCCTTGCCCTCGGCATAGAGGCAATCGAAACTGTCCTTGAGGAACTGGAAATATTCCTCGCCATTGTCGAAGCCCGACGCGGTGACGAAGCGCATGTCGTTAGCACTGAGCGTATAGGGGATGATCAGTTGTGGGCGGCCCTGATGGACACGCCAATAGGGCAGGTCATCGTCATAGGTGTCCGACACATATTCGAAGCCGCCTTCCTCCGACACCAGGTCGACGGTGTTCAGCGAACAGCGGCCCGTATACCAGCCGGTGGGCCGCGATCCCGTGGCGATAGTGTGCAGCCGGACCGCCTCGGCGATCTGCTCGCGCTCCACTTCGGGCGGCATGTCCTTGTGCTCGACCCATTTATAGCCGTGGCTGGCAATCTCCCAGCCGGCCTCCTGCATGGCCGCTAACTGGTTGGGCGCACGCATCAGCGCCGTGGCGACGCCATAAATGGTCAGCGGCAGGTTCCGCTCGGTGAACAGCCGGTGCAGCCGCCAAAATCCGGCGCGGGCCCCGTATTCGTACATCGACTCGATGTTCCAGTGCCGCAGCCCTGGCCAGGGCGCCGCCCCCACCACATCGGCCAGGAACGCCTCGGACCCCGAATCGCCATGCAGGATATTGTTTTCCCCGCCCTCTTCGTAGTTCAGCACGAATTGCACGGCCACATGGGCGCCGTCGGGCCAGTTGGCCTGCGGTGGGTTAGGACCATAGCCGACCATGTCGCGGGGATAACGCATTTTTTGTCTCGCTTGCAGTTCGCTCCGAGTCTACCCGTTGCGGCCGCCACGGCAAGATGCACAAAAATGGACCATCTGGTAAAAATTAGGCGAAATCCCTCTTGGCCTGCTCGCCAATTGCGATAGTCTCGCAGTTCGGGGACCACAGACGGAAAGCAGCGAATGGCGGGTTCAGGACGCCTGACGACACACGTACTCGATACCATGCATGGCAAGCCGGCCCGCGGCATGCGGCTGGATTTGCTGTTCGTGCATGGGGATCACACCCACCACATCAGCGAAGGCTATACCAATGCCGATGGCCGCGTGGACCAGCCCTTGCTGGACGCGGACCAGTTCCAACATGGCATTTACGAAATCCATTTCCATGTCGGCCAGTATTTTGAGCGCCTTGGCGTCGAGCTGGAGAATCCATTCCTCGACGTGGTGCCAGTGCGCTTCGAAATCAGCGCCGACAGCCACTATCATGTGCCGCTGCTGGTCAGCCCCTTCGCCTATTCGACATACAGGGGCAGCTAGATGGTCGCGATCAGCCACGCCGTCCGCTTCATCCTCAATGACGAGGAAATCGCGCTCACCGATGTGGCCGCGGACGCGACGCTGCTCGATTATCTGCGCCTGACAAAACGCCTGCGCGGCTCCAAGGAAGGCTGCGCCGAGGGCGATTGTGGGGCCTGCACCGTGCTGGTCGGCCGCCTGATGGGCGACGAAATCATCTACGACTCGGTCACCGCCTGCATCCGCTTCGTCGGCAGCCTGCACGGCACCCATGTGGTCACTGTCGAGCATCTGGCCGCAAAGGACGGCACGTTGCATCCGGTGCAGCAGGCCATGGTCGACCATCACGGCAGCCAATGCGGCTTCTGCACGCCGGGCTTCGTCATGAGCCTCTATGGCCTCTGGATGCGCGATCCCAATCCGACTCAGCCCGCCATCGAAAAGGCCCTGCAGGGCAATCTCTGCCGCTGCACCGGCTATGCCCCCATCATCCGCGCCGCCAAGGCGATCTCGTCCTATGGCGCGCCCGAGGCCGATCCGCTGCGCGCCGAACGCATCGCGCTCAAGGCCCGCATAACCGCGCTGAACGATGGCTCGCGCGTCGAAATCGGCGACAGCATCATCATTCCCGCCAGCCTCGACGATTTCGCCACCGTCTATGAAGTCAATCCCAAGGCGACCATCGTCGCTGGCTCGACCGATGTGGGGCTCTGGGTCACCAAATTCATGCGCGATATCAGCCCGGTGATCTTCATCGGCAATCTGCAGGAGCTCAAGCGCATCGCCGAAAACGACAGTGAGCTGCGCTATTATGCCGGCGTGTCCTACTCCGAGGCCATGCCGACGCTGACGACGTATTTCCCGCAACTCGCCGAACTATGGGACCGCATTGCTGGCGAGCAGATCCGCAATATGGGCACCATCGGCGGCAATATCGCCAATGGCTCGCCCATCGGCGATACCCCGCCGCCCTTGATTGCGCTCGGCGCCAAGCTGCATTTGCGGCGTGGCGAGCACCGCCGCGAGATCAAGCTCGAGGACTATTTCCTCGCCTATGGCAAGCAGGACCGCCAACCGGGCGAGTTCGTCGAAAGCGTCACCATTCCGCATTTGCCGGCCGGCGAACAATTCGCCACCTACAAGATCTCCAAGCGTCGCGAGGAGGACATTTCTGCCCTCTGCGGCGCCTTCCGCGTCTTCGTCAACGATACCGGAACCGTCGGCATGGTCCGCATCGCCTTTGGCGGCATGGCGGCAACGCCCAAGCGCGCCAAGGCCGTCGAAGCCGCGCTCGTCGGGAAGCCCTGGACGCTGGACACGATCGACGCCGCCATTGCGGCCTTCGCCGAAGACTACCAGCCCATTTCCGATATGCGGGCCAGCGCCGAATACCGCTTCACCGTCGCGCAAAACCTGCTGCGTCGGTTCTTCCTCGAAACCACCGGCCAGGGCACGCGGCTAACGCGCGAGGTGGCATGATGGTGGTGTTGAACAAACCTTTCAGTCGTCACCCTTCTCCCCTTGCGGGAGAAGGTGCCCGAAGGGCGGATGAGGGGTTTCTTTCTTCCGCCGCGGAAACATGGGCGAGCGCAGTACCCCTCACCCTGACTTTTCTGCTGAACGCAGAAAAGTCGGTCCCTCTCCCGCAAGGGGAGAGGGGAGGTCCGGAGGCGGGGAATTTCCCATGAACAAGCACCCAACCATCGCCCGTTCGACGCTCCACTCCTCCAGCCGCCACGACAGCGGCCCCAAACACGTCGCCGGTGTCGCCGAATACATCGACGATATCGTCGAGCCCGAAGGCACCATGCATGCCTATCTGGCGCTCTCCACCAGGGCCCATGCCGAAATCGTCGCCATCGACTACACGGCGGTCAAATCCGCTCCCGGCGTCATCGGCGTGCTGACCGCCGATGATATCCTGGGCGAAAACGACGTCAGCCCCAGCCACCAGCATGACGAGCCGATCTTCGCCATCGGCAAAGTTCATTTCTGGGGCCAGCCTATCTTTGCGGTGATTGCCGAGACCCGCGATCTCGCCCGCCGCGCCGCCCACTTGGCCAAGGTCGAATACCGCGACCTGCCGCACGCTATCGATGTACGCGCCGCGCAGGCCGCCGGCGGCAAGCTGGTCACCGAGCCGCTTAAGCTGGAACGCGGCGATGTCGAAGCCGGTCTCGCTTCGTCTCCGCGCCGCCTCAAGGGCAGCGTCGTCATCGGCGGGCAGGACCACTTCTATCTCGAAGGCCAGATCGCCCTCGCCATCCCCGGCGAGGACGAGGATGTGACCGTGTTTTCGTCCACCCAGCATCCCAGCGAAGTCCAGCTCATGGTCGCGCACGCGCTGGGCATTCACCAGCATGCTGTGACGGTCAATGTGCGCCGCATGGGCGGTGGTTTTGGCGGCAAGGAAACCCAGGGCAACCTGTTTGCCGCCGTCGCCGCCATCGCTGCCAAAAAGTGGCACCGCGCCTGCAAAATCCGCCCCGATCGGGACGATGACATGACCGCTACCGGCAAGCGCCACGATTTCGTGGTCGATTACGATGTCGGCTTCGATGACCACGGTAGAATCCACGCGGTCGACGCCATCTACGGCGCCCGCGCCGGCTTCTCGTCCGACCTCAGCGGCCCTGTCACCGATCGCGCTCTGTTCCATTGCGACAATGCCTATTGGTATCCCGCGGTCCGCGCCGTCTCGCAGCCGCTCTATACCAACACGGTCTCCAACACCGCGTTTCGCGGCTTCGGCGGCCCGCAGGGCATGATGGCGGCCGAGCGCTGGATCGAGAATATCGCCTACACTCTCGGCAAGGATCCGCTCGAGATCCGCAAGGCCAATTTCTACGGCACCGACACCAACAATATCACGCCCTATCACCAGACCATCGGCGACAACATCGTCCACCGTATCGTCGATGAGTTGGAAACCTCGTCCGATTATCAGGCCCGCCGCCAGGCCGTGCTGGCCTTCAACGCGGCCAGTGCCGTCCTCAAAAAGGGCATCGCGCTGACGCCGGTCAAGTTCGGCATTTCCTTCACCGCCACCTGGTTCAACCAGGCCGGCGCGCTGGTGCATGTCTATCGCGATGGCTCGATCCATCTGAGCCATGGCGGCACCGAAATGGGGCAGGGGCTTTATATCAAGGTGGCGCAGGTGCTGGCCGATGCCTTCGGCGTCGGGCTCGACGCCGTCAAGATCATGGCGACGACGACCGGCAAGGTGCCCAACACATCCGCCACCGCCGCCTCGTCCGGCTCCGATCTCAACGGCATGGCGGCCTATGACGCCGCCCGCCAGATCAAGGAACGGCTGGTCGTCCACGCCGCCAAACTCTACCAGTGCGACGAAGCCGAAGTGCTTTGGGTGCCGGGCGGCATCCAGGCCGGCGATCAATTCGTGCCGTTCGACGAACTGGTGGCTTCGGCCTATCTCAACCGCGTCCAGCTCTCCGCCGCCGGCTTCTACCAGACGCCGACAATCCACTGGGACCGCGCGACTGGCCGCGGCCATCCGTTCTACTATTTCGCCTATGGGGCATCGGTTTCGGAGGTCACCATCGATACGCTGACCGGCGAATACATCGTCGATCGCGTCGATATCCTGCACGATGTCGGCAAGTCGCTGAACCCGGCTATCGATATCGGCCAGGTCGAAGGCGGCTTCATCCAGGGCATGGGCTGGCTCACCACCGAGGAGCTGGTGTGGGACGACAAGGGCCAATTGCGCACCAAGGCGCCCTCGACCTACAAAATCCCCGTCGCCTCGGACGTGCCACCGATTTTCACCGTCAAACTGGCCGAATGGTCGATCAATGCCGAGCCCACCATCGGCCGCTCCAAAGCGGTCGGCGAGCCACCCCTGATGCTGGCGATGAGCGTGGTCGAGGCGCTGTCGATGGCGGTGGCATCGGTTGCCGAATATAAAATTGCACCAAACCTCGATACGCCGGTGACGCCCGAGCGGGTGTTGATGGGATGCGAGAGATTGAAGCGGGAGGCGAGGGGTTGAGCTTGGCGCTTGCTGCCTCACCCCCACCTAACCTCCCCCTGATAGGGGGAGGAACACCATCGTTTGCTTGTCGCGATCTGGTTCCAACCACAGTCCGGCTCCTTCCCCTGTCAGGGGGAGGTTGGGTGGGGGGGCTGGCTATGCGCGAGGCCACCTCATGACTCTCCGCACCCCAACCCTCACCACCTTTCTCACCCAAAACCCCGACGCGATCGCCGCCGAGCTCACCTCCGTCCGTGGCTCGTCGCCCCGCGAGCAGGGCACCTTCATGCTGGTGGGCCGCACCACCATTTTCGGCACCATCGGCGGTGGCGCGCTCGAATACATGGTCATCGACCACGCCCGCCGCCTGATCGCCAATGGCCAGGCGACCGACGCGATGGACGTCCCCCTCGGCCCCGAAATCGGCCAATGCTGCGGCGGCCGCGTCGGCGTCAGCCTGCGCTATGCCGATGTCGCTTTGCGCGAAGAGCTTGCCGAGCGCATTGCCGCCGAAGACGAAGCCCAGACCCACGTCTATATCTTCGGCGCCGGCAATGTCGGCGGTGCACTTGCCCGTATGCTGGCGCTGCTGCCGGTCCATGCTCATGTGGTCGATACCCGCAGCGACGAACTCATTGGTCTGCCGGAAAACGTCGATGCCCGCGCCGTGCCGATGCCCGAAGCCGTGGTCCGCAATGCCCCCCAGGGCAGCGCCTACGTCATCCTCACCCACGACCATGCGCTCGATTTCATGATCGCCTTCGAAGCCCTCCAGCGCCTAGATAGTCCCTATGTCGGCATGGTCGGTTCGCGCACCAAACGGGCGCGGTTTGCCTCCTGGTATCGGGCCGAAGGCGGCGACGAGGCCGCACTGGAGCGACTGGTCCTGCCCATCGGTAACCATGGGCTTGGGGATAAACGACCCGAGGTGATTGCGGCACTGGCGGCGGCAGAAATTATGGTCCACATTGGCCGCCGGGAAGCTCGATCTGTGCAGGCGCAAGGCACCAGGAAACTGGGAGCCATACATGGACGCTAGTATGCCGCATCGGCTTGAACTCATCGGCATCACCAAGCGTTTCCCCGGCGTCCTCGCCAACGACAATGTCAGCTTTTCGGTCAAGCCCGGCGAAATCCACGCTCTCCTGGGTGAAAATGGCGCCGGCAAATCCACCCTGGTCAAGATGATCTACGGCATCATGCAGCCCGATGCCGGCGAGATCGTCTGGGACGGGCAGCGCACCGTCGTCGCCAATCCCAAGGCCGCCCGCGCGCTCGGCATCGGCATGGTGTTCCAGCATTTCTCGCTGTTCGAAGCCCTGACCGTGCTGGAAAACATCGCGCTGGGCATGGATGCCAAAATCCCCGCCCGCGAGCTCGAAGCGCGCATCCGCGCCGTGATGACCCAATATGGGCTGCTGCTCGATCCGCATCGCACCGTCGCGACCCTGTCGGTGGGCGAACGCCAGCGTATCGAGATCGTGCGCGCACTGCTGCTCGATCCCAAACTGCTGATCATGGACGAGCCCACTTCGGTGCTGACCCCGCAGGAAGTCGAGCAATTGTTCGACGTGCTGCGCAAGCTTGCGGCGGGCGGCTGTTCCATCCTCTACATTTCCCACAAGCTGCATGAAATCAAAGCCTTGTGCGACACCGCGACGATCCTGCGCGGCGGCAAGCTGGTCGATACCTGCGATCCGAAAGCCGAAACCTCGCGCTCCATGGCCGAGAAGATGATCGGCGCTGGCCTCAAGGACATCGTGCGTGCGCCGGGGCGGACCATGGGCCTGCCCAAGCTCGTGGTTTCCCGGCTTTCGACCAAAAAATCGGGTCATTTCGACGTGCCGGTCGATAGCGTCAGCTTTGTCGTCAAAGCCGGCGAAATCTTCGGCATTGCGGGGGTGGCGGGCAATGGCCAGAACGCGCTGCTCGATGCGCTCTCCGGCGAAATTCTCGGCGAGGACAAGGATGCCATCACTATCGACGGCTTTCCACTCGGCCTGCTCGATACCACCGGCCGCCGCCGCCATGGTCTCTGTGCCGTGCCCGAGGAGCGCAACGGCCACGCCGCGGTGGGCGATTTCACGCTTTCCGACAACTCCATCCTGACCGCCCGCAACCGGCTCGGCATGGTGGTGCTCGGGCTGATCAATTCCGGGGCAGCCAAGACCTATACGGGCAAGGTGATCACCGATTTCGCGGTTAAGGCGCTGGGCCCCAGCTCCACCGCCGGCTCGCTCTCGGGCGGCAATCTGCAAAAGTACATCATGGGCCGCGAAATCCTGCAGCGTCCCACCGTGCTGGTGGTCAGCCAGCCGACGTGGGGCGTCGATGCCGGCGCCGCGGCCGCCATCCACCAGGCGCTGGTCGATCTGGCGGCCGAAGGCTCGGCCATCGTCGTCATCAGCCAGGATCTCGATGAGCTGTTGGCGCTGTGCGATACGCTGGCGGTGATCAATGCCGGGCAATTGTCCGATGCCCAAAAGGTCGGTGAGATATCGGTGGAAGAGATTGGCCTGCTGATGGGTGGCGTGCACGGAACGAGCGAGGCGCGTGATGCAATTCCGGCTTGAGAAGCGCGCCGAACCCAGCCGCTTCATGCTCTATGCCACGCCGGTCGGCGCGGTGATCCTGACCATGATTGTGGGCGCCATCATCTTCTCACTGATCGGCTATGACGGCATCGGCGCGGTGCGCGAAGTGTTCCTGACCCCGCTGACTAACGCCTATAAATGGCAGGATCTCGGCATCAAGGCTGCGCCGTTGATCATCATAGGCACCGGCCTGTCCATCGCCTACCGCGCCAACGTCTGGAACATCGGCGCTGAGGGGCAATATGTGGTTGGCGCGCTCGCCGGCACCTGGGTGGCGCTCGCCACCTATACGATGAGCGGGCCGTGGATTCTGCCGTTGATGATCCTGGCCGGTGTGGTCGGTGGTGCGCTTTATGCGGCTATCCCCGCGCTGCTCAAGACGCGGCTCAACGTCAATGAAATCCTGACCAGCCTGATGCTGACCTACGCGTCGATCCAGTTGATCTACTACCTGATCCGCGCCCAGTGGAAGGACCCGATGGGGATCGGCTTTCCGCAGACGCGCCGGTTCGCCGAGTCAGCCCAGCTGCCCACCGTCATCCCCCATACCATCGTGCATCTGGGCGTGCCGATCGCCATCGTGGTGGCGCTAGTGGCGTGGTTCATCATGTCGCGCTCAGTGTTCGGCTATCGCATGCGCGTCGTCGGCGCCGCGCCCCACGCCGCGCGCTATGGCGGGTTCAGCGAAAACAAGACCATCTGGCTGGCCATGCTGGTCAGCGGCGGGCTGGCGGGCCTCGCCGGCGTGCTCGAAGTCGCCGGCCCGTTCCAGCGCATGGTGCCAGGCTTTGCCACCGGCTATGGCTTCACCGCCATCATCGTGGCCTTTCTCGGCCGGCTCAATCCGCTCGGCGTGATTTTTGCCGGCATTGTGCTGGCCATCACCTTCGTCGGCGGCGAAGTGGCGCAAACCACCATCAAGCTGCCCGATGCCGCCACCGGCATTTTCCAGGCCATGGTGCTGTTCTTCCTACTCGCGGGCGACCTGTTGGTCCGCTACCGCATCCGCCGCGTCGTCACGACGCCCGCCGGAGCCGCATGATGGAGATGCTCATCCCCATCATCGTCACCCTGGTCGGCGCAGCGACACCCATCCTGATCGCGGCGCTTGGTGAACTGGTTGCCGAGAAAAGCGGCGTGCTTAACCTTGGCGTCGAAGGCATGATGCTGGTCGGCGCCATCGCAGGGTTCGTGGCGCAGTTCTATACCGGCAATCCCTATTTGGCCCTGCTCTGCGGCGCTTTTGCCGGCGCGGCGGTATCGCTGATCTTCGCCTTCCTCACGCTCAGCCTCTCTGCCAACCAGACCGCAACCGGCCTGGCTCTGACGATTTTCGGCACCGGCCTGTCGGCCCTTGCCGGCGCGCCCTACTCGGCCAAACCCATCGCGCTGATGCAGCCGCTGTTCCCGGACATGCTCGCCCGCGACCCATTCTGGCGGGTATTCTTCGGCTATTCGTTCCCGGTCTATTTCTCCTTCATCATGGTGGCCGCCATCTGGTGGTTCCTCAAGCGCACCCGCTCCGGGCTGATCCTGCGCGCTGTCGGCGAGAACGATCATTCGGCCCATTCCATCGGCTATTCGGTGACCGGCGTGCGCTATGCTGCGGTCGTTTTCGGTGGCGCCATGGCGGGCATTGCCGGGGCCTGCTTCCCGCTGCTGCTCACCCCGCAATGGGCCGAAAGCATGACTGCCGGCCGTGGCTGGATCGCCGTGGCTTTGGTGGTGTTCGCCTCGTGGCGGCCGCTTCGCCTGCTGGCCGGCGCGTATCTCTTCGGCCTCGTCATGACCATGGAGCTTTACGCCAAGGCCGGCGGCGGCGTGCTGGCGGTCATTCCGTCCGAGCTGTGGGCTGCTTTGCCCTACCTCGCCACCATCGTCGTGCTGGTGCTGATTTCGATCCGGCGCGATGCTTCCACCAATGCTCCGGCCTGCCTCGGCAAGCCGTTCATGCCTACCAATTGAGAGGTCTCAATGCCTTTCGATCACCAAGAAAAGTCAATCAGGAGAGACACATGACCCTATCCCGCCGCGACATTCTCAAGATCGGTGGTGCCGCCGCCGCCCTGCCATTGCTCGGAGGCACTGCCTTCGCCCAGGAGAAGCTCAAGGTCGGCTTCATCTATGTCGGCACCATCAACGACAATGGCTATAACTATGGCCACAACCAGGGCCGCATCTTCCTGCAGGACGCCCTCGGCGATGCCGTCGAAACCACCTACGTGGAAAACGTGCCCGAAGGCCCCGATTGCGAGCGCGTGCTGCGCGAACTGGCCCAGCAGGGCAACAAGCTGATTTTCGCCACCAGCTTCGGCTTTGGCGATGCGGTGATCAAGGTGGCCGCCGAGTTCCCGGACGTCGCCTTCGAGCACGCCACCGGCTACATGAAGGCGGACAATGTCGGCCTCTACAATGCGCGCTTCTATGAAGGCCGCGCCGTCTGCGGCACCATCGCGGGCCACCTCTCCAAAACCGGCAAGGCCGCCTATATCGGCTCCTTCCCGATCCCCGAAGTCGTCATGGGCATCAATGCGCTGGCGCTGTCCGGCCGTCGCATCAATCCGGCCTTCACCGTCAAGCCGGTCTATATCTCGACCTGGAATGACCCGGCCAAGGAAGGCGATGCGGCCCGTGCATTGATCGACCAGGGCGTCGATATCATCGCCCAGCACACCGACGGCCCGGCGGCACTGCAGGTTGCGCAGGAACGCGGCATTGTCGGCGGCTTCGGCCAGGGTGCCGATATGAGCGCCTTCGCTCCCGAAGCCCAGTTGACCGCGATCATCGACCACTGGGGTCCACACTACGTCAATTCCGCCAAGGCGGTGATTGCCGGCACCTGGACCGCGGGCGACACGTGGGAAGGCCTCAAGGAGGAGGTCGTCCAGATGGGCGCCTACAACAAGAAGATCCCGGCCGACGTCGTTGCCGATGCTGAAAAGATTCGCACCGGCCAGATCGATGGCTCGTTCAAGATCTTCACCGGCCCGATCAAGGACAATACCGGCGCCGAACGCGTCGCCGCTGGCGTCGCAATGACCGATGCCGAGCTGCTGAGCATGGACTGGTACGTCGAAGGCGTCGAACAGCCGGTGTAATCGCTTCGCTATAGATCACCAGGGCTAAGGTGGTCCCCTTCTCCCCTTGTGAGAGAAGGTGCCCGAAGGGCAGATGAGGGGTTCTGCGTTTCCTGATGCCGCAAGGCATGGGGCGGCTCAGAACCCCTCACCCTGATTGCCCTGCTGAACGCAGGGCAATCTGTCCCTCTCCCACAAGGGGCGAGGGGAAGGACGGAGACTGAGCGATGGGCGATTTCGTCATTTTCTATGAGTGGCTGAGCTTTGCGGTGCGGTGGACCCATGTCATCACCGCCATCGCCTGGATCGGCTCGTCATTCTATTTCATCGCGCTCGATCTGGGTCTGCGCAAGACCCCCAGCCTGCCGCCTTTGGCACATGGCGAGGAGTGGCAGGTGCATGGCGGCGGCTTCTACCACATCCAGAAATACCTGGTCGCGCCGGACTTTTTGCCCGAACACCTGACCTGGTTCAAATGGGAAAGCTACGCCACCTGGCTCTCCGGTTTTTGCCTGCTGGCGCTGATTTACTATGTCGGCGCAGACATTTACCTGATCGACCGCAACGTGCTGGACGTGCCGCAATGGGCGGGCATCCTGATCTCCATCGGCTCGATCCTGCTTGGCTGGATCGTCTATAGTCGGCTGTGCAAATCCCCGATCGGGCAAAGCCAGAATGGACTGATGCTGGTGCTGTTCGCCATCCTGACGGCGATGGCTTGGGGCTATACGCAGCTGTTCACCGGCCGCGCCGCCATGCTGCATATGGGCGTGTTCACCGCCACCATCATGGCGGCGAACGTTGCGATGATCATCATCCCGAACCAGACTATCGTCGTGGCGGATTTGAAGGCCGGCCGGGTGCCCGATGCCAAATACGGCAAGATCGCCAAGCAGCGCAGCCTGCACAACAATTACCTGACGCTGCCGGTGATCTTCTTCATGCTGTCGAGCCACTATCCGCTGGCCTTCGCCACGCAGTGGAACTGGATCATCGCCAGCCTGATCTTCCTCGTCGGCGTGGTGATCCGGCACTATTTCAACACGCGCCATGCACGTAAGGGTAATCCGCACTGGACGTGGCTGGCGGCCGTGGTGCTATTCCTGCTGATCGCCTGGCTGTCGAGCGGGCCAAAACTGCCCGGCTCGGCGGGTGATCTGGTCGCGTCGCGCGCCGCTGAACCGTTCATGGCCGCCGCCCATTTCGAGGAAGCGAGCCTGACGGTGCAGACGCGCTGCGCCATGTGCCACACGGCAGAACCGGCCTGGGACGGGATTTATGAGGCGCCCAAGAACGTCATCCTTGACAATGACGTCGCCATTGCCAACCACGCCGAGCAGATCGTCATCCAGGCCGGTTATGCGCATGCCATGCCGCCGGGCAATGTCAGCGAAATCACACCCGAGGAACGCGCTCTGCTGGTGGAGTGGTATCGCGAAGGCTCGGCGCTATGACGCGGACGATCCTGCGCGGGCGGGTGCTGACTTTCCTGTCCGAGCCGCAAGGGCTCGATGACGCGGCAAGTTACCGCTACCTCGAGGACGGCGCCGTGGTGATTGCCGACGGCAAGATCGTCGCGCTTGAGGACTTTTCTGCCATCGAGATCGGCGATGCGCAGGTGATTGACCATCGTCCTCACCTGATCCTGCCGGGCTTCATCGATACGCATCTGCACTATGTGCAGAGCCAGATGATCGCCTCCTATGCGGGGTCCCTGCTGGAATGGCTCAACACCTACACCTTTGTGGAAGAACAGAAATTCAGCCAGCAGGGCCATGCCGGCTCGGTCGCCTCCGCGTTCTACGACGAATTGATCCGCAACGGCACCACGACGGCGGTGGCCTATTGCTCCAGCCATCCCAGAAGCGTCGATGCCTATTTCGCCGAGGCCGAAAAGCGCAACATGCTGATGGTCGGCGGTAAGGTGATGATGGATCGCAATGCGCCCGAAGCACTCTGCGACACCGCCCAATCGAGTTATGACGACACCAAGGCCCTGATCGAGCGCTGGCATGGTCGCGGCCGCGGGCTCTACGCCATCTCGCCGCGCTTCGCCATCACTTCGACGCCCGAGCAGATGGAGATGGCCCGCGCCCTCGTGGCGGAGCATCCCGAGTGCTACGTGCAGACCCATCTCAGCGAGAACGACGCCGAGATCAAGTTCTCGATGGAGCTTTATCCAGATGCCGTGGACTATACTGGCATCTACGAGGATTACGGCATACTGGGTCCCAAGACCCTGATCGGGCACTGCATCCATCTCAACCATCGTGAGACCCGGGTACTGGCCGAGACCAAATCGGTCGCCGTATTCTGTCCGACCTCGAACCTGTTCCTGGGCAGCGGGCTGTTCGACCGGGAACGGTTGATGATGGCCGGCGTGCGAATTGGGATCGCGACCGATATCGGCGGCGGCACCAGCTATTCGATGCTGCGCACGCTGGACGAGGGCTACAAGATTTCGCAATTGCGCGGGCAGCGACTGACCCCGTTCAACTCGTTCTACATGATGACCCTGGGCAATGCGCGGGCGCTGTCGCTCGAAGGCACTATCGGCACCATCGCGCCCGGCTGTGCGGCGGATTTGGTGGTACTAAATGCTAACGCAACGCCAGCAATGGCGCTCCGAATGCTAACCGTAAGTGCGCTTTACGAAGAGCTGTTCCTGCTGCAGACGCTCGGGGATGACCGATCGATCGCGGAGGTCTATGTGGCTGGTGCAAGGGCGAAGTCTACTTTAGGCGGGTTGTGACACTTCCGCGCATGACTTAAGTCTCCTCAGTCCGCACAAAAAGGAAGCAGAAATGAGCGATTACCTGATGAAAGCCGGCCTTTCGGTTCACCCCCTATTGGTCGATTTCGTCGAAAAGGAAGCGCTCCCCGGTCTCTCGGTAACGGCCGAACAATTCTGGACCGGCTTTGCGGCGCTGCTGGCCGAGCATGGCCCAACCAATGCGGCATTGCTTGCTAAGCGGGACGACCTGCAGGGCAAGATCGACGACTGGCACCGCCGCTACGGGCCGGTCGCCAACAATCCGCAGGGCTATGAATTCTTCCTGCGCGATATCGGCTATCTGGTTGCAGAACCAGCAGATTTTACTATCGAGACCACGGGGCTGGATGCGGAAATCACTGCTCTGTGCGGTCCGCAACTGGTGGTGCCGGTGAGCAATGCCCGCTACGCGCTCAACGCCGCCAATGCGCGCTGGGGCAGCCTCTACGACGCTTTCTACGGCACCGATGTCATCAGCCGCGAGGGCGATCTAGCGGTCTACGCGGGCTTCAATGCCGCGCGCGGGCAGGCGGTCGTTGCCAAGGCGGCGGAATTCCTCGATGCGGCATTTCCGCTGGAAACCGGCAGCCATCGCGATGTTACCGGCTATCACGTCGAGAAGGATGGCGAGCGGCGGCACTTCGTGGTCGACACGAGTGCGGGCCGTACACGACTCAAGGACCCGGAGGCCTTCGCCGGCTATGGCGGCACGCAAGACAAGGGTGAACTCGTGTTGCGCCACAATGGCTTACACGTGGTCTTGGTGATCGAGCCGGGTAGCGTCATCGGCGCCACCCACAAGGCGGGCCTCAGCGATATTATCGTCGAAGCGGCGCTGACCACGATCCAGGACTGCGAAGACTCGGTCGCCGCCGTCGATGCCGACGACAAGGTCGGCGTTTATCGCAACTGGCTGGGCCTGATGAACGGCACGCTAAGCGATACGTTCGAGAAGGGCGGCAAGACCGTTACGCGCACGCTCAAGGCCGACCGCGACTACAAGGACGTCAACGGTAAACCCTTGATACTCAAGGGCCGTTCGTTGCTTCTGGTGCGCAACGTCGGGCATTTGATGACCACCGACGCGGTGCGCGATACTGCCGGCAAGCCGATCGGCGAAGGCCTGATGGATGCGGCCGTCACTGTGCTCTGCGCCATGCACGACAAGCTCAACAGCCGCACCGGCGCTGTCTATATCGTCAAGCCGAAGATGCACGGGCCCGAGGAAGTCGCCTTCGCCTGCGCGATATTCGGCTCGGTCGAGAAGATGCTCGGGCTCAAGCCCCTGACGGTCAAAATCGGCATCATGGACGAGGAACGGCGCACCTCCGCGAATCTAAAGGCCGCGATCCACGCGGCGCGCGAACGGGTGTTTTTTATCAATACGGGTTTTCTCGACCGCACTGGCGACGAAATCCACACCTCGATGGAAGCCGGCCCAGTGCTGCGCAAGGACGAGATCAAGTCTGAGCGCTGGATCCAGGCGTACGAAGACCGCAACGTGCTGATCGGGCTGGCCTGCGGCCTCAGCGGCCGGGCGCAGATCGGCAAGGGCATGTGGGCGCGGCCTGACGACATGGCCGCAATGATGAGCGCCAAGATCGGCCACCCCAATGCCGGCGCCAACACCGCCTGGGTGCCGTCCCCAACCGCCGCGACCCTGCATGCGCTGCACTATCATCAGGTCGACGTGTTCAAGGCGCAGCAGCGCCGCCATGACGAGGCAACGCCGAGCCTCGCTGAACTGTTCTCCATGCCGATCCAGGTGCCGTTCTCGCTCAGCCGCGATGAAATCACCCGCGAACTGGAAAACAATGCCCAGGGCATTCTGGGTTATGTGGTGCGCTGGGTGCAGCAGGGCATCGGCTGCTCCAAGGTGCCGGATATCAACGATGTCGGACTGATGGAAGACCGTGCTACCTGCCGGATTTCCTCGCAGGCCGTGGCCAACTGGCTGCGCCACGGGCTGGTGAGCAAGGATGAGGTGATCGCCACCTTCGAGCGCATGGCCTCGGTGGTAGACGAGCAGAATGCCGGTGATCCTATCTATCGCTCGATGGCGGAGAATTTCCAGTCGGTGGCCTTCAACGCGGCGCTGGACCTGGCGCTGCGCGGCGCCGACCAGCCCGCAGGGTATACGGAGCCAATCCTGCATGAGCGCCGCCGCATGGTGAAGGCCCGCGAGGCTGCGCGGAGCTGAGCTGCCTTAAAAGCGCTGCAACCGGGACTATCGATGCGGCATGGCTTCGCGCATTGCCGAGATGAGACTACCGCTACCCAGGTTCGACGGGCGCCTGCCCGCCGGGGCGGAGCTGGTCGCCTCGGCATTGCTGCATGCCATGTTGCTGGCCTTGCTGTTGCATCAGGCCAGGGCGTTGCCCGACGCGCCACCCGAGCACAGCATTGCGATCGATCTCGTCACCGCGGAGCAATATGCGGCAGCCACCGCGTTGCCGGCGATCGTGACCGCCCCGGCCAGCAAGGCAAGCGTGGCTCGGCCGCCGCCCGAGGCTGCGCCGGTCGCGCCCCCATCGCCAGCGCCGTCAACTGGCGTGCCGCCTTCAGGCATGGTGCATCCAACGCAGTTGCTCGGTGCGGGCGTCCTGGCGGAGCCGGCGAGCAAGGAAGTTCGCGAAACGCTGCCGCTCCTCGGCGGAGATGAGCGAAAAGTCCAACTGTGCAATATCGAGGCGCTGGCGCAGATTCATGCCGCCGATCCCAAGCTGGACCCTGATGTCCTCGTCGCTTACGCGATGGCCGACATGGATGTCAGCGCCACTAGCGTCACCGCGGACGGCGGGGCATTTCGCAGCCAAAAGCAATGGTACGGCTTCAAGTTCCGCTGTGCGGTTGCGGCCGATCTGAAGTCGGTCACCGACTTCTCGTTTGCGATTGGCGAGCCGATCCCCAAAAGCGAATGGGAAAGCCACGATCTCACCGCCGAAGATCAGGAGATGGATTAGCGGATGTCGAAGGCCGGCAGTGCGATAGCCGTTGGGCGCTGGGGATCGTGGAAAATCTCGATGTCGTTGGCGACCAGCGTCGTCGCCGTGCCAACCGGCTCGTCGGTCCCCAGATTGCGGGCATAGCGCGGATGCGCCCCCGAGGAGACCTGCAAACGCAGGCGGTGGCCGACAAGGAAGGCATGGGCGGTGGCATGCAGCGTGAAGTTCAGCCGCCAGGTGCCATCGGTCTCTACGGGCGTTGCCGGCGTTACGCGGATCAGGCCATCGCAGATATTGGTCGAAACGCCGTCCGACGACACGTCGCAGAGCCGGAGGAAAAAATCCACATTGGGCACGCTGGCGCGGGCGTAGAGCGTGATGCTGGTTTGCCCGATGATCGTCAGTGGCGCGTCGAGCGGCTCGGAGGTGTAGCTGAGCACGTCCGCCCGGCTTTCGCGGCTGACATTGTCGACTGGACCGGCTCCGGTAAAGGCGAACATGGCGCCGCCGATATTGGGCGTCGGATCGGCCGGATCATAGACATAGCGGTCGGGTTCGCTCGCCGTCTGTCGTGATAACGCCAGGACGCCGCCGGGATGCAGGTGCCAAGTTTGCTGCGTCGCCGGCCCAGGCGGAAAGGCATCATAATCGCGCCATTCATCCAGCCCCGAAATGTGGATGCGTACCGGCTTTTCGCGCAGATCGGCGCTATCGCCCAGCAGCTTGGCGCGCATCCACAGCAGGGTCTCGCGCAAGTTGTCGCGCTGCAATTCGTCCGAGATATGTGTCCAGGTGCCCACGGTGAGGAACGGCTGGTGGCCGACATCGACGAGGCGCTGATAGTCGGACAGCAATTGGTCGACCATGAAATCATACCAGCCGGACATGAAATGTACCGGGGGCGTAGTGGCGGTCAGGCGGTGGCGATGGTCGATCGCCTCCCAGAACACATCATTGCCGATGGATTCCTTGAACCAGCGGCGCCAGAACGGCACCAGCTTGCCGACCGCCGCAATGTCGGCCTCGACCAGCGGCAGCACCATCGACGCCTTGGCGGTCTTGCGCTCGACGCCGCCGGAAAACATGGTGCCGGCCATCTTGAGCGGCCGCTCGCGCAACCCGTCGATCACCTGCAGCCAGGAGAGCCAGAGCCCGAGATGAAACGCCCCGGCGGGGAACACTACCGAACGAAAATCGGCGCTGGTGACCTTGGTCGCCATGGCTGCAATCGGGGGCAGGGCGTCGCAAATGGCCCATTGCGCATAACCCAGATAGCTGGGGCCGGACAGGCCGAGGCGGCCGTCATACCAAGGCTGATCCTTGATCCAAGCCAGCGTCGTCAACCCGTCGGCGCGCTCATTGACCAGTGGATCGAATTCACCACCGGATTTTTCGGTGCCGCGACAGGCCTGCAGCACCACGTTGAAACCGCGCTCGGCATAGGCTTCGGCAATGCCGCCAAAACCCCGGCGGCCATAAGGTAGGCGCATCAGGATGGTGGGGTGCTTGTCCTTGGTGCGCGGGGCGAAATGATCGGTCATCAGGATGATGCCGTCGTCCATGGTCAGCGCGATATTGCGATGCTTCTTCACGCCGTTGAGGCGCGGCGGCAGGTTGTCGATATAGGCCAGATAGAGGCTTTGCAGGCTCATGGATCAGTCCACGAAGTCGAACTTATCGACATCGAACAGCCCGCGATCGGTCATCTTGAGATGCGGGATGACCGGCAGTGCGAGGAACGCCACCTGCAGGAATGGCTCGGGCAGCACGCAGCCCAGCGACTTGGCCGCGTCGCGCAACAGATGCAGGGCATGGGAGACGGTCTCGAACGGTTCCAGACTCATCAGGCCCGCCAGGGGTAAAGCAAGTTCGGCGGTGATCTTGCCGTCTTCGGCGACGACGAAGCCGCCGCCCAGTTCGATCAGGCGGTTCACCGCCAGCGCCATGTCCGCGTCACTGGCGCCGACGACGGTGATGTTGTGGCTGTCATGGCCGACGCTGGAAGCGATGGCGCCGCGCTTGAGGCCAAAGCCCGTGACGAAACTGCGCCCGATATTGCCATTGCGGCCATGACGCTCGATGACCGCCACCTTGATGACGTCGGCGGCAAGGTCGGGTTGCAAGCCCAGCTCGGTGACGGCGAGCGTGGCGCTTTCGCGGAAGGTCAGGATCAGGCCGGGCTTGACGCCGATCACCGTTGTGCGGTTTTGGCCCGGGTTGGCCGGAGTGACGAAGGTCTCGGGTGTCACCGGCGTCGCCCTCATCGAGGACAGGCCGACCGGCGCGACAGGCTGGCGGGCGGCAAAGAGTTCGGGGCGAACCAGCCGGCCAGCGGCGATCACATCCGAAACGCGGCAATCCTCAAGGCTGTCGAGCAAAGCGATATCGGCACGCCATCCGGGCGCAACGAGCCCACGATCACGCAGGCCGAAAATGCGGGCCGCCGAGTGGGAGGCGGCGCGATAAACGTGGTGCAGTGGCCGCCCCATGGCGATCAGGCGGCGGATCGAGCTATCGAGATGGCCTTCCTCGGCGATATCGAGCGGGTTGCGGTCATCAGTGCACAGGGCCACGAAGCTGGACGTGTTCTCGTCGAGGATTTCGGCCAAGGCATTGAGGTCCTTGGACACCGAGCCTTCGCGGATCAGGATGGCCATGCCCTTGGCGAGCTTTTCGCGCGCTTCGGCGGCAGTCGTCGCCTCATGATCAGTGCGGATGGCGGCGGCCAGGTAGCCGTTGAGCGCCTGGCCCAGCAGCAGCGGCGCGTGGCCATCGATATGGCCGTCCTGGAAGGCCACCAGCTTGGCGATGATGCCCGGATCGGCATTGAGCACGCCGGGAAAGTTCATCATCTCGGCCAGGCCGATCACCTTGGGATGGGTGCGGAATGGCTCCAGATCGGCGATTTCCAGCGCAGCGCCGGACGTCTCGAAGGCGGTGGCCGGCACGCAGGAGGATAGGTTCACCCGCACGTCCATCACGGTCTGTTCGGCGCAGTAGAGGAAATAGCTTATGCCCTCGGCGCCCAGCACATTGGCGATTTCATGCGGGTCGCAGATCGCCGTGGTGACGCCATGCGGCAACACGCAGCGGTCGAATTCAAAGGGCGTGACCAAGGACGATTCGATGTGCAGATGCGTATCGATGAAGCCCGGAACCGCGAAGCGACCGCCGCCGTCGATGGTCACCTTGCCGTGATACTCGGAATGGGTGCCGACGATGCGGTCATCGACAATGGCGATGTCGGTGGTGATCACTGCCCCGGTGATCACATCGAGCAGGCGCACGTTCTTGATCACCAAGTCCGCCTCGGCCTTGCCTTGGCCGGCCATGATCATGCGGGTGAGTGCGGCGGAAGTGGTCATGAATGGCCTTCGTGTTGCGTGCTTGAACGTCGGCTGGCCCACCTTTGCCGTCAAGCCCTTAGCTGGAACCGCGACGGCTTGCGCACGTTGAGGACGATCGTTCAATACGGGAGTCCAGCATGGAAACCTACGATCCGCACAAGAATACGACAGACGTGCGTCAGGCCAGCCCGCGCAAGATGAATTTGCGGGTGCTGGTATACTCGCTGGTCGGGGTCGTGGTGCTGCTCGGCATTGTCTATGCCATCTATACCGGCACGCAGCCGAACCCGACGTAGGCCGCGATGGTCCGACTGGTCAAAGTGGGTCGCGAGGATCTGACGATCTCGCGGCGGCGCAAGGGCAAGGGGTTTTCCTATCTGGGGGCAGACGGCGCGGTCATTGCCGACGCCGAAGACAGAGCCCGCATTCGCTCGCTCGGCATTCCCCCCGCTTGGAACGAGGTCCACATCGCGGTGCATCCGCGGGCGCATATCCAGGCGCTGGGCACCGACGAGGCGGGCAGGGTGCAATATATCTATCACCCCGATTGGGAGGCCAAGCGCACCGGCAAGAAGCAGGCGCGGCTGGCCCTGCTGACCTCGGCCTTGCCCCGGCTGCGGCGCAAGGTGCAGGCCGATCTCGGCGCAGAAGCCGGCTCGAAGGCACTCGCCTTGGCCATCGCGGTCGATCTGATCGATCGTACGGCGATGCGGGTGGGGCGGGAAAAATACCTGGCCACCAGCGGCACGCGCGGGGCAGGGACGTTGTTTTCCCGCGATATCCGCGTCGATGGTGACGAGGTCTGCATGGCGTTCGACGCCAAGGGCGGCAAGCGCGCCGATTATTGCGTCACCGATGCGGTGCTGGCTGATGCCGTCAACCGGATCAAGACCCTGAGCGGCAAGCGGTTGCTGGTCTATCGCAATTCAGAAGGCAAAATCCGGCCGATCATGACCAGCGCGATCAACGCCTATCTGCGCGACTTGGCGGGTGTCGATATCTCCGCCAAGGATTTTCGCACCCTGCATGCCAGCGCCATGGCGGGCGAGGCCTTGGCCCGCCTGGAAACCGGAACCTCGATGTCGGCACGCCGCCGGCAGATGGCGCAGGTGACGCGCGAGATTGCGGACGTGCTGCGCAACACGCCGATGATCTGCCGCAAATCCTATATCGCGCCCTGCCTGTTCAAGCTGTTCGATGAGGGTAAGCTGCAATCCCTCTGGCAAGCGGCGGGACGCGGCAAGACTGGGCTGCGGCAGCGCGAACAGCGGCTGCGGACGGTGCTGGCGGCCATGGCCTAGGCCGCCTCTGTCCGCCCTTTGCGGTCGAGCGCGTTGGCGGGATCGGCGAAGATTTCTTCGATCTTGGCCGGCAGCACTGCAGCGGAGAACAGGAAGCCCTGCAATGTGTTGCAGCCCATCGCGCCCAGCATATCGGCCTGCTCGGTGGTTTCGACGCCTTCGGCAGTGACGCGGATATCCATGGCGTGAGCCAGGGTGACGATCGCCTGGGTGATCGCCACGGAGACGTGGCCGGGCTCCAATTGGTTGACGAAAGAGCGATCGATCTTGATGCGATCGACGGGATAGCGTTTGAGATAGCTCAGCGACGAATAGCCGGTGCCGAAATCGTCGAGCGCGATATGGATGCCCGAGGCCCGCAAGGTCCGCAAATTCTGGGCGGAGATGTGCTCGTCATCGAGCAGGATGCTTTCGGTGATTTCCAGTTCCAGGTCGGTGGGGCGCATGCCTGTCTGGCGCAGGACCTCGAACACCAGCATGGCAAACTTCGGATTACGCAATTGGGTGGGCGAGATATTGACGGCGATATCGCGTCCCGGTGACTTGGCGCCGAGCTCGCAGGCCCGGCGCAGCACGAATTCGCCCAGCACTTCGATCAGGCCGGTACTTTCCGCCACTGGAATGAACCGGGCCGGCGAGATCTGGCCAAACTTGGGGTGGTGCCAGCGGGCCAGGGCTTCGGCGCCGGCGACCCTGCGGCTCTGCTGGTCGACCAGGGGCTGGAACACCACCGAGAGCTGGTCGGTCTGTTTCAGCGCGTCGCGCAGTTCGGCCTCGATGGTGTGCTGCAATTGCAGCAGCTCGTTCATGTGCTCCTGATAGACCACGGCGCGGTTGCGGCCGGCCGACTTGGCCTCATAGAGCGCGATATCGGCCTTGCGGATCAATTCATGCGGTTCGGCGCCGCCACCGGTGGCGTGCACGATGCCGATGCTGACACCGACGAAGGCCTTGAAATGGTTGAGCTCGAAGGCCTGACCGATGGAGTCGATGATCCGGCTGGATAGCGCGATGGCATCGATTTGCCGCTCGCGCGATACCGAAAGAATGCCGAATTCGTCGCCACCGAGCCGAGCGATCAGCATATCGTCGCCCACCGTGGCGCGCAGGCGCTGGCCGACGCAGCGGATCAGGTCGTCGCCGGCCTGGTGCCCCAGCGTGTCGTTGATCTGCTTGAAACGATCGAGATCGAGCATCAAGAGGCTCAGATAGGCCCCCGCGGTCTGCCGCTCCGTCAGGGTTTGCGCCAGCCTGGCGTCGAAACTGCTGCGGTTGGGCAGGCCGGTTAGCCGGTCATGCGCGGCCTGATATTCGGCATGAATGCGGCCCGCTTCGAGTGCCGAGGACGAGCGTCGCAACTGGTGCAGCAGCAGGAACACCACAATCACGGCGATGAGGAAGGCAAAGCCGAAGGCCGGTGCGGTGTGGCGCAGCAGTGTCTGGCCCGGCCGGTCGCGCGTCCACTCGAAAAAGGCGATGAACCGTCCCGCGCTGTTGAGCAGAGGGTAGATGGCCTTGCCTGGATCGCTACTCTCGGTCAGCGAAAAGCGGGCATTTTCAAACAGATACTCGTCGGACAGGCGCTCCGCGAAGGCGCGGTCGAGAAACAGAATATCCGCCAGCAGCGGCTCGCTGCCGGGCTCCTGCAGCAGTTGGCGGCTATCGGAAACGATGGGTATGACGCTGACGACGGCCGGCATGCCGTCGACGACGACGAATTCGGCGGTCGCGGGTGGGGCGCTATCGCGCCCCTGGTTGTAACGGGTCATGCCGCCCGCCGCGATCAGTTGCCGCAGACGCATGGCGAGCGGGCCAACGGCGTCGGCGACCTGGCCATAATGGTCGAGCGGCGCGGCGGCGCCGTTTTCCATCAGATAGATCGGCTGGTTACCGGCATCGAGCACGACGGAACGGTTGTGGCCGAAAAAGTCATACATCCAGACGCCAAGATTGGTATCGACCCAGTCCAGATCGGGCGCCAGCTTGGTAGCAAGCAGGGCATCGTCCCAGATGGCGACGCTTTCCTGGTCGTGGCTGATCTGCTGGCGCTGGGCCGACAGCACATGCGCAACCATCCTGGTCTGCCGTTCCAGGGCCCGCTCATCGATATTGGCGGTCGACCACAGGGTGAATCCCAGCACCGCCGCGGCCGTCACCACCATCGTCAAGACGACGGGCAGCAGCACGCTTGTGGAAAACTGCCAGCGGTGCGCGGTCGTCGGTTGGGATTGCATCAAGCAGCCGGTGTGAGCCCTTAAGCACAAGCCCTAACGCAGGCACACTTGCAGACTGGTTACCAAGCCGGCGATTTCGGCGATAAAGCGCTGGCGTCAGCCGTTTTCCTTGAACAGGACCTCGCGGTCCTGGGTGAAGTTGGCCAGCAGGGGGATCGCGGCTCCACCCATGGCGCGCGCGCCGCTGCCCAAGGCCCCTTCGACCAGCGTGAAGGCAGACAAACCCTGGCGATTGACCCGGTCCAGCGCCATGCGGGTCCGCTCGATGATGGACTGGCGGACACTGACGGGAAATGCTCCGTCCACCACCACGGTTTCCACATCGATCACCGCGATCGCGGCGACGATGGCATAGGCCAGGCTTTCGGCAACCTCATCGATCCAGTCATCGAGCACCGGACCCAGATGCGGGCCCCAATCGTCGGGCGATTGCCAGAGCAGATCGGCGCTACGGCCCTGTTCGATCAATTTGCGTTCAAGCACATAGATCGAGGCGACGTTCATCAACTGGCGCGAGCGCTCGGGGGAGCCCGCATAGGCCGGCATGGAGCCGAGCGCCCCGGCATTGCGGGTGCGTCCGGGGAACAGGTGGCCATCGAGCACCAGCCCGCCGCCGATGAAAGAGCCAATGTAAACATAGAGATAATCGATATAATCGGCGCCGTTGCCAAACATCAATTCGGCCGCGCAGGCCGCGGTGATGTCGTTGGAGAAATACACCGGCCAGGCACAGATCCGCGCTAGGTCGGCGCGGATGTCCACGGTCTTCCAGGCCTCGATGTCCTCGAGCGGCGCGCCGATTTCCTCAGCCCAGGTCCACATTTCATAAGGGGCCGCGATGCCAAGCCCAGCGATGCGCGCGATGGTGTCAGCTGGAAGGTCGGCCTGCAATTGCGCCAGTCCCGCAATGGCGAAATCGCGCACGCTTTGCGGCGTCGGATAGGCATAGATTTGGTGCAGTTTGGCCTGCACCTCGCCGACGAAATTGATCAGGTAAAGATCGACGCTGCGCCTGCCGATCTTCAGCCCGAAGGCAAAGGCGCCATCGGGATTGAGCGAATAGGGCACCGAGGGTTGCCCGACGCGGCCGCGCTGGGCGTCGCCGCGCGTCAGCAGGCCATCGGCCTCCAACTGGTTCATGATGATGGAAATGGTCTGCGGCGACAGCCCGGTCATGCGGGCAATGTCGGCCTTGGGCAGCTTGCCGTGCCGCCGGATCAGCGACAGCACCAGGCGCTCGTTGTACAGGCGCACGCCGCTCTGGTTCGTGCCCCGGCTCAAGCCGTCCGAACGTTTCTGGCCAATTTTGGCGCGCGCAGACGACACCATCTCCTCCTTTGGCACCAAGCCTTTAGCTGCCCGCCATTGGCGGCAAATCGTGCCAAAATGCAACTGGCGCGATCAGGTTGATGTCTCCTCCATGGTATAAATCAGACCTTCGCCGCCGTGCTGTCAATTAATAAATCCACTGGATTAACTTATTGACAGGCGGCGGGCGATTTGCTGATGATGGGCGCATGGCAGCGGAGGATGAGCACATCATCGCCGCGAGCCGGATGCGAACGCACCAATGCAGGTCAACTGCGGGCGTTCGCTCGAGGAACCCTTTGGGAGGAAAAATCATGCATAGTTTCTTTAAGGTCGCGGCCGCTGGGGCGGTGATGCTCGGTCTGATGGCCGGCACCGCGGCATATGCCCAGGACAAGCCCGTCGTGGGGCTGATCACCAAGACGGAAGGCAACCCGTTCTTCGTCAAGATGCGCGAGGGCGCGCAGGCCAAGGCCGACGAGCTCGGTATTGATCTGCGCACCTTCGCCGGCAAGTTCGACGGCGACAACGACAGCCAGATTGCCGCGATCGAGAACCTGATCTCCTCGGGGGCCAAGGGCTTTGCCATCGTGCCATCGGATTCCAGCGCCATCGTGCCGACAATCCAGCAGGCGCGCGATGCGGGTCTCCTGGTCATCGTGCTCGACACGCCGCTCGATCCGATCGACGCCGCCGACGCGACGTTTGCCACCGATAACCGCAAGGCCGGCGAGCTGATCGGCTCCTGGGCCAAGGGCACGCTGGGCGACAAGGCTGCTGACGCCAAGATCGCCTTCCTCGATCTGGCGGTGAACCAGCCGACCGTGGACTATTTGCGCGACCAAGGCTTCATGGCCGGCTTCGGCATCGATGTGAAAGATCCCAATAAGTACGGGGACGAAGACGACGCGCGCATCTGCGGTCATGAAATGACTGCGGGTGCGGCGGACGGCGGGCGTACCGCAATGGAAACGCTGCTGCAGAAATGCCCGGATGTGAATGTGGTTTACACAATCAATGAGGAGGCTGCGGCTGGTGCCTATGAAGCGCTGAAGGCAGTTGGCAAGGATGATGGTTCGATACTTGTCGTCTCGGTCGATGGCGGCTGCCCCGGCGTCGCCAACGTCAAGGCCGGCGTGATCGGCGCCACCAGCCAGCAATATCCACTGAAAATGGCCGCCATGGCGATGGAAGCGATCAAGAAGTTCGCCGACACCGGTGAAAAGCCGGCGGCAACCCCCGGCCTCGACTTCTTCGACACCGGCGCCGCGCTGGTGACCGACAAGCCAGTAACCGGGGTGGAGTCGATCGACACCGCCAAGGGCGCCGAGCTCTGCTGGGGCTAAGCCAAGCCTACACGATCTGCCTCCCTCCCCGCAGCGGGGAGGGAGTGCATCGCGAGCGGACACTGAATAACCCTGGGAGGGGATCGTATGAGCGATGACGCGACGGGGACGTCGACTGCCGAAAAAGGCCTGGCGGGTGTCGAGCAGGGCGTAGCGAGTTTCGAGGAAGACTCGCCCAGCCCGATCCGCCGGTTGCAGGCCTTTTTGCATGCCTACCCGACGGCTATTCCCTTCATCGTGCTCATTGTGGGCATTGCCATCTTCTCGGTGGCGGCGGGCCCCAAATTCTTCGCGCCGTTCAACCTGTCGCTGGTGCTGCAGCAGGTGACCATCATCGGTGTGCTCGGCATCGCGCAGACGCTGATCATCCTGACCGCCGGTATTGATCTGTCGGTCGGTGCCATCATGATCCTGTCATCCATCGTGATGGGGCGGCTGTCGGTGGTGGCGGGCGTCCCGGTGGAAGCCAGCTTCGTGCTCGGCATCGGCACCGGCATTTTGTGCGGATTTATCAACGGCGTACTGGTCGCCCTCGTCAAGCTGCCGCCCTTCATCGTGACGCTGGGCACTTGGTCGATCTACGGCGCCATGGTGATTTTCATCTCCAATTCCGAGACCATCCGCAGCCAGGACATCGCGGCGGTAGCGCCGATGCTGCAATGGATGGGCGCGCGCGTGCCGATCGGCGGCGGGGCGGTGCTGACGGCCGGCTCGATGCTGATGATCCTGATCGCGGCAGCGATCTGGTACATCCTCAACCGCACCGCGTTCGGGCGCCATATCTACGCCACCGGTGACGATCCCGAAGCCGCGCGGCTGGCGGGTATCAACACGAAAATGACGCTGATCGGGGTGTATACGCTGGCCGGTTTCATCTGCGCCATTGCCAGTTGGGTGCTGATCGGCCGCGTCGGCGCGGTCTCCCCGCTCGGCAGCCAGACGGCGAACCTTGACTCCATCACCGCCGTGGTGATCGGCGGCACCTCGCTGTTCGGCGGGCGCGGTTCGATCGTCGGCACGCTGCTGGGTGCGTTGATCGTGGGCATGTTCCGCAACGGCCTGGCGCTCGCGGGTGTCGATGTGCTGTGGCAGGAATTCGCCGTCGGCGCGCTCATCATCCTCGCGGTCACCATCGATCAGTGGATCAGGAAGATTTCAGCATGAGCCTCGATCAAACGGCCGCAAATCTCACCGCGACACCTATCGCCGGGCCACAGCCGATCCTGTCGGCGACTGGATTGCAAAAGCGCTACGGCAAGGTGGTGGCGCTGGACAATGCCGATTTTGAGCTGATGCCGGGGGAGATCCTTGCCGTCATCGGCGACAATGGCGCCGGTAAATCCACCCTGATCAAGGCGCTGTGCGGCGCGGTGATCCCCGATGCCGGTGTCATCAAACTTGATGGCTCGCCCATCAGCTTCAAGTCGCCGATGGAAGCACGGTTGGCCGGGATCGAGACGGTCTATCAGAACCTGGCGCTGTCGCCGGCCTTGTCGATCGCCGACAATCTGTTTCTCGGCCGCGAAATGCGCAAGCCCGGGCCACTGGGCAACATCTTCCGGCTGCTCGACCGCTCCGGCATGAACCGCATGGCGCGCGAAAAGCTCAGCGAGCTCGGGCTGATGACCATCCAGAACATCAACCAGTCGGTGGAAACCCTCTCCGGCGGCCAACGCCAGGGCGTCGCTGTGGCGCGGGCTGCGGCATTCGGATCACGCGTGGTGATCATGGACGAGCCCACTGCGGCTTTGGGCGTCAAGGAGAGCCGCCGCGTGCTGGAGCTGATGCTCGACGTCAAGCGGCGCGGCCTGCCGATCGTGCTGATCTCGCACAACATGCCGCACGTGTTCGAGGTCGCGGACCGCATTCACATCCACCGATTGGGCAAGCGGATCGCTGTGATCAATCCAAAAAATCATACCATGTCCGACGCCGTCGCCATCATGACCGGCGCCATGCCGCCCCCGGCGGCCAGCTAGCGCGACTTTTCTGCGCTTCCGGTGCTCACGTACTCAATGTACGCTGCGCTCCGGTTCTCGAAAAATCACGCTATCTGACTCGCCGGCATCTCTTGCGAGATCGTAAAATAATAGGAATTCCAATGACTAAAGTGCGCGCCCTTGTCCTCGAACGCCAGCATGAGCTGGCCATGCGGGAGATCGACCTGCCGATGGAGGTCGGGCCCGGCATGGTCAAGATCGCCATCCACACTGTGGGTGTCTGCGGTTCGGACGTGCACTACTATACTCACGGCAAGATTGGCCCCTTCGTCGTCAATGCGCCCATGGTGCTGGGACACGAGGCGGCCGGAACTATCGTCGACGTCGGCGCCGGCGTGACCCATCTCAAGGTGGGCGATCGCGTCTGCATGGAGCCGGGCATTCCCGATCCCAATTCGCGTGCCAGCCGGCTGGGAATGTACAATATCGATCCGGCCGTCAGCTTCTGGGCGACGCCGCCGATCCATGGCGTGCTGACGCCCGAAGTGGTGCATCCGGCCAATTACACCTTCAAGCTGCCCGACAATGTGAGCTTTGCCGAAGGCGCCATGGTTGAGCCATTCGCCGTGGGCATGCAGGCGGCGACCAAAGCGCGGATCACGCCCGGCGATACCGCCGTCGTGCTCGGCGCCGGACCCATCGGCACCATGGTGGCGATTGCGGCGCTGGCCGGGGGCTGCGCGCGGGTCATCGTCGCCGATCTGGCGCAGCCCAAGCTGGATATCGCGGCGCGCTATCAGGGCGTCATCCCGGTCAATATCCGCGACAAGAACATCGTCGACGAGGTCAAGCGGCTGACCGAGGGCTGGGGTGCCGATGTGGTGTTCGAGTGCTCGGGCTCGCCTCACGCGTGGAAGACCATTATGGACCTGCCGCGACCAGGCGGCACCATCGTGGTCGTCGGCCTGCCGGTCGATCCGGTGGCCGTCGATATCGCGGCCGCCTCTACCAAGGAGCTGCGGATCGAGAACGTGTTCCGCTATGCCCACCAATATGACCGGGCGATTGCGCTGTTCGCCTCGGGAAAGGTGGATTTGAAGCCGCTGATCTCGGCGACCTTCGACTTCGAGGATTCGATCGCGGCGTTCGACCGGGCCGTAGAAGCCCGTCCGACCGACGTGAAATTGCAAATCAAGGTAGCGAAGTAAATGGATCTGGGGTTGCGCGACAAAGTCGCCATCATCACGGGCGGCACAGTGGGTATCGGGCTGGCGGTTGCCGAAGGGCTGGCGGCGGAGGGTGTCAACCTCGTGCTGGTCGGGCGCGACAAGACACGCGCTGACGACGAAGCGGCGCGGGTGGCCAGTGCCTACGGCATTATCGCCACGGCGATTGGTGCTGATGTGGCGACGGCCGAAGGCTGCGAGGCGGTGATCGCCGGCACGAAGAAGGCCTTTGGCGGCGCCGATATCCTGATCAACAATGCCGGCACCGGCTCCAACGAAACCATCCAGGACGCCGATGACGCCAAGTGGCAATATTATTGGGACCTGCACGTCATGGCCGCGGTGCGGTTGGCGCGGGGCGTGGTGCCGATGATGAAGCAGCGCGGCGGTGGCTCCGTGATCCACAATGCTTCGATCTGCGCGGTGCAGCCGCTGTGGTACGAGCCGATCTACAATACCACCAAGGCTGCCTTGATGATGTTTTCCAAGACCTTGGCCAATGAGGTCGTGGGCGACAACATCCGCGTCAACACCATCAATCCGGGCCTGATCCGCACACCCGACTGGGTCAAGACCGCCAAGCAGATCGCTGGCGAGGGTGGTTTTGAGGCCTATCTGCAGGGCGTGGCCGATGAGGCCGGCGGCATGAAGCGCTTTGGCTCCCCCGAGGAATTGGCGAATTTCTTCGTGTTCCTCTGCTCCGACAAGGCCAGCTACTCGACCGGCAGCACCTATTTCGTCGATGGCGGCTGGCTCAAGACCGTCTGATCGCCGGAACCTTGCCCGGCAAATCGTGTTGACGCTCGAAGCGTCAGCACGAGGATAGTGGTAATGGATGTCGGCAATGAATTCGGTTTGGTCGAGACGTATCTACCCCAGCACATCATCGCCATAAGGCTGTTCAAGGCGGCCATTTTTGGCGCTATGATCGGGCTTGAACGCGAGCTCAACACCGGCGGTGCCGGCCTGCGCACCCATATCCTCATCGCGGTGGCCGGCGCGCTGTTCACCATCCTGGCGTTCGAGATTTTTCATACCCTGGAAGGTAGAGAAACACCGGCCGATCCGATCCGCGCTGTCGAGGCGGTGACCGCCGGCATCGCATTTCTCGGCGCGGGCGCCATTTTCCGCAGTGGCGGCAGCGTGCAGGGTCTGACAACGGGAGCGGGATGTGGCTGGCGGGCGCGGTCGGGATTGCCACTGCGCTCGGCTACTACGTCGTGGCGTTCGGGGTGGCGCTATTCGCCGTATTGGTGCTGGCGATGCTGCGCGTCCTGGCGCATGGCGTTATCTCGGGCGAGCAAGACAAGCCGAAGAAATAGACGTTGAAGGGCGCGGGGAGAAATGAAAAACTCCGGCAACGGCGCTGAGGGCTAGCGCGCTGCCGATTTCATTTCTCCCCTCGTGCGGACGCGACCGGGAGGAGTCGCGCCGCGCTCCCGTGAGCGGCCCCTTGGGAGGCCGCCACACCTCGCGATCCGGTGGGCGGATCAAGCGAGGAAGAAGTGGTGGAGAGGATACTTGGGAATGCAGGGGCCGGGCCGAGGCCCGATCTTGCAGCATCACTCCCCACCGAGGCATGTAACCTGTGGACGCAGGGACTACATGCCAACCGCATCGAGGCGCTGACTGCGCGCCCAGAAACTGACGATATTGGCCGCCTCGCGCCGATAGGCATCGCGTTCGGCGTGACGGGTGAAAACCGCGTCGGCGCCGGCGTCGTGCAGGTCGGCGATGTGCTGCCGGTCCGGCCGTTGCGCCATGACGACAACCGGAATGTCGTTGCCGATCACCGGGGCCAGCAGGGCCACGAATTCCAGATTGGCGGCGCTATGGGCCTTGAGATCTATGATCACCAGGCTCGGCCAGGTGGCCGGTGTCGCCAGCGATGGGAACAGCCGGGCGATGGCATCGGTCGCGTTGGCGAAGGTTACGATTCTCGGCGCGCCGTGGGCCAGCAGCATGCGGGTGAGCAGATGCGCCGAATGCGCATCGTCATCGACAAGCGCATAATAGGGCGTGTTATCCACAACCGTGTTCATTCAAATCCTCGTGCCGCCGCATCTGGCGAGGTTGGCATGACAAAGGCAAAATCACCCGCCGCTCGTGCGGAGAGTGCTGGCCGGATTGGGGTCTAAAAAGGGACTTCAGCGGGGCCTAGCCGCAGAAATTCTATGTCGCATCACTTGCAGCGACACCCGCCCTATGATCCGGATCCGGGCGCTCTGACTAGGGAAAGTAAGGTTACCCGCAGGTAACTCGACTTGCGTTTTACATGTAAAGCAGCAGTAATGCGGCAGGAGGTCCGCTGTGCCTGCTGCCACCCCAGATCGTCAGACCGTGCTTGCCGCGCTGGACCGCGTTCTCGGCTGGCCCGAGATCGGGCGTTCGCCGCAGCTTGGCCGGTTTCTCGACTATATCGTGCGGCAGACGCTGGATGGCGACGAGCAGGCGATCAAGGCCTATTCCATCGCCGTGGATGTGTTCGGCCGCGCTGCCGATTTCGACCCGCAGGTCGATCCCATCGTGCGTGTGCAGGCCCGGCGGTTGCGCGGCCTGCTGGAGCAATACTATGCCTCGGCGGGCATTGCCGATGCGGTGCGCATTACCCTGCCGGTGGGGCGCTATGTGCCGGTGTTCGAGGCTATCGGGGCCGACGAAGGCGTGGAGATCGAGACCTCGGACGTAGTGACGCCGGTGGCGCCGGCCGCTCGGCCGCGCGGCCACATCACGCTGTCCTGGTTCAGCCTGCTGATCATCACCCTTGGCATTGCGGCACTAGCCTATGCGCTATCCACTTGGGAGCCCCGGCGGGAGCATTCGAGCGTGGCGGCGCTACGCGGACCAAGCATAACCATTGTCGAATTCCAGGACCTGTCCGGCGGCGGCAGCAGGCCAGTCGTGGCGGGCCTTGCGCTGGAACTGGTGACGGACCTCAATGCCTTCGAAGACATCGATGCGCGTTACGGCGGCGGCGAATCCGTGGCGGTGCCTGTGGCCGCCGCGCCCAGCGATTTCGTGCTGACCGGCATCGTCCGCCGGGCGGACCAAGCGGTACAATATAGCGCCATTCTGACCGAAACGGCCTCGGGCGCGGTAGTCTGGAGCCGCACGATCCCCGTCAGCGAGCAGCGGTCGATACAGCCGGAAGCGCTGGACGAGATATCGCAAGCGCTGAGCCTGGTGCTCGGCAGTCCGCGCGGTCCCCTGCATTTGCCCGCGCGCAAGGCGCTCAGTGGGGGAATGCCGGCCGATGGCGTGCCCACGCTCTATCTGTGCCACGTGCTGTTCGACCTCTACCGGGAAGCCAGTACCGCGGCCAGCGGTGCTATCGCCGCGACGTGCTTTGCCGGCTTGTCCGAGACCGATCGGCAGGAGCCCTTGGCGCTCGCCGCGCAGGCCAGTCTGATCAGTGAAGGCATGGTGGGTGCCGGTGCACCGGTGCTCGAAACGGCCGATCGAATGCGTATCGCCCAGGTCAGTCTCGAACGGGCGACGGCGCTGGCACCACTTAGCGGTTTCGTCTGGGAACAACAGGGGCGTTGGTTCGAATTGCAAGGCCAGTTCCAACCGGCCGGCGCCGCCTATGCGTCCTCGATCCAGCTCAATCCCGCCAATGCCGATGCGCTGGCGGCGGCGGCGCGGCTGATGGCTCTGCAGGGCAGTCTGAGTGAGGCAGAACCGCTGGCCGCCAGGGCTGTGTCGGGGCCTGTGCCCCCGTCGTGGTATTTCGCGGTGCCCACATTGCAGGCGCTGCGCGACGAGCACTTCGCCATGGCCATTTCCAATGCCCAGACCTATGCGATGGCTGACCCGGAACTGGGTTCGGTGCTGGCGGTGGTGGCCGCATCGGCGGCCGGCAATGCCGGGGTGGTCAACCGTTACCTGCCGCAAGTGCTGGAAGTCGCCGCGTTTCGCGCCTCCGGTATCCTGCCGCGGCTGCGCGAGCGGATCGGCGATTTGGTTTTGCTGGAAGAGATCGGCAATGGCTTGGCCACGGCTGGAGTGCCGCAGCCCGCGCTCAGCAATCCGTTTTAGTGCATCGCAGAATTGGAGAACAGATTAATCACCAGCACGCCGGCCAGAATCAGGCCCATGCCGATCAGCGCTGGCGCATCGAGCGTCTGTTTATAGACGATGAAGGCGATAATCGAGATCAGCACGATGCCGACGCCCGACCAGATCGCATAGGCAATTCCGACCGGAATGGTCTGTAGGGCCAGCGAAAAGAAATAGAACGTGAACCCGTAGCCGACGACGACCACAAGCGTGGGAATGAGCTGGGTGAAACCCTGCGAGGCGCGCAGGAACGAGGTGGCAATCACTTCGCCGATGATGGCCATAACGAGGAATGCGACGCCCATCAGAGCGTGCCTGGGGCGAAAATGCTCTCGGCCAGGGCGACGAACATCTTGCCGCGTTCCTCGAAATTCTTGAACTGGTTGTAGGACGGCGCGCCCGGCGACAGGATGACGGCGTCGAACTGGTCGCGGTGTTGATAAAGGTTATGCATGGCGGTTTCGAGGTCCGGCTGTTCCAGCACCACGATCTGCGGTGCGGCTTCGCGCGTGGCTTGCGCAAGCCGTTCACCCGTAACCGGCAGACACGTCACCACCGTGACGCCGTAGCCGGTCAGCAGCGTTGCCAGTTCGGCATAATCCTGCTGCCGCTCGTGGCCGCCGGCGATCAGGGCAAGGCGCTGGCCCTTATAGGCGGCGAGAGCCGCCTTGGTGGCCTCGGGCGTGGTCGAGATCGAGTCGTTGACGAAGGTGATGCCGCCAAAGCGGTGCTCTTCGAGCCGATGGGGCAGGGGCCTGAAGGCCACGATTCCGTCGACGACGCCCTGCAATGTCGCGCCCGCCGCCAGGGCGATCTGGGCGGCGAGGCGGGCATTGTCGAGGTTGTGGCTGCCCTTGAGGCGCGAGCCGACCGCCGTTTTGTCGATGGCCACCAGCTCGTCCCGCGTCAGCTCGCGCAGCAGGCGCCGATGGTCGCGCACCGCCTGGGCGACCACGGCATTGCCCTTGGCCCCAGCGCCCAAGGCGACCGCGAAGCTACCATCGCGATCGATCAGATGCAGCTTGTCGTGGAAATAGCGTTCGACCGAGCCATGCCAGTCGACATGCTCGGGATAAAGATTGGTCAGCGCCGCGATGTCGGGGAGGAAGTTCATGTCGGCGGTCTGGTAGCTCGACAATTCGAAGATCACCACCGGGTGGCGATCGGCGATTTCAAGCGGCGCGAGGCCGACATTGCCGGCCAGCCCCGCATCGATGTTGGAGCGGGTCAGCATCAGATGGACCAGCGTCGCGGTGGTCGATTTGCCCTTGGTGCCGGTGATGGCGATAACGGTGCGCCCGTCCCGATAGGCGCCGCCCCACAGGTTGAGGTTCGAAGTCACCGGAATGCCGGCATCCTGCGCCAGGGCGAAGAACGGCTTATAGCGCGACACGCCCGGGCTTTTGACGATCAGGCCGAAGCGGTGCGCCGCGAGAGCCGCTTTCAGGTCCTCGGGAGCGATGACCTCGGCGTCCTCAATGTCGGCTTCGCCACTATCGACGGTGACGAAGACCTTGAGGTCCGGCTGGCGGGCCTTGAGGAAGGCGCGCGTCGATTTGGCCTCTCGGCCGGCGCCATAGAGCAGGATGGGCTCTTCAAACCGCATAGGCGGCAACCTTGGCGGCCAGATCGGGCGGAATGTGGTGGCTGTGGCTGTCGATCAGGCAATCGGCCAGGGCGGCCTGCAGCGCCGGCTCGCCATATTGGGCAAACAGGTCCGCCTTGATCGCCTTGACCACCGCGTCCTGGTGCCAATCGGCATGGCGCGTCAGCGAATAGAAGCACGCCGCGGCCTCAAGAATTTCCCCGACGCATTCCCAGGGCTTTTGCCCAGCGAGGCCCGACAGTTCGCGGAACGAGGCTTCGTTGGCAAGGTTCTCCAAGAGGTTCTGCCCGAAGATCGCCAACAGGCGATCCTTGGCCATGAACGGCGCGAAAATCAGGAACACGAAATGGCATTTCGGGCATTCGCCGCACCACAGCGGGCCATCATGCCCCGCCAGCCGGAAATTGCGGTTGCAGCTCGAAAACACGTGGTCGAACTTGGTTTCGCGGGTGAAGAAGGACGCAATCCGCGCTTCCGAGTAGGGGCGCAACAGCGAGAAATATTGCAGCGTGCCGCCTGTCGCATTGGCCAGTACGTCGGCGATCAACCGTTCGAAATCGAGCGACTTGGAATATTGGTGATTGGTCTCGCGGCCATCGAACACCACATTGCCCTCGCTGGCCGAGCGCTCGTTAGACAGCACGATGCGATTGTAGCCGAACAGCACGGCGCAGAGCGCGCCGATCATCGAGTTAATCGCCGTCGAGGGCACGTGGCCATTGTAATAACCCGGCTCCTTACCGAGGCGGATCATCTCCTTGTCGAGCGTGCGGGTCACATAGATCGGCGGTTTGCCGATCTTGTCGACCGAGGTTAGGATCGGCCCCTTGGGATTGACGGCGAAGGGTGTGAATTCGACGCCAACATGGCTCAGCAAATCGACGCTGACCAGCGAATCCTTGCCGCCGCCGATGGGCAACAAGGCGCGATCAGGCAGGGGGAACGCCGGCAGGGTCTCGGTGTCGTGCGGTGCCGAAACGCTCAGCCGACCGAAGCGCATCAGGTTGTTGCGCGCGTAGAATTCGCCCAGGCCGTTCTCATACACATCGATGACGAAGGCGCGTTCGGCCTCGGTCAGCGGAATATTGGGCGTGCAGATCTCCAGCGGTGCGGTCAACTTGAAATAGCTGACGCCGAGCACGATCGCCGTCAGGTCGAGCAATTTGCGGAAGGCCGGGCTTTCCGCAGCCGTCGCATCGGCGCCGTGCGGCAGCTCCAGCACTTCGACGAAACGCTTGTCGTGCAGGCCATAGTTGAACTGGGCAATCCCGGTAGTGGCGTCGAATTGCGGGCTCTCGATGAGGAATTGTGCGTTCAAGCCGGGGTTACTGCCTTGAATGATGGGCCGCGAAGCAGCGGTGTCATCCTCTATATAGGAATTGCAAACGCAGCGGGAGTGCGGCGGAGATCAGGAAATCCGCATCTGCATACGCATGACGATATCGTGGCCCAGCCGCTGGAAGCCAAATTCGCGCATGGTGCAGGTCCAGGCATTGCCTGCTTTCTCGATGCGGAACAGATTGTAGCGGGCCGGATCGTCCAGCGTGCCGCCCTGCGCGGCGCTGGCCGCCGCGACGCCGACCACCGGCACTTCATGGCCCTTGCCGGAAATGGAGTGGATCGAGGAGCGGTGCGTGTGGCCGTGCAGGATCAGCTCGGCCCCGTGCTCGGCGATGACCTTGCGGAATAGCTTGTGGCCCTTGAGCCCGAAGGAGGGGTGCTGCAGTTCCGCATTTGGCGGGTGGTGGATCATGACGACGCGGAACATGCCTGCCTCGCCCAGCGCGGTCAGGATGCGTGCCAGCCGCTCGGCCTGGTTCTCGTCAAACCGCCCGATGGCAAGGAAGGGCCGCGTCGGCACGGCGCTGGAGCAGGAGACGATCGCCATGTCGCCAATCCGGCGCACGAAGGGAAAGGCCGAAGCGTCCAGCGTTTCGCCCTTCATGTAATCGCCCCAGATTTCTTGGGCCGATTCCAGTGCGCCGGGCACATAGGCGTCGTGATTGCCGGGGCAGACCGCGACCTTGGCGCTGGGACCCAGCGCCTCGAGCCAGCGACCGGCGCGCTCGATTTCGAAGCGTAGCGCCAGATTGACCAGATCGCCCGTCACGGCAGTAAAATCGACACTCTGCGCTTGCATATGGCCAACCAGGCTCGCCAGCGTCTCGCTGTTCAGCTCTTCATTGCGACGCATTTTCCAGTTGAGATAGCCGGTCAGCCGTTTTCCCAGTAGATCGCGGAAGGCAACCTCGGGCATGGGCGACAAATGCAGGTCTGAAATATGGGCAAGAGTGATCATTGCGGGCGTAATGCCAGAAGGCTGGCGCCAAGAAAATGGTCATTTCGCGCCAGCGTCAATTTTGTGGAAGCTAAACCTCTGCTACGCATGAGGGAGATCGGGAGCAGACCATGCAGATGAATCGCTGGCAGACCATGCGGGCCGCGCTCTTCCTGAACCTCAAGGGCGCAGTTCACCGCATGACGCTGGGTGCTCGGGTCATGCTGATCGATGCCGATAAAGTCTTGTTGATCCGCCATACCTATGTGCCCGGCTGGCAATTTCCCGGCGGCGGCGTCGATCCGGGCGAGACCATCGAGTCGGCGGCGCGGCGCGAATTGCTGGAAGAAACCGGCTACAAGGCTACGGGCTCGCTTGAGCTGTTCGGCATCTATCACAACAAAATCGCGACCAATCGCGATCACGTGGCTCTCTATGTGGGACGTCAATTCGAGCAACAATTCGAGTTCCGGCCCAATCGTGAGATCGCGGAGGCGGCCTGGTTCGACAAGGCCGCGCTCCCTGAAAAGATCACCCCCGCCACATCCCAGCGCATCGACGAGGTTTTTGACCAGGCCCCGCGCCGGGACGTGTGGGGCTACTAGACAGGTAACTTACGAGAGGAACGGCAGTTCCGGTCCGATCGGAATGATGCGGGTCGGGTTGATGCCAGTGTGGCTCCAATAGTAGTGCGTGCGGATATGGTCGAGATCGACCGTTTCCTTGACGCCGGGCACCTCGTAGAGCGCCTTGAGATAGTGCGAGATGTTCTTGTAATCGGCGATACGCTGGCGATTGCACTTGAAGTGGCCGACATAGACCGCGTCGAACCGTACCAATGTGGTGAACAAGCGCCAATCGGCTTCGGTGATGGTGTCGCCGGTGAGATAGGCGGTTTCGCCCAGCAGGCCTTCGACCCAGTCGAGCGCATCGAACACCTTGGCGACGGCCTCGTCATAAGCGGCCTGGCTGGTGGCAAAGCCGGCCTTGTAGACGCCATTGTTGATGTCGTCATAGATGCGGGCATTGATCGGCTCGATCGTGGCGCGCAGCTCTTCGGGGTAATAATCGTCGGTATTGCCGGTCAATTCGTTGAAGGCCGAATTGAACATGCGGATGATTTCCGAGCTCTCGTTGGAGACGATGGTGCCCCGCTGCTTGTCCCACAGCACCGGCACGGTTACGCGGCCGGTGTAGTGAGGATCAGCCTGCGTATAGACCTGCCACAGCGTGTCCTTGCCGAATAGCGCGTCGCCGGTTGAGCCTTCGTCCTTGTTGAAGCTCCAGCCGGTTTCGTCGGGCATTTTGGGCGAGACGATGGAGACCGATATCAGGCTTTCGAGATTCTTGAGCTTGCGGAAGATCAACGTCCGATGCGCCCAGGGGCAGGCCAGCGATACATACAGGTGGTAACGCCCGGCTTCGGCGGGGAAGCCGCCTTCGCCCGAGGGGCCGGCGCTGCCGTCGGCGGTGATCCAGTTGCGGTAGCCCGACTGGCCGCGCACGAACTTGCCGCCGGTCTTTTTGGTGTCGTACCATTCGGTCGACCAGTTTCCGTCAATCAATTGTCCCATGATCGGGCACCTTTCGTCGTCTTATTGTCCGAATTGCAGCGCCTGCTGGCTCGGATGGGTTGCAGCACTTGTGGCACAGATAAGCGATCGAGCACGCGTCGATAATGTCATGTGGCGGCAACGCAGCGTTGTCAGTTTGGCGCATAGCCAGCGCGTGGATTCGAAAAACTTTTAGCGATGCGGACGTTTTTGTTTACGTGGGGTCATCATGGTGCTAATGCGGAAATCAGGCGTGGAGGCGCCCAGGATGGTAAAGGTTTTGCTGGTGACACGACGACCCTGATGGGTCCTTGAACGGCGCTCTTTTTGAGCTGCCGAATTGTCCTTTTGCATGCCATTTCTGGATCAGTCTCATGACCGTTGTTCCCCTGCCTTCGGCTGCGGCCGCTGCTGTGCCTTTCCCTGGTGTGCTGACCGTTCGCCCCGCGACGCCTGCCGATGATGCGTTCATCGACGATTTGCAGGCGATTGCCTTTGGTCCCGGCCGTTTCGCCCGCACGGCCTTCCGGGTGCGCGAGCGGTTCCCGATCGATACCAGCCTGTCGCTGGTTGCCGAAGTCGATGGTATTGCCTGCGGTTCGGTCTGGATGACCCCGATCAGCGTTGGCGGCCTCAATGGCTATCTGCTGGGCCCGCTGGCGACGCATCCCAATTTCCGCAAACGCGGTGCTGGCAAGCTGCTGGCGCTCGAGGTGAGCAAGCGGGCACTGGCGCGTGGCGAGGGTTCGTTCGTGCTGCTGGTTGGCGATCAGGATTATTATTGCCCGCTGGGTTGGGAAATCACCACGCCCGGCGCCATCCAGTTCCCTGGCCCGGTCGATGTCACCCGCGTGCTGCTGCTCGCCGAGGACAAGAGTCTCGCCACCTCGCTCAGCGGATCGATCGCCGCATTCAAGCCGGTTTGAGATAAGATACTTGAGGTTTGACAACCCTGCATTCTCTCCAGAGGATGCAGGGTTCATATTTGTCGCCTAAAGTCGTCTCGAAGAATCCATTTGGGTGCGCCGTGTCTGTTGACGACGCTATTATCGATCGCATTGCCTCGCGTCTCCTCTCCGCGCCGCCAGCCTTGGCGGAAGCGCGCAATCTGGTGCCCGACTGGACGCCGCCACAGCCGTTCGACCGGCCCCCGGTGGCCGCCGCGGTGCTGATCGCCATCGTGGCGCGGCCCGAAGGGCACACGGTGCTGTACACTGAGCGATCGCCGGACCTGCGCTCGCATTCGGGGCAGGTGGCATTTCCCGGCGGCAAGATCGACCCCGAAGACGTCGATGCCGCCGATGCAGCCTTGCGCGAAGCCCATGAGGAAGTGGGCATGGAACGGGCCGATGCCACGGTGCTGGGCTATATGCCGACCTATTATACTGGCACCAATTACCTGATCACTCCCGTGGTGGCGACGGTCACCCCCAGCCGCCCCTTCGTGCCCAATCCGGGCGAGGTGCACTCGGTGTTTGAAGTGCCGCTAGCGCGCATTCTGAGTGCCGCAAGCTACGGGCATTTCCGTTTCGAACGCGGCGGCCAGCGCGGCCAGACCTGGCAGATCGACCATGACGGCCATCGCATCTGGGGCATTACCGCCAACCTGACCCGCCTGTTCCGCGATCTGGCCTATGACGAGGCCGCAGCATGAGTGCGCTGGCCACCGCAGAAGCGCGACTGCGCGAAGCGGCCTGGCTCAAGCGCGCCGAGACGCAGGCTATATTCGCCGTACTCGACGGTGCGGCCGGACGGACCCGGGTTGTCGGCGGCGTAGTGCGAGATACGCTGCTGGATCGTCACCGCGAGAATCCGGACATCGATTTTGCCACTGAGTTGTTGCCCACTGAAGTGATCGACCGCGCCAAAGCCGCCGGCATCGCCTCCTATCCCACCGGCATCGATCACGGCACCATCACGCTGCGTTTGGGCGAGGTCGTAGCCGAAGTGACCACCCTGCGGCGCGATGTCGAGACCGACGGCCGCCATGCCCAGGTCGCCTTCGGCACCGACTGGACCGAGGACGCGCAACGGCGCGACTTCACCCTCAATGCGCTGTATGCCGAGCCATCGGGCGCCCTGTTCGATCCGCTGGCCGGGTTGGATGATTGCCTGGCCGGACATGTGCGGTTCATTGGCGAGGCGGCCCAGCGCATCGCCGAGGATGGCCTGCGGGTGTTGCGGTTCTTCCGTTTTTCCGCCAGCCACGGCGGCGAGACTTACGATCCTGCGGGACTAGCGGCCTGCGCGACGGCGGTCGGGCGTCTCGGTCATCTGTCGGCCGAACGCGTCGGCGCCGAGATGACCCGCATGTTGTCCCTGCCGCAGGTCGCCGCCACGCTGCGTGCCATGACCCGCATCGGCCTGGAGCCGATCGATGAGGACACGTTGGCGCTGCTCAAGACCTATGAGCGGCAGGCCGGAAGGCCGCAATTTCACGCCAGGTTGGCACTGATTCTGGAGCATCAGCAGGCCGACGCGCTGCAACACCGCTGGCGCCTGTCCAATGCCGATATCGATGCGGCGCAGGCGATCAAGACCACCAGCGAGTTACTGCGTGCTTTCAAGGTCAACGAAGCGGTTTATCGCCACGCCGACCATCTGCGCGAAGCCATCGATGTGGCGGCGGTTTTGGCTGGGTGGGGGGAGGCGGGCAAGGTCGCCATCACCGAGCAGGTCGACGCCATTGAGCCGCCAAAATTCCCTGTCGGTGGCAAGGATTTGCTCGCGCTGGGCATGCGCCCCGGTCCCGATCTGGGCAATGTCCTCGACCGGCTGGAACGCCAATGGGTCGAGAGTGGCTTCACCCTCGACCGGCCGGCGCTACTGGAATTGGCTAAGGCCTGATCAGTGCCTGACAGGCTTGTCGTTGGTATCGACGATGCGTTCCTTGATCCGCTCGATCATGTCGGGACGGATTTCGGTTTCCCCGTGCAGATTGCGCAGGTTTTCCACCGCGCGGCGCACCACTTCGGCTTCGTTGTCGGCTTCGGTATGCCAAGTCGAACCGGGGATCAGTGTGCCAGAATCAAAACGCTTCATTGCATCCTCCTAGATTTGGATTGCGCAGACCAAACGTCTCGTGGCGGGGAGAGTTCCGCTATTCGTCAGCAAACTGGCCGATCTGGTTGAGGCCTTCAAGCCAGGTTCCGCCATCGTCGCGCACCACTTCGCGGGCGATGACGCCGCTTTCGGCGGCGATAGCGTCGGCAAGATCGCGAGCGTGCGTCACCACCCAGATCTGGCTGCGCTCCGCCGCCTTGACGATCAGCCGCGCCAGCATCGGCAGCAGATTTGGGTGCAGGCTGTTCTCGGGCTCGTTCAGGGCGATGAAGGGTGGCAGCCGATAGGAGAGCAACGCCCCTGCCAAAGCGAGAAACTGCAGTGTCCCATCAGAAAGTTCATGCGGCGCAAACACCCGCTTGGGCATCTCGGCATATCGCATGCCGAACGTGGCGAACTCGCCCACTTCGGGAATGACCAGTTCGGCGCCCGGAAAGGCGTCTTCGATAGCTCTGTCGAGGTCGATCCGATCGCCGCGAATATGGTGCAGCGTCGCGAGGACGGCGCCCAGATTGCTGCCATCCGAAGCAAGCGACGGTGCGGTGACGGCTCGCGATGGACGGCGCAGTGCCGACTCAGCATCGGTGCGGAAACTGTGAAAAAATCGCCAGGCAATGAGCTGGTCCCGCACCAGCGCAATTTCCGATCGTCCCGAGAGTGCTGCCAGGGCCGTCTCGCTGGCGAGCAGGTCGTCATTGGCGAGTTCGCGCCGTCCAGTGGCGTCGCGCGCCCAAGCGACGCCGGCCTTGCGCTCCATCAGGTTCACGGCCTTGCCGCGCTGTTGCCAGTCGAGGCTTTCCGCCTTGACCTGCGCCTCGTTGGGAAAGGCTGCCGCGACTATCTTGATGGGGAAGCCCAGCTCGAGCTGATAGGTCGGATCAAAGCTGCCATCACCAAGGTCGGCAAAGCTGGCGGCCAGCCTTAGTTTTTTGTCCTCGCCCTTGCGATAGCCGTCGGTGCGGTACATGGGGTCGAATTCGCCATCGGGCGACAGGTTCTTGCCTCCGGCCCAGAAGATCGAGCCGAGGCCGCCTTCGCGGGCAATCTCGTCAGCCAGTGTACCGCGCGCCGCTGCCTGCAGCAGCTCCAACGAACGGTAAAGGTTGGTTTTGCCGACGCCGTTGCCACCCACCAGCACCGTCAATTGCCGCACCGGGAACCGGATTTTGCGGATCGAGCGATAGCCGATGATTTCAACGGCGGAGAGCGTCATGTCACGGCCAGCGGACTTCAGGTGGCATGGAGGAGAGGATCGAGTTCACATTGCCTCCGGTCTTGAGCCCAAACGTGGTGCCGCGATCATAGAGCAGGTTGAACTCGACGTAACGGCCGCGTCGCACCAGTTGTTCATGGCGATCAGCTTCGGTCCATGGGGTTTCGAAATTGCGGCGGACCAGTTCAGGATAAATACCGAGAAAGGCTTCGCCCACCGCCTTGGTGAAGTCGAAATCGGCGTTCCAGTTACCCGAATTGTGGTGATCATAGAAAATGCCGCCGGTGCCGCGATGCTCGTTGCGGTGGGGCAGGAAGAAATATTCGTCGCACCATTCCTTATAGCGTTGGTAGTCGACGCCGGGCCGATCGACACAGGCCGCCCGCATCGCCGCGTGGAAGTCGGCCGTATCGGGGTCGTCCTGCGTCCGGCGCCGCTCGAGCACCGGCGTCAGGTCGGCGCCGCCGCCGAACCACTGCTTGCCGGTGACGATCATACGCGTGTTCATATGCACCGCCGGCACATGCGGGTTCCAGGGATGCACGATCAGCGAAATGCCCGAGCTCCAGAACTGCGCGCCTTCCTCGGTACCCGGCATCTGCTTGGCGAAATCGGCTGAGAATTCGCCGTGGACTGTGGAGATATGGACCCCCGCCTTTTCGAAGACGCGGCCATGCAACATGCTCATTTCGCCGCCGCCGCCCGCCGCGCGGTCCCAGGGGGTCCGCTCGAATGCGCCCGGCGCGCGATCGCTATGAGGCCCCTGAACATCGGCTTCGATGGCTTCGAAGCTGGCGCAGATGCGGTCGCGCAGGGCGCGGAACCAGGCCTGCGCGGTGAGCTTCTTGGTGTCCATGTCTTGGTCTGTCGTGGTCATTTTAGGTCTGAAAATCCATCGGTCTGGCGTTTGGCTTCGCCCACAATGAGGGTTGCCGCAAGCGCGACGTTGATCGAACGCAGGTTTTCGCGCATCGGGATACGCACCCGCAGGTCGCAGATTTCGGCCACGGCATTAGGCACTCCGGCGCTTTCGCGCCCCACCATGATGATGTCGTCGCCGCGATAATCGGCCGCATAGGCGGACTGGGTGGCCTTGGTAGTCAGCAGCACCAGGCGGCGGCCCGCCGCCCGGCGCCACTCGTCGAACGCCGCAAAACCGGTATGTTCGACGACAATGGCCTGGTCGAGATAATCGAGGCCAGCGCGACGCAGGGTCTTGGCCGAGAAAATAAAGCCGGTCGGATGGATGACATGCACGCTCACCCCGATACAGGCGCCAAGCCGGATCAGCGTGCCGGTATTTTGAGCGATATCGGGTTGATAGAGGGCCAGATCGACCGGCATCGGCATGCCTTCTTGCTGGTGCGGGGAAGGGCGCCGAGGCGCTTGCCGCTGGGGAAATTGGGTATAGTGTCGCACTTGTCTCATGTCACTGCCCGGCGCTCTGGACAAGTGCTTGTGACAGTGCAAAAAGAACCGCAACTGACGTGGCCGCTTGAGGGCGGATGGCGACCGATTCCGCGTATGCGCGTGCGGACCCGCCGACTGCCGGCGCGTCTTAGGTGTATCGGACGGGGATCGTAACCTTGGCTACGCAAGCAGAACATCACGGGACACGGCGAGACTTTATCTTTGTCGCCACCGCTGCGGTTGGGGGCGTTGGCGTTGTCGCCACGGTCTGGCCGCTGATCAATCAACTCAATCCGGATGCCTCGACGCTGGCGCTGGCCAGCATCGAATTCGATCTGTCCGCGATCGAAGAGGGCCAGTCGGTTACCATCCTGTGGCGCGGGCTTCCCGTGTTCGTGCGTCACCGCACGCAGAAGGAAATCGACGAGGCCAAGGCCGTTCCGATGGCCGACCTCAAGGATCCCGAGACCGACGAACAGCGCACCAAGCCCGGCCACGAACAGTGGCTGATCATGATCGCCAACTGCACTCACCTCGGCTGCGTGCCGGTGGGTGAGTCGGGCGAGTATGATGGCTGGTTCTGCCCTTGCCACGGCTCGGTCTACGATACTGCGGGCCGTATCCGCAAAGGGCCGGCGCCCAAGAATCTGGTGCTGCCGCCTTATGACTTCATCAGCGATACGCTGGTCCAGATCGGTTAATGGGGGCTCCGATGTCAGAACATTCGACGTATACGCCCGGGACCGGCATCGAGAAGTGGCTCGATGAACGTCTGCCGATCATCAGGTTCTCCAAAGAGCACCTGATGGACTTCCCGACGCCCAAGAACCTCAACTACTGGTGGACCTTCGGGGCGATCCTGGCGATCATGCTGGTGGTGCAGATCGTCACCGGCGTCATCCTCGCCATGCACTATACCCCCAATGTCGCCCTGGCCTTCGACTCGGTCGAGCATATCAAGCGCGACGTCAATGGCGGTCGCATCATCCAGGCCGTCCATTCGGTCGGCGCCTCGATGTTCTTCGCCGCCGTCTATGTCCACATCTTCCGCGGCATGTATTTCGGCTCCTACAAGGCGCCCCGCGAAATCCTGTGGATCCTGGGCGTGCTGATCTTCGTGCTGATGATGGCGACTGCCTTCATGGGCTACGTGCTGCCATGGGGCCAGATGAGCTTCTGGGCCGCCACCGTGATCACCAACATCTTCGGCGCCATTCCAGTGCTGGGCAATCCGATCCTCGAACTGCTGCGCGGTGGTTTCTCGGTGGGCAATCCGACGCTCAACCGCTTCTTCTCGCTGCATTACCTGCTGCCATTCGTGATTGCTGCGGTCGTCGTGCTCCACATCTGGGCACTGCACGTGCCTGGCAATAACAATCCGATCGGCGTCGACGTGAAGTCGAGCCGCGATACCGTGCCCTTCCATCCGTACTATACGATGAAGGACCTCTACGGCGTCGTGCTGTTCGCCATCCCGTTTGCCTGGTTCGTGTTCTTCGCGCCCGATATCCTGGGTCACCCCGATAACTACGTCATGGCCAATAGCCAGGTGACGCCGGCTCACATCGTGCCCGAATGGTACTTCCTGCCGTTCTACGCGATCCTGCGCGCCATCGACTTCAACATCCTGTTCATCAACTCGCAGCTCGGCGGCGTGATCTTCTTCGGCGGATCGATCGTCATCCTGTTCTTCCTGCCCTGGCTCGACACCTCCAAGGTTCGTTCGGGCACGTTCCGGCCGATGTTCAAGTGGTTCTACTGGCTGTTCGTGATCAACTTCCTGGCGCTGGCCTATCTGGGCGCGGCACCGGCTGAAGGCGTCTACGTTATCCTGGCCAAGATCTGCACGGCCTACTACTTCGCTCACTTCATCATCGTCCTGCCCGTTCTCTCGCGCATCGAAAAGCCCCGGCCGCTGCCGGCCAGCATTTCGGAGAGCGTGCTCGGAAAGGCACATGCGTGATGGGCGGGATCGTATCGATGTTCAAGACCAAGACTATCCTCGCCGCCGTCGCGCTTGTCGCCGCCTTCGCTGCTCCCGCCTTTGCGCAGGACCACAGCGGGCCGCATATCGAAAAGCAGAGCTGGAGCTTTGGGGGCCTGTTCGGCACCTATGATCAGAACCAGCTGCAGCGCGGCTTCCAGGTGTTCCGCGAAGTCTGCTCCAACTGCCACGGCGCGCGCCTGATCGCCTTCCGCACGCTGGCCGAGGAGGGTGGTCCCCACTTCTCCGAAGGTCAGGTCAAGGCACTGGCGGCAGAGTACAACATTGCCGATGCCACCGCCGAGGGCGGCACCCGCAAGGGCGTCGCTGCTGATCGCTGGCCATCGCCATTCGCGACCGAGCAGGATGCTCGCGATGCCAATGGCGGCGCGCTTCCGCCGGACTTCTCGGTGCTGGCCAAGGCCCGTGGCGTCACCGACGCGTTTCCCTGGTGGATCACCAACTACTTCACTGGCTATTCCGAAGGCGGCCCGGATTATATCCACGCCCTGATGAACGGCTATCACGAGGAAGTTCCGGAAAACGCACCGCACGCTGCCGACGGTACACCGTTCGCATTGCCGGAAGGCAAGTATTACAACGACTACTTCCCCGGCCACGCCATCAGCATGCCCCCTCCGTTGCAGGACGGCGCGGTCACCTACGTGCCCGGCGAAGACGGCGTGACGGTTCCCGAGACGGTGAACCAGTATTCCGAGGACGTGTCCGCATTCATGATGTGGATGGCCGAGCCAGGCCTGGTATCGCGCAAGGAAACCGGCTTCAAGGTGTTGCTGTTCCTCGTGCTGTTCGCCGGCCTGATGTACGCCACCAAGCGCAAGATTTGGCAGGGTATCGAGCATTAAGGGCGGTATCGCCCGGCTCATCGCCACACATTTTCAAAGGGCCCTTCGCGGGCCCTTTGTCTTGCGCCGGGCGATCACGCGGTTTTGCCCCCTTGCCATCGGGGCCCAAGACCGCAATATGTTGCTTGAGCAAATCACCGCACGTCGGGGAGCCGCCATGTCCGCCATTCGCATCGCCGTTACCGTCGTCAGTGCCGCGATCACCGCCAGCCGCCATCCCGTAGTGCGGGCCGGCGTCAATGCCGTGGTCAACAATCCACAGGCGCGCGAGACGGCGATCAATGCCACTCGCAATGCGGCCTATGGCGCCGGCGTCATCGCCCGCCACATCATCGGCCGCCGCATCCGCTAATTTCCCTCTGACTACAGGCGTCCCATGTCGCTCGACCCTTCCAAGCTCGACCTGAAATCGCTTGTGCGCACGATCCCGGACTACCCCAAGAAGGGGATACTGTTCCGCGACATCACCACGCTGATCGAGCACCCGCAGGGCTTCAAGGAGAGCATCGAGCGCATCGCCGCCGCCCATCGCGGGCTGGGTGTGACCCATGTGGCCGGCATCGAGGCGCGCGGCTTCATCTTCGGCGCCGGGGTGGCGATTGCGTTGGGCGTCGGCTTCGTGCCGATCCGCAAGAAGGGCAAGCTGCCCGGCGAGACGATCGGGCAGAACTACGCGCTGGAATATGGCGTCGACACCATCGAGATTCATGCCGATGTGCTCGACAAGGGCGATGTCGTACTGTTGGTCGATGACCTGATCGCCACCGGCGGCACCGCCATGGCGGGCATTCGCCTGATGGAACGGGCCGGCGCCCATGTGATCGGCTGTTCCTTCGTGATCGACCTGCCCGAACTGGGCGGCGCCGACAAGCTGCGCGCTTTGGGCATGCCGGTGTCTGCGCTTGTGGCGTTTGAGGGGCACTAGGAGCGACGGCCAGGCGAGCGAAGCGGTTTCTAGCAACCGCGTAGAAACGTCCGGACGCGCGACCAACAAAAATCCCTGACAAGGGATAACGGTATAAAGAGGCTGCCATGAAGATCATCGCCAAGGACCGCGGGGGCAAGGAACACACGCTGGAAGGCCGTGACGGCTGGAGCGTGATGGAAATCCTGCGCGATGGCGGGCTGGATATCGCGGCGGAATGCGGCGGCGCCTGCGCCTGCGCCACCTGCCATGTCTATGTGACCGACGGCTGGTACGACAAGCTGCCGGCGCCCAGCGAAGCCGAGATCGACATGCTGGACATGGCGCTGGCGGTGGAGCCGAACTCGCGGCTGTCGTGTCAGGTGATCTGCTCGGCCGAAACCGACGGCATCGTGGTCACTGTCGCCCCCGAGTAGCGACAGAATCCAATAATCTCCCCGAAATAATCGCAACAAACCGGCCTTGCCGGGTCTGTTTCGCCCCGCTACCTTGCCATGCAAGAGAGTGGCTTGCGGATGGCGCGAGCCCGATTTTTTCCAAGGGGTTCTCATGCTGAATCGTCGTCATGCGCTGAAGACCGGCGCTGCTGCTGTTGCCATGTCCGCCGTGCCTGCCTTTGCCGCGCCCGGTGGCGCGAAAGCGCTGGACGCGCTGTTCGACCAGTTCATGAAAGAGTCGCTGGACCTGTCGCCTGTCGGCGTCACCGCGCTGGGGCTGGATAACGGTGCGCGCGCCTATCAGAAAAGCCTGGTCGACGACGCCTCGCTGGCGGGCATCGCCAAGCTGAAGGCGCTGCAGTCCAGCCAGCTGGCGCGGCTGAAGGCCTTCGACCGCAATTCCGTCTCCGGCCAGGACCAGGCCAACTACGACGTGGTGATGTACAGCTTCGCCACCGGCGACGAAGCCGCCAAGCGTTTCAACTATGGCCCCGTCTCGGCCGGCCAGCCCTATATCCTCAGCCAGCTCAGCGGCAACGCCGTCAACGGGCCCAGCTTCCTGGACACCCAGCACACCATCGAGACCAAGGCCGATGCCGACGCCTATGTGGCGCGGCTGGGCGGCCTGGCCAAATCGCTGGACCAGGAAATCGAAGTCACCCGCCATGACATCGCGCTGGGCGTGATCGCGCCGGATTTCGCGCTGGCCAAGCTGATGCTGGCGATGACCAAGCTGCGCAGCCCGTCGCCGGAAGCCTCGCCCTTGACGGAATCGGTGGTGCGCCGCGCCAAGGCCGCCAAGCTCGGCGGCGATTACGGCGCCATGGCCGCCAGGGCGGTGAAGGACCACGTCTATCCCGCGCTGGATCGCCAGATCGCGCTGGTCAAGGAGATGCAGAAAAAGGCGACCCACGATGCCGGCGTGT
>NZ_JAQGJM010000040.1 GCF_028290625.1 Devosia sp.
GAGCGGCGATGTAGCGGGCGACAGCCCCGATGCGGTCGTCGCGCGGTTGGAGAACGCAATGACGGCAGGAGATTTTGCCGCCGCCGAGCCGCTCTTTGCCAAGCTTCCCGAGCCGATGCGGCAGGCCGCTGGTACAATTCCCCAGGACGTCGCGGAGCTTGCCGCCGCCGACGCCTTTATCGCCGACCTTCGAACCAACGCGCTCTCCAGCACCGGGGTGACCCAGTGATTCGTCTTGCTACCTGGATCGTCGGCGCGCTGCTCATCGCCGGTGCCATTGCCTGGATCATCAGCCTGCCCGGCATCGTGACGCTCGATGTGGCGGGCCTGCGGATGCAGCCGCGCCTCGGCACGGCGATCTTCATGCTGCTCGCCGCTCTCGCCATCGGCATTTTCATCTGGGCCATCGTCCGGCGGCTGATTTCGGCGCCGAAATTCTTCGCCCGCCGCATGCGCCAGAAACGCAAGGAACAGGGCGTCGAAGCCTTGTCGGACGGCTTTATCGCGCTGCAGGCGGGTGACGCCAATCTGGCCCGGCAACTGGCCCGCGATGCGCGCTCGAAACTGCCCGGCAATGCCGCCGCGCAATTGCTCGAAGCCCGCGCCGATCTGGCGCTCGGCGACATGCCCGCCGCCCGCGAACATTACCGGGCGCTGATTTCCAACCAGAAGACGGCGCTGGCGGCGCTTTCGGGCCTTTATGACCAAGCCCGGGCTCAGGGACGGGCGGACGCCGCGCTGACCTTTGCCAGAAAAGCCAGCCTCCTCTCGCCCAATGCCGGTTGGGCCAGCGCCGCTGTCTTTGACGACCTGACGAGAAAGGCCGCCTGGACCGAGGCTCTGGCCCTGGTCAGCAACGAACCGGCGGCAACCCGCGAGCAAAAAGCCGCCAAGCGCCGCAAGCAGGCCGTCATCGAAACGGCGCAGGCCCAGGCGCTCGAAACCAGCGATCCGCTGGCCGCGCTTAACCACGCGCTGGCAGCGCTCAAGCTGCTGCCCGATTTCGTGCCGGCAACCCTGATAGCGGCACGCATTCACGCCCATCGCGGCGAAGGACGCAAGGCGATGAGCCTGTTGCGCCGCGTCTGGCGCGCCACCGGCCACCCCGACGTCGCCACGCTTTACGCCAATGCCGTGCCCGGCGCCTCCGCCGTCGACAGGCTGAAGCGCATGCGCGAACTGGTGGAAAGCCCGCCGCCCACCCGCAGCGCCGCCATCGTCCTGGCGCGCGCTGCGATCGATGCCTATGAATGGAGCGCGGCGCGCAATGCGCTCGCCAATTTCGCGGGCGCGGCGCCGACCCAGACGGTATGCCTGCTGATGGCCGAAATCGAAGAGGGCCAGAATGCCGACCAGGGCAAGGCGCGCGAATGGCTGGCCCGCGCCGTCCGCGCACCGCGCGACCCGGTCTGGACCACCGACGGCGTCACTGCCGACGAGTGGGAGCCGATATCCCCGATCACCGGCAAGCTCGACGCCTTCGAATGGAAAGTGCCCACCAGCGCCGTGGCGGTCAAACCTGCCCCCGTCTCCGCCGAGCCCCCGCATCGTCCGATCGAAACCGCCACCCCGCTCGCCCTGCCGCGCCAGAACAATGAAGCATAAACCCCCGATTATGCCTCTTGCACGCCGGCGCGCCCATCAGTAAAAGACAGCCATCGCCATGGCAGATTTCTGCCGGCCCGGTATGCCGCATTAGCTCAGTTGGTAGAGCACATCATTCGTAATGATGGGGTCAGGTGTTCGAGTCACCTAAGCGGCACCACTTCTTCCGGTTGGGCGATTGTTTCCACACTTTCGATAGTGACCGCCGATGAGCGACGCCGAGCCCAAACCCACCAAGCTGATTGTCCTGCTGGCCTTCGACCGCTCGGAGGATGGCGAATTGCTGCCGGCCTTCGAGCCGCGCGAGATGCGTGACGAGGGCACGGCGATCCGGACGGCCAAGGAGATGGCGCGGCGCCATGTGGGGGTCATCGCCTGGTCGCGCTCGGCCGACCTGCTGCTGGGCGAGTTCGGGCCGCCGGTCGTGCTCTATCAAGACGGTGATGTGCCCGATCTAGACTAGGCAAGGCTCGGCATCCCTATTTCGTCAAGGACGGACAAAGTCCCCCGTGATAGCGTATCCCGGATTAGAGTGGACTGGTCCGTTTGCCGCCTGGCAAACGCAGGTGCACGGGATGAAGGTCATGGCGAGGCGTCGCGCTCGATCTTTGTTGCAGCGATAGGCCGGGACCGACGTGAGCACTGACTTCCAGCACGATATCGACGCCGTCAAAGGCATTGAAGCCGTTCCGACCATTCTGGAAGTTGTATGCCGCACCACCGGCATGGGTTTTGCGGCAGTGGCGCGCGTCACCGAGGACCGCTGGATCGCCTGCCAGGTGCTCGACACGATCGAGTTCGGGTTGAAACCGGGCGGCGAATTGCAGGTCCAGACAACGATCTGTCACGAAATCCGCCAGACCGGCAACGCGGTGGTCATCGACCACGTCGCCGAGGACCCGGCGTTCCGCAACCACCACACGCCCCAGCAATATGGCTTCCAGAGCTATATTTCGATGCCCATCACGCTACCGGGCGGACGGTTTTTCGGCACGCTCTGCGCCATCGATCCGCGCCCGGCGCGACTACACACGCCTGAGGTGATCGGCATGTTCAAGCTGTTCGCCGAGCTGATCGGCTATCATCTGGAAGCAGCGGAAAAGCTCAGTTCCAGCGAAGCGCACCTGTTGACCGAGCGGCAGACCTCCGAATTGCGCGAGCAGTTCATCGCCGTGCTGGGGCATGACCTGCGCAATCCGCTGGCCTCGATCCAGGCCGGCACCAATCTGCTGCTGAAGCGCCCGCTCGACGACAAGGCTGTAACTATCGTCCGGTTGATGCAGGGCAGCGTGTCGCGCATGGGCGAGTTGATCGAGAATGTGCTGGATTTTGCGCGCGGCCGCCTGGGCAATGGCCTGGCGCTGCGCGACGAGTCCGCCGAGATCGAACCCTTGCTCAGCCAGGTGATCGCCGAACTGCGAGCCAGTTGGCCCGAACGCACAATCGAAACCGAGTTTGCCCTGGACCGGCCGGTGGTATGCGACCGGGTGCGGCTCGCCCAATTGTTCTCCAACCTCCTGGGCAATGCGCTGACCCATGGCGCTCCCGACCAGACGGTGCGCGTCGGCGCCGGCACGCGCAATGGGGCGTTCGAGCTTTGGGTTGCCAATGCGGGTGAGCCGATCGATCCGGAAACGCTGGGGCGGCTGTTCCAGCCCTTCTATCGCGGGCATGTCAAAGCCAGCCAGCAGGGGTTGGGATTGGGGCTTTACATCGCCTCGCAGATTGCCGCCGCGCATGGCGGCAGGCTCGACGTCACCTCGTCGCCGGCCGAAACGCGCTTCACTTTCACTATGCCTTTGGTCTAGGCCGCGCCGGTCTCGATCAGCCGCAGGCGATGGGCCATGCGGGCGGTGGGGGCGATGGCCTGGACCGGCTTGCCGAGGCCGTCGAACAGTTTGGCGCGCTCCTCGGGCGTCGACATGAAGAACGGGAAGCGATCGGCGACACGGTCGCGGATCACCGGCACGTCGGCGGCATAAAGGCAGACCGGGAATTTCAGCTCGCCCCAATTGCGCTCATCCCCCAATTGCTGGGAGCCGAAGACGCGGCGGTAAAACGCGGAATGCTCCGAGCGGACCGAGGAGATGCAATAGCGCGCGGCGAAGTGCTCGCAGGCCATGGCGACGATGCGCAGCGTCAGATAGGGCAGCGCCGGAATGGCCAGCGAGGCATCGTGGTCGGCGGTGAACCGGCTGGGGTCGATATAGCTGTCGCCCCGTGCCAGTACCGGCTCGAGGATTTCCGGCCAGATGGTGCGGCTGGGCGAGGTCGAATTGTCCGGCGTCACCACGTGGAAGCGGATCGAGCTGACCAGGGCATCATCGATATAGACGCCGAAACTGTAGCAATTGGCCGCGTCGTCATAGTCGTCCCGGGTCATCTCCTGGGAGTTGACGGGTACGAAGTCTTCGCGCCGATAGGCGGCGTAGCGCAAGGCATAGACCGGGTCGAATTGTTCGTCGACGGAGACCCGCCGGTATTGTACGCGATCGAGCAAATCAATCAGTGTAACGGCAAAACGCGACGCTGCGCTGCCGGATGAATCGGTTGCCGCACTCATGACCAATCCCCAAACTACGAGGATCACGTTAATCTTTTGTTAGGCATAGCAAAATTGAGAAATAACGCCCGCGCAGGCACGAAAGCCGAGATGGCTCCGATTTTCGTTGTCCGTACAAATGCTTAACGAGGGTTAACCATGCTTGCGAATTGGTGCGGCCAGAGCGGTTGTGGCATTCAACCGGCTGATCAATTCGGCAATATCGCGTGGCGGCAGCGGCCGGCTGAAGAAATAACCCTGTACCTGTTCGATGCGGGTCTTGGCCAGCATGGCGTTGAGCTGCTCTTCGGTTTCCACTCCTTCGGCGGTCACTGTCAGGCCCAGATCGCGGCCCAGCCGGGCCACATTGGCTAACAGCTTTAGCGCGCGCTGGTCGGTGGCGATGTCGGCGACGAAGCTGCGGTCGATCTTGAGCTTGGTGAAGGGCAGCACGCTGAGATAGCTCAGCGATGAATAGCCGGTGCCGAAATCGTCCAGCGCAATGGAAATCCCCTGCGCCGCCAGGGCATTGAGCACCTTGAGGGCGATATCGCGCTCCTCGATGAGCACAGTCTCGGTGACTTCAACTTCCAGCCGCGCGGCAGCCAGGCCGGACTGTTCCAGGGCCTGGGCCACCATGGTGCCGATATCACCGCCGCGGAAATCGCGTGCCGAAATATTGACCGCCACGCCGATATCGCCCGGCCAGCTCTGGCATTGCAGCGTCGCCTCCTGCAGCACCCAGGCGGTGATTTCGGAGATCAGGCCCATTTCCTCGGCCAGGGGGATGAAGGTGGAGGGCGGAATGTTGCCCAGCTCGGGATGATCCCAGCGCGCCAGCGCTTCGCAGGCCACCACCTTGCGCGAGGCGATATCGAGTTGCGGCTGGAAGGCCAGCGTCAGGGCCCCATCGCGCACGGCGTTGCGCAGGTCGGTCTTCAGGCGCTGGCGGTAATGATAGTCGATATCCATCTGGGCATGGAAAATCTGGCTGCGGCCCTTGCCGTCGCCCTTGGCCATATAGAGCGCCAGGTCGGCCTTGGTCATCAGGGCATCGAGGTCGTCGTCGAGCGAGGTGCTGGTGACCAGCCCGACGCTGATATTGGTCGATAGCGCCATGCCGTCGATGGCGAAGGGCGTGGCGAAGGCGGCGATAATGGCCGCGACCTCGGCATCGGCTTTGGCGGTGTCGCCGATGGTGCCGCGATAGACGATGAACTCGTCGCCGCCCAGCCGCGCCAGCACAGCCTCGGGACCCACCGAACCGCGCAGGCGCTGCGCCACCTCGGTCAGCAGCCGGTCGCCGACGATATGGCCCAGCGTGTCGTTGACGTGCTTGAAATCGTCGATATCCAGGATCATCAGCGCCACGGCGCGGGCCGGCTCGCCATTGCGCTCGCGGGCGGCCAGGTCTTCGGTGGCCATCTCGCTGAAATAGGCGCGGTTGGGCAGGCTGGTCAGGGCATCGTGACGCGCCATGAAGCTGATGCGCTCCTCGGCGGCGACACGCTCGCTGATATCCTCGAACAGCAGCACGCTGCGCTCCTGGCGCGAGCTGACGGTGACTTCGTAATAGCGCCCATGCGGCAGGCAGAGCAGCACCTTGCCAGAGGCGCGCTTGCCCACGATGTCGAGCAGCCGGTCGACGGCGGTGCGCGGCAGGCGTCCGTTTTCGCCCAGTTTTTCAAGCACGCTCTGGAACGACTGACCGACGAGTTTGGTCATATCGATCAGCGAAAAAGTGCGCACCGCGTGCTCGTTGGCCACGGTGACGACGCCGCTTTCGTCGAGCATGCACAGGCCATGCTGCATGGTGGACATGGCCATATCCAGCTCTGCGGCGAGGCGCGAGGCCTCGACCCGGCCATGCACGGCACTGAGCAGGATGGTGCGAATATCGCCGGCCAGCCGGCGGAAGCTGGACAGCATGACCACCAGCAAGACCGCCAGGATCGCGTGATAGGCGTCGCCGTGCAGGACCAGGCCGATCGCCAGCGGCACGATGACTAGCAATAACTGGGTGGCGACCAGGCGATCGAGGCCGAAATTGCGGGCGATGAGGCCCACCATGACGGCAATGGAGAGCGAGGCGCTGACCAGTTCGGCATAGGGATCGCTGGTCCAGGCCATGGTGACCAGGCACCACACGCCATAGGTGAGGGCGACCAGAGAGCCGCCGATCATGGCGCGCAATTCCCAGCGCTCGGCCGCATCGGCATCGTCGCTGTCGATGGCGGCGCGCCAGAAGGCCCGCATGTTGAAGTAACGCGCGGCGCCGAAGATCAGGAAGGCACAGGTGACCAGCGCCAGCGGCAGCGATTGGGCCTTGTAGGCCGTCAGGCCTGAAGCGGATGCGGAAGCGAAGGCGCCAGCCAGCAACGCCCGTCTATCACCATAGACGGAGCGGACTATCGACACATAGTCGAGGGTGGGCATCGATTTGCGGGCCGAATTGAGCACGCGCGCTTCCTTATTGTGACCTCCCATGAGCCATGCACGGCGTTAAGATGGTCTTGCCACAATGGCGCAGCCGTCCAAGAAGGTGCGGGTTAGTCGCGCGGAAGGTGAATGCCACTTTAATGAAAACTGTCGAGTTCATCGGGCGAAACGCCTGCGCAGATGCAAAGCGGCACGGGTTTGCGCCCGTGCCGGAAAGTGACAGATGGTTAACGCTTAGTTGACGGCGCCGCGCCGTTCGACCAGCTCGAAACTGTCGGCCTTGGTGCTGTCGACCTTGAGGGCCAGTTGCTGGCGGTCAAGTTCGGCCAGCCATGCGGTCCACGAGACCGGGGCCATGCCGTCGTCCTGGCTGGCCGGATCGGGTTTGGCGGCCTGAGCGCGCTGGAAACTCAGGCGCAGTTGCGCGCGCACTTCGCCGAAGCTGTTGCGGACGCGGGCGATAGCTGGGATGCCCCGTCGGTCCGTGACCCAGTTCTGGATATCGCGGTGGCGTGTCAGGGTATGTACGTCTGTCATTATGGCCTCCTCTCCATAGACACATTGGAACAAAATGCCCGCACCCCTCCTCAGGTTCCGGTCTTTGGCTGATTTTCCAGCACGGTGACCAGGCGGTATTTCGTCAGTTCCTCAGGCGTAAAGTAGTAGAGCCGATCCGGCGGCGTTTCGAGGGCATGTACCCAAACGGACGGATCAACACCCACTATAGCAAGAAAACGGGTGATTCGGGCAGTTGTGGTTTGTGCATCCGCCATGGCGGCGCCGGCGACCCGCAAGGCGGCCTGCGGATCGCCCGAAAGCTGGGCGGCATAGATCTGGTGCACCCCGATGGCCGATTGCGGCGTGGCGAGGCGAGCCTTGCCGGCGGCGAACACCAATGGGCAGGACGAGGCGCAGAACGCCCCCGCCGCCACCGAGGTGGCAAAGCCCTTATCGTGGATCAGGCTGGCCATGGTCAGGGCGTCCTCCACCGAGCCGCCGGGGGAATCGAGCGCGATGGTTTTGACATATTCGCCGCGCGCCGCGATCTCGCTGGCGAAGCGATCCGCCGAGCCGATATCGATGGTACCGGTCAGGGCGAGCACGCCGCCGGGTTCCAGCGCGATAACCAGAGGATCGTCGAGCACGTCGGGGCTGGTGGTGATGGTGGGCATCGGGCCCTGGGCCGGGCTGGCTGGATCGGCAGCCGGCGGCAGGATGGGCTGCATGGGCATGGCCAGAGCCGCCCCTTCGCCTTCGCTCAACTCGCGGTAATCGACATAGAGCACCGACAGCGTGCCAATCAGCAGGCCGAAAAACGCCACCCGCATGATCGCGCCATCCTCGAAGCCGGCAAGGAAGGCGATCAGGCGTCGGTAGAACGGGCCGTCATCAGTCGCGGCGCGCTCATTGGCGGCGGTTTTCATGGCCGGACCGGGCCCTCATTGCGCTTGCGCTGGGCGGTATCGATCGGGGTGACAGTCGCGTCGTCGGGGGGCGCATGCGCGGCCGGTGCCAGCGGCTCGTCGGGCAGCGGTTCTGCCTCCGGGGTGGCGGGCTGGGGGATTGGCTGATCGGAGAGAACACCGGTCTCCTGCATGCGCCGATACAGCGCCATGGCACGCAGCATCTCGGCGGCGGTGATGTTTTCGGCCTCTTCCAGGCTGTCGGCATCGCGGCGCAGGGCGTCGTTGACGATCATCAGCACCAGGACCAGCACGACTGGCAGCATGTCGATGGAGATGGCGCCAGCCCAGGAGGGGATGAAGTCGCTCCAATAGCGGATCACCGCCTCGGCGCTGGACAGGGGCACGAAGCGGCGTTGCTCGATCAGGGGCGTGGCGAGGATTTCGTCGGCGGCGGCGGTCAGCGCGGCCGATTGGGCGGCGACCGACGTGCGTACGGTTTCCATCACCCGATCCTGCCGGCTCGCGAGGTCGGCGGAGGCGCCATCGGCCACCGGGGCGATAAAGCCGGCGCTGAGATCGGCCGAGGCCCGCTTGACCGACGCGGCGACCCCGGTCTGCTGCAGCGCCGCGATGACGGCGGTGAGCTGGACGGCCTCGGCCTGGAACTGGTCGCTTCTAGGCTCGATGGCGCCGGGCGTGGAGACCAGTTCGCGCATGGTGGCGAGGCGGGCCGAGCCTTGATCGAACAGGCCCGACACTTCTTCGCGACTGCCCGTGATGGTGGCGGCGAGCTGGGTCATTTGCGAGCCCATCTGGCTCAGCAATTGCACCACGCTCCCGGAGCCGGTGGTGCCGGTCAGCGCGCCCGATTCACGCTCGGAGGCGGCGAGGGTATCGAAGCGCTCGGCAGCGCGCTGCACGTCGGGCAGGAGGCTCTGCGCGGCCAGTGCATTGGCATGGGCGCTGTCGAGGTCCTGCGCATAGCCCTGCAGGGTGACGGCCATGTGCTGTTCGAGCGCGGCGGAGCCGGCCAGGGCCGCGGCATTGAGCCAGGAGCTCATGGCCATGATCATGATGCAGCCGATGGCCATGGTGACGAAGAGGCCGATGCGCTGCACCCCCGAGGTCACCAGCGGGACGAACCGCAGCATGAAGCTCCAGAAGGCGTAGATGGCGACCGAGACAGCCGCCGAATAGATGATGGCGGCGAAGAACACGAAGGTGGCCGAGCCATCGAGGATGCCGCGCACGCCCAGATAGGTATAGACGCCCGACGCCAGGGCCAGCACCGCCAGGGCAAAGCGCGTCATCGTCTCGACGCCCTTGAGGGTTTCGTTGAGGCGATAGGCGTTGTTCTTGAGTTGCATCGGCGACAGGCCCCTCGCCCGGAGCGGGCTTAAGCAGAGATTAGCACGACGATCCGGGCAAGAAATGGGCAAGTGGACACGCCGCGCGGATGGACCGGGCGGTGCCATTCGAGCGTAGCTCTCATGGCCTTCTCTCCTCAAATCGATCCACTGGATCGATTTGCCCGCTATTGCGGGACGGTTCGAGGACTGCGGCATGCGGCGAGACGTGCCTCATGGGTTTTGTAGATAAGCGAGACAGCGTCTCGCCGCATGCGATGGGGTTTCTGGCCGCTCGAACGTGGCCTCCCTTGGGATGCGAACGTCGGGCTGGCCCAGGGATCGCGCGACCGCATTCCCCTCCCACCAAACTCCCCACGGCCGTTCGTCGCGAACCCGCAGCCATTGTGGGGATATCGGGGGAGATTATGGGGGAGGTTTTGAGGATGGGGAGAAGGGGCATAAAGGCAGCCCATTATCGGTGTCACCCAGGCGAAGCGGATCTGAGACGACGTCTCCCACCCACCGGTCTTCCCGCGGGCTTGACCCGCGGGTCATTGTGGTCGGCCACTGAGGGCGGTGGGGTGGCGAGAGGCCCGCGGGTCAAGCCCGCGGGAAGGGGCGAATGGGGTGAGATTGGGGCTAAACCGCCCCACCTAACCTCCCCCTCGAGGGGAGGAATTCGCTCAGCTTCGTTGGTGAGATCCAGCCACAAGCACGATACGGCTCCTCCCCCTGGCAGGGGGAGGTTGGGTGGGGGTGGGCGGAGCCACGATGGTGGCGCGTGCAGACAGAAAGATGGGCTACCGGGACAAGCCCGGTGATGACGGGGGGTGCGGTTACCTAGGCCTTCAACTTCGCCAAAATCGCGGCGCCCATTTCTTCGGTGCCAACCCGCTTGCGGTTGTCCTGGGCGATGTCGCCGGTGCGCAGGCCGTCGTCCAGCACGGCGGCAATCGCGCCTTCGATCTTGTCGGCGAGCTCGATCATGTTGAACGAATAGCGCAGCGCCATCGCAAATGACGCGATCATGGCGATGGGATTGGCGATGCCCTGGCCGGCGATGTCGGGGGCCGAACCATGCACGGGCTCGTAGAACGCCTTGCGCTTGCCGGTGACCGGATCGGGCGCGCCCAGCGAGGCCGAGGGCAGCATGCCGAGCGAGCCGGTCAGCATGGCGGCGACATCGGAGAGGATATCGCCGAACAGGTTGTCGGTGACCATGACGTCGAACTGCTTGGGATTGCGCACCAGCTGCATGCCGCCGGCATCCGCCAGCATGTGCTCGAGCTGCACGTCCTTGAACTCGCGCGCATGGATCGCAGTGATGACCTCGTTCCAGAGCACGCCCGATTTCATGACGTTGCGCTTTTCCATTGAGGTGACTTTGTTGCGGCGCTTGCGCGCCAGCTCGAACGCCACGCGGCCGATGCGCTCGATCTCGTAGGTATCGTAGACCTGCGTATCGATGGCACGCTTCTGGCCATTGCCGAGATCGGTGATCGTCTTGGGCTCGCCGAAATACACGCCGCCGGTCAGCTCGCGCAGGATCATGATGTCGAGGCCTTCGACCAGCTCGCGCTTGAGCGAGGAGGCGTCGGCCAGCGCCGGATAGGTCACCGCCGGGCGGAGGTTGGCGTAAAGCTGGAGATCCTTGCGTAGCCGCAACAGGCCGGCTTCCGGCCGGTGCTCGTAGGGCACCTTGTCCCACTTCGGCCCGCCGACCGAGCCGAAGATCACGGCGTCGGCGGCCATGGCCTTTTCCATGGTGGCGTCGGTGATGGCGACCTGGCTCGCGTCGTAAGCAGCGCCGCCGACAAGGCCTTCCTCGGTAACGAACCTGTCCGGACC
>NZ_JAQGJM010000052.1 GCF_028290625.1 Devosia sp.
CTGTGAAGCTGCAGGTGCCATTTTCAACAGCACACTGGCTCCAGACAGGGGTTGCCAATGTATCCGTATCATTACCGTTTTTATCTACAACCATAATGATTCCATCATCATTATTAAATGTATAAGGTGTCGTGGTCATAAATTCGGTAATGGCATATTTAAACCTGCTCTTATAACCATCATAGGAATTTTTAATGGGAAGCCCCAGGGTGGCATAGGGGACAGTGCCTATAAGTACAGTTTTATGCCCTGCCACCCCCCATGTTGGAGTAGTTGCGCGGCAGACATTGATGCTCGCCACAGTGCATGTCCCTACAGTACCAACGGCAACCTCTACACCATCTGCTGCAGAGCCCGCCGCTAGGCTGGGGTTTGCTGGTAGGGGATATCGCCCATATCTTGTCGCGTATTTGGCAAGCGCAGACTTAACGGCACCCATATTATTTGCTGTTTCTTCATTTATCGTTTTAAGCTGATAGCGTTGGTACATCTGCATATATGGAATGGCCAGCATGCTGATTATGATCAGCCCGATACAAACTTCAACCAGCGTAAAACCTTGCTGCCCGCTTTGTTTCGAATTTTGCCGAAAAAACACACCCATATAACGCCAATGCCCCAAAAAATGCAGAATGGTACAGTGTAATGGTACCTCAGAAAGATAAAAATTAGCTTTATTTTTTGGGAATTATGCAGGTATTCCAGTGATTAAGGGTCTTTTCAGAACTATCTGACATGATATAGTCCGGCTTGAAAGGTTAATCTTTTCATAATGTTATCTCATAACCCGCGCAAAGGTCTGGAATTATGCCCGTTTCCGCCATTAATCTTCAATCCCTCCTGACTGGCACCAATGCCGATTACATTGCCCATCTCTACACCCGCTATCTGCAAAATAAAGGCAGTGTCGACCCAAGCTGGCAGGCGTTTTTTGACGAGTTGAAGGATAACGAACTTGCGCTGCTGCAAGATATCGCAGGCGCAAGCTGGACCCCGGCGAACCAGAACGCTGCCTACCGCGCGGTTGATGGTTTCGATCTGGTCGATAATACTGCCAAGGACGCAAAACCGGCCAAGGGGCCGTCGGCAGGAATCAGTGATAAAGACATTCGGAACGCGGCGCTCGACTCCGTGCGCGCCCTGCAACTGATTGAAGCATACCGTGAGCGTGGGCATCTGCTTGCCTCGCTCGACCCGCTGCAAATGACAGAGCGCGGCCAGCATCCGGAGCTTGATCCCGGACATTACGGTTTCAGTGACGGCGATTTCGACCGCGCGATTTATATCAACGGTGTTCTTGGTCTGGAAACCGCAACCCTGCGCACCATCATCCAGACACTGCGTCAGACCTATTGCGATTCTATCGGCTATGAATATTTGCACATCTCTAACCCGACGGAGAAAGCGTGGATTCAAGGCAGGATCGAAGCTGCTGCAGCCGATCTTGGCGTTACCGCAAAACGCTCGATCCTGCAGCGTTTAACCGCGGCTGAATCATTCGAGAAATTCCTCAACGTCAAATACACCGGCACCAAGCGTTTCGGTCTCGATGGCGGTGAAGCGTTGATCCCCTCGATTGAAGAAATCATTTCGCACGGCGCGCAACTCGGTCTCGAAGAGGTCATCTTCGGCATGGCGCACCGTGGCCGCCTCAACGTTCTTACCAATGTTCTTGGCAAACCATTCACGGCGCTGTTCTCGGAGTTCCAGGGTAACCCGCCTAATCCGGATGACGTTCAGGGTTCAGGCGATGTGAAATATCACCTCGGCACCTCCACCGACCGCGTCTTTGATAACAAAGTGGTTCATTTGTCCTTAACCCCGAACCCGTCACACCTTGAAATCGTCAATCCGGTCGTGGTTGGCAAGGTTCGCGCCAAACAGGAGCAGCGCCGCGATGAAAAGCGCATCAAGGTCATGCCGATCCTGCTGCACGGTGATGCTGCTGTCGCCGGTCAGGGTGTTGTGCCTGAAACATTGATGATGTCGAACCTGCAGGGGTATAAAGTCGGCGGCACGATGCATATCGTCATCAACAACCAGATTGGTTTCACGACGCGTCCGCAATTCAGCCGTTCCGGCCCTTATTGCACAGATATTGCGAAAATGGTCGACGCGCCCATTTTTCACGTCAACGGCGATGATCCGGAAGCGGTTATCCGCGTTTCCCGCATTGCAATCGAATACCGTCAGGAATTCGGCAAGGACGTCTTTATCGATCTGATCTGTTATCGCCGCAATGGTCACAACGAAGGTGATGAGCCAGCCTTCACCCAGCCGCAAATGTATAAAACCATTCGCAACCATGAATCGACCCGCGCCATCTACGCCAAGCGCCTGATCGCCGAGAAAACGCTGAGTGAAGATGAGGCGCAGGCTATTCAGGACGAATTCGTCAGCTATCTTGAAACCGCGTTTGAAGCGACCAAGAGCTACAAGCCTAACAAGGCCGATATGCTGGAAGGCGCATGGACCGGCATGAAAATCGCCTATGGCGATGAACGTCGCGGCCTCACCGCCATTACTGAAGCGACCGCGCAACAGATTGGCGCTTCCATCACCGAAGTGCCGGACGGTTTCAACCTGAACCCGAAAATTGCACGCCAGATGGAAGCCAAAGCCGATATGTTCGCAACCGGTCAGGGTTTCGACTGGGCAACTGCTGAAGCCCTTGCTTTCGGTTCGCTCTCGGTTGAGGGTTTCCCGATCCGCCTCTCAGGTCAGGATGTTGGCCGCGGCACCTTCTCGCAACGTCACGCGATCGTTTATGATCAGGAGACCGAAACAAAATATCTGCCGCTGCAGCACATCGAAGATGGTCAGGCTCTCGTGGAAATCCACGACTCCCCATTGTCGGAAGAGGCTGTTCTCGCGTTTGAATACGGCTACACGCTCTCCGATCCAAAAACCCTCGTCATGTGGGAAGCGCAATTCGGTGATTTTGCCAACGGTGCGCAGGTCGTATTCGACCAGTTCATTGCCTCCGCTGAAACAAAATGGCTGCGCATGTCGGGCCTTGTCATGCTGCTGCCCCACGGTTGGGAGGGGCAGGGGCCGGAGCATTCCTCCGCGCGCCTCGAACGCTTTCTGCAACTTTCGGCTGAAGATAACTGGCAGGTATGCAATATCACCACCCCGGCCAACTACTTCCATGCTCTGCGCCGCCAGATGCACCGCGACTTTAGGAAACCTCTTGCGATTATGACGCCGAAATCATTGCTGCGTCATAAGCTGGCGGTGTCCCCTCTGAATATGATGACCGGTCAATCGACCTTCCACCGTGTGCTGTGGGATGATGCAAAAGACAAACTGAAATCAGGCAAGGATATCAAACGCGTCGTTATCTGTTCGGGCAAAGTCTATTACGATTTGTTCGAGGCACGTGAAAAGGCGGGCCTGAATGATGTGATGATCCTGCGTCTGGAGCAGATCTATCCATTCCCGGCCAAAGCCCTCGCCGCCGAGCTGGCGCAATATCCGAACGCGGAAGTGATCTGGTGCCAGGAGGAACCCTATAACCAGGGCGCGTGGCTCTTTGTCGATCGTCTGATCGAAGACGTACTGACCGGCTTGAAACACAAAGCAGCCCGTCCCAAATATGTCGGACGTGTTGCAGCTGCAGCCCCGGCAACGGGTCTCGCCAAACGCCATGCGGCGGAGCAGGCGAAACTGGTGGATGAGGCGCTGAAGGTCTGATGCCTGCGCCATTCCGGCTGTAGCCGGGACGCAGTATATTAAATGTGTTTTGAATCGGGGTTTTTCTTGCGAAAGAAGAGCCCCGGTTTGTATGGGTATTGATGGAAGATGGGACCCGGCTTTCGCCGGAATGACGATGAGTGAGGGAATCTAGCCTGATCTGCTCCCCCGTAATCCGTAAAAACATCCGGCTGTCACGGAGGAACTGACGCGCCGCCTTCATTTCGGCGCTGCGACCGCCGTGTTTGAAACCGTTCATACAGGAGCGTGCTTTTCCGGCGACACTGCGCGGGCCGGTGGATTTCAGCCATGGCCTCCGCACCCGCATCATCGCCGCCTGCCGGGCGCGGCGTTCCGCATTCCATCCGGAATTTTGCGGGCTGGGGGCCATTATTCATACGCCTTCATTAGTTTGGTCGTCGCTTCGGCTACTTTCCACTGCTGTTCCTGGGCCGCCTGGATTTTTTTGAGGGTTTCAATTCTTTGCAGGTGTTCGAGCGAAAGGCGGAATTGCGAATGCGCTTTGAGCGCCATCGCGTGATAATCCCGTCCATAGGTATCGCCTTGCTCGACATATTTGCCGAACAGCTTTTCAAGCCGGTCGGCATGGCAGAGCATGCGGTCTTGCAAATCGTTGAGGGAGGGAAGAGCGGACGCGTCCGCGGGCGTTTCGTGTTCGGTTTTCATGGCTTTATTATAGGAATAAAAACCCATAATGTCAAATTATTTTATTTGTTTACAGGGGGCTTATTATTTAATAGCGTTATACATTATAAAAAGGAATTCACTATGCGGCCTGATAAAGCAAAACTTATTACCTCAATCGTTTTTGGCGATCCTGACCGTCCGACTGTCTCATGGCTGGGGCGGCAATTTGAGAAGGCGGATGACCTGACGACACGCAGTATCAACAAAGTGGGCATCAGATATACGGCGCGCCTGATCGAACGCGAATTGACGAAGGCCGGTTTCCCGGAAGCCTCGGTAGCGACAATCAAATCTGTTTTGCAGGACAGCGCGTTGAGGGTTTTCACCGTCCTCGGGGATCGTCCGGCCTTTGCAGGGCCGCATCCTCAAACGCTGGGGGATATATTTGGTTATAAGGATCAAAAACTGTTTCATGTTTACGACCTGGATAAAACCATTCCCGACGGATGGCGCGAAAATTACTTTTCATTGATGCGGGATATCTTTACAGAAAACCTTTTAAAGAAGGATATCCGCTTCCCGGAAAAAATTGCCGAATCCGCCGCAGCACCGGCGATTGCCCTGCGCCAGAAAATGCTGAAGCTTTCAGCGGGAACGGTAGGCTTTGCCGTCGGCACAATACTTTCCCCGTTTTGTATCTGGATCGGCATTCTGCCGCATAATGTCGCGGGTGCCTTTGCAGAAGCGGTTTCGACGGCCCGTGTCTGCCCGGCCGAACAGCAGACGGGATTCAACTGCGCTTATAATGACATGAATTTTTATTGATATTTAAACGCTAGAACCACTGCGATAAAACAAGTTCACGCGCGCGCAGATGATCGAGCAGGGAATGCTCGCGGTTCTGATAGGCGGTCTTCTCATCCCCCTTGAAAGAATAACTGTGGAATTCGATCATCAGGTAATCAATTTCGCCAATCGTTCCGCGCGCCACCATATCTTCCAGCACATCATATTCGGCACCCTCAATATCCATCTTGATGGCAACGAACGGTGTCTGTCCCGCCGGTAAACTGCCTGCCAGATTTTTCAGCCACTTGGAAAAATCAATCGTTGGTACGATTGTCGGTTTGGTAAAATCTGTCTGGTGTGCGTCTTTATTCATCACCATCGTTGAGCCTTCCTGGATATGTGGCCCGGTCTCGGCGCCGGCAAGGAAGAACGATGTTTCACCGTCCTGCGTCGAGACCGCCGCAAAATGCATATCGCGCACATTCTTATGGCGGCGTTTGACGTTGTCGGCCTGCGGCTTGAAAATCGAATTGGCTTCAAATCCATAGAAGGTAAAATCAGGCAAGGCCCCCGCGAACAGCTCCATTACCTTGCACTGGTTAAAGCCGCAATCGATGAAAATTTTCGGCCCGCTATGGCCGGACGCCGCGCGCGCAATCGCCTGCGCCTCATTAAGGATTTTGCGGCGATGACGAATTTCGCGTTTAAAATTTTTGAAGTTGCGGCGGAGTGTTTTAAGCATGGGGTCTTTTAAAGCCAAAGCCTGCAAAACTCAAATCCGGCTATTGGTAAAGTTTGACAAATTACAGCAGTTAACATAAGTGTATGCGCCATGGCTAAAAAATTGCACAATATTGATACCCTTCATATCTCCGAAGCCCGTTTTATTGGCGAGGAGGGCAGGGTTACTTTTGTTCAGCCAGCCCTGGAGGGCGAGTATCTGCGTCCGGGCCGTGTCGCCTATGATAAGGACACGCACTATAAGAAACTGGTCTGTTCTCATTGCAGCGTCCGCGTCGATTTCAACAAGGGTGCAGGGGTCAATAGTGGCGGTGCCAATCTTCGCGGTTCACGTCCGCATTTCAAAACAGCGCCGAAGCAGGAACATGAAAAAAATTGCGATCTTCCCAAGCTTAATCATCAGCATTCAGATAGTGAAATCGATACCTCGATCGGCTTCCGTATTCATCTGAACGCAGATTTTAATGCTCCGCTGAATCATGGCAAACCTGTTTATGAGCGCGGCAAAGGGGGCAAAGTTGTTGCCAATGATGACCGTCTTAAACCTGTGGAAAAAATAATTGATCTGGGCCAGGGACAAACCAAAACGATCAATGTGTACCGCGAAAGCCTCGTTGTTCGTAACGTGAATGATATTGTGAATGTTATGCGCCGTGGTGAACTGGAGCGTCTGAAGGACTCTCTGGTTGTCAATAATGTGGCTGTGCCGTGGAACAGGTTCGCCATCCTCGGTGAAAACCGTTTGCGCAACCTTGTCCATCGTCTGCGTAACGGTGCGTCCCATCCGGTTATGTTGAAGGTGGGTCTTTATCAACCAGCCGATGGCAATTATGCTGAGTCCGCGAAAGTTTTCTTTGAACGCACCGAGAAGGGCGCAAGTTTTATTATTCCGCGCGTCTATATGGATAGCCCTGATGCAGCGGATGCCTTCCCGTCCCGCGGTGAGTATCTCGTTCTGGGCCTGCCCAAGTTAAGCTTTAACAAGCAAGGCGGTGCTTATTTCCTCAATATCAGTCTGAAAGATGCGGCCTGTGTTGCGCCCTATTTTGAAGGACAAATTCTTGCCGAAGCCAAAATGCGCGACGAAAGACGCCTTGCTTTAGCGCTGTAGCAGGCAAGGCCGTTTGTAACCAATATTATTCAACTTACACGAAATCTCATTATAAAATCAAAGCCACGGACTGTGGCGCTTCCCGTATTGCGGATAACTGCCTTTCAAAACGGCTTCGGCAGTAAGAAAGCGGGCGATACGGCCAATATCCTTGCGGATGCGTTCGCGATACCGATCACCTTCTTCGGGATTACGCATTTCGCAGTAACAGAAAATCCCCCTGTCTCTGTTGGAAAGAGATTCGATCCGGAATGCGGCGCTGTGGCCGGTGGCTTCCAGCATCAGGTTCCATTCAGTATGCATGCTGAAGGCATATTTGGTCTGGGGAAGATCGCGGTGAAAAATCTCAAAAGTAAGATGGCCGGTATTATCGGGAATCCGCGATGTCTCGGGAACCAGTCTGCAATTATGGCGACTGAGTTCGAATTCAAGCATCATCATCATTGCCACGGTGGGATGGGCACGCTTCTCGTGGATGTCATTGTATGAATTGCGACCCCAGCCTAGCGCCGTGGCGACTTTGGAAAAATAATAGCGCAACTCGTGTTGCATGCTAGCCCCCTGTCTGTTCTGATTTTAAGTGTTTATAGCCCATAGTGTAATTCTGTCAATTTAAGCTGGAATCCCCCAGTTTTCTAGGGGCTGGCCATTGACCAAAGCGGCAGAAAAAGCCACATTAGCCGCGTATAACCCCTCATCTTCTTGCAGGATTTTTAAATGGCCCAGATCGTTGTTCCCACCCTTGGTGAATCCGTTTCCGAAGCTACTGTTGCGCAGTGGCTGAAGAAGGAGGGCGATGCGGTCAGAGCCGATGAGCCGATCCTTGAGCTGGAAACCGACAAAGTCACTCTTGAAGTCAACGCTCCGGCCGCAGGCACTCTGGTCTCGATCAGCGTCAAACAGGGCGAGAATGTAAAAGTTGGCACCATCCTCGGTGAAATTGGCGCAGGTAATGCAGCAAATGATGCCAAGCCTGTAGCAGCGCCAGCTCCGGCAACTGTCCCGGCCAACATGACTCCATCCGCGCCGAAAGCAGATTCCGCCTCGATTGCGCCGGTCAGTAAAAATACAGACCCGGCAGCATTGCAGGGAACAGCCGCCCTTGAAAATTCAGGTCCGGCGGTACGCAAAATGGTTACCGATGGCAATGTCGATGTTTCTGGCATGCAAGGCTCGGGCAAAGATGGTCGCCTGACCAAGGAGGATGTCGTGCGCGGCGCAAGCGCGCCGACACCAGCAACGTCGGTTGCCACACCATCCGCGCCGCGTGAAACCGGCCCGCGTGAAGAGCGCGTGAAAATGACGCGTCTGCGTCAGCGTATCGCCGTTCGTTTGAAAGAGGCGCAAAACACAGCGGCGATGCTCACCACCTTCAACGAAGTCGATATGACGGCGGTGATGGAACTACGCAATAAATACAAGGACAGCTTTGAAAAGAAACACGGCGTCAAGATGGGCTTCATGTCTTTCTTCGTCAAAGCTGCTGTAGTTGCGCTGAAAGATCTTCCGGCTGTGAACGGTGAAATCAACGGCGACGATATTATTTACAAAAACTACTACGATCTCGGCGTTGCCGTTTCCACCCCGCAAGGGCTGGTGGTGCCGGTGGTCAAGGATTGCGATACCAAATCGATGGCCGCAATTGAAAAAGACATTGCCGACAAAGGCACCCGCGCCCGCGACGGTAAACTCAGCATCGACGAAATGATGGGCGGCACCTTCACCATCACCAATGGCGGCGTCTTCGGTTCGCTGATGTCGACCCCGATCCTGAACACACCGCAATCCGGTATCCTCGGCATGCACAAGATCCAGCAACGCCCGATTGTCATGCCGGACGGTTCAATTGCCGCCCGCCCGATGATGTATCTGGCCCTGTCCTACGATCACCGCATTGTTGATGGCCGTGAGGCTGTGACCTTCCTGGTCAAGATCAAGGAAGCGATTGAAGATCCGCAGCGTTTGATTTTGGATATTTAAAGAATTAAAAAACCCCGCGAAATGCGGGGTTTTTATTTGGTTTGATTATTTTGGCTGTCTGTTATTTTTTTGCAGATCGAAATAGTCGACAACTTTTCCAAAAACTCCCGGACGTGGCGGCACGGCAGGTTTTGGCTCGGTTGCAGGTTTGTTTCGATTATCTCTTTGCAGATCAAAATAATTTACGACGTTAGCCCACACTTCTTTAAGTTTCATATTAATTCTCCTTTATGAAAACGTAGCTTACATAACCACAGGCTCATAGTTTCCACAATGCAAAATTTGCAACAATCTAAACCATTGAAGTCAATAGAATTTTAGCCTCATCCAGCTGCCGGATGGCGTTTAAAGCCTCTAGATCACGGGCTGTCGCCGGGTCGCCCAGATGCAGCTTGTTGAGACCAGCGCCCACGATATTCACCAGTTCGCGCGATGTCGGCACCAGCGATGAATACAGATACTCGGCATGAATTTTCAAACCCAGCCGCGCAGCATTCATTAGAAGGCGGTTCACCGGTTCAAGGATAAAAGTATATTTTCCATGCGGATCGTTGAATTCCGGGGCATCGATGCGGCGCGTGTAACCCACCGCCAGATGCGGCTTGGCGCAGATGCTGAAGACTTTGCCATTAGGATCAAACGCCAATGCGACAGCAAAACGCTCGCCCGCCAGATTGGCGCGTGAATCAGAAATGACATCGAGAAAATCGGCCCGGGTTGCCGATTTCAAAGCGCCAACCACGATGGGCGCGTCATTGAAGGGTTTATAGTCATCGGGAATTTCAGCAATGGGCGTGATCGCCTGTTCCTTGCGGTTGAGTTCATAAACACTGATGCCTGCGCGCGCGCAGATCTGTAGCGACATGTTTTTGAAATGATCGCCTCGCCGTGCCGCGAAATCCTTATCAAAGCCCTTATGGTCGATATAGATCGTTTTGATGCCGGCTTCTGCAATATTCTTGGCGCAGTTGGGACAGAAGGGGTCAGTGACGCATAAACTTGCGCCCTCTGTTTCAGGCGAAGCGAGGATACAGGCGACTTCCGCGTGGATTGTGCCGCTGCTGCTGCCAATATCAATATCCTGACCGAAGGCCTGCTCGATCACGCCTGGCCAGTAATTGGTTTTCGAGACACTGAAAATTTCGGTAAAAAGCGTCGCCGCTACTTTATTGGTGGGGTGGACCGAAGTGTTGACCACATCAACGGCGCGT
>NZ_JAQGJM010000050.1 GCF_028290625.1 Devosia sp.
CATCCTGGATTTCATCGTCGACAACTACCAGCCGGTGATCGAGACCATCGAGGCCGAGGTCGACGGGCTTGAGGACCGCGTGCTCAGGCGCATGCTGCACCATTCCGAATTCGAGCATCTCTACAAACTGCGCCGCGATCTGCTGAAGCTGCGCCGCGCGGTCGGCCCCCTGCTCGACGTCTGCCACCGGCTGGAGCATTCCACGGTGCTGCCGATCGATCCCGAAATGCGGCCGCTATTCCGCGATGTGCTCGACCACATCAAGCGTGCCCAGGAGGACATCGACTCATTGCGCGAGGTGCTGGCGTTCGCGTTCGAAGCCAGTCTGATGTCCGGCCAGTCGCAGCAGAACGAGATCACGCGACGGCTGGCGGCCTGGGCGGCGATATTGGCGGTGCCGACCGCGGTGGCCGGCATCTACGGCATGAATTTCGAGCACATGCCGGAATTGAAGTGGGAGTACGGCTACTACCTCGTTCTCGGCGGCATCGCCTCGGTCTGCGGGTTTCTGTATTTGCGATTCCGGCATTACGGCTGGCTGTAGAAGCCCCGTCATTGCGAGGAGCCCTTGCGACGAAGCAATCCAGTTCTTTCTTGCAGCCTTCTGGATTGCCGCGTCGCTTCCGCCATCGCTCTTCGAGCTACGGCGGACAAGTCGCTCCTCGCAATGACGGCGGAGGGCCTGTGCGAATTTTCTTAGCCATTGCGAATTAATAGCGAATTTCCACACAGGACGCGGCGGCGTATCTCGGGCTGTCCCGTCTCGCAAGGAATCACGCCATGGCCGCTTCGCATCTCACCCTCACCCTGATCGGCGGTCCCACCGTGCTGATCGAACTGGGCGGCTTCCGCCTGCTCACCGACCCGACCTTCGATCCGCCGGGCCTGTACCGCGAGACGCCGGTGCGGTTCGAGAAGACCTCCGGCCCCGCGCTCACGGTCGAGCAGATCGGCGCGCTGGACGCCGTGCTGCTGAGCCACGACCACCACCTCGACAATCTCGACAGCGCCGGCCGCGCCATGCTGCCTTCGGTGGGCGTGAGCTACACGACGCTGGCCGGCGCCAAGCGGCTCGGCGGCAACGCGCTGGGCATGGCGCCGTTCGAGACCCGCACGCTGCAAGCTCCCGACGGCCGGCACCTGTTCGTCACGGCCGCGCCGGCGCGACACGGGCCGGTGGGCATCGAGCCGATCTCCGGCGACGTGGTCGGCTTCCTGCTCGGCACCGGACAGCCCGGCGACGCCATCTACGTCACCGGCGACACCGTGTGGTACGAGGGCATGGCGGAAGTGGCGCGCCGCTTCAGACCGAAGGTGGTGGTGCTGTTCGCCGGCGCCGCCGAGCCGCGCGGCCGGTTTCACATGACCATGGGCAGCAACGACGCGCTGGAGGCGGCCCACGCCTTTCCCGACGCCGCCATCGTCGCCGTGCACGACGAAGGCTGGGTGCACTTCAAGGAAAGCGCCGCGGAGCTCGCGGATTCCTTCGCCAAGCTCGGCGCCGGCGCGCGCCTCACCCCGCTGGAGCGCGGCCAGCCGGTGACGTTCGCGCTGTAGGATTGTTGTCGTAGCACTACCGCTTGTCCCGGACGCGCTGCGGCACTCTTGTGCCGCTGCGCAGAGCCGGGACCGTCCCAAACGCTGTCGCCCGCGACGGCCCCGGCTCTGCGAAGCAATACTGCGTATTGCATCGCGTCCGGGGCAAGAGCCTCTCGCTCAGCCCGGCACGCGCCCCTTCACGGCATTGGCAAAAGCGTCATAGCTGACATGGCCGTCGGCGTGTTCGGTGACATGGCCGCGCACCCGCGCCATCAACTCGTCGCGCACCGCTGGCGTCATCGCGGCGATCGCCGGCTTCACCGTGGAGCCCGAGGTGGACGCCGTCCAGAAATCCGCGAAGTCGACAAAGCGTCGCGTCACGTCGACGCGCCGCGTCTCGATCTGCACGAGGCCGGCGTCGCGCCATAGTTTTTGCAAATTGTCGATCCGCGACGCATCGGGATTCGGCGGCGGCGTCGGCGCAAAGCCCATGGCGCGCAACTCGCGCATCACCGGCTGCAGCGGAAAGCCGCCGCCCTCCATGTCCCACGCATAGGCGGCCACCGTGCCGCCCGGCGCCGTGACCCGCGCCATCTCGGCGACGCCCCGCGCCGGCTCCGGCACGAAGAAGATCACCAGCGCCATCACGGCGGCATCGAACGCCGCATCGCCAAACGGCAGCGCCATGGCGTCGCCCTGGTGGTAGGTCGCCATCTTTGTGCCCGGTCGCGTGCGCGCATAAGCGAGCTGCCCGTCGGAGGGATCGACGCCCTGCACCTCGCGCGGCGCCGTCCGCTGCACGATCAGCTCGGTGAACGCGCCGTTGCCGCAGCCGACATCGACCCAGGCCAGCCCCGGCGCCGGCGCCAGCCAGTCGAGAAACACATCGCCCGCCAGATGACTCCACGCCCCCATCATCCGCGCATAAGCGGCGCCGTCGTTGAAGCGGATCGAGGGGTCGGTCATGGGAGGCTCATGGTGCGGTGGCGGGGCGGGCGACCGGAGAGCGGTAGCATGTTTCGGGATTCTTGGAATTCCCATCATCGGCATATGTTGCGGCCTACGCCTTGGGAGACAGCGATGGGGCCATCGCGCATCGCGACGGCGACCGGGTTTCTCGATCGACGACGGCCTGTTACCGCTGCGGGACATGAAGCGCGGTTTGAAGCAAGGAATTGGCTGGCCTGAATCGCCGACGTAGCCTCGAAGGACGCGTCACGTCCATCGCATCCCCTCGGGAATGCCGCGCCCGGCGATCGGGACTCACGCAGAGTCCTGATCTAGAGCAGGATGACCTAAAGATGAATCGGTGTCGCTTCCCCCGTCATTGCGAGGAGCAAAGCGACGCGGCAATCCAGAAGGTGCAAACTCTGCAAGAACTGGATTGCTTCGTCGCAAGGGCTCCTCGCAATGACGGGGGCGAGTAGTGTGAACTAACCTAAAATCATCCCGATCTAGCGCGGTGTATTCTGAAGGATCAATTGCGAGTTGATCGAGTTCAGCAACTGCTGTTGCAGGAGCTGGTAGGCTGCCGAGTTCACGGCGCCCTGCGGCAGCCGCTTGCCCTTGTCGCTGCCGGGCACGAAGTTCAGGATGATCTTGTCGGTGTTGACCTCGGACAGGTTGGCCAGCGCCGCGAGATTCTTGAAGCGAACCAGTTGCCAGCTCGGGCCCGTGGCGGAGATCGATTTCGTCACCACGAACTGCACCGTTCCGCCGAAGATGCTCTTGCCGTCGCTCTTCGACTCGTCGGCCAGATTTGGGGCCGACGCGGCCAGGTTCACGATGTCCTTCAAGCCGAGTTCGCCGGCCAGATTGGTGTTCGCCACCGGGCAGTCATAGGGCTTGATGCCGTTTTTCCAGTCCAGATAGATCTGCCGGGTGGAGAGTTCGATATTGGCGGTGAAGGTGTGGTTGCGCGCCTCGCTCAGCGTGCCATTGAGATTGGCGCTGAAGGTCGCCGCCGGCGCCCATGGCGTGATGTAGGCCGCGCTGGGGGACAGCCCGCCGCTGTCGTTGACCTCTAGCGACAAGGCGACCAGCACGCGGTAGTCGCCGTTCAGCAGCATCAGCCTGTTGAACGAAGCCGGATCCTGCGGCCGGTCGGTCCGGACCATGTCGCGGATCTCGCATTGAATCCGCTCGACGATGGTCTTCACGGTCGGCTGTCCGTAGTCGTCGCGCGGCACGTCATAGGCCGGAACGGCGCATCCGCCGCCAAGGCCGGCGAGCAACAGGACAGCGATGTGGGATAGCTTCCAGTGACGGCCCATGGCTGCTCGCCTCCGTGCAATAGCGGCTGTTCTGATCGTTTGGTGTGTCGATGTCAGCTCGGCTCGGCGCACTCGCCAGGGACCCAGTGGTCGTTCTTGCCGCGCGCGATGCCTTCGAGCCGGCACTGGTTTCGCGTGATATGTTCGATCTGCATGGCAGGACCGTTACCTGTCAGCGTGCAGCATCCGAGCACCCCGCCGCCCAGGGCAGCGCCGGCTTTTTTGGCGGCGCCCTTCTTCTTTTTAGCGACTTTCTTTTTGGCTGGCGGCTTCGCCGCCGCGGCCTTTTTGGCCGGCGCTTTTTTCTTTTTCGCGCTCTTTTTGGCGACGGCTGTCTTCGTCTTGGCCGCTTTTGCTTTGGCCGTCTTCTTCGTTGCTTTCTTCTTTGCCGGTGCTTTCATGATGATCGCCTCCCCGGACGGCAACTCTAAATTGCCTAATCGGCGGCGCAACTACATTTCAAGCATTGATCCGTGATTTCCCGCCACAGTTGCATCACAGCAACAATGCGCTCATGCTATTTGCGACGGTGATGCGAGCGCAGCCCCTGTCCCTAACGCGCTGCGGCACGCTTGTGCGACTGCGCTGCATCCGGGGAACGTGACCTCACTTCTGGCACTTCGGGCACCAGAACGTCGACCGTCCATTCTGCACGAACCGCTTCACGATGCCTTCGCAGCCGTCGGTCTTGCAGGTCTCGCCTTCGCGGTCATAGACCTGAAACGAGTGCTGGAAGTAGCCGAGTTCGCCGGAGGTCTGGCGATGGTCGCGCAGCGACGAGCCGCCGGCCTTGATGGCGAGGTTCAGCACGTCGTGGATCGCGCCGACCAATCGCCCCGCGCGCTCGGTCGGCTCGCCCTTCTTCGTCGCCAGGGTCGCGGCCAATCTGCGCGGCGACAGATGCGAACGAAACAGCGCCTCGCAGACATAGATGTTGCCGAGGCCCGCGACATTGCGCTGGTCGAGCAGTGCGGCCTTCAGGCTCGTCTTTTTGCCGGCGAGCGCCCCCGCCAGCATCGCCGCGTCGAAGGCGTTACCGAGCGGCTCCGTGCCGATGTCCTTCAGGAACGGCTCCTGCTCGATGTCGCTGCGGGCAAAGATCTTCATGAAGCCGAAGCGGCGCGGGTCGTTGTAGATCACCGATGTGCCCGACGACATGTGGAACACCACATGGTCGTGGGCGCGGTCGTCGCTGCGCGGATGGTGGAAGGCGCCGGGCGCGGTGGCCGCCTGGTCCGACACCACGCGAAACGAGCCGGACATGCCGAGGTGCATCAACAAAACGTCACCGGAGGCGAGGTCCGCCAGCAGGTACTTGGCCCGCCGGCCGAGGCTGGTGACCACCTGGCCGTCGAGACGGGCCAGAAAGTCCGGCTGCAGCGGAAAACGCAGGTCCGGGCGGCGCGCCTCGGCGCGCAGGATGGTGGCGCCCTCCATGGCCGGCTGCAGGCCGCGGCGGACGGTTTCGACTTCGGGCAGTTCAGGCATGATTCACGTCATTCAGCTTGAGGCCGGGACGTGATAGCGCCATTGCGGCGGCCGCGCTATGGTCCGCCGCGACGAGGCGTATTGGATGAAAACGATGGACCAGGCCGGCGAAACCAC
>NZ_JAQGJM010000038.1 GCF_028290625.1 Devosia sp.
TTTTTTCGCGATTTGTGAGCGCTTAGCTCAACCCGAGCATCTTGCGGTTGGCGGCTTTGTCGGTGCCGGCCGCGGCGAAATCGTCGAACGCCTTTTCCGTCACGCGGATGATGTGGGCGGCGATGAATTCGGCGCCTTCGCGGGCACCGTCCTCGGGGTGCTTGATGGCGCATTCCCATTCGAGCACGGCCCAGCCGGCAAAATCATATTGTGCCATCTTGGAGAAAACGGAGGCGAAATCGACTTGGCCGTCGCCAAGCGAGCGGAAGCGCCCTGCCCGGTTGATCCAGCTCTGGTAGCCGCCATAAACCCCCTGGCGGCCGGTCGGATTGAACTCGGCGTCCTTGACGTGGAACATCTTGATGCGCTCGTGATAGATGTCGATGTAGTCAAGATAATCGAGCTGCTGCAGCACGAAGTGGCTGGGATCATAGAGCAGGTTGGCGCGCGGGTGGTTGTTCACGCGCTCGAGGAACATCTCGTAGGTGACGCCGTCGTGCAGGTCTTCGCCGGGATGGATTTCGTAGCAGAGATCGACGCCGTTCTCGTCCATGGCATTGAGGATCGGGGTCCAGCGACGCGCTAATTCATCGAAGGCTTCTTCGACCAGGCCTGCCGGACGCTGCGGGAACGGATAGAGGAACGGCCAGGCCAGCGCGCCCGAAAAGGTCGCGTGTTCGGTCAGGCCCAGGTTTTTGGAGGCCTTGGCAGCCCACATCAATTGCTGCACCGCCCATTCCTGGCGGGCCTTGGGATTGCCATGTACGGATGCCGGGGCGAAGCCATCCAGCATAGTGTCATAGACCGGGTGGGCGGCAACGAGCTGGCCCTGCAAATGGGTCGATAGCTCGGTGATGGCGATGCCGTGCTTGGCGGCGGTGCCGACCAATTCGTCGGCATAGGTCTTGGAGGTGGCGGCCTTTTCCAAGTCGATCAGGCTGCCGACCCAGGTCGGGATCTGCACGCCCTTGTAGCCGTAATTGGCGGCCCAGCCGCAGATGGCGTCGAAGGAATTGAATGGTGCCGCGTCGCCGGCGAACTGGGCCAAAAAGATCGCGGGCCCCTTGATGGTGCGCATGTCGTTTCTCCTCTGTCGGCGCTTGGCGCCAAGTCTTCTGTTGCCGCTTCATGGAACAGGCGGCGAATGACCGCCGCCTGCTCATTATTTCAGTCTCAATCTTGACTGGCACACAGCGCCTGTCAATGAGGTACGCACATCAAGCCCGCAGCAAAGCCCGGGCTTCATCGGGACCGAGGGCCGCAGGGCGCTCGCACGTGGTCGAAAGCGTCACCACCTGGCCGATTTCGCCGGCCTTGAGGATCGACGCCATAACGTCGATGGCATGCAGCGCAACGTCGATCGAGCAGCGGGCCGCATGGCCGGTTTCGATCGACATCATCATGTCCGACAGGCCCGCATTGCGGTAGTTGGCGCGCGGATTGGGCTTGTCGAGTTCCTGATTGGCGATACCGAACGGATGGTCCCACGGGGTAACCGTGGTCTTGGCGCCTTCACGGTCGGCGGTGATGACATCGCCGTTGAAGAAGTTGGGATCGGGCACATAGACCGAGCCCTCGGTGCCATAAAGTTCGATATTGTGGTGGCCGTGGCTGAACACGTCCCAGCTCGCGCCCAGGGTAACGATGGCGCCGGTGTGGAATTCGAGCACTGCGTGGATCGTGGTCGGCGTGCCGACCTTGATCTTGGTGCCAACCAGCGGCGAAGTCGGGGTAGAGATGGTGCGTTCAGGATTGGCCATACCGGTGAAGGCGGTCACCCGCTTGATCGGCCCGATCAGGCTGATCAGGTCGGTGATGTAGTAGGGGCCGAGATCGAGGATCGGGCCGCCGCCAACCTGGAAGAAGAAGTCCGGATTGGGGTGCCAGTGTTCCATGCCGCGCGACAGCACGTGCATGGTGCCCGAAGTGATGCGGCCGACCTTGCCGCTATCGATGATCGAGCGCGCCTGCTGATGCGCGCCGCCGAGGAAGGTGTCCGGCGCGGAGCCGATCTTGAGGCCGGCCGCGTCGGCCTGCTTCTTGAGCGCCTTGCCCTCTTCGACGTCGAGCACGAACGGCTTTTCGGAATAGGCATGCTTGCCGGCCGAAAGGATATCGCGCGACACCGAATAGTGGGTCGAGGGGATGGTCAGGTTGACGATCACGTCGACTTCGCTGTTTTTCAGCAGCTCGTCGGGCGTCTGCGCCTTGACGTTGTATTCAGCAGCGCGCGCCTGGGCGGCGGCCGGGACGATATCGGCGATGGCGCGCACTTCAAGGTTCTTGAACAGCGGCGCGAGACGCAGATAGGCGCCCGAAATATTGCCGGCACCCATGATGCCGACGCCATAAGTCTTGGCCATGTTAGACTCCGAAAGAATTGACGGTCGCGATGGACCGAGTGGCGAAGCGGGTGAGATCGTTTGGATTGTCGTGCTCGGCCACGAAGTAGCGCGCGGCGGTCTTGGCCTTGACGTGGTTCAGCAGGTCCTTCCACGGCAGCGTGCCATGGCCGACGTCTGCCCAACCGTCTTCATCGAGGTTCTGGCCGGCCGGAGCGATGTCCTTAACGTGGACGGCGACGATGCGCTTGCCGAACTTTTCCAGCCAGGCGAAGGCGTCGGCCTTGCCGCGATAGATCCACGCGATATCGGCTTCGGTGTAGATGTCGGGCGCCGCTTCGAGCAGCACGTCCATCGGGTAGCGACCATCCGGCAGCATGGCGAATTCGAAATCGTGGTTGTGGTAGCCGAAGGTGATTCCGGCCTTGGTAAAGGGTGCCGAAATGTTAGCAAGACGCTCACCAAAAGCCTGCCAACCGGCCACATCGGTGGGGCGTTGATCGGGCGACAGCCAGGGGCACATGAACACCGTGGTGCCCAGCGCTTCGTTAATGGCCAAAGCGCGGTCGGGCTGCTCGAGCAGGTCGAGACCCACATGGGCGGTCGGCATGGTTAGGCCATTGGCATCGAGCTTGGCCTTGAGGCCCGGCAGGTCGCCATAGAGGCCGCCCAGGCCGCCATCGGTGGAGGCGTAATCGAGGCCGCCGTAGCCTTCGACATATTTGTAGCCGGCATCGGCGACGGTTTTCAGCACCTGATCAAGCGGGTAATTGCGCCCGCTGAACATCTGGAACGACATATCCATAATTTTTGGTCCTTATAGGTTGGCCTCTGAGCATGATCCGGAAAAGTGGCTACCGGTTTTCCGAAAACATCATGCTCTAACAAAGAGATAGAGCTTGATGATAACTCGAAGAGAAATCATCACGCTCCAGGGGAAGTCCGCTTACTTCCAGCTCTTCCACGCATCCATACTGCGCGTGGCGAAGCGGTCGACATCCGACGGGTTGTCGTGTTCGGCGACGAAATACTGGGCGCGGGTCTTGGCACGGATGGTGCCGATCAGCGCAGACCAGCCCATGGTGCCCTGCCCCGGATCGGCCCAGCCGTCTTCGTCCTCGGCGACGCCGGCGGGCGCGATGTCCTTGACGTGGACGGCGGTGATGCGCTGGCCATAGGCGTCGAACCACTTCTGCGGGTCGTTCTCGCCACGCACGATCCAGGCGACGTCGGCCTCCCACTCGATATCCGTGGCGGTATCGAGGATGATGTTCATCGGCAGCTTGCCGGTTTCGGTGGGCCAGAATTCAAAATGGTGATTGTGCCAGCCAAAGCCGAGGCCGGCCTTCTTGTAGGTCACGGCCAGCTCAGCCAGCGTTTCGGCCAATTGCACCCAGCCGGCTTCAGGCTGCTTGCGCTGGTCCTGCGGAATGGCCGGGCAGAACACGGTCTTGATGCCGAGCGTCTCAGCGGTCTTGAGCGTGGTCGAGGTGTCCTTGAGCATATCGAGGCCGAAATGGCCGGTCGGCATGGTCAGCCCATTGGCCTTGAGCGAAGCGGCCAGAGTGGCGGCGTCGGCATAAAGCCCGCCATAGCCTTCCACCTGCCCGTAGCCCAGCGATTTGAGCTTGGCGAGGACGGTATCAATGGGCGGGAAATTGCGGGCGCTGTAGAGCTGGAAAGACAGTTCGGTCACTTTTGGCCTCAGATTAACGTTCATACGAAGATCAATACCACTGAGATAGCGCATTCGTCATGCGCCATCGCGCCAGTTCGACAGGTCAGTTGCTTGAAAAGTAACATTGGCCGTGGCTTTGCCGGCGAAGTGGCTGCCGGCGCCTGAGCGCCGGCAAACTCGAAATCAAATGCGGTTGGTGGTCTCGGCGTTAAAGATAGAACCGCGCGCGGGATCGAAGCCGATTAGGATCTTCTGGCCGCTCGTGATCACGACATCGCTGTCGCAGCGGAAGGTCACGGCTTTGCCCGCGATCTTGGTCCAGGCCAGGGTGTCGGAGCCCATCGGTTCGACGATTTCGATTTCGACTTCCTGGGTGAACGGCTTGGACTTGGCGTCCTCGCCGATCAGGATGTGCTCCGGGCGGACGCCCAGAACGGCCTTGGTCGAGCCGCTGACCGGGGTCTCGAAGGCGTAGGTACCCACCGGAACGACAGTGCCGTCATCGGCAACGAAGGTCTGGTTGGCGGGATTGAGCGTACCTTCGAGGAAGTTCATCGAGGGCGAGCCGATGAAACCAGCCACATAGAGATTGACCGGCCTGTTGTAGATGGTGTGCGGGTCAGCCAATTGCTGGATCGTGCCATTCTTCATGATAGCGATGCGATCCGCCAGCGTCAGCGCCTCGATCTGGTCGTGGGTGACGTAGATCATGGTGTTCTTGAGGCGATGATGCAGCCGCTTGATTTCGACGCGGAGGTCGCTCCGGAGCTTGGCGTCGAGATTGGACAGCGGCTCATCGAACAGGAACACGTCCACATCGCGCACCAAAGCGCGGCCAATGGCGACGCGCTGGCGTTGTCCGCCCGACAGGTTGGCGGGCTTGCGACCCAGCAGCGGCTGAATCTGCAGGATTTCGGCGGCGCGATTGACGCGCTGTTCAATCTCCGCCTTGGGCATGCCGGAGACGCGCAGGCCGAACGACAAGTTCCGCTCCACCGTCATCTGCGGGTAAAGCGCATAGGACTGGAACACCATGCCGATGCCGCGATCCTTGGGCTCGGCCCAGGTCACGTTCTTGCCGCCGATGAAAATCTGCCCTTCGCTGACGTCGAGCAGGCCGGCAATGCAGTTCAGCAGTGTCGACTTGCCACAGCCGGAGGGCCCCAGCAGCACGATGAACTCACCTTTGGCGACTTCCAGATCGAGCGACTGCAGCACTTTGACGCTGCCGAAATCGAGCGACAGATCTCTGATTGAAACACTGGATTCCATAATTCTAACCCTTCACCGCGCCGGCAGCGATGCCGCGGACGAACCATTTTCCCGAGATGAAATAGACCGCCAGGGGCACGAGGCCCGTCAGGATGGTTGCGGCCATGTTGACGTTGTATTCCTTCACGCCCTGCGTGGAGTTGACGATATTGTTGAGCTGCACGGTCATCGGATAATTCTGGTTGCCGGCGAAGATGACGCCGAACAGGAAGTCGTTCCAGATACCGGTGATCTGCAGGATCATCGCCACCACGAAGATCGGCAGCGACATTGGCACCATGATCTGGATGAAAATGCGCCAGAACCCTGCCCCGTCGACCCGCGCCGCCTTGAACAGTTCAGGTGGCAGCGAGGCGAAGTAGTTGCGGAACAGCAGCGTCAGGATCGGCATGCCGAAAACGGTATGGATCAGGATCACGCCCTGCAGGGTCGAGAACATATGCAGTTCGCGCAGGATGATCACGAGCGGATAGAGCATCACCTGGTAGGGTATGAACGAGCCGAACAGCAGGATGACGAAGAAAACCTCAGAACCCTTGAAGCGCCAATTGACCAGGGCATAGCCGTTGATCGAGGCGATCAGCACCGAGACGATGACGCTGGGAATGGTGATCTTCATCGAGTTCAGGAACCCGACCTTGAGGCCTTCGCAGTAAAGGCCGGTACAGGCGGTATCCCAGGCCTTGAACCAGGGATCGAAGGTCACCTTGATCGGCAGTGCGAAAATGTTGCCGCCACGGGCTTCATCCAGGCTCTTCAGCGACGTGACGATCATCACGTACATCGGGAACAGGTAGTAGACGGAGATGAAGAACAGCAGCGAATAGATGATGATCTTGCGGGGGGTAAAGAACGGGCGCGGGCGCATCCCCCGGGGTTCTAGTGTATCGACAGCCATGATGGCCCTCCCTTGCTGACGCGTCCGGTCATTTGTTTTTCTTTGGGCCGAATTCGATATAGGCCCATGGGATCAGGATGATCAGCACAGTCACCAGCATCATGGTCGACGCGGCCAGACCCTGGCCGAGATTGCCGCGCGCAAACATGTAGTCGTAAACGTATTTCGCGGGGACGTCGGAGGCGAAGCCGGGGCCGCCCTGGGTCAAAGCCACCACCAGATCGTAGAGGCGGACAATGCCCGAGCCGACGATCACCAGCGTGGTGATGACCACGCCGCGCATCATCGGAATGACGATCTGCAGATAGGTGCGCCAGGCGGGAATGCCGTCGATGCGTGCGGCTTTCCAGATTTCCTCGTCGATGCTGCGCAGCCCTGCGAGCATCAGCACCATGACGAAGCCGGTGCCCTGCCAGAGCCCTGCGATCACTAGGCCATAGATGACGGTGTCGCTATTGGTCAGCAGGTCGAACCGGAAATTGGTGAAACCCAGGTCGAAAGCGACTTTCTGGATGCCGTAATTGGGGTTCATGATCCACTGCCACACCAGGCCCGTGACGATGAACGACAGCGCGAACGGGTAGAGAAGCACGGTGCGGAAGGTGTTTTCGAAGCGGATCTTCTGGTCCATCAGCACGGCCAGCAGGAAGCCGACCACCATGGTGAAGACCAGCGACAAGACGCCGTAAAGAGCGAGGTTTTCGGCCGAACCAACGAAGCGCGCCGTCTTGAACAGACGCTCATACTGAGCGAAGCCGACGAATTTGCCGCTTGGGAGCGAGCCGGAGTTGGTGAAGGAGTAGATAACGCTCCAGGCGCTGCAGCCGACGAAGACCACCAGCACTGTAAGGACCATTGGCAGAGCGGCGATCTTGGCGCTCAGGTTCCTTAGGAAGATATTGTGCAGCAAGCTTGGCCGGGTGGATATTTCTTCCGGCTTGGATTGTGCCGCGAGTGTCGCCTCTGCCATGGATCGATGCCTTACTTCATGCCTTATTGGAAACATGGCCGGCCCGGGTATTGCCCAAGCCGGCCACGCCTAGCCTAATGTCGAGCTACCGATTACTCGGAAGCGGCAACGATATCGGCGTATTGGGCCTGCATGTCTTCCGCAGTCATGGACTTGTCGGCGAAGAATGCAAGCACGAGATCCTGCAGCTGGCCCTGAGTGTCGGAGCTGAAGGTCTGCTCGCCGGTAGGCAGGACGTTTGCCGGATCGGCCAGGATTTCGAGGCCCTTCTTCATGCAGGCATTGGCAGCGGCGAGATCAACGTCGCCACGAACCGGCATCGAGCCCTTCTTCAGGTTGAACGCAACCTGAACTTCAGGGGAAAGCATCAGTTTGGCCAGCTCGAGCTGGGTGCGGGTGATTTCCGGATCGGTGCTCTTGGGGAAGTAGAATGCGTCACCGCCGGTATCGACGATGGCGTGCATGCCCAGACCTGGCAGGCAATCATAGTCCTTGCCGGCGACCTGGTTGGCGACGGCGAATTCACCCTGGGCCCAATCGCCCATGATGTTGCCGGCAGCCTTGCCTTCGATCACGAGCTGGGTCGCGTCGTTCCAGAGCGGAACGATGGCGCTAGTGTCGGCGGTGTCGCGGACGACGGCGAAAGCATCGACGACAGCCTTGAACTCAGGACCGCGGACCGCGTCGGCGCTCTTGTCGATATTGACCGAGCGGAACAGGTCAGGACCACCGATGGAAGCGAGCAGAACGCCCCACATGGTGTTGATCGGCCAGCCCTGGCCAATCGACATCGGGATGATGCCGGCTTCCTTGAGCTTGGGGAAATCGGCGACATATTCCGTCCAAGTGGTCGGAACGGTCATGCCGTTGTTCTCGAAAGCGGGACGCGACAGCCACAGCCACTGCTGGGAGTGGATGTTGACCGGCACGCAGTACATCTTGCCTTCGAACATGCAAGAGTCCATCAGCTTGGCCGGGCGGATCACGTCAGCCCATTTTTCGGCCGTCGCGACTTCGGTCAGGTCCTGCATCAGGCCGGCCTGGATGAGCTGCTCGGCATCGCGGCCGGTGTTCATCTGGGTGGCGCCCATCGGGTTGCCGCCGAGAATACGGCTGATGATGATCGGGTTGGCGGCATCGCCCGAACCAGCGATAGCACCGTCGATCCACTTGTCGGTGCCCGTTGCGTCGAGCGCATCGGCGAACACCTTCACGGCGGCGGCTTCGCCACCCGAAGTCCACCAGTGCGTAACTTCAAGATCGGTAGCGTGTGCGGTACCGCACATCAAGGCAGCCGCCATCGTGGCAGCTACTGCGAACTTATTCATATGTAGTCCTCCCAACGTCCTCATGGAGCGAAACGCTCCCGCGAAATTGCCAGCCGCAAGGTTACCTTCTTAGGAGGCATCCCCGGCTGGCCGCATGTAATCGATTGCATCGCAAGTTTTTTGCCAGTGCAATCGATTGCATGAGTTTCAAACACTTCTTGCGGTCGTGTCAAGATCGATTTAGACCGTTTGCGTTGCTGACGGCCTGAGGGGGTGCTGCCAGGCATGAGTATAGCCAGAAAAACGCCCACGATTCAGGACGTTGCGCGCTTCGCCCGCGTATCCACCGCCACCGTGAGCCGCGCGCTTTCCAGCCCGGAGCGCGTCAGCGAGGGGACGCGCGCGCGCATTTCCGATGCCGTCGAGGCCACCGGATACACCCTTAACCAAGCCGCGCGATCGCTGCGCCAGCGTACCTCCAAAACCATCCTGGTGGGGCTGCCCGATATCCGCAATTCGTTCTTCTCGACCATACTCGACGCCATCGAGCGCGAAGCGGCATTGCGCGGCTATGGGGTGCTGGTGTGCAACCGTTATTCGGGGCCTAACCCAGCGCGGCGACTGGGGGAATACTTCCTGTCGCACCGCGCCGACGGCCTGCTGTTGCTGGACGGTTCATTGGACCTCGAGCAGTTGCTGGAGCTGACGCGCGAGCCGAGCGCCGTGCCGCTGGTGGTGGCCTGCGAGGAGATTCCCGATGCGTCGTTCCACACCGTCAAGACCGACAATCCCCGCGCCGCTGCCCATGCCACCCGCCACCTGATCGATCAGGGCCATACCCGAATCGGTCACATCACCGGGCCTGCCGGCAATGTGCTGCGCCAGGAGCGTCTTGCCGGCTTCATGCAGGCCATGGACGAGGCTGGGTTAAAGGTCCTTCCCGACTGGATTTTCCCGGGCAATTTCATGATGGAAAGCGGCTATGCGGCGGCACTCCAATATCTGGCCATGGCCAACCGTCCCAGCGCGGTGTTCGCGGCCAATGACGAGACAGCAATCGGCTTCCTGTCGGGCCTGCGCGAACAGGGTCTCGAATGCCCGCGCGACATTTCCGTGGTCGGCTTCGATGATCTTGCCGTCGCCCTGCACTATTCGCCGCCGCTGACCACGGTGCGCCAGCCGCGCGAGAAACTCGGGCAATTGGCGGCGCAAACGCTGATAAACATTCTCGAAGGCGGCGTTGAAGCCAAACCGCTGCGGATCGTGCTCACCTCCGAAATGATCATCCGCAGCAGCACTGCCCGCTACTTCCCGCCCCCACACAGTTAAGGGCAGTGTCCAGAATCACTTAGCCCGATCCCTGGACAAAAAGAATCAACGCCCCTGCCCTGTCAGGCCGGCAAGAAGGGCGTTCATTTTGCCGCAAAATGCGCTAAAGGAGCCCTGCCAAGAGCCTCGGTCCCGTAGCTCAGCTGGATAGAGCAGCAGCCTTCTAAGCTGTTGGTCGGGGGTTCGAGTCCCTCCGGGATCGCCAAAATTTCCAGTGTCGGCGGGACCAGATCAGTCTGAATCGATTTGGCCCAGAAATCCTGAATCGACAGAAATCCCTGAGTCGATTTGGCCTGAAAGCGTGAGTCGTAGCCGCTCCACCACGTTGGCGTGCTGAGACCACCCAACCTTGCCACTGGCCGTTCGGGCATTGCAGCGTGGAAATTTCCCTTTGGCGCGCGCTAGAAGGAGCCCTTGGCTCCGGCCTGCACCTGGCTGGTCTGGGCGTTGGAGGTGAATTCACCCGTGTAACTGAGATCGAGCGCGAGAGCAGAGCTGACGTCGAGGCCGGCCGAGGCCTCCACGGCGAGACGGTCGGCGGGGACTTCGGCGCTGGAGACTGCAAAGCTGTTGCCGCCGGCCACGAAGCTATGGCTGATGGTCGACTGATCCGCAAAGGCATGCTTCCAGCCAGCGCCGGCACCGAGGGACAGCAGCATGTCGCCGCCAACCACGAAGTCGGCCGAGGTGCGCAGGCCGACGGTGGTGTAGAAGATGTCGTTTGTCCGTGCGGCGACTGAGAGTGCGGCCGTGCCGCCCTGTTCGAAATAGGCATCGCCCATGCTGCGGACATATTGCGCGCCGGCATAGGGGGTGAGGCTGATGACGCCGAAATCGAACTCCTTGGCCGCCTCGCCGAAGAGGCTGCCGGTGCGGGCCGCATAGTCGGCCGTCAGCGTCTGTACGGTGGGCAGAGTGATGTTCCGGGTGCTCGCGACGGCCGATTGGGTATAGACGGCGCCCAGCGCCAGGCGAATGCTGTCCCACTCCGTTCCGGCATAGACGCCGGCAGAATAGTCGGCGCTGCCAATGCTGGTGTCCAGCGCGGCAACCGTGTTCGCCGAATGGCCGTAGCCGCCCATCGCGCCGACCGTCCAATTGTTCAGTTCGCCATCGAGGCCGAAGGTTAGCCCGCCGGTATCGGTCGCGCTGGCGGCATTCTGCGCGCTTGCATCGACACTTGCGCGCGCGCCGTAGCCGGATATCCACATCGAATGGGTGGGGTCCGGCGTCCCGTCGATCGCATCGAAGGCCTGGGTGACCGGATCTGGCGTCGGCAGGTAGTTGCTGGCCCCGGCGCCCTTGAGCGCATCGAAGGCCTGGTTGACGCGATCGACCACGGCGGTGGACACGAGGCCGGCCGATTGCACCTGTCCCTGGTCGGCCGAGCCGAGGCTTTCGCCCGAGAGCTGCTGGTAGGCGCTTTGCACCTGGTCGCTGCCGAGCCCCAGAATGCCGCTATAGAGGGGATTGCCGGTGCCGAGACTTTCGATGGCACCCGCCGTGCTCATCTGATTGCCGCCCTGCGCCAGGTCCGTCAAGCTCGCCTGGTTGCGGGCGAGGGTCAGGGTGACGGCGTTGGGCGTGGCATAGTCGAGCGAACCATCGAAGAAGGCGAGTGCGCTGGTATCGAGGCCATTAAAGCGGCCGGTGACGCCGCCGGTCGCGGTGAGGATGGTGTACTGGCTCGGTGTGCTCGGAAAGTCGTTGGCTCCCGAGGCCGAGGTGACGACCACGGTGCCGGCCAGCGTCGCTATACCGGTCACGGCGATGTTGTCGCTGGTGCCGTCAGGCGCGACCTCGACCACGTAGCTCGAACCGACCGAGAGCGTGAGAGCGCCGGTGTGGAGCGTGCCGATGCTGTTGCCGGGCGCAACGGTGCCGCCGGACTGCACGGTGGTTGCGCCCACCGTACCCATGCCACCGAGCGTACCGCCGGATTGGACGGACAGCACGCTGTTGGCGAGGGACCCGTTGACCAAGAGCGCGCCGCCCGAGACGGCGGTGTCGCCACTGAAACTGCTGGTCCCCGTCAGCGTCCAGCTGCTCAAGCCGGTTTTGCCGAAAGTGTCAAAGTTCTGGAACGTGGTGGCGATAAGCGACAGGTCGAACGCGCCATTGCTACTGCCGCCCAGCACCAAACCGTCGCCGGTGCCCGCACCGTCACTCACCGCATTGCCGTTGAGGACATAGCCGTTCTCCAGTGCCAGCGTATTGCCGCCACCAGTGAAGCTGACTGCATTGGCCCGCACCAAGTTGGTGCCACCCATGCCGCCCGTCACGGTGCCGGCGACCGTCACCATGGCGCCGCCGGTCGCCTGGATGCCGGCGCCGCCGGCACCTGTCTGCGCCGTGCCAAGCGAGCCGGTGCCGGCCGCGGCGCCATTGCCGCCCCTGACACTCGCATCGGCCTGTACGGTGACATCGCCGGTAGCATTCACGCCAGCACCACCGGCACCGCCATTGCCGCCAAGGCTGTTGGCATTGGCGCCACCGTTGCCGCCTGCGCCGCCGTTGCCGCCGGTGACTGTGCCATGCTCGATCGTAACGCTGCCACCCCCGGAGGAGCTCATGCCCTCGCCGCCCGCGCCACCAATGCCGCCCGAGCCGGGGTTGGCTGCCCCCTGACCATTCGGAGCCGGCCCGCCGTTTCCGCCTGCACCACCATTGCCACCGGTTATCGTGCCGGTTTCAACGATGACATCGCCGCCTACGGCAGTGACTATGCCAGCGCCGCCGACGCCGCCGTCGCCGGAAGTCGCAGGGCCGCCGGCCAAAGCACCGTTTCCGCCGAGACCGCCGGCGCCGCCCACGATCGAGTCGACATTGGCCGTGACGCTGAAGCCGTCGGCCATGACCACGCCGCCACCGCCGTCACCGCCGCCGCCGCCCGCACCACCCTGAAACCCCTTGCCTCCGGCGCCGCCCTTGCCGCCGACGACGATTCCAACGCCGGCTTCGTCCAGCAGGTCCTCGATATCGAAGAGATAGTAGAAGCCCGCACCACCGGCGCCGCCACCGCCGCCGCTGCCGCCACCGTTGGGGGCACCGGCAACACCAGCGGCGCCATCACCGCCGTCGCCCGCCGAAGCACCATTCTGATTGTTGAGGCCACCATTGCCGCCGTTGCCGCCCGGACCGCTAGGGGATCCAGGGCCGCCGTTGCCGCCCGGACCACTGGCACCGCTACCGGCACCACCACCGCCACCGCCGGCATGCAGCCAGGCCGGGTTATCGCCGCCCGCGCCTGCCGCACCGTTATACCCGGCGCCGCCGGCTCCGCCCCCCGTTCCGCCGCCCTTGCCGCCATCGGCAAGCGCGGACGTCAGCCCGCTCGCCGTCAGCAGCAGAGCAAGGAAAACCACCGCGGCATTGCGGCTGGTCGTCGCACGAAATGGCATGAGGGTCTCGGGAAGGGAGCCGTCGGATCCAGATGGCTGGCGAATGGGCACGAATCACCTGGAGAAAGTACGGTTTCGTACACTGGTAACGTGCCTCTCCGTGCGACCACAAGCACAGTGCTAACCACGAACGAGCGATTTTTTTATCGTCCAGCGGCGATCGTAGCGGTGCCCTGAGGGTCGCCCAAACCTCTTCACGCCGTGGTTGGTGCTGCAGGATGTGAAATCGGCGGCGACAGAATAGCCGCTGCCCGGTTTGCCTAGCGGGCTACCTTCCTTGGAGCACGGTCGGGACGCGTCTGGCTATGCGATCCATCTCGAGAACGGCAGCGATCGATCGCTCTCGCGGCGTGCCGTCCCTGCAATGTACGGTATCGCCGGGGCCATTCTTGCAAAGTGATCCGCATAATCACGTTGGACAATTTCCAACAAGGCGCCGGCGCCTTCGATGAGCTTAGCCTGATCGACTTTGACAAGTTTGCGATCTCGCACCACGAACTCGCCGTCGACCAAAACGTCTCGCACGCCTCGTCCGTTCTCCGCGTAGACCAATTGCCGCTGCGCGTTGTTCAGCGGAAGATAGGCAAAATCATCGAGATCGATGATCGTCAGGTCGGCTCGCTTGCCCACCGCGATGGACCCGACAAGATCGCCGATTCCCAACACGTTGGCGGCGCCCTGGGTGGCGATGGCGAGCACTGCACGCGCGTCGAGCGGGCTATTTTGCGGGCCACGTCCCGAATTGAGGTGGGCCAGCGATCGCATTGCCTCGAACATATTCTGGCCATCGCCAGCACTGACATTGTCGCAACCCAGCGTCAGTTGCGCACCTGCACGCAGCAATGCGCCATGAGGCGCCACGCCGTTCTTGAGTTTCAAATTGCTGGCCGGGCATGTTGCCACGGCAGCGCCGACGCTGCCAATTCTGTCGATCTCGGCGTCGCTGAACCAGATGCCATGTGCCATGCACAAGCGAGAGTTCAATACCCCGGCTGCCTCCAGGTAATCGAGCACCGAGCCCCCATAGGCGCCATAAAGCTCCCTGGCGAGAAAGACCTGCAACTTGGATTCATTGACATGGGTGACATAAGGCAGGCGTCTGGCTCGCGCCAGATCGCCCAGGCCCGCCATCAGTTCGATCGTGCAGCGCTGTGGCGATCCTGGCGCTATCGCCCAGTGCAGCCGGGACTTGGCGGCGTTTTGCAGTGGCGTCGCCACGAAGGACAGGAATTGCTCGACATCGGGCGGATTGCCTGAGATGAGCGGCTGGATTTCCAACGGCATGCTTTCGCGAATTCCGGGCAAGCAGTCGATGGCCGGCCGATTGCCGACTTGCAGCGACATCACGCATCTGATGCCGATCTCGGCATAGGCAGCCAAGGCGGCCTCGACGATGTCCTCGCTCCCGGGACCGCATCCGAGCATATCCTGGACGGTGGTCGTGCCGTTGCGCAGGTTTTCAGCCGCGCCGATGAGCGTGCGCAGGCGCACCTCTTCCTTGGTCACCTTCCGCCAAGGTGGCAGGATTGCCAGCGCGATCCACACCTCCAGCGGAATGTCCTCGAACAGTCCGCGGGCCAGGACGTCGTGCGAATGATAATGGGCGTTGATAAGTCCGGGGATGATGAGGGTGCGATTGCCCTCGATGCGCTGGCTACCGGACCAAAGTTCCCCGCCGGGCTCACGCAAAGCGCTGATGACGCCGCCATCGATGAAGACATCGCGTTTGACCGGCACTGCCGATGCGTCGGTCAGCACCAGGGCATTCGAAAACACCAGACCCAAGGCGCCCTCCAGGTTGATCAGTAGCAGCGAACGCTTGCCTAAAGATCGAGGATCAGTTTTTCCGACTTGGCGCCGGAGCAGCAGATCAGCATGACGTTATTGGCATCGCGTTCGCGGGTGGAGAGGACATTGTCCTTGTGGTCTGGGATGCCGGCGAGGACGCGTGTTTCGCAGGTGCCGCAGACACCTTCGCGGCAGGAATGGGAGACCTGGATTCCATTGCGTTCGAGTACCTGCATGATCGACTCGCCGATCTCGACATGGAACTGCTTGCCGCTGCGCTTGAGTTCGACGTCGAAGGCGGTGGTTGGCTTGGCATTGGTGCCGACGAAATGCTCGATGTGAACGTTGTCGCTCGGGCGCCAGCCGGCCGAGGCCTTGAAGGTCTCGATCATGCGCCCGGGGCCGCAGCAATAGATATGGGCGGCCTTGGGAATACCCGATGCCAGCTTGAGCAGCGGCATGACCTTGCCGGCCTCGCTATCGAAATGCAGCAGAACCCGGCCCGGCGAGCTGGCCTCGAGCGCTTCCAGCTCATCCACGAAGGCGGCGGTTGAGCGGCTGCGCGCGCCGTAGAACAGCTTCCAGGGGCGCCCCAGCGCCTCGAGGCGCCGGATCATCGACAGGATCGGCGTGATGCCGATGCCGCCGGCGAAAAAGGCGTTGAGTTCGGCGTCCTCGACCAGCGGAAAGGTGTTGTGCGGCGGATCGACCGGTAGCACGTCGCCCACCTTGAGCGTCTCGGCGATATAGGCCGAGCCACCGCGGCTATTGGGATCGCGGTTGACCGCAATGGCGTAGCGATCCAGCGTTTCGGGCCCATTGGTCAGCGAATAGGAGCGGCTGAGTTCCCCCGGCAGCTTGAGGTTGATATGTGCGCCGGCCGTGAACGGCGGCAGCGGCGCGCCATCGGCCGATACCAGCTCGATCGCCCGCACCGTGTCCGCTACCAGCTCGATAGCCGACACCCGCAGCAGCAGGGGCCGGGCATCGGCGGGCACCACATGGTGCACCGCCGGCTCGTCGGGGCCCGAGGGATCCGCGAGCTGCGCATCGAACCCCATGTTCAGCCCCTCGCTCATTCGGCCGCGCTGAGGTTGGGCCGGTAACCCTTGATCTCAGCCATCTTCTCTTCGTAGCCCTCCAGCCATTCGGTGCCGTAGGGGACGATGATGTCGCCGCCGCGGGCATCCTTAGCCAGCTCCGGCCGATGGGCGACCGGTGGCAACTCGCCGGTGGCGGCATATTTCCGGGCCGCATCGAGCATGACGCGGCGGGTGAGGATCACCATGCGGTCGGAAGCGGCGAGGTGTTCCATCTCGCGGTCGACGATGGGCCCCATGGATTCCTGGATCATCTGGTCCTGCAGCGGCACGCCGACAATACCCGTATAGCTGTCGCCATTACGCTGCCATTCACGGTCGATGGCGTAGTCGTTGGTCAGGTCCTTGGTCGGGCGCCAACGGCCCTTCCAATCGGTGGTGTTGGGCAGGTATTCGAGCGGACGTGCCAGCCCGCCGACCGGTGTGCCATCCTTGTACATCAGCTTCTTCTTGCCGCCGCCACTGGCGCGGCGCAGGTCGATATTGAAGATCATGGTCGAGTGATCGTCGATCGGCACCCAGGCATTGGCGGTGATGTTGGTGTCTAGATCGCCGCTCGGATAGCTCACCCAGATCGGGAAAATATAGTGGGCATAGCGCTGATGCTCGGTGCCCTCATAGGCGTCGCGCTGCGCCGAATACATGGTGCCGTAAGCCATTTCCGACACGTTGATCTTGGGCGCCTTCTCCTTGACGGTGAAGACTTCGGGATCGTTGAGATCGAGCTTTTCGCTATCGACGCCGCCGACATGCAGAAAGCCCAGATGCGAGGTGTCGATGTCGCCTTCCAGCGCCTGCAGGTAATTGCAATCGCGGTGGGTCAGCACGATGTTGCGGTCGTCGCCTTCGGCCATGATGGCTTCCAGATGCGGCAGTTCCGGCGGGTTTTCCTGGTGCTCGCCCATATAGGCGAAGACCATGCCGCCCTGCTCCTTGACGCGGTAGGCGATCGCCGGTGTGCCGGCAGGATATTTGGACTTGTCCTCGAGATTAGGTTGATCGAGGCATTTGCCGGTCACGTCGAACTTCCAGCCGTGATAGGCGCAGCGGATGCCGCCCAGCTCGTTGCGGCCGAAGAACAACGAGGCGCAGCGGTGCGGGCAGCGGTGGTCGAACACGCCGACACGCCCTTCTGTGTCGCGGAAGGCGACAAGCTTTTCGCCCACGATCATCAGGCGCACCGGGTCGCCATCGGCCTTGAGTTCGGAGGACAGGCAGACCGGCAGCCAGAACTGACGGAAGAAATTGCCCATCAGCGTGCCACGACCGACACGGGTGAGCTCGATGTTTTCCTCGGCGGTAATCATGCCAGTTCTCTCCTAATGGGCTGCTGCGGCCACGGGCTCAACTGCACCGTGGGATTGCGGTTGAAGTATTCCTGCGCGCTCCAGATTCTGGCGAGCGGCCTGGATAGCCCCTTTGATCTCGGAACTGTCGGCCATCGGCGCGTCGAGGAAGTAGTTTGGTGGGTAGAATTCAGCGCGACTGTAGAAGGGCACATACATTTCGTAGCGCGCCCGCAGCAGCGGATTGTCGAGGCCGGTATCGGTGCGCCGGTCGGCCCGCAGCTGCTCGATATCGATGAGCGCGGTGACGGCGCTGTTCTCGGCCGCGTCCTCGCGATAGGCCAAGGTGCGGCCCTTGTGATCGAGGATATGCGAGCGCCCGCCCGGCTCGGTATTGTCGGGCGAGAAGCCGATCCAGTCGGCGACGTTGGCGCTGACCAGGTAGGTCATGTTCTCGGTGACGCGGGAGAGCTTGGCGGCCTCCTGGCGCGCGGTATATTTGGAATTTGTGGGGTGCAGGATCACCTCGGCGCCCTGCATCATCATCACGCGGGCGACCTCGGGAATGGTGATCTCCCCACACGGAATAACGCAGAGCTTGCCCAGTTCGGTATCGACGACCGGGAACCAGTTTTCCTGCGGCGTGGCGGCGGTATAGCTGCTGAGGAAGTCATGAACCGATGGGAACGCCGCCGTGTTCAGCCGCCGGTAATGCAGAACGATTTCGCCATCGCGGTTGATCAGGAACGAGCTGTTGAAATAGCGCCCCGGCCATTCGGGCGGTGCCTCGAAAGCATTTCCGGCAATGAAGATGCCGCGGCGACGCGCCAGTTCCTGCAGCGGCTGCGTCAGCCGACCCGGAAAGGGGTAGCAGGCGCGCGCGATCCATTCGGCCGGCCGCATCTTGAGTGGCGGCCCCTGCATGGCGAACTCGGGGAACACCACCAGGTCGGGCGCCTCGTTCGAATCGCAGGCCTGCTCGATGAGCGAGACGAGCCGATCGATATTGCGCTGGATGACCTGGCTCGCAGTCGCGTCGTCGGGCGCCTGCGAGGCGCGTTCGCTGCGCATCTGAATGCAGGTTGCACGCCAGGGTTTGATCGGCATCGGCTTCGACTCCAATGTTGGACCACTCAGGCACGCCAGTGGTATACCACCTATTTTTTACTGCATTGTCGAAAGATTGCAAGGCCCTCCCGACGAAAAAAGTGGAAAGACCGACCTTGGGATAGGGCTGGATTGCCCTTACGGGACTAAAGGGATACCAGACATATGCCGGGGTTGTTTAAGTCGGCAGTGCAAGTCGACTTTAGGCGGGAGAGTATTCAGTGGCGAATGTGCCCGAGCATCGCAACGATCAGGACCTGGTGGGTGATGACCAGAACTATGCCAGCCTGACCGAGCAGGTATACGGCCAGTTGACCGACCTGCTGATCGGGGGCGAATTGCGGCCGGGTGACGTGATTACGGAACGCCGGATGGCCGAACGGCTCAATGCATCGCGCACGCCAATCCGTGAAGCGCTTGGACGGCTGGAGTCCGAAGGGCTCGTCTACAAGCAGCCCAGCCGGGGCGTGACGGTCAAGCCATTCTCCACCGAGGCGTTCGTCGAGATGCTCAATGTGCGCCGACTGCTGGAGGGCGAGGCGGCCTATCTGGCGGCTGGCAAGATTCCGCAGGCGCGCATCGACGAGATCCGCAAGAGCCTTGAGGAGCTCAAGCGTTTGCCGCAACCGACGCTGGCCGAGATCTGGAAGGTGGACGACCTGCTCCATGGCGAGATCGCCACCGCCGCCGGCAACACGCTGATGGCACAGATGATCCGCGACCTGCGCCGCCGCATCCACGTGTTCAACGCCTATCGCAACAGCGTGCAGCCGAAATTCGGCTTCGAGGAAAATGGCCAGCTGCTCGACGCCATCGAGAGCGGCGACCAGGAGCGGGCCCGCGACGCAATGGTCCAGCACATCGACAGCGTCAAGCTGGCGATCATCGAACGCCTCTCTGGCGCCATCCGTTAGCCTCTGGCGACGAAGCGCCCGGTGCCGGCCTTTGCACGGATGGCAGCGCCGTCCCAAACCAGTTGACCGCGTACGAACGTCGCCGCCGGCGTCACCGCGAAGGTCTCGCCGTCATAGGCGCTCCAGCCGGGGCCTGTGGGATTGCTTTTGGCGTCGTATCGCATCGATACCGGCGCCATCACTGCCACGTCCGCGTCCATGCCCGGTGCCAGACGGCCCTTGCGGGACAGTCCGAAGAACCGCGCCGCCCGGTCACTGCCGAGATCGGCGACCATCATCGCGGCATTGTCGGCGCCATAACGCTCGGCCGCCTCGGTGAAGAAGCCCGGCAACAGTGCCTCCAGCCCCGGCATGCCGGCAGCCACGTCGAGGATTGACGGATTGGTCTTGCGCTCGATCGGCCAGGCGCTGTGGTCGGACGACACGAAGGTGGCGCCGTCCTGCTCGATCACCTCCCACATGTCCTCGCGCACGCCGTCGCGGATCGGCGGATTGACCTTGAGCTGGCCGCCCAGCCGCGTCATGTCCGTCGCCGCATCGAAATGCAGATAGTGGAAGCACATCTCGGCCGTCGCATCGACGCCCGCCTGCCGATAGCGCTCGACGATTTCAAAACCCTGCGGCGTCGAGATATGCACGATATGCAGGTGAATATCCCGATCCCGGCCCAGTTCGAGAAAGGTGGCCGTCGCCGTCAGTTCGGCGACCTCCGGCCGGCTGGCGCTGTGGTCTTCCGGGCGGGTGCGCCCTTCCGCCTTGAAGCGCTCCGTGGTGCGGCGGATGATGTCCTGGTCCTCATTATGCAGCCCGAGCGGCAGGCCCCTGCCCTCCAGCGCATCGATCAGCACCAGCGTCGCGCCATTGTCGATGCGCGGGAACCGGTGTGGATGGGCCTGGAACGATGAGATCTTGAAGGCGCAAACGCCCCCATTGATCAGCGCCGCGATATCGTCGGGATTGGGTTCTGCAGGAACGGTGCCGTAGAGCGCCACGTCGCAGATCGCATACTGGCCGACAGCGTCGACCTTCTGCTGTAGCAAAGCACGCGTGATGATCGGATCAGGCTCGTCATAGGGCATGTCGATGATGGTCGTGACGCCACCGCGCACCGCAGCTTCCGTAGTCGGCGTCAGTCCCGGAAAGCCGATCTGGCTGCCCGCATGGGTCTGGCCGTCGATGCCGCCCGGCAGCAAATAGGCCATACCGTAGTCGGCAACCTCTTTTGCTTGCGGCCGTCCGCCCTGCCCGACAGCAGCAATCGTACCGCCGGAAATCGCCAGCCAACCGTCATCGAGAATGGCGCTCGGCGATACGACGCGTCCAGCGATCAGCAGGTCATACATGTGCCGCCCTCTCAATTTCACAGCAGCCAAGGCATTTTCAGTATGCACTTGGCATCCATCTGGTGTACCAATATTTCGAGGCGTTGAATAGCCTCGCTGCAACCACAAACATGGGGCCAACATGTTCTATGATCTGACCATCCTGTCGCTATTGCCGAACACCCTGGGCGCCGTGCTGCCCATCCTGCCCAAGACCTACGCGTCGTTTTCCAGCACCGGAAAGACGATCGGCTGCTTCGGCTGCGAGTTCGGCGTCCTCAACCGTTTTGCCTTCCTGACTGCCTATGACAGCGTCGAGAAAATCGCCGAAGAGCGCGCCCGCCTGATGCAGGCCGAAGACCCCTACGGCATCGCGCCCTATCTCGGCGGCGTGCAGAGCACCGCGTTTAAGCCCCTGTTCTTCATGAACGACGCGATCGAGGCCGGCAGTTTCGGTCCATTCTACGAATTCCGCACCTATACGATCGCCCCCGGTGGCCTGGCCGAAACCGCCGATGCCTGGAGCAAGATCGTCGAGCGTCGCAACGCGATGTCTAAGCTTTTGATGGTCATGGGCTCGATCGAGGAAGGCCCGCAGCGCATGGTCCATATTTGGCCCTACAACAGCATCGAGGACCGGGTGAAAGCCCGCGGCCAGGCCAGCAAGGAAGGCATCTGGCCACCCCCGGGCGGCTCCGCCAAGCTGACGGCCCTGCAGTCCGAACTGTTCGTCGCCACCGGCTTCTCCGACCTGAAGTAATACCACGGGCGCTCGCCAATAGCGGGCGCCCTTCAGACCGCCTCGGCCCGCAGCCGCTCCATGGCCATCAGCACGCGCTCCGGCGTCGCCGGCGTGTCCAGGTGTGGCGCCTTGCGATAGTCCGCCACGCTCGCCACCGCCATGCCGAGCGCGTCGAGCACCGCGATGGCCAGCATGATCGGCGGCTCACCGACGGCCTTGGAATTGCGGACCGTCGGAGCCTCGTTGATCGACCATTCGGCCAACGCGACATTGAAGATACGCGGTCGGTCGGACGCCACCGGAATCTTGTAGGTCGAGGGCGCATGGGTGCGCAGGCGCCCCTTGCTGTCCCACCACAATTCCTCAGTGGTCAGCCAGCCCATGCCTTGGATAAAGCCGCCCTCGATCTGGCCGATATCGATATCGCGATTGATCGAGCGACCGACGTCCTGGAGGATATCGGTGCGTAGCACCACATATTCCCCGGTCAGCGTATCCACCGCGACCTCCGAACAGGCCGCCCCATAGGTGAAATAGAGGTACGGACTCCCCTTGCCGGCCTTGCGGTCCCAGCTAATGTGCGGCGTCTTGTAGAAGCCGGCGGCCGACAGCGATACGCGAGCGCCATAGGCCTGTTCGATCATCTCGGGCCAGGCAATGAGATGGCGGCCGACACGAACGGCTTCGTGCTCGAACACCACCTGCTCGGCGTGGACCCGATAGGCATCCATGGCAAATTCGACCAACCGCTGCTTGATCTGGCGCGTCGCATCGATCGCCGCCATGCCGTTGAGGTCGGTGCCCAACGATCCCGCGGTCGGCGCCGCATTGGGCACCTTGTCGGTCGCCGTCGCGGTGATACGCACACGGCTCAGATCGATGTGCAGTTCCTCGGCGATCACCTGCATGATCTTGGTATGCAGGCCCTGCCCCATTTCGGTGCCGCCCTGACTCACATGCACCGAGCCGTCGCGATAGATGGTCAGCAGCACCGCGCCCTGGTTCATTACCTTCTTGGAAAAACTGATGCCGAATTTGACCGGCACCATGCCGATGCCCCGCCGCACGATCGGGTTGGTGCGGTTATGCGCGATGATCTCGGCGCGCCGGGCCTGATATTCGCTGCTGGCCTCCAACTCGGCGATGATGCGCGGCATGATATTGTCCCGCACCTCCTGCCCATATGGGGTCGCGTTGCGCTTGGCGCCATCGTAGAAATTGCGCTTGCGCACTTCGAGCGTATCGAGCCCTAGCGTATAGGCGATCTCTTCGATCATCCGCTCGACGGCGACTAGCCCCTGCGGCCCGCCATAGCCGCGAAAGGCGGTATTGGAGACGGTGTTGGTATAATAAAGCTGCGACGCGACGCGGGTGGCCGGAAAATAGTAGGCGTTGGACGCATGCATCAGCGTGCGGTCGGTGACGCCGATAGACAGGTCCAACGAATAGCCGCAGCGCGCGCCGTAATCAGCCTCGACGCCGGCGATGATACCGTTGTCGTCAAAACCCACAGCATAGTCGACGACATAGTCGTGGCGCTTGCCGGTGATCATCATGTCGTCGTCGCGGTCTGGTCGTACCTTGATGGCGCGTCCGAATTTGCGCGCCGCCACGGCGCCCACCGCGGCGAACAACGTGCCCTGGGTCTCCTTGCCGCCGAAGCCGCCACCCATGCGCCGCACATGCACGCGCACCCCATTGGCGTCGAGCCCCAGCACCCGCGCCACCACATCCTGCGTATCGCTCGGATGCTGGGTGGCGGTATGGAGCGTGACTTCCCCATCCTCGCCCGGCACGACCAGCGACACCTGGCCTTCGAGATAGAAGTGCTCCTGGCCCCCGATGGTGATGGAGCCGCGCACCACATGGGCCGCCGCCTCCAGCGCCGCCTTCACATTGCCGTTTTGGATCACCATGCCGGGCGCCACAACCCGGCCGCCAGCCTCCTGCGCCGCGCGCACATCCAGGATCGGCACGGTCTCAGCATAACTGATCTTTGCCAACTTCGCCGCGCGCCGGGCAGCGTCACGGGTACGCCCGACGACGGCGAAAATGGGCTGACCGTGATAGGTGACGCTGGTTTCGCAGAACAGCGTATCGTCGCCGATGCCAGCCGGACTGATATCGTTCTTGCCCGGAATATCGGCGGCAGTGATCACCCCGACCACGCCCGGCGCCGCCAACACGGCGCCGACATCGATGCCGGTGATCTCGCCGCTGGCAATCGCTGCCGTGCCCAGATAGGCGTGCAGCGTTCCCGTCGGCTCGGGTATGTCATCGACATATTCGGCGCGGCCCGTCACATGCTTATGCGCCGAGTCGTGCGGCACCATGGCGCGGTTGGTCGGCCGAGCCCCGATATCCCGCCGCTTGCGGACGTCATCCATCGATCAGGTCCCTCCCACTCGTCACTGTCCCGCCCCGGGTTTCGATGAAGAAGCGCAGCAGCAGATTACGCGCAACCAACATGCGGTAACCGGCCGAAGCCCGCCAATCACTGAGCGGCTTGAAATCGTCGGCATAGCGGGCCATCGCGGCCTCGACGGTGTCGCGCGTCCAGGGCTGCCCGATCAGTGCCGCCTCGACACTGGGCGCCCGTTTTGGCGTGGCGGCCATGCCCCCATAGGCGATCACCGCATCGGCCACGCGGCCATCAACGATGCCAAGGCGGAAAGCGCCGAGTACCGAGGAGATATCCTCATCGAACCGTTTGGTGACCTTGTAGACCCGGAATTCCTGTCCGACGTCCGGGATCGGCACGCTGATAGTCTCGATGAACTCGCCGGGCTGACGGTCCTGCTTGCCATAATCGATGAAGTAATCCTCGAGGGGTAGCTCGCGCCTGCTGGCGCCCATGCGCAGGGTGATACGTGCCCCGAGCGCGATGAGCGTTGGCGGCGAGTCTCCGATCGGCGAGCCGTTGGCGATATTGCCGCCGACAGTGCCGGCATTGCGTATCTGCACCCCGCCGATCCGCGACCAAAGTTCCTCAAGCTGCGGAATGGCCTCGGTTAGCGACGCCGCCGCGTCGGAAAACGACACGCCTGCGCCCAGCACGATCCGCCCATCCGCGATGGCGACGGTCTGCATATCGGCGACCCGGTTGAGGAACACCACCACCGGCAGGCTGCGCATAAACTTGGTGACCCACAGCCCGACATCGGTCGCCCCGGCGATCAGCACCGCCTGCGGATAGCTCTCGAGCACCACCGCCAGATCGTCGCTACTAGCCGGCGAGATGACTCGATGCCCCGGCGCTTCGATTTCAATGCGCGCCCCGTCGCGCAGCGCACGTAACCTCTCAATCGTCTGTGCCCGATGAACCATCAGCGCGTCATCAGCCGGGTTGGCATAATGGCTGATCGTCTGCGCCGCCTTGATGATCGAACTGTAGCCGGTGCAGCGGCAGAGGTTCCCCTGCAGCGCCTGCTCCACCTCCGGCACGCTTGGCTTGGGATTCTGCAGCCATTGGCCATAAAGCGACATCACGAAGCCCGGCGTGCAGAAGCCACACTGGCTGCCATGATTGTCGACCATCGCCTGCTGCACCGGATGGAGCGGCGCGTCCTGCGGCGCCAGATGCTCGATGGTCACGACATGCACCCCATCGAGCGAGGCGACAAAACGGATGCAGGCATTGATGGTCTCATAAACCAGATGGTCGTCGCGATCGAGCCGCCCCACCAGCACGGTGCAGGCGCCACAATCGCCCTCGGCGCAGCCCTCCTTCGTGCCGCGCATCATCCGATCCAGCCGCAGGTAATCCAACAGCGTCTGGTAAGGCGCGATGGTATCAAGCTCGACCAACACGTCATTCAGATAGAAACGGACCGTCCGGCGAACGTTCATGCAATCCCCTCCCTACCGACGGATCTGGCAAATGCAGTCGATCGCCAGCGCCGTGCCGCCCGGCAGGGATGCAACTCCGTAGGCCATCCGCGCATGCGCGCCACGCTCGCCGAACACCTCCAGCAGCAGTGTGGAACAACCGTCGATCACCGCCGGATGCTGGGCGAACTCGGGCACGGCACAGATCATCCCGGTGATGCGGATCACCTGCTGCACCTGTTCGAGGTCCCCAAGTGTGTCCTGTAACACCGATAATATAGAGAGCCCGACGCCCCGCGCCGCGGCATTGGCAGCCGCGACGTCGAAATCCCGCCCGACAATACCGACCAGCGGCCCGCCCTCCGCGTTGCGAGCCCCGAATCCAGACAGATAGATCAGGTCACCAACGATGACAGCCGGTCGGTATGCACCGGCCGGCTTGGGTGGCGCCGGTAGGACGAGGCCCTGTGCGAGTGCCATGGCGTTCAGGCGACCGCGGCGATCGGCGCGCCGCTTTCGGCGAGGCGCTGCTGCAGCCGGTGCACCAGCCGATCCAGCTCGCGGTGGTCGTCCCCGGTCAAGCGCGGGCCGGGCGAGCGGACATGCGCGGAGGCAATCGCGCCGCGGCGACGCAGCAGCTCCTTGCGCAGCGCGATGCCAACCACCGGCTGGGCCTCGTGGCGCAGCAGTGGCAGGTAGGCGTCATAGAGGTCTTCGCCGCGGTCCTGGTTGCCCTTGGCGAATTCGGCGCAGACCTGCACTAGCATTTCGGGATAGGCGAAGCCGGTCATCGCGCCATTGGCGCCGCGCGCCAGTTCCTGCGGCAGGTAAAGCCCACCATTGCCCACCAGGACGCTGACCTGGCGGCCCGGCGCGGCGCGCAGGCGCGATAGCTTGGTCAGGCCTGGCCAGTCCTCGTGCTTGAGCATGACGACGTTGGGGTAGCGTTCAAAGACGCGCAGCAGGCAATCGACGGAAATGTTGACGCCGGTGGTAAAAGGATAGTCCTGCAACACTACCGGCGCATTATCCAGCCGGTCGATGACATTGCTGAAATAGCCCAGGATTTGCTCTTCGGTCCGCAGGGTGGTGACCGGGGCCAGCATCAGGCCGGCGGCGCCGGCATCCATGGCTTCCTTGGCGAACTGCACCAGCGGATCGGTACCCGGATTGGAGACGCCGACTACGACGGGCACCCTCCCATCGACACGCTCCAGGTAGCGCGTCATGACCTGGCGGCTTTCGTCGACGCTCAGCTTGTGGGATTCCCCCATCATGCCGAGGATCGTGATGCCGGACACGCCCTTGTCGAGGTAAAACTCGGTGACGCGATCGATGCTGTCCAGGTCGACCTGGCCAGCATCGGTAAATGGCGTGACAGCGATGACGTAGACGCCCGCCGCGCTCTCATCCAGCCGGTGTGACATATTCTTTCTCCTCGGTTCGGCGTTATAGGGCGACGGCCTTGCTGCGGTCGTCGCGTTTGGATTACTCGCTGGTGATCACGGCGGCGTGCTTCCACGGCACGACGAACTTCTCGATCAGCTCGATGATGGCAAAGAAGATCATGCCGATGGCCGAGATCATGATGATAGCCGCGAACTGACGGGCGATGTCGAAGCTGGAGCCGGCCACTACGATGACGTAGCCCAGCCCCTTGTCGGCCCCGATGAACTCGGCCACGACCGCGCCGATGACCGACAGCACCGTCGCCAGCTTGAGGCCGGCGAACATATAGGGCAGCGCTTGCGGCAGCCGGAACTTCCAGAACGTCTGCCAGCCGCCGGCACCCATCGATTGGGCCAGATACAGCATTTCGGCGGAGCTCGACTTCAGCCCCACCACCGTATTGATGACGATCGGGAAGAACGACAGCAGCACGACGATGACGATCTTGGGCGTCAGGCCGTAGCCGAACCAGGCCAGCAGCAAGGGGGCGATGGCCACCTTGGGAATGGTCTGGCTGGCGACGATCAGCGGGTAGACCGAGCGTTCGGCGGCGCGCGAATAGGTCACCAGCACCGCCAGCGGCACGCCGATGAAGATGGCGCAGATAAAGCCGATCAGCACTTCGGACAGGGTCACGCCGGCATTGATCAGCAGCCGCGGCCAGTAGTCGACGAATTCCAGGGCGATCGCCGAGGGCGACGGCAGGATGTAGACGGGAACATTGGTGATACGGACCGCGATTTCCCAGAGCACCAGCAGGATGATGAGGGTCCAGAAGGCCGGCGATACGGAGCCGAGAAAACGCAGTGGGGAACGACGGGTCCGCGCAACGGGCGCAGCGTCGGTTATCGCAGCCATGGTCACACCTCTTCCCTGAAGACGCCGAGACCCATGAAGATCTCAGTCAGCTCGCGCGTGTATTTGATGAATTTGGGGTCTTCGCGCACCGCCAGCCGGCGGGGGCGTGGCAGGTCGATATCGATGATTCTCTCGATCCGGCCGGGGCGCGGCGACATCACCACCACGCGGTCGCTGAGGAACACTGCCTCGGGGATCGAGTGGGTGATGAAGAACACCGTCATGTCGTCGTCCGAGCACAGGCGCAGCAGGTCGAGCTGCAACTGGTCGCGTGTCATGGCGTCGAGCGCGCCGAACGGCTCGTCCATCAGCAGCAGGCGCGGCTTGTGCAGCAGCGCCCGGCAGATCGACACGCGCTGGCGCATGCCGCCTGACAATTCCTTGGGATAGGACCCTTCGAAATCCTCCAGCGACACCATCTTGAGCAATTGCTTGGCGCGGGCGGTCGCGGCGTCCATCGGCGACTTGCGGATTTCCGCCTGGATCAGGATGTTCTCCAGCGCATTGCGCCATTCCAGCAGCACGTCCTGCTGGAAGACGATGCCGATATCGGAATTGGGGCCGTTGATAATCTTATCGTCGACCTGGATCTTGCCGCGGCTCGATGGCAGCAGGCCCGACAACAGCATGAGCAGCGTGCTCTTGCCGCAGCCCGACGGTCCCAGGATCGACACGAACTCGCCGTGCTGGATCTGCAGATCGACCTCGCGCAGCGCCTGCACTTCGCCCTGGCGTCCGCGGAAGGTCTTGGAGACCTGGCTGATATTGATGTGTGGTTTGACCGCATGATCGGTCATGAGTGACGTTGCGATTTGATCCACCTGCTGCTGCTTCGGCCTAAGCCGACCTCCCTATCGAAAACCTGCCGTCCACCTGTCCGCTCTTGCGGCTAGATCGAGCGGATGGCCCCTCCGTCCACACGAATGACGGAACCCGTGACGTAGCTGGCGCTGGCGCCAGCCAGAAATGTTGCGACGGCCGCGAACTCCTCGACCGTGCCGTAGCGCCCCGCCGGAATAGATGCCGCCGATGCCTGCGCAATATCGTCCTCACTGCGGCCTGCAGCGCTGGCCATGGCCGCATCCACGCTGTGCGTGCGGTCGGTGGCGATGCGTCCTGGCGCCAGGATGTTGACGGTGACGCCGTCGCTGGCCACCTCACTGGCCAGCGTCTTCATGAAGCCGACCAGCGACGCGCGCAGCGTATTGGAGATCGGCAGATGCGCGATTGGCTGCACCACCCCGCTGGACGCGATCGTCAGGATGCGGCCCCAGCGCCGCTGCCGCATCGATGGCAGCACCGCCAGCGTCATGGCGATCAGCGGTTGAACCATGCCGTGGAACTGCTTTTCCAGCGCCGCCAGGTCCATCTCGCTTGCCCTGCCCGTCGGCGGCCCGCCGCTATTGTTCACCAGGATGTCGACCTCGCCGGCGGCAGCCCGAACCTCATCCAGGATGCGTTGCGGCGCGGCCTTGTCCGCCAGGTCGGCCGCCACGATCACGCAGCGATCCCGATCAGCCGCCGGCAAAGCGGCCCGCGCTGCGGCCAGCGCATCGAGGGACCTCGAGGTCATGGCGACCCTGGCGCCCTCGGCCAGAAGGCTGCGGGCAATACCCAGCCCGAGGCCCCGGCTTCCGCCGAGGATCAACGCCGTCTTTCCGTTCAGTCCGAGGTCCATCGCTTCACTCTGCATCGGGCGGGATTGGCGCGGCGACTTGGGTCGCCGCGCCGGTTGACTTTGTTACTTGGCGGCGGGCTGGTAGGCGTTGGTGTAGACCATGTCGGCGGTCACGAAACCGGTCGGGACTTCGCTGTACTTTTCGACCAAGTCGATCGACTGCTGCACATCCTCGGGCGCGATCAGGCCGAACGCCTGGCCTTCGGTGCGCTGGGTGTGACGGTACTTTTCCATCACGTCGATCTCGCGGGCGATCGCCTCTTTGTTGGCGTCGGGCCGGTATTGCATGAAGATCTCCAGCGCCGCTTTCGGATCGGCCAGCACGTCGTCATGAGCCTTGGTCAGGGCGCGCAGATAGCCGCGGACGGCATCTTCATGGGCCGCCAGCCAGTCCTTGCGCACGATGACGCTCGAACCCAGCACATTGATGCCATGGTCGGCAAACAGCATCGGCGGCTCGATTTCCTTGAAATCGGCGATCTGGTCACCATCGGGGTTCGCCCAGGCATTAATGAAGTCAGCATCGCCGCTCAGCAGCGCCTGCTTGTAATTGTCGGTGATGATCAGCTCGATCTTGTCCATATCGACGCCGTTCACTTCGGCGAACGCGCCGATCATGCCGTCGCTGAGATTGCCCGCCTCGGTGGCGAAGCGCTTGCCTTCCAGATCCTTGGGCGACGCGATGCCGCTGCCCTTGAGCGAGATGATCGAGGTTGGGTCTTTCTGCACCAGGCCGAACACGGCCGTGATGTTGTCGAACTTGGCTTGAGCCGACGCCTGAACGAGGGCGCCAAGGCCGGCATTACCGAGCTGGATGCTGCCATTGCCCACGGCCTGAATGGTCCCGGTCGAGCCGTCCCCATCGGCAATCGAGACGTCGAGCCCTTCGTCCGCGAAGTAGCCTTTGCCGAGCGCCACGAAGAAAGGCGCGTCGATACCACCGGCGATAAAGGCGAGCCGGACATCGATATGTGTCGGCGCGGCCTGCGCAAAAACCGGCAGCGTGGCAGCGCTCAGCGTGCCGACAACCGCGGCGGCGAGCAATCCGCCCTTCCAGAAATTCTTCATTTTCAACCTACCCCTGACCACCAGTTCAGCCTGGCATTCACACGGTATGCCAACGGAATATCTGGTGTCAACCAGCCTTGAGTGCGCTTTAGGCGAATGTCTAGTTCCGCCTAATTCGCAGGCATATGGCGTGAAATCATGCATCGCGTGGTTGCACTCAATGCATACCTGCCAAACGGCTTTGCCGTCTCGCGATTTTCGAAATCGTGTAGTGGCGGGCGAATGTGGGGGTGCCGCTTTGTTAGTCAAAAACACCTGCACGCGCTCCATGCCCACGAACTCGGCGGGCCAACTCTCTGCCGCACTTGCAAATCTCAGACCAGTGTAGCGGCCCTCAGCGATGGACTGCCCTGCGCGGAAAGCGTGGCTGGCGCGGACCGCTAGCCGCCCATAGACGAAGGCCATCTTGCCACCCCAGGCAGGTGTAAGGCCTCGTCCCTTCGCTGCGCGTTATGCTCACGAGAACGGCAGCGATTGACGTTGGTATGTCATCGGTGTACCAGATGATGGAGGGAGCCATCTATGAGCGTTGTGGGTCAAGCCGGTGAAGCTGGCAGCGTCGATGCCAGGCTGAAAGTCGCCGAGGTCGTCAGCCTGAGCGATTACGCCTATACCTGCATCCTCGAGCAGATATTCTCCGGTAAGATCGCTCCTGGCACCATCCTGCAGGAGCGCCGCATAGCCGAAGCCCTGTCGATTTCCCGCACCCCGGTTCGCGAAGCCCTCGGACGGCTCGAAGCCGAACTGCTGGTCACGCGCAGCCATGGCCGCGCCCCCGTGGTCAGCCATGTCGGCGTGGAATCCTTCGTCTCCATCCTCGATATGCGCCGCATCCTCGAAGTGGAATGCGCCGGCCGGGCCACCGGGCATCTGGGCCAGAACGAGGCCGACAGGGTTGTCGCCGAGATCAACGCGCTGCTCGCCATGAGCGCGCCGACCCCGGTCCAGCATTGGGCCGTCGACGACCTCGTGCACGAGACCATCGCCGATGCCGCCGGCAATCCGCTGGTTGCCTCGACCATCCGCGACCTGCGCCGCCGCACGCGTCTGTTCAACACCACGCGCATCCGTCAGCGCTTGACGCCGGGCGCTTCGGAGCACCTCAAGATGATCGCGGCGATCATGAGCGGCGATCCGGACCTATCGCGGGAGGTGATGGGCCGGCATCTCGACAACGTTCGCGACGCCATCATCGAATATCTCCTCGGGGCCAAACGGTCCTGACGTGACGAATTCGGATACGGCAACCACATCCCCGCAAAGCTCAACGGTGCCAGTCGGAGGCGATGGCGGCGCCCGAGGGTCCGCCGACGGTCGCCTTGGCCAGCCTTGGCATCGCCGTCGGCTGGCGCATGGCAAGACGAGCACGCCTCTGCTCCTTCTGCAGGTACTGGCGGCCGCGCCGCTCCTGCTTCTATTGTTCTGCGTCGTGACCATGGTCTTGCTGCCCACTCGCCAGTTGGCAGACCGAGCCTGATGTCCAAGGCCTTCTTTTTTCGGAGTCTCTCATAATGACCGTGGGTCAACGCCTCAAGCGCCTGGGTATCGACACCTACCTGCTGCTCATCCTCGCCACGGTGGCGCTGGCGGCCGTGCTGCCGGTGTCCGGGCAAGCGGCGGATGGGGTGAAGTGGTTATCGCAGATCGCCGTCGGGCTGCTATTTTTCCTCTATGGCGCGCGACTGGATACCAGTTCGGTCATTGCCGGCCTCGTCAACTGGCGGCTGCAGCTACTGGTATTCCTCTGCACCTTCGTGGTTTTCCCGCTGATCGCCTTAGGCGAGACGGGGTTGTTTTCCTCCTGGTTCGATCCGAATCTTGTGCTGGGCCTGCTCTTTGTCGGCGTACTGCCGTCGACGGTGCAATCGTCCATTGCCTTCGTGGCGCTGGCACGTGGCAATGTCGCTGCGGCGGTCTGCGCCGCCTCGCTGTCCAACCTGATCGGCGTCGTCCTGACCCCGGTGCTCTGCGCCTTGCTGCTGCACACCAATGGCGGCGGCATCAATGGCGGCGCTGTGATCAGCATTGCGGTGCAGATCTTGCTTCCTTTCGTGCTGGGGCAGTTGCTGCGGCCATGGATCGGCGCCTGGGTTAAAAAGCACAGAATGGTTTCGCTGATCGTCGACCGTGGCTCGATCCTGCTGATCGTCTACTCCGCCTTCAGCTCGGGCATGATCGCCGGCATTTGGGGCCAGGTCGACATCACTACGCTGGCACTGCTGGTGGGCTGCATCGCCGCCATGCTGGCGATGGTCATGGTCGGCTCCGTCGCGGTCGGGCGCGCCATGGGCCTGTCGAGCGCCGACCGTACGGTATTGCTCTATTGCGGTTCGACCAAGAGCCTGGCCAGCGGCGTGCCGATGGCGAGCATCCTGTTTGCCGGCCAAGCCATCAGCTTCATCATCCTGCCGCTGATGCTGTTCCACCAGCTGCAGCTCATCGTCTGCGCTATCCTGGCGCAACGCCAGGCGGCCTTGGCCGGGGAAGCGGACCTGCTCACGGCCGCCACCGTGACGACCTGATGCGCGCGACGGAGCCCGCCTGCCCCATGTCTATATCTTCGGCGCCGGACATGTCGGCAAGGCGCTGGCCCGGCTCGGCTCGGCTCGGCCGGAGCTCGGCTCCGCTCGATGCATCGCGCAAAGCAAAACGATCGCGGCAGCGCGCCGTAGCTGCATGAAAACCCAGCGGAGGAACCGCTGGGTTTTAGGTTTTCGGAAACCGAGGTCTCGGCCTCAAATGCTCTGGATCATCCCGCCATCGACACGCAACACCGTGCCGGTGATATAGCCGGCGCGCTCGCTGGCCAGGAACGCGATGGCGTCCGCATATTCCTGCGGGTCGCCGTACCGGCCCATTGGGATCGAGCCGACGCTCTCGTTGACCACGGCGGCGACCTCGCGGCCCTCCCGCGTGGCCTTCTGCTCATCGAGGAAGGTGATACGATTGGTGGCAATACGGCCAGGGACGACGACATTGGCCGTCACCCCGTCCGGGCCCACTTCACGCGCCAAGGTCTTGGACCAGCCGACCAGTGCCATTCGCAGCGAATTGGAAATCCCCAGATTGGGAATCGGCGCGACGACGCCCGAGGAGGTCGAGGTGATGATCCGCCCCCACTTGCGCGCCCGCATCTCCGGCAGCACCGCGTCGGTAATCGAGATGACACTCAGCACCATGGCATTGAAATGCTTGTGCCAGAGCGCCTCGCTCTGCCCCATGATTGGGGTCGGCGGTGGCCCGCCGGTGATGTTGACCAGAATGTCGACCGGACCGAAAGCGCGGTTCACTCCCTCGATATGACCGCCAATGGCCCCCAGATCGCCCAGGTCCCACTCCAGCGCCGTCGCCTTGCCGCCGCTCCCGCCAATCGCCGACACGGTGCTTTGTGCGGCCTCCAGATTGATATCCGCTACGACGACGTTGGCGCCTTCTGCCGCCAGCGTCCGGGCGATCGCTCCTCCGAGCCCTCCACCGGCGCCCAGCACCAATGCCGTCTTTTGCTGCAGTCCGAGATCCATCTCGCTCCCCTTGTATTGCCGCCCAATTTCATTTGCATACCATTGGTCGACCAAATGCCGCAAGCCATCACAAAGCCTCGTGGTGCTGAGAACCAAGTCGCACTGACTGCGGTCACCCGCGCAGTGACTATTGTCATCACGGGTCCTTTGATGTCCTTTGACGGTGTTCAGAGGGTCCGAGAATGAGTTCACTGCCAACGGTTCAGGTCATTTGCCACAAGGCGCCCGGCACCAAGTACAAGGGGCTCGACGACGTGGACCCGAAAGCCTTCATTTTCGACTCTCGCGCGTGGAATTCCTGCGGGTGAACTTCCCGGCTTGAGCGCCGGATGAGTGAGCATCCTCCCCGAATCCAAACGCCGCTGCGGTAAAGCCAACCGACCCCGCCCTATCCTGGAGACTAGCGTGAAGTTCATCCTCACCACCGCCGCCTTGCTGCTATTGACGCCAACGTCCGCTTTTGCGGCGCTTTCGGGCTTTTATGACAGCGCCGAACAAATAAGCACGATCTTCGGCAGCACCGAGGTTGCCGATGCCTTGCGGCAAGCGCCAATCGGGCAAATCAGCAATACCGGTACCAGAGCCGATGGCGCCAACGAGTGGACGATCCGAACGCAGGAATGCGACCTGGTGGTTTACCTCGTTCCTAAGCCACCTGCGGGGCCTGGCATGACCACCTATAGCCTCGATTTGCCAAATACCTGCGAGTAGCGCATCGGCCCTCGCGGGCCCGACGCCTCCTGGAACCTCTCCTTCACCAAATGCGTTGCGTTCGGCTTTACGATGCCATCAGATCGCCTTGTATCAACAATAGTCTGGTGACCTCCCTAGGCCGAGTATGGGGTTGAAGGAGACGACGATGAGCATTTCCCGAGCGAAGAGCTATTCCTGGTGGAGCCGTGAGCAGCGGCCCTTCACGCTGGCGGAGCTTGTTGCCGACGGGGTAGTGCATGTTTTCGGCTTGATCATCGCCATTGCGGCGGGATCGGTGCTCCTGGCATTTGCGATCACCCATACCGCCCCCGAGGCGGCGCCGGCACTGGTGGTTTATGTCGGCTCGCTGGTGGTGGTACTGGGCGTGTCGCTGGCCTATAACCTTTGGCCGGTTTCGCCGATCAAGATGTATCTGGCGCGGCTCGACCAGGCGGCGATTTTCCTTTTCATCGCGGGCACTTATACGCCGTTCCTCGCCGTTCTTGGCGGCACGCCGGTGGCGACGATCCTGACGGTATTCGTGTGGGGCGCGTCGCTGATCGGCATTGCGCTCAAGCTGATCGTGCCCGAGCGGTTTGGCCGGCTGGCAATCGCGCTTTATCTCGCCATCGGCTGGAGCGGCATTTTCGTGTTCAGCTCGCTGGCGCATTCGCTGCCGCCGCTGGCCCTCTGGCTGCTGCCGGCGGGTGGCGCGGTCTATTCGCTCGGGATCATCTTCCATCTCTGGGAGAAGCTGAAATTCCAGAACGTGCTGTGGCATGTCTTCGTGGTCGCCGGCGCGTGCCTGCACCTGTGGGCCGTGCTGGACACCATGGTCATCAGCCGACTCTAGCGCCCTCGCCTATTTGACCTTTTTGCCGACGCGGTCGTGGATCATGGTATCGCCCGGCTGTAGCCCGATCGAGGCCGCGACGCCGCCGGGAATTTCCAGAACGTATTGCACCGGCACGCCCGAGGGGATCGAGGTCGTATCCATCGGGCGCGCATTGGCGTGAACGGTTTTGACCACGCCGTCGGCGCCGACAAACACCATGTCGAGCGGGATGAGAGTGTTCTGCATCCAGAACGACACCGGGCGCTCTTCCTTGAAGTCGAACAGCATGCCGGCGTCATCGGCCAGCTCCTGCACGAACATCAGCCCTTTGGAGCGGCCCTCGGGCGTATCGACGACTTCAACATGGAAGGCATGGTCGCCGCTTGCCGTGTGCAGCACCAGCTTGCCTTCGTCGCTACAGGCAGCCAGCGGCGCAAAGGCGATGATGGCAGCAAGACCGAGGCCTGCGGCTTTGAGCATGCTCCTAGGCTGCCGGGCGACGATCAGATGGGACATGGAAAGACCTTAGTGGGAGGACGGCGCGTCGCCCCAACCATCCGGGCGGATTTCGGCGACCATAAGGCCCTTTGGGCCATTGCCGTAGCGCACCAGTACGAACTGGCCGGGGCGCAGTTCGGTGATGCCGAAACGGCGCAGGGTTTCCATGTGCACGAAAATGTCGGGCGTACCCTCGCCCGCTGACAGGAAGCCGAAGCCACGGATGCGGTTGAACCACTTCACTTCCAGCCGCACCATGCCGGAGGTCGCCTCGACCACCACATGGGTGCGCTGCGCCGGCATCTGCGCGGGATGGCGTGCCGTCGATTCGTCCATCGAGACAACGCGGAAAGCCTGTAGGCCACCGGGGCGATTGAGGGCTTCGACGACGATACGCGCGCCTTCATAGGCAGTCTGGTAGCCGTCGCGGCGCAGGCAGGTCACATGCAGCAGCACATCGGGCATGCCGTTATCGGGAACGATGAAGCCAAAACCCTTGCCGGCGTCGAACCATTTGATAGCGCCGACGATCTCGATGGTATCGAGCCCGGCATCGCCACTTTCGGAATGAACCGCCGGGCCTGCCTCGCCCGACAAACCTCCGGACTCGTCGCCGTCGCCAGAAAACTTGGCCCCCATGATCCCCAAAGCCTTTTCGTACTCGCCCCGCCGCCGCGAGGTACTCCACAAGACTTACACACTCTGTCCGATTCAAACCAAAAAGTTAAGAAGGCGTTGCGATTTTGTTTGGGATGGCGGTGATTGCCCCGAGCCTCCCGGATTGCTACGCCTGCGGCAGCGTTTCAAAGGAGGATAATCATGCAATATCTGCACACCATGGTGCGTGTCACCGATGTCGAAGCGAGCCTGAAATTCTATTGCGAGGGCCTGGGCCTGGAAGAAACCCGGCGCAGCGAGAACGAAAAAGGCCGCTATACCCTGATCTTCCTGCGCGCGCCCGGCGATGTCGGCGGCGAGGTAGAGCTGACCTATAACTGGGATCCGGAAGAATATACCGGCGGCCGCAATTTCGGTCATCTGGCCTATCGCACCGGGGATATCTATGCGCTGTGCCAGCACCTGTCCGACATGGGCGTGGTGATCAACCGGCCGCCGCGCGACGGCCACATGGCGTTCGTGCGCTCGCCGGACGGCATTTCAATCGAGCTGATCCAGGACGGCTCCCTGCCCCCGCAGGAGCCTTGGCTGTCGATGCCCAACACCGGCAAGTGGTAGGCTTGCGTTAGCGAAACGTTAACGCCTCGCATACGTTTCGCTAACCGTGCCGCTTAGCGCACGGTTAGCGAAACCAATCGTATTTTAGCGACTTCACCCGACCATGTTTGACTGTTGCATTCGCGCAACATTGGTCCCGGAAGCCGCCATGAGATCAATCGCCCTTATCCTCGCCTGTACCCTCGCCCTGACCGGCTGCATGCCGATGGCCATGTTCGCCAACAGCAACGGCGCGAGCTATTCGGGCAAGGGCAACAGCTTTGGCACCTTCGTGTCCAGCCGGGAGGTCAACGCCTTCTGCATCACCCCCAAGCTGCGCTTCCTGATCTGGGACTTCGAGGGTCATTTCGGCAAGAAGGTGATCATGAATTCGGGGTATCGCGACGACCAGCATAATTCGTCGGCTGGCGGCCAGGACAATTCCTACCACAAGAAGTGCATGGCGGCCGATTTCTACATCCCCGGCGTCGATAAGAGCCAGCTCATCGCCTATGCGATGCGCAATGACGGCGTGGGCGGGTTGGGCTGCTATCCGGGGCGGTCCTTCATCCATATCGACGTGCGCGACCGCCCGCGCGGCTATTCGCGCCCGGTGACTTTCAGCGGCTGTTGAAAAATTCAGTTTAGCGGTCGGAAATGGGTTGCACATCCGGGATGAGCTGAATATACGAACGCAACGCTTAGGCGCCCATCGTCTATCGGTTAGGACGGCACCCTTTCACGGTGCAGAGCGGGGTTCGATTCCCCGTGGGCGTACCACCCTCTTGCCAGCCAAGAGCCAAGCGTTTAACGACAGAGATGCCAAGCCTACGGCACCTCAATGACCAATGCGCCCATCGTCTATCGGTCAGGACGGCACCCTCTCACGGTGCAGAGCGGGGTTCGATTCCCCGTGGGCGTACCAGTCACCCCCTTGTAATTCTGTAGTCGCTAGCGCCTCTTCTCTCGCTCGAAGCTGCCAAGGGTCGCAGGCTAGGTACTATCCGTCCTCTCCCCACCGGTCGCCTATATTGGTCGTTGAGAAGCACTTCAGTGGCCTGCTGAAGCACCGCACTTTTCGTGGTAAATCCATTGCCGTGGCTGCGACAAAAATGGCTGGTCCATGAAAGTGTCCATACATTCTGGCACACCAGCCGCGTCTACAAACGACAGTTCACTTGTGTCGGTTCGCATAAAGGAGCCCAGATAGGTCCAAGATGCGGCAGAACTGTCATCGCTTAATTGGCGCAGTGGAGCGAAGGCAAAGCCATTGTTTGAGTCGATATCGATGATCCAGACGGTGTTGCCATCACGATAGAGATTTGCACGCAGACCCGGCCCCCACTCAGCAGTCAATTGCAGAGTAAGTTTCTCGCCGGATGAGACCACTTCCAGGTAACGATCTCCGCCATGGTGACCGACCGTTATTGTTACCCCGAGATCGGGGAATGCATAGTCCGCCTCCGCCGAGGGTATCGTGAGACTGCAGAATGCCGCCAACCCAACGACCGAGAGTCCCGCAATAACGATCCGAAGTACCGAGTGATTTGCCTGGGTCCAATCGACTGAGGACATTGCCTCGAATCAAACCGGCTTGCGGTACTGGTAAATCCCGACGTCGATGGCGCCTTCGGTGAAGCCGGCCTCGCAATAGCTCAGGTAGTAGACCCACTTGCGCTTGAACTCTTCGTCATAGCCGAGCGGGGCGATCATGGGCCAGCGTTCGAGGAACCGGTCGCGCCAAAGCTTGAGCGTCTTGGCGTAAGACAGGCGGAACGTCTCGGTGCTTTCCAGCACCAGGCCGACCTTGTCGCCCATCTGCTGCATGGCCGTCTTGGTCAGCAGCATGCCACCGGGGAAAATGTAGCGCTGGATGAAATCGGGGCCGCTGCGATAGCCTTCGAAATCGGCTTCGTTGATGGTGATGGCCTGGATGGCCGCCGTGCCGCCCGCCTTGAGCCGGTCAAAGACCGTCTGGAAATAGCTTGGCCAATTGTCTTCACCGACCGCCTCGATCATCTCGATCGAGCCGATATGGTCGAACTGGCCCTTGGTGTGGCGGTAGTCCTCGAAGTGCAGCGTGGCGAGGTTATCGAGGTCCTGGCGGGCCAGACGATCCTGGCCGAACTTGAGCTGTTCGGCCGACAGCGTGATGCCGTGCAGCTTGGCTTTGTAGTCACGCGCGACGGTTTCGGCGAAGCCACCCCAGCCGCAGCCGATCTCCAGTACGCTGGAGCCCTCCGTGATGCCCGCCATATCGGCAACGCGGTGATATTTGACGCGCTGGGCTTCTTCGAGGCTCTGGTCGCCGGAGGTGAACACCGCCGACGAATAGGTCATCGAGGGGTCGAGCCACTGGCCGTAGAAATCATTACCGAGGTCATAGTGCTCGGCAATGTTCTGCTTGGAACCCTCGAGCGAATTGGGGCGGGACATGTGGTAGGCGAAATCCTGGGCCGCCTTGCGGAACAGGCCCGGATTGGCGTTTTCGAAGATGTCGCGGTTCTGCAGGAAAAAGCGGAACAGCGCTGTGAGATCGTCGATCTCGATGTCGCCCTGCATATAGGCATGGGCGAAACCGACCGTGCCGCGGCGCATCGAATCCTTGATGACCTTGAAATTATTGAGCCGCAGGACCGAATGCTCGCCGGTCGAGGGGTTTCCGATAGTGCGGGCGCGACCGTTGGGAAATATGACGGTAACTGCGCCATGGCGCGGGTGGCCGAGGAGGCGGACACCCACCGACTCGACAATGCGGGATATAAATTGCGTCCACAGCGTTACGCCACTGCGGTTCTGATCAACTGCTGTTTTAGTCATTAGGCCGCGAATTCCAACTAGCGAGAGGCGGGCGGCGGCTGCTTCGCTGTCGCCGGAACTAACGTTCAGTGACTCGTCTATAGAGCCACGAGAGTAGCGCTTCCCAGTGAATACCGGCGAGCACTTTACCGGTCACAAATGGATATGCAAGAGCCAGTTTCAAGTCGGCGTGATGACGCAAGCGGGGCGATAAGGCACCAAAATGTGCCTTAGGTGCGTGGCTTTGCGATATCGGTGACGCGGAACTGCACCTGCTCCCGACCCTGCCAATGATCGATGTTAAGGGTGCCGGCGAAGTGCATGTGCTGGTCATCGGTGGCCAGCAACAAATCGCCGATCGGCGTGCCCGCAGCCCGGAAAGCGATGGCCTTGAGCTTTGCACCGTCCTCGGAAGTCAGGGTGAAACTGACATGGCCGCCCTTGCCCACCACTTGGGCGAATTTGGCGCGATGGGCCGGGAAGGCAAAGACCGGCATGGCATTGCCGGAACCGAAGGGCCCTGCCCGCTCGATATCATGCACCAAGTCGGTGGTGGCGCCGCGTGCGGTAAGCGCCGCGTCGATGGGCAGCGCGGTAGCGGCGCGGGCATCCCCGACGGACACGGATAGACGCTCGATCAGATGCGAGCGGAACGGGCCGAGCTGGCCCGGCTTGAGGGTGACGCCAGCCGCCATGGCATGGCCGCCCCCCTTGACGATCAGGCCCAGTTCCACGGCCTCGATGACGGCGCTGCCGAGATCGACGCCGGGCATGGAGCGGCCGGAGCCGGTGCCGGTGCCATCGGGCTGCAGCGCGATGGCAAAGACCGGACGCTCGAAGCGCTCGCGCAGCCGTGCCGCGATGAGGCCAGCGACGCCGGGATGCCAATTGGCTGAAGCCAGCACCAGCACGGGGGGACCGTCGCTCAGTCCGATTTCGGCCCCCGCCACGCTGGCTGCCTCTTCGACGGCCTCGATTTCGATGCGCTGGCGCTCGGTGTTCAGCTCATCAAGCTGGGCTGCAATGACCAACGCCTGATGCTCGTCATCCAGCGTCAGTAGCCGGGTTCCCAGCGCCGCATCACCAATGCGGCCGCCGGCATTGATGCGCGGGCCGATGAGAAAGCCCAGATGGTATGGATTGAGCGGACCATTCACCCGGGCCGCCAGCGCTAGCGCCGCTATGCCCTGATTGTCGCCGCGCCGCGCCACTTCGAGGCCCCGTATCACGAAGGCGCGGTTGAGGCCGGTCAGTGGCACCACGTCGCAAATCGTCGCCAGCGCCACCAGATCGAGCAGCTTCATCAGGTCGGGCATTCGCGTATCGCCGCGCAAGCGAAGAACGCGATTGACCGCTACGAGGACCATGAAGGTCACCCCGGCCGCGCAGAGATAGCCTAGGCCGGAAATGTCATCCGGCCGGTTCGGATTGACCAGCGCATTGGCATCCGGCAGGTCGTGGTCGGACAAATGGTGGTCAATCACCAGCACATCGGCGCTGCGCGAGCGGGCATGGGCGATCGGCCCGTCGCTGGTGGTGCCGCAGTCCAGCGTGATGATCAGGCTGGCGCCGGCATCGATCAGCTTGTCTATCGCCGCCGAATTGGGCCCGTAGCCCTCGAAAATCCGATCGGGGATATGCACCTGTGGATCGAGGCCGAAGAACCCCAGATAGCGCGCCATCAGCGCGCAGGAACAGGCGCCGTCCACGTCGTAATCGCCGAACAGGGCCACGGATTCGTTATCGGCAATAGCTTTGGCGATGCGCTCAGCCAGCGCGTCCATCGCCGTCAGCGTCGATGGGTTCGGCATCAGCGCCCGGATCGTGGGTTCGAGGAACACATCGGCCTGGTCGATATCGACGCCTCGACCGGCCAGCACCCGCGCGAGGATTTCGCTGTGATTGGTGCGCTGGGCAATTGCCGCCGCAGTCCGCGTCATCGCCGGATCGAGCCGATCGACCCAAACACGGCCAGTGGCCGAGCGGGTCACATCGAGGAAAGGGCGCGGTGGTTCGACCATGGGGGACAGTTAGGTGATTTGGGGGATGGGGGAAAGGGGCGGAGTGCTATCCCTCAGTCATCTCCCTTCTCCCCTTGAGGGAGAAGGTGCCCGAAGGGCGGATGAGGGGTCTCTTGCTTCTGTTTCAGGTGCATGGGTGAGCGCAGCACCCCTCACCCTGATTTTCTGCTGGACGCAGAAAATCTGTCCCTCTCCCTCAAGGGGAGAGGGGTGACGACTGCTGGCCCTACCGCGCGTGATGCGCCTTGATCCAGCGTACGGTCTGGCTCCAGGACCGCATGACGATAGTGGATGTCTCCACCGACTTGCGCCGCAGCCGAATGCCGTCGAGCAAAGTCCCGTCCGTCACCCCCGTTGCCGCGAACAACACGTCGCCCGCCGCCAGTTCGGTGACATCGTAAATCCGATTGGCGTCCTGGATGCCCATGCGATAGGCGCGCTCGCGCTTGTCCTGCGTATCGAGGATCAGCTTGCCCTGCATGTGCCCGCCGATGCAGCGCAAAGCCGCGGCCGCCAGCACCCCTTCGGGAGCGCCGCCGCTTCCGAGATAGATATCGATGCCGGTGTCCTCAGTGTTGACCGCGTGAATGACGCCGGCCACGTCACCGTCGCTGATCAGCTTGACGGCGACGCCGGCGGTCCGCAGTTCCTCGATCAGCCCGGCATGGCGCGGGCGATCCAGTACGATGGCGGTGATTTCGCTCAGGGGCACACCCTTGGCGGAGGCAAGCGCCTTGACGTTGGCCGTCGCTGTCTCATCGATATGCACCACGTCGCGGGCATAGTCGGAGCCCACAGCGATCTTGTGCATGTAAACGTCGCGGGCGACGTTGAGCAGGCCGCCGCGCTCGGCCATGGCCAGCACGACGATGGAATCGGGCTGGTTCTTGGCGCAGAGCGTCACGCCCTCCAGCGGATCGACGGCGATATCGACCTCGGGGCCGTCGCCGGTGCCCACTTCTTGCCCGATATAGAGCAGGTCGGCCTCGCCGGCCTCGCCTTCGCCGATGACGATGCGGCCGCCGATCTGCACCCGCATCAACTCGGCCTGCATGGCGGTGACGGCGGCGTCGTCGGCGCCCTTTTCATTGCCCTTGCCGCGCCATTCGGCGGCGGCGATGGCGGCACGCTCGGTCACGCGCACCAGCTCAAGCGTCAGGCTGCGATGCAGGTGTGCCTCGCTGCGGCTCTCCTCGGCCTTGGTGAGTCTCATGCGTCCCCCTGCCCGTCTCCGGACGGCCGTTAAAGCATCTCGATCCGGATCAATTGCGGCTGCCCGACAATGAACCCGTCGGCGGCGATCTGCGCAAGGGATTCGCGCACATTCGCTTCCAGCGTCTGCTGGGTGATCATGACCACGGTCCGCGTCGGCACGCCATCCTCGGACACGTCCTTAGCCTTCAGATCAGGCCGTTGGATGACACTGTCGATGGAAATGGCATGCTCGCCCATCCGCGTGGCGATGGCGGCCAGCGCCCCGGGCACATCCTTGGCGTTGAGGCGGATGTAGTAGCCGCCCTCATGGGCCTTCATCGGCGCCTGTCTATAGGGCAGCAGTTCGTCGCTGGGCACGCCGAGCGGCGGCACGCGGGTGCCCCGGGCAATGTCGAGAATGTCGGATAGCACCGACGATGCCGTCGGCGGGCCGCCCGCACCGGGGCCGGCCAGCAACAATTCATGGACGTGGTCGGTTTCGAGCGCCACGGCGTTCATCACCCCGTCGACACCCGCAATGGCGCTGCCCTTGGGCACGAATGTGGGATGCACGCGCTGCTCGATGCCGTCGTCGGAGCGCTGGGCGATGCCGAGCAGCTTGATCTTGTAGCCGAGGTCAGAGGCCACCCTGATGTCGTGCTGGGTGATCTTGGTGATGCCCTCGACATGGATTTTGTCGGGGGCAATCTCGTAGCCGAAGCACAGGGTCGCCAGGATCGATAGCTTGTGGGCTGTGTCGAAACCATCGACGTCGAAGCTGGGATCGGTTTCGGCATAGCCGAGAGCCTGCGCGTCCTTGAGGCAATCGGCGAAGGAGATGTCCTCATTGCCCATGCGGGTGAGGATATAATTGCAAGTGCCGTTCATGATGCCGAAGACCTTGGCGATCTTGGCCGAGCCCAGGCCCTCGCGCAGGGTTTTGATGACTGGAATACCGCCAGCGACCGCCGCCTCGAAGCCGAGCTGGGCGCCCGAGTCCTCGGCCATCTTGGCCAGCTTGACGCCATGCTTGGCCAGCAGCGCCTTGTTGGCGGTGACAACGGGCCGGCCAATCTCGAGCGCGGCCTTGACCGCAGCAAAAGCCGGGCCGTCCTCGCCGCCGATCAGTTCGACGAACAGGTCAATGCCATCGGACTTGGCCAAGGCCACCGGATCATCGAACCAGTCGAGCCCGGAAATATCGATGCCGCGATCGCGCGACCGCGAACGGGCGGCGACGGCGGTGACGATCAGCGGGCGGCCAAGCTTCTTGGTCAGCTCGGCGCCGTCCTTCTGCAGGATACGCACCAGCGTGGCGCCGACATTGCCGAGACCGGCAACGCCGATTCGCAGCGGCGTGGCGGTGGCCGCTTCGCCGAAATCCTGCATGGCCTTGAGAATGCGCATTCGCGTGTCGCTGCGCGGCTCGCGGCCCTCGCGGAGGTCGAAAACGAACAGCGGATCGCCCGCGATGGTGCGGCCGAAACGCGTCGGCGTCCAACCGCGTGCGGAGATAAAGGATTCGACGGATTGGCGGAAAGATTGGATGTCGCTCATGGGAGCGACATCTGCATAGGAAAGTGCCTAGTCGTCAATAGGACTTAGCGAGCAGCCATCAAGGATGGGGCGCTTGATTGAAATAGAGCATTGAACCAACCACTATGATCAGAATCAGAACTCCAATAATCCAGCGCCGGTTCATGCGCTGAGCGGCACCACGTTGCCTGACCCGGTATTGCTGCCGAGCAGCTTCTTGATGTTGCGGGCGGCCTGGCGAATGCGCTGTTCGTTTTCCACAAATGCAAGGCGAATATATTGATCGCCATATTCGCCGAAGCCGACGCCGGGAGCCACGCCGACGCCAGTCTCCTTGATCAGGAGCTTGGCAAATTCGAGCGAGCCCAAGTGGGCGAACTGCGCCGGAATCGGGGCCCAGGCGAACATGGTGGCCTTTGGCACCGGGATATCCCAGCCGGAGCGCGCAAAGCTTTCGACCAGCACATCGCGGCGTGACTTGTAGATTTTGCGGACTTCCTCGATTACGTCGTCCGAGCCATTCAGCGCTGCCGTGGCGGCAACCTGGATCGGCGTGAAGGCGCCGTAGTCGAGATACGACTTCACCCGCGCCAGGGCCGCGATCAGGCGTTCATTGCCGACGGCAAAGCCTACGCGCCAGCCGGGCATCGAGTAGGTCTTGGACATCGAGGTGAACTCGACAGTGATATCGATGGCGCCCGGAACCTGCAGCACTGAGGGCGGCGGGGCGTCTTCATCGAAATAGATCTCCGAATAGGCGAGATCGGACAGGATGAAGATGTCGTTGGCCTTACAATACTTGACCACCTCGGTGTAAAAATCGAGGTCGGCGGTGTAGGCGGTCGGGTTGGCTGGATAGTTGAGCACCAGCGCGATCGGCTTGGGAATCGAGTGCCGCACCGCGCGATCGAGTGACCGCATGAAGTCTTCGTTGGGATCGGCCGGCATCGAGCGCACAACGCCGCCGGCCATGATAAAGCCGAAGGCATGGATCGGGTAAGTCGGGTTGGGAACCAGCACCACATCGCCGGGCGCCGTGATGGCCGACGCCATATTGGCAAAGCCTTCCTTGGAGCCCAGCGTCGCCACGATCTGGGTATCGGGGTTCAGCTTCACGCCAAAACGGCGGCCGTAATAGCTCGCCTGGGCCTTGCGCAGGCCGGGAATGCCGCGCGAGCTGGAATAGCGGTGGGTGCGCGGGTCCTTGACCGTTTCCTGCAGCTTTTCCACGATATGGGCTGGCGTCGGCATATCCGGATTGCCCATGCCCAGGTCGATGACGTCAACGCCCTCAGCGCGCGCCTTGGCCTTGAGCGGATCGATATGGGAAAACACATAAGGGGGAAGACGCCGGATGCGGTGGAAATCGTCGGTCATGATAATCCTCGATGGTCCTTCCCGGACCCGATGGGGCCGCGACGCGCTGTCTGGTTTGAGACTTTTGCGCTGCGCCTCCGAACAAGAGTGCGCGATTATCGCGGAATTATGGTTGTGAACGGGTTAAACGCTGCGTGTGGCAGCGGAACAATCATGTTCGGCTCTTCCCTGCCGGTGTGGCACGCGGGAAGAGCTAGCGGGCGTTCGCCCGCGCGAGTGCGGTGATAGCGGCGGCCATCCGATTGCCGGCGAGCGAGGCTCCAACCAAAGCAACAGTGAATGGGGACGGCATGTCTCTTGCCCTTCGGACACGTTTTTTGTAAGGAAATCAGCTATCGAGAGAGCCGTTCATAAATGCACTGCGGGGCATTGTAAATGGTCACGAGGGCTACGACCTTCGTCCAGAATGGCGTCAAGTGAGGATTGAATGGTAAAGCGCATTGCCCTGGTCACGATTGGCACGCAGGGCGACGTTCAACCCTATCTGGCTCTCGCCATGGCACTCAAGGATCGTGGCTACTCGGTGGTTCTCGGCGCTTCCGAGGAATTCGAGGACATGGTCACCAGCCACGGCATTGAATTTCACTCGCTCGGCCCCTCGATCCAGGCCTTCCTGATGCAGTCGCGGTTCGAAAACGCGATGAGCCAGTCGATGCTGATCAACGGCCCTTCCCTGCTGCGGCAGGGTCAGCAGATCGTCGATACGGCGGCCCGCCATGCCTGGAACATGTGCCAGGGCGCCGACGCGCTGATTCTCAACATGAACACCAGTTTCGGCATCGATATCGCCGAGGCGCTGCATATTCCCGCGCTGATGGTGGCGCTGCAGCCGCTCAACTCGACCAGCGAATTTCCGCTCTGCATCTATTACGGCGCCGATTTCGGCCCGGCCTTCAACCGCCTGACCTACACGGCGATGACGGTGCAGCAGATCTATTACAACCTTCCGCGCAACAAGCTGCGTCGCGAATTGATGGGCCTGGAATCGCGCAAGAAGGGCGGCTTCTTCCGCAATACCGACGGTACGCCGCTGACGACGCTCTATGCCTATTCGGATGAAATCTCCCCGCGCCCGCGCGATTGGCCCAAGAGTGCCATCGTCTCGGGCTATTGGACGCTGAAGGACCAGTCGAACTGGCAGCCGTCCGCCGAGTTCCAGAAGTTCCTGTCCGAGGGTGAGGCGCCGGTCTATATCGGCTTCGGCTCGATGCCGTTCGGGGCCGAGCGCAATACGCAAATTCTCAAGGACGCAGTGAAACTGTGGGGCGGGCGCGCTGTCGTCGCACGCGGCTGGGGCGGGATCAATCCGAGCGACCTGCCCGACACCATCTTCGCCATCGAAAAGGCGCCGCACGACAAGCTGTTCAAGTATGTGTCAGCGGTCGTGCATCACGGTGGCGCCGGCACGACGTCGGCGGGCCTGCATCTCGGCCGGCCGACCTTCGTCGTGCCGCAGACCGTCGACCAGCCGTATTGGGGCCGCCGCGTGTTCGAGCTTGGCACAGGACCCAAGCCGGTCCGCTTGCGCAAGCTGACGCCGGAAATCCTGGCCGGCGCGTTGGCTGATTTGAGCACCAACGAGACCTATCGCAAGAACGCCTCGGCGCTGGCGGAAAAGCTGCATGCCGAAGACGGCACCGCCAAGGCCATCAAGGTCATAGAGCGGGTCATGGCGAATTACACCCCGCACGCCGCGATCAAGCCGAAGAAGAAAAAGCCCGCGCTGAAGCTGGTTGGGTGATCGCCACAGTTTCAGTCAAATCTCTCCCAATCATAGGCAATCTCTCCCACCCACCGGCCTTCCCGCGGACTTGATCCGCGGGCCTCTCGCCGCGCCTACCGTGTTGAGAGTGGCCCGCGGATCAAGTCCGCGGGAAGAACCGTGGGTGGGAGACATCAAGGGCACGAAACAAAAAAAGGGGAGGCTTTCGCCTCCCCTTCTCATTGAGATGTGAACCCCCGCCCTATTGAGCAGGCACGGCCTCAGCCGAGTCATCGAGCGCGTCGATGCTCTCGTGACGATCGTACGCAGCCTGATCCAGAATGCCCTCGCGCTTGGCGACAATGGTGGGGATTAGCGCCTGGCCGGCGACGTTGACGGCGGTGCGGCCCATATCGAGGATCGGATCGACTGCCAGTAGCAGGCCCACGCCTTCCAGCGGCAGGCCCAATGTGGAGAGCGTCAGCGTCAGCATCACGGTGGCGCCGGTCAGGCCGGCAGTCGCCGACGAGCCGATAACCGAGACGAACGCGATCAGCAGATATTCCTGCAGCCCGAGCGGCACGCCATAGAACTGGGCGACGAAAATCGCAGCAATCGCCGGGTAGATGGCGGCGCAACCGTCCATCTTGGTGGTGGCGCCGAGTGGCACGGCGAACGCAGCATATTCACGCGGCACGCCGAGATTTTCTTCGGTCAAGCGCTGGGTCAGCGGCAGGGTTCCGATGGACGAGCGGGAGACGAAGGCCAGCTGAACGGCGGGCCAGACGCCCTGGAAGTAGCGAATGGGGTTGAGCCCATTGGCGCCCAGCACGATCGGGTAGACGGCGAACAGCACGATGGCGAGGCCGATATAGATGGCGGCCGAGAACCAGCCGAGCTGTGCCAGCGCATCCCAGCCGTAGACGGCGACGGCATTGCCGAGCAGGCCGATCGTGCCGATCGGGGTCAGGCGGATCACCCACCACAGGATCTTATGGACGATCTTGAGGAAGGAGCGGTTGAACGCCAGGAACGGATCGGCCGAGGGGCCGACGCGCAGCGCCGCGATGCCGACGACGATCGAGATGACGATGATCTGCAGCACATTGAAGTTCAGCGCGGTGGTTGCGCCGCTATCGGCGACCTTGGTGGATGCGGTCAGGCCCAGGATGTTGGAGGGAATGATACCCTTGAGAAAATCGAGCCAGGAACCGGAAGACGATGGCGCATGCGCCGCGGTTGCGGCCACGCCGGTGTGCAGTCCCGGCTGAATGATGAGGCCGAGCGCAATGCCGATGCCGACGGCGATCAGTGCGGTGATGGCGAACCACAGCAGCGTCTGCCAGACCAGGCGGGCGGCGTTGTTGAGTTCGCGCAGATTGGCGATGGAGGCGACGATAGCGGTGAAGATGAGCACCGGTACCAAGGCGCGCAGCAGCGATACGAAGATCGAGCCGACGGTGGACAGCGTCTGGGTCAGCCAGTTGGCATTGCCGGCCGCATCGGGACCGATCGTGCGGGCGATGTAGCCAAGGATCAGGCCCAGCGCCATGGCGGCGAGGACCTGGAAACCGAAATTGCGGTAAAAGGGCTTCGGGGCCCTGCTCGGCCGGGCGGCCGAGGATAGTGTAGTGGGTGACATAGTTGACCTGCAAGTTGGCGAGGCAAAGCTGCCTACCAATTAAGCGGCCCGCCCTATTCTTGGTCACAATCTATGCCCGCGCCTCGGAATATGCTGCGCATGGTTTTCCGTTTGCGGCAATCGCAGGGGAAATTCCTGTTGGCGAAACCGGTTTCACGGCAATGCCATGCCGGACGGGTTTACCTGGACATTACGGTGGCGCATGCCGCCAGCAATGGAGGCACGCTCAGCGCCAGCGCAAAGGCGATCACCAAAGGCCCCAGGTCGGGGGCAAACCAAGCCATCGCCAGCAGCCCTGCCCCGGCCAAGCCAAATGCCACGCCGGTCACCCGGTGCGCCTTGCGCCATTGACTGTCTCCGGCAATCGGCCAAGGCAGTCGCAGGCCGGCATAGGTGTGGCGCTCCGCTTCGGCGAAGACAATGCCAAGGCCGATCAGCAGCAGACCAAGAGCAATGGCGGTGAGGCGAACCAGATCGAGGTCCGAGCCGATACCATTCAGCAGCAGGCCGAGTTGCACCGCCACGAGGACCCCGAGCAGCAGCGCCAGCGCCGGCTCAAATATATGGCGCACCTTGGCCAGATGGTTCTTGGTCAGCAGACCACCGAGGACCGCAAACCCGCCCAGCAGGATGACGGCAATGACAGGGCCGACGGTCAGCGCTGCATTGCGGGGCCAAAGCCAATCGGCCTGGCTGGCCACCCAGTGTGCCGGAAAGGCATAATCAGCCGGCACGCGAAACACCGCCACGCCGGTGATGGCACCGAGCACAAGCAGTTGCAGCAGGTGGAAGCGGGTGATGAGGTTGAACATGGCGGGGCTCGTCGCGGGGTTCAGCGCAGATTGGGTATGAATTGCGGCATCACAACCCCTCACCCTGACTATTCTGCTGAACGCAGAATAGTCTGTCCCTCTCCCGCAAGGGGCGAGGGCCGGCATCGAGTTTATCCCAACCACCGACCCCCCCTTCTCCCCTTGCGGGAGAAGGGGCCCGAAGGGCGGATGAGGGGGTACCGGTCAAATAGCCCCCAAAAGAAAAGGGCCGGTTTCCCGGCCCTTTGCAAAATATGTTCCGAAGCTTAGCGCTTGGAGAACTGGAAGGACTTGCGGGCCTTGGCCTTGCCGTACTTCTTGCGTTCCACGACGCGGCTGTCGCGGGTCAGGAAGCCACCCTTCTTGAGCACTGGGCGCAGGCCCGGCTCGAAGAAGTTCAGCGCCTTGGAGATGCCGTGACGGACGGCACCGGCCTGGCCCGACAGACCACCACCGGCGACGGTGACGACGACGTCGTACTGGTCAGTGCGCTCGGTGGCGACGATCGGCTGCTTGACGATCAGCTGCAGCACCGGACGGGCGAAATAGGTCGCGAATTCGCGGCCATTGATCACGACCAAACCCTTGCCTGGCTTGATCCAGACGCGAGCGACGGCGTTCTTGCGCTTGCCGGTGGCATAGGCGCGGCCCTGGGCGTCGAGCTTCTGAACGTGCACAGGAGCCAGGTTGACGGCCGGAGCGACGGTCGAGGTCCCGAGGTCTTCGAGAGAATTGATGGTCTCAGCCATGTTACTTCACCCTCACGTTCTTGGAGTTCATCGCAGCCACGTCGAGCTTCTTGGGCTGCTGAGCCTCATGAGGATGCTCGCCATTGGCGTAGACCTTGAGGTTCTTGAGCTGGGCGCGGGTCAGCGGGCCACCAGGCATCATGCGACGCACGGCGTTTTCCAGAACGCGCTCAGGGAAACGGCCTTCGAGGATCTCGCGGGCAGTCCGGTCCTTGATGCCGCCGGGGAAGCCGGTGTGCCAATAGAACTTGTGCTGGTCGAGCTTGCGACCAGTGAACTTCACCTTGCCGGCATTGATGACAACGATGTTGTCGCCCATGTCCATGTGCGGGGTGAAGGTCGGCAGATGCTTGCCGCGGAGACGCGAAGCGATGATCGAAGCGACGCGACCGACCACAAGGCCTTCAGCGTCGATCAGGATCCACTTCTTGTCGATCTCGCTCGGCTTGGCAGTGTAAGTGCTCATGAGTGAAATTCCCTAGATTTTCGTAGCTTACCGGCCCGTTCTCGAAGGAATTGGCGGCTTGTTGCGGTCCGTTTAGAGGGGGAGTCGCACCTCGTCAAGGGGGTTGATAAAGATCAACAAAATCAATGCCTTATCGATACGGTATTATGTTACCGTAAGGCGCGACGCATATCCGCGAGATAGGCGACAGTGAGCCCCGCCAGCATGAAGGCCAGCGCCTGATGGCCGACGGCGAGCCCGATGGGCACCGAAAACAGCAGCGTGGCGATGCCGAGAGCGGCCTGTAGCACGACGAAGGCGGCGATGCGGGGCAGCCAGCCGTTGACGCCGGCAAAGCCGCCATTGCGTGACTGGCGCCAGATGGCGAAGGCCAGATACAGCACGATGACATAGGCGATGCAGCGGTGGACGAACTGCACGGTCAGCGCATTCTCGAACAGATTGCGCCAGAACGGCTGCATTATGCCCAGGCCATTGGGGATGATCGCGCCATCCATCAGCGGCCAGGTGTTGTAGCCCATGCCGGCATCGAGCCCGGCAACGAAGGCGCCGGCGGCGATCTGGATGAGGATGAGCACGAGCAGGATCACGCCTGTCCAGATATTGGTGGCGGTGACCTTGCCGGGCGCCCTGCCCGGCTCCAGCGAGCGCGGCACGTAGACCAGGGCGATGAACAGCAGCGCGGCGGCGGTCAGATGCGCGGCCAACCGGTATTGCGACACCGAGGTGAGCTCGGACAGGCCGGAAGAGACCATCCACCAACCCAGCACGCCCTGGAAGCCGCCCAGCACGAACAAGCCGGCCAGCGGCCAGGCCAGCGTACGCGGAATGCGACGTTGCACCAGGAACACCAAGAACGGCACGAGGAAGATCACGCCCAGCAAGCGGCCGATCAGGCGATGCAGATATTCCCAGAAGAAGATGGCTTTGAAGCCATCCATGGTCATGTCGATATTGTTGACCTGATATTGCGGGATTTGCTTATAGGCGTCGAATTCGGCCTGCCAGGCGGCATCGCTCAACGGCGGGATGGTGCCGGAAATCGGCTGCCAGCTGGTGATGGAAAGTCCCGATTCAGTCAGCCGCGTGATGCCGCCAACCACGACCATGAACAGCACCGCCGCCGCCACGGCATAGAGCCAGATGCGCACCGGGCGCAGTCGATCGGCGGCAGGCAAGGTCAGGCTCAGTGCGGCATCATGGGCGGTCGTCACAGCATTATCCCGGTATCGGTCGACGGGGCGCAGTGGTATGCCCGCCAATTATGAACCGCAATAGCCGCGATGACGCATGATGACGCAGCGCAAACGCAAATTTCTGGGAGTGCTGCTGATCCTCGGCTCGATCGCAGCGTGGCTAGTCGTGGGCACGACGATCTACCTGGAACTTCTCCAGGGCATGCCGTGGTTCGTGCTCATCCCGTTCTTCTGCGTCGCCGGCATGGGCTGGATTTTTCCGGCCATGGCCCTCATCCGCTGGATGGCCAAGGATGATGCGCCCGTCGTTTAGCCGGTGATGCGGCCCATGATACTGAAGATGGTTCCCGTCGCAAAAACATCGACATAGCGGTTTTTCTGAAACAATCCGTTGAGCGACACCCGCGGCAGCGCCTGCGGCGTTTGGCTGTGGCGCACATAGATGCCGCCCGGCCGCGTGGTGACGCCGGTGCGGAAGCCCAGTTCGCGCGCCAGCTCGAATTCGCGCGGGCCAGCTGAGGCCGGGCCGCCGATGGGATAGGAGATGTGCGCCGGTCGGTGACCGAACTTTGCCTGCAGGATGTCGGCCGACTGCGCCATTTCGCTGCGTGCCTGCTCGATCGGCAGCTTGGCCAATTCATAGTGATGCACGGTATGCGCGCCGATGGTGCAGAGCGGTTCGTCGGCGAACTGCCGCAACTCGTGCCAGTCCATGATGAGGTCGAGACATTGCTGGTCGAGGTCATAGCCGTGAGCCGCCGCAAAGCCGCGCATCAAAACGACGCGATCTGCTTCGGGCATTTTGCGCATTCGCCAGTAGAGCACATCATAGGCCGCTTGTTTCAGCGCCAAGGTGCTGGTGTCGAGGCGTTTGGCTTCGATGGTGACGGCGTCGTGCCGGGCAATAATATCCTCGATCGCCTGCCACCAGACTTCCCCGGTTCCATCGACCAGGGCGGTGGGCACATAGAGCGTGAACGGGCAATCCTGCCGCCGCAGCACCGGCAGCGCGTATTGCAGGTTATCCTTGTAGGCGTCGTCGAAGGTGAGGACGACGAAGGGTCGCTCGTGGTCGTCGGTCGAAGCCACGCGGATGACCGCTTCGTCCATGCTGACGATGTCGATATCGAGCGCCCGAACGCGCTCGATACAGTATTCCAGAAAGTCAGGCCGCACCTGCAGGATGGCATTCGGCGAGAACTCCGCCGGCGCATCGGGCAGCACGCGGTGCAGTGTGAAAATGACGCCGCGCGACGAGGAAAGCGACCGGATCAGCCCCGGCAGGCGGGACAGCCACAGCGCTTCGAACATGGCGCCGATGGCGGCGTATTTCAGAGACGGCACGCGGGGACCCCCGACTGAATTATGCCGCGACCAATTCGGGCGTGGTGACGATATCGGCGCGGCCAAAGCCGGCATCGGCCAATTGCTGGCGCAGGTCCTCGACGTCGGTAGCGTCATCGCTGGCGACCAGCACTAGTCGCCCTTCGAGGTCGGCGAACAGGGGGAGTGTCGAGGTCATGCCGACCCGGCCGGTCATCAGCACCACGACTTCATAGATATCGCCCAGCGCTTCGATCAGCGTCAGCGGCTTGGGCGAGCGGCGGTCGATGGTCGCGCCCTGCCCCCATGGCACTTCGGCAAAGCTGTTGTCGCTGGACTTGTGCACGACATCACCGAAGCTGGCTTCATCCGTGCTGAGGTCGGATAGTCCGGCATCGTCGGAGCGGCGGGCGCTGCCGGCATCGACCAGGGCAACGCTCAGCCCCTTGTCGAGCGCATCAGCCACCAGCGCCTCGGCTAGTGTTTCGCATTCCACATTGGAACGGTGCCCGGCGAGCAGCACCAGCCTGGTGCGGCCAAGCGCTAGATCGGCGGACAAGTCGGCAAAGGCCGTATGGGCCGATTGCGGCCGCTGCGCAACGGGAGCCGGCGGCAACGCAGTTTCAGACCGCGTCCGGACTGGCGGCGCGGGCAGCACAGGCGCTGCCGGTGGCGCGATGGCGCGTTCGACCTCATGCTGCTCATCCTCGGTCAGTTGCGGCTCAGGCTCTGGCTCGGCCAGCACTGCCTTGATGAAGCGGGCGCGGTCGGCCTGGTCGACATCGTGTTCGCTGGCGAATAGCGGCGCAGCTGGCTCGGCGAGGGGGACTGTCACGGCTACCGCAGCAACAAGTTCCTCTGGCGTTTCGAATGCAGGTGGTGCCTCGAAGGCCGCAACTTCCGGCTCGGCATCGTCCAGCGTGGTGATCTCGGCGTCGAGCCCAGGCGCTTCCGTCCACTGCTGGTCGGCCTCAAGCTCGGTCTCCATGAATGGGACCGTCTCAAGCTCGTCCTGTGGCCGCGGCTCGTGGTCGTCTTCGTAGGCAGCGCGGCGACCTTCGACGATGGCCCGGCCGGACATCAGCTCACCCAGGATGACAAGGCCAATCTGGGCGGCAGCGGCAACAATGCCGACCGCCAGCAGGATCAGCGGCGTCTTGGGCGAGGCCGGGCTCACCGACGCGGCAGCAAGCGAGACCACACGCACGTCAGGTAGCGCCTCGGTGCGCGTCGTGGCTTCGCTGTAGCGCTGCAGATAGCTGGCCAGCAGGTCGCGCTGCGCCTTGGCTTCGCGCTCCAGGCTGTCCAGGGTGACGGTGTTGGTAGTGGCAGCCGAGGCCGAGCCCTTTGCGCGGGTCAGCTCGGTGCGCAGCGAGGTTTCGAGATTGGCCTCGATTTCGGCTTCCGATTCCAGTCCCTCGGCGACGCGGCGGCCTTCGATATTGATCTGGTTGTTCAGCTCATTGATCTGGGCGACCAGCGCCTGGATGGTCGGATGATTAGGCAGTAGTGTTGCGGCCTTCTGCGCCTGCTCACCCTGCAGCCGGGCCTTTTCCTGGGTCAATTGCTGGATGACGGCGGAGGCGCGCACATCGGCGATGCCGTCGATCGGCGCCCCACGTTCCAGCAGACCACGGATCAAAGAGGCCCGCGACAGGGCCGCGCTCTTGCGCTCCTGCGCGGCGCTGATCTGGGTGGCGACGCTGGACAGGTCCTGGTCTGCGAGGCTGGTATTGTTGGCGCCAACGAACAGGTCGTTCTGCACCTTGAAGTTGGCGACGGCGTTTTCCGCATCGGTGACCGATACGCGTAGCTTGGCGATTTCATTGCCGAGCCAGCCGGAGGCCTCGACAGTGTCGGACAGCGACAGGTCGGTGCGGCGCGCCACGTGGGCATTGGCGACGGCATTGGCGATCTTGGCGGCGAGTTCCGGATCGACCGAACGCACCAGCACAGTGATGATGGCCGAATCGCGCTCCTGGATCACCGTCATGCGGTCGAGCAGGTTGGAGAGCACGGTTTCATCGACATTGGCCGGCGCAGCCTTGCGGCCCAGAAACTGCGAAATGATGCCCAGCGGCGACGGCCCGCTGCCGCTGCCATTGAACTCGGGGACGGAGCGCAGGTCGAGCTGGTCGATGACGTTGAGCAGGGTCTCGCGCGACTTGATCAGCTCAATCTGGCTGGAGACGACGCCCGCTGCCAAGCCGCTGACCGCAGCCGAAGGCCCATTCCCCGCCGTGTCGAACACGTTGCTGCGCGGCTCGACCAGGATGCCGGCCGAACTCTCATACATGCGCGGCACCAGCATCAGCAGCGCGAAGGTGGCGGCCAGCAATAGCAGGGTCACCACGATGATGCGTGGCAGACGCTTGACGACCGCGCCGAGTACGGCGCCCAGATCTATTCTTGCATCGCGCAAAGCCTGCGATTCATAGGCCATTGCTTACCTCGCGTGTTCGGGGGGATTTATCGCCCCATCGTGGTAAGCAATCCGTTAAAGCATTTGCAGATCGCAACAATACGCTGCCGCTCTAAGGGAAATCTTAACCATCCCAGCAGACACTCCGGCCATCAAACCCGAGCTGGATTCTCATGCGCTGGCTGCCCGTTCTCACCATTGCATTGATGCTGCCGCTGGCATCCTGCGCCACCGTGCCGGCGACGTACCTCGTCGACACCAAAGGCCCGTACCAGCTCGACACTGGCGACGCCGTGCGGGTGACCGTCTATGGCGATGCCGACCTGACCGAAACCTACCGCGTGGATGATAGTGGCTCGATCGCCTTTCCACTGGTGGGCACGGTGCCAGTGCGCGGACAGACCACCAAAGTGGCCGCCGCGCGTCTCGCGGCAGCGCTGTCCAACGGCTATATGCGCAACCCCAATGTGGCGGTGGAAGTGGCGGAATACCGCCCCTTCTTCATCCAGGGCGAAGTCACCAATGCCGGCCAGTTCCCCTATGTCTATGGCATGACCGTCCGGGCCGCGATCAGTACGGCTGGCGGCTTCTCGGATACCGCCGATCGCAACCGCGCCGTGGTCTATCGTCGCCAGGGCAACGAGATGGTCAAGGGTGCCGTCGACCTCGATTTCCCCATCTATCCCGGCGATACCATCGTCGTGAACGAACGCTGGTTCTAGCCGGTGGCAACAGCGCGCAAACTGCGCATCCTGCAAGTCATGCGCGCTCCGGTGGGCGGGCTGTTCCGCCATGTCGCCGACCTGACGCGGTCGCTCGCGGCCGACGGCCACGAAATCGGCATCGTCGTCGATAGCCTCGCCAATGACGCGCAGACCGAAACCCGGCTGGCGGCGCTTGAGCCCTTTGCCAGCCTGGGCATTCACCGCTTCGCCATGCCGCATGTGCTGGGCCGCGGCGACCTGGTGACGCCGCTGGCTGTGCGCCGGCTGGTCAACAAACTGAATATCGACGTGCTGCATGGCCACGGCGCCAAGGGCGGTTTTTACGCGCGGCTGGCCAAGATCGGCAAACGCAAGCCGATCGCGATCTACACCCCCCACGGCGGCGTGCTGCACTTCTCCGCCAGCTCTCGCTCCGGCCAGGTTTTCCACCTGCTCGAGCGCAAGCTGATGGCGCAGACGGCGGCGATCATCTTCGAAAGCGCTTTCGCCAAACGAACCTATAGCGCGGTGATCGAAGAGCCGAGCTGTCCCAGCCCGGTAATCCATAACGGCCTGAACCAGGACGAATTCGTCCCGGTGCCTGCTAATGACGACGCAGCGGATTTCGTCTTCGTCGGCGAATTGCGCGATCTCAAGGGCATTCACGTGCTGATTGACGCACTGGCCGAGGTGCGGCGCTCCGATGGGACGCCAGCCACACTGGTCATGGCGGGCGATGGCCCGGCCCGTGCCGCACTGGCGACACAGATCGCCAAGCTCAAAATGCAAGACCGGGTGGAACTGGCAGGAGCCCAACCGGCGCGGGCGATGTTCGCACGCGGGCGCTGCGCCGTGGTGCCGTCGCTGGCCGAGTCCCTGCCCTATGTGGTGTTGGAGGCCGCAGCCGCTCAACTGCCGGTGATCGCCACCAAGGTGGGCGGCATTCCCGAGATTTTCGGGCCTACGGCGGCCAGCCTGATTGCCGCTGGCGATCCCCTTGCCCTGCGCGAGGCCATGCAGGGCGTCCTCGACGATCCGAGAGGCGCCCATATCGAGATGAAAACCCGGCTGGCGCACATTGCCGAGGCCTTCTCGCTGGAGCGGATGGCGGGCGATATCGCGGCGCTCTACGCCAGCCTCTCGACCTAATCCTCACGGCCAATTTCACCGAGTCTTCACTCCTTGCGCCGATGATGGCGCCGAGTACGAGTACCGGTGGCGTCAAATGTATCGCGTAGACCCTAAACAGGCTGTGCTGGAGCACGTCTCCAAGCAATCCGAGGCCGGTCCCGCCGGCCGCACACTGTCGCCTCAGGCCGAAGCCATCATCGCCGCCCCCATGGAGCGCGGCTATTCGGGCGCGGTGATCGTCGGCATCGCACAGGCTGCCGAGGCCGTGCTCTTGGCGCTGCTGGGCTACGGCATCTACGAAGTCTATGTGCAACTGGGCGAGCCCTCCTTTTATGTCCCGGTGATCCTGGCCTCGTGCCTGCTGGCCAATGTGCTGTTCAACGGTGCGCGAACCCATCGCATCACCGCCTATCGCACCCTGCTCAGCCAGCTCAGCCGGGTGCTGATCGGCTGGACGCTGGTCATGCTGGTGCTGTCCATCACCGTGTTCTTCCTCAAGGCGTCGGACATGGTGTCCCGCGTCTGGCTGCTGAGCTGGTACGTGGGCGGCGCAGTGGGGCTGGTGTCCTATCGGCTGGCCCTACGGGCGCTGGTCTGGCACTGGACCAAGATGGGCCGCTTGAAGCGCCGCACCGTGATCGTCGGCGGCGGCCACGACGCCGAAACCCTGATTCAGCAGATCGACAAGGGCGCCTCCAACGATATCGGGCTGCTTGGCCTGTTCGATGATCGCGTCGACGACCGCTCGCCCGAAACCGTCGCCGGTTGCCCCAAGCTGGGTAAAGTCGCCGATCTCATCGAGTTTGCGCGCCGCTCGCCGGTCGACCTGGTGATCGTCTCCATGCCGCTTTCGGCAGAAAAGCGCGTGCTGGAAATGCTGACCCAGCTCTGGGTGCTGCCGGTCGATATTCGGCTCTCGGCCCACATGAGCAAGCTCAAGTTCACCAACAAGGCCTATTCCTATGTCGGCGACATTGCCGTGTTCGACATGGCCGACCGGCCGATTTCGGACTGGAACCTGATCTTCAAATGGGTGTTCGACAAGATCGTGGCGCTGACCGCGCTGGTCGTGTTTTCGCCGATCATGCTGGCGACCGCCATCGCCATCAAGCTGGAGAGCAAAGGCCCCGTGTTCTTCATGCAGAACCGGCACGGCTTCAATAACGAGCTAATCAAGATCTACAAATTCCGCTCGATGCGCACCGACATGCTGGATGCCGGCGCCACAAAGCTCGTTACCAAGGGCGATCCCCGCGTCACTCGGGTGGGTCGCTTTATCCGCAAGACCTCGATCGACGAGCTGCCGCAGCTGCTCAACGTGCTCAAGGGCGAGCTGTCCATCGTCGGCCCCCGCCCCCATGCGCTCCAGGCAAAGGCCGACAACAAGCTCTATTACGAAGCTGTCGAGGGCTATTTCGCGCGCCATCGCGTCAAGCCCGGCATGACCGGCTGGGCCCAGGTCAACGGCTGGCGCGGCGAGACCGACACAATCGACAAGATCATGCAGCGCGTGAACCACGACCTCTATTACATCGAGCACTGGTCGATTCTGCTCGATCTCTACATCGTGGCCATGACCCCGGTATCGCTCGTCTCCAAGAACGAGAACGCCTATTGAGCCTCGCGGGCACCATCGGCTCCGATAGCTTCAAGGCCGCCTCCAAGCGACTCGGCCGCGCTTATCTGCGCAGCAAGGTGCAGGTGCTGTTCGATTTCCTGGTTGGATTCTGGATTTTCACCGGTTGCCTGGTGTTCGTCGAGCCGTCGCCCTACGAGGTCAGTTTCCTCCTGGTCCTGCCGTTCGCCTTCATGGCCGGCATGGGCGTTTATCGCTCCACTCTGGGGCTGCTGGCCATGTTCGTCGCCTTCATTCCCTTTGCGTTGATCTCGGCGTTCCAGGCGCGGGTACTGTCGATCACGGACGAGATCATCTTCGTCAGCGTCACTGCCTTCATGCTGCTCACCAGCTATTTCGTGGCCAACTACGTGGCCGAGCAGACAGAGCGGCGCATGCGGCTGGTGATGAACGCCTATACGGCCGCCGCCCTGATCAGCGCCGTGATCGGCACCCTCGCCTATCTGGGTTTGATGCCGTCGGCCGATACGTTCCTGCTCTATGGCCGCGCCAAGGCCATGTTCAACGACCCCAATGTGTTCGGGCCGTTCCTGATCCTGCCGGCAATGTATGCCCTGCAGCGTGTCCTCCTGGGTACGACCCGCAAGGCGTTCTGGGCCGGTGCGGTCTATATGGTGCTGTTCATCGGCGTGTTCGCCAGTTTTTCGCGCGCGGCCTGGGGGCACTTCGCGTTTTCGTCGATCATCGTGCTCGTGCTGTGCTTCTGGCTGGAGGCGCGGGCGCACGAAAAAGTGCGCATCATGATCCTGTCGCTGGTGGGCGTCGGCATGCTGGTTGTGGCGCTCGGCGGGCTGCTCAGCATTCCCTCGGTCAACAGGCTGTTCGAGACACGCGCGGCGAGCCAGAACTATGACAGCGGGGAAACCGGCCGGTTCGGCCGCCAGGGCTATGCCTGGGAGCTGGCGATCGCCCATCCGCTGGGGATCGGCCCGCGCGAATTCAGCTTCATGCGGGTCAGCGAACTGCCGCACAATGTCTATGTCAACGTGCTGCACGCCTATGGCTGGGGCGGCGGCGCCGTCTACTATCTCCTGGTGATCCTGACGCTGTGGCGCGGCATAGCCAGCCTGACCAAGCCCTCCCCCTACCGCCTGATGATGATTCCCCTGGTCGCGACCTACACAATGCTGGTTGGGGAATCGGCCATCATCGACAGCGATCACTGGCGGCATTACTTCCTGCTGGTCGGCCTGATCTGGGGTGTGGCCAGCGCCATCAATCACGGCAAGCGCGACCCGATCCCGCGGGACGCCATGCTCATCTGAGCAGTTGCGCGGTTTCCATATAGCGCTCCGCCAGCCGAGCGGTCCCAGCGGCAAAACCCGGCGCATGGGTCTGGGCCAGGCTGGTTTCGCCATGCGAGCTGATCCAGGCCAGCAGCGCCATGCGGCGCAGCATCACCATCGTATCCATCGCCGCCAGATCGGCAGCCGAAAGCGACCGGACGGCTGTGTAACCCTCCAGCCACGCCGCCTTCAGCGCCGGGATGGCCAGATGGGTCTCGTGGAAGGAAATGGCAGCGGCAAAGTCGTAGGCGAACCAGCAAAACCCGCAATCGTCGAAATCGATCAGGGTGACGTCGTCGCCATCGACCAACAGGTTGCCCAGCCGCATATCGGCATGGATCAACCCGAACCGATCGGGCGCGGTGCCGTACTCGGCCAGTTGCCGACGCAGCAGTCCATCCAGCCGGTCGAGGGTCGCCCTGATGAAGGGCGTGATCTCCCGCGCAGCGCGCCAATCGCCCCACAGACCATCGGCATCCAGAATCCGCTCGGCGCTCCAGACCTGCCGCGTGAAACCCGCCGGCCGGCGCCAATCGATGACGTGCTGGTGCATCTGCGCGGCAAACCCACCCAGCGTGACGAACAGCTCGCCCAGATTGCTGGTCGGCGATGGCTCCTGCCCCGGCGCATAGGCGAACAGCACCGCCAGCCGCGGCTCATGCCCCGGCTGATCGAAGGATTGCAGGATTTGGCCATTGCGGCCCCTGATGGGTTTGGGCACCGGCAGCCGGGTATCGCGCCGCAGCGCCATCAGCCAGGCCAGCTCGCTCTCGACCGAAGCGCGCGACTGATAGCCGGGCCGATGCACGCGCAGGCAATAGCTCTCGCCAAACGGCGCATCGATGCGAAAGGTGTGATTTTCAGAATGATTGATCAGCTGCGCCGTACCGGCAGCCGTTTCCGACCACAACTGCAATGCGCCGATGAGGCCGGGAATGCTCAATGCAACGGCATCCGGATTGTGCCCTCAAGCTTCGTGCATGACGATATCCCGAATGGCTGGGGATATGCCATGCGACATCAATGTCATCTACGATGAGTGGGAATTGGTCGGAGCGGCCGGATTTGAACCGACGACCCTTTGTCCCCCAGACAAATGCGCTACCAGGCTGCGCTACGCCCCGACTGCGCGGAGACATACGGAAAGAGGAGTTTTGAGGCAACCCCAATTTTCCGGAATTGGGGACAAAGCGAAAATTAGCGTGGCTTTGCCCCCACGTTCAATCCGGCCGTAGGGCCGTGAGTTCGGCAAGACCCGCTTCCCGAGACATTACCGGCTCATAGCCTAACTCATTGCGCGCCTTGGTGATATCGACCGTGACCTCCACCGCCGAGGTCGCGAAGACCTGTCCAGTGATCGGAGCTTTATTCGCCCGTTTTTCTATGCGGCCAATGTTCGCCATGGCGCTCAAGTGCCTGTGGCTTGTCAATCGCTCCTGCGAACCGCTTCTGCCGTCAGGCTGCGTAAAACTTCAGGAACATGGCCACGCCGCTGGCGACCACGCGGCTGATTTCTTCGGCGGGCATTTCCTGCCGCAGATTGCCGAACAGGCGCCGCTTGAACGAGGAGGCCATCGACAGCTCGATAAACTGCCGCGCTGCCAGCTCGGTATCTTCGATGCGCAGTTCGCCCGATGCGACCTTGGCGTCGAGGAACGTCTTGAGCACGACAATGGCCGAAAATGGATCGGGACCGAAGAACCGCGTGGCCAAGTCCGGCATGCGTTCGGTTACGGCCAGCACCATGCGCTGCGCCCGGATCACCACGTCGGAGGTCATCTTGGTGGTGGTGGCAACACCAAAGCGCTGCAAGGCCTCGGCGGTGGATTGGGCTTCGTTGAGCTCATGTTCGGCGAAAGTCAGCATGGCCGTGCGTTCGCGCTCGATCAGGCTGCCGAACAGTTCTTCCTTGTTCTGGAAGTAGACGTAGATCGTGCCCTTGGAGACGCCGGCCTCGGCGGTGATCTCGTTCATGCTGGCGGCCTCGAAGCCCAGCTTGAGAAAGCAGTTCTTGGCGCCGTCGAGAATCTGGTCGCGCTTGGCGGGGTCCTGCCCTGCCGCCGCGCGGCCGCGCTGGATTGCGGGAGCAAGAGGGGCGTCATTTTGTGAGTCGTTCACTATGCACTCCTTGCATGGTTGGCCTTCGAACCGAGCGGTTCGATTTATGTTGATATGGAATATGGAGAGGTCTATGTCAATCGAACCGAACAGTTCGGTTTAATGAATTCAAGCTCTGTGGTGCTCCGCTATGGCCAACGATAACGATAAAGTCCGCCGCTTGCCTGCTGCCCGCCGGTCCCAGACCGCAGCCGCGCCCGCTCCCCTTGAGGCGCCAGATGTAGCGCCCGAGACCCCCGAAATGGCTCCGACGCAGGAAGCAGCGCCCGCCCTTGCTGCACCCGTCAAGGTAAAAGGCGGCAGCCGCCGCCGGATCGTCGTCTCGGTGATCGCCCTGCTGGCGCTCGCCGGCGCTGGTTGGTTCGGCAACAATTATTACACGACCGGCCGCTTCATGGTCTCCACCGACGACGCTTATGTCGTTGGCGATATCACCACCATTTCGCCCAAGGTCACCGGTTATGTGACCCAGGTCAATGTGGTTGCCAACCAATCGGTCAAGGCCGGCGATGCACTGGTGACGCTGGACGACGGCGATTATCGCATCGCCCGCGACCAGGTCCAGGCGACCATCGACACCCAGCACCTGACGCTGGCCCGTATCGACGCCCAGATCACCGGCGCTGGCGCTGCCGTTACCCAGGCCGAGGCGCAGAAGACCGCGCTCCAGGCTGCCCAGCGCAATGCCCAATTGGCCTTCGATCGCTCCACCGAGCTGACGGCCCGCGCCGTCGTCTCGCAGGCCGATCTCGACAAGGCTACGGCCGCGCTCGACCAAGCCAATGCCAATCTGGCGGCTGGCAACGCGCAGATCACCGCCGCACAGGCCAATATCGGCGTGTTGCAGGCTCAGCGGGCGGAAGCCGCTGGCGCCATCAAGTCGCAGGAACTGGCGCTGCAAAAGGCCGAACGCGACATGGGTTTCACCGTGCTGCGCGCCCCCTATGACGGCATCGTCGGCAATATGGCGGTGCAGACCGGCGACCTGGTCGGCCCCGGCGCGCGGCTTGCCGCCGTGGTCCCGGTCAATGCGCTGTATGTGGAAGCCAATTTCAAGGAAACCCAGCTCGCCAATCTGGTTCCCGGCGAAGAGGTGACCATCACCGTCGACGCCATCGGTGCCGAGCCGATCCATGGCACAGTCGAATCGCTGGCTCCCGCCTCCGGCTCGGTGTTCTCCCTGCTGCCGGCCGAAAACGCCACCGGCAACTTCACCAAGGTGGTGCAACGCGTCCCAGTGCGCATCGCCCTGCCCGCCGATTCGCTGGGCACCGGCAAGCTGCGCGCCGGCCTCAGCGTCACCATCGAGGCCGATACCCGCACCATTCCGGCGTCGGCGAACTGACGTTGGCATGAGGGAGCGCTCCGATGGCAAACGCAATAGTCGACGTCGCGGCGGTCAGCGCCGATAAGGATGCCATGCCCGCACGCCGCATCTTCGCCTTCGTGGCGATGGTGTTCGGCATGTTCATGGCCATCCTCGATATCCAGGTGGTCTCGGCCTCGCTCGCGGAAATCCAGGCCGGCCTCAGCGCCGGCTCGGACGAAATCGGCTGGGTGCAGACCTCCTACCTGATTGCCGAAGTCATCATGATCCCGCTGTCCGGCACGCTGGGCCGCATCATGTCGACCCGCGTGCTGTTCACCATTTCAGCCGCCGGCTTCACCATCGCCAGCGCGCTCTGCGCCACCGCCACCAATATCGACCAGATGATCGTCTATCGTGCGCTACAGGGCTTTATCGGCGGCGGCATGATCCCGTCCGTCTTCGCCGCTGCCTTCACGATTTTTCCGCCCTCCCGGCGCGCCATCGTCTCCCCCATCATCGGCCTTGTCGCCACGCTGGCGCCGACTATCGGGCCAACCGTTGGCGGCTACCTGACCAGCGCCCTCTCCTGGCATTGGCTGTTCCTCATCAACGTCATCCCCGGCATTCTCGTCGCCACGGCCGCCTGGCTGCTGATCGATTTCGACAAGCCGGAAAAGGGCCTGATGGCCAAGTTCGACTGGTGGGGCCTGCTCGCAATGGGCACGTTCCTGGGCGGCATGGAATACGTGCTGGAGGAAGGCGCCGCTCATGACTGGCTGAACGACCAGACCATCCTCATGGTGTTCATCGCCATGGTTGTCGGCGGCGTCGTGTTCTTCTGGCGCGCCTTCAAGGTCGAGTTCCCCATCGTCGATCTCCGCGCCTTCAGCAACGTCAATTTCGCCTTCGGCTCGGTGTTTTCCTTCGTCCTGGGCATCGGGCTCTATGGCCTGACCTATCTCTACCCACTCTATCTCGGGCGCATCCGCGGTTATGACTCGATGATGATCGGCGAAACGCTGTTCATCTCCGGCCTCTGCATGTTCCTCACCGCGCCATTTGCCGGCTTTTTGTCGAGCAAGATGGACCTGCGCGTCATGATGATGATCGGCTTCCTGGGCTTTGCCGCCGGCACCTGGTCGATGAGCCAGCTCACCGCCGACTGGAGCTTTAACGAACTCCTGATCCCGCAGATTTTCCGCGGCGTCTCGATGATGCTGTGCATGGTGCCGATCAACAACCTGGCCCTGGGCACGCTGGCGCCGGAACGGCTCAAGGGCGGTTCGGGCCTCTTCAACCTCACCCGCAATCTCGGCGGCGCGGTTGGCCTGGCGCTGATCAACACGATCCTCGTCAACCGTACAGCGACGCATTACGAGGTGCTGGCCGAGCATATCACCTGGTCCAACCCCGCCGCTGTCGCGCAAATGGACCAGATGGTGCGCAACAACACCGCCAACGGCTTGAACGGACTGGAAGCCGCGACGCGCCAACTTTCCAACATCGTGCGCCAGCAGGCCACGATCCTGTCGATGATCGACGTGCTGCTGATCCTGACCGTGGCCTTCGCCGGCCTCGCCGTCTTCGCCTTGCTGATGAAAAAACCCGGCAAGGCGGCAGGCGGTGGCGGGGGCCATTAGATTAGCGGCAACCGCACCCTGAAACACGCGCCCGGCAATGCGCTGGGCGCCAGTTCCAGCGTACCGTTCATCCGCGCAACAATCTGCCGGCTAATGGTGAGCCCGAGCCCCGCCCCGCTCTGATCGGTGCCGCTGCGGCGCCCGCGCGAGAATTTCCGGAAGATCAGTTTGCGCTCGCCCTTGGCGATGCCCCCGCCATTATCGGCGATATCGACCACATAATGTCCCGAACGCACCAGCGAGCTGACCCGCATCACCGGCTGCTCGGCGTCGTTGTATTTCACCGCATTGGAAATCAGGTTGATGAACACCTGGCACAGCCGATCCGGGTCGCCATCCACCATGGCGGTGCGCGTGCGCGGCCCAAGCTCGACGCTCATCCCGCGTTGCCGCAGCAGCGCATCACACACGCTCAGCGCCCGCTCCAGCGCCGCCTCGGCGTCGGTTGGCCGGTTCTCCCACGCCCGCTCCCCCCGCTCCAGCGCGCTCAGATCCAGGATTTCGTCCAGCAGCTTGGTCAGCCGCAAACTCTCCTGATGAATGGTTGACACGAACCGCTGCCGCTGGCCGTCGTCCAACTCGCCCGGCTCCAGCAATATCTCCGAGAACGAGCGGATCGACGTCATCGGCGTGCGTACCTCGTGGCTCACCTGACTGAGGAAATCATCCTTCTGTCCATCGAGTTCGCGCAATTGCGCATTGGCATCCTCCAGCTTCTGCGCCGTCGAGCGTAGTTCGGCCGACGTCAGCTCCAATTGCTGGGAATACTGGATCACCTGCTGCGTCTCGTCGGCCATCTGCATGACCTCCTCCAGCGACACGTCGCTGCCCGAAACCACCTTGGACAGCATCACATGGGCCGAAGCCGCACCAATCGAGCCGGCCAATTCGCGCTCCAGCCGTCCGATGAATTCCGGCGACGGGTCGAGCTGCGCCGGCTCCACCCCGCTTTCGCGTGCCGCCGTCTCAAACAAGGCAGCCGCGCGCCGTTCCCCCAACACGCGCTCAGCGACGAAGTACAAATCGTTCGCCGTCGCCGAGCCACGGATGAAGTTGCCCTGCGGCACCGCGCCCCGGCGGAAGATGTCCACAAACACGGTCGCCTGAATACGCTCCAGCGCCGATTGGGTGGTGAACAACGACACCACAACCAGCATGAAGACGTTGAGAAACAGGCTCCAGAACACCGAATGCACCAGCGGATCGAGCCCATCGAGCCCGAACAGATGCTCGGGCCTCAGGAAGCCGACGCCCCATGGGCCTTCCACCATCAGTCGTGCCACCACTGGGCTGACCGTCTCGAAGCTGGGCAGGAACATGGTCCAGGCCCAGACCACAAAACCAATGAACACGCCGCTCGCCGCGCCCTTGAGCGAGGCCTCCCGCCAATAGAGCCCCGCCAGGATCGCCGGCAGGAACTGCGCCACCCCTGCGAACGAAATCAGCCCGATCGGCGCCAGCGCATCGCTGTCCCCGGTCAACGAGAAATACAAAAATCCCAGCGTCAGGATCAGCGCGATGGAAATGCGCCGGCTGATCAGCAGCAGCCGCGTCACCCCACGCCCATCCCCCTGCCCGATGCCGCTGGAACTGCGCAGCACGATGGGCATGATGATGTGGTTGGAGACCATGATCGACAGTGCAATCGAGGCGACGATGATCATCGAGGTGGCCGACGAAAACCCGCCGATAAACGCCAGCAGCGCCAGCCCGGACTGCCCCGCCGCCAGCGGCAGCGTCAGCACGAACATGTCTGGATTGGCGCCGGCCGGCATGTTGGTCAGCCCATAAAGCGCAATGGGCATGGTGAAAATGCTCATCAGCAGCAGATAGGCCGGAAAAGCCCAGCCGGCGGTGCGCAGATGGTTCTCGTTGGAGTTCTCGACCACAGTAATCTGGAATTGCCGTGGCAGGCAGATGATGGCGGCAGCGGACAGGATTGTCATGGCCAGAAAGCGTGAGCCGAACGTGTCGTCGGAGTAAATCTCGATGCCCGCCGCTGCCGCCCGGCTGTAAATTGCGTCAAACCCGCCACCGAGCCCGAATGTCACGAACACCCCGACCGCCAGCAGCGCCGTCAGCTTGACCACGGCTTCGAAAGCGATGGCCGCGACAACGCCGTGATGCTGCTCCTTGGCGTCGACATTGCGGGTGCCGAACAGAATGGTGAACAGCGCCATGCCCGCCGCGATGCCGAAGGCCAGCGCCCCGTCATCGACCCCGGCCAGGCTCCCGCGCGCACCCTCGGACGATGCCGCGACCGCCTGAATGGACGACGTGATCGCCTTCAGCTGCAACGCGATATAGGGCGTGATGCCGATCACCGCGATCAATGTGATTAACACCGCCAGCCGGTTGGACTTGCCGTAGCGCGAGGACAATAAGTCGGCGATCGAGGTGATGGCCTGGGTCCGCCCGATCCGCACCAGCTTGCGCAGCACGAACCACCAGCCCACGAACACAATAGTGGGTCCGAGATAAATCGTCAGGAATTCCAGCCCGCTCCGCGCCGCATTGCCTACAGCACCGTAAAACGTCCAGCTCGTGCAATAGACCGAAATCGACAGCGTGTAGACCGCCGGCGAATGCAGGAATGAGGTCTTGCTCTGTCTGGCCCGCCGGTCGCCGAAATAAGCCAGCACGAACAGCAGGCCGACATAGACCACGGCCGAGATGATGACGAAATCGGCCGACAGCATTAGCCGCCTCCGTCGCCAGAATCGGGCGGCACATGCTTGGGCAGGTAGTGCGTCAGCACCGCCGTGCCGGCAATCAGCAGCCCCCACACCACGAACAGGTAGATGACGATCTGCGGCACGCCGAAATGGCTGATACGCTGGTTGAACACAAACACCAGCGGCGGCACGAACAGCAGCGCGCCGAACCCCGCCAGCACCAGCATGCCGCTTTCGAGCTTACGGCGATCCGGCATTTTCGCCCAGCAATTGCCGCACCGCGCCGACGACATCGGCATTGGCATAAGGCTTGGTGACGAAGGCATCGGCCCCCAGTTCGGTGGCGATGCGCCGGTCCTGCTGCTGGCCCTTGGCGGTCAGGATCAGCACCGGAATGCCCTGCAACGCCGCATCTGCCCGCACCAGCTTGAGCACGTCGAAGCCGCTGCGCTTGGGCAGCATGACATCCAGCAGCAGCATACGCGGCCGCAGCCGACGTACGCCCTCTAATGCCGCGTCGCCGTCGGTCACCGCGCTGACGCTCCAGCCGGCCCGCCGAAGAATGAATTCGAGCGATTCAAGAATGCTCGGCTCATCTTCGGCAATCAACACGTCGATTGCCAAAATCCCCCCTTTGCATCCGCGGTCTCCCCTCCGCGAATGCCACCACTAAAGCGCAATCAGCTGGGATCGCCAAGCGCAAACCCCGCGGGCACCAAAGGCGAGCGGATTTCCGCCGCCGTGCCGCCCGGCGCCATGACCTCCTCCTGCCGGCTGGGACACTCCCGCCGCGTGCACAGGCGGCAACTCGGGCCCACAGGCACATCGGCCGATTGATCCTGCAAGTCGAGCCCGGCGCTATAGATCGTCCGGTCGGCATGCAGCACATTGCAGGCCAGCATGATCGACGTCGGCACCACCGTCTCGCGGAACGCCGCCGTCCTTCGCTGCACCGTCTGCGCCAGGAACAGATAGCGCGATCCATCGGCAAACCGCACGATCTGGCGCACCATGGTGTCGGGCGTGCGAAAAGCGCCATAGATCGCCCAGAGCGGGCACGCATGGCCGCTATTGGGCAGCAGCAGGCCGGGCAGCGGAAAATGCTTGGTCAACCGCCCCGCCGGATCGGAGCGCAGGAACCCAAACGGTATTCCTTGCCCGCCGGGGCGGCGCAGCGTCACCAGTCGGTGGGCGATCTGCTCGAAGCTGGCATGATAAATCTGGCGCAGCCGGTCGATATCGTAGCGCACCGCCTCCGCATCGCTGAGAAAGCGCAAATAGGGAAACACCATCGCCCCGGCCAGATAAGTGCCCAACGCCCGCGCCGCCAACCGTCGCGCCACCGGGCTGGTCAGGGCCGCCGATTGCAGCGCCTCTGCCAGCACATCCCCGGCCGCCAACTCCCCATAGAGCCGCGCCAGTTGAAACTGCCGCGTCGCCAACGTCGCCGCCCCCTGGAACCACAGCACCCCAGATTCGGTATCGAAGCGGTATTGCCCCGGAAAGTCCGAGCCGACATTCGCCGCCGCACCGCCAAACACAACCTGAACGCCGAATCGGGTCCCCAGCAGCGCCGTCAGTGTGAAGACGTTGAACGGCCCCGCCGCCTCGATCTCATCCCGCAAAACCGCCGCCGCATCCTCCAGCGTCGGAAAATAGTTCTCGCGCTCGATAATCAGGTCATCGATTTCCCGCGCCGACGAAACGCCGCGCCGGGTCCGGCTGGCCGTATCGAACTGCCCGATCAAGTTCCGCGCCACATCGCTCAGCGCCAGTGACTCGCGCCCGATGGCTGCCAGAAACCGCTGGCGCTCGGCATCATCCAGATCGGGCACGTCCTGCAGAATTTCGGCGCTGGACCGCACCGCCGTGATGCTCGACAGGATCTGGTGCAGCATCTGCGACAGCAGCGGATCGCTACGCAGCCGATCGGCATAGGCGTCAGCGCTGGTCACTGCCGCCCCATACGCCCGATGCAGCCGGGACAGCGCCGCCGCACTCGCCGGATATTGTGCCACGAGGTCGCGTCGCTCGTCGGGTTGGAACGGAAGTGCCTGCACCATCGGGTCGGCGAATGCCTCTTCCAGGTCTTGCAGCAATTTTTGTTCAAGAAGTCCAGCAAGCTGGTCGATATCGATGTCCAGATGCTGCGCGACGCGCTGCAACAGCGCCCCGCCGATGTCGCGTTTATTGTTCTCGATCAGGTTGAGATAGCTCGGCGAAATGCCGACCAGCCGCGCCAAGGCGGCTTGGGAAAGCTTCAACGCCTTCCGCCGATTACTGATGCGAAAGCCGATCGGGGCGCGCATGGCAATGTCCTCCGCACGGCGATCTGTCAATCAATTGACCATTATCCACCGTATCCAGATCAATTATTTACAGAATATCTCTGCAATTACAACAAGCTATTGCCAGCCTTTACGGCCAGGGCGAATACTCTGCACGCGGAGACCTGCTGGCTATGCATCAGCCGTCCCGCGCCAAAAGGAGGAAATCGATGGCACTTTTGACTCGGCGCAGGCTGCTCCAGACCGGCATGGCCGGCATTATCGGCACGGGCATCGCGCCCATGATGTTCACCAAGGGCGCCTGGGCCCAGGAATTCTGCAACAATCCCACCGGCGACACCGTCACCTTCGGCTTCAACATGCCGCTGACCGGCGCTTACGCCGATGAAGGCGCCGACCAACAGCGCGCTTTGACGCTGGCGGTCGAGCATCTCAATGGCGAAGGCGATGGCGGGCTGCTGCCGACCTTCTCGTCCAAGTCTTTGACCGGCAAAGGTGTTTTGGGGAAGAAGGTCGCCTATGTCACCGGCGACGACCAGACCAAGGCCGATGCCGGTCGCGACTCGGCCCGCCGCATGATCGAACGCGATGGGGCCATCATGATTTGCGGCGCCTCGTCCTCCGCCGTCGCTATCGCCGAACAGGCGCTCTGCCAGGAAATGGGCGTCATCTACATGGCGGGCCTCACCCATTCCAACGACACCACCGGCAAGGACAAAAAACGCTACGGCTTCCGCCACTTCTTCAACGCCTACCAGTCGGGTATCGCGCTCGGCCCGGTCCTGGGCGAAGCCTATGGCAAGGACCGCGTCGCCTACCACCTGACCGCCGACTACACCTGGGGCTGGACCCAGGAAGAATCGATGAAGAACGCCACCGAGGCGCTCGGCTGGAAGACCATCGCCCCCGTCCGCACGCCAGTGGGTGCCGGCGATTTCAGCCAATACCTGACCCCGGTGCTCAATTCCGGCGCCGACGTGCTGATCCTCAATCACTACGGGTTCGACGGCGTCAATTCGCTGACGCAGGCCGTGCAGTTCGGCATGAAGGACAAGACCGTCAACGGCAAGAAGTTCGAGATCGTACTGCCGTTGGTGTCGGACCTGATGGCCAAGGGCGCCGGCGAAGCGATGAAGGGTGTTTACGGCACCTCCAACTGGGATTGGCAGCTCAAAGACGCCGCCAGCGCGGCGTTCACCAAGTCGTTCGGCGCCAAATATGGCCAGCCCCCGAGCCAGATCGCCCACACCTCCTATGTTCAGGCGCTGCTCTATGCCGATGCCTGCGAACGCGCCGGCACCTTCTATCCGCCCGAAGTCATCAAGGCGCTGGAAGGTTTCGAGTTCGACGGCATGGGCAATGGCCCAACGCTGTACCGCGACACCGATCACCAGTGCTTCAAGGACGTGTTGGTGGTGCAGGGCAAGGAAGCCCCGGCCAACCAGTATGACCTGCTCGACGTGGTCGCGACGGCTTCCAAGGACAGCGTCACCTACGATCCGGCGATCTTCGGCGGCGAGCTGGGCCCCGATACCGCGGCCATGTGCTGATCCAACTGGGTCCGGCCACGTGCCGGGCCCTGCCCTTCTCCCGCGCGAACATCGGTAGGTTCATGGACGCGATCCTCGCACAGCTTCTCAATGGCCTCGACAAGGGCGGCGCCTATGCCCTGATCGCCCTGGGCCTCACCCTGGTGTTCGGCACTCTGGGGGTGGTCAATTTCGCCCATGGCGCGCTGTTCATGCTCGGTGCCTTCTGCGCGGTGGCGTTTCGCCAGTTGATCACCATGGAAACCACCACGGTTGATCCCGGCCAGCTGTCGCCTTGGGGCGCGCCGCTCGAAATCAAGACGCCGCTGGCGCAGACCTGGTTCGGCGATTTCGGCGCGGTAATGATCGAATATTCGGTGCCGCTGTCGATCGTGCTGGCCATCCCGGTCATGCTGATCATTGGCATCGCCATGGAACGCGGCATTATCAAGCACTTCTACAAGCGCTCCCATGCCGAGCAGATCCTGGTCACCTTCGGGCTGGCCATTGTGGCGCAGGAGGTCATCAAGGCGATCTTCGGCCCCAACCCGATTTCCCAGCCCATGCCCACCTCGCTACGCGGTGCCGCAGATGTCGGCCTCTGGCTGGGCATGGGGCCCAATGTGCTCACCTATCCCTGGTGGCGGCTGATTTATTTCGTGTTTTCCGCCGCCATCATCGCCGCCGTCTTCGCTTTCCTGCGCTTCACCACCTTTGGCATGGTGGTGCGGGCCGGCATGGCCGACCGCGAGACCGTGGGCCTGCTTGGCATCAATATCGGCCACCGCTTCACCATCATGTTCGGCCTCGCCGCGGTGGTCGCGGGGCTGGCAGGCGTCATGTACACGCCGTTGGTGCCGCCCAATTATCACCTCGGCATGGACTTTTTGGTACTCAGCTTCGTCGTCGTCGTGGTCGGTGGCATGGGCTCGCTGCCCGGCGCTGTGGCAGCCGGGTTCCTGCTCGGCATCCTGCAAAGCTTTGCCTCGATGGCGCAGGTCAAGGGGCTGATACCGGGGATCGACCAGATCATCATCTACCTGACGGCAGTGATTATCCTGCTGGTCCGTCCGCGAGGCCTGATCGGCCGGCGCGGCATGATGGAGAGCTGAGATGAACGCTCTCCTGATGTCCCGCCGCGATGCCGTCACGCTAGCAATCTTCGCCCTGGTCGTTCTCACCATGCCAGTCTGGCTGCAACCGTTCGGCGCCGCCTATCCCGGCCTGATGCAGAAGTTCGCGATCTACGCCATCTTCGCCATCGGCTTCAACATCCTGTTCGGGCTGACCGGCTATCTCAGCTTCGGCCACGCGGCGTTTCTGGGCGTTGGCTCCTACACGGCCGTCTGGTCGTTCAAATTGCTGACTATGGACGCCCTGCCTGCCATCGCGTTTGCGATCATCCTCTCGGGCTTGTTGGCCGTAGTCATCGGGTATCTGAGCCTGCGGCGGTCGGGCATTTACTTCTCCATCCTGACGCTGGCCTTCGCCCAGATGTGCTACAACCTCGCCTATTCGGTGCTGACGCCGATCACCAATGGCGAGACCTCGCTGCAGCTCAACCTGCGCGACCCGCGCATCATCGACTCGGCGCTGGCGCCCCGCCCGGCCGGATTGCCAAGTGCCGGCCTATTCGGACACACGTTCACCGGTCTCGAAGGCTTCTATTTCTGTGCCGCGGCGCTGCTGATCGCCTTTTTTATCGCCCAGAAAATCTTCGCCTCGCCCTTTGGCATGATGCTGCGCGGCATCAAATCCAACCAGACGCGAATGAACTATACTGGCTTCAACACCCGCCCCTATGCGCTGTCGGCCTTCGTCATCTCGGGCATGTATGCGGGCCTCGCCGGCGCCTTGCTGGCCGTCACCGATCCCCTGGCTGGCGCCGAGCGCATGCAGTGGACCGCATCGGGCGAGGTGGTGCTGATGACCATTCTCGGTGGCGTCGGCACGCTGATCGGCCCGGTGCTGGGCGCATGGATCATCAAATATTTCGAGAACATCTTCTCGGCCTTCAACGAGCAGATCGTCAGCCGGTTCTTCGATTTCCTGCCCGCTGGGGCGCATGAAGTGGTGACGGCCGTCGCCAGCAAGTTCGTCGGCGAGGGCTGGAACCTCACGCTCGGATTGGTCTTCGTGCTGATCGTCGTCTTCCTGCCCGGCGGCATCATGGAGGGTGTGCGCCGCATCGCCCACCTGTTCGACAAGTCCCGTCGCGCGCCCAAGGCGCCGGCCAAGCTCTCCACCCAACCTGCCGAATAGGACGACCCGATGGCTGTTCCCAATGTCGTCCTACATGTTGCCGACGTCCATAAACGCTTTGGCGGGCTGCACGCTCTGGCCGATATCGATCTGCAGATCGAGGAGGGCCAGACCCACGCCATTATCGGTCCTAATGGCGCGGGCAAGTCGACGCTGCTCAATGTGTGCATTGGGAAGCTCGCACCGACCAGCGGCACGGTGGTGTTCGATGGCCAGGTCCTGACCGGCAAGAAGCCCCATGAAATCAACCAGCTCGGCATCGCCCGCGTGTTCCAGACACCGGAGATCTTTGCCGATCTCAGCGTGTTGCAGAACGTCATGATCCCAGCCCTCGCCAAGCGCGACGGCGCATTCAAGCTCAACCTGCTGCGCTCGCTGGATAGCCAGACCACCATCCGCGCGGAGGCCGAGGACATGCTGGAGGATGTCGGCCTGTTCGGCCGTCGCGACACGCTCGCCGGCAGTCTCAGCCGGGGCGACAAGCGGCGGATGGAGCTGGCCATGTGCCTGATCCAGCATCCGCGCCTCTTGCTGTTGGATGAGCCTACCGCCGGCATGAGCCGCCACGACACCAATACCACCATCGAATTGCTCAAGAAGATCAAGAGCCGCGGCATGACCAAGGTGATCATCGAACACGACATGCATGTCGTCTTCTCGCTGGCCGACAAGATTTCCGTGCTGGCGCAGGGCCGCATCATCGCCGATGGTACGCCCGACGAGGTACGCGGCAATCCCAAGGTGCAGGAAGCCTATCTCGGAGGAACGCACCAGTGAGCGCGATCGCCATGGAAACGCAGATCATCGGCGCCAGCCAAGCCGCCAGCGTGGAAACCACTCGTCCGTTCTTCTCGGTGCGCGATGTGCATGCCTATTACGGCGAAAGCTACATCGTGCAAGGCGTGTCGCTGGATATCCGCCAAGGTGAAATTCTGGCGCTGCTGGGCCGCAACGGCGCCGGCAAGACCTCGACCCTGCGCGCCATAGCCCGCACCGACGACCCGCAATTGCGCCAAGGCGAGATCTGGCTCGATGGCCAGCCCATCCACCAGATGAAGTCGTTCCAGGCCGCCCGCGCCGGCATCCAACTCGTGCCCGAAGACCGCCGCATCATTGCCGGACTGACCGTGGAGGAAAACCTGGCGCTGGCGCGGGTTGCCCCCGGTCATGGCTGGGAGCTGGAGCAGATTTACCAGAGTTTTCCGCGCCTCGCCGAACGCCGCAAGCAGGAGGGGGTGACACTATCGGGTGGCGAGCAGCAGATGCTGGCGATCGCCCGCGCGCTGGCCCGCGACCTCAAGCTGTTGCTGCTGGATGAGCCTTACGAGGGGCTGGCGCCGGTCATCGTGCAGGAGATCGAGCGCATCCTGCACTCGATCAAGACGCTGGGCATTACCACTGTTATCGTGGAGCAGAACGCCATCGCCGCACTCAAGCTGGCCGACCGCGCAGTGATCCTCGATACCGGCGAAGTCGCCTTTGCGGGCACCGCCAAAGAGGTGCTCGACAACACCGAACTGCGCCACGAATACCTGGCGATCTGAAGACGGACGCCAGCTGCGATCCATCCTGGGGCTTCCGCCCAAGGCAATTGTGCCGCTTCTCTCCCAAGGAAGCCTCAGGATCGGATACCTTCAAACCAGCTTCAGGCCCTGGGGATTGAATAGGCGCAGGTCCTTGGGCTTCCAGGTGAAATGCACTGTCTCGCCAGCGGCGAGATCGTCGCCGTCGCGCTGCTCGGCTACGAGACTCTGGCCATCGGGAAGCTGGCAATAGAGGTAGCGCGTGCCACCCAGATATTCGAAGAAATCCACGGTCGCCTTGAGCGTGCCGGGGGCTGACGCCGTGAGCACCAGGTGCTCGGGCCGCAAGCCGACCGTTACCTTACCGCTGCCAGCCGCCGCGATCGTGGGCACGTCGATTTCGGCACCGGCGGCCAAGACTTTGCCCGCGCCCTGCCCCGCGGCGTCGAGCAAATTCATCCGCGGCGAGCCGATGAAACCTGCGACGAAGGTGTTCGCGGGGTGCTCGTATACCTCGCGCGGGGTGCCAACCTGTTCGATGACCCCATCGCGCAGGACCACGATCTTGTCGGCCAGCGTCATCGCCTCGGTCTGGTCGTGGGTGACATAGACCATGGTATTGCCGAGCTCGCGGTGCAGCCTGGCGATTTCGATGCGCATTGAGACGCGCAGCTCGGCATCGAGGTTGCTCAGCGGCTCATCGAACAGAAACACTTGCGGCTTGCGCACGATGGCGCGGCCGATGGCGACCCGCTGGCGCTGGCCGCCCGAGAGCTGGCCGGGACGCCGATCCAGCAACGGCTCGATCTTGAGGATTTTTGCCGCCGCGTCGACCTGAACCGCGATTTCCGCCTTGGGCACATTGGCCATGGACAGGCCAAAACCGAGGTTTTCCCGCACGCTCATATGCGGATAGAGCGCATAGGACTGGAACACCATGGCGATGCCGCGCTGCGATGGATCGAGGTCAGTGACGTCCTTGCCGCCAATCTCGATATCGCCGTCCGAGACTTCCTCCAGCCCGGCGATCATGCGCAAAAGCGTGGATTTCCCGCAGCCCGACGGGCCGACGAAGACGACGAATTCGCCTTCGCCAACCACCAGGTCGACGCCGTGGATCACCTCAATCGGTCCGAAACTCTTGCGGACCTGCCGCAGCCGCATGCCGTCGGTCATGGCCGTTGTTCCGCCCGCACCCAGACCAGCATTTCGCCAGGCTCGCGGTTATCCCACAAATGGTACGGCACCATGCGGGCCTTGTCCGCCTTGGCGCTTGGCACCGCCTCGCTGTAGAGCGCATCGTCAGCGCTCTCCGCCACTTCGCGCAGCACTGGCAGATCGATGGCGATAGCGCCATTGAAGTTCGGAATGACCGCCGTCTGCGATTTGCCCAGCCCGTCCCCAAGCAGGATCGAGTTCAGGCCCACGGCATTGTCGGTGCCTTCGAGGCAATAGACCAGCGGGCCGCGCATGACCGCAACGCGGCCGGCGTCCTGGCGCACTTTCGGGTTGGCGCGCAAAGCCCGCGGCACCAGCGGCAGGTCGAGCCGGACGCTGTCGCCAGCCTGCCATTCGCGCTCGATTCGCGCGTAGCCATCGACGGTGATGCCATCGACATCGACGCTCTGCCCATTGACCGCAATAGCCGCTCCCTTGGCCCAGGCCGGGATACGCAACGAGAGCGCGAAGCGTGTCGGCTTCTCCACGGCGACCGATAGCGCGATCGCCCCGTCCCAGGGATATTGCGTCTGCTGTGTCAGCGTCACCGCGCCACTGGCCAGATCGACCCGCGCGGTGCTCTCGCCATAGAGATGCACGGCGATTTCGTCATCGGCCACGCCATACATGTACGAGCCGATCGAGGCCACCAGCCGCGCAATGTTCGGTGGGCAGCACGGGCAGCGATGCCAGATCCAGCGATGGTGCTTGCCGGCGCTTTCCAGCGGATTTTCGTAGAAGAAGGTCTTGCCGTCGCGCGAGAGGCCGGCGATGGCGCCGTTGTAGAGCGCCTGCTCCATGGTATCGGCATAAAGCCGGTTGGGTCCGCGCCCCAGCATGCGGTTGGCCCAGAATACCAGCCCGACGGAGGCGCAGGTTTCGGCATAGGCACTCTCGTTGGGTAGATCGTAATAGTCAGTGAAGCCCTCATTCGCCGCTGCCGGCCCGATGCCGCCCGTCAGGTACATCTGCTTGTTGGTCAGGTCGGCCCACAGCGCTTCAAGCGCATGGGTCAGGCTGTCATCGTGATACTCAGTGGCGATGTCGGCCATGCCGGAATAGATGTACATCGCCCGCACCGCGTGGCCGACCACCTTGGTCTGGTCGCGCAACGGCATGTGCGACTGGTTGTATTCCAGCGTATTGGCCTGTACCCCCCTGGGGTCACGGCCATGGGCAATAGCTTCCTCGACGAAAAAATTGGGCGCCTGGCCGCGCTCGTCGACGAAGAACTTGGCCAGTTCCATATAGCTGGAATTGCCGGTCTCGCGCGCCAGCCGCACCAGCGCCAGCTCGACCTCCTCGTGTCCGCAATAGCCGCGCACCTGCCCCGGCCCGCGCCCGAAGCGCTTGACCATGTAGTCGGCCATGCGGCTCATGATATCGAGGAATTTGCGCTTGCCGGTGGCCTGGTGATAGGCGACGGCCGCCTCGATCATGTGACCGGCGCAATACAACTCATGGAAGTCCCGCATATTGGTCCATTTCCACTCCGGCTTGATGCGCTGGAAGAAGGAATTAAGGTAACCGTCAGGGTCCTGCAGCTTTTCATAGAGATCGATGATCGCGTCGGCGCGTGTTTCCAGCACAGGATTGGGCTTGCGATAGAGCGAATAGGCGATGGTCTCGATCGATTTGGCCAGATCGCTGTCCCAGAACATCTGCGTGGTGCCCAGCCAGCCGACGATGGGGATGACGAGACCGGGATTGGGCGCGTCCACATCGACCTGTTCGAGCATGCGCGCCTCGATGCAGCGATCCAGCAGGATGGCAGCGGTCTCGTCGCAGACAGCCTCCTGCCAATCGCCCCAGAAGCCGGCGACATCGACGCTGGGCACGGGCAGAGGACGGAATTGACGCGTGGTGGACTGAGCCATTTTAAGGTTCCGGTGGTTAGGATTATTTGACCGCGCCAGCCATCAGGCCGCGCATGTAATAGCGTTGCAGGATGAGGAATACGGCGAGGCACGGTATGGTCATCACCATCACGCCCGCCTGCACCGCGCCCCAGTTGATTGCCCCGAGCCGGCCGGCGCGCACCGCCGTCATCAGCACCGGGAGCGTATATTTTTCGTTGTCCGAGAGCAGGATCAGCGCCGCCAGGAACTCGTTCCACGAATTGAGGAAGGCGAAGATCGCCACGGTGGCAACGCCGGGCATGACCAGCGGCAGCAGCACGCGGATCAGCAGCTTGAGATCGCGAGCGCCGTCGATCCGTGCCGCCTCTTCGATTTCGCGCGGCACCGCGTCGAAGGCGTTGCGCATCATGAACACCGAAAACGGCAGTTGCAGCGTCACATAGACCAGCACCAAACCGACCAGCGAATTGTTGAGCCCGAGCTTGGCGAGGATGATGAACAGCGGCGTCAGGATCGACTGGAACGGGATCATCAAGGTCGCAATGATCAGCACGAAGAACACGTTCTTGAGCGGAAACCGGTAGCGCGAGAAGCCGTAGCCGGCCAGCAGGCTGACGATCACGGTCAGCACAACGGTCGCCAGCGCCACGATGGTTGAGTTGAACACGTGCTGCCAGACGCCGGCGCCAAAGGTGTTGAGAACGGCGTAGGTATCGAAGCTGACGCCGTGGGTCGGCCAGGGTGGCAGCGGCGGCTGCTGCGCCTCAGTGCCGGTTCGCAAGGAGGCCAGCCCCGTCCAGGCGAATGGCGCGAAGAAGAACAGGGCCGCGCCGATACCGAAGGCGTGGTAGCCGAAGCCGCCCCAGAATTTGCGGCGCTGGCGTGCCTGCTTGGCGTCAACGCTCATTTGTCGTCTCCCACGCGCAGCAGGCGCAGTTGCACGACGCTCAGCACGATCAATATGCCCAGCAGCGCGATCGACAGCGCCGAGCCATAGCCGAGGTGGAACGACACGAAGGACTGGTTGAAGATGTAATAGACCACCGAAATCATCCGGTTCTGGGGCCCACCGCTGGTCATGATGTAGAATTGGTCGAAGGCCAGCACCGAGCCGGTGACACTCAGGATCAGCGCCAGCGCAATGGTGCGGCGCATCAGCGGCAGCGTCAGGTGGCGGAAGCGCTGCCAGCTCCCCGCCCCATCGATGCGCGCGGCCTCGTTGAGTTCGACAGGGATCGACTGCAGCCCAGTCAACAGGATGATCATGGTGAAGCCCGCAACTTTCCACACCACCATGACGATGATGGTCCAGAAGGCGCTATCGAAGGTGGCGAGCAGGTTCACCTTCTTGCCGGCAAAGCCCATCATGCGGATAGCCGGCCCGATCAGCCCGCTATCGACATTGGCCAGCCACACCCAGAGCAGCGAGGCGGTCGCCAGCCCCACCACCACTGGCATGAAGAACACCGTGCGGTAGAACCCTACCCCGCGACGCTGCTTTTCCACGAAGATCGCCAGCGGAAACGCCACCACGAAAATCGCGATGGTGGTGATGACGGTGTAATAGGCGGTGAACCGGAGTGACGAGAGAAAGCGGGTGTCGGTCAGCAGGCGGACATAGTTGCCCAGCCCGATCCATTCCGGCTGCCCCAGCAGCGGCCAATCGTGAAAGCTCATCCAGAAGGTGAACAGCACGGGGATGACGAAGAACACGATGACCAGCGCCATGGCGGGCGCGATATAGAGCAGCCCCTGCCACTGCCCCATGCGGGCGCGGCGGCGGCGCGAAGACGCCGGCACGGCCAAGGTGAGAGCGGGACTGGTCATTGGCGGGCTCCGAAAGGAAGAAAGCCGGGAGCCGAAGCCCCCGGCCAGAATCTTACTTGGCGTTGTCGATGATCGACTGCATTTCAGCCTGCGCATCGGCGAAGGCTGCATCGACGTCGTCGCCATAGATGGCGGCGTTGATGAAGGTCGCCCATGGACCGTTGCTGGAGTTGATCAGGTCGTTGAACAGCACGGTATAGGGCGTCTTGGCGGTCGCGATGGCGTCGACAGCTACCTGCAGGCGCGGATCGAGGCCCTTGAGCACGTCAGCGGCGATATCGCTGCGGGTCGGCAAGCTGCCGTTCTGGGCGAAGACCTTCTGGGCTTCGGGCGAATACATGTATTCGATGAATTCCTTCACCGTCGCCAGCTTGGGCGTGCCCTTGGTGACGACGATATTGTCGCCGCCGGCAAACGACGAAGAGCCGCTGGTGATGCCTGGAATCGGCGCGATCCCGAAGTGCAGGTCCGGGAAGTCGTTGATCATGGTGCCGATGGCGAAGGCGCCAAGGCTCTGCTGGCCGATCTTGCCATTGGTGAAGCTGAGGAAGTTGGTGCCGTTATCGGTCGCGGCGCTTTCCGGCACCAGGTCCTTGGCCACCATGGAGCGATACTTGTCGATGGCGGCGCGCATTTCCGGCGTGTCGAGCGTTGCCGTCTGTGCGTCCTCGGAGAGGATATCCTTGCCCTCCGCCCACACCAGGGGCGTAAACGTGAAGATCATGCAGCCGCCGCAGCCGCCGCCGGAAAAGTAGAAGCCATAGGTATCGTCGCCCAGCGCGCGGATCTTTTCGGCGTTGGCTTCGATTTCGTCCCAGCTTGTCGGCGCCTTTTCAGGGTCAAGGCCAGCGGCGGTGTAGAGGTCCTTGTTCCAGGCGAAAACCGAGGTTTCGACCGAGAGCGGCAGACCGTAGTTCTTGCCCTCATAGGTGCCCAGCTTGACGTGGGATGGTGCCAGAGCGTCGAAATATGGCAGGCCGTGGGCCCAGTCGGTCAAGTCTTCGAGCTGCCCGGCCGCGGCGAAGGACGGCGTATAGATCAGGTCGAGCGAGAGCGCGTCGGGGGCCTGGCCGCCGGCGATGGCGGTGGCGTATTTCTGCACCAGCTCGGCGAACGGCACCTCGGTCAGAGCCACCTGGTTTTCGTGGCTGGCATTATAGGCATCGACCACACCGGTGAAAGCGGCGCCGATGCCGGTACGCACCCACATGTTGATCGTGTCCGCCGCCGAAGCGTTCGAAACCAGGCACAGCGTGGCGACGCTGGCGGTTGCTAGAAGACGTTTAAGCATTTCATTCCTCCCTGTTGGGGCCCTCAAACACGCCGGCCCATGGCGTAACTTCAGCCTGCGGCTACTCCTCCGCAGGATTGGCGCACGACCAGCTGGCATGGCAGTTTCCGGATTCCCGGTTCTACTGTCTTGCCTTCCGCCATCGCCAAAACTGTCAACCCGGCCTCCTTGCCGAGCGTCTTGAGGTTCATATCCACGCTGGTCAGTGGCGGACGCGTTGCCGCCGCGACGATTTCCCAATTGTCGAATCCGACCACCGACACATCGCGCGGTACATCAACGCCGCGCTCGCGCAGTGCATCGACCACGCCGCGGGCAATCTGGTCATTGCCGCAAAAAATACCGTCTGGATGCGGGCTGCCCCCGGCCCACAATTGCGCGACCGCCTCATGCCCCCAGGCTTCCGACCATTTGCCGTGGAGAATTTCGGCGCCCGCCCCGACGATTTCCGAATAGGCATCGGCGCGGACCTGTACCGAGGCAAAGCTGGTCGGACCCGTGACATGCACGATCCGATTGCGGCCCAGCCCCGCCATCCATTGCACCGCCTCGCGCGAGCCCTGCGCATCGTCCGAGACGAAACGCACGCTATCGTCGGGGCCGTCGGTGAAGGCGTAGACCACCGGCACCGACAGATGGCTCAAATCCACCGGCAGCCGCCGATCGATGCGCTTGCCGGAGGCGATGATGCCATCGACCTGTTTGTCGAGCATGGCATCGACATGAATTTTGGCCAGCACCGGATCGTCTTCGATGGTGCAGAGAAAAACCGACACACCGTGATCGACCAGCGCCTCGGAAATGCCCGCCATCAGTGGCAGGGTGAAACGGCCATAGGTATCGTTGGTCAAAAGGCCAATGGTGAAGCTGCGCTTGCTGAGCAGTCCGCGCGCCATGGCATTGGGCCGGAAGCCCAAATCGATCGCCGCCCGCTTCACCCGCTCGCGCGTCTCGGCCGTCATCCGCCCCGTATCGTTCAGCGCCTTGGAGGCCGTCGCGACGCTGACGCCCGCCGCCAGGGCGACGTCGTAAATGCGTATGCGCTCAACCTTTTTAGCCTGCTGTTCCACCGGATTCCGCGAAAATGAGAAAACGTTTGCGCATTTGAGATAACGTTTTTTCATATCCATTTGCGGGCGTCAAGTTGGATAAGTGGAGAGCGGTGAAACTTGTGGGATGGGAGGTTAGGACCGCGGATTTTGCTGCGGCGAAGGATTCGAGCCCGCTAAGGCCGCCCCACTCTCGGTGTCACCCCGGCGCAGGCCGGGGCCCATCCCGAGATCGCTTCATGTGCCGCTAGGTTATGCGATCGGCACCACCTGGCGGCCGCAATCGGATATCAGGATGGGCCCCGGCCTGCGCCGGGGTGACATCGTGGGTGGGGAAAACCTGGGAAAGTAGCGTGCGTTCTTCCCTACCCCAGCTTGAACGCCTGCATCCACAGGTAATACGGCCGCGCCTCATCGGCGATGGCTCGCAGATGATCCGGCAAATCCGGCGCAGTTTCGTCCGGCGCAGCAAATCCCGTGGTCTTGAACACCGCGTTGTACCAATGCGGCGCCCAGACCCCGTCGCTGGCATGCTGACCCGGTGCCCAGCTCAACATGGAATCCTCGAACGGCAGATCGATTGCCGCACACAGCGCCGACAATGATCCGCGCGGATCGCGCCGCACGTCCTCAGCCTCGATCACTACGGGCGCATGGCCCAGCCGGTCGGCGACGCGGTCGAACAGCATGGCCTGCCCCTCGAACCCCACATCGGCCAGCGTCACGCTTTCGCGCTTTTGCGCATAGGAGGCCAGCACCCGCTCCGGGCTGCGCAACAGGAACACATTGGTGACCCCGTCCATCCAATCGAGCGGAAAACCCTCGATCATATGGTGGCTCATATGCTTCTGATACCAAACCGGCTTGCCGTCCGGCACCGGTCCCAACATGTCCGCGGCCACCTGCGCCGCATCCTGCGGTTGGCTGGCCATGACATCTTGGCCCATGGGATGCTCCAGTCCAGTCGCCTTGAGATAGGCCGCATAAAACGGCTCATCGCTGACCGCACAATCCGCCCGTGCTCCGAACGAGCGCATCATCGCGGTCGACAGATTGCGCGGACCCGACCACATGGCGATGCGTTTGATGGTCTCGCTCATGGCCGGAAAATCTCGCGTTCGATCAGTTCTCGATACAGCCCCTGCAGGCGCAGCGTCATTTCCCCCGGGATCGGGCCGGGCCCGGTCAACGGGTGGCCCATCACCCTGCCGTCGACTTCGCGCACCGATGTTAGCCCGGCGAAAGTGCCGGTGACAAAAGCCTCATCGGCGCCATAGACGTCGGTCAGCGAGAAATTCTTCTGCCGCACGGTGATCCCCGCCTCCTCCGCGACCCGGATGATATTGCCGCGCGTGATGCCGCCCAGGCAGTAATCTCCCGTCGAGGTCCATAGCTCACCGCGGCGCACGATAAAAAAGTGCGTGGAATTGCAGGTGGCCACAAACCCCTGCGGGTCGAGCATCAGCGCCTCGTCTGCGCCAGCCTTGGCCGCCTGGATGCAGGCCTGAATGCAGTTGAGCTTGGAATGCGAATTGAGCTTCTGGTCCTGCATATCCGGCGCAGTGCGGCGGATGGTGGAGGTGAACAGCGAAATCCCGTTCGGCTTGGGCGACGGCGCCTTGAACTCTGGAATGATGACGATGGTCGCATCGCCGATCGTTACGCGCGGGTCCTGATAGGGCGTGGCCTTGATCCCACGCGTCACCATCAGGCGGATATGCACGCCATCGGTCATCTCATTGGCGGCGAGGCAATCGAAAATGCGCTTCACCAGCGCATCGGGGGTCAGCCCCACCGAGAAGTCCAGCGCCTTGGCACCCTCGTAGAGCCGCTCCAGATGCGCCCAGAGAAACGGAATGCCGCCCTTGTGCAGGCGCAGCCCCTCCCACACGCCATCGCCGAGCACGAAGCCCGAATCGAACACCGAGACCACCGCCTTGTCGCGCGGCATCAGCGTATCGTTGACCGCGATCTGGATGGTCGCGTTGCGCGGATCGTCCACATATTCATGCACGCCATAGGCCATCGGAAATACCCCAATTCATTGCGCGCACTGTCGTCATTTCCGGCCAAGGCGGCAAGCCGCCAAAGTCGCGGTGCATGCGACTTGTCGCTTTCGCGCGGCGCGAAGGCTGGCTAGGTTCGCCGGCGGAGGACCATTAATTGACCATCACACCAGAACGGCTGCGGACCCTGTTTGGGCTGAACGAGCCCCGCATCACCCTGCTCGAAACCACCATCGAGGAGCACGAAAACTACGTCCTGGAGCGGCTGAGCTTCACCTTCGAAGGCAAGGGCGCCGTGCGTGGCCTGCTGACCCGACCGCGCGACAATGCCGGCAAATTGCCCGCGATTCTCTACGGCCACTCCCATGGCGGCCGCTACGATATCGGCGCCGATGAGCTGACGTCCGGCCGCGAATATCTGCGCGATCCGCTCGGCCCGGTCTTCGCCGCCGAGGGCTACGTTACGCTGTGCATCGATATGCCGGTGTTCGGCACGCGCGCCACCGAGGGCGAGAATGCCGCCGCCAAACGCCTGCTCTGGCATGGCAAATCGCTGTTCGGCGAAATGCTGTCGGACCATGCGGCCGCCTTGACCTATCTCATCGGTCGCGATGACGTCGATCCCGCTTGCATCGGCGCCTTCGGCATGTCGATGGGCTGCACGCTGAGCTATTGGCTGGCGGCCGTCGATCCGCGCATCGCTGCCGTCGCCCATCACAGCTGCTATTGCGATTATGAGACGCTGAACGAACTCGGCGCCCAGGACGGCCACGGCATCTACCTGATGGTGCCGGGCCTGCTCGAAGCGACCAGCACCGGGGAAATCGCCGGTCTGATCGCGCCCCGCCCCCAACTGATCTGCGTCGGCGACGCCGATTCGTTGACGCCGCCCCTAGCGATCGACCGCGCCTATGCGCAAACCAGCGCGCTCTACCGGGCGCAGGGCGCGGAAAACAAACTCACCCTGCTCCGCGAACCGGGCATCAAGCATGAGGAAACCGACCGCATGCGTCAGACGATGCTGAGCTTTTTCCGTGACACGCTTCAGCGGTAGGGCTGCATCCAGCCGAGGCCGGCGGTGGTGGTGGTCTTAGGCTTGTATTCGCAGCCGACGAAGCCGTCATAGCCGAGCCGGTCGAGCGCCGGCAGGATATTGGCGTAGTTGATTTCGCCCGTGCCCGGCTCGTTACGGCCGGGATTATCGGCGATCTGGATATGGGCGATGCGGTTGCTCAGCCGCTCATAGGTGGACAGCAAATCGCCCTGCATCACCTGGGTATGATAGATGTCATATTGCAGGAACAGGTTGCTGGAATTGACGTCAGCCATGATGGCTTCGGCATGGTCGGTGGTGCTGACGAAGAAGCCCGGCATATCGCGCTGGTTGATCGGCTCCATCAGCAGCTTGATGCCGGCCTCAGCCAAGCGCGGCGCGGCATATTTCAGGTTCTCGACCAGCGTCGATTGCAGCACATCCCGGTCGACCCCGGCCGGCGCAATGCCGGCAAGGCAGTTGATCTTGCTGCAGCCGAGCGCCTTGCCATAGCGGATAGCGGTGGCGACACCGGCCTGGAACTCTTCGACCCGATCGGGGAAACAGCCAATGCCGCGCTCGCCGCCGGCCCAATCGCCAGCCGGGAGATTGAACAGCGCCTGTTTCAGATTGTGCTGCTTGAGCAGGTCGGCGATGACTTCGGGCGGGTGATCGTAGGGTCCGACATATTCCACCGCCGGAAAGCCGTCGGCAGCGGCGGCGGCAAACCGCTCAAGGAACGGCAGTTCGGTATAGAGAAATGTCAGGTTCGCGGAAAATTCGGGCACGGCAAAAGTCCTCAGTTAGTCGGCATATCCGGCGCGAAGTCGGCACGCCGGGTGACAATAGCATCGTAGAAGGCTGGCAGCCGCGTGTCGAAAGCCGCCAAAGCACGGCATTCGGCGATCTCGGCCAGTGCCGGCTCCCCTGCCCGCAGCGCCAGCAGCAGCCGGTCGTGACATTCTGCCAAGCTCGCGAATTGCGCACTGGTTGCCAGCGCCTCCGGTCCCAGCAGGAGATGGATCGGTTCCCGCTCACTCATCCCCTTGAGCGCGATCGACCCGGCATCGAGCAGCGCCAGTTCGGCCACGGCGTCGCGCGTCTCGCGGGTCACCAGAATATCGTAGAGCACGGTCTTGCAAGCGCCCTCCAAGCGGCTGGCGACGTTGACGGTTTCCCCGACGCAGGAATAGTCGAAGCGCGCCTCGAACCCCATATTGCCCACCAGCGCCGGGCCGGACGCAATGCCAATGCCGATCGCGATGGGCTCCGCGCCTTGCGACAGATTGGTCTGGTTGAGCTGTCCCAGCGCCTCGCGCATGGCCAAGGCCGCCTGGCAGGCCCGCAACGCATGGCGCTCGACATCCACTGGCGCGTTCCAGAACGCCATCACGGCGTCGCCCATGAATTTGTCGATGGTCCCCATCTGCTCGATGATCGCCGCGCCCAGCACTCCGAACAGCGTATTGAGCATCCGCACCAGATCGGTCGGCGCGGTCTTTTCGCTGATGGTGGAGAAATTGCGCACGTCGGAAAACATCACCGTCAGTTCGCGCATGTCGCCGCCCAGTCGCAGGCTCTCGGCGTTGTTCTCGATCTGCGTCAACAGCGATGGCGCTACGTAGTGGGCAAAGGCATTGCGGATGCGCCGCCGTTCGGCATCGGTGATGGCGAACTGGAAGAAAGCCATGGCGGCATAGACGATCAGCGCGCCGAGAAGGGCGAAGCTCGGGTCCAGCAGTAGGCCATATTGGACGAAGGCAAACCAGCTCCCCGCCGTGGTCACCAGCGCGACCATGATCGAAAATCCTAGCCCGATCAGCGGACCGGTGAAGATGATGGCGAGCGTGATGGCGATGCCGCTCAGCACGAAGATCAGGATTTCGAGCCCGCCGACCCAGTCGGCGCGGTTGAGATAGACCCCCGTCAGCATCTGTTCGAGCGCCTGCACGTGAATGGAGACGCCGGGGACAGGCTCGCCCAGCGGGCTCTGCCGCACGTCGAGCAGGCCGCTGGCGGACGCGCCGACGAAGACGATATTGCCCGCAATCTGCGGTGCGAGGCTGGCATAGTCATCGGCCAGCAGATTGCGGGCAGAGACATAGGTGGAGGGATCGAGGTGGCGATAATACAGCCAAAGATCTCCGCTGGGCCCGGTCGGCACGGTGATGTCGCCGATGCGCAGTGACTCGATAGTGCCGGTATTGGTGGTGTCGCCGAGCACAACGAGCGTGGAGGCGCCGAGCGCGACGCGCAGCGCCTCTACCGAAAGGGCCGGAAACGCCGATGTTCCATTGGACCACAGCAGCGGCAGGCGGCGGGGAATACCGGTATTTTCCTGATCGAGGCTAGCGACGCCAAGCCCCGTCGCGGCGTCGGCAAGCTGAGCCATCGGCATTGCCGCGCCGGTCAGCCTCGGCAAAAACGGCAACGGATCGGCCCCGGTCATGGCAAAGCCAGCCTTGGCCTGCTGCGGCAAAACGAGACTGTTCGGGTTCTGGGTGAAGCTCAGGACGGATGGCCCGGCGGCGAGCGCGGCGGCGAACTCCGCGTCGTAATCCACCCCACCGCTCGCGCTGGCGGATGGCGACAGGCGATCCGGCTCGGGAAACAGCACGTCGAATGCAATGGCGGCGGCGCCGAGCTCGGTCAGGCGTTGCGCCAACGTCGCCATCGTATGGCGCGACCACGGCCATTGCCCGATTTCGGCAAGGGACCGCTCATCGATATCCACGATGCGAATGGGCAGGTCGGGCGCCGCGCGCGGGCGCAATTGCTGGAAGAAATCAAAGGTTGTCTCGCGCGCCACGCGCAGCGGATAGGGGTCGGCGGCGCGCAGCAGCACCAGTCCGGCGATGATGCAAAAGCCGAACAGGAAGGCCCAGAGGCGCCGTTTCCACATAAGCTGACGGCCTACCCGATCGGATCAGTTGTACCGCTCTTCGGGGGCCGGCCGCTTGACGCTGGCGAGAACCGGCCGGGCGCGCACATCGCGGCGGAAATCGGTGGGCGACATACCGGCGATCTTGCGGAACGACTTGTTGAACGCGCTGAGCGAGCCGAACCCGCTATCCATCGCCACCTGCAGCACGTTGGCGTTCTCCTGCATCAGCAGCGCCTGGGCATAGCTGAGCCGCAACAGGTTCACATATTCGTTCAGCGTCATCCCGGTGGACTTCTTGAACACGCTCATCGCGTATTTTGGGTGGATATCGGCCGAGCCTGCGATATCGACGCTGTCGATGTCCTCGCGGAAATTGGTCGAGATGAATTCGCAGATGCTGGCGATATTGCTGAACGAATGGGCGTCGAGCGGTTCGGTCTTGGGCAATTCGGGCCCATGCGGCTCGATCAGGAAGAACGGCTCGAACCGGATTCGCTCCAGCCGCAGGATCAGCTCGTCGATAGCGTGGTCCACTTTTGCCTGCTCGCCCGAGCGCATATAGGACACCCAGCGATGGAAGGTCTCATGGTCGGTGCCGTCCGGCGCCGAGGTCACCAGCGTGGCGCCGTGGGTCAGTTTTCCGGTCAGCTCGCTCGATAGCCGCAGGCGGAAAAAATTGACCAACGGCAGATGGATGGCAGTGAAGAAAGCGTCTTCGCTGGTATCGATGACCTGATGCGGCAGCCCGCCCCAGAACATGGCGACATCGCCTTCGCGCAGGAAAACACGGTGCCCGCTCATCTGATATTCGATGGTGCCGCGGAACACGAAATTGACCTCGACCTGCGCGTGCCAATGGCCGTGCTGCATGATGCCGGGCTGCTCGTAAGCCACGAAAAGCGCATTCGGAATCCGCTCCACGCCGCTCTTGTCGGGGTTCCAGAACCGTTTTGACGGCTTCTTACTTTCCAGCAATTTCATGTTCCCATTAGGAGCGACGCGCCGTTCTGCGACGATAGTGTTACAACGCTCGGCATAAGAGCAACAAAAAAGGGAGGACTACAATGAACCGTATCGCTTCGCGGCGCGGGCGTCTGCTCGGCCTGGCTTTGGCCGGAATCAGCTTTTTCAGCGTCGCAGCCGCTTCGGCCGGAGAAATCTCGGTCTGGGTCTGGGACAAGGCATTCAATGGCAACACCATGCGTGAAGCCGGCGCCCTCTACACTGCCGACCATCCGGACGTGACCTTCAACGTCGATGACAGCGCCAGCCAGGACGATATCCGCGCCAAGCTGCAGACGCAGCTGCTCGCCGGCAGCACCGACGGCTTGCCCGATATCGTGCTGATCCAGGACGATATCGCCCAGAAGTACCTGCAATCCTTCCCCGGCTCGTTCGAGCCGCTGTCAGACAGCATCGATATGTCGGTCTTCGCACCCTACAAGGTTGCGGCTGCCACCTATGACGGCAAGTCCTACTCGCTGCCCTTCGACTCCGGCGTCACGGGCCTGTTCTACCGTTCCGACTATCTCGAGGCAGCCGGCTTCAAGGCCGCCGACCTCAAGGACATCACCTGGGATCGCCTGGTCGAAATCGGCACCGAAGTGAAGGCCAAGACCGGCCATCTGCTGCTCGATCTCGATCTCAACGACACCGGCGTCATCCGCATGATGATGCAGTCGGCCGGCCAGTGGTATTTCAATGCCGATGGCAGCCTGCATGTCATCGACAACGCCCCGCTCAAGAAGGCGCTGGAAACCTACGCCAAGTTCTATCAGGCAGGCCTGGTCAAGCCAGTGTCCGGCTGGGCTGAATATACCGGCACGTTCACGTCGGGCGAAGTCGCCGCCGTTCCCGTGGGTGTCTGGATCACCGCGACCATCAAGGCCAATGCCGATCAGTCCGGCAAGTGGGCCGTGGCCCCGATCCCGCGCCTCGATATGGAAGGCTCGGTCAACGCCTCCAACCAGGGTGGTTCAAGCTGGTATGTGCTGTCCTCCTCGGACAACAAGGCCGAAGCTATCGACTTCCTCAAGACCGTCTGGGCCGGCAACAAGGATTTCTACCAGGACATCCTGATCAAGCGCGGCGCCGTTGGCTCCCTGCTCGCCGCCCGTGAAGGCGATGCCTACAAGGCCTCCGATGACTTCTTCGGCGGTGCACCGGTGTGGCAGGACTTCTCCACCTGGCTGAGCCAGATCCCGAGCGTAGATTACGGCACCTTCACCGCCGAGGTCGACTCCGCTGTGCAGGCACAGTTGCCCGGCATCATCGCGGGCGGCGACATCGACGCGGCCCTCCAGGCGATCAACGACCAGGCCCAGCAGCAGATGCAATAATCTGCTGCGTGAAAGCGGGCTTCGGCTCGCTTTCACTGCCGGGCGCGCAAAGCGCCCGGCGCCTATTGGCCGTGATGACGTTGCTACACCAGGGAGGGTGACAATTGGCACAGGCGCGACTTGATCGCAGGGATCAGATCACCGGATGGGCGTTCATCGCCCCAGCCTTGATCCTGCTCGGACTGTTCATGATCTACCCGATCGTCTGGTCGCTCTGGATGAGCTTCCAGGTCGGCAAGGGCATGAATCTCAGTTTTGGCGGCTTCGCCAATATCATGCGGCTGACCAAGGATCCGGTCTTCCTGCGCGCGCTGGGCAACACCTTCACCTTCTTTATCGTGCAAGTGCCGATCATGATCGTGCTCGCCCTGCTGTTCGCAGTCGCGCTGAACGACTCGACGCTGCGGTTCCGCGGCCTGTTCCGCACCGCGATCTTCCTGCCCTGCGTGACGTCGCTGATCGCCTATTCCACCGTGTTCAAGTCGATGTTCGCCACCGATGGCATCATCAATGAAGCCCTGATGGCGGTCCATCTCATCGGCGCGCCGATCGGCTGGTTCAGCGATCCGTTCTGGGCCAAGGTGGCCATCATCCTCGCCATCACCTGGCGCTGGACCGGCTACAACATGATTTTCTATCTTGCTGCACTGCAAAACATCGACCGCTCGATCTATGAAGCCGCGCGCATTGATGGGGTGCCGGCCTGGGCCCGGTTCCGCTATCTCACCATTCCCATGCTCAAGCCGGTGATCCTGTTCACGACGGTGATCTCCACCATCGGAACGCTGCAGCTGTTCGACGAGGTCTACAATTTCACCGCCGGCAATGGTGGGCCTTCGGACTCAACCATCACGCTGTCGCTGTATATCTACAACCTGACCTTCAAGTTCATGCCCAGCTTCGGCTACTCGGCGACGGTGTCATGGGTGATCGTCGTGGTCGTGGGCATTCTGAGCTTCCTGCAATTCCTTGTTGCGCGTGATCGGAGGAGGTCAGCATGACATCGACCACAATGGCCGAAAATACCGCCTCGGCCGCCACCAAAGTTGGCTTGGCCACAGGGGCTGCGCCGTTCCGCCTCATCCGCCGGGGCCTCGTGTACCTGCTGCTCAGCATCGCCGCCTTTATCTCAGTATTCCCGTTCTATTGGATGGTCGTGGGTGCCACCAACCCATCGGCCGAGATCATCAAGGGCAAAGCCACGCTCGGTGGCTCACTGCTGACCAATGCCGCAACCTTCTTCGCCCAAGTCGATGCGCCCCGCATTTTCTTCAACTCGGCCTTCATCGCCGTCATCGCCACGGCGCTGACGCTGGCGATCTCCTCGCTGGCCGGTTACGGCTTCGAAATGTTCCGCTCTCGCGTGCGGGAACGCATCTTCGGGCTCCTGCTGCTGCTGCTCTCCATCCCGTTCGCGGCGATGATGGTGCCGCTGTTCGTGATGTTCTCGCAGGCCAAGCTGGTGAACACCTACGTGGCGGTGATCCTGCCCACGGTGGCCTCAATCTTCATCATTTTCTACTTCCGGCAAGCCACCAAAGCCTTCCCCAGCGAATTGCGCGACGCCGCCAAGATCGATGGGCTCAAGGAATGGCAGATTTTCCTGTTCGTCTATCTGCCGGTGATGCGCTCCACCTACGCCGCTGCGACGATCATCGTGTTCATGGCCAATTGGAACAATTACCTCTGGCCGCTGATCGTGCTGCAGACCGCCGAGAACAAGACGATCACGCTGATCCTATCGGCGCTCACCTCGGCCTATACGCCCGATTACGGCATGATCCTGTTCGGCACCGTGCTCGCAACCCTGCCCACCCTCATCATTTTCTTCCTGCTCCAGCGCCGCTTCGTCGAAGGCATGCTGGGCGCGGTCAAATAGGTGCATAGAACATGAGCCATCTCACGCTTAAGGCCGTGCGCAAATCCTACGGGTCGGTCGAGGTCATCAAGGGCATCGACCTGGCGATCAAGGCCAAGGAATTCGTGGTTTTCGTCGGCCCCTCCGGCTGCGGCAAGTCTACCCTGCTGCGGATGATCGCCGGGCTCGAACACATCAGCGGCGGCGATCTGGAGATCGGCGGCAAGCGGATGAACGATGTCGATCCGTCCAAGCGCGGCATCGCCATGGTGTTCCAGTCCTATGCGCTTTATCCGCACATGACCGTGCGCGAAAACATGGGCTTCGCCCTGCGTTTTGCCGGCGTGGCGAAAGAGCAGATCGCCAAGCAGGTCGCCGAGGCCGCCCGCATCCTGGCGCTCGAACCGCTGCTGGATCGCGTGCCCAAGGAACTCTCCGGTGGCCAGCGCCAGCGCGTCGCCATCGGCCGCGCCATCGTGCGCAACCCGCAGGTGTTCCTGTTCGACGAGCCGCTGAGCAATCTCGACGCCGAGCTGCGCGTGCATATGCGTATCGAAATCGCGCGGCTGCACAAGGAACTGCAGACCACGATGATCTACGTCACCCATGACCAGGTCGAGGCCATGACGCTGGCCGACACCATCGTGGTGCTCCGCGATGGCCTCGTGGAACAGGTCGGCAAGCCGCTGGAGCTCTACGACAACCCCTCCAACCAGTTCGTCGCCGGCTTCATCGGCTCGCCCCGCATGAACTTCATGGCCGCCAAGGTGGTGGAAGCCGGCTCCGGCACGGTGACGGTTGCGCTGACCAAGCAGGGCAATGTCCGCATCACCCTGCCCCTGACCGCCGCGCCCGCCATTGGGTCCGACGTGACGCTGGGTGTCCGTCCCGAGCATTTCGGGCTCGCCGCAGCTGGCGATGCCGATCTGGCGGTCAATGTGGACGTGGCCGAGCATCTCGGCGCCACCAGCTACCTCTATGCCAATACCGGCACCGGCGAGCAGTTGATCATCGAGCGCGAGGAACTGCGCAACGAGTTGGGCAAGGAAAGCCTCACCGTCTCGATCCGCGCCGCCAATTCATACCTGTTCGACAATTCGGGCCAGCGCCTGCGTTAGGCCTTTCTTTCTAGGAGTAATTTCATGACTGAAACTAAAAAAGTCCGTTGGGGCATCCTCGGGCCAGGCTCTATCGCCAAGGCATTCCAGGGCGGCGTTGCCGGCTCCAAACATGCCGAGCTGGTTGCCGTCGGCACCCGCAATCCCGAAAAGCCGGGTCTTGCCACCGACTTCCCCGGCGCGCGCGTTCACAATGGCTATGACGCGCTGCTGGCCGACAAGGACGTCGATGCGATCTATATCGCGACGCCTCATCCCGGCCATGCCGAATGGGCGATCAAGGCTGCCGAAGCCGGCAAGCACGTCCTGGTGGAAAAGCCGATGGCGCTCAGCGCCTTCGAAATCGACGCCATCTTCCACGCCCACCGCAAGGCTGGCACCTTTGCGGGCGAAGCCTTCATGTATCGCCTACACCCGCAGGTGAAGAAGCTGGGCGAGCTGATCGCCTCCGGCGTCATCGGCGAAGTGCGGATGATCCAGTCCAGCTTCGGCTTCTCCATGGGCAAGTTCCAGCCCCAGCACCGCCTGTTCGCCAATGACCTGGCTGGCGGCGGCATTTTGGATGTTGGCGGCTATCCCGTCTCGATGTCCCGTTTCATCGCCGGCGCCGCCGTGGGCAAGCCCTTCGCCGATCCGATCAAGGTTTCGGGCACCGCCAAGCTCAATGCCGAAGGCACCGACGATTGGGCAGCCGCGGTCCTGACCTTCGAGAACGGGATCGTCGCCCAGGTCTCCTGCGCCGTGATGGCCAATCTCGACAATGTCCTGCGCATCCATGGCTCGGAAGGCCGCATCGAGGTTCCTGATTTCTGGTTTGCCGGTGGCAATCGTGATCAGGGCGTCGGCCGCATCGACGTCATCAAGGGTGGCAAGACCGAAACCATCAGCGTCAACGAAACCGGTCACGTCTATTCCTTCGAGGCCGATGGCGCGTCCGAAGCGATCCTGGCCGGTCGTCATGAATTCGCCGCGCCGGGCATGAGCTGGGCCGACAGCCTGGGCAATGCCCGCGTGCTCGACAAGTGGCGCGCCGATGCCGGTATCGAATTCAACATCGAAAAGCCCGCCAAGCGTGTCAACACGCTCTCGAACCGTCCGCTGGCCTCGGGCGGCACTGCCATCCCAAAGCGTTCGATCCCCGGCCTCACCAAGCAGGCTTCGGCCGTCGCCCTGGGTTTTGAGGATTTCCGCACCTTCTCGTCCGGCGCCATCCTGCTCGATGCGTTCTGGGAAAAGGGCGGCAACCTCTTCGACACCGCCTTCGTCTATGGCAGCGGCTATACCGAAAAGCTGTTCGGCGATTGGCACAAGAGCCGCGGTACCCGCGAGCAGTCGGTGCTGATCGGCAAGGGCGCGCATAGCCCGCTGGTCTATCCCGACGTCATCGCCAAGCAGTTGACCCAGTCGCTGGATCGCCTCCAGACCGACTATGTCGACGTCTACTTCATGCACCGCGACAATCTCGATGTCCCGGTCGGCGAGTTCGTCGACGCCATGGATGCCGAGGTCAAGGCCGGTCGCATCCGTGGTCCGTTCGGCGGCTCCAACTGGACCAAGGAACGCATGGACCAGGCGATTGCCTATGCCGACAAGACTGGCAAGCAACGCCCCGGCGCCCTGTCCAACAACTTCGCTTTGGCCGAAATGCTCGACCCGATCTGGGCCGGCTGCGTCACCTCCTCCACCCCGGAATGGAAAGCCTGGCTCAACGATCGCCAGGTCACCAATTTCTCCTGGTCGAGCCAGGCCCGCGGCTTCTTCACCGACCGCGCCGGCCGCGACAAGACCGACAACGAGGAACTGGTCCGCGTCTGGTACAACGACCAGAACTTCGGCCGCCGCGACCGCGCGATCGAACTGGCCAACAAGCTCGGCCATTCGCCGATCCACGTTGCCCTGGCCTACGTGCTTGCCCAGCCCTTCCCCAGCATCCCGCTGATCGGACCGCGCACGCTGTATGAGTTGGACGACAGCATCAAGGCGTTTGATATCAAGCTGACGTCGGCCGACCTGAAGTGGCTGGAAGACGGCAAGTAGGCCGACGCCGTAGCGTGAACTTACTCAACACCCTCGGGCTCGCCCCGAGGGTGTTTTGCGTCCCACAATGCCTCCACTTACTCGGTGTCACCCCAGCAGAGGCAGGGGCCCATCCCGAGGTGGCGCCTTAACCGCAAGATCGTCGCGAGAACGACCCATCCTGCCACGCCCTCGTGGTTCGAGGGTCGCTACGCTCCCGCGTCACCATGAGGACTACTGAAACTGCGCAAATTCTAGCAGCATCCCCCATGTGAAAACTCCCTCAGCAGTTCACAGCCCAGTAGCCCTCATGGTGAGGTGCGAGTTCTTCACGAGCCTCGAACCACGAGGGCGTGCCCCAATCTATCCCTCTTATCCCCACCCCCAAAACCTCCCGCATACTCCACCCCGATATCTCCACGATGGCTGCGGGTTCGCGACGAACGGCCGTGGGGAGTTTGGTGGGAGGGGAATGCGGTCGCGCGATCCCTGGGCCAGCGCGACGTTCGTTTTCCCCAATGAAAGGGATGACCACGTTCGAGCGGCCAGAAATCCCATCGCATGCGGCGAGACGTGTCTCGCTTATCTACAAAACCCATGAGGCACGTCTCGCCGCATGCCGCAGTCTTCCTCAACCGTCGGTGCGAGCCGCACGGCGCTTCAACACGTCCAAACCGAGCAAATCATTTCCCGGCGTTCGCAAACTGCGCACAGTATCAGCCGTGTGTCTTATTGCGCGCACCGATCTCACGCCCTATCTTCCCGCTTGCAGGCGAAACATCGTCGGCAAAACGTTCTCAGGGCGGGGTGTAATTCCCCACTGGCGGTAACGGGGAGACCCGAAGCCCGCGAGCGCCTCATGTGGAAGCTGTTTGAAATTCGCTGTGGCGAGTCAAATGGCGGTGTTTTCGAGAACCGGAGCGGAGCGTACATTAGTACGTGAGCACCGGAAGCGCAGAAAACGCCGTTAGTTGACCGGCACAGTAGAATTACAAATGGGTTCCAAGTGGGGGTCAGCAGATCCGGTGTGATTCCGGGGCCAACGGTATAGTCCGGATGATAGAGAACGGGTCTGGATCTGGCCTTGGGCGCCGGCGGGAAACCGTCGCCGCAACACCGCTTTGTCTTTTCCCGTAACCCTGAGGAAGCTGGTTACGGAAAGGACTATCATGAACCAGGTTTCCTCCTCCCCGAATGGCGCCGTGCTTGGCGCTGCCTTTGTCATTATCTCAAGCCTCGCCTTCGCTGGCACCAATATCCTGCAATCCGTGCTGCCAACCCCCACTGAATACGGCGGTTTCGGCATGGCCTCGACCGGTATGGCCTTCTGGCAGTACCTCATCGCCACCGTGTTCGCCCTGCCGCTGATCCTGCGTATCGGCATCGGCAAGCTGCGCACGAAGCACCCCGCGATCCACGAAATTCGCGCTTTCGTTTCCGCCCTCGGCGTCCACGTCTTCGTCTATGGCTTCGCCTCGGGCGTGCCCGTCTGGCAGATGGTGACGTTGCTGGCCACCGGCCCGCTGTTCATCATTGCCGGCTCCACCCTGTTCCTGGGCGAGCGCGTCACCGTCACCCGCCTGATCGCTGCTTTTGTCGCCTTTGCCGGAGCGCTCATCGTTTCGGGCATCGGGTCTGAAGGCTTCTCGCTGACCACGCTGGTGCCCATCGTGGCCGCGGCTTTGTGGGCGACCACCGACGTGCTGACCAAGTATCTCTCGCGCGAAGAAAGCCCCGAGACGCTGACGATCTCGTTGCTGGTGCTGGTGACGCCCAATCACCTGCTGATCCTGCTGGTGGCCACCCTGGCTGCCTGGCTGGTGCCAAGCCTGGTTCCGCAAGGCCTCGCCACCGGCTTCCCGTTCCAGCTCCCGAGCGGTCTGGGTCTTGGCCTCGTCGTCCTGCTCGGCTTCCTGACGGCGGCCGCCCAGTACCTGCTCAGCCTGGCCTATAAGGTGGCGGACGCCACCTATCTGCAGCCGTTCGGCGACCTCAAGGTGCCGCTGACCGCCCTGCTCGGCTGGGCGTTGCTTGGCCAGGTGCCGACGCCGTGGTTCTGGCTCGGCGCCGCCCTGATCATCGCCGCCTCGGCCTTCATCTTCCACCAGGAAGCGCAGAAGGATCGGCCCAGCCGGGCAGCCCAGGCCGCCTAAAGACTGACCCAACCCTTGTCATGGTGCGACTGCGCCATGGCATGGACCGTGCGTTCGATCACCAGGCCCGCGTCAAAGTCGATGATGCGGGCCGGCTTGCCCTCGATGGCATTGAGCAGTTCATGGCATTCGATGATCTTGAGATCGTTGAAACCCAGCCCATGCCCCGGCGCCGGAATGAACCGGTCATACGGCGCGTGATGCGGCGCGCTGAGGATGGTTCGGAACCCCTGCTCCGTCGGCCGGTCGCTGACGGTATAGAGCTGCAGCTCGTTCATGCGCTCCTGATCGTAGACGATCGTCCCCTTGGAGCCGAAAATCTGCAGCGCGATCCGGCCTTTGCGGCCCCAGGCCGAGCGATCCAGCGCCATGACGCCAGATATCCCCGCCCCGATTTCAAAGAGTATGCTGGCGATATCGAATGTCTCTACTGCCCTGCGGCTCCCAGATTGAGTCGGGCGATCCTGGTAGGGCTTTGAAAGGTTAGCGAAAACCCGGGAAACCGGACCAAACAGTTTAAGCAGCAGACTAAGGGGGTGAACGCCGAAATCGTCCAGCGCGCCATAGCCGGAACTGGCCACGCTCTTCCAGTAGAACAACGCCTCCGGGTCGGCCATAAAATCCTCATCCATCTCCAACCGGACATGGTTGACCGTGCCGATGGCGCCTTCGGCCAACAGCGTTTCGATATGCCGGATCAGTGGGTTCTGGATATAATTGTAGCCCAGCACCGCCACTTTGCCGGACTTTTTGGCGGCCGCCGCCATCCGTTCCGCATCGGCGAGCGCCACTGCCATCGGCTTTTCGCACCAGACGTGCTTGCCCGCTTCGAGCGCGGCAATCGCCATTTCGGCGTGAAAGGCATTGGGGGTGGTGACCGAGACGACATCGACCTCGGGATCGGCGATCAGGTCGCGCCAATTGCCCGTCGCCTTGGCGAAACCGAACTCGGCGGCCTTCTTGTTCGCGATATCCCCATTCACCTCGGCAAGGTGTACAAGACGTGGCGTGGGCCCGGTGCCGAACACCGCATGCACGCTAGTCCACGCCAGAGCGTGGCATTTTCCCATATAGCCGGTGCCGATCAGGCCGATGCCTAAAGTCGAATTCATTCCACCCTCCCGCAGTTATGAAACACTTATGCCGCTTATTCCAAAAACGGAATATGCTTTCTGTTGGGCTCTTGATTGAATGGCTGGATTGGGGATTATGACAGTATTGCTCCCGTCCGACAGGCCCGACATGACCGAAATCGTCGCTAAAGTGAGCCCGCCACAGGATTTCGACGCGCTGCGCAGCGTCATTCTGGAGCGCAAGGGCGAGTTGCCGAAGCGGCTGACGCAGGTGGCCGCCTATGCGCTGGATCATCCCGACGAAATCGCCTTTGGCACCGCCGCCAGCATCGCCATTTCGGCCAATGTGCAGCCGTCGACGCTAGTGCGGTTCGCCCAGCATTTCGGCTTCGAGGGCTTTTCAGGCCTGCAACTGCTGTTCCGCGCCCGCCTGCGCGAACGCACCTCATCCTATGAGGATCGGCTGCGCACGCTGGAGCAGGATGGCCAGGCGCTGGCGGAAAGCACCAATATTTTCAATGGTTTCACGGCCGCAGCGCATCGATCGATCGACACGCTGTCGGCGGCTGTAGATCCGGCGGCGTTCGAGCGGGCGGTGGATATTCTTGCCGCCGCCGACACGATCTACCTGATCGCCAAGCGCCGCTCCTACCCCATCAGCAGCTACATGGCCTATGCCTTTGGCAAGCTGAAGGTGCGTTGCCAACTGGTGGGCACAGCGGCCGGTATCGACGACGATCTGCTGGCCATGGCCAGCCCGCGCGACGCGGCCTTCGCGGTCAGCTTTTCGCCCTATGCCTCGGAAAGCGCGGTCCAGGCCCGCAACCTGGCGGCGCGCGGGATCAATGTTGTTTCGCTGACCGATTCGGCGTTCTCGCCGCTGGCGGAATGTTCCAAGGAATGGTTCGAGGTTGTGGAAGCCGATCACGCCGGCTTCCGCTCGCTTTCTGCCAGCATGGCCTTTGCCATGGCCTTGACGGTGAGCATTGCCGAAAAACGGCGTCGCGGCTAACCTCACTATGGCCGTTTTGATGAACGCACCTTAAATGGAATGCCGAGATATCCATTTGGAATGGACATTCCATGTTGACGAATTTCCAGAACTGATGTTTCATAATCAGAGGCGCAGGAATTCAGCATCATGGATTTCTTGCTAAAGCGCCGACGCCAATCGGGAGGACTTGAATGACGAACGCGCAGCCCAGCAACGGGACGAAATTGCTCGACGTCATCACCATCGGCCGGGCCTCGGTCGACCTCTATGGCCAGCAGATCGGTACCCGGCTTGAGGATGTCACCAGCTTCGCCAAATCCGTCGGCGGCTGCGCCACCAATATCGCCGTGGGTACCGCTCGGCTGGGACTGAAATCGGCGCAGATCACCCGCGTCGGCAAGGAGCAGATGGGGCGGTTCATCCTCGAGCAGCTCCAGCGCGAGGGTGTCGAGACCAAGGGGATCGTCACCGATCCCGAGCGCCTGACCGCGCTGGCGATTCTATCGGTGGAAAACGAGCACTCCTTCCCCCTCCTCTTCTATCGCGACAACTGCGCCGACAACGCGCTGAACCCCGACGACATCGATCCGGCGTTCATCGCGACCGCCGGCGCGGTGCTGGTGACCGGCACGCATTTCTCCAAGCCGCATACCGAGGCGGCGCAGCGCAAGGCGATGCAGCTGGCCAAGGAGAATGGCAGCAAAGTTATCCTCGATATCGATTACCGGCCCAATCTGTGGGGCCTGGCCGGGCATGACGCCGGCGACAACCGCTACATCGCGTCCGATGTGGTTTCGGCCAAAATGCAAACGGTCCTCGCGGACTGCGACCTGATCGTCGGCACCGAGGAGGAGGTTCTGATCGCCTCCGGCGCGGCCGACCTGCTCACCGCGCTCAAGACAATCCGTGCCCTGTCCTCCGGCACCATCGTCTTGAAGCGCGGCCCCATGGGCTGCATCGTCTATGACGGCGCGATTTCCGATGACCTGGAAGACGGCATCGTCGGCAAAGGCTTTCCCATAGAAGTCTACAACGTGCTCGGCGCCGGCGACGCGTTCATGAGCGGCTTCCTGCGCGGCTGGCTGCGCGGCGAGCCGCATGCGACCAGCGCCACCTGGGCCAATGCCTGCGGCGCGTTCGCGGTGTCGCGGCTGTTGTGTGCGCCGGAAATCCCGACCTGGGTCGAGCTGCAATATTTCCTCGAGCATGGCAGTCCGGAACGTGCGCTGCGCAAAGACGCCGCCATCAACCATGTGCATTGGGCGACGACGCGGCGGCGCGAGATTCCCAGCCTGATGGCGCTGGCGATCGACCACCGCAGCCAGCTCGAAGACCTGGCCAATGGCGACGCGGCCATCCTTGCGAAAATACCGGCGTTCAAGGCGCTGGCGGTGAAGGCCGCCGTGCAAGTGGCCAACGGTCGGCCCGGCTTCGGCATGCTGCTGGATGACAAATATGGACGCGACGCGCTCTATGCGGCCGGCGGTCAGAAGAATTTCTGGATCGGCAAGCCGATCGAACTGCCGGGCTCGCGGCCCCTGCAATTCGAGTTTTCGCAGGACCTCGGCAGCCGGCTGATCGACTGGCCGGTGGATCACTGCATCAAGGTGCTGTGCTTCTATCACCCGGACGACGCGCCGGAGTTGAAGGCGCAGCAGATCGACAAGCTGCGCGCAGCCTATGATGCGGCGAGAAAGATCGGCCGCGAATTGCTGATCGAGATTATCTCGAGCAAGCACGGCGCGCTGCGCGACGACACGGTGGCGCGGGCGCTGACCGAGATTTATGATGCGGGGCTGAAACCGGACTGGTGGAAACTGGAGCCACAGGCCAATGTGGCGGCATGGGCCGCGATCGACGCGGTGATCGAGACGCGCGATCCGTTCTGCCGCGGTGTGGTGCTGCTGGGGCTGGAAGCGCCGCAGGAGGCGCTTGAGGCGGGCTTTGTCGCGGCGCAGCAGTCGCGGACGGTCAAGGGCTTTGCCGTGGGCCGGACGATTTTTGCCGAGGCGGCGAAGGGCTGGCTGGCGGGTAGCGTGAGCGACGAGGTCGCAGTGGCGGATATGGCGGCGCGGTTTGGCGCGCTGGTACGGATTTGGGAGCGTCTGGGGGAAGTGCGGGCGGCGTAACGGCGCCACGTCCGCGTGGTTCGAGGCTTTGCTGCGCAAAGCCTCACCATGAGGACTACTCTCACATTGAGTGAATTGAGACCTCATGGTGAGGTGCGAGCACTTTGCGAGCCTCGAACCACGAGGTCGGGCATAGAGGACTAGGCCAATGAGCCAGAAGACGATCCGACTAACGATGGCGCAGGCCGTGGCCCGCTTCTTGACCATGCAGAAAACCATGATCGACGGTGAAACCGTGCCGATCTTCGGCGGTGTCTTCGCCATTTTCGGGCATGGCAATGTCGCGGGCGTTGGCGAGGCGTTGTACGGCATCAAGGACACGCTGCCGACCTATCGCGCCCAGAATGAGCAGGGCATGGCGCATGCGGCGATCGCCTTCGCCAAGGCCAGTTTCCGGCGGCGGTTCATGGCTTGCACGACCTCGATCGGGCCGGGCGCGCTGAACATGGTGACGGCGGCGGCGCTGGCGCATGTCAATCGCCTGCCGGTATTGCTGCTGCCGGGTGATGTGTTCGCCAATCGCCTGCCCGACCCTGTGTTGCAGCAGATGGAAGATTTTGGCGACGGCACGGCCACGGTCAATGACTGCTTCAAGCCGGTGAGCCGCTATTTCGACCGCATTACCCGGCCCGAGCAGATCATCCCGGCGCTGCGTCGCGCTATGCAGGTGTTGACCGATCCCGCCGAATGCGGGCCGGTGACGCTGTCGCTGTGCCAGGATGTGCAGGCGGAGGCCTATGATTATCCCGAGAGCTTCTTCGCCGAGAAGGTGTGGGGCACTCGCCGCATCATGCCGGATGCCGATGAATTTGCAGTGGCCGCCACGGCGCTGCTGCATGCCAAAAAGCCGGTGATCATTGCCGGTGGCGGCGTGTTGTATTCGGAGGCCTCGTCGGCGCTGCGCAATTTTGCCGAGCGCTATGGCGTGCCGGTGCTGGAAACCCAGGCCGGTAAGTCCAGCCTGCCGCACGACCATCCGCTCAATATGGGCTCGGTCGGCGTGACCGGGACTTCGGCGTCCAACGACCTGGCCGAGCAGGCCGATGTCGTTCTCGCCATCGGCACGCGGCTACAGGATTTCACTACTGGCTCGTGGGCGCTGTTCAAGAATGACGATCTCAAGATCATCGGCCTTAACGTCCAGCCCTTCGACGCCCAGAAGCACCGCGCCCTGCCCCTGGTGGCCGACGCCCGGGCGGGGCTCGAGGCGCTCAATTCGGCGCTGACTGGCTGGCAAGCCGACACCAGTTGGACCGACACGGCCACGGCGGGCAAGGAGGACTGGATGGTTGCCGCCGACCGGGCAACCGGCACCACCAATGCCGAATTGCCCTCTGACGCACAGGTCATCGGCGCGGTGCAGCGGGCCCGCGAGACCGCGACGCTGGTCTGCGCCGCTGGCGGCCTGCCGGGGGAATTGCACAAGCTGTGGAAGGCCGGCCGGCCCGGCAGCTACCACATGGAATACGGCTTCTCGACCATGGGCTACGAGATTGCCGGCGGCCTCGGCGTGAAGCTGGCGCGGCCCGATGACGACGTGGTCGTCATGGTGGGCGACGGCAGCTACATGATGCTGAACTCCGAAATCGCCTCCTCGATCATGCTGGGCGCCAAGCTGACCATCGTGGTGCTCGACAATGCCGGCTATGGCTGCATCAACCGGCTGCAGATGGCGACCGGCGGGGCCAACTTCAACAATCTGTTGAAGGACACCCACCATGTCACTCTGCCCGGAATCGATTTTGCTGCGCATGCTGCCTCGATGGGGGCGATATCGCGCAAGGTTGGCTCGATTGCGGAGCTGGAGACGGCGTTGCAGGAAACTGAAGGGACGGATCGTACGACGGTGATCGTTATCGACACCGATCCACTCATCACCACTGATGAAGGTGGGCATTGGTGGGATGTGGCGGTGCCGGAGGTGAGCGACCGCCCGCAGGTGAATGCGGCGCGGGAGGCTTACGTGACGGCGCTGAAGGGGCAGCGGGTGGGGTAGGCTTTGTGCCACGCCCTCGTGGTTCGAGGCTCGCGAAGGGCTCGACCTCACCATGAGGGCTACTTTGAGATTGAGCTCCCAGTAGGCCTCATGGTGAGGCGGGAGCGCAGCGACCTCGAACCACGAGGGCGTGGCAATAACGGAGCATAAATTGAAAGCCAAACTCGGCATGTCGCCCATCGCGTGGTGGAACGACGATCTGGTGGAATTGAGCGACGACGTGTCGCTGGAAGAATGTCTGCGCCAGTCGCGGTCGGCCGGGTTCACCGGCATGGAAAAGGGCCGCCGGTTTCCCGACGATCCTGAAGTGATGCTGCCCATTCTGCGGGCCGCCGATGTGACGCTGTGCGGGGGCTGGTTTTCCGGCACGCTGGTGGACGAGGACCTAGCGTCCAACAAAGCCCGCATTGCGCCGATGATCAAGCTGTTCAAGGCGGTCGATGCGCCTTGCATCGTCTATGGCGAGGTTGGGCGCTCCATCCAGGGCAAACGCGAAATCCCGCTGGCACAGAAGCCCAAGCTCTCCGATGACGAGATGAAGGCCTATGCCTACAAGGTCACCGAATTTGGCGAATGGTGCGCCGAACAGGGCATGCCGCTGGCCTATCACCATCATATGGCGGCCGTGGTCGAGACAGAGCCCGAGCTGGATGCCTTCATGAAGGCGTCCGGCGCCGGTATTCCACTGCTGCTGGATGCGGGGCATCTGGCTTTCGCCGGTGGCGATGTGCTGCGCGCCATCGACAATCACCACCAGCGGATCAGCCACGTGCATGTCAAAGACGTGCGAATGGGCGTGATCGATGGGCTGGATCGGACCAAGCAATCGTTCCTTGACGCCGTGGCGCTGGGTGCCTTCACCGTGCCCGGCGATGGCTCGCTGGACTTTGGCGCCATCGTGCAGAAACTCGCCGATTACGGCTATGAAGGCTGGTTTGTGGTGGAGGCAGAACAGGACCCGGTCGCAAATCCGCCGCTGCGGATGGCGCAGGTTGGCCACAAGGAACTTATGCGCGTCATGACGGCGGCCGGATACACTGTGGAGACGCAGGGCTTCCCGAAGGGGTGAGCTTTGCCGTCCCGATGTGCTAGACCATTGCCCAATGGTTCTGGAGAATGGCCGTGCTGCTCAAGCCTAATGACGTAAGCTGGTTTCGCCCCATATGGCGGCGCTATGCCGTAACCGCATTTTTGGCGGTGTGGTGCGCGTGGGAATGGGTCTGGAATCGGGAGCCGTTCTGGGGCGTGCTCGTCGGCGCCGCGCTGCTGTTCTCGATCTACAGCTTCTTTATCACCTTTCCCAAGGAAGAGCCCACCGATGGCAACGACACCCAACCTCCGAGTCCGCCCCAAGGGTAACTCCGGCAAGGTTCACTCGATCACGCCAAACAGCGCGCGCTGGACCTATGTGGGCTTCGCGCTGCACAAGCTTGGCGCCGGCGAGGCCGTGGGCGCGGAAACCGGCAGCGACGAAGTGTGCCTGGTGCTGGTCAGCGGCAAGGCGAAGATTTCGGTCGACGGCAAGGATTTGGGCGAACTCGGGCAGCGCATGACGCCGTTCGAGGGCGAACCCTATGCGGTCTATGTGCCGGCGGGGAGCAATTGGGCGGCGGCGGCCACGACCGAGCTGGAGCTGGCTGTGTGTTCAGCGCCGGGCGAGCGCGGGGCCTATCCGGCGCGGGTCATTCCGCCGGGCACCAATCCGCCGATCGTGCGCGGCAAGGGCGCCAATGTGCGCCACGTCACCAATATCCTGCCGGAAACCGATCCGGCCCATTCGCTACTGGTGGTCGAGGTGATCACGCCGGGCGGCAATACCTCGTCCTATCCGCCGCACAAGCACGATACCGACAACCTGCCGCACGAGAGCTTTCTCGAGGAGACCTATTTTCACCGGCTCAACCCGCCGCAGGGCTTTGCCATGCAACGGGTCTATACCGATGACCGGAGCCTCGATGAAGCGCTGGTGATCGAGGACGGCGACGTGACGCTAGTGCCCAAGGGCTATCACCCGGTGGCGACGACGGCCGGGTATGATCTGTATTACCTCAACGTCATGGCCGGCCCGGTGCGGACGTGGAAATTCCACAATGCGCCCGAGCATGAGTGGTTGTTGAAGTAAGAGCATCGCGCCACGCCCTCGTGGTTCGAGGCGCTGAAGAAGCGCACCTCACCATGAGGGCTACTCTTGGCTCAATATTCCAGTAGCCCTCATGGTGAGGTGCGAACTCTACGCGAGCCTCGAACCACGAGGGCGTGCCCCAATGCTTATCGCCCCTGGAAGATGCCCTTATCCGCCAGTACGCCTGTGACTTCGCTGACCTTCACCGCGCGCTTTTCGGCGACCGATTTAAGCGCAGCATCGGCCAGCGCCAATGCAATCAAGCCGTCCAACCCGCTGGGGCCGGCGACAGATTTTGATTCAACGGCCTGGATGAAGGTGCTGATTTCGTTGGCATAAGCTTCGGTATAGCGGGTCATGAAGAAGTCGTGCAAAGGCGGGCGGGTGTAGCCGGAGGCGTTGGCAACTTCGATGGAAACCGGGCGCTGGTTTTCGGCCGAGACGGCTCCCTTGGAGCCGTGGACCTCGATGCGCTGGTCGTAGCCATAGGTGGCGCGGCGAGAGTTGGAGATAGTGGCGTGCTTGCCGGTGGCGGTGGTGAGGATGACGCTGACGCTGTCATAATCGCCGGCGGCGCCGATGGCCTTGTCGACCAGGTTCGAGGCATAGGCGGTGACGGTGTCGACTTCTTCGCCCAGCAGGAAGCGGGCCATGTCGAAGTCATGGATGGTCATGTCGCGGAAAATGCCGCCCGAGCGCTTGATGTAATCGACCGGCGGGGCGCCGGGGTCGCGCGAGGTGATCTGGACCATTTCGACGGCGCCGATCTCGCCTTTGTCGATGACCGCTTTAACGGCCATGAAATGGGGATCGAAGCGACGGTTGAAGCCGACCATCAGCGTGCCACCGGCAGCATCGACGACCTTGAGGCAGGCCTTGACGCGCTCGACGTCGAGATCGATCGGCTTCTCGCAGAAGATTGCCTTGCCGGCCTTGGTGAACTGCTCGATCAGGTCGGCGTGGGTATCGGTGGGCGTGCAGATGACGACTGCGTCGATATCGGTCGCGGTCAGGATCTGGTTGATGGTGCGCACGTCGCAGCCATACTGGGTCGACAGATCACTGGCCGCCTTTTCCATGGCATCGGCAACGGCGACGAGGCGCGCATTGGGATTGGCCGAAATGGCCTTGGCGTGAACTTTGCCAATGCGGCCGGCGCCGAGAAGGCCGAAGCGAACAGTCATGGGGAGACTCCGAGTAGAAGGGCGCGTGCGCGCGGTGGTTATAAAAAGGCCGCGTGCCATTCAGGCAAGGCCGAATGACACGCGGAATCGTTGAGCGCAGCCTAGCGCAAAATCAGACTTTCTTGCGTTTGCGCTGGCGGTATTGGTCGGCGACGACGGCGGCGACAATGATCATGCCCTTGATGATCTCCTGATAATAGGCGTCGACGCGCAGGAACGTGAAGCCCGAGGTCATGGTGCCCAGGATGATGGTGCCAATGACGGTGCCGGTGATGCGCCCCTGCCCGCCTGCGAGCGAGGTGCCGCCGATGACGGCGGCGGCGATGGCGTCGAGTTCATACATGACGCCCATGCCGGCCTGGGCCGTCTGTGCCCGGGCGGCGGTGACGAGACCGGCCAGGCCCGCCAGCATGCCGGCAATGGCGTAGACCTTGACCAGGTGGCGCTCGATATTGATGCCGGAGACGCGTGCCGCCTGCGGGTTGGCGCCGATGGCGTAGGTGAACTTGCCGTAGCGGGTGTAGCGCAGGCCGATATGGAAGATGGCGGCGACGCCGAGGAAGATGATGACCGGCCAGATGCCGGAGCCGATGAAGTTAAACTCAGGGGTCAGGCCGGAAACCGGCTGACCCTTGGTGTACCACTTGGCGACGCCACGGGCGGAGACCATCATGCCCAGGGTGGCGATGAAGGGCGGGATTTTGGTGTAGGAGATCAGGCTGCCATTGACCACGCCGGCGAGGCTGCCGATGGCGAGGCCGACAACCAGCGGGATGATGACGGGCAGGCCGACCAGCGCCGGATAGACCGGGCGCGCCCAATCCGCCGACTGCGCGAAGCTGGCGGCAATCATGGCGGTCATGCCGACGACAGAGCCGGAGCTCAAATCGATGCCGCCGGTGATGATGACCTGGGTGACGCCGACGGCGATGATGCCGACGACCGAGACCTGCAGGATCATGATGGTCAGGCGTTGCTGGTTCATCAGGAAGGATTGCTTGATGAAAATCCAGCCGAGGATTTCGAACACCAGCGCGATGCCGACGAGAACCGCCAGGATGGACAGCTCGGTGGGGAGTTTTCGCGAGCGGCTGCGCGGGGTGGCGAGGGCGTCTGAGGTGGTGGTCATGATTGGGTCCTCGCGGGTTGGCGCAGGCTCGTCTGAAATAACGGAGTGCTCATCGTGCCGCCAAATCCATGATCTTGACCTGATCGGCTTCGGAGCGGTCCAGGAAGCCCGTGGCGCGGCCATGGTGCATGACCATGATACGGTCGGACATGCCGAGCACTTCGGGCAGTTCGGATGAGATCATCACCACCGCGACGCCCTGATGGGCGAGCTGGGTGACGAGTTTATGGATTTCGGCCTTGGCGCCGACATCGATGCCGCGGGTGGGTTCATCGAGAATGAGGATTTTCGGGTTAGTGAGCAGCCAGCGGCCGATCAGCACCTTCTGCTGGTTGCCGCCAGAGAGGTTCTCGACGCGTTCGGCCAGGTTGGGCGTCTTGACGCGCAGCTTCTGGGCCATGTCCTCGCAGGTGCGGGATAGCTCGCCCTGACTGACGAAACCGAAACGGCTGTATTTGTCCTGCAGCACGGCGAGTTGCATGTTCTCCTGGATGTCGAGCGACAGGAGGCACCCGGTTTCCTTGCGGTCCTCGGTGATGAAGGCCATGCCGTGCTGGATGGCGATGGTCGGGGTGGCGATATTGACCACTTCTCCGTTAATCGAGATGGTGCCGCTGCTGGCCGGCGTCACGCCGAAAACCGTCTCGGCGACATTGGAACGGCCGGAGCCGACGAGGCCGGCAATGCCGAGGATTTCGCCGGCACGGACATCGAAGGAGATGTCTTCGAACACGCCCTTGAGCGACAGGTTCTTTACCGACAGCACCACTTCGCCGATCGCCACCTCTTCCTTGGGGAACATCTGGGTGATCTCGCGGCCGACCATCATGCGGATGATCTGGTCGCGGGTAACGTCCGCCGAAGCGTGGGTGCCGATATAACGGCCATCGCGGAACACCGAGACTTCGTCGGCGATCTCGAACAGCTCGCTCATCTTGTGGGTGATGTAGACGACGCCTTTGCCCTGGGCGCGCAGGTCGCGAATGATGGCGAACAGATGCGCGACTTCGGTTTCGGTGAGCGCCGAGGTCGGCTCGTCCATGATGAGCACGTCGCTCTCATAGGACACCGCCTTGGCGATTTCGACCATCTGCCGGCTGGCCACAGACAGGTAGCTGACCTGAATTTCGGGATCGATATCGATCTTGAGGCGGGCGAACAGCTCGGCGGTGCGGCGATTGAGTTCGTGGTGATCCACAAAGCCGAAGCGGGTCAACGGCTCGCGGCGGATCCAGATGTTCTCGGCGACGGTCATGAACGGCATCAGGTTGAGTTCCTGATGGATCATGGCAATGCCGTTTTCAAGCGCGTCGAGCGGTGACTTGAGGCGGATGTCGATGCCGCGGAGCTGCACATTGCCGCTATCGGGGGCGTAAATGCCGGCGATGATCTTCATCAGCGTCGACTTGCCGGCGCCGTTTTCACCCATCAGCGCATGGACGGTGCCGCGCTTGAGTTGCAGCGACACATCATCCAGCGCGACGACGCCGGGAAATTCCTTACGGGCGTGGCTGATTTCCAAAAGAAATTCGGACTGGGGCGTAGCGCCGCTTTCGCGGACGGCGCGCATTGTCTGCGGACTGACCAATCACTGCCTCCCCTGCCCGGTTTCCGAGCTTCGTTGATGAGAGGATGCGCCGTTTGCGCGGCGCATCCAAGTGTGATGTGGGCTTAGTTCTTGCCGGCGTATTCAGCGACGTTGGCCGGGGTCACCAGCTCGAACGGCACGAAGACCTTGGTCTCGACCGCGTCACCCTTGGCGAGTGCGAGGGCGGCATCGAGAGCGCCCTTGCCCTGGCCGGCCGCATTTTGGAACACGGTGGCGTCGAGATCGCCGGCCTGAAGCGCGGCAAGAGCGTCGGCGGTCGCGTCGACACCAGCAACGATCACGTCCTTCATGTCGATGCCGCCGGCCTTGAGGGCCTGGATGGCGCCGATGGCCATTTCGTCATTGTTAGCGACGACAGCATCGAACTTGAGGCCAGCCGACATCCAGTTGGTCATCAGATCGGCACCCTGCTGGCGGGACCAGTTGGCGGTCTGCTCTTCGGCGATCTTCATGAAAGAGCATTCCGGCGTGGCGATCACGTCATGCACGTCCTGGGTGCGCTGGCGGGCGGCCTGGTTGGAGAGCTCGCCCATCATGACGACGATGTTGGCTTCGGTCTTGCCCGCTTCGGTCAGCAGGCGGCAGACTTCCTTGGTCTCCAGCGTGCCGGAGTCCACTTCGTTGGATGCCACGAAGGCCTGCTTGGCCGGCAGGGTATCAAGGTTGACCGGCTGGCGATTGACATAGACCAGCGGAATGCCGGCATCGGAGGCCAGCGTCGACATGGCGGCGGTGGCGTCGGTATCCACGGCGTTGACGATGATGGCATCGACGCCCGAAGCGATGAAGTTCTGGATCTGGCTCATCTGCTTGGACACGTCGTTCTGCGCGTCTTCGACCTGCAGCTCGACATCGGGAAGGGTCTTGGCATAATCGCCCATGCCGTTGCGCAGCACGGTCAGGAAGTTGTCGTCGAACGCCGCCATCGACACGCCAACGGTCGCGGCCATTGCCGAACCGCTCATCAGGCTGGCGATGACGGTAGCCAATACGAGCTTCTTCATTCTTCTCTCCTCCACAGAGCGGGCGTCCGGCGGCGCCCTTGTTTTTCCGGAAATTTCCCAGTTTTTACGGGAATTTATTGGGTCAGGCGGCGCGGGCCGCCAGGCCATTGGCGACGAAATCCATGCTCTGCCGAATGGCGGCAGCCGGATCGGAAAGGGTACGCAATTCCTCGGCAAAGGGCTCGAAGGAGAGCAGGCCGGAATAGCCGCCGGCATAGAGTGCCGCGATCTGTTCGAGATTGCCGAGGCGATCGGCGTGGCCGACGAGGACGCGGTGGCTGTCGCGCATGTCGCGGACGGAGACCGTGGGGTCGTCGACGCCGGAAATGTGGATCAGGCCGGTCAGTTCGGGGAAGATGTCCCCTTCCCCGGCTAGGTGATGATGAAAGGTGTCGTGGGTCAGCTTGAACACATCGCGCGCATTGGCGGCGTCGATAGCGGCGACGGCCTCGCGCTTGGAGCGCAGCGAGCAGATTTCGAAGCCGAGGCATTCAACCAGTCCCACTAATCCCCGCTGCCGCAGAACGGGCGCAAGGTGCGTCAGGGCTTCGGTGGCGTTGCTGACGCGCATATCGGGTTCAAGGCCGGTGCCATCATTGGCGGCGACGAGGACAAGCGCTTGCGAGCCGCACGTAGCGGCGTAGTCGGCGAGGGCTTCGGCCTCACTGGCGCGTAGGGGCGACCAATGGTTGAATTTTTGCAGGGCATTGATGGAAATGATGGAAACATCATTTTGGGTGGCGAGCGACTTCACGACCCTCGCCGAGGTGCCATCGAGGATCGTGTTGCCGGCGATATCGTTGCGAATCTCGACGCCAGACAGGCCAAGCGAACGGGTCAGCGCGAAGAAATCAGCCAGGCCCAATTGCGGCGCGACCATGTGATTGAGCGCAAAGCTGGGGCGCGGACTGGCTGACACTAAAACGAACTCCCTGACGGCGCCGGATTGCTCCGGTCTCTGCGTCAAATGAAACACTGGTTCTGTTATGTTGTCAACGCGGAATATACATTCCATAAATGGATTGGAAATATCGCAAATGCCCGGCTTTGTTGGAACGGCTACAACAGGGCAGTAGCGCTGTCCTAGATATTTTCCGAGACATAGATCTCAAAGGGCAGGAAGGTTTGCCCACCTGATTCCGGGGTCCGCGTAGTCATGGCGGTTGCCGCCAGATTGACCAGGGCGTTACCTATCGCGGTGACCGGGGTCGCGGTCAGCGCGGTGATGAGATTTTCGGCGAGCGCGGCTCGAGAGAAGGCGTTGATCTCGTTGCACACCACGGCGAGACGGCCGGCCATATCCTCCTCGCGCAGGGCGGCGACTACCCCCTCCATGCCACCGCCAGCAACATAGATGGCGCTGAGATCGGGGTGGCGACGGAGCAGGTCCGAGGTTGCTTCGTGGGCGAGGTTGACGTCTTCGAGATTGACCAAGGTATCGATGATCGTCAGGTGCGGGGCGGATTGGCGAAGGTAGGAGCGGAAGCCGATTTCGCGCAGTTCGTGGCCGTGGAAGCGGTGGCTGCCGACGAAAATCGCCACCTTGCCAGGGGGGGCCGAATGGGCGACAAGCCAGCCGGCGGTGCGGCCGACCTTGGTGTTATCGGTGCCGATATAGCCGCGCCGAACGCCGGAGGCGAAATCGGACAGGAGGGCGAAAACCGGAATGCCGGCGGCTTCGATTTCAGCGACGGCGGCGGTGACGGCGGGGTGATCGATGGCCACCATGGCGATGACCTGGGCGGTGCGCGCGGCATCACGCAGGCGATTGGCGATCTCGGACGGCGTCTGGGAGGCAAGGAAGCTGATGGTGGCGGTGACGCGGAATTGGGTGGGCGACAGGGCGGCGCGTTCCAGTTCGCGGGCAAAATCGGCGTAGAACAACTGGTCCGGGCGTTGCAGCAGGATGTGCAGCCGATAATGCGGCAGGCCGGCCTCGACGCGGCGTCGGATCAGGCCGGTGCCATGGTAGCCGATCTGCTCGGCGGCCTTGAAGACGCGCTCGGCGGTCTCCTGGCGCACCGGGAGGCGCGCATTGAGGACGCGATCGACGGTCGCGACGCTGAGGCCGCAGGCGGCGGCGATATCGGCGACGGTAGGGCGGCGGGCCATGGCGATATCCTGCTATAAATTATCACCGCAAAATCCGCATGGTGATAGCAATGATAGAAACTATCACGCTTGTGTTGCCAGTGGAAGGGCGTGGGAGTAGCCATTTCTAAACAAGCATGCGGGATTTCTGGCGGGAGGACGTCATGACCATTGCAGCCACCAGTCGCGATTACAGCCTGATCGGTCGCGACAGCGCCCTGGCGGTCGCCAATGGGCTGGCGGCGGCCGAGTGGTATCACACCGATGTCGAGCGCAAGGCGATGAAGGCCTTGATGCAGCGTTCGGACGGTCCGGCTATTCGCGACACGGCGATCTGGATCGGCGCGATGGTCGTGTTCGCGGGACTAGGCATCTGGTTCTGGGGATCGTGGATCGCGGTGCCGTTTTTCCTCGCCTATGGGGTGCTCTACGGCTCGGGCGGCGACTCGCGGTGGCACGAATGCGGGCATGGCACGGCGTTCAAGACGCGGTGGATGAACGATGTCGTCTACCAGATCGCCTGCTTCATGATGATGCGCAATCCGGTCACCTGGCGCTGGAGCCATGCGCGGCATCATACCGATACGATCATCGTGGGGCGCGATCCCGAGATTTCGGTAATGCGGCCGCCAGATCTGCTGCGGGTGGTGCTGAGTTTCGTCGGCGTGCTGGATGTGTGGCACGGCTTGACCGACATGGTGCGCAATGCTGCGGGCGTGGTCAGCGCCGAGGAAAAGACGTTCATCCCCGAAATGGAGCAGGCCAAGGTGGTGCGCGTGGCGCGGATCTGGGCGGCGATCTATGCGGTGACGATCGTCGTGGCGATCGCCATGGGGTCGTGGCTGCCGCTGGTGATTGTCGGGGGGCCACGGCTTTATGGCGCTTGGCACCATGTGCTGACCGGCCTGCTGCAGCATGGCGGGCTGGCGGACAATGTGACCGACCACCGGCTCAACAGCCGCAGTGTGCTGATGAACCCGGTCAGCCGGTTCATCTACTGGAACATGAACTACCACGTGGAGCACCACATGTTTCCGATGGTGCCGTATCACGCGCTGCCAAAGCTGCATGAGCTGATCAAGCATGACCTGCCGGCGGCGAATAGCTCGATGTGGGACGCGTATCGCGAGATGGTACCGGCGTTCCTACGGCAGTTGCGCAATGAGGACTATTTCCTGAAGCGGGAATTGCCGGCGACGGCGAAGCCGTATCGGGAGGAATTGCATGGGGATGCAGCGGCGGCGGAGTGACGGCATCCCCGACATCGGGGCTCTCATCCCCCCACCCTTGATCCCTCCCCGCGAAGGGGGAGGGTGTCGACTGAAAACTCACAGTGAAAGCAAGAAGAATGGGCGAGTGGATCGAGGCGTGTGGGAGCGATGATGTGGAAGAAGAGGATGTGATCCGTTTTGACCATGCGGGGCGGGTGTTCGCGATCTATCGCAGCCCGGATGACGAGTATTTTGCGACCGATGGGCTATGCACGCATGAGCATGTCAGCCTGGCCGATGGGCTGGTGATGGATGAGATCATCGAATGCCCCAAGCATAATGGGCGGTTCAACTACAAGACCGGCGAGGCCAAGGGCGCGCCGGTGTGCGTGAACCTGCGGACGTATCGGGTGAAGGTCGAGGGCGGGGCGGTGTTTGTGGAGGTTTAGAAGCCCCTCACCCTGACATTTCTGCTGGACGCAGAAATGTCTGTCCCCCTCCCGCAAGGGGAGAGGGGTGACGACTGCGGGGCTTAGTTCCTTTCCCCCTTCTCCCCTTGCGGGAGAAGGGGCCCGAAGGTCGGATGAGGGGTACTTTTGGAGGCGGCATGAGCAAGCATTTTGTCATAGTGGGAGCCGGAGAAGCCGGGGCGCGGGCCGCGATGGCGCTGCGTGAGCAAGGCTTTGATGGCGACGTGACCTTAGTGGGCGGCGAGACCCATTTGCCCTATGAGCGGCCGCCCCTGAGCAAGGACGGAATGGTGGCGGAGGTGTTTGCGGCCAAGACTATTGCGACGGCGGAGCGGTTGGTGGACGCGGGTGTCGCGTTTCGTGGCGGGGTAACTGTTGCGGGGATCGATCGGGCGGGCAAGCGGCTGGAGATGAAGGGCGGGAGCACCTTGCCCTACGACAAATTGCTGCTGGCGACCGGGGCGTCGCCGCGGCGGCTGGCGGGAGTCGAGGGGGAGCGGATCGTCTATCTGCGGACCATCGAGGACGCGCAGCGCCTGCGTGGCGCATTGGGACCGGGCCGGCATATTGCCATTATCGGCGGCGGGTTCATCGGGCTGGAACTCGCAGCCAGCGCGCGGGCGCGTGGCGCCGAGGTGACGCTGATCGAGGCCCTGCCCCGGCTGTTGTCGCGCGGGGTGCCAGCGGGGATCGCGGCGCGGATTCAGGCGCGGCATCTGGCGGGTGGGGTCAGGCTGGTTTTCGGTGACCCAATTGCAGCTATTGAGAGCGCGGCAGTTAGCGCAAGGGTAACATTAGAGAGCGGAATGTGCATCGAAGCTGACATGGTGCTGATCGGGATTGGCGCTGCGCCGAATGTGGCGTTGGCAGAGGCGGCCGGATTGACCGTCGTCAACGGAATCGCCGTCGACGAGCGATTGCAGACCACTGACGCCGATATCTTTGCAGCCGGCGATTGCTGCTCGTTTCCGCTGGCGATCTATGGCGGGCGGCGGGTGCGGCTGGAAAGCTGGCGCAATGCGCAGGACCAGGGGAATTTGGCCGCGCGCAATATGCTGAGCGCTGGGGAAGTCGGGGCCAGCGTGCCGTGGTTCTGGAGCGATCAGTATGAGCTGACACTGCAGATTGCGGGGTTGGCGGATGAAGGGGCTTTGACCGTGGAGCGGGAATTGGCGGAGGGGTCGATCCTGTTTCATTTGAGCGCTGATGGGCGGCTGGTCGCGGCGAGCGGGATTGGCGTAGGGAACGCGGTGGCCAAGGATATTCGATTGGCGGAAATGCTGATCGGGCGCAGGGCAAGGCCGGACATGGCGGCGCTGGGTGACCCAGGGGTCCGGCTTAAAGTCCTGCTATCGCAGGGAGAATTGGCATGAGCCGAGTACGGCCGACGGTGGCGGATTTACGGGCGCTCAAGGGCAAGCGGCAATTGTCGATGTTGCGGGTGATGACGCTGCCGGAAGCCGAGGCGGCAGAAAAGGCTGGGGTCGATTTGATCTCGGTGCCGCCGGCGCTGATCGCGCAGCGGGAATTCCGCGATGCGGCGCCCAATTGCTTTGCGATTCCGGGGCTGGAATATGGCGACTTCGTTACTGCGGAGGACTATCTGCGCGGGGCGTTTGCGATGATCAAGGCCGGGGCGGACGCGGTCTATTGCGCGGCGGGGATGGGTACAGTCCGGCGGTTGCGGGACGAGGGCATTCCGGTATGCGGGCATTCGGGACTGATCCCGAGCCAGGCGACCTGGACCGGTGGGTTCAAGGCGGTTGGCAAGACGGTCGAGACGGCGCGGCTGGTGTGGAACCAGGTCAAGGCTCTGGAGGAGGCTGGGGCGTTCGCGGCGGAAATCGAGGTGGTGCCGAGCGAGGTGGCGGCGGCGATTTCGGCGCGAACGTCGTTGGTGCTGATTTCGATGGGTGCCGGCGCGGGCTGCGATGCGCAATATCTGTTTGCGGACGACGTGTTGGGCAGTAATACCGGGCATGTGCCGCGGCATGCCAAGGTCTACCGCAATTTCGCGGCAGAGTACGAGCGGCTGCAGCAGGAACGGGTGGCGGCGTTCAGCGAATATGTTGCCGATGTGCGCGGCGGGGTTTATCCCGAAGCGCGGCATCAGGTCGGGATCGAGACCGAGGAATTGCGCCAGTTTCTGGCCGAACTGAATTGAGTTTGGAGACTATGATGACTTCCGCTTCTATGGCGCAGGCTGCCAATATCGAGACCGCGCTGGAGCAGCCGGGTTATGTGCTGACGCTGAGCTGTACCGATCGGCCGGGGATCGTCGCGGCGGTGACCACGGAGCTGGCAGCACTGGGCGCCAATATTGCCGAGAGCAACCAGTTCTGGGACCGCCAGACCGGCATTTTCTTCATGCGACTGGCGTTTACGGCGCCGGCAGGCATCGACCGCGATGGAATCGAGCGGGCCTTGCGGGCTCCGATTGACCGGTTCGGCATGAAGACGACGCTGGTGCCGATGTCGCGCAAGCCCAGGATGGTGATCATGGTCTCTAAGTTCGACCATGCGCTGCTGCACCTGCTGTATCAGATCCGCGTTGGGTGGCTTGACGCGGAGGTCGTCGGGATCATCTCGAACCATCCGGACGCCGGCAAGATCGCGGCGGCGGAGAATATTCCGTTCCATCTGTGGCCCGTGGGCAAGGATAACAAGGCCGAACAGGAGGCCAAGGTGATCGCGCTGGTGCAGGAAACCGGCGCGGACCTGGTGGTGCTGGCGCGCTACATGCAGGTGTTGAGCAACACGCTATCGACGCGGCTGTTCGGCAAGATCATCAACATCCACCACTCGTTTTTGCCCAGCTTCAAGGGGGCGAAGCCTTATCACCAGGCGCATGATCGGGGGGTCAAGATCATCGGGGCGACGGCGCACTATGTGACGCCGGACCTCGACGAGGGCCCGATCATCGAGCAGGAAACCGCGCGGGTGACGCATTCGATGAGCGCGGACGACCTGGTGGCGGCGGGGCGCGATGTGGAGAGCCGGGTGCTGGCGCGTGCAGTGAAGTTGCACCTGGAGAACCGGGTGATGCTGAACGGGCATAAGACAGTGGTTTTTGGGTAGAACTGGATTTTGCAGCAAGCACCCCTTCCCAAAGAACAAAGACGCCCTTCCCCCGGACTTGATCCGGGGGCCTCTCGACCATGTGCAGAGCTGAGAGTGGCCCGCGGATCAAGTCCGCGGGAAGGACGGTAGGTGGGCACACGTCGGGGCTGACCGGAAAGGTTGAGCCTAGGACTTGTTCCTATTCGCCTTGGTATCGGACACAGCCGTGCTGAAGCGCTTGAAGAGGCGGGCGAAGGTGACGAGGTCTTCTTCGGGCCACGTGCCGAGGGCTTCGGCGAAGGCGCTCCATTTGTAGTGGCGGATGGCTTCGGCGTGGCTGTGGCCGGTTTCGGTCAGCTCAAGGCCAATGCGGCGGGCGTCGGACTGGGAGGCGACGCGGCGGATGATGCCCTTGTCGACGGCGTCAGCAACGATTCGGCTGGCACGCGACGGGTCGATGGCGAGGCGCTCGGCGATCAGGCCGACGGTGATTTCGCCATCGGGACCGGGGCCATGCTCGATCATGGAGATAATCTCCAGATCGGTGATGTCGATGCCCAATTGCAGGTCGCGCAAAGCCAGGCGGCCCAGTTCCTTGCGGGCCATGGAGCGCCGCAAGTTGCCCATATAGGTATCGATATCGATGGTCGCCTGGGCCGCATCCGGCGTCATGCCCAATTCGAGCAGCAGCTCACGATGCTCCTCAGTGGGCGGGGCGCAGAATGCGGGCGGCTGTTTGATCGGTTGGTCCATGGGAGTCTCATAGCAATTCGGCGACAAATGTGAAATAGTGGACTTAGTCACATATATGACATTGACATATATATGCTAATGTCACATGTTTCGCACCATTCCGCGATATATGGTGATCGTTATGACGGACGTCAGTCCTTTTTCCAATTTGTCTCATCGCCACAAGATGGTGATTTATACCGCCCTGCTGATCGGCATGTTCATGGCGGTGCTCGATATGCAGATCGTCGCCACGGCTCTGCCGACCATTGCGGCGGACCTGGGCAATCTCGATCTGTTCAGTTGGGTGGGCGCTGCCTATCTGCTGACGACTGCGGCGGTGATGCCGTTCTACGGCAAGCTGGGCGACCTGTTCGGGCGCAAACAGGTGTTCATGACGGCAATCGTGCTGTTTGTGATCGGCTCGCTGGCCTGCGGGCTGGCCTGGTCGATGCAGAGCCTGATCGCGGCGCGCGTGCTGCAGGCGCTGGGTGGCGGCGGCCTGATGATCACGGCGTTTGGCGTACTGGCTGACCTGTTCGAGCCGCGCGAGCGGGCGAAATACCAGGGCTATAGCTCGGCGGTGTTCACGGCGGCCAGCATTGTGGGGCCGGCGGCGGGCGGGGTGATCAGCCAGTCGATAGGCTGGGAGTATATCTTTCTGATCAACCTGCCGGTCGGCATCGTGGTCATCCTCATCCTGGCGTTCGGCATGCCGAGCATCAAGACCGGGCGGCGGCCGAGCATCGACTATATCGGCGGGCTGCTGTTGGCCGGTGCGGTGACGGCAACGGTGTTCTGGGCCGAAGAGGCGATGGGCGGCGGTTATGGCGGGGCCTTGCTGTATATCCTGCCGGCGCTGGCGATCCTGGCGGCCGTGGGCTTCGTGCTGGTGGAACGGCGGGCGGTCGAGCCGATCCTGCCGCTGCGGCTGCTGACCAACCGGACCATTGCGCTGTCACTGCTGATGTCGATCGTGGCGGGCGTGGCGACACTGGGCATGCTCAACTATTTTGCACTGTTCCTGCAGACCGTGACAGGGCTGCCGCCGGCGTATGCCGGGCTGCTGTTCCTGCCCTCGTCAGTGGGCACCTTGGTGGGCTCGATCTGGACTGGCTACATGATGGCCCGGACCGGGCGGTACAAGGCCTATCCGATGCTGTCTATGGGGCTAGGCGTGGTGGTGATGGTGCTGTTCGCGCAGGTCAATGCGGCGACGCCATTGTGGGCCATTGGCGTGCTGATGTTCTTCTTCTCGGTCAGCATCGGGCTACAGATGCAGACACTGATGGCGGCCGTGCAGGCGGCGGCGCCACGCTCCGACGTGGGCGCGGCGACCGGCGCGGTCGGGCTGGCGCGAATGATCGGGGCATCGCTGGGGCTGGCCGCCAATGGTGGGCTGCTGACGGCGGGGCTGCTACGTGGGCAGGGCACGATCAGCGAGGCGACGCTGGCCACGATGCCGGCGCCGATGACGGAAATGACACCGGCGGCGATTGCGACCCTGCCAGCGGCGGCGGCGCAGGAGGTGGTGCAGGTGTTCGGATCGGCGTTCGCCGGCGTGTTCTACTTCGCCGCAGGCCTGTTCGCGGTTGGCTTGATGCTGTCGCTGCTGTTGCAGGATGTGAAGCTGCCGTCGCGAGCACCGGCCCCGGTCGCGGGCGAATAGCGTTCTTGACCACTGGCCGGCAATTGTGTCCCCTGCTCGATGAGCGGGGGACTTTTTTATGACCAGAGTTGGCGTTATCGGCTGCGGCTTTTTTGCCGGCAATCACCTGAACGCGTGGAAGCAATTGGCGAGCGAGGGTGTCGAATTGGTCGCGGTGTGCGACATGGACGCGAGCAAGGCGCGGGCGGCGGCCGAGGCATTCGGCATTGCGGGCGTCTATAGCGACGCTGCGGCGATGCTGGCGGCTGAGAAACTCGATCTGGTCGATATCGTGACGCAGGTGCGCTCACATCGGCCGCTGGTGGAGCTGTGCCTCAATGCGGGTGTACCGACCATTGTGCAGAAGCCGTTTGGGCTGAGCCTCGACGATTGCGTAGCGATGCGGGACCTGTCCGAGCGGCTGGGCGTGCCGCTGGCGGTGCACGAGAATTTCCGGTTCCAGGCGCCGTTGCAACTGGCCAAGGAGATTCTCCATAGCGGGGAGATCGGGGAGGCGAACTGGGCGCGGATCAATTTCCGGACGGCCCACGATATCTATACCGGGCAGCCATATCTGCGGACCGAACAGAAGCTGGTGATCAACGACCTGGGGGTACATGTGCTGGATGTGGCGCGGTTTTTCCTGGGCGAGGCCAAGCACATCTCGGCAGAGACGCAGCATCGGCGTCCGGACATCGCGGGCGAGGATACGGCCACCATGCTGGTGCGGCACGAGTCGGGGGCGGTTTCGGTGGCGGAATGTACCTATGATGCGCGGCGGCTGCCGGACCTGTTTCCGCAGGTGCTGCTGGAGCTGGAGGGCACGCGCGGCTCGGTAGTGGTGAAGGCGGATTATGAGGTGGTGGTGACCGCAAATGGGGCGGCGCGCACGATCATGGCGGAGCCGGATGTTCAGCCGTGGATGCGGCAGCCGTGGAATGTGGTGCAGGACAGCGTGGTGGCGACCTGCGCGCATATCCTGCAGGCGTACCGGGCGGGCGAGATGCCGGGCGTGTCTGCGGCGGATAATGTGAAGACGATTGCGCTGTGCGAGGCGGCGTATGAGGCGGCGGAGCGCGGCGTGGCGGTGGTGCCGAGGGGGTAGAACCCCCTCACCCTGCTCGCTCCGCTGAACGCGTCGCAAGCTGTCCCTCTCCCGCAAGGGGCGAGGGGTGACGACTGCGATCTCCCAGGTCATCCCCTTCTCCCCTTGCGGGAGAAGGTGGCCGAAGGCCGGATGAGGGGTGCTGAGCGAGCGGAGCCCCTGCCCTCAGGTCTCCCGCGCCCGCTCCAATATCCGCTTGCACTCGAGCAGTTCGCGCAACACTTCGGAGAGTTTGTTGCGGCTGTCCTGGTCGAGGCTGGGATTGGCGAGCATGACGGCTTCTTCGAGTTCCGCCTCGTCGCTGGCGGCCTCGGCGGCTTCGAGGAGTGGGAGGATTTCGTCGATGGACTTGCCCTCGCCGACGGCGATGACGTAGCGGCTGCCCTGGTCCTTGAGGATGCGCTGCACACCCTTGATGGTGAAACCCTGATCGTAGAGCAGATGGCGGATGCCGCGCAGAAGCAGCACGTCCTCGGGGCGGTAATAGCGCCGGCCGCCGCCGCGCTTGAGCGGCTTGATGGTGGCGAAGCGGGTTTCCCAGAAGCGCAGCACGTGCTGCGGCAATTCAAGCTCGTCGGCGGCCTCAGAAATGGTCCGGAACGCGTCGGGGGACTTTTCCACGCCAGTCATGCGCCCGGCCCCAGGCGCGTCCGACAGCGAAGCGGCGACTGCGGCCGCACCTGCTTGTATCGTTCACGCGAAAAACCAGCTTCCACTTTTTCGCACGAGGCTCCGGGAGAAGGTCTTATTTTCCAGTACGAACCATAGATTTGTTGATCTTGGATTTCAACACGTTGCTAGGTTTGAACACAAGAACCTGCCGCGGCAGGATGGGAACTTCCTCGCCAGTCTTGGGATTGCGGCCAATTCGCTCGTTCTTGGAGCGCACCTGGAAGGAGCCGAAAGAGGAAAGCTTGACGTTGCTGCCATCGATCAGGGCCTCCCCGATCAGTTCGAGCACCCGCTCAACCAGTTCGGCCGATTCGGTTCGCGACAGTCCGACGGACCCGTAGACCGCCTCGGCTAGATCAGCACGCGTCACCGTTTTCTGCGTCATAGACACCCCCGTGTTGCGCAAAGGGCCTAAAATCCCGTCGCAGGGCGACCCTCTCGCACCTCCGACACATTGAATGCCCCAGCCGATTCCCCTAAGAATCGGACTGCGACTGCAGGGATTTTTCCCCAATCTACCGTGCCCGGACCGACTGCAACGCGCCACATGGCGCGTCGTTCCAGCCCGGTTCCTCCACTCGGAATTGACACTAACGCCTTGAAACACCAGAGGTCAATCTGGTGAAGCGCACGATTACCAGCGGATCAGCGAGGCGGCCCAGGTGAAGCCGCCGCCCATGGCTTCCAGCATCACCAGATCGCCCGGCTTGATGCGGCCATCGGTGAAGGCCTCGTTGAGAGCCAGCGGCACGGAGGCCGCGGAGGTATTGGCGTGGCGGTCGACGGTGACCACGACCTTTTCGGGGGGAATGTGGAGCTTGTGCCCTGCCCCGTCGATAATACGCTTATTGGCCTGGTGCGGGATGAACCAGTCGAGATCGTCGACCCCATAGCCGGTGGTTTCGAAGACCGAGTTGACTACATCGGTGATCATGCCGACGGCGTGGCGGAAGACTTCTTTGCCTTCCATATGCACGTAGCCCATGCCGAGCGTCGTGGATGGGCCGCCCTTGGTGTAGAGCTTGTCCCAGTAATGGCCGTCCGAGCGCAGGCTGGAGGCCAGGACGCCGCGTTCGGGAGCGTCGTCGCCCACGTGTTCGACTTCCATCACTACGGCACCGGCGCCATCGCCAAACAGCACGCAGGTGGTGCGATCGTTCCAGTCAAGCAGGCGCGAAAAGGTTTCGGCGCCAATGACCAGGGCGCGCTTGGCGAGGCCGTTCTTAAGATAGCTATCGGCGGTGGCGACGGCGAAGACGAAGCCGGAGCAGACGGCCTGCAGATCGAAGGCCGCACCGTGATGCATGCCCAGCTTGCGCTGCACGATCGCGGCGGTGGAAGGGAATGTGTAATCGGGCGTCGTTGTGGCGACGATGATCAGGTCAATATCGGCCGGGGTGAGGCCCGCGCGCTCGAGCGCCTGCTGGGCCGCCGCAAGGGCGAGATCGGAGGTAAACTCGCCATCGGCGGCCAGATAGCGCTGCTTGATGCCGGTGCGCTGCTGGATCCACTCGTCGGAGGTTTCGACGCGCTGAGCCAGCTCGTCATTGGTGACGCGATTGGCGGGCAAATAGCCGCCGACACCGCGGATGATGGAACGCGTCTGAGTCACGCACTGGCCTCGGGTTCGGGTGTGGGCAGATCCGTCACTGCGCTGACGGGGAAGCGCTGCATGCCTTCGCCGATCTTGTCGATCAGGTGGCTGCGGGCCATTTCATAACCAAGGCCCAGCGCGCTCTTGAAGCCGACTTCGTCGGTGCCGCCATGGGATTTGATGACGATGCCGTTGAGCCCCATGAAGACGCCGCCATTGACGGTGCGCGGGTCCATCTTGCGGCGTAGAGCGTTGAGCGCGGAGGTGGCAAGGAGCGCGCCGAGCTTGCTCAGCCAGTTGGCGCTGAGGGCGCTGCGCAGGTAGGACGCGACCTGGCGGGCGGTGCCTTCGGCGGTCTTGAGCGCGACATTGCCGACAAAGCCTTCGGTGACGATGACGTCGACGGTACCCTTGCCGATGTCGTCGCCTTCGACAAAGCCGTGATAGGTGAAACCGGCGCCGCTGGCCGCGGCGAGAATTCGGCCGGCCTCCTTGATCGACTCGAGGCCCTTGACCTCTTCGGTGCCGACATTGAGCAGGCCGATAGTGGGGGAATCCTGGTCGAACAGGGCGCGGGCGAGCGCCGAACCCAGAATGGCGTAATCGACCAATTGGCGGGCGTCGGCGCCGATGGTGGCGCCCATGTCGAGCACGATGATGTCACTGCGCAGCGTCGGCCAGATGGCAGCGATGCCGGGGCGGGAAATGCCCTTCATGGGGCGCAGGCAGAAGGTGGACATTGCCATCAGCGCGCCGGTATTGCCGCCCGAGACCGCGACATCCGCCTCGCCGTCCTTGACGGCCTGGATGGACTGCCACATCGAGGAAACATTCTTGCCCTTGCGCAGGGCCTGGCTGGGCTTTTCGTCCGAAGCGATGACCATCTCGCAATGGCGCACGATGGAATGGGCCTTGAGCGCGGGAAATTCATCGAGCAGCGGAGTAATCAGCTCCTGCCGCCCGTGGAAAATAAAAGACGTGTTCTTGCGTTCCTTCAGCGCCAGATGGGCGCCGTGGATCACCGCACGGGGGGCATTGTCGCCGCCCATGGCATCCACTGAAATTCGAATTGTGTCGGTCATTTCCGCCAATAGTCCGGCTCGCAGGGGTGCGCGAGCCTACTCTTTTGTAATCGCATCGCGGCCTGCAAACAACGAATTCCCACTGCTTTACGCGACGCTTCGGGCGCTGCCGCAACATATAACATCACCCTTTGGGCGCAACCCCCACGGAGCCACCCGATATGGATCACGCGTCGCCTGTGTCCTCGGGGGACTTGAGCGCTTTAAGACCGGCAAAGGGGCCCTCCTCCTTGTCCGCAAGATCGACGCCGATGGTGTCGAGGCTTTCGCCGGGCAGGCGCGGATAGGGATCGATGGCGAGGGCCAGCGTTTCGATCAGCAGCGCCGACAGATCGACCTCGTTGCCATCAACGTGGTCGGGAAAATCCTCGTCTTCCAGATCGACGAAAATTTCGGCGCCGGGAGCGGGATTGTGCGGCTTATCGGGGCCCTGGATGAAGAGGCGATCGACCGGCTCATCGATGTTCTGGGTAACGGGCTCGAAGGTCACCACGGAGGGTTGGACGATTTTTGCGGTCAGGCGGCCCTGGACGCGGATGCCGCCACGCAGCTTCACGGCGGTCAGGCTGGCGTGGAAGGCCTCGACGGTGGTGATCTTTAGGATATCGGCCATGGCGGCAAGCGCCTCGGCGTCGGGCGTCACCTCAAGTTCGCGGCCTGAGGCGGGGAGGCGGTCGAAGCGGATGATGGCGTCGAGAATCGGGGCGGTATCCTGATGGTGGCTCATGCGGCGGCCTCGAAGGCGATGGCGCCGTTGACGATGGTATCGGCGGATTGGGTGGCGAGCCGGGCGTCTTCGGCCAGCAGATATTCGGCGAGAGCACGGATATGGGGGCCAGAAGCGCCGTCGAAGACGTTGCGGGACAGCACGGCTTCGAGCGCGCCCAGGTCCTTGCGATCCATGGCTTCATTCAGCGCGGCGAGCAGGCCGAAGAAGATATTGCCCATCTTCTGGATCTTCTTGGGGACGGCGAGGTCCCCTGCCCCCATCTCGCGAAGGGAACGGTCCATGTCCTTGAAAAACAGGTCGAATACTGCTTGGCTGAAGTCCTTCTGGCCAGCGTTCTCGGAGCGCAGGCGGCGGAACAACAGCGCCAGATGCAGGCTGATCATATCGAAGCGGCCGGTGACGGTATCGGGCACCGACCAATCGGCGTAGAACCGAGGCTGCCGGGATTGCGCCACAATGGCACGATAGACGGCGTAAACCGGCTCGGGGGCAGTGGTCTTGCGGAACAGGGACAGGATCATGGATTGCGCTCGGCGTCTTGATCGGTCATCACACCAGCAAGTCTCTTAACTTGGCCAATGCCAGCTTGCCAGGATGGTGGGTTGGCAGCTAAACATTCCGGCGGCTGCCGCTTGTCGCCACGCCTATAGTCGAGAGCCATCGGGAAAGTCAAATTCATGCCTCTGTCTATCGTTGCCGGTCGATTTGCACCCATCGCCACCGCTGCCATGCTGGCGCTCGTTCTGGCGGGATGCGCGAGCAACATGAGCCTGGTGACCCAGCGGACCCAGGGCTATGAAATCCCCGACACCGCGCTGCAGCAAATCCGCCCCGGCCAGAGCCAGGAACTGGTGACGCTGGTGCTGGGTTCGCCCCAGACCACCAATTCGTTCGGCGACCAGACAGCATTCTATTATGTCGAGACCAAGGTTCAGGAAACCTCCTTCGGCATGAACATGATCAAGTCGCGCACCGTGCTGGCGATCTATTTCGACAAGAACAAGAAGGTCGTCGACAAGGCGGTGTATTCGCTCGCGGATGGCAAGGCGGTTACCGTGGAGACGCGGCGCACCCAGTCGTTCGGCGAGGACCGCACGTTCGTGGAGCAGATTTTGCAGAGCTTCTAAGCGAAACGTAGAAATTGAAAAAGCCCCGGGAGACCGGGGCTTTTTTTTGTTTGGGATATCGTGGCCACGCCCTCGTGGTTCGAGGCTCGCAAGAGCTCGCGCCTCACCATGAGGGCTACTTTAAGTGCAGAGTTCCCAGTAGTCCTCATGGTGAGGTGGGAGCGAAGCGACCCTCGAACCACGAGGGCGTGCCACAATGCTACTGCGTTTCGGTCATATCCGAGCCGGCTTCGCGGGCGATGGCGTCGAGGGTGGCATTGACGAGGCCGGACGCGTCGTCTTCGTAGAAGGCCTTGGCGATATCGACATATTCGGTGATGACGACGCGGGGCGGAATGTCCTTGCGACGCAGCAGCTCGAACGCCGCGGCGCGCAGGATAGCGCGCAGCGTCGCATCGACGCGCTCGACTGGCCAGCCATCTGAGAGGGCGCGATCAACAGCAGGATCGATTTCAAGCTGATGCTTGGCGACGCCGCCGACGATCTGCCGGAAGAAATCGGCATCGGCGGGCAGGTATTGCTCGCCCTCGATCTCGCGGCCGAGATGGAAGGCGCCGAACTGGGCCAGGGTGTCTTCGAGCGTGGCGCGGCCGACATCCATTTGATAGAGCGCCTGCACCGCGGCAAGGCGGGCGGCCCCGCGCTGATTGGCGGCGCGGCTGGACTGGGGATCGCGTTTGGGGGCGTCGGCCATCAATTGCGTTCCTGCGTAGCCTTGCCCAGTGGCGGGCAAGTGGTGTTCGGCGTCATGCTCATGCGTTCAATTTCAGTTTGAGGGCGGCCATGGCGAGGGCGGTCCGGGCGGCGCGGCCGCCGACATTCTTGCCGATAACGGCGGTCTGGCCGTGGGCCTCACCTTCGGTTTCGACCATGACCAAGCCATTGCCGAGCGGCATGGCATCGACCACGGACAGCTCAAGCAAGGCGCGGGTGACTTCAGGGACGACGTGGCCGACGGCGACCGTGGTGTTGCGCACGACGACGCCCAGGGCGATGAAACCGTCATAGTCGCCGGCTTCAAGCGCCATGGCGATGGCGGCCGGGATTTCGAGTACGCTGGGGACCGAGACGACATCGTAGCTGGCGCCGGCTGTTTCCAGGACTTCGCTAGCGCCCCGCAGGGCTTCGTCGGCGCGGTCGGCATCGTAGCGCGACTCGACGATCAGGAAATGCTGCTCATCGCCGGAGGCGATATCGATGGGAAAAGTCGCGCCTGCCGGGGCCATGTGTCAGTCCTTGTTGCGGAAGTCGGCGATGATCAACCCCATAGTCGCCCCCAGCAGGAACTTCAACCGAATAGGCGATCCAAAAGGGGGAGAAGCGGGCTGGATCAGTCGTCTTCGGTCGCCGGCACGCTCGGGGTTTTCGCCAGTTCGCTGAGGAACGAGCGGAAATCGTCGGCAGCGGAGAAGTTCTTGTAGACCGAGGCAAAGCGCACGAAGGCGACATCATCGAGGCCCTTGAGGCCCTCCATGACATATTCGCCGATCTGGTCGGAGGTGACTTCGACTTCGCCCAGCGATTCGAGCTGGCGGACGATGCCCGAAATCATGCGCTCGCTGCGTTCGGGATCGACGGAGCGCTTGCGCAAGGCGGTATTGACCGAACGCGCCAGCTTTTCGCGGTCGAAGGGGACCTTGCGGCCGCTCTTCTTGACCACGGTAAGGTCGCGCAGCTGCACGCGCTCGAAGGTGGTGAAGCGGCCGCCGCAGCCGGAACAGATGCGGCGGCGGCGGATGGCACCGGAATCTTCGGTGGGGCGACTGTCCTTGACCTGGGTGTCGTCGTTACCGCAATAGGGACAGCGCATTACAGTTCCTAGCTCGCGTAGATCGGGAAGCGGGCAGTGAGCGCCTTGACCTTGTCGCGCACGGCCGCTTCGACGGCGGCGTTGCCCTCGTCGGAATTGGCTTCGCGCAGCCCATCGAGCACGTCAACGATCAGATCGCCGATTTCCTGGAATTCGGCGACGCCGAAACCGCGGGTGGTGCCGGCCGGGGTGCCCAGGCGAATGCCCGAGGTGACGAAGGGCTTTTCCGGATCGAAAGGAATGCCGTTCTTGTTGCAGGTGATGAATGCACGGCCCAGACCCTGCTCGGCGCGCTTGCCGGTGGCGTTCTTGGCGCGTAGGTCGACCAGCATCAGGTGGTTGTCGGTGCCGCCGGAGACGACTTCCAGGCCATGCGACTTCAACCGCTCGGCCAGCGCCTTGGCGTTGGTCACGACCTGCTGGGCATAGGCCTTGAATTCGGGCTGCAGCGCTTCCTTGAAGGCCACGGCCTTGGCGGCGATGACGTGCATAAGCGGGCCGCCCTGCAGGCCGGGGAACACGGCGGAATTGATCTTCTTGGCCAGATCCTCGTCATTGGTGAGGATCATGCCGCCGCGCGGGCCGCGCAGGGACTTGTGGGTGGTGGTGGTGGTGACATGGGCATGGGGCACCGGCGAGGGGTGCACGCCGCCGGCCACGAGGCCTGCGATATGAGCCATGTCGACCATCAGGTAAGCGCCCACTTCATCGGCGATGGCGCGGAAGCGGGCCCAGTCCCAGAAGCGGGAATAGGCGGTGCCGCCCGCCAGAATCAGCTTCGGCTTGTGCTCGCGGGCGAGGCGCTCGACCTCTTCCATATCGAGCAGGTGATCGTCGCGGCGCACGCCGTAGGAGACGACGTTGAACCACTTGCCGCTCATGTTGACCGGCGAGCCGTGGGTCAGGTGACCGCCCGAATTGAGGTCGAGTCCCATGAAGGTATCGCCGGGCTGCAGCAGCGCCAGGAACACGGCCTGGTTCATCTGCGAGCCGGAATTGGGCTGGACGTTGGCGAACTTGGCGCCGAAGAGCTGCTTGGCGCGCTCGATGGCCAGGGTTTCGGCGACGTCAACGAACTGGCAGCCGCCATAGTAGCGTTTGCCCGGATAGCCTTCGGCATATTTGTTGGTCATGATCGAGCCCTGCGCTTCTAGCACGGCGCGGGAGACGATGTTTTCCGAGGCGATCAGCTCGATTTCATGCTGCTGGCGACCCAATTCGTTCTGGATCGCGCCCGCGATCTCGGGATCGGTCTCGGCCAGCGAGGCGCTGAAAAAGGCGGGAAACAGCGGAAGGGAATTTGCAGCGCTCATGGGCGATCTCCTGGGGCTTTCCCGAGATGTTGTGCTGGGCGTGGGGTGTTGGCGCAGCCTGTAGCACAAAGCGCGGCGCCAATCCAAGCGTCGCGGCGTGATTTCGCAGGGTTTGACGCAACCCGGAGTGCCATCTGCGCATTGCTTTGGCAGAGACTGGAATATCCGGTTGCGGGTGGGTCTTCAGGAGATACAAAATGAACGTTTTGAGCAAGGGACTTACAGCGCTGGCACTGATCAGCACGATTGCTATTTCCAGCGTCGTTCCGACGCAGGCGCAGAGCATTCAGTTCGGTTTTGGCCAACGCGACCGCGTGATCACCAGCTATTGCGACCGCAATCCGCGCGACCGCGATTGCCGCAGCTACTATGGCGGCGGCTGGCACGATTCTGATTACAACCGCTTCTATCGTTCGCGCCGCAGCGGATTGGATAGCATCGCCAGCGGCCTGTTCGGCTTTGGATTCGGCGCTATCCTGGGCAGCGCGATCGCCAATTCCAACAATAACGACCGGGTGATCGGCCGTGTTTATAACGGCGGCAGTTCCCATGTGCAGGCATGCTATGCCCGCTACAGGTCGTATGACGCCAACAGCGACACCTATATGGGTTACGATGGCTATCGTCACCGCTGCAATCTCTAGGTAGAGCAGCAGATTAATTGGAAAGCCCCGGGAAACCGGGGCTTTTTTGTTGGGCAGTCTAGAAGCGGCGCGGTTCGGGCTTGAGCGGTGCGTCGCCGAGCTTCTTGCGCAGCTTGGCCAGCGCGACCTGCTGCATCTGGGTGCGAGTGGCGACGACCGGGGTAATGACGATGACCTCGGTTCCGCTCGGCACGTGGATGGCGGCGACGCGCATCTGCTGGCCGACCTGCACGAATTCGAAAAGGACTTCTCCGTCAGTCATCTGCCCTGCCCTCCGGCTAACGGCACAATGCCCGAGTCTCGACCAAATGCGAACGCCCTCCGCGATGGGAGGGCGTTTGCGTATTCGGGGAAGCGAAAAGATCAAGCTTGCTCGAAGGTGACCTTGCCCTGCTCATCGAACTTATAGACGTCGTCGCGGAAGCTGACGGTGCCCTGCTTATTGGCCCAGGCCGTGATGTAGGTGGTGTGCAGCGGCACGCGGGCCTTGCACTCGACATCGAGGCGCTCGTTGGACTCGAACGTCTGGTCGACGCGAGCCTGATCCCAATCGCCGTTGTCGCGCAGCAGCCAATTGACCAGCTGGTTGACGCCCTCGACGCGAACACAGCCCGAAGAATGGAAGCGGGCGTTTTCGCCGAACAGTGCCTTGGTGGGCGTGTCGTGCAGATAGCAATCGTAGGGATTGAAGAAGTTGATCTTGCAATGGCCCATGGAGTTTTCGGCGCCCGGCTCCTGGCGGTACATGTAGTTTACCGCCTCGCCGATATTGGTCCAATCGATGGTTTCGGGCGAGATCTCGTTGCCCTTACCGTCGTAGATATGGATATTCTGCTTGGCGAGGTACTGCGGATCTTCCTGCATGTACTTGGTCAAGTCCTGCTGGATCAGCGACTTAGGCACGTGCCAGTAGGGGTTGAAATTGATCTGCGTGACTTTGCTGGCCATGATCGGAGTGGCGCGCTCGACGCGACCGACAACCGCGGTGTGGCGCTGCTCGACCATGCCGCCGGCAACGGCCTCGATGGTGGCAGCCGGAATGTTGACCACGACATAGCGGTCGGTCAGGTTGGCGGCCATGGTCTGAACGCGCTGGGCGTTCAGGTAAAGCTGGTTGAGGCGGGTCTGGGCCGGCACGTTCATGGCGTACCAGGTCGGCTCATCGACCAGACCATTGACGATGAGACCGTGGCGCGCCTGGAAGGCACGCACGCCAGCGTCGGCGCTTTGGTCAAACGTCTCGCTGACATTGTCGACAAATGGCATGTCGCCAGACTGAATGAGGCGACGCTTGAGCTGGATCGCAGCTTTGCCGCTCTTGCCGACGCTCAGGTTGTAGGCTTCCTGGGGAATTTCTTCCCAGCCGCCATTGGCGACGAAAGGTTCGTACTGCGAAATCGCCAGCTGCAAATTGTAGGCGGTATCGAAGGACAGGATCGGCTCATTGGTCTCGATCAAGGCCTGTGCCGCGCTGGTATTGCCAGCTTGGTCGACTTCGCGCAGCACACGGTTGCGGCCGAACATATCGAGAATTGATTCTTGGGCGCGGGCGCCAGCCGGCAGAGCCACAGATGCCCCCGCCAAAGCCATGGAGCGGAGGAGAGTACGTCGATTGAGCCGCATTAAATCACCCGAATTGCCTAGCCGCGAAGCTGTCAGTTTTTACCATTGCGTCCCGCCGGTCACAATGTCGGTCAACCGACTGTGAACCCGTAAAGGTTTTGTGAACCAAGATTATGCGGGAAATGGTTTCAAACCACTCAACGTCCTCTCTTATGGTGATTTGCGGCAGGAATGTGAAAACGCCAGCGCGAAGCTGGCGTTTGCTTTCAGGTGTGGCGGGCACGCAACATTCGGCTGATCCCGGTCTGCAAATGGCGGTCTTCTGCGCTTCCGGTCCTCACGTACTGATGTACGTTCCGGTCCGGTTCTCGAAAACCACCATTTTCGACTCGGGCTGAGTCGAATGCGTTCAAGCTTAGAGCTTGTAGAGAATCTGGTCGACCCAGAAGCGTTCGAGGCGGGCCAGCGCCTTGTTGAGACCGTCGAATTCGTCGTCGCCCAGGCCGCCGACCTTGTCGATGGATTTGAGGTGACGGTCATAGAGTTCGTCGATGACTTCGGCGACTTCTTCGCCCTTCGGGGTCAGCTTGATACGGACCGAGCGGCGGTCGGTGCGCGAGCGTTCCTGGAAGATATAGCCGGTTTCGACCAGCTTCTTGAGATTGTAGGACACGTTGCTGCCCAGGTAGTAACCGCGCGAGCGCAGTTCACCGGCGGTCAGCTCGGCATCGCCGATGTTGAACATCAGCAGCGCCTGGACGGGATTGATATCGTCCCAGCCCATGCGGTCGAACTCGTCCTTGATCAGGTCGAGCAGGCGACGATGCAGACGCTCGACCCGGGAAACAGCTTCGAGATAAAGCGGCTTCAAGCTCTGGGTACGTTCCGGGACCATAGCCTCGGCGGCGTTGGATTTGATTGCCATTCTAGCCTCACTGTTGTTCCGACTGTGCGATTTTTCGCATCTCATGAGGCCAAACTACGGCCACCGGACTAAGATCGGGCTAAGCCGCACGCTTAAAACTATCTTACTGGAATAGTTCGAGAATTTGGCTTTATTCTTCGTTACACCAGTGCATAAAGTTGTAACCTAAACGGGGTCTGAACACCCCGTTATCGGCTTGTTAGTCATGTGCCTGGGCGCGGCGGAGGCGGATGCCGAGCACGAAGATGATGAGGATGGAGACCAGCAAAAGCAGGCGCACCGCGAAGCCGAAGGCGCTCATGCGGATGTCGGGATTGCCCATCAGGTAGAGCACCATTTCGATGAAGGTGGCGGCGGCAAGCAGCACCGCGCCCCAACTGGCCTTGATCCACAGGCCCACCGCCGCGAACAGGCGCGTCAGCGAAAAGATGGCCAGGTAGACAAAGCCGGTCATGCCCAGGGTCGCCATGGGCGAGACATTGCCAAGATTGACGCCGAGCAGGCGCGCGGCATCGTTGAGGCCCAGCAGCAGGCTGATGATGGCGACGATGCGGATATAGATGCCGATGGCGGGTGCGTTGAAATCCATGGCGGTTTTCTAGCGCTTGGCCGGGGCTGCGACAAGCTACGCCTTTATGCCGTGAACGGCGGCTGGTAATACGGCTGCGGTTTTATGGAGATCTAGCATGGCCGAGCAATGGAACAAGCACGACATGGAGTTCCTGGGCGGCCGCCGGTTGCGCCGGACGCGGCGGACGGCGTGGAGCCGGGCCATGGTGCGCGAGACCGTGCTAACGCCAAGCGACCTGATCTGGCCGCTGTTCGTGATCGAGGGGCACAATGAGAAGACGGCGATCCGCACCATGCCGGGCGTGGAGCGGCTGAGCGTCGATTTGTGCGTGGCGGCGGCGAAGGCGGCGCGGGATGCGGGGATACCGGCGCTGGCGCTGTTCCCCAATACGCCGGAGCATCTGCGCAGCGAGAATGCGGCGGAGGCGTATAATCCGGACAACCTGATGTGCCGGGCGCTGAGCGCGATCAAGGACGCGGTGCCGGAAATCGGGCTGATCGCCGACGTGGCGCTGGATGAGTATTCCAGCGACGGCCAGGACGGGCTGGTGCGCGACGGCGAAGTGCTGAACGACGAGACCATCGAAGTGATGATCCGCTCCACGCTGGTGCAGACGCGGGCGGGGGCGGACATCATCGCGCCGTCGGACATGATGGATGGGCGCGTGGCGGCGATCCGCATGGCGCTGGATGCCGAGGGGCATGAGCAGACGCAGATCATGGCTTATGCGGCCAAATATGCGTCCTTCTTCTATGGGCCGTTCCGCGAGGCGGTAGGCTCTGGCGCTCGGCTCAAGGGCGACAAGAAGACCTATCAGATGGACTATGCCAATTCCGATGAGGCACTGCGCGAGATCGCGCAGGACATCGAGGAAGGGGCCGACAGCGTAATGGTCAAGCCGGGGATGCCGTATCTGGACATCGTGCGGCGGGCCAAGGATGCGTTCAATATTCCGATCTACGCGTACCAGGTGAGCGGGGAATACGCGATGATCGAGATGGCGGCGGCGGCTGGGGCGATCGATCGCAAGGGCGCGATTCTGGAGAGCCTTTATGGGTTCAAGCGGGCCGGGGTCAGCGGCGTGCTGACGTATTTTGCGCTGGAGGTAGCGCGGGAGCTGGGGCGCTAGGTTACTTTTGTGTGCCCACCCTCTTGCGCAGGGGGCAGGCCGTGACAATCTGATTGGGCATGGACCAGACCTATCAAAACAGCCGCCCTACCCTGCCCGATCCGTCGACGGCTCCCGAATTGTTCGAGGGGCTGCTGACGCGGCGCGTTGCTGCGTGGTTTATCGACGTGGTGGTGATGAGCGCGATGATCGTGGCGTTCAGCATCGTGGGGCTGGTTGCGGGCTTTCTCACTTTCGGGCTGGCATGGTTGGCGCTGATCGTGGTCGTGCCGGCAACGGTGGTGCTGTATTACGGCGCGACGCTGGGTTCGGCCAAGCGCGCGACGCTGGGTATGCAGGCCATGGATCTGGTGTTGACGCCGACTCGCGGGCAGCCGCTGAATGGCCCGATGGCGTTTGTGCATGCGGCGGTGTTCTGGGTCACGATCTGGATTTCCTGGCCGATTTCGCTGCTGGTGGCGTTGTTCACGCCGCGCCGGCAAATGATTCACGACCTGATCGTGGGCACTTTGATGGTGCGCCGGTCGCCGATGGAGCGGCATTGGCGCGGGCAAAACCCGCGGAACGAGCCCGCTTATTGAAGCGTTGCGAGTGAGCGCCCGCAGGACTACACTGTGGCGATGCCATGGCAGTGCTTTAGATGACCGACCAGACTCCGGAAACAACGCAGCTGTTCCTGACCGCGGCGATGCCGTGCCCTTATCTGCCGGGTAAGCAGGAGCGAAAGCTGTTTACGCATCTGACCGGACGGCGTGCATCGAACCTGCACCATCTGCTCAGCGAGAACGGATTTCGGCGCAGCCAGAACCTGATCTATCGGCCGGCCTGCGAGGGCTGCAACGCGTGCCAATCGGTGCGGATCGTGGCCGACGCATTCGTTCCTTCGGGGCGGTTCCGGCGCGTGGAGGCCAAGAACAACGATCTTGGTATCGATGTGCGGCAGCCGATCGCGACCAGCGAACAGTACGATTTGTTCAAGCGCTACCTGGAATCGCGCCATGCCGGCGGCGGCATGAACCAGATGAGCTTTGTCGACTATGAGTACATGGTCGAGGATACACCGGTGCAATCGGTGCTGGTGGAATATCGCCTGCGCGACCACCCGGACCAGCCGCTGGTCGCGGTAGCGCTGACCGATGTGATGCCGGATGGCCTGTCGATGGTCTACAGCTTTTATGATCCCGATTTGGCGCATCGGAGCTTGGGGACCTTCCTCATTCTCGACCATATCGCGCAGGTGCGCTCGGCCGGGCTAGGATACGTCTATCTGGGGTACTGGGTAAAAGATTCCCCGAAAATGGCCTACAAGGCCGATTATCAGCCGTTGCAGGTGCAAAAGGGTCCGCTTGGGTGGTGCGCCCTCTAGGGCGAGTGTGGCGCATTCTGCCCACAAACACTGGTCATTCCCGCGCAGGCGGGAACCTCTGTTTTCTTCCTTGAGCCTGGCCAACGGAGGTCCCCGCCTTCGCGGGGATGACCCGGTGGGTGTGGACAAATAGAGCGAAGCGGGCTGTCGCTGACCGCCGCTTGGTTGCTCCCCTCAAACTTCCAGATCGAACACCATCAACCCCTCGATGCCGCCTTCGAGGGCGGCGACGAGGCGTCCGCCGGCGGCTTGGTGGGCGGGGTCGGTGAGGTAGGCGTCGCGGGCGGCGGCGTCGCGCAGGTCCATGACGAAGCCGTCATTGAAGCCCTTGCCGAGGCCTTCGGGCGAAACGTTGGGGCCGAACTTGGCGGAGAGCAGGCCATCGATGGGGCCGACAAGGGCGTTGAGCTGGGCGTAGACGCCGTCGCGCTCGGACTGCGGGACGTTGGCGCGGAATTTGAAGAAGACGCAGTGGCGGATCATGACGAGCTCCAATTCTGGTTCTGCCTTCTCCCCTTGAGGGAGAAGGTGCCCCGAAGGGGCGGATGAGGGGTTTCTTTCAAGGCATTCAAGCATAGGTGGGCGCAGCACCCCTCACCCTGTTCTTCCGCTGAACGCGGAAGAACTGTCCCTCTCCCTCAAGGGGCGAGGGTAAGAAAGGCGGCGGTTACCCCACGAACTTATTGTTCTTCGGAAACCCGTTGGGCGGTTGACGGCCGGCCGTGGCGCGGTCGCCGGACCAGTCGGTGAGTTCTTCCATGGGCTTGGTGTAGGTGCGGCCGGAGCTGTCGGTCCAGGTGAGGCCATCGGCGGCGTAGAAGGTTTTGAGGTCGGAGACGCCGCCGTCCTTGTATTTCTGCAAGCGGACGCCCTTGCCACGCCCCATTTCGGCGAGCTGAGCGAGCGGGAAGACCAGCAGCTTGCGGTTTTGGCCGATGATGGCGACACGGTCGCCGGCCAGCGGCACCAGCAGCTTGGCTTCGTCGGGCGCGGTGACGTTGAGGATCTGCTTGCCCTTGCGGGTATTGGCGATCATTTCGTCTTCCGAGACGATGAAGCCATAGCCGGCGGCGGAGGCGATGATACGCTTGGTGCCGGGGCGATACAGGAACAGGTCGAGGATGTCCTGACCTTCCTCGATATCGACCATGATGCGCACCGGCTCGCCCTGGCCACGGCCGCCGGGGAGCTTGTCGCCGCCAAGAGTATAAACCTTGCCGCCGGTGGTGAGCAGCAGCAGCTTGTCGGTGGTCTGGGCATTGAGGCTCAGCTTGAGGCGATCGCCAGCTTTGAAACCCTTCTCGTCGACCTCGGCATTGTGGCCCTTGAGGGCACGTATCCAGCCTTTTTCGGAGAGCACCACGGTGATCGGCTCGCGCTCAATAAAGGCCTCGGTGACTTCGGCGTGGTCGGCACTGGGCATGTCGCCGAACATGGAGCGGCGGCCGCCGAGCGGATGCAGGGCGCCGTTGGCGTCGAACATCGGATAGGCTTTTTTGAGGGCCTCGACCTGCTTGGAGATTTCGCCCCACTGGCGCTTGTCGGAGGCCAGCAGCAATTCGAGGCGGCCCTTTTCGTCGGTCAGGTCGCTGTGCTCCTTGCGGAGTTCCATTTCTTCCAGCTTGCGCAAGGAGCGCAGGCGCATGTTGAGGATGGCTTCGGCCTGATTGTCGGTGAGCGAGAAGGTGCTCATCAACATTGGCTTGACCTCGTCCTCCTCGCGGATGATGCGGATCACCTCATCGAGGTTGAGATAGGCGATGATGTAGCCTTCGAGCACTTCGAGGCGGTTGGCGATCTGCTCGAGGCGGTGGCTGGTGCGGCGCTGCAGCACGATCTTGCGGTGATCGAGCCAGGCGCGCAGGGCATCGCCCAGGCTCATGACACGGGGCACGGTGCCCTTGTCGAGCACGTTGAGGTTGAGCGGGAACCGCACCTCGAGATCGGTGGTGCGGAACAGTTGCTCCATCAGGATATTGGCGTCGACTGTGCCGGCGCGCGGCTCCAGCACGAGGCGGATGTCATCGGCGCTTTCGTCACGCACGTCTTTCAGCAGCGGGAGCTTCTTGGCCAGCAGCAGTTCGGCGATCTTTTCAACCAGGCGTGACTTCTGGATGCCGTAGGGAATTTGCGTGACGACAATCTGGTAGACACCGCGGCCCTTTTCTTCTTTTTCCCAGACGGCGCGCAGGCGGAACGAGCCGCGGCCGGTCTCATAGGCATTGACGATGGCCGAGCGGGTTTCGACCAATTGCCCACCGGTGGGGAAATCGGGGCCGCGCACCAGATCGTCGGCGCTGAGCGGGCTGGAGAGATCCTGGTGGATCAGCTCATCGACCGTGGCGGCGGGATTGAAGATCAGCTTGAGCGCGGCGTTGCACAGCTCGACCAGATTGTGCGGCGGCACCGAGGTGGCCATGCCGACGGCGATACCGGTGGAGCCATTGGCGAGCAGATTGGGAAAGTTCGAGGGCAGGACGACGGGCTCCTCGTCCTCGCCGTCATAGGTGGGTTTGAAATCGATGGCATCTTCGGTGATGCCTTCGAGGAGGCGCGTGGCCACGTCGGTCATACGGGATTCGGTGTACCGCATGGCGGCGGCGCTATCGCCGTCGATATTGCCGAAATTGCCCTGGCCATCGACCAGCGGGTAGCGCAGGGCAAAATCCTGGGCCAGGCGGACCAGGGCGTCATAGATCGACTGGTCGCCGTGCGGATGGAACTTACCGATCACGTCGCCGACGATACGGGCGGATTTCTTGTAGCCCTGGTTCGGATCGAGCTTGAGCAGGCGCATGGCGTGGATGATGCGGCGGTGGACGGGTTTCAGGCCGTCGCGGGCATCGGGGAGCGCGCGCTGGGTGATCGTGGACAGCGCATAGGACAGATACCGCTCTTCCAGCGCCGCGCGCAGATCGACGATGCGCTGATCGTCGGCGGGAGGAAGGGTATCGGATGCGGCCATGGCGTCGGGTCTCGGGAGAACGAATCAGGATTGGACTATAGCGGGGATGGGGAAGAAACGCAGGGTTTGCGGCGGTTTGGGTGAGGGTTTTGCAGGGGTTTCAGCGGGTTTGACCGCAGCGCCGGGGGCGTGCGGTTTGGAAAGACTGCGGCATGCGGCGAGACGTGCCTCATGGGTTTTGTAGTAAGCGAGACACATCTCGCCGCATGCGATGGGGTTTCTGGCCGCTCGAACGTGGCCTCCATTGTTTCAGGAGACGAACGTCGCGCAGGCCCAGGGATCGCGCGACCGCATTCCCCTCCCACCAAACTCCCCACGGCCGTTCGTCGCGAACCCGCAGCCATTGTGGAGATATCGGGGGTGATTATGGGGGAGGAATTGGGGGTGGGGAGAAGGGGGATAGAGGGGATGGATCAACCCTCCTACCACCGTGTCTTCCCGCGGGCTTGACCCGCGGGGCGCTCAACGCGAACGCTGACCTGTAGTGGGTGCTGGTCGCGGCCCGCGGGTCGAGCCCGCGGGAAGTGCGGTGGGTGGGGAGGAGCTGTGCAAAGGGTGAGCCGCGTGCTCAATCTTGCTGCTTGGTCAAACTCTCGATCAGCGCGTCGCGAACGGAGGGGGCAGCAATATCACGAGGCCCCCAGACGTGCATATCCAGAAAATGCCCGGTTAGCCGGAACGCGTTGGCGATGTCGTCGGGGGAAGCGTTGCCGCGGTGGGTGAGGCAGGCGGCGAGGGGCAGGAGGCGGTCGAGATAGGGTTGGGCGGCGGCGCGGGAGACGGCGCGGCCGGATTTGGGGGAGACGTGCGTCAGATCGGTGGTGACGCCGGTGGCGGCGCAGGAGGTGAGGTCGAGGCCGAAGCCGAGTTCGTCGAGCACGGCGAGTTCGAAACGGGCGATGGCGGCGCCGTCGGGGGCATTGTCGAGCAGGTTGAGCGCCATGCCGAGGAGGCGGTCGTGGGGGTCGCGTTCGGGGAGCAGGTGGAGGAGTTCGCAGATCAACTGGCTGGCATAGAGGCGGGTGCGGTCGGCGATCAGGTCGGCGGCGCGGGCGGTGAGGAGTTCCGTGGTGAAGGTGCCGAGATGATCCTCGAGGCGGGCGCGCCAGACCAGTTGCACGGTATTGCCGGGCTGGAAGATGGCGGCGGTTTTGGGGGCGCGACCACCGCGGACGAGGCCGAGCCAGCGACCGCGGCCGACCACCATGGCCTCGGCGATGAGGCTGGTTTCACCGTGGCGGCGCACACCGATCAACAGGCCTTCGCCGGTCCATTCCATGGTGAACTTATAGCAGATCGGTGAAGAGCATGGCGATGGCGACAAGCGCCAGCAGCCAAAGGGCGATGATGACGGCCAGGCCGATGCGGCTCACGGGCTTGGCGGCAATCAGCGTGGCGGCGGCGCGGTGTTCGGCCATCAAGGGTGCGGGGATCAGTTTGACGACGGCCAAAATGCCAAGCGGGACGATCAGCATGTCATCGAGATAGCCGAGGATCGGGATGAAATCGGGAATCAGATCGACCGGCGACAGAGCGTAGGCGGCGACGCAGGCGGCCAGGATGCGGGCGGCGAGCGGTGTGCGCGGATCCTTGGCGGCCAGCCAGATGGCGATGACGTCACGCTTGATCGCCCCCGCCCATTGCTTGGCGCGATCAAGCGTGGCGAATGCCATGGGCTCAGTTCTTTCCGTGGGGGTATTCAAGGCCCATTTCGCGGTAGCGCTCGGGGTCGTCGCCCCACTTTTCGCGGACTTTGACGAAGAGGAAGAGGTGGATTGGGACTTCGTACATTTCCATCAGCTCCTTGCGGCTTTCCTGGCCGATAGTCTTGATGGTTTGGCCGCCGGCGCCCAGCACGATCTTCTTGTGGGTGTCGCGGGTGACGTAGATGACCTGGTCGATCTTGTAGGAGCCGTCCTTCTGGATCTTGAAGCTCTCGGTCTCGACGGTGGAATTGTAGGGAATTTCGTCGTGGATGCGCAGGAACAGCTTTTCGCGCGTGATCTCGGCCGCAGTGATGGCCATGGTGAGATCGGTCAGGTGATCCTCGGGGAAATGCCAGGGGCCGGGTGGAATGTGCTTGACGCACCAATCCATGAAGTCCTGCACGCCGTCGCCCTTGAGCGCCGAAATCATGAAGGTGGCCTCGAAACGCAGCTTGGCATTGATGGTCTCGGAGAGCTTGAGCAGATGCTCGCGCTTGACCGCATCGACCTTGTTGAGGATGAGAATTTTGGGATGGTTGACGTTGGCCAGACCTTCCAGAAGAGATTCCAGATCCGGACCTAAACCCCTTTCGGCATCAAGGATAAAGGCGACGATATCGGCATCCCCTGCCCCGCCCCAGGCGCTGTCGACCATGGCGCGGTCCAGCCGGCGCTTCGGCGCAAAAATGCCGGGGGTGTCGATGAAGACGAGCTGGGCCTTTTTGTCCTCAAGGGTGACGACGCCGCGGACCTGGCTGCGGGTGGTCTGCGCCTTGTGGGTGACGATGGACACTTTGGTGCCCACGAGCGAATTCAGCAGGGTCGACTTGCCGGCATTGGGCGCACCGACGAGGGCGATGAAGCCACAGGATGTATCGACGAGAGGTAATTGGTTCATGCGGGGGTTTTCCAGACGTTTTGAGCGATGAGGAAGGCCTCGGCGGCCTTGTGTTCGGCAATTTTCTTGGACGGGCCCGAGGCGCTGAGCGGGGGGAACTCGCCGAGCGCAACGGTGATGGTGAATTCGGGGGCGTGGTCGGGGCCGGTGCGGGCGGACTGGATATAGGCGGGTGGCTCGAGGCCGCGGGCCTGGGCCCATTCCTGGAGGGTGGTCTTGGCGTCGGCGCGGTCGGCATGGCCTTCGGAGAGCTGGTCGCCGAACATGCGCTCGACGAATTCATAGGCCTTGCCGAGGCCGCCATCGCAATAGATGGCGCCGATCACGGCTTCGGCGACATCGCCGAGGATAGCTTCCTTTTCGGCACCGCCGGTGCGCGCCTCGCTGGAGCCGAGGTTCATTTCGGCGCCGAGATCGAGCTGACGGGCGATGATGGCGCAAGTTTCCTTGCGCACCAGAGTGTTGAGGGTGCGCGACAGCTCGCCCTCATTGGCCTTGGGCAGGCGGCGATAGAGCATGTCGGCGACGACGAGGCCGAGCACGCGGTCACCGAGGAATTCGAGGCGCTGATAGGAGCGCTCGATGCGCTTGGCGGGCGAGAGGGCGCTGGAATGGGTCAGCGCGCGGTCAAGCAGATCCGGATCGGCGAAGCGATAGCCCAGCCGTTGTTCCAGACCTGAATGGGACCGGGCGCGCTGGCTCACTGCCCGGTAACGCGCGGGGTATAGTTGTTGACGTTTTGGAACATGCGGTCCCAGCGCACATTGGCGGGCCACTGCCAGACCTGCCACGGCGGAATATTGTTGGTGATCGAGAAGAAGGTGGCCTCGGCCTTGGCGATCAGGTTCGTCGCGGGGACGTAGCCAACCGACTGCAGCACGCGGCTATCGGCGGAGCGGTCGCGGTTGTCGCCCATCATGAAGTAATGGCCGGCGGGGACGACGTATTCCTGGGTGTTGTCGAGCTGGGCGTCGTCGGAAATTTCCTGGATGATGTGGGTCGTGCCCTCCGGGAAGGTTTCCTTGTAGACGGTGACTTCGCGGTCGTCGCCGGTGCTGTCGGTATCGATGGCGGTGCCGACTTTTTCGCGCTCGACCATGACGTCGTTGATGTAGAGGCGGCCGGCCTTCATCTGGATGCGGTCGCCAGGAAGGCCGACGACGCGCTTGATGTATTCGATGTTCTGCGGCACGGGGCGGAACACAGCAACATCGCCGCGGTTGGGCTCACGGCCGAGGATGCGGCCGTTGATGGGCAGTTCAAAATCGAGCAGCGTGAAATCGCCGTAGCGGCCGAGCGAGAAGGAATGCTTGCCATAGCCCCAGACCCACTTATTGGCGACGAAGTAATCGCCGATCATCAGGGTCTGCTGCATTGAACCGGTGGGGATCGAGAAGGGCTGGTAGAGGAAAGAGCGCAGCACGATGGCGATCAGCAGCGCCTCGACCACGACCACGATGGTATCCCACCACTCGTTGGTCGCAGACTTCTTGCTGGTTTTTGGTGCGGACTGGCTCATTGATATCCCCGAAACGATGCTTGCAGACGGTTAGAGCGTTACCGGGGCCCGGTCAACTTCGTTGGCCGGCAGCGCTTCGATGATCACGAACGCTTGCGCGAGGCCAGCGTCGTCGGTGATGGTCAGGTGAATGTGGGGAACATGGCCGGGCGGCACAAGGCGGGCGAGCGCTTTGGCCGCGCCATTGGTCAGATGCATGGTCGGTTTGCCCGATGGCAGGTTTACGACGCCCATGTCGCGCCAATAAACGCCAAAACTAAGGCCGGTGCCCAGGGCCTTGGAACAGGCCTCCTTGGCGGCGAAGCGCTTGGCGTAGGAGGCGGCACGCTGGGCGCGGCGATCGGACTTGCGGCGCTCGATCTCGGTGAAGCAGCGCTGGGTGAAGCGGTCGCCGTAACGCTCGAGCGTTTTTTCGACGCGGCCGATCTGGCAGAGGTCGGAGCCGAAGCCGATGATCATGGTGTGGCTCCCTTTGAGGAGGGGAACCCCCACCTAGCCTCCCCCTGATAGGGGGAGGAATTCCGTCGAGTTTTTGGCTCGATCTTGCCCCGGCAACCGACTAGGCTCCTCCCCCTACCAGGGGGAGGCGGGGTGGGGGTGATGGTACAGAAAATCACTTCACCCCCTGAATGCCGCGGCTGCCGGGTTTGACCGGGGGGATGGCGGCAAGTTCGGGAGGAAGCTGGTCGGCTGGATACGCCGGGACCTTGAACTGGATCAGCGAAACCAGGGGCACGCCGACATCGGCTTCGCCGCCGGAGCGGTCGATGAGGCAGGCGGCGGCGACGACGTTGGCGCCGATGGCACGAAGTGCCTCGACGCATTCGCGGATGGAGAGGCCGGTGGAGACGATGTCCTCGACGACGATGACCTTGTCATCGGCCGAGATTTCGAAGCCGCGGCGCAGTTCGAACTTGCCGTCGACGCGCTCGGTATAGAGTGCGGGGACGTTGAGGTGGCGGGAGGTTTCGTAGCCGGGAATAATGCCGCCGATGGCCGGGGAGACCACCTTGGTCACATCGCCATAGCCCTCGGCGTGGATCTTTTCGGCCAGCGCCTTGCAGAGCTTTTCGGTCTGGGCGGCGTATTGGAAGACCTTGGCCTTTTGCAGGAAGATCGGCGAGCGCAGACCGGACGACAGGATGAAGTGGCCCTCCAGCATGGCGCCGCATTCGCGGAAAATGGCGAGCACTTCGTCTTTATTCATCGTCATTTCTCCGTTCGACCTGACCGTCCCATTCCAGCGTCGAAATCATGCCGGCTTCGCGCACGCCTGCACGTTGGACGGAAGAAAGGCCGGGGCTGCGCTTGAGCGTTGCCAGAACATCGGTCAGTTGCGCAAGGTCGCGGACCTCGATTTCAAAGATCATCTGGTGGAAATCGGGTGAAATCATCCGCATCACCAGATTGTTGATGTTGGCGTCGCAGGCGGCGATGGCCGAGGTGATCTGCGCCAGGGAGCCGGGCTTGTTGACGGACTCCATGGTGATCACGGTGGCGTAGAGCTTGTCTTCGCTGCTTGGATGCCAGCGGACATCGACCCAGGCGACATCCTGGTCGTGCATCTCGTTCAGGGCGTCGGAATGGATCGGATAGACCAGCATGGGCATATCGGGCTGCATGATGCCGACGAGGCGATCGCCGGGCACGACGCCTTCGCTCGACACCTGCACCTCGGTGTGGAAATCGAGCTGACGCATGGCGAGCTTGGCGCGCGGGCCGGGCTTTTGGCCGCCGGGAACGCGGAAGCGGAACAGGTCGGTTGAGCGCAGCGCGAACCAGCCGTCGGCGGTATCGGCCACGGGCAGTTCCAGCTTGCGGCGGCGCTTGCGCAAGCCCTTGATGCGGGCCAGTTCGTTGGCCAGCGGCTCGCTGCCGATCTTGCCTTCGCCCACGGCCATCAATAGCTCGCGGCGGCTGGTGACGCCGAGAGATTCGGCCAGCGCCTTGGCCTCGCTGTCGTCGAGCGAGACGCCTTCGCGCTCCAGCATCATGGAGAGGACATGCTCGCCCAGGGCGAAGGCGCGCTGGTTGGCAGCGTTGCGGACCGAGCGGCGGATGGCGGCGCGGGCCTTGCCGGTGGCGGCGATGCCGATCCAGTTGCTGGGGGGCAAATGGTTCTGGTCGCGGATGATCTCGACTTCGTCGCCGCTGCGGAGCTGGGTCACCAGCGGCAGGATGGCGCCGTTGATCTTGGCGCCGACCGTGGTGTCGCCGATATCGGTATGCAGCGCGTAGGCGAAATCGATGGGCGTGGCACCGCGTGGCAGCGCGATGAGGCGGCCGCGCGGGGTGAAGCAGAACACCTGGTCCTGGAACAGCTCGAGCTTGGTGTATTCGAGGAAATCCTCGGTGGATGAGCCAGCGGTCAGGTGGCCGATCGTGGTACGCAGGGAGCCATAGGCCTGGCTCTCGTTTTCAAGGCGGTTCAGGTCGGCGGAGGCGCCGTCCTTGTAGAGGGCGTGGGCGGCGATGCCGTATTCGGCGATCTTGTCCATTTCCTCGGTGCGAATCTGCAGTTCGGCGCGCTGGCGGCCGGGGCCAACAATCGTCGTGTGGATGGAGCGATAGTCGTTGTGTTTGGGGACCGAGATATAGTCCTTGAAGCGGTTAGGCACGACTTTCCACTTGGTGTGGACGACGCCGACGGTGCGGTAGCATTCCTCGACCGAGCCGACGATGACGCGGAAGCCGATCATGTCGGAGAGTTGCTCCAGCGCGATGGATTTGCGCTCGATCTTGTTGAAGATCGAATAGGGCGACTTCACGCGCGCCTTGACCCGGGCGGAAATGCCCTCGGTGGCGAGGCGTTCGCTGAGCTCGGTCGAGATGGTGGAAATGGTCTCGCGATACTCGGCCTGCATCTCATCGAGACGCTCGGTGATGGCGTTGTAGTGATCGGGCTGCAATATCTTGAAGGAGATGTCCTCAAGCTCGTTGCGCATGTCCTGCATACCCATGCGGCCGGCGAGCGGGGCATAGATATCCATGGTCTCCTGGGCAATACGGGTGCGCTTTTCGGGCGGCATGTATTGCAGGGTGCGCATGTTGTGCAGGCGGTCGGCAAGCTTGACCAGAAGGACACGCACGTCCTGGGAAATCGCCAGCAGCAGCTTGCGCAGGTTCTCGGCCTGGGCCTCCTCGCGCGAGACCAGGTTGAGACGCTCGATCTTGGTCAGACCATCGACGATGGCGCCGATTTCGGGGCCGAAGAGCTGGTCGATTTCGGCGCGGGTGGCGTCGGTATCCTCGATAGTGTCGTGCAGCAGGCCCACGGCGATGGAGGCGTCGTCGAGCTTCAGCTCGGTCAGAATGGCTGCGACTTCAAGGGGATGGTTGAAGTAGGGGTCGCCCGAGGCACGCTTTTGCGAGCCATGCTTCTGCATGGCGTAGACATAGGCTTTGTTCAAAAGATCTTCGTCGACGTCCGGGTTATACGCCTGGACGCGTTCGACGAGTTCGTACTGACGCATCATGGGATTAGGTGCCGCTCACTCTTGGAAAGAGCTTAGCGCTTTGGGAAAACAGTGGGAAGGGCGACGGCGGACTATATCGGTCAGACTGCGCCGAATAGGGCGGCGGGACTGAATTAGTGCTGGCACTGCCCTTGCTTCCCGCGGGCTTGATCCGCGGGCCGCTCGTCGCGCTTGCCGTGTTGAGAGTGACCCGCGGATCAAGTTCGCGGGAAGGACTGTGGGTGTGGCGACTGGGTGCACAAACGAAAACACCCCCGGCCGAGGCCGAGGGTGCTGATTTCAACAGACTGGGAAAAATCAGTCGTCGCGACGTTCTGGCGGCGCGAGGCTTTCGATGCCGCGCAGCAGTTCGTCTTCGCTCATGGTGTCGAAGCTCAGCGAATCGTCGTTGCTGTCGTTTTCGATCATCGGCGCGGCGTGCTGTTCGGGCTCGTCGACCTCGACATATTTCTGCAGCGAGTGGATCAGGTCCTCGTGCAGGTCATCGGGGGAAATGGCGCCATCGCCGATTTCGCGCAGGGCGACAACGGGATTCTTGTCGTTATCACGCGACACGGTGATTTGGGCGCCGGACGAAATCATGCGCGCGCGATGGGCGGCCATGAGTACGAGATCGAAACGGTTTTCGATCTTTTCAATGCAGTCTTCAACGGTGACGCGGGCCACGGACGTCTCCACACTTTGGGGGATGAACGGTTCCCTTACACGAGGGAGCGGGCAGACACAAGGTTTGGTCTAACCGCTGACCATGCCCCTGCCCTGCGTCAGTGGCGTGACACCCTCTCGCGGAGTTAACTTGCGTAGAATGGTTCAAATGTGCGAATACCAATGGCAGGTTAAAGTCTTCTGCGGAATTTATTCAGGCGCAAGGCATTGTTGCCGCTCAGTTTTTGGACCCGCAGGGCCGCATAGGAGTTTGTATGGCGATCGATCCCCGCGAAAAAATCGTGTTATTCATCGATGGGGCCAATCTATATGCGACCTCCAAAGCCATCGGCGTGGACATCGATTATCGCCGGCTTTTGGCTGAATTCAGCGCCAAGGCGTATCTGTTGCGGGCCAATTATTACACCGCGCTGGTCGAGGACCAGGAATACTCGTCCATTCGTCCGCTGATCGACTGGCTGGATTATAACGGCTTCACAGTGGTGACCAAGCCGGCCAAGGAATTCACCGACGCCAGCGGCCGCCGCAAGATCAAGGGCAATATGGACATCGAACTGTGTGTCGATGCCCTGGAGTTGGCCCCCTATTATGATCACATGGTGTTGTTTTCGGGCGATGGCGACTTCACCGCGCTGGTGGCGGCGCTGCAGCGCAAGGGCAAGCGCGTGACCGTGGTGTCGACGCTGACCAGCTCGACGCCGATGATTTCCGATGACCTGCGGCGGCAGGCGGACTTTTTCATGGATGTGGCGGAATTGGCCAAGAGCGTTGGGCGGCCGCCGAGCACACGGCCGGTGGTGGCGCCTGTTGTGGCACCGGTGGTTCCAGACGAAGAATAGTCCCACGCCCTCGTGGTTCGAGGCGCTGAAGAAGCGCACCTCACCATGAGGGCTACTTTTGGATCGCGCTACCTAGTAGTCGCAGATCGCGATTCCCTCAGTAGACCTCATGGTGAGGTGGGAGCGCAGCGACCCTCGAACCACGAGGGCGTGCCACTTAATCCCGAGCGCCGTTCTTCATGATGCGGGATTTGTCGCGGTTCCAGTCGCGGTCGCGCTCGGTTTCGCGCTTGTCGTAGTTCTTCTTGCCCTTGCCGATGCCGATCAAAACCTTGGCGCGACCCTGGTCGTTGAAGAACAGTTTGAGCGGCACGATGGTGTTGCCGGCGCGCGAAACTTCCTCACCAAGCTGGGCGAGTTGCTTTTTGGAAACAAGCAGTTTGCGTGGCCGCCTCTCCTCGTGGTTGAAGCGATTGGCCTGCAGGTATTCTGGGATATGGGCATTGATCAGCCACAGCTCGCCCTTTTCGGGCGACGCGTAGGACTCGGTGATCTGCGCCTTGCCCAGGCGCAGGGATTTGACCTCGGTGCCGGTCAGCACGAGACCGGCTTCCATGGTTTCGCCGATGGCATAATCGTAACGCGAACGGCGGTTTTCAGCCACGAGACCGTGGCTGATGACGCCGTTCTTGGCTTTGTCGTTCTTTGGACCGGCCATACTAAACCTAGATCAGCCCAGCATGGGCCATTGCAAAATCCATCGCATCACGCGTCGCCTTGCCGATCGGCACCAGCGGCAGGCGCAGTTCGTTGGCACACAGGTTCAACCGGTTGGCGACGTACTTTGCCGGCGCCGGGTTGGGCTCCATGAACAAGTCCTTGTGCAGATAGGCGAGTTTGTCGTTGATGGCACGGGCACCGGCGAAGTCACCGGCCAGCGACAGGTCCTGCATCTGCGAGCACAGGCGTGGCGCCACGTTGGCGGTCACCGAGATACAGCCATGGCCACCATGGGCGTTGAAACCCAGCGCCGTGCTGTCGTCGCCGGACAGCAGAATGAAGTCCTTGCCCAGCTTGTTGCGCTGCGCGGTGGTCCGCTCAAGACTGCCGGTGGCATCCTTGACGCCGATGATGTTGCTGTGAGCCTCGGCCAGGCGCGCAATGGTATCGACGGTGAGATCGACGATGGTGCGGCTTGGGACGCTATACAGAATAACCGGAATGCCTACAGCACCGGCGATAGCCGAGAAGTGCTGGAACAGGCCTTCCTGGTTGGGCTTGTTGTAATAGGGCACGACCGAAAGCACGGCATCAGCGCCGGTTTCTTCGGCGAAACGGGCGAGCGAAACGGCCTCGGCGGTCGCGTTGGACCCTGCCCCGGCGATCACCGGAACGCGCTTGTTGGCAACTTCGACGCAGATTTCGACGACGCGGCGATGCTCCTCATGGGACACGGTGGGGCTTTCGCCCGTCGTTCCCATGGGCACGAGGCCGTGGCTGCCCTCGGTGATCTGCCAATCGACAAAGGCCGAGAAGGCTTTCTCATCCACCGCTCCGTTGACGAAGGGGGTCATGAGCGCCGTGATAGAGCCTCTCAGCATGGTCGGAAAATCCTCATTGAATATGCCACAGTTCAGCCGTGGCGGGATGGCAGAACCCTATGATGGTCCGCCGATTGACGCGGCGCACCATACTTTTTGTTGGACGCCATCACAAGGACAAGCACGCCACAGCCAGCACGGATCATCGGCGCGAAACCTATTGTTCACCTAGATGGGGTAACTTTGGGTTAACCGCAAGGATGGGGCAACCTTGCTGGATCAGTTACGAGTACCAGTAGGGACGGCACTATGGACACTCGCCTCCGGGCCAGCGTGTTCGCTGCGGTTTTGGGCTTCCTGAGTATTGCCCCACTCACGCATGCGGTCACCAACGACGCCATCGACCTGACCACAACCGGCTCGATCCACGCCGAGGGCGCAGTTGTGACCGACGCCAAGGGGTCGCCGGAATTCCGGGCGGCGCTGGCGGTGTTGGCCGATGACAAGGCGGCGGACGCCTATGTGCTGGCGCGGGCATTGCCCAACGATACCGAGCGCCGGGCGGTCCAATGGGCGGCGATCTATTTCCATAGTGGCGACATCGACTATGCCAGCATTGCGCGCTTTGCCGCCGATGCGCCGGGCTTTGCCTCGGCGACGGACTACAAGACGCGACTGGAGCAATCGCTGACCAAGGCCAAGCCGGCGGGCGCGGAGGTTATCGCGCAACTGGGCGGGGCCGTGCCCAATACGATCGACGCGCAGATCATGCTGGCGCAGGCCTATGTCGCCGGTGGGCAGACGGCGCGCGCCACGACGCTGGCGCGCACCCTTTGGGTGGATGATTTCCTGACGGAAGCCCAAGAAAAACTGGTTCTGAATAGCTTGGGTGGCCTGCTGGATCGCGACACGCATTGGGCGCGGGCGGTGCACCTGATGATGCATGACCGGGCCAGTGCCACCGAGCGGCTATTGCCGTTTTTGACCCCGGCGCAGAAGAGCCTGGTGGTGGCGCGGGCGGCGGTGTCGCGTAACGATGCGAACGCCAAGAAGCTGCTGGATAATGTCGACCCCGCAATGCAGGCCAACCCGGTGTTCATTTTCTCGCGGGCGCAGCGGGCGCGGCAGTTCGAATTGTGGGACAGCGCGGTGGATTGGCTCGCCAAGGCCAAGGGCGAACTGCCGGACGCCGCGGAGTGGTGGTACGAGCGGCGGACGCTGACGCGGGCATTGCTCAATGTGGGCAAGCCGGATTTGGCCTATAAGGCGGCGGCTGGATATACGAACGGCCGGGAAGGGCGAATGGTGGAAGCCCATTTCCACGCGGGCTTCATCGCACTGTCTTTCCTCAAGGACGCGGCGAACGCCAAGGCGCATTTTGCCCAGATGGCAACGCATTCGACGCTGCCTGATACGGTGTCGCAGGCCAATTACTGGCTGGCACGGGCTGATCTGGCGCTGGGCGATACCATTGGCGCGCAGGCGGCTTACTCGGCGGCGGCGGAGCATGGCACGGTCTATTACGGATTGTTGGCGCGGACGGCTTTGGGCGAAGCCGGGGCTGGTATCAGGCCCCTGCCCGCCTGGCAGGATAGCGAGACGCTGTTCTCGGCCAATGAAGTGGTGCGGGCGGTGAAACTGCTGGCGGCCAACGGGCACGGTACCTGGGCAGTGCCGCTGCTGCGCAACCATGCGGCGGGGCTGAAAAGCGGCGGCGAATTGTTGCTGGCGGCGCGGCTGGCGCAGGAAATCGGCGCGCATCATCTGGCTATCACCATAGCCAATGATGCCGACAAGCAGGGCTTTGCCCTCGACCTGTTCAGCTTTCCCAAGGATGGGCTGGCGGCGGATGTTCCGCTGAAGGCCGATCGCGCGGCGGTTTATGCGATTACGCGGCAGGAATCGATGTTCCAGGTCGACGCGGTTTCGGTATCGGGAGCGATGGGGCTGATGCAGTTGATGCCAGGGACGGCCAAGGACACGGCGCGCGATGTCGGCGTCGATTACTCGGCGGCGCGGCTGACCAGCGATCCGGCCTATAATGCGCTGCTGGGATCGACCTATCTCGGCAAGCAATTGCAACGCTATGAGGGTTCGCTGCTGCTGGCGGCGGCGGCTTATAATGCGGGCCCTGGCAATGCCAGCAAGTGGATTACCGCCTATGGCGACCCGCGCGCCGACAATGTCGATCCGGTGGTCTGGGTCGAGCTGATCCCGTTCCAGGAAACGCGGAAGTATGTGCAGCGGGTGCTAGGGAACTATCTGGTGTACCGGCAGCGGCTCGGGGATACAGGCATGACCATGACGCAGGCATTGCGGACGATTGAGTGAGGCGGTTCGGGTTTGCGCATAGTCACCCGCTTCGCGCACTTCACTTAATACAGCTTAGCTTAGAGCTTAGCTTAATCTCCCCCATCCACCGGTCTTCCCGCGGACCTGATCCGCGGGCCACGGGCCGCTTGTGCCATGCTGATAGAGACCCGCGGATCAAGTCCGCGGGAAGGACGGTGGGGGGTGGGGAGCCTGGGGTTTACCATCCGGCACTGATTACAGTTTGCGCTTGAGGACCGATGCCCCCTGCCCGTAAATGGCGGGGCAATCGAGTGTTCGCCCATGTTCAAGAAGCGCAAATTTCCTGTTGATCATCCCGGCTTCGCGGCGCTGCCAGTGCAGATGGTGACGCTGGGGGACGGCGATCTGCAGGCGGCGGTGCATGTGAGCGGGACGCTGTCGAGCCGGCGCATCCCCGTGGTCTGCGTGCCGGGCTACCAGCGCAACATGACGGATTTCACCGAGTTTTCCGATTATTTTCAGCGTGTTGGCGGTGGGAACTGGCCCGTCGTGTTAATCGACCTGCCGGGGCGCGGGCGCAGCACCGACCGGGACGAAGCCGACGATTATGGCTCGCCGCGCGATGCGCGCGATTTGGCGGCGGTGCTGACGGCGCTCGGAATCGAGCGGGCAACCTTCATCGGCCAGGGCTACGGCGGACAGGTAACGATGACGCTGGCGGCGGTGCATCCGCTGCTGGTGGCCGGCGTGGTGCTGCTCGACGCGGGGCCGGTGACGGATTCCCGCGGCATCGTCCGGCTGCGCAATAATCTCAAGCATGTGGAAAGCTTGCGGGGCGCCAAGGCGGTGACGGCGGGATTTCGCAAGATGCTGCTGGGCGATTATCCCGGCAGCAGCGAGAGCCAACTCGACAGCCTGATGGCGCGCAGCCATTTCCTCGACAAGCGCGGGCGCGCCTGGCCGCTGCACGATCAAAGGCTGATCGCTGCGCTGGAGGCGTTCAGTTTCGACGACGTGCTGACGGCGCAATGGCCATTGTTCGACGCGCTCGAAGCGACGCCCCTAATGCTGCTGCGCACGCAGCTGACTGATCAGGTGCGACGCGAAACGTTTGAAGAAATGGTGCGCCGTCGGCCTGACGCGGTGGCGCTGACCATTGCAGGACAAGGCTCACCGGCGCTGTTCGACCAGCATGAAGAAATCGAGGCCGTAGCGGAATTCGCCATTGGGGTCAGCAGCAAGAGGCTGGGCAAGGCAGCATAGCCGCCTCGCCTTCAGGATCAGTCGACGTGGTGCTCAAGCACCTTGATGACGATGCGGCGGTTCAGCCGCTTGCCGGCGGTCGTATCGTTGTCGGCAATCGGCTGGGATTCTCCGTAGCCGACGGCATAGAGCCGCTCGGGCGCGATCTTGCGGGCGATCAGCGCGTCGATGACGGCTTCGGCGCGGGCCACCGAAAGCGCCAGATTGAGCTGGTCATCACCATCCGCATCGGTGTGGCCCTCGACATCGACATCTGCCGCGGGGCAAAGAGCAAGGTAGCCAGCCAATTCGTCCAGAGGCACGGAGGATTCCGGCGCGAGCACGGCGGCGCCGGACTGGAACAGGATGGCGTTGCGCGTCGAGAATTCGGCGACGCTGGCCTGACAGCCATCGAGCGGCGGCGGCGCGGTGATGTTCAGCGTCCATGCCGCACCGGCAGGGAGCGCCGCGACACTGGCCATCACGGCGTCGCGGGCGGCATTGGTCTGGGCCTTGCCGGAGAGGCTCCATTTGCCGATGGCGAAGCGCAACTGGCCGTTGTCCAGCTCCATCAGGGCGCGAATGCCGGCCTCGGCATTGAGGATGAAATCGTCCGGAGCACCATCGGTGATGGTTACGCCGGTAGTTGGCGCGCCAGTGATGACGCCGAAAAAGCGCAAAGCTGGATCGGCCGGAAGCTGACCGCTGAGCGTGACGGCACCCCCTACCCCGCGATCGGCGGTGAAGGCGTAGGCGGGGTCGACTTTGGCGGCGACCGGCTCGGTGACGGGAGGCTTTGGGGCCTCGGGCGCGGCGACGGGGGGCGCCGGCTCGGTGGCCTCCGGCGTCACGCCGGGCGCTAACGGTTGGACCGGAGCAGTCGGCTCGACGGGTGTCGCTTCAACGGGCGGCGCGGTTGGTTTGGTGGGCTCCGGCTCTGCGACGGGCTCGCTGGCATTCACCGGCGGCTTGGTTTTTGGTGGCGGGTTGGCGGCAGCGACGCCGACATCCAGCGTCCAGCCGGACGCCGCGAGCCTGCGGGTGGTGAAGGCCGCCTCGATCGCGGTTTTATCGGCGGCGGTGGCGGCGGTACCGGATACGGTCCAGTTCGTGCCGTTAAAGGCTGCGGTGCCGGTATCGAGCCATTTCAACAGGCCGAGCGCAGTGGTGGCAGAGACGATAAGATCGTCCGGCTCGCCGGAGGCATAAGTGATTGCTGCGACAGAGGGATTTCCCTCTGCAACGGCCAGGCTGGCTTTGGCGGCGACGTTGGGCAACATGCCGGTTAGGGCGACTGAGCCACCTGCCGTCTTGGCGGCAGACAGCAGATAGGGCATGGCGGGCGGTGCCTGAATCTCGTTGCGCGCCAGAAGGAGACCCTGCGGGGAACCGGCGGCAATCAGTTCGGCCAGAGCAGTGTAATCCTCGCTGGAACGGGCGATGCCGGTTAAAGTGATGCTCTCGCCATCCAGGGCGAAGCGGCCTTCACTCAGCCGCGCGAGGATGGCGAGGCCAAAATCGACGGCAGCCTGATAATTTTCGGGCGCACCGCGGCCTAGCTTGAGGAAATTGGTATCGGCGTCCTTGGTCTCGGAGAGGCGTTTGCGCGTGGCCTCATCGGGGGCGTAGCCATCGAAGACGATCACGCCACCAGATTGGCGCGTGGCGCTCATCCAGTAATCGGAGATCAGGGGCGATTGGACCGTGACGATGGAACCGGCCTGCGCCAGTTCGAGCGTCGCCGGGGCCGCGATTGTGCGCGCGTCACTATCCGATGCAGCATTGGCACCGCTCATCGTGGCGGCAAGCGCCGCTCCACCCAGAACCATCATCAGCCCAGGCGCAACCCACTTCACAACGAGCTTGATCATTCCGATTCCAGGCCTTTTCCGCACTGGCCGGACGCTAGAGCATTTTGGGCCCCGATGGAATGGAAATGGACGGCCTAAAGCACTGGTCTATCAGCAGTTCGGCGGCCAAAGCAGGCGGAATTGTGGCTTTAGCGCCAGCGGTGTTGAATGCGCCGGATGGACGCCGTACAGGCGGAACCCTTCCTGCGGACAAAGCGCCTAACAGGACCCATAGTGATCGACTGTCTACATAAAAAGAAAAGGCCCGGCGTGAGCCGGGCCTTTCCGTAGTCGAAGCTTTAGAAGACTTATTCGAAGGTCTTCGCGGCCTTGTAGGTCAGGCGGTAAGCGCCCTCGGAAGTAGCCTGGCCCTTGATCGAGGTGGTGAAACCACCGCCGGGAGCCCAAGCCAGTTCAGCCGAACCGTAGACGATCGCATCGTCGTAGCCAGCGAAGAACGTCGTATCGCGCCAGTAAGCGCCAACTTCGCCGGTGACCTTGATGGTCTCGGAGACAGCAGCGACGAGCTGAGCGGCAACCTGGAGGGTATTCTCATCACCAGCAACGTCGTTGTTGAAGTAGCGAGCGCCCAGGTTGATCTTCACGCCATCGGTAACAGCAGCACCGATGGAGCCACCGATACCAAAGCCATTGACTTCAGTACCGGCAGTCACGTTCTCGGCACGAGCATATTCACCCGACAGAGCAACGGTGAACATGTCGAAGGTTGCTTCGCCAGTCAGCATTGCATGAAGAGTGTTCGTCTCAACACCGCCAACAAAGTTCGTGTAGTCCTTGGTGAGGTAACCAACGGCCGCACGTACGCGGAAGTTGTCGAAGGTGCCGGTGGCACCAGCGTGGATGCCCCAGGCATCAACCTGGCCATCGAGAATGCCGATGGCAAGACCGGTGACATGGGCAGTGATGCCTTCGCCAGCATAGCTCAACACACCAACCAGGGTGCCAGCGCCATGTGCGTTAGTCAGAGTGCTACCAACAGCGTTGGTATCAGCATCTGCGCTATTGAGGTTTTCAAGGCCGACACCGACGTTCAGGCCATTGCCAAGGTCAGAAACGACCTGGATGACATGCTCGCCAGTGAAGTTGACGCGATCGCCGTCAGCATCGAAGCCGATACCATCGTCAACCGAATCCCAGCCAAACAGCTTGGTGAAGTTGAAGGGTTCGCTGTCGCCGAAGTTAGCGATCGAGGACTTCTTACCAGCCATGATGACGGTCGAGTCGCCGATGGAGACGTAACCTTCGTCGATGTAGAAATCGCTGTTGTCGACGCCGCCGACGCTGCTGTCAGCACCACCGAGGACGACACCATCAGCACCACCAACTACACCAAAACCTTCGCCTTCGTTGATAACGCGGGTCTGGCTAACCGACTTGATCTTGAGAACAGCCTTGGCAGGACCGAAGTCGCTGTCGGCCGTGCCAACAAATTTCAGCCAGGCTTCGACCTTGCTGTCCCAATCGGTTTCAAAACCGTCGGCAGCGGCGATATCGTCGCTCGAACCGATGATGCCATAAACGCCGACCGGCGTAGCAGCAACGACCAGGTCGCTACCGCTAAGATTGCCGTGACGATAGTCACCCCAGTTGAATTCATACGAAACGCCGCCCGAGATCTGCAGGCAGTTGGTGTCGGACGAGATCGTCAGGCCGGAAATACCAAGCGAGTCACAAACGTCAAGCGACGTCAGCACGCCCAGATCGGCAGCGAAGGCACCGGTCGAGAGACCAGCGGCAGCAACAGTACCGAGGATAAGGCTCTTGAGTTTCATTATTTGACCTCCAAAGTCAGTCATTCTTGGTGCCGGTTACCCGGCGGTTTGTCGAAACGCGACCACACTATCGTGGTGCAGTGTGTTGCCGTCGCGTTGCGACCGACAAACGATCCCATGCATGGATTCGCAAGACCCACTCTACGCATGCCCGCTGAGGACGCAATCATGCAAAAGCCCTTTTGGCGCCGCCACAATATGGTTGCAGGGTTGTTGTTGCAGATTCAGCACAGGTTTCGAAACCTCTTGTTAACCCGGCTGAACGAGGCGTTAAATATTGCGCGTTCGCAAGGCTTTAGCGATGAACGACTCCAGGAAATGCACGGTTTTGCCATGCATTCCGGCATTCTGATGCTATGGCATTGACGACGGCAAACGGCGCAATTGCGTCGGGATAGTGGCTGAAAGCGGCGAAAGCGCCATAGAGGAGAGATGGAATGACGACGACCAAGGTGGCGGTAATAACCGGTGGTGGCTCGGGAATCGGCCGTGCGGCGGCGCTGGGATTCGCGGCCGCGGGCTACAAAACCGCCATTTGCGGGCGCCGGAGCGAGGCACTGGAAGCGGTAACCGCGGAGACCGGCGGATATTGGGGACAATGCGATGTCACCGATCCGGCCGAGGTTGCCAAGTTTTTCGCCGGGGTGAAGACGGAGTTCGGCCAGATCGACGTGGTGTTCAACAATGCGGGGCGCTCGGCGCCGGCGGTGTCGTTCGGCGACGTTGACGTGGTGACCTGGCGTGAAATGATCGATACCAATCTCAACGGCGCCTTCTATGTCGCGCGCGAAGCGTTCCGGATCATGCGGGACCAGACGCCACAGGGCGGCCGCATCATCAATAATGGCTCAATCTCGGCCGACGTGCCCCGGCCGGGCGCGGCGGCGTATAATGCTTCCAAGCATGCGATCACCGGGCTGACCAAGACCATTTCGCTGGATGGCCGCGCCTTCAATATCGCCTGCGGGCAGATCGATATCGGCAATGCGGCGACGGATATGACCAGCAAGATGAGCGCTGGCGTACTGCAGGCCAATGGCACGATAATGCCTGAGCCGCGGATGGACGTGGCCAATGTGGTGGACGGGCTGCTCTATATGGCGGGGCTGCCGCTGAGTGCCAACGTGCAGTTCATGACCGTCATGGCCACCACCATGCCGTATATTGGCAGGGGGTAGAACGGGCGCATTCTTTCATGGAGCTCCAAAAACCCACGACGTCATTCCCGCGCAAGCGGGAGGCATTCGTTCGACACGGGCGGTTGAAGAAGAGTGGGTTCCCGCTTGCGCGGGAATGACATCGTGGGTGGGGAGGTATCGCGGGGCCTAGGCGCGGAACACTTCGACGCCGTCGACCCAGGTGGCGCGGACCTGGCGGTCGTCGGACAGGTGGACGAAGCTGGCTGAGGCGCTGGCCATCAGGTGGCCGTGAGTCGAGGCGAGGTCCATGGCTTCGGCGGGATAGAGCGAGGCCATGCGGATCGCTTCGTCCAGCTCGAGGCCGATGCGGTCCACCATGAAATTGACGGCGTCGATCATATCGAGATCGGCGCCGGCCAGCGTGCCGTCGGCAGTGCGCAGCGCGCCTTCGCTGCGGGTGATGGTGCGGCCATTGAGGGTGAAGGACACAAGGTCGGTGCCGGTCTGGGACATGGCGTCGGTGACGAGAAATATCCGGCCGGGGCCGCGCTTGGCGCGGAGGGCAGCGCCGATGGTGGCCGGATGGACATGAATGCCGTCGGCGATCAGGCCGGCAAACACTGAGGGCCGGTCGAGCACGGCGCCGGCTACGCCGGGCTCGCGGTTGCCCAATTGGCTCATGGCGTTGAATAGGTGTGTTGCCATGCTGGCTCCGGCATCGAAGGCGCGCGAGGCGACGTCATAGGACGCGTCTGAATGGCCGATGCTGACGACAATGCCGGCGGCGGTCAGCTTGGCGATCTGGTCGGGCGTGACGGTTTCGGCCGCAACAGTGCAGATAAGGTTGGGCACGAGGTCTTTGGCGGCGATGATGCGCGCCATGTCGGCGTCGTCCATGGGGCGGATCAGGGCGGGGTCATGGGTGCCCTTGCGGGCGACCGACAGGTGCGGCCCCTCCAGGTGCAGGCCGATGAATCCGGGGACACGCTCGCGATAGGCGGCGACGCCCGCCGCTATGGCGGCGACGTTGACCTGAACGGTGTCGGTAATCAGCGTCGGCAGGAGGGCCGTGGTGCCGAATTGCGCGTGGGCGGCGCAGATGGTGCGGATGGCGTCGAGCGAGGGATCGTTGTTGAACAGCACGCCGCCGCCGCCATTGACCTGCAGGTCGACAAAGCCGGGGACGATCATGCCGCCATCGAGCACGACCCGGCGGGCTTTGTCCGGTACCGCGTCGGCCGACGAGATGCCGGTGACGTAACCAAATTCGGCCAGCAGCGCGGCATCGTCGTGCCACGCGTGCCCGTCAAAAATGCGGGCGCCGGAAATGGCGAGAAGGTCGCTCATACGGTTTCGGTGACTTTCTTGAGGGCGGGTGGAATGTCGGGGTTGAGACCGCGATGGCGCGACAGCGCTTCGACAAATCCATAGAATGACACGATTAGCGCCAGCGGATCGGTTATCGGGTGGCCGGTGGCAGCAAAGGGTAGCGCCTTGGCGGCGCCAGGACGCTCGCTGGTCAGGAATGCCAGCGCGCCCTGCCCGGCCAGCTTGTGGGCCATGTCGGCCACTGATGCTTCGGCGGCATCACGCGCGGCCAAACCCAGAACCGGGTAGCCGGGCGTCACGATGGCCACGGGTCCGTGCATCACTTCAGCGGCGCTGTAGGACTCGGCCTGGATGTTGCACGTTTCCTTGAACTTAAGGGCGGCTTCATTGGCGATGGCCCAGCCGGGGCCGCGACCAAGGACGTAGAGAGCATTGTGGCCATCGAGCGCGGTGACCATTTCGGACCAGTCACAGGCGACGGCTTTGGCCAGGGATTCGGGGAGCGCGTGGACGGCGGTGTTCAAGGCTTCGTCGCCGCTCCATTCGGCGAGCAGAGCCAGGCCCGCGACGATGGAGGTGGCGAAGGTCTTGGTGGCGGCGACGCTCTTTTCGAGCCCGGCGTGCAAGTCGATGGTGAAATCCGAAGCTTCGGCCAGGGGCGAGGCGGCGGTATTGGTGATGCCGATCAGAGTGGCGCCGCTGCGGCGGGTGGATTGGGCCATGCCGACGATGTCGGGGCTCTTGCCGGACTGGGAGATGGCAATTGCGGCGGCACGATCCAGCTTGAGGTCGCGGCCATAGATCGAGGCGATGGAGGGGCCGATGGAGGCAACTGGAAGGCCCAGGGTCAGCTCGATGGCGTATTTGAGATAGGCGCAGGCATGGTCGGACGAACCGCGGGCGACGGTGACCACGATGGACGGGTTTTTCTCGCGCAGCGCGGCGGCGGCGGCCGATAAGGTGCCTGCGCTCTGCGTGAGGAAATTGGCGACCACATCGGGAATCTGTTCGATCTCGGCGCGCATGTGGGTCTGGTTGGTCAGTGCAGTCGTCAAGGCTTGGTGCCTCCGGAACTATCGCCGAGCCGCAACTCGGCGACGAAATCATAGGTATCGCCGCGATAAATCGAGCGGGTGAATTCGATGACACGACCGGACGCCAGATAGGACGTGCGTTCGATATTGAGGCCGGCCGAGCCCTCGGGGACTTGGAGCAGGCCGGCATCTTCCTCGCCGAGATTGGCGGCGCGAATGCGCTGGATGGCGCGAACGGGCCGATTGCCGCTTTTGTCGAGGTGCTTATAGAGCGAGTCGGCGATGGCGAGGGGATCGGGCAGGATTTCGCTGGACAGACTGGCGCGCTCGATGGCCAGCGGCGTGTCGCCGGTGAGGCGCAGGCGCGAAATGCGAGCGACGCGATCGGACGCGGACAGGCCCAGGATCAGCATTTCATCGGGCGACGGCAAATAGAGCCCGCGATCGAGCCATTGGGCACGAACGATCATGCCGCGCCGGGCCATGTCGTCAGTGAAAGAGGTCAGTTGCGACAGCGACTGCTCGACGCGCTGGGTGCGCGGGGCGACGAAGGTGCCCGAGCCATGACGCTGCACCAGGATGCCATCGCGCACCAATTGCAGCACGGCCTTGCGCACGGTCACGCGGGAAACATCGACCTTTTGCGCTAGGTCGCGCTCGGAGGGGAGCGCATCGCCGGGGTTGATCTGGCCGGAATGGATAGCGTCTTCGATCCAGCGCTTGAGCTGCAGATATAAAGGCCCGCCGGAGGGCAGGACCACACTCTGATCGGCAAAAAAACGCTCGGACAGATCAGCCAAAACTCTTCAACCCCGCTCCAACGCCAAACCTTTGAGAGGCGTAACCGTCGCATGGCGATGCGTCCAATAGAAAATTGAGCGCGACTTATAATACCAATAAAATACCATTCACCAAGTGCAAAAGGAAGATTTCTGCACTGCGTCATAAAGCACGGGCTGCCTCATATTTCTGGGGGTTTTTGGCGGATTTCCGCCCCGAAAAGCGGCAGTCAGTGGACAAGTGGTATTTTTTTGGCATTATCGGCGCGAAGGAGTTTTGCATGGCTATAGCACAAACAGAAATGACCCATGGCAGCGTCAAGGGGCTAGATTTGCTCGCCCCGCATGACGCTTTGCGGATTCTGGCCGTGGCACAAGCCGAGGCGGCTCGCGTCGTGGAAACGGCAATCCCCGAGATCGCCGCTGCGGCGCAATTGGCGGCTGATTGCGTGGCAGCCGGCGGGCAGTTAATTTATGCGGCGGCTGGCAGTTCGGGTTTGATGGCACTGGCGGACGGGCTGGAATTGCCGGGTACTTACGGCATCCCCAACGCGCGGATCAAGATCCTACTCGCGGGCGGCGTTGCCGGGCTATCCGACATGGCGGGCGCGCCAGAAGATGACGAAGACGAGGCGCGGGCAGCCATGGAAGGCGCCGGCGTCAAGGCCGGCGATTGCGTGATAGCGGTGACAGCGAGTGGGCGGACACCGTTTCCGCTGACGGCGGTCGGGATCGCGCGGGCGGCAGGGGCGAAAACCATCGGTATCGCCAATAATGCCGGAGCGGCATTGTTCGAATTGGTGGATGTGGCCATCTGCCTGCCGACGCCGCCGGAGGTGATTGCCGGCTCGACGCGGATGGGCGCGGGTACGGCGCAGAAGATCGCGCTCAACATGCTGTCGACCATGATGGCAATCCATCTCGGCCATGTGCATGACGGCTATATGGTCAATGTGCTGGCGGATAACATCAAGCTCAAGGGGCGGGCGAGGCGGATCGTGATGGCGGTGACCGGGGTGTCGGAGGACGTGGCCGCGCAAGCGTTGGATGTTGCGGGCGGCAGGGTGAAAGTGGCGATATTGTTGGCGGCGGGAGCGGATGGCGTTGCAGGGGCCGAGCGGCTTTTGACGCGGAGTCGGGGGAGGCTAAGGGGTGCGCTGACGGAGTTGGAGCGCTAAAGGCGGGCAAGCCAAGCCCGGCACATCAAGCTATCCCGACTCCCAACGCTGTGGCAGCAGATGAAGCCTATCTTTTCGCCGGATACGCGATGACTTTGACATATCGACAGGCAACGGCGAGGAACGTAACCATCCTCGTCATACTTTCGTGTTCCGTCCTGTTTCCAATTCTTATATCCGTGATTGTGAACTACACTGGAGAATTTGTAGATTACACCGGAATTTCAGAAGCCATATCTCGCGGAAACTCAAATATCAGAGAAAATTCTGATTTGTTCGCTGGTGAACGGCATCGAACGTTCATAGCATCGTACTCCATTTCTGCGTATTTCTGGAAGATAAACCTTATCGTCTCGCTAATTCTCGTCTTATTTCACGTTGCTGTCCAAATTAGGATGGATGGTTGGCGATTTTTATATAGAAGAAGATCAATTTTTGTAACTATATTCTTTCTCTTAATGACCTTTTGTGCCGTATATTTTATCTATTTCAAGGTGGGACTATTTTTGAACGAAGGACGAAAAAGTACTCCGCCAAACGTTTTCGGATTGGTAATTTATTCGATATGTTCGGCAATGCCTTCAATTTCTCTTTTTCGAATATTCTCATTGGTTCCAGGCACTAAGCCTTGAAGCTCCATCTGGCGTATTCTGCCTATGGCACAAGTGCTAGTCCACCCTGCCCCGGGCAGCTACTACCACCCGCTCCACCAGCTTCCCGCCAGAAATCAGGCTCACCTCATCGAACAGGTTGCTGACGACGCAGGCGTGATTGGGGATGATGCGGAGTTTTTCGCCGATGGCGGGCTTCGTGGCGCAGTTGGTCAAGTCGATGTGGCCATGCTCTTCGCTGAGGCCAGTGATGACCGCCTCCGGGTAAGCTTCGATGAGGCCGAACCCGACCATCCCTAAGGTGTCGCTGGTGAGGGATTTGGAGCCGGCATCGATGATGGCGCGGTTTTCGGTGGGGCGGCTGACGACGGTGGCGAGGACGGTGAGGGCGCAATCGGCGAAGATGCCGACGTTCCGCGCGACCTGCGAGCGATCCATGTAGATATATGTGCCGGGGCGGTGCTCGGTGGCGGCGGTGACCTCGTGGGCGCGCCAGAGATCGGGCGAGCCGCCATTGGAGATGACGCGGGCGGGCAGATCGGCGGCGATCAGGGCATCGCGAGCAGAGGCCAGCCAGGCGGCGTTGGTTTCGACCTGGCCGGCGGCCGGATAGGTCATGAGGCCGTCGAAGACGAGGCCCGGGGCGGCGGCGATGTATTGGGCGAGAATGACCGCGTCGGCAGGCGACTGGACGCCACAGCGGCCCATGCCGGTGTCGCATTCCACCAGCACGCGCAAGGGCTTACTGGCGCTAGCGAACATGGTGGACAAGCCATCGACGGTGATGGTGCTGTCGGCCGTCACGGCGATGCTGACGCGTTCGTTGAGGACACGCAGGCGGGCGAGCTTCTCGGCGCCGATGATGTTGTAGGGCAGGAAGATATCGGTGATGCCTGCATCGGCCATGACTTCGGCTTCGCCCAGCTTCTGTACGGTAATGCCGATGGCGCCAAGTTCGATGGCGCGCTTGGCGAAGCGGGGCAGCTTGTGGGTCTTGATGTGGGGGCGCAGCGGCAGGTCATGCTTGTCGGCATAGGCCTGGGCGCGGGCGAGATTGGCCTCGACGCGGTCGATATCGATGAGGACGGCGGGGGTGTCGATGTCGGTGAAATCGGTCATTTTGGAGCTTTCAGCACATCATTGACGAAGCGGAGATTGCCGGCGCTGAGGCCGGCATCGACCGGAAGCACGGTGCCGGTAATGCCGGAGGCGGCGGGCGAGGCAAGGAAGGCGACGGCATCGGCGACTTCGGTGGGCGAGACCAGGCGGCCGAGTGGATAGTGCGGCAGTACATTATCCAGCAGGTTCGGATTGGCGGCGAGGCGGTGATCCCAGGCGGGGGTGCGGACCGAGCCGGGGGCCACCACATTGGCGCGGACGCCCTGCCCGCCCCGCTCGAGCGCGATGGCCTTGGCATAGGCGATGAGGCCGGCCTTGGCGGCGGAATAGGCCGGATTGCCGTAGTGGGCGAGGCCGTTGACCGAGGAGATGAACACCAGGCTGCCGGAGCCGCGGGCGGCCATGGCTTCGACAATCGGCGCGGTCAGCGCGTAGGCGCCGTTGAGGTTGATGGCGACTTCGGAGGCCCAGACGGCGGGATCGACCTGGTCGAGGATTTCAGCGCGGGTGAAGCCGGCATTGGAGACGACGATGTCGGGGGCGCCGTGTTCGGCGATGTAGGCGGTGACCGCCGTGGTGGTTGCGGCCATGTCCGCAAGGTCGCAGACCAGAGTGTGATCGAGGCCCAGATCCACAAGTAAAGCGGGGTCGCGGTCGGCGCCGGAAACGCGGGCGCCGGCGGCCTTGAAGGCGGCGACTATCGCGTGGCCGATGCCGCCGCCGGCGCCGGTGATGAGGACTATCTGGCCGTCGAGACGGAGGAACGCGTTCATCTCACGGTGCCTTATAGGCGGTGCATTCGATCTCGACCTTGCAGTCGACCATCATGTGGGCCTGGACGGCGGCGCGGGCGGGCGGATTGTCGCCGAAATAGGATTTGTAGACGGCGTTGAAGCTCCAGAAATCGCGCGGGTCATCGAGCCAGACGCCGCAGCGGACGACGTGTTCGAGACCGTAGCCAGCTTCATTGAGGATGGCGACGAGGTTGGCGATGGTCTTGTGGGTCTGCTCGACGATGCCGCCGTTGATGATTTCGCCGTTTTCCATGGCCACCTGGCCGGAAACGAAGAGAAAGCCGCCGGCTTCGACAGCGCGGGCGAAGGGGAGATTTTGGCCGCCGGCACCGGATTTGTCTGCGCCGTAGCGTTTGATGGACATTGGAGGCCTCCGAGGGATTTCTGAAAGGGAATTTCGTAGATGATAGCTATATCGTGGCTTTAGCGGTGTTTCTTCCCCAAAATGGGGCTATTTTTGTAAATTCCTTACGTGATCGACACGGTTTGGCTGTGGTATCGTACGCCAAGGCGCGCTGTCGCCAAGCTCTATTTGATCCCCAATTGCGAGTCATCCGTTGCGCATTTTTACCGCCGCCCTGGCCACGGAAACCAACACGTTTTCACCTATCAGCATCGACAAGCGCGCGTTCGAAGCTTCGCTCTATGCGCGACCGGGCGAGCATCCGGCGACGCCGACGCTGTGCACGGCGCCGATCACGGTGGGGCGCGAGGTTTGCGCGGCAGAGGGGTGGGAGCTGATCGAGGGGACCGCGACCTGGGCCGATCCGGCGGGGCTGATCAACCGGACGACCTATGAGGAATTGCGCGACGAGATTTTGGTTCAGTTGCGGGCGGCTATGCCGGTGGATGGCGTGGTGCTCGGGCTGCATGGGGCGATGGTGGCGCAGGGCTATGACGATCCCGAGGGCGATTTCCTGAGCCGGGTGCGCGACATCGTCGGGGCGGATGTGCTGGTCTGTGCGGAGCTTGATCCGCATTCGCATCTGACCGCCAAACGGGTGGCGGCGGCGAATTTCTTCGTGGTGTTCAAGGAGTTTCCGCATACCGATTTCGTTGACCGGGCGCGGGACTTATGGGCGATCGCGGTGCGGGCGCTCAAGGGCGAGATCAAGCCGGTGATGTCGGTGTTCGATTGCCGGATGATCGATGTGTTTCCGACGAGCAAGGATCCGATGCGCAGCTTCGTGGACCGGCTGTTCGTGCTGGAGAAGAGCGATCCGGCGATCCTGTCGATTTCGGTGATCCATGGCTTTATGGCGGCGGATGTGCCGGAGCTGGGGACGCGGATGATCGTGGTGACGGATGACCGCGCGGATATTGGCGACGCGCTGGCGGAAAAGCTGGGGCGCGAGCTGTTCGCGATGCGCGGGACGTTCATGGTCAAGCAGGTGGACGAGGTTGCGGCGGTCGAGAAAGCCATGGCAGCGAGTGTTGGGCCGGTGGTGATCGCGGATGTTTGGGACAATCCCGGCGGCGGGACGGCGGGGGATGCGACGGTGTTGTTGGCCGAGTTGATCCGGCGCGGGACGACGGATGTCGCAGTGGGGACGATCTGGGACCCGATCGCGGTGCAGATTTGCTTTGCCGCCGGTGAAGGCGCGGAGATTGCACTGCGGTTCGGGGCGAAGTCGGCGCCGGAGACGGGATCGCCGATCGACAAGCGGGTGGTGGTGAGGAAGCTCGTGGTCGACGCGCAAATGCGGTTCGGCGAGAGTTTTGCCCCGTTTGGGGATGCCGCGTGGGTGAGTTTTGACGGGATCGATGTGATCCTGAATTCAACACGGGCGCAGAGTTTTGATCCGAGCCTGTTTTCGGCGCTGGGGATCGATCCGAAATCGCGCAAGATCCTGCTGATCAAGTCGACGAACCATTTTTATGACTCGTTCTCGAAGATCGCGAGCGAGATTGTATATTGCTCGGCGGGGCGACCGTATCCGAATACGCCGGCGACGACGGATTATCGCAAGGCGCGGCGGACGATCTGGCCGATGGTGGAAAATCCGTGGGGGTGATTGTGCCACGCCCTCGTGGTTCGAGGCTCGCAAGAACTCGCACCTCACCATGAGGGCTACTGGGATATCGCCGTGGCGCTAAGATCTCGCCGTGACGGCTACCTGACGTGGCTGCAGCGCTCCTGAGAAGCGCCGCCAAGTTCCTGAGACTTCATGGTGAGGTGCGAGTTCTTATGAGCCTCGAACCACGAGGTCGGTGAGCGCTGACTCCCTACTCCGCCCAATTCCCATACATGATCGGCATCATGCCGGCGAAGGCCGAGAACCGCGTCCAGGACTTGCGTTCGGGCAAGGTCCAGCCGGCTTCGGCGATGGCGGAGATGCGGGGGAAGACGAGGCGGTCGAAGATGGCGCGGTCGGTCATGGGTTCGGACCAGATGCAGGATTGCACGCCGAGCAGGTGCTTGACGGCTTCGGGGGTCATGCCGTCGCGGGCCTCGAAGGTGTAGGTTTCCTCGGGGCCGGACCAGCCGGCCCAGCCGGCGCCGGGCTCGGACCAGGAAATGCCGTTGGCCATGTCGAGATAGTAGCGCTGGCCGGGGGAGACGACGATGTCGTAGCCCTGCGCGGCGAGGGCCGCGTTGATTTCGACATTGCGCCAGCCGACCAGATAGGAATTGGACTTGTCGACGGCGTTGCCATGAGCGGCCTCTTCCCAGCCGCCGGTGATGGCGCCTTTGCTGGCGATGATCTGGTGGACGCGCTTGACGAAATAGCCCTGCAGGATCGCGGTGGGGGAGTCTTCGATTTCGTCGGCACCACCGTGATTGCCGAGCTGGTTGAGCTGGGCCTCGTGCTTCTTGCGCATTTCGGGGCCGGCGAGCTTTTCCAGCAGGTCAAGCGCCAAAGGCGAGCCGGACCAGGCGGCGAGCGGAACTTCGTCGGCGCCGAGGTGGAAGATGCCGCCGGGGAAGAGGTCCAGCATTTCGGTGATGACGGTATTGAGGAAGGTGTAGGTCTCCTCCATCGCCGGGTTGAGGCAATTGTTAGGGAAGCCCTGGACGGACTGGTATTCGCCGACTTCGTTGGGGTCGCGCAGCTGCGGCAGCGATTGCAAGAGCGCGTAGCAGTGGCCGGGCATGTCGATTTCGGGGACGACCTGGATGCCGAGGCTATCGGCGAGCGCGACAATCTGGCGGATCACCGGCTTGGAATAGTAGCCGCCGGTGGGATGCGGGCCGCTACCGAGCATGGGCGGCAACGCCTTGCCATGGCCGCGCCAGGCGCCGATTTCGGTGAGCTGCGGATAGGCATCGATTTCGACGCGCCAGGCCTCGTCTTCGCTGAGGTGCCAGTGGAAGCGGTTCATCTTGTTCCAGGCAATCAGCTTGAGCAGGCGGCTGACTTCGGCGCCGGTATAGAACTGGCGAGCGACGTCGAGATGGGTGCCGCGCCAGACCAGGCCCGGCTCATCGGTGATGGTGCCGCCGGAGGGGAAGACCAGCGTGTGCGGATGTTGCTTGGCGCCGCGCAGGATCTGGCCGGTGGTGATGAGGCCATAGAGGAAGCCGGCGCGAGCGGTCGCCGAGATGGTGACGGCGTCCTCGGCAAAGGCGATCTCATAGGCTTCGGCGCCGAGGCCGGATTTTGGCTTCAGATGGACCGGCATGCCGCCTTCGGAGGCGGGGCGGACCAGGGCTTCGACGGGGAACAGGTCGTCGACCAGTTTGGCGAAGGCCGCGGCGGCCTTGGTGGCGGCCTCGCCTTCGGGGAGCGGATTGAGACCCTGGGGGACGGCGCGGGCGCCGGTGACGGAGACGTTTTTGGGCCAGGGAATGATCGAGACCGAGACAGGGGTCTTGGCGGGCATTGGGAAGCGCGCGGCGCCCTTGAGCAGCGGGGCATTGCCGGCGGTGGAATGGGTGGGTGTGGTGATGACCGGCAGAATGGTGTCATCGGCCAGCGTTACGTAGGAGGAATTGGCGCCGTCGCTCCAGTGGCGCAGGCCATAGGACAGGCCGCGGGCGGTGACGGTCCAGGTTTCGCCGGGGGCGAGGACGTAACCGGCCGGCGGGGCGAACAGGGAATGGTTGGAGAGGCGCTTTTCGAGGACGCCGCCTTCTATTTGGGCATGCGGATCGATGCGCGCGGGGCCGCTGAGGCCGAGCTTGAAATTGCTGATCGGCGTGGTGCCGTTATTGGTCAGCTTGATCGCATAGGACAAGGGCTCGGTTGCGGTAGCCGGGGTCCAGATGGTGGCGAGATTCAAGGTGGGGGCGGTCATGTATCGTACTCTTCGTGAACCTGTTGGCACGCCCTCGTGGTTCGAGGCTCGTGAAGAACTCGCACCTCACCATGAGGGCTACTGTAACGGCGGTGCTCCAGTAGCCCTCATGGTGAGGCGGGAGCGCAGCGACCCTCGAACCACGAGGGCGTGACTGGATTTCGCATCAGTCCCCCAAAGGCTGACTGTCGTCGCCGTCGCGGTTGACGACGAGCTGGTGCTTGATGCGTCGCATGCTGGCGACGGCGGGAGGGCCGAGGCGGGTGGCGATGGTTTGGGACAGAATGTCGACCATAGACAGGAACGCATAGCGGCCGGTGGTGGGCTGGAAAATATCGGGGTTTTCGGCGCGGTCGATCGGCAGCAGTACATCGGCCTTGTCGGACATGGGCGAGCGCGAGCGGGTGATGACGATGCGCGGCAAGCCGTATTCGCCAGCCGCCGTGAGCGCCTTGACCAGCGGCAGGTTGTTGCCGCTGAGCGAGAAGGCGATGATCACGGTGCCCGTGGGGGCACTGGCGGCGCGCATCAACTGGGCCTGATGATCGATCGAGGAAGCCACCTTGAGGCCGAGGCGGAACAGGCGCATTTCCATTTCGGTGGCAACCATCGAGGATGAGCCGCCGGAGCCGAAGGTGAGCACGAAGCTGGATTTGATGATGGTTTCAGCGGCGCGTTCGATGGCGTCGAAATCGAGGTGGTCGAAGGTGTCGTAGATGGTGGACTGGATGGAATTGACCACGCCCTGGGCGATTTCGCGCACGCTTTTGGGGCCATTGGCCGGCACCACATAGCGTTGGCCGACAAAGCGGCTCTGGGCCAGGCGAACCTTGAAATCAGCATAGCTGTCGCAGCCGAGGCGACGGCAGAAGCGGGTGACGGTGGGCGGGGAGACTTCCGCCTGGGCGGCGAGGTCGACAATGGACATTTTCAGCACGGATTCGACATCGAGCAGGATGATGTCGGTCAGCACGCGCTCGGACCGGGTAAACTCGCTCTTTTCGGACTGCAGGACGCCGACGATGTCGAGCATGGCTTTGGTCTCTGAAACTGGGATCGATACCATAGTCAGCAACCCCCTACCCCAGCGTTCCCGCCAGGGACCGGTGGGGCTTTCTAGGCGGGCTCCTGACCTCTGGCCGCGTTAGTAAACCGCGAGGCCGGCGGTGTCGAACAGGTGGGCGGAGGACAGCTTGAAGCCGATTTCGAGGGGAGCGCCCTCTTCGATCTTGGGGTCGCCCTCGAACAGGGCAATGAAGGTCTCGCCGCCGGGGAGATCGGCATAGAGCACGGTGTGGATGCCCAGGTGCTCGACGATCTTGGGGGTGACGGTCAGGGTGAAATCGCTCTTGCCGAGCACCAGATGCTCGGGGCGAATGCCCAGGGTGACAGTATCGCCGGCAACCCGCTTGGTGGCGCGCGGCAGGGCGATGGTGCCCAAGGCGCCGAGATCGATGGTCACATTGGTGCCGTCGGATGTCGTCGCGTTGCCCTGGATGAAATTCATCTTGGGGCTGCCAATGAAGCTGGCGACGAACTTGTTGTCGGGCTTGTGGTAGAGCTCGAGCGGCGAGCCGATCTGCTCGATCAGGCCGGCATTCATCACCACGATCTTGTCGGCCATGGTCATCGCTTCGACCTGGTCATGGGTGACGTAGATCATGGTGGAGCCGAGCTTCTTGTGCAGTTCCATCAGCTCGATGCGCATTTCGGAACGGAGCGCGGCGTCGAGGTTGGAGAGCGGCTCGTCGAACAGGAAAATCTGTGGCTGGCGGACGATGGCGCGGCCGATGGCGACGCGCTGGCGCTGACCGCCGCTAAGGGTGCCGGGGCGCTGTTCGAGGCGGGCATCGAGCTGCAGGACCTTGGCGGCGCGGCCGACGCGCTCCTTGACCTGGTCATTGGGCAGGCGTTCGACGCGCAGCGGGAAGGCGATGTTTTCGAACACGGTCATATGCGGGTAGAGCGCATAGGACTGGAACACCATGGCGATGCCGCGCTTGACCGGTGGCAGGTCGTTGACGACCTTGTCGCCGATGACGATGTCGCCGCTGGTGATATCTTCGAGGCCCGCAATCATGCGCAGCAGCGTGGACTTGCCGCAGCCGGAAGGGCCGACAAAGACCACAAACTCGCCCTGCGACACTTCCAGGTCGATGCCCTTGATGATCTGGGTATCGCCGAAGGACTTTTCGAGGTGCTTGAGGCTGAGCTGGGACATGGGCGCAGAGTCTCCGGTCGGGCATGCCGACAGTTCAAAATGAGGTCCGCTGCCGCCCGGAGGCGGCAGCGGGAAGCAACAAGCTTACTTGTACTGCTCGAGCTCGGCAGCGGCCTTGGTGAGGGCAGCCTGAGGTTCGGCAGCGCCGGTGACGACGGACTGAACCATTTCGATCATGACGTTCTGCAGGCCGAGATAGTCGGTCAGCAGCGGCTCTGGGCCACCATAAGCGATACCGTCGAAGAACGGCTTCCAGTTGGGATCGGCAGCGACGATGGCGTCGGCAGCCGCACCCGGACGCAGCGGGGTCAGACCCTGCTCGGCTTCATAGGCGGTCTGGTTTTCGGCATTGGTGATGAACTTGGCCAGATCGATGGCCTTTTCTTCAACGCCCGTGCCCTTGAACACAGCCATCGAGTCGGTGATCAGCAGCGTGCCGGGACCCTTGGCCGATGGGCCCTGGGGCAAGGTGGTGACACCCCACTTGAAGGGCGAGTCCTTGAGCAGGTTGATCGCACCCGAAGCAGCCTGGATCATGCCCAGCTTGCCATCGAGGAAGATGGCGCGCACTTCGTTCTGCTCGTAAGCGGTCGGGCCTTCTTCCGAGTAGGGAACGATGTCCTTGATCGCGGTGAGGGCTTCCAGGTTCTGCTTGCTATCGAGCACGATGTTGTTGTCGGCATCGATGACCAGGCCGTCATTGGAATAAACCCAATGGAGGAACTGGTGCATCGTGTTGTCGAAGGTCTTGGCGACGAGGCCATAGCCGGCAGCATCGGTCTTCTCGGTGATGGCCTTGGCGTCGGCGATTTCCTCGGCGAACGTGGTCGGTGGCTTCTCGGGATCAAGGCCAGCGGCCGCGAACAGGTCCTTGTTCCAATACAGGGCCTTGGTCGAGAACGCGACCGGACGGCCCCACTGCTTGCCATCGAAGGTTACGGTGTCGGCGACGTAAGGATAGTAGCCGGCCTTTTCTTCGTCGGTCATCGGAATGTCGACGATGAGGTCGTTCGAAGCGAGCTGCTTGAGCGCGCGCGAACCGATATAGGCGAGACCCACGGGGGTGCCGGCGACGGCAAGCGTGGTCACCTTATCCTGGCACTGGCCCCAGCCAACAACCTCGGGGGCAACCTTCCAACCTGGATTGGCGGCTTCCCACGTGGCGATGGTGGCGACGTGGACGGCGCTGAGCGTATCGCCGCATTCCACGAAGCTGATGGTCTGGTCCTGCGCGGCGGCATAAGCCGTCGAAGCAAGCAGCGCGAGCATCGCACCACCCAGAATCCTGGTATTTTTCATGTTTGTACCTTCCCTTGCTTTACTGGCTCCCGAAGGAGCGAGTCCCTTTATTGAGCGCGGCTTTTGACGCCGTGCCCTAATCTTGTTCAGTCACGTTTCCGAACCGGAAAACCGCTGCGCACTTTTCCTGGAAACGCTCCTAGGTCTTGACGGCACCGGCGGTGAGGCCAGCGACGAGGTATCGTTGTAGAAAGACGATCAGAATGAGCACCGGGCTAATGCCAACGAAGCTGGCGGCCATGAGCTCGTTCCACACCACTTCCTGTCGGCCAAAGTAGGCGAACAACCCAATGGGAAGCGGCATGAACTCGGTCTTGGAGTTGAATGTCAGCGCAAAGATGAACTGCTGCGCATAGGCTCCAATGAATGTGGTGATAGCGACGACGGAAATGCCGGGCATGGCGATCGGCAGGATGACGCGGCGCAACGTATAGAGACGGCTGGCGCCATCGACCCATGCGGCTTCATCGAGTTCCCGCGGAATGCGCATCATGTAGGTGCGCAGCAGCCAGATGGCCGATGGGATGAGGAAGGCCACGCCGGGCACGATCATGGCGAAATAGGTGTTGAGCACGCCCAGCGAGCGCATCAGCCGGTAGAGCGGGATGAGCAGCACGGCGCCGGAGAACATGTTCACCGCCAGGAACGCCGCCAGCATGATGCCGCGGCCCTTGAAGGGGAAGCGCGCAAAGGCGTAAGCAGCAGGCACCACCATGATCAGCACGACGATAGTGATGGTGGTGGACAGGAACAGCGAATTGACGATGTAGCGCCAGAAGCCGGGCACGCTCTGCCACATGGTGAAATAGGCGGTGAGCGAGCCGTTTTTGGGCCAGAAGCTATAGGGCGAAGAGAACAGCGCCGACAGCGGCTTCAGCGAGACCATGAAGCCTTCGATGAACGGCGCCAGCACGAAGAACAGGAAGACGAACATGCCGGCGTAAATCGCGGTGTATTCATACCATTTATAGCGGTCGATCATCGCCCGGACGGCCTTGGCGGGCTTCCTGATGGCGGGCACCACGGCCAGATCATCGGCGGGATGGGCGGTCTTTTCGGCAGCGATATTCAGCGGCTGGTCGGTCATGCCTTTTCTCCCGTATTGATTTTTCCGACGACGCGGAAATAGGCCAGGCAGAACAGGGACAGGAAAATACAGATCATCACCGCACGGGCAGCGCCTTCGCCATATTTGTAAGAGCCAATGGCGGTCTTGTAGGTGTCGATGATCATGGTGGTGGTGGAGCCGGACGGGCCGCCACGGGTCAGGATCCAGATGATGTCGAAGGAATTGAACGTCGCGATCAGCGACAGCAGCGACATGGTCACCAGAGCCGGAATGATCATCGGGAAGGTGATGCGGCGGAAGCGGTAGAAGCGCCCTGCCCCATCGGTCCAGGCGGCCTCGTAGAGATCGCGCGGGATCGATTGCATGGCGGCCAGCAGATAGATGGTGACCAGCGGCACGCCGATCCACACGTCGGTGACGATGGTGGCCCAGAACGCGGTATTGCCGTAGGCCAGCCAGGCGATGGGGCCATCGACGATGCCGAAATTCTGCAACAGGCCCGAAATCATGCCGAACTGGCCGTTATACATCCAGCCCCACATGAAAATGCCGATGGCCATGGGCACGACCCAGGGTGGCATGGTGAGGATGCGGAACAGGGCGCGGCCGGGCACGGCGGCATTGAGCAGCACGGCGCCGAAGGTGCCGACGACCATCTTGATGGAGACGGAAAAGAAGGTCCAGACGAAGGTGCGGACGATGACTTCGTTGAAGTTGTTCTTGAAGATTTTTTCGTAGTTCGCCCAGCCGACGAACTCGTAGGTCTTTTTCAGCGCCGCATTGGTGAAGCTGAGATTGATGGTATCGACCAGCGGATAGGCGACGATACCGATGATGTAGAGAAGGGCCGGAGCCAGCAGAGCGAGAGCGAACAGGGTAGCGTTTCGTGTGCTGGTCATGGTCTATCCCCTCAACTGGTTCGGCCGAGGGCAGCGTCGAACTGCTGCCAGATCGGGGCCATGTCGATGACCGATTTGGTGCGCATGGCCTGGTCCATGGTGAGAGCCAGGAGCCCCGCTTCGAGCGCGTCGACCACCGAGACCGGCAACGGCACGCCTTCAACCATGTGGCTCAGGATATCGGCGGCCATCTGCTCGTCGGCGCCGTAATGCTGGCTGAGGCCGCTTGTCTTGTAGGTGTTGTCGACCAGGCGGTCGGAGGTACGGCTATCGGTGACGCGCAGGAAATTGCGGATGAAATCGCCCTCGGCCATGCCCTTGGCGCCCATCACCGCAAAGCGGCGGAAATCGTCGGGAACGTTGAGATTGGTGTGGAAAGTGAGCGCGGAGCCATTTTCGTACTGCACCATGGCGGTCTGGAAATCGATGATGTCGCCGTCGCTGTCGAAGACCTTGTCGCTGCCCATCCAGCCGCTCGGCTTGCGATGGTAGACTTCCATGTCGTTGATGCCGGTGACGGCCGGAGCGTTCTTGGGCACGAAAGTGCGGCGGCCACCGAAGCTGGAGACGTAGCGCGGGCGGCAGCCCATGACGCCATTATAGAGATCGAGATCGTGGCAGCACTTTTCGAGCATGAAGCTGCCCGAATATTTTTCGTAGCGGCGCCAGTCGCGCATGAAGAAAGCGCCGTGATAGGGCGGGATATGCTCTGACGCTTCGATCGAGGTGATGTCGCCGAGCTGGCCTTCGGCCTGGGCCTTGCGCAGGTCGATATAGAGCGGCGCGTAACGTAGCACGAGGCCAACCATGAGGTTGTCGGAGCCGTATTGGGCGATCAGCTCGGCCAATGCCATGGTGTCCTCGACCGAGGTCACGACCGGCTTTTCGGTGAAAATCTTGAGGCCGCGTTCCAGCCCGATGCGGATGTAGTCCAGATGTGTGTGGTTGGGTGAGCCGACCATCAGCAGGTCGAGCTGTTCGCCATCCAGCATGGCTTCCAGCGTCGGGTATTCCTTGCCGACGGAAACGCCGTGTTCCTTGGTGTAGTCGAGGCCCGCAGGCGCGTCATCGACGTAAGCGACGACAGAAAAGTCGTCACGGGCAGCGGAGAACACCCGCGCCAGATAACCCAGACGATAGCCGAGGCCGATAATGCCAACCCGCATGAATGCCGTAACCCTGTTGCCCCGCCACTCTCTTAAACGGAGTGGTAAGGAATTTTGTAAACTATTTTCAAGACTAGGATTGTCTCAAGTGTCATGTCAACACGAAAACCAACCAACTTCAATACCAATTTAAGCCACCCCGAAAAACGGCGCGCTTTTGCGCAAAGTGCCGCAAAACTGGGCGGTTTTTGGCGCTCTATTGCGCAAATGGATGTGGACAAGTCGGCATCGACACCGGATGATGCTTGAATTGGTATCGATGTGGGCTCTTCATCGGAAGACGACGATGTTGTCACGAATGAAAATTTGCAACACGATGGCAAGGCCGGCGACGCTGCGAGCGCGCTGGAGGATTGTGGTTTCCGAAGCCTTACCGACCATTCAACTCCAAACGCACGTGAAAGCCCAGCCAGATCGTGTTCGTTGGAAATGCAGGAAGAGTTAGATGTCGTTCTTGAGTGCCCAGCGGCTGACCATGCTGGTGTTTTTTCTGCAGCCGGTGGCGTTCGGAAGCTGGTTGCCGCGGATTCCGGATGTGCAGGAAATGTTGGGGCTGGGGCCGGCGGGGCTGGCCTGGGCGCTATTGGGACTGCCGTGCGGCACGCTGCTGACGCTGCCCTTCGCCGGGCCGATCGTCGGCAAGATCGGGCCGCGACGGACGCTTCTTATAGGCTTTGTGCTCTATACTATTGCGGTGAGCCTGCCGGCGCTGGCAATGACGCCGGCTATTCTATTCCTTTGCCTGATGCTGGCGGGTGGGGCGATTTCCTTCACCGAGCTGGGGCTCAATGTGCAGGCCGATGCGGTGGAGAAATCCACCGGCTCGCTGATCATGAGCACGTCGCATGGCTTCTGGTCGCTGGGTATCATGACGGGCAGCCTGATCGGCTCGGGCCTCGCGGCGATTGGGCTGGAGGCACGCTGGGCGATACCGCTGGTGGCGATCATCGTGCTGCCGATCGCGCTGCTGGCGTCGCGGCAATTGCCGGATGCGGCGCAGGAGCCCCATCATAGTGAGACCGGCAAGCGCTCGGCCTGGAGCCTGCCGAGCCTAGCGCTGCTGGGAATTTGCCTCTTTGTGTTCGGCATCACCATGACCGAGGGGGCGATGGCCGATTGGTCGGCGGTGTTCCTGCGCAAGGTGTTCGGCGCCGACGGTGGCGCGGCGGGACTGGGCTATTCAGTGTTCGCCATGATGGTGGCCGTGGGACGATTCGGCGGCGATAGGCTCAAGGCGCGATTCGGCGCTGTGCCGCTGGCACGGGGCGCTGGCCTGCTCGGGCTACTCGGCGTGGCTGTGCTGCTGGTGGCGCCCAATACGGCGTTGGCGCTGGTGGGCTTTGCGGTAATCGGGCTAGGCGTATCGGTGGGCTTCCCGCTGGCGGTGACGGCGGCGGCGAGCCTGACCGACCGGTCGAGTTCGGCCAATGTGGCGATCCTGAGTTTCGTAGCACTGGCGGGTTTCCTGGTGGGGCCGCCGGTGATCGGCTTCATCGCCGAGCATGTGGAAATGCGAATTGGCCTCGCGGCACTGTTGCCGGTGTTGGCCATCAGTCTGGCGCTGACCGGACGGCTGGCGATCAAGCCCGCTGCCAAGCCCTTGACCGATCCGGAAGCTGAAATTCCAGGAGTGTATTGAATGCGCATTGCCGTTGCCGGACTACATACCGAATGCAGCACCTATAATCCGGTGCTGGCGCGCGAAGCCGATTTTCGCGTGCTGCGCGGGCCATCGATGCTCAAGGATGCCTATTTCGATTTCCTGACGCATTTTCCGGCCGAGTTCGTCACCATCCTGCATGCCAGGGCGATTGCCGGCGGGCCGGTGGAGCGGACGATCTATGAGCGCTGGAAGAGCGAAATCCTCGATGGGCTCAAGGCGGCGGAAAAGCTGGATGGGGTCTATCTGGCGCTGCATGGCGCGATGTTCGTCGATGGAATGTTCGATGCCGAAGGCGATTTGATCGCGGCGGTGCGTGGGGTGATCGGGCCCGACGTGCCGATTGCGGCGAGCTACGACTTGCATGGCAATATCAGCCAGCGGATCGTGGACAATCTGGACATGTTTTCGACCTATCGGACCGCGCCGCATATCGACATCCAGGATACGATGCGACGCTCGGTGACGATGCTGGTGCGGGCACTGCGCACCGGCGTGCGGCCGTTCCTCGTATGGGCGCCGGTGCCTGTGCTGCTGCCGGGCGAGCGGACCAGCACGCAGGACGAGCCGGCGCGCACGTTCTACACCACCATCCACGAGGCTGAGGAGCCGACGGGCATCTGGGATGCGTCGTTTCAGGTGGGTTATGTGTGGGCGGACGAGCCGCGCGCGACCGCTTGCGCACTGGTGACCGGGACGGATCGGGCGGCGATGGATATTGCCGCCAAGACGCTGGCGCAGGGCTATTGGGATATCCGCGAGCAGTTCGTGTTCGGGCCCAAGACCGGCACCATCGATGAATGCGTCGACTGGGCCATGGCGGCGACCACGAGCCCGGCGGTGATCGCCGAATCGGGGGACAATCCGACAGGCGGCGGAGTCGGTGATCGGGCGGAGGTGCTGACCGCGCTGCTAGCCAAGGGCGCGCAGGGCGTGGTGTTCGCCGGGATCATGGATGCGGCGGCGACTGAGGCTGCATACGCCGTCGGCGTTGGCGGGATGATCGAGGCCAGCATCGGGGGGAGCCTCGATCCATCCAGCACGCCGGCGCTCGTGACGGCGGAAGTGGTGTTCCTGCTGGATGCGCCGGAACCGAGGCTGCGCGAGGCGGTGTTGCGCGTCGACGGCGTCGAGCTGGTGGTGACGGCGAGGCGGCGGCCGTTCCACAATATCGAGGACTTTGCCCGGTTGGGGCTCGATCCCCGCACGGCGAAAATCCTCGTGGTCAAATCGGGCTATCTGTCGCCGGACCTCGGGCCGCTGGCCAATCCGAGCCTGATGGCGCTATCGCCCGGCGTGGTTGATCAGTTTGTCGAGCGGCTGGAGCGCAAGCACAAAGGCATTCCACAATATCCGTTCGACAAGGATTTCGCCTGGTCGCCGGTGGTGATCGCCTCGGCGCGGGTGAAGGGGTGACGGTTTTTCGCGGAATTTCGGTAGGGCGTGTCGAAAGGCTCTTTGCCTGCTCGTCGTGAGGATGAACAACCATTCCAAGCGAGGAAACCTGAAATGACCGACACTGCTGACGAAAGCCGCGAACTGAGCCTGACCCGTTTGATCGACGCGCCGCGCGAAGCCGTATACCGCGCCTGGACCCAGCCGGACCTGCTGATGCAGTGGTTCGCGCCCAAGCCGTGGAGCACGGTAAAGGCAGAGGGGGATCTGCGAACCGGTGGCGCCAGCCTGCTGGTCATGGCCGATCCGGACGGGAACGAATACCCCAATCCGGGTCAGTATCTTGAGGTAGTGCCGAACGAGAAGCTGGTGTTCACCGATGCCTATGTGGGCGATTGGGCGCCCTCGCCCAAGCCGTTCATGACCGTGACCCTGACCTTCAAGGACGAAGGCGGCAAGACGCGCTACACGGCGGTGGCCAGGCACTGGACGGTCAAGGACCGCAAGGCCCATGAGGCCATGGGCTTCCACGAAGGCTGGGGCCTGTGCGCCGACCAGTTGGAGGCGCTGGTCAAGACGTTCTGAGCGCCCTGCCCGCACGCAACAAGGCTGGCGCCACGGCGCCGGCTTTTTTGTTTATGTGCAATGTCTTGGGTGCCTGGATGACACCGCAGCGAGAACCGAATTGTGGTCGACCGGTTCGCTGGGGTGAATGGCGGAGAAGAAGGGATTCGAACCCTCGAGACAGTTTTTGACCATCTGCGCCCTTAGCAGGGGCGTGCCTTCGACCACTCGGCCACCTCTCCAAGACGGGCTGGTACATGAGAAAGTAGCGGGTGCGCAAGAGCTTTTCTCCGACGGCGGTATTTTCCTTGGGGCTGGCGCGATGGAGCGCGCGATTGCGGGCGCTACGGGTCACGGGCACGCCACAAAATATGGGCTTACGTGTCCGCCGGGATGCTATCGCCGCAATTTTCTTTGTTCCGATGTGATCCTGGGCATAATCGCGAGATGACTTCCACGCTGTCGAATCGGTGTGGGCCGGCAAGGGCGGATTGGCATGGTGCACACTGGACTTCTGGCAGGGTTGAGAGTGGCGGCGCTGGCGCTGGTCATGCAGGCCGGGGGGATGGTGGGGGCGATGGCGCAAGGCGCCGTCGAAGTCCCGGTCGCGACGGACCCGATCGAGGGGGTGTGGCAGACCGTGCTGCTATCGGAAATCACCATTGCCGCCTGCCCCGAGGGCTTTTGCGGCACGCTGAGCAAGATTATCGTGCCGAGCGAAGGGTTGACGCCGGAGGAGCTGGCGGCGGCACAGGCGATGGACCCGGCGACGTTTACCGACCTGCGAAACAAGGACCCGGAATTGCGCAACCGGCCGATGCTGGGGCTGCAAATCCTGACGCTACTGCCCAGCACCAAGCCGAACATCTATGATGGCGAAATCTATAACCCTCAGGACGGCAACACTTATTCGGGCTATGTCGAAATGACCGGACCGGACGCGGCGCGGCTCAATGGCTGCGTGCTATTCAACGTGGTGTGCAAGGGCGAAGACTGGGTGCGGGTGCCGCCGCCAGTCGCCGAAGAGTAGATGCCGCGCCCGAGGGCGCGGCGATTGGGCTAGCGGGCGCGTTGGTTGAACAGGATTTTCTGGGCTTCCTTGTCGTCGGCGAGGCTGGTGGCCTGTGGAACTTTGCCGATTTCGAGGCCTTTGGCGACTGCGGGGCGGGCGTTGAGGCGATCGAACCAGGCGTAAAAGTGCGGGAACTCGGCGCGGGTGATGCCGTAGCGCTCGGCGCTCTGGGCCCAGCCGATGGCGGCGATATCGGCAATGGAATAGTCGCCGGCGATATAGTCCCGGCCGACAAGACGCTTGTTGAGGACGCCGAAAAGGCGATGAGTTTCATCGCTATAGCGCTTAATGGCGTAGGGAATTTTCTCGGGGGCGTAGACCGAGAAGTGGTTGTTCTGGCCCAGCATCGGACCGAAGCCGCCGACCTGCCAGAACAGCCATTCATCGACTTCGACCTGCTGGCGCGGATCGGTGGGGTAGAGCTTGCCGAATTTGAGGGCGAGATATTTGAGGATGGCACCGGATTCGAAGACGGAAATCGGGGCACCGTCCGGGCCTTCGGGATCGACGATGGCGGGGATTTTGTTATTCGGCGAAATGGCGAGGAATTCCGGGGTGAACTGCTCGCCCTTGCCGATGTCGACGCGGTGGTAAGTGTATGGAACGTCAAGCTCTTCCAGCATGATATGCAGCTTCTGCCCGTTGGGGGTGGGCAGCGAATAGGCGAGGATCGGCTTGGTCTGGATGGTCATGGCGCGTCCGTTTAGCTGAGGGGTGCAGCCAGTCTATCGGCAAATGACGATGAAGGGCAAGGCGATGCACCCTGCCCCGATCATGCATTTTCCTCGAAATCGTTCGACGAAAAACCCAGCATGCTGGATTTCTTGAGCTTACCCAGGCGGCATCAAGATGGGTGATGGGGCAATCAGGGAAATGCGTTGGGCGGTGTGGGGATTAAAGGGATAAGCAATTGGCCGCTTCGGGGGATGGCCGCACGCCCGTAACCCCAGCCCTCCCCTTGAGGGGAGGGAGCCGATCGTCGGCGCATGAGGATTTGAGATGACTGAACTGCTGTTGCTGATCGCGGGGTTGTTGGGGGGAGCGGTGAACTCGCTCGCCGGAGGTGGCTCGTTTATCGTGTTTCCGGCGCTATTGGCGGTGGGGGTGCCGCCGGTGATCGCCAACGCATCCAATACCTATGCGGCCCTGCCCGGCTATGTCAGTGGGGCGGCGGGGTATTGGTCGGGGATCTGGGCCAACAAGGACCGGCTGGTGGTCTATTCCATCGTGGCGCTGATTTTTGGCTATGTGGGAGCCGAACTGCTGCTGGTGGTGTCGGATGCGCAGTTTTCGGTGATCGTGCCGTGGCTGATGCTGTTCGCCGTGGTGCTGTTTGCGTTCGGCAACCAGATCAATGCGTGGATGGCACAGCGCGGTGGCGGGCGGCGCGGGATGAAGGCGTTGGGCACGATGCTGCTGCTGGCGTTTTTGGCGCTAGTTTGCATTTATGGTGGGTTCTTTAATGCGGGCTTGGGGATTTTGACGCTGGCGTTCCTGGCGACAGCGGGGATGAGCGATATCCACGCCATGAACGGGCTCAAGATGTGGATTGCCGCGGTGGTGGCGATCGTGGCGGTGGCGCGGTTCGCGCTGAGCGGGTCGATCGACTGGTATCATGGCTCGATCGCCATGGTGGGTGTGACGGTGGGCTCCTATGTGGCGGCAAGGAATGCGCACCGGTTTCCGAGGGAGGCGATCCGGGCGGGCGTGATTGTTTATGGGATCGGAATGACGGGGTATTTTTTCTGGAAGGCTTATGCGTAGGGCAAACTCAGAGCATCCCCCCAATCAAGGGGGAGGTTTCTCTCCACGCTTGGAGCGCGATATATGTCCCAACCACCGCCCCTTCCCGCGGGCTTGACCCGCGGGGCACTCACACCACCCACGATGTTTGGCGTCGGCTGAGAGTGGCCCACGGGTCAAGCCCGCGGGAAGGTCGAGTGCGGGGAGAGTGCGGGTGGGCAATGAGCGGTAAGCGGCAGCGATGCTCCGCTTCCCCTAATCCGCCTTCCTGAGCCACACCGCGGCGTCGTGGAACGATGCGCCGCCGAACGGTGGCGCCGGGGCGGCGCTGGTGAGGGTGTTGATGCCTTGGCCGCGGCGGTGGGCTTTGTTGCGGTGGAGGCCTTCGGCGACGAGGACGCCGAGGGACATGCCGGTGGAGATGCGGGCGATCAGGTCGACGGAGCCGCGATGGTTGCCCAATGTGACATAGTCGCCGTCGGCGATGGCATTGGCGGCGGCATCGTCGGGGTGGATGAAGACGGAGGGCTCGCCTTCGCGCTTGAGGCTGCCGGGGGTCTGGTTGAAGCTTGAATTGAGGAAGCCGCGCGCCGGGCTGGTGGCGAGGCGAAAGGGGTGCTCGGTTGTGGCGTTTTCGATGATGTCCCAGTGGTCGGCGAAGCGGGGCATGTCAGCCGGATCGCAAGTCCAGAGGTAGCCCTTCTTGTCGGCGGTGCCCTGCCAGTTTGGCGCGAAGCGGAAGCGTTTGTCGGGCCAGGCGAAGCCGGTGGCAAAACGGGCGATGTCGTCGGGGCGTTCGCGGTCGACGAAGCCGACCTTTTCGATTTCGTCCAGGTCGCCGTAGTTTGAGCGACGGAAGGTTTCGGCGACGACGTCGCGGTCCTTGGTGCGGAAGATGTCATCGTCCAAGCCAAGGCGCAGGGCCAGGGCGTTGATGACTTCGTGGTTGGACCAGGTCTGGCCGGGGCGTTCGATGAGTTTGGGGCCGTAGAGGACGCGGGTGTGGCCGCCGCGGGTGTAATAATCGTTGTGTTCGAGGAACATGGTGGCAGGCAGGACGATATCGGCCATTTCGGCCGTTTCGGTCATGAACTGCTCGTGTACGACGAGGAACAGGTCCTCGCGGGCAAAGCCTTGCCGGGTGAGGTTCTGGTTGGGGGCGACGCTGGCGGGATTGGTGTTTTGCACGATCATCGCCTTGACCGGGCCGCCATGCTTGAGCGCCTTGGCGTCGCCGGTCAGGATCGAGCCGATCTCGGACATGTCGAGTTCGCGCGGATTGCCCTTTTGCAGGTCGGGACCGGTGATGCGGGATTTGTCCAGGGCGAACGTGCCGGAATTGGAATGGAATGCACCGCCGCCGCGATGCTGCCAGGCGCCGGTCATAGCGGGGATGCTGAGCGCCGCGTGCATGGCGGTGGCGCCGTTGCGCTGGCGGGTGAAGCCGTAGCCGAGGCGGAAGTAGGTGCGTGGCGTGGTCCCGACGAGGTGGGCGAAGGTTTCGATGTCGGCCACGGTGAGACCGGTGATGGCAGCCGCCCATTCGGGCGTTTTGGTCGCCAGATGGGCTTCGAAATCGGGGCCGAAATCGGTGTATTTGGCCATGTAGGCGCGGTCGGCGAGGTTATCGCGCAGCAGGATGTGCATGACGGCCACGGCCAGAGCGCCATCGGTGCCGGGACGGACGATGAGGCCGAGATCGGCCTGGGCCATGGTAGCGGTACGGTAGATGTCGACGACGACGATCTTGGCGCTGCGCTCTTTTTTGGCGCGCATGGCGTGGGTCATGACGTTGACCTGGGTATGCACCGCATTGGTGCCCCAGATGACGACACAGTCGCTTTCGGCCATCTGTTCGGGATTGACGCCGCCCAGCATGCCGGTGCCGGCAATATAGCCGGGCCAGGAGGTGCCGGTGCAGATGGTGTCGTATTGGTTGGAATAGCCCATGGCGGCGCGCAGGCGATCGATGCCGTCACGGTGCACGTGGCCCATGGTGCCGGCGTAGTAGTAGGGCCAGATGGATTCGGCGCCGTGTTCGGCTTCGATCTGGGTGAACTTGGCGGCGATTTCGTCGAGGGCGTCGTCCCAGGAGATGGGGGACCACTGCCCTGCGCCTTTGGGCCCGACGCGGCGCAGGGGCTGGGTCAGGCGATCGGGGTGGTGGACGCGCTCGGCGTAGCGGGCGACTTTTTCGCAGATGACGCCGGCGGTGTAGGGATCGTCCTTGGCGCCACGGACGCGGCCGATGGTGTGGTCATCGATGATTTCGACATCGAGGGCGCAGGCCGACGGGCAATCGTGCGGGCAGACCGAACGGGCGATGCGGGCGACGATAGGTTTGTTCATGGAAGGCGGCTCGGGGCTTGCTGTTGGTGCAAGGTACGCGAGGGGGCGGTGGGGGTAAATGTGATTGTGGTGATGGCTGGGATGAAGGGGAGTGATGGGGGGTGAGGATTGGGGCTAAACCGCACCCCCACCTAGCCTCCCCCTGAAGGGGAGGAACGACACCACTCGTTTGGGCTGGATCGGGACACAGCCACAGTGTGGCTCCTCCCCCTCGAGGGGGAGGTTGGGTGGGGGTGGTCGGAGGAGAGACGAGTGTTAAAGCGCGAACGCCTTGGTCGCGGTTTCGGCATTTCGTCGCGCCCGATTTGCGGCGTGCTTGGCCAATTGCGCGGCCCCGGTGTGGAACTGCGAGAACGTCACCTTTTGCCGATCGTGGGTCGCGATGGTGATGCCGCGCCAGTTGGGGCGGACGGAGCGGACGTCGGACCAGGCAATGGTGGTGGTCTTGCCGAAGGCGGATTGGCGTTCGAGGGCGGAATTGTTCCAGCGCACTTTGACGAACAGGCCGCCCAGCCCGATGGCGACAGCCCCGAGGCCCAGGCTGACCGAGGCGATGAAAGTGGCGATCATGTGGGCGGGCGGGACCACCCTGGTGCCGCCGATGACGATGATGGCCGACATCAGCACGACTGCAAGGGCGGCCGCGCCGTAGCAGGCGAAATATTCGACCATGGAGGGGCGCAGTTCGGCCCAGCCATCGACCTGGATGGCCTCTTCGGACTGCACGATGCGCAGCGCCAGGAACGCCGCATAGGCAAAAGCGACAACGCCGGCAGCGCGTGCCAGTGGCAGGCTATCGAGGGCCGGAACATGTTTGAGAATGAGAAGGGAAACGATCACGATCAGTGGCACAGCCACTTCCTGCCAGCGCAAGGGCACTATCTGCTCTCCAAAAATGAGGGCCGGTGACGCGAACACGGCATTCCAATAGTCTGGAAGCTAACAAACTTTTTGAATCGGCCCACTAACATTTTCGGGAGCGGCGCAGATGGCGCGGAACCCGTACTTTTTTGTCACACCTTGGTGGCGGAGGTTTTGATTCAACTGGCTCATGTGATGAGTCAACCGCCGCCGGAATTGAGTCCGGCGGCAGCGCTAAGTCATTGTCAAGAAAACAGTTTCAGGCCGCCGATGCCGGCGATGATCAGGCCGATCGACACCAGGCGCGCCACCGTGGCCGCATCGCCGAACAGCATCATACCAAGAATGGCGGTGCCGACCGTGCCGATGCCGGTCCACACGGCATAGCCGGTGCCGACGGGCAGGTCGCGCAGGGCAATGCCGAGCAGCACGACGCTGATTATCATCGCGGCGACGGTGAGGACTGTGGGGGTGAGGCGGCTGAAGCCGTCGGTATATTTGAGGCCGATCGCCCAGCCCATTTCAAACAGGCCGGCGATAACGAGATAGACCCAGGCCATTGGATTGCTCCGTGGTTTCGGGTCGTCCCGAGGAAGTGAAAACGCCTGGCCGTCCAGGCAAGCTGTAGATAGTCACCCTCGGGACGATTGTGAAGAGGTGGTCGGGACCAGCAGATGGTCCCCATTTGCATGACCGCGCGACCCGGTTTTGACGATGCGACAGCAAAGCCCGGACCGGTATTCATCAGGTAAAAAGGGTTATGCAGCAGCAATTTGCCCCGGCAACTTGACCGGGGCGGAATGCGCCTCCATCTATACGATGCTGTCGGGGGGCAGACCGGGCTTGAGGGAGACTGGCGATGGATGTGTTTGCAGCAGCGACCGCGCCATTTGCCGTGGCCATCGGGCTGACGCTGGCGATTGCCCTGATCGAAATGCTCGGGCTGCTGATCGGAATCCACCCCTCCTCTGCGATCGATAGCGCCCTGCCCGATTTGCATGTCGATGTGGACGTGCCGCATGTGGACATTGGCCATCTCGAGCTCAATCCGTTGAGCCAGACGCTGACTTGGCTGAGTTTCGGGCGGGTGCCGGCGCTGGTGGTGCTGATCCTGCTGGCGGCCAGTTTCGGGCTGATCGGGTTCGTGCTGCAGGAGTTTCTGCGGCAGAGTTTTGGCTTCACGCTCGATCCGTGGCTGGCCAGCATTCCGGCGGCGATTGGCGCGGTTTTCGCGACGCGGCATGGCGGGCGATTGCTCGGGCGGATCATGCCCAAGGAAGAAAGCGACGCGGTGAGCACGGCGGCGTTCGTCGGGCGGATCGCCACGGTGTTTCGCGGCCAGGCGAGTGCCGGGCGGCCGGCCGAGGCCAAGCTCAGCGATATTCATGGCAAGACGCATTACCTGCTGGTGGAGCCTGAGGAAGCCGAACAGGTGTTTTCCGAGGGCTCCGAAGTCGTGATCATCCGCCAGGAGGGCAGCGTCTATCGCGCGATCACGCGGCTGAAACCGGCGGCCTGATGGCGAAAGTCAAATTACCCCTGCCGCCAAATGCTGGCGACACACTCCCGGTGCAGAATGCGCCACCACCACTTCAGACGACCACCGAACAGCCCTACCGACCCCGGAGATCGCCTACATGTCCAGTTCCATCGTCGACATCCTGATCGTGCTTGCGGTTATCCTGATCGCGCTGTTTGCCATCGGCATCATCTTTTCGCGGCTATATCGCCGCTCGTCCAAGGAGGTGAGCTTCGTGCGCACCGGGTTTGGCGGGCAGAAGGTGATCATGAATGGCGGCGCGCTGGTGTTTCCGGTGCTGCATGAGCAGATCCCCGTCAATATGAACACGCTGCGGCTGGAAGTGCGGCGCGCAGCCGATCAGGCGCTGATCACCAAGGACCGGATGCGCGTCGATGTGCAGGCGGAATTCTATGTTCGGGTGCAGCCGGTGATCGAATCGATCGCCAATGCGGCGCAGACGCTGGGGCGGCGGACGATGGAGCCGGGTGCGCTCAAGGAACTGGTCGAAGGCAAGTTCGTCGATGCGCTGCGCGCGGTGGCGGCCGAGATGGGCATGGAGGAGTTGCACGAGCAGCGGGTGAACTTCGTGCAGAAGGTGCAGGCGGCGGTTTCGGAAGACATTCTGAAGAACGGGTTGGAACTGGAATCGGTATCGCTGACCGGGTTGGACCAGACCAATCGCGAATTCTTCAATCCGGACAACGCGTTCGACGCAGAAGGTCTATTGAAGCTGACGCAGGCGATCGAAGAGCGGCGCAAGATGCGCAACGATATCGAGCAGGAAACGCAGGTTCTGATCGAGCGCAAGAATTTCGATGCGCAAGCGCAAAAATACCAGATCAACCGCGACCAGGAATTTGCCCGGCTGGAGCAGGAGCGCGAAATCCAGACGCGCGTGGCCGAACAGGGCTCGCTGATCAAGCAGCAGCAATCGGATCGCGAGCGCGAGTCGGAGCAGGCCCGGATTATGGCGGCGCAGCAGGTGCGGGAATCCGACATCGCCTCGAGCCAGATCGTGCAGGAGCGGGAGATCGCGACTGCGCTGGCGGTGGAAGCAGCGGCGGTCGACAAGGCCAAGCAGATCGCGCTGGCCGAGCAAGCGCGCGATATCGCGGTGGCGATCAAGAGCAAAGAAAAGTCGGTGGCCGATGCGGCGGCTGACCAGGCTCGAGCGCTGGCGGTGACGGCGGAAGAAGAGGTAACGACCGCCCGCGAGACGGCAGTCGCCGAGCGCCAGAAGGCCATCCAACTGATCGATGCACGCAAGGCGGCCGAGCAGGCGGCAATTTCGATCACTGTGGCGGCGGAAGCAGAGAAGTCGGCAGCGACGGATCGGGCCGGAGCGGTGCGGATCGGGGCGACGGCGGACGCCGAGAAGGTGCGCGTGGCGGCCAAGGGCTCGGCGGACTCCGAAATGCTGCGGGCCGGAGCGCTGGCGGCGATCTATAAGGTGGAGGCCGAGGGCAAGCGCAGCGTCAACGAGGCGAGCAATACGCTGAACGCGGAGCAGATCGCGATGCAGGTGCGGATCAGGCTGATCGAGGCCCTGCCCTCGATCATCGCAGAGTCGGTCAGGCCGATGCAGAATATCGAGGGGATCAAGATCCTGCATGTCGATGGGCTGAATGGGTCGAGCCAGAATGGCGGCGGTGGCGGCGAGGGTGCGGGCGGCGGTGGGTTGGCGGATCAGGCGGTGGCGGCGGCGCTGAGATATCGCAGCCAGGCGCCGTTGATCGATGCGCTGATGGCCGAGCTTGGATTGAGTGGCGGAACGCTGGATGGATTGGCGAGTTCGGTGACCGGGATTTCGGTGCCCGAGCCAAAAGCCAAGAAGTAGCGCCATGGATGCGGCGGTGGCGGCGGTGTTCGAGGGCTATCCGGCGGCAGTGCGTGAGCGGCTGTTGCGGTTGCGGGACGTGATCATCGAGACCGCGGCCAACACGGCCGGAGTGGGCGCGCTGGAGGAGACGCTGAAATGGGGTCAGGTGAGTTACCTGACCCAACAGAGCGGCAGCGGGACGACGGTGCGGATCGATGTGGATAAGGCCAGCGGGCTGCCGGCGATTTATGTGAATTGCCAGACCAATCTGGTGGATGGGTATCGCGAGGTTTATCCCGAGGCGTTCGCGTATCAGGGGACGCGGGCGGTGGTGATTGGGGAGAAGCCGGACGAGGCGGCGCTTCGGCATGTGATTGCGCGGGCGCTGACCTATCACGCAAGGAAGAAGCGGGTGGCGTGATGGCGGTGGAGGCAAGCTGCCACTGCGGCGCGGTACGCATCACGGCGGCTTATGCGCCCACCGACATCAACGATTGCCAGTGTGACCATTGCCAGAAGCGGGGCGTGCTCTGGGCGTATTACAGCCCCAGGGACGTCACGGTGACGGGGGCTAATTCATTCTATGTGTGGGGCGACAAGCGCATCCGTTTTCACTTCTGCACGGTGTGCGGATGTACGACGCATTGGACGGCGGTCGATCCGACGCGGGATCGCATGGCCATCAATGCGCGGCTGCTGCCGCGTGAAGTGATGGCCGGCGCGACCATTCGGGAGTCGCCGGGACCGCGATGAGCGGACCCGGCTGAGATTGCCTAGACCTGCGGCTTGCGCTTTGCCTTGTGGTCCTTGGGCTTGAAGACCTTTTCCTTTTTCGGAGCAGCACCGGCGGCCTTGTCGGCGCTCCACTTTGGCTTGCCCTTATCCTTGGGACTGGGGCCACGCGGAGCGCGGGGCTTGTCGGTTTCGACGCGAGCCGGACGCGGCTGGTCGAAATCGGTGCGGACGGCGCCGTCGGTGGCGGCCGGATCGTAGCGCAGGGCGCGGTCGGCGCGTTCAGGACGCGGTGCGGCAGGGTCGTAGCGTTCGATCGGGCCTTCGGGGCGGCGCTGGGCGGCAGGCGGACGGGTGCGGCCTTCGGTGCGTTCGCCGGGGCCGTCGATGGCGGTGATGAAGACACCGCGTTCACCGGAGCCGTTTTTCTCGACCGATTTAGCGAAGGCATCGGCCTTGCCGGCGGCGACTTCGAAGTGGCTCTCGGTATCGAAAATGCGGATGGAGCCGATGGCGACCTTGGTGACATTGCCGGCCTTGCAGAGCATGGGCAGCAGCCAGCGCGGCTCGGCCTTGTGCTTGCGGCCGACCGAGACCTTGAACCAGGTGCCGCCTTCGAACTTTTCACGGACGCGGGGATCGCTGTCGCCGGGCTTGCCGGGAGCGGCATTCTCGGTGACTTCCTCGGGGGTCGGGCGGGCGGCGAGCTGCTGGCGCAGGTAGGCGGCAGCGATGGCCTCCGGGGTGTAGCGCGACAGCAGTTCGGCGACGAAGGGTGCCTCCTCTTCGCCGATGGTGGCGGTGAGGGCGACGTCGGTCAGGATGGACTCGCGGTAGCGGGCATCGATATCGGCGCTGGTCGGGGGCGCCATGTTGGTGACGTCGAGCTTGGCCAGCTTGAGGGTGCGCTGGACGGCATTGCGGCGGTGCATCGGCACGATCAGAACGCAGGTGCCCTTGCGCCCTGCCCGGCCGGTGCGGCCCGAACGATGCAGGAGCGTATCGGGATTGGTCGGCATGTCGGCGTGGATGACGAGATCGAGGTTCGGCAGATCGATGCCGCGCGCGGCCACGTCGGTGGCGACGCAGATGCGGGCGCGGCCGTCGCGCATGGATTGCAGCGCGTTGGTGCGTTCGGTCTGGCTCAGCTCGCCCGAGAGGGTGACGACGTCGAAGCCGCGATTGTGCAGGCGCGAGGACAGGTGTTTGACGCCTTCACGGGTGGAGGCGAAGACCAGGGTGTTGGCGCTATCGAAATAGAGCAGCGTGTTGATGATGGCGTTTTCGCGCTCGGCGGCGGGGACCAGCATCAGCTTGTAGTCAATATCGGCATGCTGTTCGGCGGAATTGGTGGCCGAGATGCGCAGGGCGTCGTTCTGGAAGGTTTTCGCCAGTTGGGCGATCTGCTTGGGAACGGTCGCGGAGAACAGCAGTGTGCGGCGGTCCTCGGGAGCGGCGTCGAGGATGAATTCGAGATCTTCGCGGAAGCCGAGGTCGAGCATTTCGTCGGCTTCGTCGAGGACGACGGCGCGCAGGGCGGACATATCGAGCACGCCCTTGGTGATGTGGTCACGCAGGCGGCCCGGGGTGCCGACGACGATGTGGGCACCGCGTTCGAGCGCGCGGCGCTCGGTGCGCATGTCCATGCCGCCAACGCAGGACGCGGTCTTGGCGCCGGCTTCGGCATAGAGCCAATCGAGTTCGCGCTGCACCTGCAGGGCGAGTTCGCGGGTCGGGGCGATGATCAGCGCCATGGGGGCGCCGAGTTCGGTGAAGCGTTCGGCATCGCCCAGCAGTGTGGGGGCGATGGCCATGCCAAAGGCAACGGTCTTGCCGGAGCCGGTCTGGGCGGAGACAAGGAGATCGCGGCCGGCGGCGTCATCGGCGATGACGGCCTCCTGCACGGCGGTCAGGGTTTCATAACCCTTGGCGGCAAGAGCGCGGGCGAGTGGGGCGAGGATAGTCTCGGGAAGTGACAATGCAGATCTTTCAGGTGGGGTGAGAACCCCTACCCGGCCCTCCCCTTTGTCGTCGGGAGGCAGCGAAGGAGCTCTGGATTGGGTGCAGTATAGCACAAACAAGCAAAAAGGCCGCCCGGCGGGCGGCCTTCCAAGTCGCGATAGCGGACCGGTTAACGGTCGCTGAAGGGAACGCCGCCCTTGGACTTGCTGTCCCGGGGAGATTCAACGATCTGGACGGTGACGTTCTCGGCAGCGGTGCCGAAATTCTTCACCACCGCATCGGTGATGTCTTTCATCAGTCCGCGCTTTTCAGCGGCAGTCCGGCCTTCGACGGCAAAGACGACGATCTCAGGCATTAGCCGACGATTTCGTCGTTGGTGAAGAAGAACTTGATCTCTTCGGCAGCGGTTTCGGGAGCGTCCGAGCCGTGAACCGAGTTTTCGCCGATCGAGATGGCGAATTCCTTGCGGATGGTGCCGTCAGCGGCGTTAGCCGGGTTGGTGGCGCCCATGACTTCACGGTTCTTGAGGATGGCGCCTTCGCCTTCCAGAACCTGCACAACGACGGGCGAGGCGATCATCTGCTCGACCAGTTCGCCGAAGAAGGGGCGATCCTTATGGACGGCATAGAAACCCTCGGCCTGAGCGCGGGTCATGTGGATCTTCTTGAGCGCGACGGGGCGCAGACCGGCTTCCTCGAACTTGGCGAGAACCTTGCCGATCAAATTGCGGCGGACGACGTCGGGCTTCAGGATTGAAAAGGTGCGTTCGAGAGCCATTGAATTGGTCCTTGATTTTGGATTGGTCCGTGAGCCTTTTGAAATTCTACTCTGGCGGCCATCTGCAGCGGTTTTCTGCGCTTCCGGTGCTCACGTACAAACGTAAGCTGAGCTCCGGTTCTCGAAAACCACTGCATCTGACTCCCCAGAGCGAATTTCGAAGCGGCTCTTGGAAGTGTGGGGCCTTGTAGCGGCAGAGTTTGACAGAGGCAAGACTGGTGCTGCGCATGGCTCACCAGCGCGGCGATAGCTGCAATTTGTGTTCGATGGCGGCCTTGCCAAGATCGCGCCGACAATGGGATGCGTATGGCCGTTCCATAGCTTCCTAATGATCGAGTCTTTCATGAATGGTATCTTGAACGCCTTTCCGACGCGGCCGCTGCGCGTTGCCAAAAGCGGAATCGGTTCGCCCATGGGCAATGTGGTCCTGGCGCTGGTGATGTTTGCGCTGCTGCTGGGCGGAGCGATCTGGGTGGGACCAAACCTGGTGCGCGACTTCATCATCCAGGCCGACCCGGTGGAGGTGCCCGAGGCCGATATCCGCAATGGCGAATGCTCGACCTATCGGGGGATCGTGGAAAGCTGCGGCGCCGATATCGCCTATGAGATCAAGGGCAAGCAGGTGCAGGCGTCGCTGCACTACCTGTTCCTCGATCCATCCAATGGCGATTATCAGGTGAGCGTCGTGCGTTCGGCCAGCCACCCGAGCATGGCCACGCTCAGCCTCGGGCTCGACATGCTGTGGAACCGGGCCATCGTGGCGGCGGCTGTTGGGCTGGGCTTGCTGGCGGCGGGGCTGGCGCTACTGACAAAGGCCTCACGCGGTGCTCGTTTCGAGCGGTCGCTGAAGGAGCCGATGCAGTTGGTGCCGCTGGCGGCGACGGTGAGCATGGCGCGCAAGCTGTTCTTCGGGTTGTTCGGGACCAGTTATGCGGTCAAGTACAGCGTGGACGGGAAGAAATACACCAATGCCCACACCACGTTCAGAGGGAAGAGCCGGCCGTTCGTGCTGGGCTATGCGGGCAAGAAGACGGTGTTGCTCGGCGTCGTGCCCCGCCAGGGCGGCATGCTGATCCTGCTCGACGCGGCGCTGACGCGAATGGACTTCACCGACGCAGAGCGCGAGGCGATTGGCGGGGCGATGGCGGCATTAGGCGCTTAATCGCCAATATCGACGCGGCCACCGAATTGGGGCTGGCCATCGGCGCCCAACACCGTGATCTGCAAGGCGGTGGCCTCGGACGGGACCTGCACCGTCACGTCGACCGGAATGGCGACGATTTGCATGGTGCAGATTTCAGCGGTTTTGCTGGTGGGGATGGTGACGCTGAGGGCACCATCGGTGAGCGCACCAGTCTGTGGGGCCTCCGCGGCCTGACAGGCGCCGCCGTCGAAGGTCAGTTGCAGGTGGACCGCGTCGGGCGCCGTGCGGGTGGCGGAGGCGTCGGAGAAGGGCTGCAAATCTGGGGTGACGGGGCCATCGGCAAAGGCTGCGGTGGCGGTCAGGGCAAAAATTGCGGCAAGAGCGGCGCGACCCATGTAATCCTCCTTCTGATCGGTACTGGCGGATAGCATCGCGGTTTGGCAAAGGTGTGTCGAGCGGCTAGAAAGCCTTGCGGCCAGCACCTATGCGGCAAAGCCGGTTGCCAGCGAGCCGGCTTAACTCTATCCAGCACTCTGACATTGGCGCGCGTCTCGACGCTGCCGCCTCGACCCATTTCCTCGTTTTCAGATCGTGTCGCCATGCTGACCATCAATAATCTCATTTATCGTATCCAGGGCCGCGAGTTGTTTGACGGTGCCTCGGTGACGCTGCCGACCGGCTCCAAAACCGGATTCGTGGGCAAGAACGGTACGGGCAAGACCACGCTGTTCCATCTGATCCAGGAACATCTGCAGCCCGACGCGGGCGGTATCGAGCTGGTGAAGAAGGCGCGTATCGGCGCGGTGGCGCAGGAAGCGCCGGCCGGCAATGAGAGCGTGCTGGAAGTGGTGATGGCCGCCGACAAGGAGCGCACCGCACTGATGGCGGAGGCCGAGACCGCGACAGATCCGGAGCGGATCGGCGAAATCTACATGCGGCTGGCCGATATCGACGCGCATACCGCTGAAGCGCGGGCGTCGACGATTCTGAAGGGCCTTGGCTTCGAGCATGACCGGCAGAACGGGCCGACCCACGAGCTATCGGGCGGCTGGCGCATGCGCGTGGCGCTGGCCGGCGTGCTGTTCAGCCAGCCGGACCTGCTGCTGCTCGACGAGCCGACCAACTATCTGGATCTGGAAGGCACGCTGTGGCTGGAGAAGTATCTCGCCACCTACCCCTACACCGTGTTCATGATCAGCCATGACCGCGACCTGCTGAACAAGTCGGTCTCCTCGATCATCCATCTCGAGCACAAGAAGCTGACCTTCTACAAAGGCAATTACGACACGTTCGAAACGACGCGCCGCATGCAGATGGAGCTGAACAACAAGAGCCGCGACAAGGCGCTGGACCAGGTCGCGCATCTGCAGAAGTTCGTCGATCGCTTCAAGGCCAAGGCATCCAAGGCCAAGCAGGCCCAGTCGCGCATGAAGATGATCGAAAAGCTGAAGCCACCAGCGGCGATGTTCGACGAATTCTCGGCGCCGTTCACGTTCCAGCAGCCTAAGGCGGAAGCCTCGACGCCGATGATCTCGCTGGACGGGGTTTCGGCCGGCTATGGCGACAAGACCATTTTGCGCAATATCAATATGCGCATCGACCCGGAAGACCGCATCGCCCTGATCGGCGTCAACGGCAACGGCAAGTCGACCTTCGCCAAGCTGCTGGCGGGCGATATCAAGCCGCTGGGCGGGACGTTCAACAAGGGCAAGAAGCTGGAAATCGCGCATTTCGCGCAGCACCAGATGGATAAGCTCAAGCCGGAATGGACGCCGTTCGAGCATTTGATCGAACTGATGCCGACGGACCCGGAAAGCAAGCGCCGCTCGCGCTTGAGCCAGATGGGGCTGACCAAATCGCGCATGGACACGCCGGCCAAGAACCTCTCCGGTGGCGAGCGGGCGCGGCTGCTGATGGGACTGATTACGTTCAGCGGGCCGGGAATGATGATCCTCGACGAGCCGACCAACCATCTCGATATCGACAGCCGCGACGCGCTGGTGCATGCGCTCAATGACTATGAAGGTGCCGTGCTGATCATCAGCCACGATCGCCATCTGGTGGAAGCGACTTGCGATACGCTGTGGATCGCCGAGGGCGGCACGATCAAGGTGCTGGACGAGGATCTCGACAGCTATCAACGCAATATCGTGGGTGGCAAGGAGCCCAAGGGGTCCAAGGAAGACCGCAAGGCAGCCAAGCAGGAGGCCGCTGCCAAACGCGAAGCGATCGCCCCGATCAAGGCGAGCATTAAGGATGCGGAAACCAAGATTGCCCGTTTGAAGGTGGAAATCGGGAAAATCCAGAACCAGTTGGACGATCCGAAGATTTACAACGGGCCGGCCGACCGGTTGATCGCGCTGGGCAAGGACAAGGCGCGGTTTAGCGCTGACCTGGACACCACCGAAGAGCATTGGCTGGCGTTGAGCGCTGATCTGGAGAGTGCCGAGAGCGCATGACGCAACTCGCCGCCAAAGACGTGATCTTTACCTTGGGGATGAAGCGCCATCCCGAGGGCGGCTGGTATGCGGAGACGTTTGTGGACGGCGATGCGAGCGCCGGCAGGCCGCGGTCGACGGCGATCTATTATCTGCTGGAGGCTGGTGACGCCTCGCACTGGCATCGGGTCGATGCCGTCGAGGTGTGGCACTATTATGCCGGCGCGCCGCTGGCCCTGCGGATTTCGGACGGCAAAAGCGTCGACCTGCACATGCTGGGGTCCGACCTGGATGGCGGCGAGCGGCCGCAAGTGGTGGTGCCCAAACAGGCCTGGCAGGCGGCAGTCAGCACGGGGGCGTTTACGCTGGTCGGCTGTACGGTGGCACCGGGATTTCAGTTTTCGGGGTTTGAACTGGCCGACAAGAACTGGGCTCCCGGCGGCGATTAACTTGGCGGCGCGTCGTGAGTTGACAGTGACGCCGCGTTGCACTTTGGTGAACTCAGCAGCTTCGACCGAAAGTCAGTACATGCGCGCGTCACGCATCCGCCTGGTCCTCGTTCTCCTCGCGGTTATTCTGGGTGTCGGTTCGGTCGCTGCGCAGCCGACCAGCAAGGCGCAACGCGCCACGATCAACCGCTTCGCCGCCAATAATTCGCTATTCGTGCTGTATCACGAAATCGGGCACATGCTGGTGCATCAGCTCAACCTTCCCGTGCTGGGCAAGGAAGAGGACGCGGCCGACAACATGGCGACCTGGACGCTGCTGCGCAAAGGCACGCCGGAGGCCGACCAGGCGCTAGCGGACGCGGCTTATGGCTGGCTGCTGTCGGGCCAAGCCTATAACGAGACGATCGAAGATGAGGACCTGTACGGCAATCATAGCCTCGACCGGCAGAGGGCGTTCCAGATCGTCTGCCTGATGGTGGGCAGTAATGAAACGGCGTTCCAGCCGATCGCCAATGAATATGCCATCGACACCGACCGGCAGGGTACCTGCGCCGACGATTATTACACCATCAACCGGAGCCTGGAGGGTCTGCTCGGCTCGCGCGCCGGCAAGAATGGGCACGGCACCAAGGTTACCGTCATTTATCACGATGCGGGCGGGCAGCTGAAATCGGCGGCCGACGCTTTTCGCGCCAGCGGGGTATTCGACCAGGTGGCCGAGGAAGTTCGCGCCAATTACAGCATTTCCACTCCGCTCAAGTTCAATGCGGAGCGCTGTGGCGAGGCGAATGCATTCTACGATCCGAGCAATGACGAAGTGATCTTCTGCTACGAGCTGATGCAGGACTATATCGACCTGTATTCCGCCGACATTCCCGCCAGCGACGTTTCGGCTGATCCGCGCGCTACAGGTACCGGAAAATCGAAGAACGCACCGACATCGACCGGCACGAGCGTGTCGCAAAAGAACTAGATTTCCGCGTTACGCGGGCCAGAAATACGGGGACTTGAGGGATGGACTTGCTACGAACCGCTGCGGCGGCGTTGATTTGTTGCGCCATGTTGACTGCCACGGCCATCGCGCAGGATGACGCGGAACAGGTGGAGTCCGACGCGATGGACTTTGCCCTGCACGATGCCGAGTACACGATGTATCACGAGATCGGGCATCTGCTGGTCAACGAGCTGGACCTGCCGGTGCTGGGCAAGGAAGAAGACGCTGCCGATGCGCTGGCCGTCATCCTGATGCTCAACGATACGTCCGATCTCGAGGAGTCGGCGAACGCCTTGGTCGATAGCGCTGACGGCTGGTATTACAACGCGGTCAAGGCCAACCGGGCGACGGTAGAAGACCTGATGTATTACGACTCGCATAGCCTGGATATTCAGCGCGCCTATGCGATGGTCTGCATGATGGTGGGTGCGCAGCCCGAGGCGTTCAAGGAAACCGCCGACGGGTTCAACATGGATGCCGACGGGCAGGAGCAGTGCTCCTACACCTATTCGGATGCTGATCGGGCCTGGAGCAAACTGCTGGAGCCGTTCCTGGCTGTCGAGGGTGGACCGGTGGGCGAGCCGATCACTGTCGTTTACGAGGACGCTGCGCCGGGATTCGAGCAGTACAAGGACGAGCTGGAGTCGCGCGCCATCCTGAACAACGCCGCGGCGCTAGTCTCGGCTAAATTCGTGCTGCCGCGGCCGATCACCTTCCTGGGCACCCAGTGCGATACAGCCAATGCCTGGTACAGCAACAGCGAGGCGCAGATCACCTATTGCTACGCGCTGACCGCCGATATGCACGACCTCTATGTCAACGACATCATCGGCTCGGGGAGCGATGAGGCCACAGGCGACGAGGAAGCCACCAGTGATGAGGAGGCCACAGGTGATGAGGAGGCAAGCGAGACCGATGACAGCGAGGAAGCGACGACTCAATATTGGTAGGCGTCAGGCCTTCTTGACCCAGCGGCCGTCCGGCTCCTGCTGCCAGTAGGTCAAGGTATTGCCGGGCAGCAGGTTGCGCCAGGCGATGCGCGCTTCGCTGACGGCGTCCGGATCGTGGCCAGAGAACATATAGGCGATGCGCTGGTAGCCCTCGGCGGTCTGGGGCACGGCGCGATCGATGAAGAAACGGACGGCGGCGCCGTTGGGATTGTCATTGGCGGTCGTGATCAGGATGGGCTGGAGCGGGTCGGTGTCCTCTCCGGCCAGGCCATGGGCAAGGAAGCTGTCGTCGCGATAGGTCCATAAATGCGCGTCCAGCGCTTCGGCGCGCTCGGTGCTGCCGACTTCGATTACGGCGCGCCAGCCGCGCTCCAGGGTCTTTTCCAGCAATTGCGGGATGACTGCCTCAAGGGGGCGTTGTTCGAGGTGATAGAAGAGAACGTCAGCCATTTTCGTCTCGTGCCTCAAATGCGGGGTCATCCCCGCGCAGGCGGGGACATCTGTTGTCTTCCTAAGGCCAGTAAACGGAGGTTCCCGCCTGCGCGGGAATGACCCGGTGGGGAGGAGCCTCCGTGGGTGGTCGCACGGGGCGGGTCTATGCCTCCCCTGCCCTAGCCCTGATAATAGTCCCTGACCAGCCGATCGAGCAGCGCGACGCCGTAGCCGGAGGCCCAGGAGGTGTTGATCTCGTTGGCGCTGGTGCCAAAGGCTGTGCCGGCGATATCCAGATGGGCCCAGGGCACGCCGTTGACGAAGCGCTGCAGGAACTGGGCAGCCAGGATGGAGCCACCCGCGCGGCCGGCGGAGTTCTTGATATCGGCGAAGCGCGATTCAATGATCTTGTCATAGGCCGGCCCGAGCGGCATGCGCCAGAGCTTCTCGTTGGCGGAAAGACCCGCATTGAGCAATTGGCTCGACAGCTCGTCATTGTTGGAAAACAGCCCGCCATGGTCATGACCGAGCGCCACGATGATGGCGCCGGTGAGGGTGGCGAGATTGATCATGAAGCGGGGCTTGAAGCGGTCCTGCGTGTACCAGAGCGCGTCGGCCAGCACGAGGCGGCCTTCGGCATCGGTATTGATCACCTCGATGGTGGTGCCGCTCATGGCCTTGACGATATCGCCGGGACGCACCGCATTGGCATCGGGCATATTTTCAACAAGGCCAATGACGCCGACGGCGTTGACGGGGGCTTTTCGCTTGGCCAGAGCCAGCATCAGGCCGGTGACGGCGGCCGCACCGCCCATGTCGCCCTTCATGTCTTCCATCGAACCGGCGGGCTTGATGGAAATGCCGCCTGTGTCGAAGACGACACCCTTGCCGACAAAGGCCAGCGGGGCCGCGCCCGACTGACCGCCGAGCCAGCGCATGACCACGAGGCGCGCCGGGCGGGACGAACCCTGAGCGACGCAGAGTAGCGAATTCATGCCGAGGCGCTGCATTTCCTCGGGTTCGAGGATTTCCACTTCGACGCCGAGCTTGACGAGTTCGGAAGCCTTGGCGGCGAATTCGAGCGGGCCGAGCACATTGGCGGGCTCGTTGATCAAGTCGCGGGCCAGCAGCGTGCCCTCGACGGTGGCGGCGCGGTCGGCAATGGCGGCATCGACGGCAGGCTGGTCATTGACCACGAGCGTGATGGTCAGCGTGGCCGGGGCGTCATCGGGCTTGGCGGATTTGTATTTGTCGAACTTGTAGTGGCGCAGGCGGAGGCCCGCGGCAAGTTCGGCGACGGCGGCGGGGGTCGCACCGGCGCCGTCGAGAATCACGGCCACGGTTTCGGCGCGCATCGGGCCGAGCTTGCCAAGCAGCGAGCCGCCGCGATCGGTCCACGCATTGAGGGCAGCCCCCTCCCCGGCCTTGCCGGAGCCCAGCACCAGGAGGCGCGACGCCGCGACGCCATTGGGTGCCAGCAGATCCAGCGCCTGGCCCTGCCGGCCCTTGAAGCCAGCGGCATTGGCCACCGTCTGCCAATCCAACCCCGTGGCGGCCCAGATCGTCGCACCGGCGCCCACAGGCGGAACGCCCTCGGCGGCGTAGATAACGGTCAGGGCTGCGCCCGCGCCCGATTGGGCGGCGGTGTGGATAATGAGGTCTTGGGACATGCAAACGGCCTTTTTGGGCATTAGTCGGGAGGCAGGGGCGTCGATAGAGCGCGGTGAGAATTGTTGGCTTTGCGGGCCGCGTCAATCCCGCAACACGGCAAAGGCAAATCCCTATTGGGGTCTTCGTATCCTTGTCTGAGGGGCCGAACTGAACGAATGATGCGCGGAGGGCCTAAGCAATTGGATTTAATAGCGAGCAGATGAGACGACTGACCCGCTATCTGGCAAAAATGTTTGCTGTCGATGCGCTGATCCTGTTCGCGGTGGTGTGTGGCCTGCTGTGGATGGTCAACTGCTTGCGCTCGTTCGACGTGGTGTCGGTCAAGGGCCAGGGCGTGCTGACGCTGGCCTATCAGGGCGTGCTCACCATGCCACCGCTGGCGCTGGTGTTCTTCCACGTCTGCGTCGGCATCGGCATGGCGCGGGCGATGACGGCGCTCAAGACCAATCATGAACTGCATATCATTCATACCACGGACGGGCTGCGCAGCCTGTTCGGGGCGACCGCGACCGTGGCGGCAATCGGCGTGTTCTGCGTGCTGATGCTATCCAATTTCCTCGACCCCTGGTCGACGCGGGGGCTGAACCAGTTGACCGCCAGCGTGGCGGCGGACCTGGTGAGTTCGACCCTCAAGCCGCAGCGGTTTACGCAGGTGACGCCCGGGGTGGTGCTGCTGATCGGCGGGCGTGCCGGACAAGGCGAAATCACCGAATTCTTTGCCGACGACCGGCGCGATCCGGCGGTGCGGCGCACCTATATCGCCAAATCCGCACGGGTTTCGAGCGATGGCACGAACTACGTACTCGAGCTGCGCGACGGCACGCTGCAATATTCGGAAAAGGACGGCCGGTTCTCGGAAATCTCGTTCGGGCGTTATGACCTGAACGTGGACCGGCTGTCGCAGCCGCTGGCGACGCCCGACCCACTGGCCGAGCGCGACAGCCTGCAATTGGTCAGCGATGCGCTGGCGAGCGGCGACTGGCCGGAGCCGGTGGTCGACAAGCTGCTCAAGCGGTTGAACGAGGCCCTCAGCGTCATCGGCGTCTGCGTGCTGGTGCTGGCACTATCGGGCTTTCCGAGCGGGCGGCGCGGCGGGCGGATTGCGTTGCCGATGGAGGTGACGGTGTTGCTGCTGGCCTTCGCCGAGCGCGGCATCAGCTCTTATAGTCCTCTCGGGCCCGCGACCGGGGCGCTGCTGATGATGGGGGTGGCGGCGATCATCATCTTCGTACGTGCCCGTCCGCGCCGCATCCAGTACGCGGTGATGGCATGACCAGAATCGACTGGCTGGTGCTGAAGCGGGTGATGAGCCGGATCGCGGTGACGCTGGTGGTGTTCTACGGCATTATCGCGCTGGTGGAATCGCTAGATACTTGGCGCTTCAACTTCATCGCCCAGAACAGCGGCGTCGGCATGGCCATGCTAAGCGTGGTCGCCAGTGGCATGCGCTGGACCATCAAGACGCTGCCGGTGACGGTGCTGATGGGGGCGATTCTCGGGCTGATCGATCTCAAGGCCAAGCATGAGCTGACCATCATCAAGGCCAGCGGCATTTCGATCTGGCGAGTGGTGCGGGCGCCGACCGTGGCCCTGCTGATCGCCAGCTTCGGTATCGCGCTGGGGGTGGAGACGGCCAGCACCCTGGTGGTTCGCGAGCTTGTGCCCACCCCGCCGGGCGAGGCGGCCCTGCTGACACCGCCGGGCGAAATCTGGCTTGAGCAGCGCAGCGGCGACCAGCATTACATCATGATGGCCACCGGTATGCAGCCGGGTGGCGCGGTGCTGGGCGGGGTGACGGTGTTTCAGATCGGGGGCACCTCCGGACGCCGAATCGAGGCCGAGCAGGCGCTGCTTCAGCCCGGCCACTGGGTTCTGCCAGTGGCGATTTTCCGTAGCCCGGACGCCCCGGCCCGAACGGTGGAAAACTATGAGTTGCCCACCTCATCGACCGCGGCGGAGCTGGATTTGCGGCTATCCTCAACAGAAGACATGACGTTTTTCGAGCTGGCGGCGCTGCTGAAAGCGGGCGTTTCCGACAGCGCCATCAAGGCGGCGGCGACGATGCGGCTGATCAAGCTGCTGGCCATGCCGCTGGTGCTAACCGGTTCGCTGTTCATTGCATTTGCATTTACCGCAGGTTATCGAAGGTCCGATAAGTATGGTCGGGCGGTCCTCTATGGGATCGTGCTGGGTTTTGTCGTGTTCGTGATTACCGAGATGGCCGACCGGGCTGGGTCTGCCGGGGTTCTCGATCCGACATTCGCGGCAATCGGACCTGCATTTGTGGCCATTGTCATCGGCGTGACAGTGCTGCTCTACAAAGAAGACGGGCGTACGTGAGTAAACGGGGCTGGGGAAGCATCAAGAGTTCGTTGCGCCTGGCCGCTGCCAGTGCCGTGGCGCTGTGCATGCTCGGCAGCGTCGCGATGGCGCAACTGGTGCCCGCCGACTTCTTCAATGCGCCGATCGACCCATCTGCCCCCACCTCCGTGGAAGCCGACGACCTTCAGGTCGACGCGCCGACCAGCATCATTACCGCCACCGGCGACGTGGTGCTCGGCTATGGCGGCTACATCATCAAGGGGCAGAAGCTGGTGTATAACCGCACCACCCGCGATGCCCATTTTATCGGTGCCGTTACCATTACCGACCCGTCCGGCAACGTGCTGGAAACCGAAGATTTCGAGGTCAAGGACGGGATGAAGCGCGCTTTCATCACCGCCATGACTATCACGACCTATGACGGCGCGCGGATTACCGCCGACAGCACCGACTACGACAAGGCCTTGCAGACCCTCCTGGATAACGCGACCTATTCGCCTTGCGGCGATTGCATCGACGATGAAGGCCGCCGCGTCGGCTGGTCGATGAAGGCCAAGCGGATCACCTATAGTTCGGCAGACGGCTCGCTGGCGATGGACCAGCCGAGCCTGGCGCTGCTGGGCATTCCGGTGGCGTGGCTGCCCTATTTGTGGCTGCCGGACACCAGCCAAACGGCCCTCGCCAACGTGCGGATGCCGACCTACGACTATAGCGATGCGATCGGCCACAAGGTGGCCGTGCCGATCAGCGCCTATTCCAGCAAATACACCGACGTCATCCTGACCCCGACCCTGCTGACGCGGCAGGGCCTGCTGATGGACGCCGAATGGGTGCAGCGGTTCGAGGCGGGCTCGTTCCGGATCAAGGGATCTGGCGTGTATCAGCTCGATCCGACGGCGTTCACCTTTGCGCCGTCGCAGCGCGAGTGGCGCGGCGCGATCCAGACCTCTGGTAATTTCGTGCCGGCAAAAGACTGGAAGGTCGGCTGGTCCTACACGGCGTTCAGCGATTTTGCGTATTTCGAGGACTACCGGATTTCGACGGCAGAAACCTCGGTCAACGAGGTCTATGCCACTCATTTGACGGACGACACCTACTTCGATGCGCGCCTGCAGCAGTTCAATGTGCTTGGCCAAGTCACGCGAGAGTCGCAGGATTTGCAGGGCAATGCGTTGCCGAAGGTGCGGTTCGAGCAGATGCTGGAGCTGGCGCCGGGCATGGGCCGGGTCGAGATCACCGGGCGGTTGCTGGGCGTTCGGCGCGAGTCGGACTACAGTACCAGCGCCAATGGCGTGCCCTATCAGTTCGGTTACGCGGGCAACAAGAACCATGCCGTGTTCCAGGCAGGTTGGCAGAACCAGTATATCGGCGGCGGTGGGTTCGTGGCGACGCCCTATCTCGGCGGACGGCTCGACATCGCCAATTACGACAGCGCAAGCGCCATTGGTCCGGCTGACGCGACGCTGTGGAGCGCCACACCGATCGCCGCCATGGACGTACGGTTTCCGCTTGCGGCCAGCGATGGCTCGACGGTGCATCTGGTCGAGCCGATCGTGCAGGTAGTGTATCGCGGCACGGATAACGGACTGCCGGGGATCACCAACGATGATTCCCAGAGCTTCATTTTCGACGACACGAACCTGTTCAGCTATAACCGGTTTTCCGGCATGGACAGGCAGGAGACTGGGCTGCGCGCCAATGTGGGCGGGCGCTACCAAGCCAATTTCGCCAATGGCAGCTATGTCGAGCTCGTCGCCGGGCAGTCGTTCCAATTGGCAGGCCCCAACGCCTATGCGGTCACCGACCCGACCCTGGTCGGCGTTGGATCGGGGCTGGACGTGTCGCCATCCTATGCGGTGCTCGGGGCCTATGGGTCGTTCGTCGAGGGGGTCACTGTCGGCGGCAAGGTGCAGGCCGATACCGGCGAAGGACGCGTCACCCGCGCCGAAGCAGGCGCAGATTACACCAATTCGGGTTATTCAGCCGGGGTGAAATATGCCTATATCGCGGCCAATCCGGCACTGGGCGTGCTGATCGACCAGCAGCAGATCGGCGCTTATGCGGGTGTGCCCTTAGCCGATTATTGGACGCTCACGGGCAATGCCTATTGGGACATTACCTCGAACCAATTCTTGCAGGTCGGAGCGGGCCTCACCTATGATGACGGGTATCTGGTCATCGGCGGCACCGCGACGCGCACTGGCCCAACTCATACGTCGCCGGATGACACGCGCTTTACCGCCAGCTTCTTTCTTAAAGCCCCAGCAGGGTTGAACCTCGGCTATTCCGGCGCTGTCGCCGTACCCGGATTTTCGCCGTAATTTTCGGCAATTGACAGGGCGGGTTTCCCACCGCATTGAGAGTGGGACGACAATGGACAGGCGGATGACGATGATGGCGAACAGTGTTTTGGGGCGCGTAGCTGGCGCCATGATCCTGGGACTGCTGGTCACCATGGCCGCGGCCATGCCGTCCTTTGCGGCAGTTATCGTCACCGTCAACGGAACGCCCATCACCGACACGCAGGTGTCGCAGCGCGTCAAGCTGTTCTCGATGGAAGGCAATCGGACGGGCCAGCGCGGCGCCACCGACCAGTTGATCGATGAAGCCTTGCAGATGACCGAGGCCAAGCGCCTTGGCATCACTGTGTCCAATGCACAAATCGACAGCGCGCTGGTGGACGTGGCCCGCAACGTCAAGTTGAGCAAGGACAAGCTGGTTGAAATGCTGGAAGGCAACGGCGTCGGGATGGACACGTTGCGCGACCGGCTGCGGGCGGCAATCGCCTGGGGCGCGATCGCCGACCAGGCCATCACGCCGACCGTGCGGGTCTCCGACCTTGATCTCGACCAGCAGGCAGAGAGCAAGCTCGCCGACTACCAGAAGTTCGACTACATCCTCAAGGAAGTCATTTTCGTTGCTCCCGGTGGCCAGGGCGCCGGCGCCCGCACGGCGCAGGCCAACCGCTATCGCAGCGCGTTCACCGGCTGCGATAGCGCGGTGGACCTGTCGATGAGCTATACCGATGTCGCCGTGATCGACGTTGGCCGTCGCAATGCAACCCAGTTGCCAGAGGCCGTGGCCAAGGAACTGGCCGGGCTCAATGTTGGCGGCATCGGCAAGCCGCGCACCACCGATACCGGAGTGTCGATGCTGGCGATCTGCCAGAAGACGGAAGCCGAAGACCTCACCTTCATCAAGGGCCAGATGCAGCAGGAAGCCGGCGGCGCGGCTCTGAGCGGCAAGGTTGCCGAATACCTGGCCAATCTGCGCAAGCAGGCCAAGATCATCTATAACTGATCGACCGGCGCGTCCGATAAGGGCGCGCCACTGACACCCATGAGGGCCGAATTGGACAAGCCGCTGGCCATCAGCATGGGCGAACCTGCGGGCGTGGGTCCTGACTTGATCCTGCAACTCTATGCGCGCCGGGCCGAGCTAGCGCTGCCGCCATTCTGCGTGTTTGGGCAGGCAGATTTCCTGCAGGCGCGGGCTCAACGGCTTGGCCTCGACATCCCCATGGAGGCGACGAGCGCCCAAGAGGCCGGATCGATCTTTGCGACCGCCCTGCCTGTGGTGCCGGTCGAAGGATTGCTGCCGGACCGTCCAGGCGAGGTCAGCCCGGTTTCTGCAAGCGCGGTGATCGGCTCGATCGAGGCGGCCGTGGCGGCGACGTTGACCGGTGCATGCCGCGGGCTAGTAACTGCCCCGATCCACAAGGGCGCGCTCTATCATGCCGGGTTTAAGCATCCCGGCCATACCGAGTTTCTGGCTGAGCTCTGCGCCCAGGGTGGCAAGGCGCGGCTGCCGGTGATGATGCTGGCGCATGGCGGGCTCCGGGCGGTGCCGGTGACGATCCACGTGCCGATCAAGGACGTACCGGGCCTGCTGACGCGCGAACTGATCGTGGAAACGGTGCGGGTGGTAGCCTATGACCTGAAGCTGCGCTTCGGGATCGCCGAGCCCAGGATCGCCGTGGCGGGGCTCAATCCGCATGCGGGAGAAGGCGGCGCCATCGGGCGCGAGGATCTGGAGATCGTCGCGCCGGCGGTGGCGCAATTGCAGTTCGAGGGCATTGCGGTCACCGGCCCCCTGCCCGCCGATACGCTGTTCTATCCGGCCTATTGGGCGAAATACGACGCGGTGGTGGCGATGTATCACGACCAAGCGCTGATCCCGATCAAGACGTTGGCGTTCGAGGACGCTGTCAATGTGACGCTGGGCCTGCCAATCGTGCGCACGTCGCCGGACCATGGCACGGCGTTCGACCTGGCGGGCACCGGCAAGGCCTCGCCGCGCAGCTTCATCGCTGCAATCCAGATGGCCGACGCGATGACGCGCAACCAGGCAGAAGCATGAGCCAGATCGACGATCTACCACCGCTCCGCGAGGTCATCGCCGAGCATGGCCTACGCGCGAAAAAAGAACTGGGGCAGAACTTCCTGCTCGACATGAACCTGACGGCCCGCATCGCGCGGGTCAGCGGGTCGCTGGAGGGCGTGCGGGTTATCGAGGTGGGTCCGGGGCCAGGCGGGCTGACACGGGCGCTGCTGGCGGAGGGCGCGCGCGAGGTGATCGCCATCGAGCGCGATCCGCGGTGCCTGCCGGCCCTGGCGCAGATTGCCGAGGCCTGTCCCGGCCGGCTGACGGTCATTTCGGGTGATGCGCTGGAGACCGACTATCGGCTGCTGGCTGATGGACCGACGCGGATCATCGCCAACCTGCCCTACAATATCGCCACCCCCCTGCTCACCGGGTGGCTGACGACCGATCCTTGGCCCGCCTGGTTCGAGAGCCTGACGCTGATGTTCCAGCGCGAAGTGGCGGAGCGGATTTGCGCCAAGGCCAATGACGACGCCTATGGGCGGCTGGGCGTGTTGGCCGGCTGGCGTACCGACGCACGGATTGCGTTTAATGTGGGCCGGCAGGCGTTCACGCCGCCGCCGAACGTGACCTCGGCCGTGGTGCATCTGGTGCCTAAGGCGATCGCTGGCGACGTCGCCGTGAAGGACCTGGAGCAGATTACCCGCGCGGCGTTCGGGCAGCGCCGCAAGATGGTGCGGCAGAGCCTCAAGGCGACCGGCGTGCCGGTGGAAGGATTGCTGACCGTCGCCGGGCTCAAGGGCGACGAGCGGGCCGAGGAACTGCCGGTGGAGGCGTTCCTCAAGATGGCTAGGGCGCTGCCGGAACTGCGGCGCGGCTAAAGCAAATCGATCTGGTTCTGCAGGTCTTTGACGAAGTGGTCGAGCTGGGTCAGCCGTGGGCGGGCCAGGCGGGCGGCGGCGAGGATGGAGCGGACCTTTTGGGTCGACTGCTCGAGATCCTCGTTGATGATGATGTAGTCGTATTCGCTGTAGTGCTGCATTTCGAGCTTGGCATTGCGCAGGCGCTTTTCGATGGTGCCGGCGCTGTCCTGGGCGCGACGCTCTAGGCGGGCGCGCAGTTCTTTGATGGTGGGCGGTAGGATGAACACCGTCACCATGTCGGAACGGCTGCGCTCATAGAGCTGCAGCGTGCCCTGATAGTCGATATCGAACAGGATATCGTTGCCGGCGGCCAGTTGCTCTTCGACCTTGGCGCGAGGGGTGCCGTAGTAATTGTCGTGCACCTTGGCCGATTCCAGCAGCTCGCCTTCGGCCTTCATGCTCTCGAAGGTGGGGACATCGACAAAGTAGTAATGCGTGCCCTCGACCTCGTCGGTGCGGCGAGCGCGGGTGGTGACGGACACCGACAAGCGGATGTTGGGGTCCTGCCCGAACAGCGAGCGTGAAATGGACGACTTGCCGGCGCCCGAGGGCGAGGCAATCACCAGCATGACGCCACGGCGTTGAGACTCAATCACGACACGACCCTATTGGAAATTCCGATTTGTGCGGCGTAGTTGCGCGATCGTGATGACATGGTCAAGACAGTTATTGGGGCGCCGTTTCGGTAGCGCCTTCGGCCTCGCTGGCTTCCAGTGCGGCCTTGGCGGCTTCAGCGTCAATCTGCGCCTGTTCGCGCTCGATGGCGCGGAACTTGGCCACGTTGGCCTGGTGCTCCTTGTAGGTCGCGGCAAAGACGTGACCTTGGTCCGGCGTGGCGCCCTTGGCGACGAAATAGAGATATTCGTGGCTATCGGGATTGGCCACGGCCTTGAGCGCATCGATGCCCGGATTGGCGATAGGCGTCGGCGGCAGGCCATCGATCTGGTAGGTATTATAGGGCGTTTTCGCCTCGATCTCGGAACGCTTCAGACCACGGCCCAGAACCGACTGGCCCTTGGTAATGCCATAAATGATGGTCGGATCGGACTGCAGGCGCATGCTCTGTTTGAGGCGATTGACGAAGACGGCGGCGACCTGCGGGCGCTCGGAGGCGACGCCGGTTTCCTTTTCGACGATCGAAGCCAGGACCACTAGTTGCTCGGGGGTCTGGAGCGGCAGGTCGGCATCGCGCCCTTCCCACACGGCGGCCAGTTCGGTCTTCATCGCCGCTTCCATGGCGTCGAGCACCGACTGGCGACTATCGCCCGGATTATACTGGTAGGTGTTGGGCAGGATCGAGCCTTCAGCCGGCAGGCCGGTGATTTCGCCGATCAGGTTCTTGTCCTGGTTGAGGCGGTCAACCACCTGCCAGGAGGTGAAGCCTTCCGGCACGGTGACGGCGTAGAGAATCGGCTTGCCGTGCAGCAGTTCGTTGAGAATGTCGGACATGCTGGCATTGGCGGGAATGCGGTATTCGCCGGGCTTGAGCGTGCCTTCGACATTGGAGACGCGGCGGCCGAAATCGAAGACGTAGCGGTTGGAAATCAGGCCAAGGCTTTCCATACGCTCGGAGGTGGAGCCTAGCGTATCGCCGCTTTGCACGACGAAGGTGGTGCCGTCGGGGATGGCGCTATCGGCGTAGAACTGGGAGGCGATGAAGACGAGCCCGCCTCCGACCACGAGCATGCCCAGCACGGCCAAGGTCAGGAACCCATTGAGGATTTCGATCAATCCGTTGCGGCGGCGGGGCCGCGAACGCTTGGCCTTGCGATCATTCATTGCTGCGTCACCCCAAAAGCCCGGTCATTGCTACGCCGGGTCTTTTCATCGTATTGGCGCCAAATCATGGCAAGGCCGGGCGCATTCTTCTCACGGCCCCAGGCAAAGACAAGCGGAAACACCGCGCCAACGGCGCGATGTGAACTGAAAACAACAGCGGATGAAGCGTCAGGCGACCTTGCGCATGACCAGGGTCGCGTTGGTGCCGCCAAAGCCGAAGGAATTGGACAGCGCGACGTTGATCTCTTTCTTGAGCGCCGTGTGGGGCACAAGATTGATCTCGGTCTCGACGGAGGGGTTGTCGAGATTGATGGTCGGCGGCGCGATATTGTCGCGCATGGCGAGCAGCGAGAAGATCGCTTCGACCGAGCCGGCGGCGCCGAGCAGATGGCCGATGGCCGATTTGGTCGAGCTCATGGCCGCGTTGGAGGCCGAGGCCCCCAGCATGCGCGTGACCGAGCCAAGTTCGATCTCGTCGCCAAGCGGCGTCGAAGTGCCGTGGGCGTTGATGTAGTCGATCTCGGATGGGGAGATGCCGGCGCGCTTGATGGCGGCCTGCATGCAGCGGAAACTGCCATCGCCATCGGGAGACGGCGCGGTGATGTGATAGGCATCGCCGGACAGGCCATAGCCGATGATTTCGCCGTAGATCTTGGCGCCGCGGGCCTTGGCCCGCTCATAGTCCTCGAGCACCACGATACCGGCGCCCTCGCCCATGACGAAGCCGTCGCGGTCCTTGTCGTAAGGACGCGAGGCCTTTTCGGGGGCATTGTTGAAATTGGTCGACAGGGCACGCGCCGAGGCAAAGCCGGAGAGAGCCAGCCGGTTGATGCAGCTTTCGGCGCCGCCGGCGATCATCACGTCGGCATCGCCCAGGGCGATCAGGCGCGAGGCATCGCCAATGGCGTGGGCACCGGTGGAGCAAGCCGTGACCACGGAATGATTGGGGCCCTTGAGCCCGAACCGGATCGAAACGTAACCGGACGCCAGATTGATCAGCCGGCCGGGAATGAAGAAGGGGCTGATCCGGCGCGGGCCTTTTTCATGCAGAATGATGGAGGCATCATAGATGCCGCCAATTCCGCCAATGCCCGAACCGATCAGAACGCCGGTGCGCTCCTGGTCTTCCTGGGTCTTGGGCTCGACACCCGCGTCCTGGATGGCCTGAGTGGCGGCTGCCATGGCATAGACGATGAAGGGATCAACTTTACGCTGATCCTTCACGTCCATCCATTCGTCCGGGTTGTATTTTCCGTCCGCATAGTCGCCCAGCGGAAGCTGAGCGGCGATCTGGCAGGCTATGTCATCGACCTGGAAATTCTCAATGCGCCTGGCACCGGATTTCCCGGCGAGAATATTGGCCCAGGTAGTCTCGACACCACACCCTAGAGGGGTAACGAGGCCGATACCGGTGACGACGACACGGCGCAATTCCATGATCAATGGGCCTATCTAGGCTTAGCCGACAGCTTTGGTCAGGAAGGAGACTGCGTCACCAAAAGTCTGGATAGACTCGGCAGCGTCGTCAGGAATTTCGACCGAGAATTCTTCTTCGAACGCCATAACCAGTTCGACCTGGTCAAGGGAATCGGCGCCCAGATCGTCGATGAAGCTGGCCTTCTCGACAACCTTCTCGGCATCCACATTGAGGTGTTCCACAACGATCTTGCGGACCCGATCAGCGACATCGCTCATATTGACTTCCCTTTTCGAAATCGAGGTTTCGTTTCGCTTCTTATTGGCGTGGCGCTAAATCTTCAAGCGCCGTGTTGGCTTGCACCCAGGCAATCTAGGGGGCGCGGTGCGGGCTCGCAAGGTGGACCAAGGCTCCGTACACAGACAGATACAGCGGTCCGATCAAGCAATTACCTGCGTTATCAGTGGCTTGGCGATCAGATCATAGCCATGCCGCCGTTGACGTTGAGGGTGTGACCCGTGATGTAGGCTGCCGCATCGCTGGCAAGGAATACTGCACAACCCGCCACTTCCTGGGCGGTTCCCAGACGGCCGGCGGGAATTGTGGACAGGATGGATTCGCGCTGTTTGTCATTCAGTTCATCGGTCATGGCCGACGCAATGAAGCCCGGCGCGATCGAATTGACGGTGATGCCGCGCGAGGCGACTTCGTGCGCCAAGGCCTTGTTCATGCCAATCAGGCCGGCCTTGGAGGCAGCGTAATTGCCCTGCCCCGGATTGCCCATGACGCCCGAGACCGATGAGATGCCGATGATGCGGCCATGACGCTGCTTCATCATTCCGCGCAGCACGGAGCGGGTCAGATGGAAGGCGGCGGTGAGGTTGACGGCGATGACGTCGTCCCACTCCTCGTCCTTCATGCGCATGAAGAGATTGTCGCGGGTCATGCCGGCGTTGTTGACCAGAATATCGAGGCCACCCAAGGCGGCTTCGGCGGCGGGGACCAGGCGGTCCACCTCATCGAGCTTGGAGAGATTGCAGGGAAGAATCGGGCAATCGGCGCCGATTTCCTTGGCAGTATCCTCTAGCGCCCCGACGCGGGTGCCGCTGAGGGCGACACGGGCGCCAGCAGCAGCTAAGGCCTTGGCGATCTCGCGGCCAATGCCGCCGCTGGCGCCGGTGACGAGGGCGCGTTTTCCAGTTAGATCAAACATTTAAGCGTCCTCGGCGAGAAATTGAATCGGGTCGTTCAGGTATTGAATCAGGTGCTTACGCGAGCAGTTCAGCGACAAAGGCATCGATGTCGGCCGGCGTGGTGACCGATGTGCCAATGGCTTCGGCATTGATACGCTTGGCCAGGCCGGTCAGCACCTTACCGGTGCCAAGCTCGGCCAGATGGGTGACGCCACCGGGGCCGGTGAGCCAGGTGACGGTCTCGGTCCAGCGTACGACGCCGGTAACCTGCTCGACCAGACGCTGGCGAATTTCGGCCGGATCGGTGATCGGCATAGCGAGCACGTTGGCGACCAGCGGGACAACGGGAGCGTTCATGGTGACTTCGGCGAGCGCCTGCGCCATGGCATCGGCGGCAGGCTGCATCAGCGAGCAATGGAACGGTGCACTGACGGGCAGCAGCAGGGCACGCTTGGCGCCCTTGGCCTTGGCCAGCTCGACGGCGCGTTCGATGGCGGCCACGGTGCCGGAGACGACGACTTGGCCCGGCGCATTGTCGTTGGCTACGTCGCACACTTCGCCTTGGGCAGCCTCGGCAGCAACTTCATGGGTGGTGGCCATATCGAGGCCGAGCAGTGCCGCCATGGCGCCATGGCCGACTGGCACGGCCTTCTGCATGGCTTGGCCACGGGTTTTGAGCAGGCGCGCGGTATCGGCAATGGTGAAGGTGCCGGCGGCGGCGAGCGCGGAATATTCGCCGAGCGAATGACCGGCAACGAACGCGGCGTGATCGGCGAGGCGAACGCCCTTGGACTCGAGCACGCGAATAATGGCGAGACTGACGGCCATCAGCGCAGGCTGGGCGTTTTCAGTCAGGCGCAGGATATCGTCGGGGCCTTCGAACATGATGGCGGAGAGGCGCTGGCCGAGCGCTTCGTCGACTTCCTGGAAGACGGCGCGGGCCTCGGGATAGGCGGCGGCGAGATCCTTGCCCATGCCGACGGCCTGGCTACCCTGGCCGGGAAAGGTGAATGCGCGCTTGGTCATGATGAACCCCTCGTTTCGTCGCAGTATGACAACCCCTAATGGGATGTCCAGTTGCGCGGCGTTTGCCGGGAGTGTGCGGCAGAGTCAAGGCGGCAGGCCGCGGGGTGACGGGAGCGGCCTCGTGGCCGCCCCCATGGGCAACAGTGTTACTGAACGCCGAGCATCTGCTTGGTGGCGGTTTCGGCCATATCGGCGGCCTGCTTGATCTGCTCGTCGGTCAGGCCCTGAGCCTTGCCGGCATCTTCGGCGGCCTTGCGGGCAGCCGCAATGGTTTCCTGCTTCTGCGCATCGGTCATGGTGGCGGCCTGGGCCTGGATGGCCTTCATGGCATCGTCCGGCGTGGGCGCGGTGGCGGCGGGGGCCATTGCCGGGGCTTCGACAGCGGCGGGCGCCGCAGGAGCGGTGACGGCAGCAGGGGTTGCGGCAGCGGCGGGCGTCTCGGCATCGTTCTTGCCGCAAGCGGTCAGAGCCAGGGCGGACACGAGAACCAGGGGCAGAAGAAATTTGACGGTCATGTAATATTTTCCCACATGTTTGGGCTTGAGAGTTTCAAGCCTAGCGGGGATAGCAGGCCGAATTGGGCGAAGATGTGTCGCCATCGTGTCGAACCCACGACAATTCACAGCGGCGTGATCGGATTGTTGCGCGAAGTGCTTGCCGGCAAGCGATGCGTTTACACCAGCACTGTAGAGGCGTAATTTGCGGGGGTGTCAGTTCTCAAAAGGGAGGAAGTCATGCTCACAGATCATCGTGCCTACGCAACTATCCCGGCTGCAGACATGAGCCGCGCAAAATCGTGGTATCACGACAAACTCGGGCTCACCCCGGCAATGGAAGACGAGATGGGCTGCATCTACAAGGTCGGCGGGGGCACCAGTTTCCTGCTGTATCCGACGCCCAATGCCGGCAAGGCGCCCAACACCCTGCTGTCCTTCGCCACCGATGACGTGGAGGCCGAAGTGAAGGATTTGCGGCGTCACGGCGTTAAGTTCGAAGACTATGACATGCCCGGCCTCAAGACGGTCAACGGCATCGCCACCATGGGCCAGTACCATGCGGCCTGGTTCAAGGACTCCGAAGGCAATATCCTGGCCGTGGGTGACGAGCCGAACTGAGCCAGCCTCCGGCGACACCAAGCAGAATATGCCGCCGGGCCATCCGGCGGCGTTTTTGCTTGATCTGACGCCCGTTTCGCCCTATTGCACCGCCAGCATTCGTTTGGCCGGGGGCTGAACGGAGGGTTTGCTATTGGCGAAAGCCGATGCAGATAGGGTGAAATTCCCGGCCTCCCGTGTTCCCGCTCTTTGCAAGACTGCTTTGATGCCCTTCCCGGCTTCAAGGAGGCTCCGCGCCAGCAAGTGCACATGTGTTGAACCACTGAGGAAGCCGCATTCATGGCCCTTTACGAGCATATCTTCCTGGCGCGCCAGGACGTTTCCCAGCAGCAGGTCGAAGAACTGACCGCGTCGCTGACTGAAATCCTGACCGCCAATGGCGGCAAGGTTACCAAGAACGAATATTGGGGCCTCAAGGGCCTCTCCTACCGCATCCGCAAGAACCGCAAGGCTCACTATTCGCTGATGAACATCGACGCTCCATCGGCCGCAGTGGTCGAAATGGAACGCCAGATGCGCATCAATGAAGACATCCTGCGCTTCATGACCGTGCGTGTGGACGAGCTGGAAGAAGGCCCGTCGGCAATGATGCAGAAGCGCGATCGCGACGACCGCGATGGCGGTGGCCGTCCCGATCGTGGTGGCGACCGTTTTGGCGGCGGCGAACGCCGTCCGCGCCGTTTCTAAGATAAGGACTAACAGCTATGGCAATTCGTGACCTAACTACCGCCCAGGCCCGCCGTCCGTTCCAGCGCCGGCGCAAGACCTGCCCGTTCTCGGGCGAAGGCGCACCAAAGATCGACTACAAGGACGTGCGCCTGCTGAGCCGCTACGTCTCCGAGCGCGGCAAAATCGTGCCAAGCCGCATCACTGCCGTTTCGGCGCTGAAGCAGCGTGAACTGGCTCGTGCGATCAAGCGTGCCCGCTTCATCGGCATCATGCCGTACGCTATCCAGTAAGTTCGCGGGGCTGGCGATCTAGCGGCGGTTCGCTGCGCCTCCGGTGCTCACGTACTTAAGTACGCTCCGCTCCGGTTCTCGCGAACCACCACTATCTCATCCAGCCCAACGACTTTCTGATCGGCCTACTGCCTCGCGCAGTGGCCCGTGCCCTTCGGGGCACATCGTTGGGGTTCCGGATGGTCCGGGGCTCCTAACCACCCAAGGGTGGGACAGCCAAAGGAATATTCCCATGAAAGTTATTCTGCTCGAGCGCATCGCGCGCACCGGTTCGATCGGCGACGAAGTCACCGTCAAGGACGGCTTTGCCCGTAACTTCCTGCTGCCTCAGGGCAAGGCGCTTCGCGCCACGGAAGGCAATCGCGCCAAGTTTGCCGTCGAACGCGTCAATATCGAAAAGCGCAATGACGAACGCCGCAACGCGGCAGCCGGCATTGCCGAAGGCCTCAATGGCCGCACCGTCATCATCATCCGCCAGGCCGGCGAAACCGGCCAGCTTTACGGTTCGGTCGCATCGCGCGACATCGTGGAAGCCCTGGGCGCCGATGGCTTTGTCATCCAGCGTTCGCAGGTCGACCTGATGGACCCGATCAAGTCGGTCGGCGTTCACACCGTGTCGCTGCACCTGCACTCGGAAGTGGCCGTCACGATCCGCGTCAACGTGGCCCGCTCGACCGATGAAGCGACCCGCCAGGATAGCGGCGAAGACCTCACCGTCACCGTCTATGAAGAAGACGAAGCCGGCGATTTCGCCGCCGGCCAGAAGGACGCCCAGCAGGACGACCGCTTCGACGACGAAGTCTGATTTTTGGGACTTTAGATTTGGAAAGGCCGGGCGCAAGCCCGGCCTTTTTCGTTTTGCGCCCAGCCTTAGAGGCCGGCAAAGAACTCGCGCACTTCACCCATCCAAAGGCCGGGCACTTCCAGCACTGCATAATGGCCGCCTTCGTCCAGTTCGGTCCAACGCAGGATGGTGTTGGACTGTTCGCCAAAGCGGCGGATCGGCACTTCGTCATAGCCGAACACGGCCACGCCGGTGGGAACGCCCGAATTCGCCTTGGGGCTCCAGGCCTCGGGATCATGGGCGTTTTCGTAGTAGAGCCGCATCGAGGAAGCTGCCGTTCCGGTGAACCAGTAGACCAGCGCATTGGTGAGGAACGCGTCGGCATCGACCGCTTCGGGCCGATCGCCGAAGCTGGTGAACAGGTCGCTGATCCAGGCCAGCAGGCCAATGGGCGAATCCGAGACGGCATAGGCCAGGGACTGTGGACGGCTGGACTGGACGGCGTTGAAGCCAAAATGCTCGGCCATGAAACGTTGCAGCCGCCGCATCCGGGCCAGTTCACGCTCGTTGAACGTGGCGATGACCTCCGGCTCGATCGGCCCCATCGGGATGAAGCCCATGGTGGCGGCGTTCAGCTGAATGCCAGTCACCTTCTCGGGCGCGATGCGGCCGATTTCAGGGCCGATTATCGCCCCCGCGTCGCCCCCTTGGATGCCGAAGCGGGCGTAATCCAGGCGGCTCATCAGCTCGATCAGCGCGCGCGCGATGCGGCCATTGTTCCAGCCAGCTTCCTTAGTGGGGCCGGAAAAACCAAAGCCCGGCAACGATGGGATTACGACGTCGAAAGCATTTTCGGCCTTGCCGCCATGAGCGACCGGATCAGTCAGCGGCCCGATGACGCCGAGGAACTCGACGAACGAGCCCGGCCAGCCATGGATCAGCAGCAGCGGAGTGGCGTTGGCCTCGGCCGATTTGACGTGGATGAAATGCAGGTTCTGGCCATCGACGGTCGTGGTGAACTGGGGGTGCCGGTTGATCGCGGCTTCCTGAGCGCGCCAATCGAACCCGTTGCGGAGGCGTGCGAGCATGGTTTGCACATAGGAGAGCGCCGGCCCCTGCTCCCACCCGTCCGTGGTGACGGAGGGAAGCACAGTCTGGGCCAAACGCGCGTTGAGATCGTCAAGGGCAGCATCCGAGACGGCAATTTTGAACGGGGTAATGGTGGACATTCTCGTTCTCCTGATTGGGTTTAGGTGAGATCGAACTCACTTGACCCCCTCGTTCTAGCCAGCGCGGCCGGATCAGGATTGAAGAAATCCGACAGTTTTCAGGGTGGCGTGCCCGCGGCGATGGCACGCGGCGTCTGGCCCATGATGGCCTTGAGCGACCGGATCATGTGGGGCTGGTCGGCATAGCCGAGAGCGAAAGCGACATCGGCCGCAGCTTGGCCGGCTTGCAGCAGCGACATGGCCTTGCGAGCGCGCTCGATCTGGGTGAAGCCCTTGTAGGTCAGGCCGGTTGTGCGCAGGAAGTGACGCTGCAAGGTCCGTTCCGACATGGCCATCGCCCTGCCCTGAACGACAGATGATACCGCGCCATTGGTCTCGACGATCTCGGCGCGGGCCAGCCGTTCGATAAAGCCATCCACATTGGCGAAATTAGGAATTTCCACCACGTCGGTGCCGATCCAGAAGCGGTCCTGGCCGATCATCGGCATCAGCACGCCTTCGTCGCGCATTCGCTCACCGGGCATCAGGGGCATGAAACTGTCCGGATTGAAGGAGATGGCGAGAATTTCATCGCCGGGCTCGGCGACATAGGTCACTGGCCTGGTGGTCAGCCCTGTGCGCAGAACCATGAGCCGATCGCGGCGCTTGAGGACAGCGATGTCCCAGCAGCCGTCGGGCAGGATCGCCATCTGGCTAGCCTCGGTAAACGTGATGAGGCTGACGTCGCGAACCAGGGGCGACTCCAGGCCGGTGGCATGCGTGACAATGGGCATGGTCGGCGCGCTATCCCTGTTGCGGGCGCAGTATCATCGGCGTTCGGCGGCGGGCTGTCCACTGTCCGCGCGCAAGGTGCCCGAGCCGGTCTTGGGAAACAGGCGCGACTCGGTCATTTTGCTGCCTTGAGCATATGCAAAACAAAATGCGAACATTCCCCGTTGTCCACACAGTTCACAGGCGCGGTTCGCACAACGTTAACTGTGCAGCAGGTAGGTCGAGACTCGTGATCAACCCCCGTGGTTAAGAAACGTTAATATTTACCCCGAGGCACATGATGGCTGAAATTGCACGGCTTCATCCCGCGGAGGACAAGTCCTTCCGCCTCGCCCCGCACAATGTGGAGGCAGAGCAGGCGCTGCTGGGCGCCGTCCTCGTCAATAACGAAGCGTTCTACCGGGTCTCCGACTTTCTCGAGCCCATCCATTTCTACGAGCCGATTCACCGTGAAATCTATGAGGTGATTGGCAAGTTCGTGCGCGCCGGCAAGTCGGCCGATCCGATTACCATCAAGACCCATCTGCCGGAAAACCTGCTCGCCGACATGACCATGGCGCAGTATCTGGCGCGCCTGGCCGCCGAGGCCACCACGGTGCTGAACGCGGCCGACTATGGCCGCATGATCCATGATCTGGCGCTCCGGCGCTCGCTGATCCTGATCGGCGAGGAAATGGTGTCGACGGCCTATGAGTCCGAAGTCGACGTCACGCCTGAAAAGCAGATCGAAGAGGTCGAAGGCGCGCTGTTCCAACTGGCGGAAAAGGGTCGCTACGACGGCGGCTTCCAGCCGTTCAATGCAGCGCTGAAAGACGCGATCCAGATGGCCGGCGAGGCCTATGGGCGCGATGGTTCGCTCTCGGGTACCGCAACGGGACTGAGCGATCTGGACCGGCTGATGGGCGGCTTGCAGCGAAGCGACTTGATCATCCTCGCCGCGCGCCCTGCCATGGGCAAGACGGCGCTGGTGACCAATATCGCCTTCCACGTCGCCAAGGAGTGGAAGGGCGACGTGACGCCCGACGGGCATCGCAAGACCGTCAACGGCGGCATTGTGGGCTTTTTCAGCCTGGAAATGAGTTCCGAGCAGCTCGCCACGCGTATTCTGGCCGAGCAGGCGCAGATTTCCTCATCCGACATTCGACGCGGCAATATTCACGAAAGCCAGTTCGCCAAGCTGGTGGATACGTCCAACCTGATGGCGCAGATACCACTCTATATCGATGACACCGGCGGCATCAGCGTGGCCCAATTGGCGGCGCGGGCGCGGCGGCTGAAGCGGCAGAAGGGGCTCGACCTGCTGGTCGTGGACTATCTGCAACTGCTGTCGGGATCGAGCAAGGCGTCCAGCCAGAACCGCGTGCAGGAACTGACCGAAATTACCACTACGCTCAAGGCGCTGGCCAAGGAGCTGGAAGTGCCGATCATTGCGCTCAGCCAGCTGTCGCGCCAGGTCGAAAATCGCGACGACAAGCATCCGCAACTGGCGGATCTGCGCGAATCGGGCTCTATCGAGCAGGACGCCGACGTGGTGATGTTTGTTTACCGGGAAGAGTATTATCTCAAGAACAAGGAGCCCAAGGAGGGCTCGCCCGAGCATTTGACGTGGCAGGGGGAAATGGACAAGGTGCACGGCAAGGCCGAAGTGATCATCGGCAAACAGCGCCACGGTCCTACCGGTACGGTGCAGTTGTCCTTCGAGGCGCAATTCACGCGCTTCGGCAATCTGGCACGCGCCGACTATCTGCCTGAGCGCATGGAGTAATATGAGCGTCACGTCTGGCCTGGGGGGCCTGCTCAGCATCGATCTGGGGGCATTGGCCCGCAATTGGCGTGCGCTCGACAAGGTCAGCGCAGGCGCGCTCACGGGTGCGGTGGTCAAGGCCGACGCCTATGGCACCGGCATCGCTCCGTCGAGCAAGGCGCTCTATGCGGCGGGGGCGCGGTTTTTCTTTGTGGCCACGCCGGACGAGGCCATTGCGGTGCGCAGCGCCCTGCCCGATGCGCATATTTTCGTGCTGGGCGGGCTCTATCCCGGCGCGGCCAATCTCTATGTGCGGCAGAATCTGATGCCCGTCATCGGCTCGATGCCGATGCTGGAGGAATGGCTGGCCAAGTGCCTGGAGCGCAACGAGGCCTATGCGTCGGCCTTCCATTTCGATACCGGCATGAACCGGCTGGGCTTCCGCCTCAACGAGGCGAGCCTCGTGAAGCAGCGCATCGAAACGCTGGGCTATGCACCGCAGATGATCATGAGCCATCTCGCGTGTGCAGATCAGCCCAATCATGAAAAGAACCGCACGCAACTGGCGCTGTTCGGCTCGGTGATGGCGCAGTTTCCCGGCATTCCGGCGTCGCTGGCCAATTCGGCCGGGCTGATGACCGGGCGCGATTATCATTTCCAGATGGTGCGGCCGGGGATCGCGCTCTATGGCGGGCGCGCTGTCGTCGGGCGCAAGAACCCGATGGCGCCGGTGGTGACGCTGCATGTGCCGATCCTGCAGGTCAAGGAAGCGCGCACCGGCGAAACGGTGGGCTATGGAGCCAATTACACGCTGGCGCGTGATAGCCGGCTGGCGATCATCGCCTATGGCTATGCCGATGGTTTCCTGCGGTCGGCCTCGGGCTCGAACACGCGGCCGGGCGCCAAGGTGGTGGTGAACGGGCGGCTTTGCCCTGTGCTGGGCCGGATATCGATGGATACCAGCATTATCGACGTGACCGAACTGGGCGACAACCTGCCCAAACCCGGCGAGGGTGTTGAAGTGCTAGGACCGGCACTGAGCGTTGACGACCAGGCCGACGCGGCTGGCACGATCGGGTATGAAATTCTGACCTCGCTCAAGGGGCGCTATACGCGCAATTATGTCGGGGACGGCAATCTTGGGTAATGTTCGCTATTTGTTCTTGATAGTGCGCACGCGATATGCATTAATCGGCCTCGTCATTCCCGCATAGGCGGACATCCACTCGCGTCGCCAGCGGTGGGCGGGTTTCAGCTTTTGCGGGAATGGCACCAGCACTCTCGCCTTCTCGCTGCATGCGTCAGGAAGACAATTGGCCAAATCCCGCTCCTCCTTCGTCTGCCAGGCCTGCGGCGGCGTCACCACCCGCTGGCAGGGACGCTGCGATGCCTGCGGGGATTGGAACACCATTGTCGAGGAGCTGACCGATAGTGGTGTCGGCGCGGGACCGAAATCGGCCAAGGCGGGCGGCAAGGCGGCCAATCTGGTGCCGCTTTCGGGGGAAACCGAGAGCGCGGCGCGGGTGGTCAGCGGCATTGCCGAGCTGGACCGGGTGACTGGTGGTGGCTTCGTGATGGGGTCGGCGCTGCTCTTTGCGGGCGATCCGGGCATTGGCAAATCGACGCTGCTTCTTCAGGCCGCGGCGGCTTTGGCCAATCGCGGCAAGCGCGTGGTCTATGTGTCGGGCGAAGAGGCTGTCGCGCAGGTACGGCTGCGGGCCCAGCGGCTGGGACTAAGTGAAGCAGAAGTGCTGCTGGCTGCCGAGACCAATGTGGAGATCATTCTCGCCACGCTGGAGAGCGGCCCGCCGCCCGATCTGGTGATCATCGATTCGATCCAGACACTGTGGACCGACCGGGTGGACAGCGCGCCGGGGACCGTGACGCAGGTGCGCACCTCGGCGCAGGCGCTGACGCGGTTCGCCAAGAAGAGCGGCGCAGCGGTGGTGCTGGTCGGGCACGTCACCAAGGACGGGCAGATCGCCGGTCCGCGCGTGGTCGAGCACATGGTCGATGCGGTGCTGTATTTCGAGGGCGATTCGAGCCACACGTTCCGAATTCTGCGCGGCGTCAAGAATCGCTATGGCGCCACTGACGAGATCGGCGTGTTCGAAATGACGGCCCTGGGGCTGGCCCAGGTGGCCAATCCATCGGCGCTGTTCCTCGACCAGCGCGACGAAGGCGCGGCCGGCTCGGCAGTGTTCGCCGGTATGGAGGGCACGCGCCCGCTGCTGATCGAAATCCAGGCGCTGGTCGCCCCCTCCCCGCTCGGCACGCCAAGGCGGGCGGTCGTCGGCTGGGACTCTTCGCGGCTGTCGATGGTGTTGGCAGTGCTGGAGACCCGCTGCGGCGTGCGCATCGGTGCTAATGATATCTATCTCAATGTCGCCGGCGGGCTGAAGATCAACGAACCGGCGGCGGACCTCGCGGTGGCGGCGGCGTTGATTTCCTCGCTGACCGGCTCGCCCCTGCCCTCGGAATCGGTGTATTTTGGCGAAATCTCGCTCGCTGGCGGCATTCGCCCGGTGGTGCATGGTTCGCTGCGGCTGCGCGAGGCGCATAAGCTGGGGTTCAAATCGGTATCGACCGGACGGCTCAGCGCGGCGGACCGTAATAGCGGGCTGGAGGTGTCGGAGTTCACGAACCTGGCGGACCTGGTAGGGCGGATCGCGGCCAAGGGCCAGAAGCCGGCGGCGAAGGTGGACGAATGGGCCTGACTGCGACTCCTCTGCATGCTTTCTGGGAACATTGGCCGTGCACGGCCCGCGCGCCCTTGGCAGCGGCGGCTAAAGCGGCTAAACGAAGCGCCATATGGGGCTCTGGGCCTCTTCTGGAGCTGGCGAAACCATCATGCTGACTGCATTCGACGTTGGTATCGGAGTGCTTGTGCTGATCTCGGCGATCCTCGCCACGGCGCGGGGACTGACGCGCGAAGTGCTCTCATTGGTGACATGGGCCGGCTCGGCCGCCATCGCCATCTATATGTGGAAGTATCACCCGGAAATCGCGCAGGGCTATATTGCCGATCCGACGGTTGCCGATATCGCCACCGTGGTGGTCAGTTTCATCGTTGCGCTGATCGTGCTGCATCTGCTGACCATGCGGATCGCCGATTTCGTGGTGGACAGCAAGATCGGGCCGATCGACCGCACGCTCGGCTTCGTGTTCGGCGTGTTGCGCGGGCTGCTGGTCGCCATCGTGGTCACGATTTTCGGCACCTGGCTGCTGGGTTCGAACCTGCCGCCCTGGGCCAAGGAATCGCAGTCGCTGCCGCACCTGACCCAGATGGGCAATTCGCTGATCGCCATGCTGCCGCCGGACCTGGAAAAGCAGGTCACGGAAATCCTCAAGGGTGGTACCGGCCTGACGGAAGATCCCACGGATCCAACCGGCGCGGCAGCCGAAGGCACCGACGAAACCGAAGATTCCAGCGTTCCGCCCGACGCGGGGACAACCGTTCCCGCCCCGGCAGCGCCGGTCGCACCGGCCACTACTCTTTGATCATATTGCGGTGAGGGCCTCTTCCTCGCCACATCACGGACCAGAAGCCCGCTATTATGGGCCCGACGATAGACCGATCTGGCAAGGCATGGGGATGCCGGATCATCGCGCCGCCGCTGGCGGCGCGCCAGTTTCTGCAGTTGAGGCAGCATTGGAATGGAGAGCCCGGTGAACCATCCGAGCGACGACACTTTCGATATCGATGGCGACACGCTGCATGAAGAGTGCGGCGTGTTTGGCATTTTGGGGCATAGCGACGCCTCGACCCTGACGGCGCTGGGCCTGCATGCGCTGCAGCATCGCGGCCAGGAAGCGGCGGGCATAGTCAGTTTTGACGGCCGACAATTCTATACCGAAAAGCGCATGGGACTGGTTGGTGACCACTATACCGACCCGGCCCTCCTGGCCAAGCTGCCCGGCACGATGGCCATCGGGCATACGCGCTATTCCACCACTGGCGAAGTGGCACTACGCAATGTGCAACCGCTGTTTGCGGAACTGGAAGCTGGCGGCATCGCCATTGCGCATAACGGCAACTTCACCAATGGCCTGACGCTGCGCCGGCAGATCATCGCCACCGGCGCCATCTGCCAATCGACCTCCGACACCGAGGTTGTGCTGCACCTGATCGCCCGCTCGCGCCATAGCTCGACCACCGATCGCTTCATCGACGCGCTGCGGCAGATGGAAGGCGGCTATGCCATGTTGGCCGTAACCCGCACCAAGCTGATTGCGGCACGCGACCCGATCGGCATAAGGCCGCTGGTGATGGGCGAGCTCGACGGCAAGCCAATTTTCTGTTCGGAAACCTGTGCGCTGGACATTATCGGCGCCAAATATGTGCGGGACGTCGAGAACGGCGAGGTCGTAATCTGCGAGCTGCAGCCGGACGGCTCGATCACCATCGAAGCCCGCAAGCCGGTGCGGCCCGAGCCGGAACGGCCATGCCTGTTCGAGTACGTGTATTTCGCACGCCCCGATTCGGTGGTGGCCGGACGCAGCGTCTATACGGCGCGCAAGCGCATGGGCATCAACCTCGCCAAGGAAGCGCCGGTCGAGGCCGACGTGGTGGTGCCGGTGCCCGACGGCGGCACGCCGGCGGCCATCGGCTATGCGCAGGCGAGCGGCATTCCGTTCGAGCTGGGCATCATCCGCAACCATTATGTGGGGCGTACCTTCATCGAGCCGACGCAGTCGATCCGAGCTTTCGGCGTGAAGCTGAAGCATTCGGCCAATCGTGCCGAAATCGATGGCAAACGGGTCGTGCTGATCGACGATTCGATCGTGCGCGGCACGACTTCGGTCAAGATCGTGCAGATGATGCGCGACGCTGGAGCGACCGAGGTGCATATCCGCGTCGCCAGCCCGATGATCCGATATTCGGACTATTACGGCATCGACACGCCAGACCCGGAGAAGCTGCTGGCCAATCAATACAAGGACCTGGAGGCGATGTGTCGCTTCATCGGCGCCGATTCGCTGGCCTTCCTGTCGATCGATGGGTTGTATGATGCCGTCGGCGGCGAGCCGCGCAATAACCTGGCGCCGCAGTTCACCGATCATTATTTTACCGGCGACTATCCGACGCAGTTGACCGATCTCAACGGTCGGGCCAAGAACGAGCCGAAACAAATTTCCCTGCTTCGAGAGGCCGGTTAGTGGCTGATACGCAAGATCTTGCCGGCAAAGTCGTCCTCGTCACCGGGGCGTCGCGCGGAATTGGTTACGCCAGCGCGCGTGAGGCCGCGCGTCGCGGCGCGCATGTGGTGGCGGTTGCCCGCACGGTCGGGGGCCTCGAGGAACTCGACGACGAAATCCAGGATCTGGGCTCGTCGGCAACGCTGGTGCCGCTCGACCTGCGCGATGGCGACGCCATCGACCGGCTGGGTGCGGCGATCTTCGAACGCTGGGGTGCGCTCGATGGGTTGATCGCCAATGCGGGCATGTTGGGCACGCTGTCGCCCCTGCCCCACGTGGCGCCGGAGGAATTCGAGAAGGTGATGGCGGTCAATGTGACGGCCAACTATCGGCTGCTGCGTTCGACCGATCTGCTGCTGCGCCAGGCTGATGCCGGGCGCGCGGTGTTCGTGTCCTCATCGTCGGCCAAGTCGGCGCGGCCCTATTGGGGTCTTTATGCGGCGAGCAAGGCGGCTGTCGACGCCATGGTCAAATCCTATGCAGGCGAGGTCGAGCAGACCAGCGTGCGGGCCAATGTGTTCTATCCCGGCGCCGTGCGCACAGCGATGCGGGCCAGGGCGATGCCGGGGGAAGACCCCGATACGCTGCCGCAGCCGCGCGAAATTGCCGGTGCGCTGGTGGATATGGTCTCGCCGAACCTGACGCAGAACGGGCAGATTTACGACGTGGCGCAAAAGGGCTTCGTGGCGCTTTGAGCCGTCGCGGGAGCGCTGAATGAGCCTGGTTCGTCCTTTCGCTGCGGCTGACCTCGATAGCCTTTATGCGATCTCGCTGGCGACCGGCGATTCTGGCCGCGATGCATCGCCACTGCATCAGGACGGGCGGCTGATCGGGCATATTTATTCGGCGCCCTACGCGATGCTCGCGCCGGAACTGGCTTTCGTGGCCGAGGATGATCAGGGCGTGGCCGGCTACGTCGTCGGCGCGGCGGATACGCGGACGTTCGACCAGCAGCTTGAGCGGGACTGGTGGCCGGCGCTGCGCGGGCAATATCCCGATCCGTCGGGCTCGGCACCGGATAGCTGGAATGCCGACCAGAAGCGCAGTTTCGCCATTCATCATCCGAGCACGACACCGGATGCGGTTGTTGGCCCCTTCCCCGCGCATATGCATATGAACCTGCTGCCGCGGCTGCAGGGGACCGGGATGGGCCGCAAGCTGTTCGAGCGCTGGATCGAGCAGGCGCGGGCGGTGGGCGTTCCGGGCGTGCATGTCGGTGTCAGCCCGCTCAATGCGCGCGGCATGGGCTTCTGGCAGGCGATGGGCTTTGAGCGGATAGCGACGCAGAGCGGCGTCTGGCTGGGACAGAAGGTCCGGTAGTGGAGCCGTGGCGGCTGCATGGCCTCCAGCGGCCTTCCGGATCCATTAGCTCTCGAACAAGCCCACCCACGAAGTCATTCCCGCGCAGGCGGGAACCTCATTTTCTGCCTTACCACCCCAAACGGAGGTCCCCGCCTGCGCGGGGATGACTATATGGTGGGCGATAGCTTGGTGGGGACGACGGCTCCGGAGTTGATGATCCGGCGGGCAAAGCCCGCGAGGTACTGAAGCGCGTTGGCCTAGTCCAGCCGCGCCATTAGCACCTTGTCGATGCGGCGGCCGTCGAGGTCGACGACTTCGAATTTCCAGCCGCCATGCTCGAAGGTTTCGCCCTCGGCGGGCAGGCGGTTGATGATCGACAGGACATAACCGGCGACGGTTTCGAACTTGGCGTCCTTGGGGATGGCGACGCCGAGGCGGTCGGCGAATTCGTCGACGGGCATCCAGCCGGCAACGAGGTACGAACCATCCTCGCGGCGGACCACGGCCGGGTCATCGCCGGTTTCTTCCTGGAACACGCCAGTGATGACTTCGAGGATATCGCCCGAGGTGACGATGCCTTCGAAGTGGCCGTACTCGTCGACCACCAAGGCCATGTGGACGGTGGAATTGCGGATGGCGCGGACGACGTCGAGCGCATCGGCATGATCCATCACGACGGGCACCGGCTGCACGAATTTGCGGATTTCCAACGGCTGGCCATTGGCGAAGGTGGAAATCAGATCGGTGATGGCGACGACGCCAATGATCGAGTCGGCATCCCCGTCCTGCACCAGGAGGCGCGAGCGATGGGTGCCGACGATGGTGCGGCGGATTTCGTCGGGAGCGTCGGCAAGATCGATCACCTCGACGTCCAGACGCGGGGTCATCAGGCCGCGCGCGGAGCGGTCAGCCAGGCGCATGACGCCGGAGATCATCGAATGCTCGTCGCTTTCGATGACGCCGGCCGTGGTGGCCTCGGCGATGATGGTCTTGACCTCTTCCTCGGTCACCGTCTCCTCGGACTCGCCGCGCTGGCCCAGAATGGTCAGCACGGCCTTGCCAGAGATATCGAGGACCCAGACGATGGGCGAGCCGACCTGGGCCAGCAATTGCATGGTCGGCGCGACGCGGGCAGCGACCCGCTCGGGATCGCGCAGGGCGATCTGCTTGGGCACCAATTCGCCCAGGATCAGCGACAGATAAGTGATGACCACCACCACGATCACCACGCCGAGCACATCGGCGACATTGGGCGCGACGCCGACGGTTTCGAGCCAATCGGTAAGGCGCAGGCCCAAAGTAGCGCCGGAGAACGCGCCGGAGAGCACGCCAACCAGGGTGATGCCGATCTGCACGGAGGAGAGAAACTTGCCGGGGTCTTCGGCAAGGCGGATGGCGATGGCGGCGCCCTTATTGCCTTGATCGGCAAAGACGCGCAGACGCGCAGGACGGGCAGACACGACCGCCAATTCGGACATCGACAACGCACCGTTGATGATGGTCAGAACGACGACAATCAGGATTTCTACGAACAAGATGGTTTCACAATATGCGGCCCCGCACTCAGCATCGGGTCGCTTAGGACGAGGTAGTTATAGTGGCAATCGACAGGATAACGCCATGGGCTTGGAGAATTTGTATGTGGGGTATGGGCTTGGGGCACTGGTGACGACAGCGCTGAGTGGCCAACCGTCCCCCACCCCTGTCCCCTCCCCGCGAGGGGGAGGGAGACCCTCTCGATCAGTCGTCGTAACCACTGGCTTCGAGCAAGCGCAGGCCTTGCTAGCCCAGCCTGCGCTTGGACACGTCGTCGTAGGGGTTCTTGCTGCCCGCGCGGACCCAGAGACGGATGGGAGCACCCTGGATGTCGAAGGCTTCGCGCAGGCCATTGGTTAGATAGCGCAGGTAAGCCGTCGGCAACGCGTCGGGGCGCGAGGCGAAGAGGATGAAGCTGGGCGGCCGGGTCTTGGCCTGGGTCATGTAGCGAATCTTGAGGCGACGCCCCGAGACGGCCGGGGGCGGATGCCCCTCGACCATGCCGGCGAGCCAGCGATTGAGCCGCGCGGTCGAGACATGGGAATTCCACGAACGCTCGATCTTGAAGATCGCGTCCATCAGCTTGTCGATATTCTTGCCGGTGAGGCCAGAGAGTGTGACTAGCGGGACGCCGCGAATCTGCGGCAGGAGGCGCGTGCAGGCTTCCTTGAGGGCGGCCAAGGCGGCGTTCTTGTCCTCGATCAGATCCCATTTGTTGACGGCGATGACGAGCGCCCTCCCCTCGCGTTCGACCAGATCGGCCAGCGCCAAATCCTGCTTTTCGAACGGGATGGTGGCATCGAGCATCAGCACGACGACTTCGGCATATTGAATGGAGCGCAGGCTATCGCCGACGGCAAGCTTTTCCAACTTTTCCTGGACGCGCGCGCGACGGCGAATGCCCGCGGTATCGACCAGATTGATGACGCGGCCTTCCCATTCCCACGGCACAAGAATGCTGTCGCGGGTAATGCCGGCTTCGGGGCCGACCAGCACGCGGTCTTCGCCGACCATGCGATTGATCAGGGTGGACTTGCCGGCATTGGGACGCCCGACGATGGCAACGTTGAGGTAGCGCTTAGGATTCCAGCGCAGCGTGGCCTCGTCCCCCTCGCCTTCCAGCATGTCCTCGGTGATATCGACATCGATCTCGGGCATGTCCTCGAGATCGGCGATGGCCTTGGCATCCTGCACCAGAGCCGCGGCGTCGATGGCCTGCGAGACGATGGAATAGAGCTCGGACATGCCCAGGCCGTGTTCGGCGGACAGCGCGATGGGCTCGCCGAAACCAAGCTTGAAGGCTTCGACCAGGCCCGATTCGGCGGCCTTGCTTTCGGCCTTGTTGCCGACGAGATGCACCACCTTGCCGGCTTTGCGCAGCACTTGGGCAAAGCGCTGATCGAGCGGCACCACGCCGGCGCGGGCATCGATCATGAACAGGATGACGTCGGCTTCCTTGATCGCCAGCTCGGTCTGCTGGCGCATGCGGTCTTCGAGGCTGCCGTCGGTGACGTCCTCATAGCCCGCAGTATCGAGAATGCGGAAGGTCAGGTCGGCAATGTGGCCTTCGGCCTCGCGGCGGTCGCGGGTGACGCCGGGGGTGTCATCCACCAGCGCGATCTTGCGACCGACGAGGCGGTTGAACAGCGTGGACTTGCCGACATTGGGGCGACCGACAATAGCAACGGTGACGGTCATGGTAGAGATATCCGATCAGAGGGAAGGCGGCCGGCCCTATTCGAGGGTCGGCTCAGCCTCCGCAGGGGCAGCAGGCGTGGTGGCATCGGCGGCGGGCGCGGGTGTTGCGGCAGGCGCAGGTGTGGAGGCGGGAGCAGCCGGCGCGGATGCCGAAGGATCGATCGAGGGCGCGGCCGGAGCAGGCGCCGGTGCCACGGCCGCCGGTGCGGCAGGAGCCGGGGTCACTGCGGGCACCGTGGGTGTCGGTGCGGTCGGCGTGACCGTAATGTCATTGCCGACGATATCCTGGACGGCCGAGGCGGCGTCTTCGGCCGCCTGATCGACCGGCGCGGGCGCAATATCGCCGGCCGACGTCAGGGCCGCGATGTAATAGCCCATGCGGTTGCGCACGGTGCTTTGGCTCATCGGGTCATCGATGACGGCCTGGAAGCTGGCCTGGGCATCGGTAAACTTGCCGGCCTTGTACTGGGCCAGGCCCATTGCCTCGCGGGCGGCATTGCGCAGGGGATTGCCTTCGGTGGCGATGGTTTCGACGCGCTGCTGCACATCGGCCAGCGTGCCGGCATCGACCATCAAAGTACCGCCCAGCACCAAAGCGAGCTCGCGCAGGCGCTGGTTGGAAAGGCCGACGGCCAGCGCATCATACGCGGCTACCGCCTCGGTCACCTTGCCATCCTTGGCGAGCAGACCGGCCTGCTTGAATTGGGCCAGCATCGGATAGCTGCCCGAGCCATCGGCGACCAGCGCATCGAGCTGGGTCTGCGCCGCAGCCATATCGCCGCCGTCGGCGAGGTCGAACGCAGCATAAAGCTCGTCCGACGACTTGGCGGCATTGTTGGCGTGATACCAGGTCCAGCCCTCATTGGCGGCGACGCCGACCACGACGAGGACCGCGGCCCCAATGACATAGGGCGCGAACCGGCGCCAGAACGAGCGCATCCGGTCGGAGCGCAGTTCCTCGTCGACTTCGCGAAAAATATTATCCTGAGACATGGCGTGCCTGATGGTCTTGAGCCGAATTGCGCGCACGTTTAGCACGTGGCTTCCATATTGCAAATGCAGCGGTTCCCGGTGCTTGCAGAGTTGGACCGGCATACACGCTAAAGCGAGCGGTTCGGCGCCATGGCGCGTTCAGAACAGTAGGCGGGTCGGGCTTGGCTGGTCATTGTCGACCGCGCGTGTGCCGCGAAGGAGCCATTCGCCGCGCAATTTGTGGCGCCCTGTCCCGTGAATGCTGTGGATCATACAGAACCGATCGACGCGCCACGCGAATGGCTTCGTCAGATGCTGCTCGGGCAGGACCGCGATGCTGTAGAATAGCGTCATGTGCGGGGTGCCGGGCGCTTCTTCGGCGGGAATACCGCTCTGCATCAAGGCCGTGCAAATCACCGAGTAGAGCGCCTTCAGTTCGGCCTCGCCTGCGCTGCAGCGCAGGACGGTGGCCCGCTTGGGGCCGTTGTCCCAAGTCAGGAAGCGATCGACGACGACCTCGAACGGCGCAAAGTCGACGGCGGCGGCGGCGGTGATCGCACGATCAACGATATCGGGCGGGACGGTTGCGTAGGCGCCGACGCCATTCAGCGAAACATGCAGATTATCAGCGTTCAGCGGAGCGCCGTCGTGTTGTGATGCCACTGTTGCGGCGAGCCGAGATATAGCCGTCGCCTCCCCGGCGGGCGGGCGGATAGCGAAGAAAAACTTGTTTGGCCGCCGGCGCGCCTTCTCCCGTGAGGGCATTGGCTGGCCGGAAGGCGCATCGAACATACAGAGCTGGCGCGGGTCGTATCGCACTTGCGTTTGTTCCTGTTATGTTCTAGTTAACATAGCAGTCGGAACCGTCGAGTCAACTCTTTTGGCGCTGGTCCGGCGGCACGTGGACCGGCCTGCACCAATGCCCCCTTGCTCATGGGCATGCCGACCACCAAGTGTGTAGCGTTCACACGAGAAAGGTTTTGGATATGAGCGACTTCAATAATCAAGTCATCGCCGACTTCAACGCCAATGGCGGCAAGCCCGGAGGCTATTTTGCGGGGGCCCCTGTGCTCCTGCTGCATGCCATCGGAGCCAAGTCAGGCGCTGAGCGAACACAGCCCCTGATGTTCCTGCCCGAGGGCGACGGGACTTGGTATGTATTCGCTTCCTATGGTGGCGGGCCAAAGGACCCGGCCTGGTTCCACAATGTGGTGGCGCATCCGGAGCTGGATATTTCCGTTGGCGATGGCACGACGATCGCGCGCATTCCGGTTCGTGCCCACGTGCTTGAGGGCACTGAACGCGACACGATCTACGCCAAACAGGCTGGCCTTTTTCCGCAATTCGCCACCTATGCCGAGACCACAACCCGCGACATCATTCCGGTCATCAAGCTGACGCGGCGCTGACGGTCAGCGACGCGCGGCGTGTTCGGCAAAAGCGTGAGCATGAGTCGAAGGCCATTTAGCCTTCTTCAAGGCTAGACTTGATCGCGGCGCCCTTGTTCAGGAGATGTTGCCGTAACAGGGCGCCAAGGCGCGGGGCATCGCGCAGGATAAGCGCCGACAGAATATCCTCATGTTCCTCGACGGCGGCTTGCCAGCGTTCGGGCTGCAGGTTCGCCTGGTAGCGGTAGCGCAGGATCTTGGCGTTGAGGCTGGCGTAGAGCGAGACGAGAACGGCATTGCCGGTGGCGGCCGCCAGGCCGATGTGGATTTTCTGGTTGAGTTCAAAATACGGCGCCATTTCCTGACGCAGGAAATGGGCGAACATCTGGTGATGCCAAGCCCGTATCTTTGTAATGGTTTGCTCGTCGCTGTTGATGGCGGCTTGCTCACCGATCATGGTCTCGAGGTGAGCCATGACGGAAAGCGTCGCCTCGAAATCCGCGATCGAGAGGGTAGTGACCACTACGCCGCGATTGGGCAATAGCGTCAGCAGACCCTCCGCCGCCAGCACCTTGAAAGCCTCACGCAATGGCGTGCGTGAAATGCCGAAGCGCTCGCATAATAGCCGTTCGTTGAGCCGTTCCTTGGGCTTGAACCGGCCTTCCATGATGGCGGTGCGCAATAGCGCCAAAACCTCGGAATGCAGGTTTTGCCGTGGAATGTGGGTTTCGCCCTGCGAAGCATCGACGAGTTGCTGGCCGGCTTCGAGCATCTGATCGCCGAGCTCCTTCCCATACTGAGTCCTCGGTAACCCGCCGACCCGGCGATGTCCATTTCGCCTTTTGTTCATATTGCATTCAAAATTCATTTCTGTGTAGATGGCCCTCGCCGATAGAGACGATCATCTCGACCGATCGAAACCCGAACGACGTTGGAGAGTGGCCAAATGAATGCAATAGCGAACGCGAAGCCCTATTTCCCGGGCTGGCAGCTCCTGCAGATACCCGGGCCATCCAATGTGCCGGCAAAAGTGCTGGCGGCCATGGCGCAGCCGACGATCGACCATCGCGGCGAGGCTTTTGCGGCTTTTGCCAAGACGCTGCTTGACGATCTCAAGCCGATTTTCGGCACAAAAGACGATATCGTCATCTTCCCCTCCTCGGGGACCGGCGCCTGGGAGGCCGCCCTCGTCAATGTGACCTCGCCGGGCGATACCGTGCTGATGGCCGAGACCGGCCATTTCGCCACGCTATGGTTCAAACTCGCCAGGCAGCTCGGCCTCAACGCCGAACTGCTGCCGGGCGACTGGCGCAAGGCTGCCGATCCCCAGGCGATCGGCGCGCGGCTGCGGGAGGACAAGGTCCACACCATCAAAGCCGTCTGCGTCGTGCACAACGAAACCTCGACCGGGGCGACGAGCGACATCGCCGCCGTGCGCGCCGCCATCGATGCCGCCGGACACCCGGCTTTGCTTCTGGTGGACACAATCAGTTCGCTCGGCTCGGTCGACTACCACCAGGACGACTGGGGCGTGGACGTCACCATCGCCGGGTCGCAGAAGGGCCTGATGTTGCCACCCGGCCTGGGCTTCAACGCCTATCGCGCCAAGGCCAAAGCGGCGGCCGAAACCGCGCGCATGCCACGGTCCTATTTCGATTGGGAGGCGATGCGCGCGGCGCCGCTGACCGGGCAGTTCCCCTATACGCCGGCCACCAACCTGCTGTTCGCCCTGCGCGCCGCGCTGGATCTACTGGCGCAGGAAGGCATGGACAACGTGTTCCACCGCCACGCCCGCCATGCTCGCGCTACGCGCGCCGCGGTCGAGGCCTGGGGCCTCGAAGTGCTCTGCGTCGAGCCCGAGCATCAATCCAATGTGCTGACCGCAGTGGTGATGCCAGAAGGCGTCAGCGCCGATGGCTTCCGGGCGCTGATGGTCAACCGGTTCAACATGTCGCTGGGCAACGGTCTCTCCAAACTCAAGGACCGCGTGTTTCGCATCGGCCACCTCGGCGACTTCAACGACATGATGCTGATCGCCACGCTCGGCGGCGTACAGATGGGCCTGATCGCCTATGGGGTCAAACCGCAGACGAGCGGCGTCGAAGCGGCCATGGCGGTGCTGGCCGAGGCACTGTAGTCAGCGTCCGGTCCAAACCGGTGCGCGCTTGTCGATGAAAGCGCGCACGCCCTCCTTGAAGTCGGCACTGCCATAAACCCGACGGATCATGTCGGTATCGTCACCACCACGGGCTGCGAGGCGGATCGCTTCGCGAGCGGCAGCGATCGATAGCGGGGCATTGGCGACGAGAGCGGTCAGAAGTTCGGCGGCGCGAAAGTCGATGACGTCGGGTTCGACCACCTCGAGCGCGAAACCGGTGGTGACGGCCTGTACGGGCTGCAGAATTTGGGCCAGCAACAGCATGGCCCGCACTGCCCCAAGGCCAAAACTGTCAACCAAGCGGGCAACATTGCGCGCCGACAGGCAATTGCCGACGGTGCGGGCAATGGGCACGCCGAAGCGCGCGCGGGTGGACACCAGCCGCAGGTCGCAGGCCGCGGCGATCACCAGGCCTCCGCCCATGGCGGCGCCGTCGATGATGGCCACGGTGGGCACCGGCAGGGCCTCAATCTGGGCGATGCCGGCCTCGATGCGCTGCTCGTAGGCAAGGCCATCCTCGGCGCCGGCGAAATCGAGAAATTCCCGAATATCGGTGCCGGCTACGAAGGCCTTGCCCTTGCCCCGGAATGCGACGGCGCGCAGGCTCGGCGTTGCGGCGATTTTGGTGCAAGCCTCCGCCAGTTGCGCGTACATCGCAAAAGTCATGGCGTTGTAGGCTTCGGGATGATCGAACAGCACCGTCGCCACGGCGCCCTCGATCGAGAGCGTGACCCGGCCCTCGCTCATTTGGCTTGTCCAGAGGCCATCGCCGCCCGTTCCGGGGCGATGCCCAGCTCCGCGAAAATCTCCGCATTGTGCTCGCCCAAGCGGGGTGGATGGCGCCGGACCTGCTGCGGCGTGCCGCCCAACTTGACCGGGAAGCCGATATTGCGCACGCGGCCTTCCACCGGATGATCGATTTCCATCACCGCGTGGCGCGCTTCCACGTGCGGATTATTGAGCGCTTCGCTGTAATCGTTGATCGGGCCAGCCGGAATGCCAACGGCAAGCAGGCGCTCGACCCATTCGTCCTTGCCTGCCTGGGCGAAGGTGGATTCGAGATCGGCGATCAGCGCCTCGCGATTGGCCAGGCGATCGGCATTGGTCTTGTAGTGGGGATTATTGGGCAGGTCGGGCCGGGCGATCGCCTCGCAGAGCCGCAGCCACAGCCGGTCATTGTTGGCGCCGAAGACGAAGTAGCCGTCGGCACAGCGTACCGCCTGATAGGGCGCGGCCATGCGATTGCCGGTGCCGATACGCTGGGGGATGCGGCCTGTGCCCCAGAATTCGGAAATGTCCCAGATGGCGAAGGCCAGCCCGGCCTCGAAGAGCGAGGCATCGATATGCTGCCCCTGCCCGCTGGCCTGGCGGCCGATATAGGCCGAGAGGATGGCGTAGACCGCGAACAGCGAGCAGCCGATATCGGTGACCGGCACGCCGGACTTGGCCGGAGGGCCACCGGGATGGCCGGTGATGCTCATCACCCCCGCCGCCGCCTGGGCGATCAGATCGAACCCCGGACGGTCGGCCCAGGGCCCTGTCTGGCCGAAGCCGGAAATGCTGGCATAGATGATCCTGGGATTGATCGCCTTGATGGTGGGATAGTCGATGCCCAGCTTCTTCATCACGCCGGGGCGGTAGTTCTCGACGATGACGTCGGCGGCCTCGGCGAGCTTGTAGAACACCTCGCGGCCCTCGGGCCTCTTCAGGTCTAGCGTGATCGAACGCTTATTGCGGTTCATGTTGAGGAACCCCAGGCTGTCGTCGCCCTTGAGCTTGAACCCCATGGCGCGTCGCGTCTGGTCGCCCCCCTCGGGCGGCTCGACCTTGATGACGTCGGCGCCCAGATCGCCCAGCAGCATGCAGCAGAACGGGCCCGCCATCACCTGGCTGACATCGAGCACCCGCATGCCGGCAAGCGGCAGAGGCAAAGCGGACGCAGTCGCATCGGTGTCCGAGGCAATCATGGCAAGTCTCCGAATCTGAATTTTGCATTCATAATTCAGACGCGAAAAGATTGCAACGCCGGAGTGCGGGCTGTCGAAAAAGACTGCGGCGAAGGGAAGCTAGGCCTGCTGGCGTACCAGGGTATCGCGGGCGACGTCGGAGGCCGTGCCCAAGAGATGGGTTCGCAGGAGCGCCGCCAATTGCGCGCCATCGCGCCGTTCGATGGCGTCGAGGATGGAACGGTGGTCGTCGACGGCTCGGCTCCATTGCTCCGCCGACTTGCGGGTGACGAAGCGCACTGCATGGATGCGCACCAGGATTTGCTCATACATCGTGGTCAGGGCACCATTGGCGGCCACGGCGAACAGATACTGATGGATTTCCCGATTGAGCCGCAGATAGTCTTTCTCATTGCCCGCAGCGTGGCAGGCAAACATCTCTTCATGCAGCTTGCGGAACTTGGCGATATCCTTGTCGGTCAGCCGCGCGGTCGCGAGTTCACCAGCCAGCGCCTCCAGCGCTGCCATGATCGGGAACAATTCGTCGATCTCAGCCTGGGTGATTTGCGCCACATAGGCACCGCGGCGCGGCAGAAGCTGGATCAGTCCCTCGGAGGCCAGCACCTTGAGGGCTTCGCGCAATGGCGTCCGCGAAATGCCGAAGCGCTCGCACAGTTCGGGTTCGCGTACCTTGCTGCCGGGCGCCAGATCGCCGGCGACGATCATGTCGCGCAGCGCATCGCTCACATTGTGGTGCAATGCCCCCTGTTGCAGCAGCGTCGATGCCAAGGCGGTTCTCCGGTCGAAAATCACCGCCCTTCTGGCATAAAACCGCGCTCCCATACAAGTCGGCCACCCCGACCGTCCGGTTTGCGTGATCCGCGCCACGGGTCCGAATTGCGACGAAAGACGTAATCGACGCTCTTGCGCTTCAGCAAAACATGTCGCTACTATCAAGAGATCAGACCTCTGTCCCCTAAGGTCTAATGACATTGCTTTGGAGGCTTCTTTGCGCGCAGACGTAGTGCGGTTCGCCCTGCCCGATCCCGGCGATGTGTCCGGCCTCCGCCAAGCCATCGACAGCGGGCAGATCGATCCCAAGACCATCGTGGCCGTGATCGGCAAGACCCACGGCAATGGCCTCGTGAACGATTATACGCGCGGCTATCTCACCCTGTCGTTGGCCCTGCTGATCGCCGAGAAAACTGGCGATACACCCGAGGCCGTGCGCGCTCGCGTCCCCTTCGTATTCTCCGGCGGCGTCGAAGGCGTGCTGTCGCCGCACTATAGCGTCTTCACCGCCGTTCCGGACGAAACGGCGCCCACTGGCGGCAAGTCGCTGGCCATCGGCGTCGCCTTCACCCCCGATTTCCGGCCCCACGATATTGGCCGTCAGCGCCAGATCGACCTCACGGCCGCCGCTGTCGAACAAGCCATGGCCGCGGCGAAAGTCGACCGCGCCGACGTGCATTTCGTGCAAACCAAGGGACCGGCGTTCACTCTGGCCGAGATCATCGCCGATCGGGATGCGGGCACGCCGCCCGTCACCGACAATCCCGGCAAACTGATGGGCTATGGCCGTGCGGGTTCGGCCCTCGGCGTGGCCAAGGCACTCGGCGAGTCGGCAGGGCTTGAAAGCGCCCTGCTCAATGATTTCAGTCAGTTCTCCTCCGTCGCCAGTTGCTCGGCCGGCGTCGAAGTGCGCGGCAACGAGGTGATCGTCATCGGCATGAGTTCGGCCTGGTCCGGTCCGCTCGCCATCGCGCATGCCGCCATGAATGATGCGCTCGACACAGCCGGCATTTATCGCGCGCTCGCCGACCTCGGACTCCCCGCCAACCCGCAAGTCAGTGCGGCGGATGCGAAACGCCTGCGTGCCGGTTTCGTCAAATGCGAGGCTTCGCGCGACGGCAAGATCCGCGGCCGCGGCCACACCATGCTCAATGACGGCGATATCGACCCGCAGCGCCACATCCGCGCCGCCGTCGGCGCCATCGTCGCCAGCGTGGTCAACGACACGGCTCTCTTCGTGTCCGGCGGCGCCGAACACCAGGGCCCCGATGGTGGCGGCATGATCGCCCTGATCGCCGAACGCAACGCCTGATCGGCCAATAGAGACAGTTGAGATGACCACCGGAACCAAGCCGAAAATTGTCGTGGTGGGGGCCGGGATCGCCGGCAGCCTTGCCGTCTCTGGCCTCGCCGAGCGTAGCGATATCGAGCTGATCTGCCTGGAACGCGCGGCTGAAACGGGCCAGATCGATGCCGGGACTGGTCTGAATATCGGCCCCAACGCCATCAAGGCGCTGGCGGCGATCATGCCCGAACGGGCGCGAACGCTGATCGACAACTCGCTGCCGTGGAAGCAGTGGACGGTGGAGCTGACCGACGGTACTCCACTGATGAATCTCGATCTGGGGACGGTCGCGGACAATGCCGGCATCCGCATCCGCTGGGCCGAGCTCTATGCTTTGCTGCGCCGGCCCATTGCCCGCCATATCCGCTTCGGCACCGAACTCACCAGCATCAGCCACGGCGACGAGGGCCTGTTCGTTGACGTGCAGGACGCGTCCGGCGCCCCCGGCAAGCGCATCTGCGGTATCGACCTGATCATCGCCGCCGATGGCCGCTATTCGGTGGCGCGCCAGACCCAATGGGGCCAGGAGCCGCCGAACTTTCTCGGCGTTTGCCTCTACCGCCTGCTGGTGCCGGCCGGCATCGATTGCCCGATCGACGACTACGGCCAGTGGTTCAACGGCCCCAACCGGCTGTTGGCCTTCCGCGTGCCGGGCGATTTCGTCTACATCGCCGGCTCGTTCCCCATTCCGGCAGACAGCCCTATCCCCGAGACCGCCAAGCTGGGCCCTGCCCTGCGCGGCCTCTACACCCCGCAGAACGGCTCGCTGACCGCGCACACCAAATTCCTCGTCGACGCAGTCGAAACCTATGCGGATCGCATCCACTGGGCGCGACTTCAGGATGGCACTGTGCAATTCGCCGGGCCGCCTGGCGTGTTGCTACTCGGCGACGCCGCCCACCCCATGGTGCCGACGCTTGGCCAAGGCGCCACCCAGTCTGTCGAGGATGCTTGCGTGCTGGTGGACGAGGTACGCCGGGCGCTGGATCGCGGTGAACCGCTGGACCTGGTGCCGGCGCGCGTCGAAGCGCGACGGCGCGAGCGGGTGGAATTCGTGGTCAGCCTGTCGCGTGCCGCAACCGATACCATGCTGGAGGGCGCCGACCCCGTGGCCGGCACGCTCAAGAAAACGCAACCGGCATTCCTCAGCCAGCTCGAGCGGCTTTACCGCGATGTGCCGGAGCCGCTGGCATGAGCAACCTGGCCGACCTCGCCGACCTGACGGCAGGCGAACTGGTCGCCGGTTATGGCACGGGCACCTTCACCCCGGTCGAGGCGCTAGCGGCAGTTCATGCCCGCATCGCTGCCGTCAATGCCGATATCAATGCGGTGATTGCCGAAGATCGCGCCGCCGCGCTCCAGGCTGCACGATCTTCGGCCGAACGTTGGGCCAGCCACAACTCACTGTCAGCACTTGATGGCGTCCCCCTAACCATCAAGGACAATCTGCATGCGGCCGGGCTGCCCGCCACCTGGGGCAGTCGGCTTTACCACGATTTCGTCCCGCAGGCAGATGAGCCGCCGGTCGAGCGCCTGCGCAAGGCCGGTGCCATCATCATCGGCAAAACCAACGTCCCTGAATTCACCCTGCAGGGTTACACCGACAATCAGCTATTCGGCGTCACGCAGAACCCGCTGGCTCCGGGCATGACCCCCGGCGGCTCCACCGGTGGCGGCGCCGCAGCGGTCGCGGCCGGCATTGGCCCCCTTGCGCTGGGCACCGATGGTGGTGGTTCGCTACGCCGACCTGCCGCGCATTGTGGCCTCTTCGCCATCAAGCCGTCGATCGGCCAAGTGGCGCGTGCTGGCGGCTTTGCGCAGATCCTCGCCGATTTCGAAGTCGTCGGCCCAATCGCCAGAACGCCCACGGACCTGCGCACCGCATTCGACGTACTCTCCGGCTTCGACCAGCGCGATCAGCGATCTTTTGCCACCCTCGCCGCCGACGAGCCGTTCTCACAGGCGCCGCGCATCGGCTATTTCAACGCGCTCGGCAGTGCGCCGGTCGATCCGCGCATTACTCGCGCCTCGGACAATTTCGCCACCGCGCTCGCCGCCGCCGGCGGCCGCATCGCAGATATTCCCGCCCCGTTCGATCTCGACCGCGTCAACGGGGCTTGGGGCACCGTGGCCGCCACTGGCCTTGCTTGGCATCTGTCCCAATACCCCCAGGCCGAGGCGCTGATCGGCGACAATGCCCGCGCCACAGCCGAACGCGGCCGCGCCCTCTCCGCCATCGATTACCTCCACGCCTGGGACGCTTGCATGCAGATCCGCGTCGAAGCGGCTCGCTTGTTCGACACCTTCGATCTGCTGCTCTGCCCCACCACGGCGGCCCTCGCCTGGCCGGCCGCCGAGCCATTCCCGCCACTCATCGACGGCCGCCCGGCCGGGCCGCGCGGGCATGCGATCTTCACCGCCTGGATGAATGTCGCCGGGCTTTGCGCGCTGTCCATCCCCGTTGCCACCACGCCCGATGCGGGCGGTATCGGCATGCAGCTGGTGGCGGCGCCGGGGCGCGACCGCGCCCTTCTCCATTTTCTCGCAACCCTTCCGGCAGCGGCAATGGCGCCGCGCCGAACCATCCAAGGATAGCCTTCCATGAGCGAATTCACCGGCAAGACGGTCATCGTAACGGGCGCGGGCGACGGCATCGGCCGGGCCACGGCGCGTCTCTTCGCTGCGGGCGGCGCCAATGTCGTGCTCGTTGATATCAAGGGCGCCGAAGCCGCGGCAGATGAGCTGGCCGAAGCGGGCGGCAAGGCGATCGCCGTCACCATGGACGTGCGCGACGTCGCTGCCTGGACAGACCTTGTCGCCCAGACCATCACGCAGTTCGGCACCGTGGACGCGCTGGTCAATAATGCCGGCATCGCGGTGCCGAACGATACCGCCGTCAATGTCACCGAAGAGTCCTGGGACCGGGTGATGGATATCAACGCCAAGGGCGTGTGGCTGGGCATGCGCGCTGTTCTGCCGATCATGCTGGCCAAGAAGGAAGGCAAAATCTGCAACGTAGCCTCTACCGCCGCCCACATCGGCCTGCGCAATGCCGCCGCCTATTGCGCCTCCAAGGGCGCGGTGCTGGCGCTGACGCGGCAGGCCGGCGTGCAGTATGCCTCGCAGAACATCCAGATCAATTCGGTCTCACCCGGCACCACGATGACCGGCATCCAGAAGGAAGTCACCGACGAGCAGCGCGCCGCCTTCCTGCCGCTGACGCCAATCGGCCGCTTCGCCCAGTCCGAGGAAGTCGCCCGTACCATCGTGTTCCTCTGTGGCGAGGGCTCCTCGTTCATGACCGGCGCCGATCTCAGCGTCGATGGCGGCATGGTGGCGCTGTGAAGATTCTCGTCACCGGTGGCGCTGGCCTCGTCGGCATGACGCTGCGCCAGACGCTGCAGCGCGCCGGCCACCAGGTCACGGCGATCGACGTCACTGATTTCGGCCGCGGCGACACCAGCCTCACGATCATGGGGCTGGACGATGCAGGCCCGCTCGATGCGCTCGTGACCCAGAACGGCATCGAGGCGATCATCCATTGCGGCGGCATTTCCGGGCCGATGCTGGCCGCTGGCAAGCCGATGCTGCTGGTCGATGTCAACATCACCGCGACCGCGCGGCTGCTCGATATCGCGCGGCGGCACGGCATGAAGCGCTTCGTGTTCTGCTCGTCGGTCTCGGCCTATGGCGATGTCGGCCCCGGCACGATCACCGAGACCACGCCGCTGCATCCAACCTCGGTCTATGGCGCCTCCAAGGTTGCCGGCGAGGCGCTAGTCGACGGCTTTGCCACCGAATACGGCCTCGACGGCATCAGCCTGCGCATTGCGCGCGTCTATGGGCCGTACCGGCGGGCCAACTGCTATCTCGGCGATATCATCCGCAACACCGAGAAGGGCCTGCCGACCGAAATCCCCTGCGAGGACGATTTCAAATATCACTATATCCATGTCGACGATGTCGCCGATGCACTGCTGACGGTGCTCGAGGCCAAGAGCCTGCCGTCGCGTGCCTATAACGTCTCTAACCTCGAAATGACTATGCCGCAGATTGCCGAGATTGCGCGGCGGACCATTGCGGGGGCGCGGGTCAATCTGGTGGCCGGGGCCGATGACGTGCCGGATGTGCAGAGCGCCTTCGATATCACCAAGATCGACCGCGAACTCGGCTGGCGCCCGCGCCTCGATCTCGCTGCTGGCCTGCTCGCCTATCGCGACGCAATCCGCTCCGGCAACGCCGCCTGATATCGCCGCATCAAACCCAAAAAGGCCGCGCTCCAAACCGGAGCGCGGCCTTTTCGTCGGGGAGTTAAAACCCCCTAGCCGATATCGAAGCGCCAGGCGCTGTGGCGGCTGCGGGCACGCGTCGTGCGCCATCCCACTAGCACCAGCGCCAGCACCGTCACCACATAGGGGATGAGCTGCAGCAATTGGGGGGCAAGCCCGGTCACTTGCGGCAGGCGCACGGACAGTGCTGTGGCGGTGCCGAACAGGATGGCCACCATTGCGGTCAGATACGGATTGCCGCGGGCGAAGAAGATGGCCGCCAGCGCGATCAGGCCGCGCTCATTGGTCATCTTGTTGGCGAAGAGCGAAACATAGGCGAGCGACAGGTAAGCGCCGGCAAAACCGCAGAACAGTCCGGACAGCAGCATGGCCTGGAACTTGACCCAGTCCACATTGATGCCGGCTGCGGCCGCCGCTTCGGGCGCTTCGCCGACGACCCGCAGCTGCAGGCCCCATTTGGTCTGGTACAGCGTCCAGGCGACGATCGGTACGAAAACATAGGCGACATAGACCAGGATGGTGTGGCCGCTGAAGATTTCGCCGATGATCGGGATGTTCTCGATAACCGGGAGATGGATGACCGGGAAGGTGGGGATGCGGTCGGAGGTGAACACCCCGTCCTGCCCCAGCACGCCCTTGAGCAGCAGCGCCGTCAGGCCATAGGCGAGAAAGGTCACGGCCGTGCCGGCGATGAAGATATGGGCGCGGAACTTGATGTTGAACATCGCCATCAGCGCGGCCAGCAGCATCGAGGCCAGGATCGCCGCCAGCAGCGCCAATTCCAGGCTGCCGGTGAAATAGGCGGTGGCGACGGCGGTGAACGCCGCCACGATCATGAAGCCATCGAGCGCGATATTGAGCATGCCGGCCTGATAGGTCAGCAGCCCCCCCATGGCGGCGAAGACCAACGGGGTCGAAATGCGGACGGCGGAATTGAGGATTTCCAGATCCATTTCAGGCCTCCGTTGGGGTGGCGTTGACGGGCTCGACGGCGTCGGGCGATTTCGGCGGTGGCTCCGGGAACAGGCGCAGGATCAGCCAATCCCAGGAGAACTGCGCCGCCAGCACCAGCACGGTAATGAACTGCAGCACCTGCACCAGGTATTTGCTCAGCCCGGTCATCATCTGCAGCACGCCGCTGCCGCCATTGAGGGCACCGAACAGGAAGGCCGCGACGATGACACCGATCGGGTTGAAGTTGGCCAGCATTGCCACCGCGATACCATCGAAGCCATAGCCGGGGGAAAAATTGTCGTAGAAGGCGCCATACTGGCCGAGCACCTGCTCGGCACCGGCGAGGCCTGCAATACCGCCGCTCAGGATCATCACCCAGATTGCGCGGCGCGGCACATTGATCCCGCCATAATAGGCGAAGCGCGGACTGAGCCCCATGATCTTCCACTCAAAGCCGCGCACGGTGCGCACATTGATGATGGCGAAGATGATGCAGCACGCCAGCGCGATGAAGATGCCGGCATTAACCTGCGAATAGACCGAAAAGGTCGGCAGCGCCGCGCTGGGCGCAATATCGGGCAGCTTGTTGGTCGGCCCCGGCGCCTTGAAGACGTGGGTGGCGAAGAACCCGGTCAGCAACAGCGCGATCGGATTGAGCATCAGGCAGACGACGAGCTCGTTGACGCCGAGATAGACGCGCAGCAAAGCCGGGATGGCTGACCACAATCCCCCGCCGACAAAGCCGGCTAGGATCGCCAGCGGCAAGTGCAGGAACCACGGCATCGGAAAGGCATAACCAACCACGCCGGCAAACAGAGCGCCAACCAGCATCTGGCCCTCGGCGCCGATATTCCATAGCCCCGCGCGGAACGAGATGGCGACGGCCAGCCCGGTGAATAGCAGCGGCGTCATCATCTGCAGCGTCACCAGCAGGTTGGGCACGCCGACTAGGCTGCCTGAAATCAGCAGCCCATAGACCTCGATCGGATTCTCGCCCAGGGCCAACACCAGCAGGCCGCCGACGATGGTGGCGATCAACACAGCGACGATGGGCTGGACAGCTGGGCGGCAGAAATTGAGTACGGCCATACCCGGACCCGAACCTGTGGTTTCAAACGACATGCTGGGTCTCCTTCGGGAGCGCGCCGACGCTGGCCGGCTCTTCGTCCAGGCCGCCCATATAGCGGCCCACTTCCTCGGCATCGGTATCGGCGGCCTTGAGGTTGGCGACGATGCGGCCACGATAAATGACCAAGACGCGGTCGGAGATCGACAGCACCTCGTCGAGATCGGCCGAGACCACAAACACCGCCCTGCCCGCATCGCGCATCTCCACCAGCGTGCGGTGGATCGCCTCGATGGCGCCGATATCGACGCCCTGTGACGGTTGTTCGGCAATGATCAGGCGAGCATCGCGGGTCAACTCACGAGCGATCTGCACCTTCTGCTGATTGCCACCCGAGAGCGATCCGGCGGCCTTATCGGGCGTGGCGCCACGGACGTCGAAACGGGCGATCAGTTCGGCGGCGCGCTGCTTGGCGCGGGTGGCCGCAAAGAACGGACCGGCTTTGAACTTGCCCAAATGGCCGACGGTCATGTTCTCCCAGATCGAGCTTTCGAGCGACAGTCCGAGGTCGCCACGATCGGCTGGAATATAGGCCAGTCCGGCCTCGCGATTGCCGCGCGGATTGGGCCGCAGCGGCGTGCCGCAGATCTGCACCTGCCCACCGACGGGGCGGCGCAACCCGGCAATGCACTCGACCAGTTCATCCTGGCCATTGCCCTGGACCCCGGCCAGTCCGACGATTTCGCCAGCGCTGACGCTCAGCGAAAGATTGTCTACCGCCGTCTCGCCGCGCTCACCCAGAGCCGTCAGGCCCTTGACGTCGAGCAGCAGTTCGCCGGTCGGCTTGGCCTCATTCTTGGCCACGCGCAGCAGCACTGAACGGCCCACCATCAGGCTGGCGATCTCCTGCGCAGTCACATTCTTGTTGTCGATGGTCGATAGGATACGACCCTGACGCATCACCGAAATGCGGTCGGAGACGGCCAGCACTTCGCGCAGCTTGTGCGTGATGAAAATGATCGAGTGCCCGCTATCGGCCAGCGAGCGCATGGTGGCGAACAGCTCTCGCGTTTCCTGGGGCGTCAGGACCGCGGTTGGTTCGTCGAGGATCAGGATTTCGGCCTCGCGATAGAGCGCCTTGAGGATTTCGACGCGCTGGCGCAAGCCGACCGGCAGCGTGGCGATGATCGCTCTTGGATCGAGATTAAGCCCAAAGCGTTCGCTGATCGCCTTGGTCTCGCGCTCGGCGCGGATGCGGTCGAGCCGGCCGAAGGATTTGAGCGGTTCGGAGCCGAGAATGATGTTCTCGGCCACAGTGAAGGACGGCGCCAGTTTGAAATGCTGGTGCACCATGCCGATACCCAGGGCGATGGCTTCCTTGGGATTGGCGAAACGAACCGGCTCGCCGCGCAGGTCGATGTCGCCATCGGTGCGGGGCAGCAAGCCGTAGAGAATGTTCATCAGGGTCGACTTGCCCGCGCCGTTCTCGCCGACCAGGGCATGTATCTCGCCGCGGCGGATATCCATGCTCGCCGAGTGGATGGCGGTGAAATTGCCGAAGCGCTTGACGATATTGCGCATGCTGACGACGGGCACTGAAGCGTCGGGCATAGTCTTGTCCTTTGCCTAGCCGGATTGGAGCTGCGACGGCGTTGCCGCAGCTCCGGGAGTGTCGACTTTACTGTGCCAGCGTCGTGGCAGTCGCGATCGACGGCGGCGTCGCGATCGGGGGCGTGCCCATCTCGGCCTGGCCAGCCTTGAGCTCGAAGTAGTTCGGCACCACGATCTCGCCCGACAGCAGCTTGGCCTTGAGCGTATCGACCTCGGCCAGCACGGCGTCGGAGATCAGGCCCTTGTTGTTGTCGTCCATGGCGGCGGAAACCCCGTCTTCAGCCAGACCATACATCTTGACCTGATTGCCGGCGAAGGTGTTGTCGCTGACCGACTTGATCATATCGAAAGCCTGGGTGTCGACGCGCTTGACCATCGAGGTCAGCACGCTACCGGGCGCCAGATAATTCTGGTTGCTGTCCACGCCGATGGCGAAGGTGCCGGTGCTCTTGGCGGCTTCGATGACGCCGACGCTGGTCGGGCCGGCAACGGCGAAGTTGATGTCGGCGCCCTGGTTGATATTGGAGAGGGTGAATTCCTTGCCACCTGCGGGGTCGGTGAACGAGCCGGTATAGGTCTCGATCACCTTGATGTCCGGATTGGCCATCATCGCCCCGTAATAGTAGCCGATGAAGAAGCGGTGGATGATCGGGATGTCCTTGCCGCCCACGAAGCCGATGGTGCCGGTCTTGGTGGTCTTGGCAGCGATGTAGCCGACGAGAAACGAGCCTTCCCAATCCTTGGTCACCGTGCTGACGACGTTGGGGCCGAGCGGCTCGGGACCGACGTCGACGAGGCCGAACTTCTGGTCCGGGAACGCGGCGGCGACGGCTTTCATCGGCTCGATCATGTCGAAGGAAGAGCCGATGATGATATCGAAGCCCTGACCGGCGGCGCGAGCCAGCGCGGACTGGAATTCGGAAATTGCGCGCGGCTGGATGACGACGTAGTCGGCGCCGAGCTCGGTTTTAGCGCGCTCCATGCCTTCTACCATCATGTCGTTGAACGACTTGTCACCCAGACCGGATTCGGAGGTGATCATGGCGACCTTGGGGGCGGCGAAAGCCGGAACCACCACGGTCGTCAAAAGCGAAAGCACTACCAGGCCAGTCTTCAGAAAATTTCCAGACATCGTTTTCTCCTGTTGCGTTCCATTTCGACAGGCATCGCTCTGACGGCGATTGTCCTGTTTATTCAAGCTGCTGGGGGATCTTGCACCGTCCGCGCCACAGCCATGAATTCCCTCACTTTGCTCGGGATGAAGCGGCCTACTGCGCTCCCCGAGTCTTTCATCGACGTGGACACCATGGCCCCGTCGGCCTTGCTCGCCACTTCGGCGAAATTGGATGCGGTTACCCCGCCCCCGATCAGGATCGGGATGTCGGCGTACTTGGCGCGAGCACGCGCCACCATGTCCAAGGTCTGCGGATAGGATTTGCCGGTGAGCACCAGCCCATCGGCACCGCCGAGGCGGACGGCGAATTCGACATCCTCTTCGAAGCCACCAGTGGCGATCGGCGTGCCGGTACGATCATGCACGTCGGCGAAGATCGCGACCTGCCCCGCATTCCAGGAGGTCCGCGCCTTGATGGCATTGTGGGCCTGGGCTGTTTCCATGCCGAACGGGGTCATCATCGCGCCGACATAGATCTTGATGCGCACGAAATCGGCGCCCGAGGCCGAGGCGATGGCGAACATTGCCTCCGCATCGTTTTCCAGCAGGTTCAGGCCGGTCGGTTTGCCGAATTTATTGCGAATTTCGGCGGTGACCCGCGTCATCCACGCCACCTGCACGGCGGTCGCCGACATGTCGACCGGGATATCGCCCAGGTTCTGCACCATCAGCACGTCGACGCCGTTCTCGGCCAGGATGCCGGCCTCCTCGAGGCCCGCCTCCAGCACCGAGGCGAAACTTTCGCCCCGGTAGTTGGCGCCGCCGGCCAAGGCCGGCAGCTGCACCATGCCCACGACCGGCTTGCGGCCGGCGCGAACGAGTGAGAGCAGCTCGCTCATCACACCTTCTCCGTCTGGCTGGTCTTGGCTTCCTGCGAGTTGAAGATCTGGCGAAAATTGACTTCCTGACGCTTCTTGTTGTCGAAGCCCAAGAAGGCAATCTTCTGCACGGTCGAGATTTCGCAGGACAGGTATTCGAACGGCAGCTTGTAGACGAAGGGTGTCAGCGTCTCGGGAATGCCCTTGGGCATGGGGAAGTAGATGTCGCTGGCCTTCTGCGCGACCGCGTCACCCTCTTCGCCGACGATGATGATGCGCGAGCCCATTTCACGGGCGGCTTCGGCCTGCTCGAGACCACGGTCATAACCAGCGCCCGGGGGCAGGATAATGAAAGTGTCGGTCTTTTCGCCGGTCATGAAATAGTGCTCGTGCGCCCATTCCTCGAGCTGCGACAGATGCGCCGGGCGGGTGAGGCCTTCGAACCACTTGGCCATGGCGAAATAGGCGGTCGAATAGTTCGGGCCGCCGCCCAGGATCACGGTCGCACGGTCGGGGGTGAAGGTCGGCGCGAGCTTGCGGGCCAGAGCCAGCGTGCCGGCATCCGATGCGGCCATCGCCTTGGCGGTGGCATGCAGTTCGGCGACCAGTTTGGCCGACTGGGCAGCGTTCAGGTTGCCCAGGCGCTCGCCGATGGCAATGGCGGCGACGAACAAGCCGAGCATGCTGGCGGTATAGGTGATCGAGCCCGGGGTCACGACGCGCGTGCCGTCTGGCAGTTCCTTGATATTGGGGGTGGCGTTGACCTTGATCAGCGTCTCGGCGGTCTGGGCCAGCTTGTTATCGGCGCTGACGGTCACGGCGAAAGTCCAGGCGCCACGGTCCCGAGCCAGGCGGACACCTTCGATGGTGCGCGACACGGTGCCAGAATTGGAGACGCCGAAGACGAAGGAATTGGCCGGCAGATCGCCGACGAGATAGCGCGAGAATTCCAGGGCCTCGACCGGTTCGACGAAGCGGCCGGTGGCCTTCATCATGAACTGGCGGGCGGCGAGCGCGGCGCAATAGCTGTCGCCGCAACCGATCATGAAGCCATGCTCGAGCGTGCCGGGGTCGCGATCCACCAGGATCTGGCGCATATTGGCCAGCATCAGATCGATATTGCTGCCGACAAATTCGGGCTGCATACCGATTTCACGCAGCATCACGGTCTTTTCGTTTTCCACTGAAGGCTCCTACTTGCAAAAATAATGGGCGGGCGATCGTCACAGACGATGAGCGTCCACCTGTGTCCTGAGATGATCGAGACGGCACTGCGCCTCGTGCTTGGTGGCGCCAACCAGCGCCGTCGGTCCCAATCCAGCCACGGCAAACGATGCCGAAACCGATCCCCAGAGCACCGCATCCAGCGGCTTGCCGGTACGGGCCAGGCCCACCAGCGTGCCGCCCGAAAAGGCGTCTCCGGCGCCGGTGGCATCGACAACTGTCTTCGCCACCGTCGGTATTTCGAAATAATCGGCCTGCCCGGCCGCATGCATGATCAGGCCCTTGTCGCCACACTTGATGGCGATGACCGGCAATTCCGGCGCAATCTCGCGCAGGACCCGCAGCGCATCGGGCGGCGATTTGCCGGGCACCATGGCCTCGGCATCCTGCTTGCTGGGCAGGAACAGATCGAGCAGGTTGAGCAGCCGCTTGACCGAAGCCTGATCCACCTCGCGGAGGTGACGGTCATCAGCATCGACGCTGATCAGCTTGGTGCCATCGCGGCGCAGCCGTTCGGCAAGCTCGATCTGCAGGGTCCATGGCATCGGTGCCAGATGGGCATGGCCGCACGTGAAGCCATCGAGATCGCTCAGCGCCGGGCTGAATTCATGCCAGTTCTGCATTGCGGTGCGGAAGATGAAATGGCGCGAACCATCCTCTTCATAAAGGCCCCAATTGCGCAGCGTCCGTGGCAATTGCCGGCAATTGGAGAGATCGATCCGCTCGCCCAGGTCCGCCACAGGATATTCCGGCCCGACCGGCGCGATGATCGCTGGACGCTCGTCCCAGACCGCCATGCCGAGACCCGAATAGACCGCATTGCCGCCCGGCACGCACCACTTGGTACTGCCATCGATGAACACGAGGTCATCGATGCTGATATTGCCGAGCGTGGCGAAGTCTGCATGCATCAGACGGGTGCTCCAGACCGCATCGAAGTGAACTCGACCACTTCGGTGTTGTGATAGTTGATGGCCAGCAGGACGGGCTTGCCGTCGAAGCCATAGTGAATTTCGTGCATCAGCATCAGCGGTGCGCCCTTGCGCAGTCCCAGCACCTGAGCCATGTGCCCATCGGCCGCGACGGCCGAAATCCGCGCCTTGCTGTGGGAGATGGTGATGCCAAAATCCTGGCGCAGGAACGCGTAAAGCGAGCCGCCCTCGAACTTGGACAGCGCCTCGAAATTGCGGCGATTGCCGTCGAGGACGACATATTCCTTGGCGACGACGAAGGGCGTGTCATCGATCAGGCGGACGCGGGAAATCAGCCCCACCTGCGTATCGCCATCGATCTCGAGTTCGCCGGCGGTGCTGGCGGACGGCTCGATCTGCGTAATGACCAAATCACGGTACGACGGCTCGCCGCCCGCGGCGCGGATCAGGTCGGTCATCGAACGCATCAACTCGAGCGACCCAAGCATTGGCTTGGTGTCCTTGCTGATGAAGGTGCCCACGCCATGCTTAACCAGGATCAGCCCTTCGCGGGCCAGGATGCGGATCGCCTCGCGCAGGCTCGGCCGGCTGATGCCCAGGTGCTTGGCCAGTTCGGCCTCGGGCACGAGCTTGGCGCCCGGCACCAGTTGGCCGGACAATATCTGCTCACGAAGGGCATTTGCTACACGCGCCACTAGATCCTCGCGCCGCCCGCTGGCGGCCCAGATTTTTTCGCTGAGACTGGTGAAGTCGGTTTCGTTCACGATCGTTCTCGCTTGTTTGTTGAATTTTGCATTATAAATTCATATCGTCAATACGACTGACGTCTAAAGTCTGACCTCTTGCCTCTCGGTCATCTCACTGACACATTGGCGGGGTGATTTTGACATGGTTTGCGCACGGGGAGCTAGGAGATAAGATGTCTGTCCACTGGCGACCGGAAGGTTTGCGAAATACGCGATCTGGCCTGCTTATCCAGGGCCTCGTCGCTGCGCTTGAAGCGCATTGCCAACGGTCCCCTGCCCGCTTCGATTCTCAAGTCTGCGAGGATTTGGCATGAGCCTCAAGGTCGTCGATACGCAGCACGTTCCGGCGCACCGTCGCAATCCGGGTTTTCCGCTCGATCTCGATTGGGTCGGGCGGGTGCGGATGAACCGCTCGGCGCTGGAACGGCGGGCCGGCAGCATCGGCGCGCGGCGGACGGTCAAGAAGGACTATCAGCTGGCCTGGCTGCTCAAGGCCATCACGCTGATGGACC
>NZ_JAQGJM010000039.1 GCF_028290625.1 Devosia sp.
AGGTCATCGAAACCTCGGATGTCCCATCCGGCGTGATCAATATCGTCACCGGCGACAGCGTGGCGCTGGCCAAGACGCTGGCTGAACATGATGGCGTCGATGGGCTGTGGTTTGCCGGCTCGGCCGAGGCCTCCACCATGGTGGAGAAGGCCTCGATCACCAATCTCAAGCAGACCTGGACCAGCCGCGGGCTGTACTACGATCTCGCCGACCGCCTGTTCGAGGGGGACTACTTCCTCGCCAAGGCCACCCAGGTCAAGAACGTCTGGATTCCATACGGGGCGTGAGGCAGTCGCAGTCTGGCAGCTGACAGCAGGCATCAGCAATCTCCGATCTCGCACTGGGCCCAGGCCCGCCGCCATTTTCACAGTTGAGGAAATCGTCCCGCGCCGGGTGTCGCCCCCGGCCCGAGGCGACTATGGTCGCGCCAGCCGAACCAAGAAGTAGATTCATGTCCGCACTCGACACCCGCATTGCCGCCCAGATTGCCACCGAAGTCGCCGCCCGGCCCGAGCAGGTGCGTGCCGCCGTGGAACTGCTGGATGGCGGCGCAACGGTGCCGTTCATCGCGCGCTACCGCAAGGAAGTAACCGGTGGGCTCGATGATACGCAATTGCGTCTGCTGGCTGAGCGGCTGACCTATCTGCGCGAGCTGGAAGCCCGCCGCGCCGCGATCCTCAAATCGATTGACGAACAGGGTAAGCTCACGAGCGAGCTCACCGCCTCCATCGTGGGCGCCACGACCAAAGCCGAGCTCGAAGACTTCTACCTGCCGTTCAAGCCCAAGCGCCGTACCAAGGCGGAAATCGCCCGTGAACGCGGCCTTGGCCCGCTGGCCGAAGCCATCCTGGCCAATCGCAGCGCTGTCCCCGAACGGCTCGCCGAAGGCTACATCAGCGAGGATGTTCCCGGGACCAAGGAAGCGCTGGAAGGCGCGCGCGACATCGTCGTCGAGAGCCTATCGGAAAATGCCGCCCTGCTCGGCCGGCTGCGCGCCTATATGCGCGACAAGGCCATGCTCAGCGCCAAGGTTCTCAAGGGCAAGGAAGAGGCCGGCGCCAAGTTCTCCGACTATTTCGCCCATTCCGAGCGTTGGGCCAAGGTCGCCGGCCACCGCGCCCTCGCCATGATGCGCGGCCGCACCGAGGACTTTCTCAGCCTCGATATCGAGGTCGATGCCGACGTCGCCGACCCGATCAAGCCTGCCGAGCGCTTTGTCGCCGGCGCGCTCAATGCGCAGGGCAATGGCGCGGGCGACACATGGCTGCGTGACGTTGCTGGCTGGGCCTGGCGCACCCGCCTTCGCGTCACGCTCTCCATCGACCTCATGGTCGAGTTGCGCGAACGTGCCGAAGTCGAGGCCATCGGCGTCTTCGCCCGCAATCTCAAGGACCTGCTGCTGGCAGCCCCGGCTGGCGCCCACACTACTATGGGGCTGGATCCAGGCATCCGCACCGGCGTCAAGATCGCGGTCATCAATGCTACCGGCAAGGTGCTCGATACGGAGACGATCTATCCCTTCCCGCCGCGCAATGACGTCATGGGCTCGCAGGCCGCCATCCAGGCGCTGATCAAAAAGCATGGCGTGCAGTTGATCGCCATTGGCAATGGCACGGGCAGTCGCGAAACCGAAAAGCTGGTCACCGAGCTCATCGAGCGCCTGCCCGCGCCGAAACCCACCAAGGTCATCGTCTCGGAAGCCGGGGCATCGGTCTATTCGGCGTCAGAACTGGCGGCGCTGGAATTCCCCAATCTCGACGTGTCGCTGCGCGGCGCAGTCTCCATCGCGCGCCGCTTGCAGGACCCATTGGCCGAACTGGTCAAGATCGAGCCCAAGGCCATTGGCGTCGGGCAATACCAGCATGACCTCGACCAATACCGCCTCGGCCGCTCGCTCGATGCCGTGGTGGAAGACGCCGTCAACGCCGTGGGCGTGGACCTCAATACCGCATCCGCCGCCTTGCTCGCCCGCATTTCGGGCCTTGGCCCGTCCGTCGCCGAAGCCATCGTCACCCACCGCGATGCCAACGGCCCGTTCCGCTCCCGCAAGGCACTGCTCGAAGTACCGCGCCTCGGCCAGCGCACCTTCGAGCAAAGCGCCGGGTTCCTGCGCATTACCGGTGGCACCGAGCCGCTCGACGCCTCCTCGGTGCACCCCGAGGCCTATGGCGTTGCCCGCAAGATCGTCGCTGCCTGTGGCCGCGACCTGCGCACCATCATGGGCGACAAGTCGGCCCTGTCGGGCCTCGATCCGCGCAGCTTCGTCGATGACCGCTTCGGCCTGCCGACGGTGCGCGACATCCTGGCCGAACTGGAAAAGCCCGGCCGCGACCCCCGCCCCGCCTTCAAGACTGCGACCTTTGCCGAAGGCGTGGATGATATCAAACATCTCAAGCCCGGCATGATGCTTGAAGGCACGGTGACCAACGTCGCGGCCTTCGGCGCCTTCGTCGATATCGGCGTGCATCAGGACGGGCTGGTCCACGTCTCCCAGTTGGCGGACAAGTTCGTCAAAGACCCACACGAGGTCGTCAAGGCTGGCGATGTGGTCAAGGTCCGCGTCGTCGAAGTCGACGTGCCCCGCAAGCGCATCGCCCTCACCATGCGCAGGGAAATCGACGCCACCGCCCCGCGCGAGCGGCCCCGCGACCAGCCCCTCCGCGCCAACCAGCGCCTACAACAGGAAGCCCCCCGCAGCACCGGCTCCCTGGGCGACATGCTCGGCGAGGCAATGCGCAAGAAGAAGTAGCGCGCACTCGTAGTATGGCGAGGCACCCAGTATTCTGCTGGATTTGTGGACTTGTGAGGCTCTCGGCATATCTCGCCCGATGCGCTTGGCGACGATAAACCTCTGCTTTCGGCTGTCCGAGATGGGGCATTGCAGACGCATTGGGGGCCGGGAGTGACTGCCTTTGGCGTGCGGCCGCAGCCAAGCGGACGTCCAAGCTTAGATACCGATGCCCAGGATGGGCCCAAACCCAGCATTCCCAGTAATCAAAGATGTTCGAAGTTTGTTTTTTGCCAGGTAGCTAGTTGGCAGCCCGTTCGCCGAACATTATACTTTCGGAATATTGGGAACGGGAGGCGGGCGTGGAGGATAATTCTTATCTCGAAGTTGCCGTGCAAATGCGTGGCCTGCAAGTTGCGCAGATGATCCACGTGGCGGCGCAACTTGGCGTTGCTGACCGGGTCGGTGAGGGGCGGCCGGTCGCTGACCTTGCCCGGGATGTAAGCGCCCATCCCGAGAAGCTTGTCCGAATGCTGAGGGCACTGGCAGCATTCGGTATCTTTGCTGTGGATGCAGAGCAACGCGTGACCCACACAACGCGATCGCGGCACCTCTGCAGCGACGCAGTTCCAACTCTTCATTACGCGGCTCGATTCTGGGGCATGCCCTCCGTGTGGAGCACCTGGAGCGGCATGGAAGGGACTATTCGGACCGGAGAGGCAGCGTTTGAAGCAACATTCGGCGTAACGAACTGGGCCTATCTCAGCGACCATCCCGACGAGGCTCTGACCTTCGATCAGTTCATGCAGCATAGTCCTGACGATCGGCACGCAGCGGTTGCGGAGGCTTATGATTTTGCCGGCGCCAAGGTCGTAGATGTGGGTGGCGGCAATGGCGCCCTCCTGGCTGCAATCCTCCGTCGGTACCCCGAGACAACTGGCGTGCTGGCCGATCAGGGCGCGGTGATCGCGGCGGCGACCGATGCATTGGGCGCTTTCATCTCGCGTTGCGAGCTCGTACCTACCGACTTCTTTGTCGAGGTTCCTTCTGGTGGCGACATCTATACGATGGCTCAAATCCTCCATGATTGGAGCGACGAGCGTTGCCTTCAGATACTCCGCAATTGTCGGCGCGCAATGCAATCGGGCGCCAAGCTGCTGATCATTGAGCGCATGCTCGATGACGACCCGGCAAAGAACAGCGCTCTCACGCTTCTGGGCGACATGCAGATGATGGCTTTGTTCCCGGGTGCGAAGGAGCGAACGCTTGGCGAATTTACCGCCCTGCTCGCCGCTGCTGGTTACGGTGCGCCCCGGGTTATTGTCACGCGCTCCGCATTTGTAGTGCTCGAAACCGCGCCTGTCTAAGGCCCCTCCATTGAGAAAAGCTCCAACTCGGTGCGAATGCCTGGTGTCAGTGCGAAGTGATTCTGTGCACTCAAATGTCCGCTTCCAGCGCATCGGCCCGCCTAACGACTGGAGTGAGGCGCGAAGCAGACATCGACGAGGCCAACGCTGAGTGCTGCGCCGACACGAATGACCCGGCACGCTGTTGGGGCTGCGAAGTGGTGCGTCCGGCCGGCAGCCATCACGAATTCAACAAAGCGTACCAACTCGACCAGCGGACTGGGTCGGCTCTGGCGAGACAACACGCTTGCGGACAATTTTGACCAACTTATTCCCAGCCAATGGCCTGAAATCAAATTGATCCGCTGCCGCACCTGATGAAGTCGGCCAGACTGCGCACATCTGGCGCAGCTGGTGCTTCAGTTTGCGAAGATTGTTTGCCGCGTGCGAACTGCACAAGGCCGTGTAGGCCGATCTAAGCTCACACTGGCACCAATGGGCAGAAAATCGGGACAGACCTGACCAATCAGCCATTTCAGATACAGCCGGAGGAACATCTGTTGCACTTATCCAATTTTCGCCGTTTGTTGCAGACTACCGCGTTTGCCTGCGTGGCGCTGACAGCCACCCTCGCTCATGCCGATGCGCTCAAGATCGGTGTGTCCAACGCCTACGTGGACACTTGGCGGTCGCAGTTGCTCGACACGCTGAACGCCGCCAATAAGAAATTCGTCGCGCAAGGCATTACCGATGATCTGCTGGTGCAAAGTGGCAATACCGACGTTCAGGGTCAGATCGGCCAGATTCGCGCCCTGATCAACTCCGGCGTCGACGTGCTGTTCGTGATCCCGTCGTCAGAAACCGCGTTGAACCCGGTGCTCAGCGAAGCCACCGATGCCGGGGTGAAGGTGTTTTCGATCACCCAGGCGGTGACTGCGCCGCAAGTCTATGGCGTGATGGTCAACCAGACATCCTGGGCCCTCGGCCACGCGCGCTGGCTGGCCGACACCCTGGGCGGCCAGGGCGATATCGTCATGCTGAACGGTCTGGCGGGCGCGCCGGCCAATGAAGAGCGCGTACGCGCCATGGGTAACTTCCTCAAGGATTACCCCAACCTCCAGGTGCTGAATACCGCCAATGGCGACTGGGATGTGGTCAAGGCGCAGCAGGTCATGTCCTCGGTCTTCGCGGCTCAGCCCAAGATCGACGGCATCTGGGTTTCCGGCGCGATGTCGGAAGGCGTATTGCGGGCACTCGTCGCCGCCAACCCGGTGACTTGGCCAGCTGTGACCGGCGACACCAATATGGGTTACCTGCGCCTATGGCAGAAGGTCATGCAGACCAATCCTGACTTCAAATCGGTTGGCGTGTTCGACCCACCGGGCATTGAAGCCACCACTGCGCTAAAGATCGCGATCAAGCTCAGCGAGGGCCGCGAATTCAAGGATGGTGTGCTCGAAGGGGAGAACCACAACTTCATCTTCGTGCAGGACCCCGCGCCGATGACGGCCGATACCCTCGACAAGTACATCACCGAGAACGAAGACAAGCCCGACAGCTACTTCATCGATTACGAAATGCCCGACGAGCTCGTCGAGGCGATGTTCAAGTAAGCACCCGTGATTTGACGGACATTCTTGGGGGCGCTTCTGCGCCCCCATCCCTGCCTGAGGTCACGATGCACGAAACCCCACTGCTTGCTTCATCGATTACCAGACGCTTTGGCTCGACCGTAGCGCTCCAGGACGTCTCGGTCCGGTTTGAGCCCGGTACGGTTCACGCGCTGATGGGGGCCAACGGCTCAGGTAAATCCACGCTGACCAAGGTGCTGATCGGCCTGGTCAAACCCGATCACGGCGAGGTTCGGCTCGGTCAGGCCATCCTGCCATCGCGCTCGATCATGCATCGTCAGGCCGCTATTGCGGCAGTGTTTCAGGAGACCAGCCTCGTCGCCGACATGACGGTGGAAGAAAACATCTGGCTCACCCGTGAACCGCGCAAGGCATTCGGCGTCGATCGCGCCACCCTGCGCCAGGACTCCGAGGCGCTGGTCAGCATCTTTGCCGATGTTGCCCCCTCGATCCATCCCGACGTCCTGGTGAGAGATCTCGGCCCCGATGCACGGCAGATCGTGGAACTGCTCAAAGCGCTGTCGCAAAATCCGCGCTTCATCATTCTTGACGAGGCCACGGCGAGCCTTGATGCGCGTCAGGCGGCACGGATGGCCGAACTGATCAGTAATTGGCGCGCCGAAGGGCGCTGCGTCATTCTCGTGACCCACCGGATGCACGAAGCAATGGCGCTAGCCGACCAGATTAGCGTCTTGCGCAACGGCGCGCTCGTGGCCTCGCAGCCACGTACGGAAGTGGATGAAGCCCGCGTTGTCGATCTGATGGTCGCCTCATCCCGCCGCGCCGCCACCACTGTCCGTAGCGCAGCTGCCGTCGGCGATGAGGCAGCCAACCTGTCGGCCTGGATCGACCTTGGCCGCCGCGGCAGGGGCTTTGAACTTTCGCTGCGCAAAGGCGAAATCCTGGGGCTTGCCGGTCTGCAGGGCCAGGGTCAGTCACAATTGCTGCGTGGGCTGTTCAGCGGCGATCCCGGCATCAGCGCGTACAGGATCAACGGCCGGCCAGTACGGATCGCCCACCCCACCCAGGCGCTCCGTCACGGCCTTGCACTCGTCCCCGGCGACCGGAATGCCGATGGGCTGTTCCGCATCCTGTCGATTGCCGACAATATCCTGATGGCGTCCTGGAAACGGCTGGCACGCATGGGCTGGCTTGACCTGCGCCGTGCCCGCAACCTGACCGCCACCCTGATCGCCGAGCTGAAGATAAAAGCAGGTTCGCCCGAGCAGCCGGTGCGGGTGCTCTCAGGTGGCAATGCGCAAAAAACCGTGCTGGCACGCTGGCTGGCCACCAACCCGGAATATCTGCTGCTGGATGACCCGACCAAGGGAATCGACGTCGGCGCCCGCGCCGATTTCTACGAGGCGCTGTTCAAGGCGCGTGAGGCCGGGATGGGCATCCTGGTCTATTCCAGCGAAGAGCATGAACTTGAAGCGCTCTGCGACCGCATTGTGGTGATGAGCGAGGGAGAACTGTCCGGGGTGCTGGCGGGACCCGGCATCGCCGCGGAACAGATCGCCCGCGCCGGGTTGAAGGGGGTGCATCTTGGCTGAAGTCATCGTCAAGAGGCGCAGCCCCCTGCCCGACTGGGCGATCTCGGTTTCGGTTCTCGCTATTGCCACCATCGTTTTGTGGTTTCTGCTGCCAGGCTTTTTTCGTCCGGCCAATATTGCTGCGCAAATCCGCACTGCTCTGCCGCTGATGTTTCTGGCGGTCGGACAGATGCTGGTGGTCTCTGCGCGGGGGATAGACCTGTCGCTGGGGGCGCTGTTGGCGCTAGCCTCCTCGGTCATGGTCGGGCTATTCGGCGCCGACCCGGCTCTGCAGTCCAGCCTTGTCGCCATTCCGGTCGCACTGGCCGTCGCGGTACTGGGTGGCACGATCAATGGACTGTTGGTAGCGCGCCTGCGGGTACAACCGGTGGTGGCGACCTTTGCCACCGCCTTCATTTGGGCGGGTTCTGCGCTGTGGGTCATGCCTCAGCCGGGTGGCACGGTGCCGGGCTGGCTGACGGCCTCGCTGCGCGTCGGCCCCTGGGCGCCGGTGCTGGTATTGCTGATCGCTGGGGTGTTCTGGGGACAATTCACCCGCACTTCGACCTTCCGCAAGCTGATCGCCTCAGGCGGCGATCCGATAGCGGCAACCAATAGCGGCATCGACACTGGCAAGGTGCAGTTCTGGACCTACGTTGTCGCCGGACTGCTGACAGGCGTCGCCGCAATCCTGCTGTCAGCCGACATTGCTTCGGGTGATCCCCTGGTCGGGGCGTCGTTGACCCTGCCAACCATCGTGGCCGTCGTGATCGGCGGCACGAGGCTGACCGGGGGCAATGCCACCTATGTTGGCACGATCGCCGGGGTGCTGCTGCTGATCGTCCTCCGCAACCTCGTTTTCGCAGTGGGCCTGCCCTACCAGTGGCAGCCGCTAATCGACGGCGTGCTGATCCTGGGAATGCTGGCAACCGGCGCAGGCCTCAATCTCTGGAGGAACCGATGAGCAATCAGGCACCCGTGGCCGATGGATTGACCCGGCTTGGTCAAAGGCTGACCCATCCGATTGCCATCATCGCCATTTTCACCCTGCTGATGCTGGTCGTCGGGCAGGCGATGACACCGGGCTTTGCTCAGCCCAGCCAGCTGGTTTCGCTGCTCCGGATCGCCGCCTTTTTGGGCTTCATCAGTGCCGGTCAGACCCTGGTGATCCTTGCCGGCAACGAGGGGATCGACCTGTCGGTTGGCTCCATTGTTACTGTGGCGGCCATCATCGTATTCGCGCTTAACGGCACCATCGGCCTGTCATTGGCGATTGTGCTCGCGCTTGGCGCCGGGGCCCTGGTGGGTTTTCTGAACGGGCTCGGCATTGCCGGGCTGGGGCTACAGCCATTGATGATGACATTGGGCATGGCGGGCGTGGTCAAGGGCGCCGTCCTTGTCGTGACTGGAGGCCGTCCAACCGGGACCGAAAATCAGGGCCTGACCGCCTTTGTCACCCAGCCATGGATCGCCGGAGTGCCGGGCACAGTTCTGTTGTGGCTGGCGCTTGGCATCGCCCTGCACATCTTCCTGACCCGCAGCCCCTATGGCAAATCCATTTATGCCTACGGCGCCAATGCCCGCGCGGCACGGCTCGCCGGAATGCGGACCAGGGCGATCAGCATCGCGACCTATACCGCCTCGGGCCTGCTTGCTGCAGTGGGTGGTGTCGTACTGCTAGGCTATACGGGCTCGGTTTTTATCAATCTGGGCGAGCCCTATACCTTGCCCTCCATCGCCGCGGTGGTGATCGGCGGAACGCTGCTGTCCGGCGGAGCTGGCTCGTATTGGGGCACCATGACTGGCGCGTTGATGCTGACCGTGCTGCAGAGTTTCCTGATCATGCTTGGCCTCCCAGAGTTTGCGCGTCAGATCACCTACGGCGCGCTCCTGGTTATGGTCCTGGCGATCTACTCCCGCGCCAATGAGTGAAATGGCCTACCGCTCAACCGCGCCACGGACCCTGCCTTTCACGTCAACCTCGACATCGTCGCCACACGAGATTGCCAGCGCCGCTATCGGCTAGCTGATGGCCGGGCATCGCTTCGCCATCGGCGATCCGGCCCATCACCCGCCGGCTAACCGGTGTGCGTCAGTTGGCGATAGGCATCTTCGACGATGGCGATATGGGCTCGCATCGCGTTCTCGGCGCCATTCCGGTCGCCCTGCAGGATCGCCTCGACGATCAGTCCATGCTCCTGGTGGGATCGCAGCAGGCGCTCCAGCATGCCAAATTGCGCCCGCCGAAATGGCTGCAAGCGCTGGCGCGTCGATCGCGTCAGCTCGCCCAGATAGGCGTTGTGCGCCCCGTCATAGATGGCGCTGTGAAACCCGTCATTGGCCTGGCTGTAACCGGCCGCATTTCCAGCGCGAACGTCGGCCGCCATCATGGTGTGCTGGCGGTCCAGCGCATCCCGCTCCGGCGCCGTCATCGCAATGGCGCTCAACCCCGCGCAGAGCGCTTCAAGATAGCCCATGACCTCGAACATGCCCGCCAGCGTCGCGGCATCGGGCTTGGCGACCAGGGCCTGGGTGTGTGGCTTTTGCTGCACCAGCCCGCTGGCCGCCAACAGGCGCAGCGCTTCGCGCACCGGTGTGCGTGAGACGGCGAAGGCATTGGCGAGGCTCGTTTCGTCCAGCGCCGTGCCCGGGGCGAGATCGCCACAGATGATGCTGTCGGCCAGTTTCTGCCTGATGTCTTCCGCCGATGTGCGAGGGGTACGCTGGTGCACGCTCAAAACCTGTCAGGCTTGGGTAGCCATCATGCTCACATGCGCCGCCGCGACACGCCAGCGCCCGTCCTGCTTGATCCAGGTCTGCATCTGCCGACCAACCTGGCCAGGAAAGTCGTCGCGGTAGAACAGCGTCGACGCCGTGGCAACGTCGGGTCCGTATGTGGTGATAACCAGCCGATCCAGCGTGCGGGTGAATGGCCGCTGCGCCGCCCGGAACGAGCGTATCTCGTCGATGCCATATTGGTTTTCGGCAACGCCGTAGCGCACGGTCGCGTCGCTGGTGACAAACATGGCATCGAGCACCGCCGCATCGTTGGCCAGCAACGCCCGCTCATAGCGCTCGAACGCGTCGGTGACTTCGGCGACAATCGCTGGATCGTTGATGATCATGCTGCCCGCCGCGCCAAAGCGCCCTGTAACGCCGCCAGCGGTGCCACCCAGCCGACAATGCCGCCCTGCGCCGCGATCATCTCGATCGTTGCCGCCTTGAACTGGGCGAAATAGCTTTCGGTAGCATCCTCGATCAGCAAGCACTCATAGCCGCGATCATTGGCCTCGCGCATTGAGGTCTGCACGCACACCTCCGTGGTCACGCCGGCAAACACCAGATGGGTGATCCCTATGGCCTGCAGCGTCTCGTGAACACCGGTGGCCCAGAACATGCCCTTCCCCGGCTTGTCGATGACGATCTCGCCTTCGATGGGCGCCAAGGCCGCCACGATCTGATTGCCCGGCTCGCCCGCCACCAGTAGCCGGCCCATGGCGCCGACCTCCCCGATATGCAGGCTCGGATTGCCGCGCGCGATCTTGGATGGCGGGCAATCGGAAAGGTCCGGCTTATGCGCCTCGCGGGTGTGAATCACCGGCCAGCCTTGCTGGCGGAACACCTCGATCAACCCCGCAACTGTCGGGACAATAGCTTCGAGCCGGGCCACGTCATTGCCCAGGCTGTCGCCGAAACCGCCGGGCTCGATGAAGTCGCGCTGCATGTCGATCACCACAAGAGCGGTGTGGGCCGGATCGAGTGGATAGGGGTAAGGGCGGGCAGGAATATCGATCATCAATGCCCCGCCATATGCTGGCCGATGACATTGCGGTCGGTGTCCTCGATGCGCGAGATATAGTTGATCGTGCCCCCACTCATCACCGCCACCCGGTCGGCCAATTCCAGGATCTCATCCAGGTCCTCGCTGACCAGCAGCACCGCCGCCCCTCTATTGCGCTGCTCCATGATCTGGCTGCGGATTTCCGAGACCGAGGCGAAATCCAGCCCGAAGCACGGATTGGCGACGATCAGCACATCCACATCGCCCGACAGTTCGCGCGCCAGCACGGCCCGCTGCACATTGCCGCCGGACAGCGTCTCGATCGGCGCGTCGGGCGAGGTGGTCTTGATGCGGTAGAGCGCGATCAGTTCCTCGGCCTTGCTGCGCATCGGGCCTGGCGACATCCACCAGCCGAGCTTGGCCACCGGCGGCTTGTCGAAAGCACGGAAGGCCAGGTTTTCCGCCACGCTCATGCGCGGCACGGTGGCGTTCTTGAGCGGCTCCTCGGGTAGGCCGAACACCTTGAACTTGTCGAAGCTGGCCCGCTTGGGCTCGAAGGCCTGGCCGTGAATGCGGATAGCGCCATCGCTCAATGCGCGCTGCCCGGCCAGCGCCTCGACCAGTGCGCTTTGACCATTGCCCGACACCCCGGCAATGCCGACGATCTCGCCCGCATTGACCTTGAGATTGACGGCATGGATGACGTCGGCGCCGTCGAGGTCCTGGGCGAAAAGCCCGGCCAGTTCGAGCACTTCGCGGTTCTCATTGTGCACGCGGCGCGCTGCGCGCTCGCGCACCTCGGTATCGCCGATCATCATCTGGCTCATTTCGGCGACGCTGGCAGACTGGGCATCGCCCGAGCCGGTGAACTTGCCCCGGCGCAACACGGTGAAGCCATCGCAAAACGACTTCACCTCGCGGAACTTGTGCGAGATCATCAATACGGTGATCTCCTTCTTGGCTGCCATGTCGCCCAACAGGCCCAACATTTCGTCGGCCTCTCCCGGGGTCAGGACCGAGGTGGGCTCATCCAGGATCATGAAGCGCTGATCGAGGTAGAGCAGCTTGAGAATTTCCAGCTTCTGCTTTTCACCGGCCGAGAGCGACGACACCTGCGCATCGAGCGGCACCTTGAACGGCATCTGCTCCATGAAGGCGGCGAGCGCCTTTTTCTCCTTGGCCCAATCGATGATCGAGGGGGCATCGGCGCGCGAAATCACCAGATTTTCCGCCGCCGTCAGACAGGGCACCAGGGTGAAATGCTGGTAGACCATGCCGATGCCATTGGCCCGCGCGTCTCGCGGCGACTTGATCGACACCTCCTTGCCATCGAGCAGCACGCGTCCCTTGTCGGGCGAATAGAACCCCATGATCGATTTCACCAGCGTCGACTTGCCGGCGCCATTTTCACCGAGCAGCGCGTGGAACGAGCCGGCCGGAACATCGATCGACACATCGTCGAGCGCCACTAGCGGCCCGAAAATCTTGGTCATCCCCACGGCTTGCAGCGAGGGCGCGCGACCGGTGGTGAGGATTGGTGCGGCAGCGTTCATGGCAGCGCCTCAAGAAAGGTTGCACTATCGGTCACCGCGCCGAACACGCCGCCCTGCATCTTGATCATGTCGATCGCCGCCAGATGGTTCTCCAGCTTGGTCGCTGCGCAGCAATCTTCCAGCAGCAGGCATTCATAGCCGCGATCATTGGCGTCGCGCATGGTGGTGTGCACACACACGTCGGTGGTCACCCCGGCGAACACCAGGTTGCGAATGCCCTTGAGACGCAGCACCAGTTCGAAATCGGTGGCGATGAAGGTGCCCTTGCCCGGCTTGTCGATGATCGCTTCACCCGGCTCCGGCTGCAGTTCCGGAATGATTTCCCAGCCCGGCTCGCCCCGCACCAGGATGCGCCCAGCAGGCCCCTGATCGCCGATGCCGGCACCAATGCGCTGGGACCGCCAGCGCTTGTTCGGCGGCAGATCACTGAGGTCCGGCTTATGGCCCTCACGCGTGTGGATGATGGGATAGCCCTTCGCTCGCATGCCGGCGAGCACCGCCTGGATCGGGACGATCGGAGCGCGGGTCAGGCTGATGTCATAACCCATGGTATCGACGTAACCGCCCGGCGCGCAGAAATCGACCTGCATGTCGATAACGATCAGCGCGGTATTATGCGCCCCCCAATTGCCGTCGAACGGCCAGGGATAGGGATCGGCCGCGATGGTAGTGCCGCCGGGGACCAGCGCGTCTTCGATACGTTCATCGAGGAGGGACATGGAGAGCCTCATTTGGTGATCGAAAGTTCGCCCGGCACCTCGCGCGCAGCCCCCTTGCTACGGGCCGAGGCGATCATGATGAAGAGCGTGAGGATGTAGGGGGCGGCATTGAAGAAGTAATAGCCCTGCGAAATGCCGATCGATTGCAGCGAGGGGCCGATGGCGCCCGCCGCGCCGAACAGCAGCGCGGCCCAGATGCAGCGGATCGGGTCCCAGCGCGCGAAGATCACCAGCGCCACCGCCATCAGGCCTTGGCCCGATGACAGGCCCTGGTTCCAGCTTCCGGGATAGTAGAGCGACAGGAAGGCCCCGCCGACGCCAGCAAGAAAGCCGCCCGCCGCCGTAGTCAGGAACCGCACCAGATCGACCGACACGCCCATGGCGCGGGCCGAGGCGGCACTATCGCCGGTCATGCGCACGATCAGGCCCCAGCGCGTATTGGCGAATGCCCAGCTCATCGCCACCGCGAGGATGATACCCACGAAAAATAGCGGATTGACCTGCAGCGCCTGCGCCAGCGCCGCGTTGCCGGTCCAGTCGCCGAGATGGATGGCGTCGAGCCGTGGCGCCGTCGGCTGGATGAACGGCTTGCCAAAGAAGAACGCGGTGCCAGTGCCAAAGCTCATGATGGCGATGCCGACGGCGATGTCGTTCACCTTGGGTAGCTTGCAGATGTAGCCATGCAGCGCGCCCAGCACGAGGCCGGAGCCACCTGCCGCAAGCACGCCGACCCACGGATTGCCCGAGAGGTAACTGACCGCGTAAGCGACCATGGCGCCGAGCACCAGGTTGCCCTCCAGCCCCAGATTGATGCGGCCGGATTTCTCGGTGAGGCACTCGCCCAGGCCGACGAACATGAACGGCGTCGAAACCCGGATGGCGCCGCCCAGCATGGCGATGAGAACGGTGACGAATGCGCTTTCCATCATGTTCGATCGGCTCCCGTGCCCGGCTGGAAGAATTTGAGGCGGCCATACATGGTCTCGCTAGTCAGCAGAACCACAAAGATGATGCCCTGCAGCACCAGCACGGTGGCGTCGGGCATGCCCATACGCCGTTGCACCAGCCCGCCCGCGGCCGCGATGGCACCGAACAGGATGGCGACGGGAACAACCGCCAGCGGATTATGCCGCGCGAGGAAGGCGACGAGGATGCCTGTGAAACCATAGCCTGCCACCAGCGAGGCGTTGGCCTGGCCATGGATGGCGGCGACTTCGAAGAAGCCCCCCAGCCCCGCGCAGGCGCCGGCAATGACGCAGCACGTGACGACGAGGAAGCCCACCGGGAGCCCCTGTGCCAAGGCAGCGCGCGGATTGCCGCCGGTCATCCGCGCGGCGAAGCCGAACGTGGTGCGCGACATCAAGATGTAAAGCACGATCGCCAGCAACACGCCTGCGCCGAGCCCCCAATGTACATCAGTGAACGGCATGGCGCCGACGCGATAGGCGTCGCCGATCGGCATGGTGGATGGCTTGTTGGCCGAAGCTGGATCGCGCAGCGCCCCTTCGACGAAGAAGTTCATAATCGCGATGGCGATATAGCTCAGCAGCAGCGACGAGATGGTCTCGTTCACGCCGCGATAGTGCCGCAGCCACCCGGCCAGCCCGATCCAGAACCCACCCGTCGCCATGGCTGCAATGGCCATCAGCGGCAAGGTGAGGAACGGCGGCACGCCATTGGTTACCAGCGGAATGGCAACGGCTGCGGCAGCGAAACCACCGAGCACCAAAGCGCCCTCCCCGCCAATGATGGTCAGCCCGATCCGCGCCGGCACGGCGAAAGCCAAGCCGGTCAGCACCAGCGGCGCCGAACGCTGCAAGGTGTTCTGGAACGAGAAGCTAGAGCCGAACCCACCGGTCCACACCAGCGCGAAGAAGTCGACCGGCGATTTGCCGATGATCAGCAGGAACACAGAGAACAGCAGCGCCGAAACCACCAGCGCCGCGATTGGAATGAAGAACGACTCGGCCAGCTTGAGGCTGCGCACATTGGGTGCGCGGGTGACATAGGCGGGTCCGGCGGTTTGTACCGTCATGTTCTCTCCATTCCCTCACGACATTCAGTCGTTACCCTTCTCCCCTTGCGGGAGAAGGTGCCCGAAGGGCGGATGCGGGGTATTTGAGATCGCAGACCCCTCATCCGTCTGCTCCGCAGTCCCTTCTCCCGCAAGGGGAGAAGGGACTCCGCGCAAGCTCTTAAGTCAGCGAGCCCTGCACGCCTTCGAGCAGGTAGTTCATGCCATCGAGGAAAGGGTCGTAGTTGTCGTAGCTCTTGTCGATCACGACCTTGCCGGTGTTGTCCTTGAGCGAGCCGGCATAGATCGGTGTGCCCTTGACCAGTTCGGCGATCGCCGCGTCGGCGGCCTTGATCGCTTCGGGCGTCGCGCCGGCGCCATAGGCGGTGTTGCGCAGCATGTCGTTATTGTAGCCACCGACCATGAAGTTCGGCAGCGGCTCACCCTTGGCGATATTGTCGGCGTAGCCCTTGTAGATGGTTTCCCACTTATACTCGGCGCCAGTGATGAAGCCCTTGGGCGCCAATGGTGCCTGCGAAGCATTATGGCCCAGCGTCTTGACGCCCCGGCCCTCGGCGGTCTCGATGACGACCTTGGGGCTATCGACATGGCAGGTGATGACGTCGCAACCGGCGTCCACCAGCGCATTGGTCGCCTCGGCCTCGCGCACCGGCAGGCTCCACTCGCCGGTGAAGATCACCTGCACCGTGGCATTGGGATTGGTCGAGCGGGCACCGAGCAGCACCGAGTTGATATTGGACAGCACCGAGGGGATCGGCTTGGCGGCGACGAAGCCGATCTTGCCGGTCGGCGAGGCCAGCCCGGCGGCGACGCCGTTCACGTAATGGGCCTGGTTCAAGTAAGGAAAGTAGCTGCCGGCATTCTTGGGATCGGTATCCTTCCACAGCGGCGCGGCATGACGGAATTCGACATCGGGGTACTTCTTTGCCAGCTCCACCACGAAGGGGCTATAATAGCCGAACGAGGTGGCCAGGATCAGATTGGCACCGTCGAGGTTGATCATCGACTCCATCGACTGCGTAACGGCGTCGGTCTCGGGAACGTTCTCTTCCTCGACCACGGTGACGCCCGGCACGCCCTTGAGGATTTCCATGGCCACCGAGTGAGCCTGGTTCCAGCCGAAATCGTCACGCGGACCGACATAGACGGCGCCGATGGTAACGGGCGATTGCGCCCGGGCGAAGCCCATGGGCAGAGCCGCCGCAGCCAGACCAGCAGCGCCGGCCTTCAGCAACGAACGGCGAGATAATGGTAGAAACGACATGACGAGCTCCCTGCACCGAGAACGCGCCCGCTGCGGGCGGCGTCACCAAGGGATAATGCAAGCCACATGCCAAGCCGGGCCGGGCTTTCCCCATGCCGGAATCGCCGATTTAACAAAGACTTAACGAAATGACCGTCGCAGCGTGGGATTCGAATACCGGTCGCGTTTGCCTATAAATTCTACACGTCGCCAATATCTGCTCAATTTATGCCCATTATTTTACGCATTGCATACAATGGCTCGATCGTCGCCCGCAACGCTCTCGATCGACGCCGAGGACGCAGTCCCAGCCGCCAGATTTGGCCAGCGAAACCGCCGATGCCGCTGGCGGCAGGCTCAACGGGCCACTGCCTAAAATTTATCCAAAGCCGGCGCTTACGCCCACTTTTTGCACATGACGCATAAGCGCAGGAACCCTAACCCATTGATTTTACTTTATTTTGATTTTGGCACGCCGCTTGCTCAGTGTAGGCCGAGTAAGGAGCTAGGGTTCCGGCGTTCGCTGAACGCGTCTGGTCCGAGAGCTACCACCATGCGGGAGACATCCGCATGGACGCACGGCGGGACAAAAGCCCGGGAGACCTCGATAGCCAAGGGATTGGCGCGATGGTTTCTGCCGATCCCTTTTTTGTGAGACACGCAAAGGGGAATTGAGATGCGCATTCTTTCCAAAATCGCCGCCACGCTGGCGCTTTCAGCGGCCCTTGCGGGCGGCATGACCAGCCTCGCTCAGGCGCAGGCCAAGACCAATTTCAAGGTGGCCTGGTCGATCTATGTCGGCTGGATGCCCTGGGGCTATGCCAGCGACACCGGCATCGTCAAAAAATGGGCCGACAAATACGGCATCACCATCGAGGTCACCCAGTTCAACGACTACGTCGAGTCGATGAACCAATACACTGCCGGCGCCTATGACGCTGTCACGCTGACCAATATGGATGGCCTCTCCATCCCCGCCGCCGGCGGCGTCGATACCACCGCCGTCATCATCGGCGACTTCTCCAACGGCAATGACGCGGTCATCCTCAAGGACAAGACCAGCCTCGCCGATATCAAGGGCCAGCCGGTCAACCTCGTCGAATTCTCGGTCAGCCATTACCTCCTCGCCCGCGCCCTCGAAAGCGCCGGCATGAGCGAACGCGACGTCAACGTCGTCAACACCTCGGACCCCGACATGGTCGGCGCCTTCCAGACGCCCGACGTCACTGCCATGGTCACCTGGAATCCGATGGTCTCAGAAATCCTGGCTCTGCCCAGCGCCACCAATGTGTTCGACAGCACCAAGATCCCTGGCGAAATCATCGACATGATGGTCGCCAATACCGACGTGCTCAAGGACAATCCAAACTTCGGCAAGGCCCTGGCCGGCATCTGGTATGACACCATGGCCGTCATGACCGCCGACACACCTGAAGGCGCCGCCGCCCGCACCGCCATGGGCGTGGCTTCGGGCACCGATCTCGCCGGCTTCGAAGCCCAGCTCGCGGCGACGAAGCTGTTCGACAAGCCCGCCGACGCGGTGGCGTTCACGTCGTCACCGGATCTCGCCACCACGATGGACAAAGTGCGCACCTTCCTGTTCGACAAGGGCCTGCTCGGCTCCGGCGCCCCCTCCGCCGATGTCATCGGCATCGAACTGCCCGATGGGAAAGTGCTGGGCGACGCCGCCAACGTGAAGCTGCGGTTTACCGATGAGTATATGTCGGCTGCAGCGGCGGGGACGCTATAGGCCCCCTCATCCGGCGCTACGCGCCACCTCCTCCCACGAGGGGAGAAGGGGTCGACTGCGATCTCTCGGTTCCATCCCCTTCTCCCCTTGTGGGAGAAGGTGCCCGAAGGGCGGATGAGGGGTCGCTTCCACTTTACCAACCATCCGAGCACCCATGCGCTGGATCAACACCAAACCAAGCCGCGCCACGCAGATCGCGCTGATGCTCGCGCCGTTCCTGCTGCTGATCGTAGCCTACGGCGTCACCTCGGCCGCCCGCCTCGCCGATAATCCCGCCGACAAGCTGCTCCCCGCGCTGCAAACCCTCATCGACGCCATCAACCGCATGGCATTCCAGCCCGACCCGCGCACCGGCGAATACCTGCTGTGGTCCGATACCGGCGCCAGCCTCGTCCGCCTGTTCTCGGCGCTGGGCATCTCCACCCTGATTGCCCTGTTCTTCGGCATGGTCATCGGCATGCTGCCCTATGTCCGCGCCCTGCTCGCCCCCTTCGTCGCCACCATTTCCATGGTGCCGCCGCTGGCGCTGTTGCCCATTCTTTTCATCGTGCTCGGCCTCGGCGAAACCTCGAAAATCACCCTGATCGTCATCGGCGTCGCCCCCGCCATGATCCGCGACCTCGCGCTCAAGGTGCTGGAGCTCCCCCGCGAACAGATCATCAAGGCCGAAACCCTGGGCGGTTCGTCCTGGCAGATCGCCCTGCGCGTCGTCCTCCCGCAAGTGCTGCCGCGCCTGATCACCTGTCTGCGCCTCCAGCTCGGCCCTGCCTGGCTGTTCCTCATCGCCGCCGAGGCCATCTCCTCGGATTCCGGCCTCGGCTACCGCATCTTCCTCGTCCGCCGCTATCTCTCGATGGACATCATCTTCCCCTACGTCCTGTGGATCACGCTGCTCGCCGTGATCACCAATTTCGCGCTCGATCGCCTGCGCATCGCCGTCTTCCCCTGGTCCAACCTGGAGGCACGCTGATGAGCGAAATCGTGCTCGACAAGGTCTGGAAGGAATATGGCGACCAGATCGTGCTGGAGAAAATCTCCCTCACCATCGCCTCCCGCGCGTTCGTGGCTTTGGTCGGTCCCTCCGGCTGCGGCAAGACCACGTTCCTCAAGATGCTGCTCGGAGAGGAAGCCCCGACCCAGGGGGGCATCACCCTCGACGGCGTGCCGCTGATCGCCGAGCCCGGCCCCGATCGCGGCGTGGTGTTCCAGCGCTATTCGGTGTTTCCGCACCTGACCGTGTTGGGCAATGTTCTGCTCGGCAAGGTGTTCAAGCGCTCGCCCATCGCCGCCCGCCTGTTCGGCGCCGAGCGCCGCGCCGCGATCGATGAGGCCATGACGCTGATCGCCGAAGTCGGCCTCAATGGCTCCGAAACCAAATATCCGGCCCAGCTCTCCGGCGGCATGCAGCAGCGCCTCGCTTTGGCCCAGGCGCTGATCATGAAGCCCAAGGTGCTGCTGCTCGACGAGCCTTTCGGCGCCCTCGATCCAGGCATCCGCGCCGAAATCCACGTGCTGATGAAGCGCCTCTGGCACGAGACCGAACTCACTGTGGTCATGGTCACTCACGACATGCGCGAAGCCTTCACGCTGGGCACTCGCGTCATCGCCTTCGAGCGCCCCCGCGACCGGCCGGAGGAACGCGAACGCTATGGCGCAGTCCTCAGTCGCGACATTGATATCTGGCCGCCGCGCATTGCCGGCGAGAACTCCATTTTTGCCCCCGACCGGGACGACCCGGTCATTCCTTTGGGCCTTCGCCAGGACGACCCGGCGCCACAAGGAGACATTTTACCATGAGCCGCACCCCAGACCAGATCGCCGCCGATCGCGCGCGCTACGAGGAACATCAGCGCAAGGGCCTGCAGAATGCCCCCAAGGCCCTGCCCGGTCCCAGCACCATTCCTGCCGCTGAAATCGCCAATCCGATCCACACCGAAACCATTCCCGGCGGCTGGTACTGGTCGACCATGCTCAAGGCCGGCGACACCATCCGCCTCAGCCAGTCCAATGGCCCCTCTGCCATTTCCATGATCGCCTGGAGCGAAGCCGACACCAGCGAGCGCCTCAACCTGCCGGACACGGTGAAAGTGCAGTGGACCACCGCCATCGCCAAGGGTCGCGTGCTGTTCTCCGATATGGGCCGCGTCATGTTCTCGGTCACCGAGGCCGCCTCGTCCGCCCATGATGGCCTGGTTGGTGGCTCGACCGCCGCCTCCAACGCCGCCAAATACCCCGGCGACATTCGCAATACGCGCGACAACTTCATCCTCGTCGCCGGCAAGCTCGGCCTCGACCGCCGCGATATTCCTTCCGCCCTGACCTTCTTCGCCCCCGTCCGCGTGCTGGATGACGGCACCTTCGTCTGGCGCGAAGACCTGCGCCAAGCCGGCGATTACGTCGAACTGCGCGCCGAGATGGACGTGATCATCGGCCTCTCCAACTGCCCCCATCCGTTCGATCCGAACCCGGCCTACGCACCCCAGCCCGTGGAGGTCATGCGCTATCGCGCCCCTACGCCAACCGCGGACGACCTCTGCCGCACCGCCACCGCCGAAGCCCTTCGCGGCTTTGAAAACAACGCCATGCAGCTGGTCTGAGGGGACACGACATGGATTATCTCATCCCCGCCGAAAAGCCCTGGTCCGGCATTGTCCGCAAGGGCCAGACCATCCGCATCATCGACAGCGAAGGCCAGCAGGCCGTCGATACCCTGTTCTACAAGGCCGACGACTTTTCCGAGCGCTATAGCGGCCAGGATACCCTTCGCGTGCAAGGCAATGCTTATGTGGGCATCGGCACCAAGATCATGTCAAACGAGGGCAATGTCATGCTGACGGTGACTGCAGACTCTTGCGGCCGTCATGACACCTCCGCCGGCGCCTGCTCGTGCGAAAGCAACACCGTCCGCTTCGGCCACGACACCAAATACCTGCATGCCTGCCGCGATAACTTTGTCTTGGAAGTCACCAAGCACGGCATGTCCAAGCGCGACATCGTCCCCAACATCAACTTCTTCATGAACGTGCCGATCCAGCCCTCCGGCCAAATGACCATCGTCGACGGCCTCTCCGCCCCCGGCGATCACGTCGAGCTCGTCGCCGAAATGGACGTCCTCTGCGTCATCTCCAACTGCCCCCAGGTCAACAACCCCTGCAACGGGTTTAACCCCACGCCGATCCGCGTCGTGATTTCGGGTGGGCCGAATGAATAATTCTGTTCTCGCGGCTCCATCCTCTCCCTCCCCCTCGTGGGGAGGGGTCAGGGGCGGGAGGACGTTTAGCCACCATCTAGCGGTCAAAGGCCCCCTCACCCGGCATGCTACGCAACCCGACCTCTCCCCCCAGGGAGAAGTGAAAAACGGCTTCCTCGTCGCGCAGCGACACCTCTCCCTTCGGGGGAGAGGTCGGCCCATAGGGCCGGGTGAGGGGGCCTTCCTCTGATGTTCAAAAAGGTCCTCATCGCCAATCGCGGCGAAATCGCCGTGCGTATTATCCGCACGCTCAAAACCATGGGCATCGCCTCCGTCGCCGTCTATTCCGACGCTGACCGCTTCACCAAGGCGGTGTCCCTCGCCGACGAAGCCGTCCGCCTCGGCCCGGCTCCAGCCACCGAGAGCTACCTGAACATCGACGCCGTCATCGCCGCCTGCCGCGCCACCGGCGCCGAGGCGGTCCATCCCGGCTACGGCTTCCTCAGCGAAAACATCGGCTTTGCCGAGCGCCTCGCCGCCGAAGGCATCGCCTTCATCGGCCCTACCCCCGCCAATATCAAAGCCTTCGGCCTCAAGCACACCGCCCGCGAGCTGGCCAAATCCAGCGGCGTGCCGCTTCTGCCCGGCACCGACCTGCTCGCCAGCGCCGAAGAGGCCTTGACCGCCGCTGAAACCGTCGGCTATCCGGTCATGCTCAAATCCACCGCCGGCGGCGGCGGCATCGGCATGCAGCTTTGCGCCGATTCATCCGCCCTCGCCGCCGCCTTCGCCAGCGTGCAGCGCACCGCCACTGCCAGCTTCGGCGACGCGCGCGTCTATATCGAGCGCTTCGTCTCCGACGCCCGCCATGTCGAAGTGCAGATCTTCGGCGACGGCAAAGGCCGCGTCATTGCCCTGGGCGAACGCGATTGTTCCCTCCAGCGCCGCAACCAGAAAGTTGTCGAGGAAACCCCCGCCCCCGGTCTCTCCGATGAGGTTCGCGCCCGTCTGCACAAAGCCGCCACCGATCTGGGCTCTGCCGTCCAATACGCCTCCGCCGGCACGGTCGAGTTCATCTACGATCCCGTCCGCGAGGACTTCTACTTCCTCGAGGTCAACACCCGCCTCCAGGTCGAGCACCCTGTCACCGAAACCGTGTTCAACATCGATCTCGTCGAATGGATGATCCGCCAAGCGGCTGGCGAGGACGTCATCGGTCAAGCCGGCCCGCTGACCCCGACCGGCGCCGCCATCGAGGTTCGCCTCTACGCCGAAATCCCGCACGCCAATTTCCAGCCCAGCGCCGGCCTTCTGACCGAGGTCAAGTTCCCCGATTACGCCCGCGTCGATACCTGGATCGAGACCGGCACCGAGGTTACCGCATTTTATGACCCAATGCTGGCTAAAGTCATTGTCGCGGGTAGCGATCGGCTAACCGCAATTGCCAATTTGCGTGCCGTGCTAGCGCAGACCTCGATCACTGGCATCGAAACCAATCTTGCCTATCTCCGCGCCATCGCCGCCTCCGATCTACTTGCCAGCGGCCAGGTCGCCACTACTGCCCTCCGCGACTTCGCTTTCATCCCCGATGTCGTCGAAGTCCTTGTTCCCGGTGCACAATCCAGCATCCAGGAACTCCCCGGCCGCCTCGGCCTCTGGCATGTCGGCGTCCCCCCAAGCGGCCCGATGGACGAGTACAGCTTCCGCCACGCCAACCGGCTCGTCGGCAATGCTGACGTCACCGCCGCCCTCGAGCTCACCATGGCCGGCCCGACCCTACGGTTCCACGCCGATGTGGTCGTGGCGTTGGCCGGCGCCAAAATGCCGATGAAACTCAATGGCTTGCCCGTCGCCCACGACGCGCCCATCGCCATCAACGCCGGCGACATCCTCGCTATCGGCACCATCGACGGCCCCGGCCAGCGTAGCTACCTCGCCGTCGCCGGTGGCTTCGCCGCGCCACTCGTGCTCGGCTCCCGCGCTACCTTCGGGCTCGGCCAATTCGGCGGCCACGCCACCGGCACGCTCAAAGCCGGTCAGGTCCTTCATCTCGCGCGCCAGCCGCAACAAGAAATCCAGCATGCTGGCTCCCCAGCCCCCCTCGCTCGCCATTGGGAGGTCGGCGTTCTCTATGGCCCGCATGGCGCTCCGGACTTCTTCCAGTCTGGCGATATCGAGACCCTGTTCTCGACCGATTACGAGGTTCATTTCAACAGCGCCCGCACCGGCGTTCGCCTGATCGGACCTGCCCCCAAGTGGGCACGCACCGATGGCGGCGAGGCTGGGCTGCATCCGTCCAACCTGCATGACAATGCCTATGCCGTTGGCGCCATTGATTTTACCGGCGACATGCCGATCATCCTCGGCCCCGATGGTCCAAGCCTTGGCGGCTTCGTCTGCCCCGCCGTCATCGCCCGCGACGAGCAATGGAAGATGGGTCAATTCAAGCCCGGCGACACCATCCGCTTCCATCCCCTCGCACGGGAAGGCGATCCCATCGCCGGCCCCGCCATTCGCCGCCCATCGGACCTGGGCTCCCCCATCGTCGGCCAAAGCGATGCCGGCCCCGTCCCGGTCGTCTATCGCCGCCAGGGCGACGATAATCTGCTGGTCGAATACGGCTCGATGTCGCTCGATATCGCGCTACGCCTGCGGGTTCACCTGCTGCTGGAGGCCGTAAAAAGCTTGCAATTACAAGGCGTTATCGACTTAACGCCAGGTATCCGCTCGCTGCAAATCCACTATGACGGCACTACCCTCACCCGCATGCGCCTGCTCGGCCTGCTCGCCGAAATCGAGGCCACGCTGCCGCCGGCGGAAGCCATCACTGTGCCCAGCCGCATCGTGCATCTGCCGCTGTCGTGGAACGATCCAGACGCCAAAGTGGCGATGTTGAAGTATCAGGAACTGGTGCGTCCTAACGCGCCATGGGCACCGGACAACATCGAATTCATCCGTCGCATCAATGGCATAGAGAGCATCGAGGCGGTCAAGAAGATCGTCTTTGATGCGAGCTATCTGGTGCTCGGCCTGGGCGATGTCTATCTCGGCGCCCCGGTGGCGACCCCGATGGACCCGCGCCATCGTCTCGTCACCACCAAGTACAATCCCGCTCGCACCTGGACCCCGGAAAACGCCGTCGGCATCGGCGGCGCCTATATGTGCATCTACGGCATGGAAGGCCCCGGCGGCTACCAGCTGGTGGGCCGCACCATCCAAGTGTGGAATACCTGGCGCTCGACACCCGAGTTCACACCGGGCAAACCTTGGCTGCTGAATTTCTTCGACCAGATTCGCTTTTTTCCCGTGGATCATCAGGAACTTACCGAAGCTCGCGCCGCCTTCCCGCATGGCGCTTACCCGATCAAAATCGAAGAGACGCAGTTCTCCTACGGCGATTATGCCCGTGATCTGGCGGCAAATGCGGAGTCGATCACTGCGTTCAAGACCGGCCAGCAGGCCGCTTTCGATGCCGAACGGCAGCGCTGGAAGGAACAGGGCCTCGACAGTTTCATCGCCGATGATATCGGCAATGATGTGCAGGTGAGCGAAGTCCCCGCTGGCTGCTTTGGCGTTGCCAGCAGCGTGCCGGGAAACATCTGGAAAATCCTGGTCGAAGACGGCGCGCCGGTTGCGGCCGGGGATGCCGTGGCCATCATCGAATCCATGAAAATGGAAATCACCGTCACCGCCCATGCGGCCGGAAAAGTGCGCGATATCCGTGCCTTACCCGGCCGCAATGTTAAAACCGGCGATGTCATCGTCGTGCTGGAGGAGCTTTAACATGCTGCCAATCATTCTCGACCTCGCCAGCCTCAAGGCCCTCTACGCCGCCGGCACCGTGACTCCACTTGACGTCATCGAAGCCGTCATTGAACGCCGCGCGCCGTGGCCCGATAAGGCAGTGTTCATCACCCCGACCAGTGACGACGACCTGCGCGCGGCCGCCAAGGCGCTAATGGAAAAATCGCCGCAGCCGAACAGCCTACCACTCTGGGGCATCCCCTTCGCGGTCAAGGATAATATTGACGTCGCCGGCCTGCCGACGACTGCCGCCTGCCCCGCATTCGAATATCGGCCCCAGGTCGACGCGACTGTCGTGGCTCGCCTGCGAGCAGCCGGCGCCTTGGTCATCGGCAAGACCAATCTCGATCAATTCGCCACCGGCCTCAACGGCACCCGCTCGCCCTATGGCGCGCCGCGCTCGGTGTTCGATCCGGCCTATGTTTCGGGCGGCTCCAGCTCCGGCTCGAGCGTGACCGTAGCGGCGGGCTTTGCTACCTTCGCACTCGGCACCGATACCGCCGGCTCTGGCCGCGTCCCGGCTGCATTCCAGAACCTGGTGGGCATCAAACCGACGCCGGGCCTGTTGTCCAATACCGGCGCGGTGCCGGCCTGCCGCAGCGTCGATTGCATCACCATCTTTGCCGGAACGGTCGGCGACGGCGTCGCCATACGTAAGGTCGCTGAGGGCTTCGACGCTGCCGATCCGTTCTCGCGCCGTCCGAACTGGGCGGAACTGCCGACAAGTGGCCTCCGCATTGGCGTGCTCGAAGGGGCCGAGCGCGAATTCTTCGGCAATGCTGAGGTCGAAAAACTTTATGACGCAGCGATCGAAAACGCCCGTTCGCTCGGCGCGACCATCGTGCCGTTCGATTATACTCCGTTCCGTGAAGCCGCCGCGCTGCTCTATGACGGCCCCTGGGTCGCCGAGCGTCTGGCCGCCGTCGAGGGCTTCATCGCCACCAATGCCGCCGATTTCGACCCAACGGTCCGCAGCATCATCGAGGGCGCCAAGGGCAAGACGGCCGTCGAGGCCTTCAACGGCAAATACAAACTGGAAGAGCTCCGTCGCAAGACCGAGGCGACATGGGCCAAGGCCGATGTGCTGCTGCTGCCGACCTCGCCCACGACCTATACGGTCGAGGAGATGCTGGCCGATCCGGTGCGCAAGAACAGCCATTTCGGGCGCTATACCAATTTCGTCAACCTGCTCGACTGCGCCGCCATCGCCATTCCCGCTGGGTTCGATCGCGAGGATCACCTGCCCGCCGGCGTGACACTGATCGCTCCCGCCTTCACCGACGACGCACTGGCACCCTTGGCCGATGCGATGCATCGCCTTGCCGCCCGTGGAATGGGTCGCGACAAGACGGCAACGCCGCCCGAGGCAAGCAAGGTCCCGGCCGCGGCCAGCACCTTGGTCCCCATCGTCGTCGTCGGTGCACATCTCAGCGGCATGCCTCTGAACAAGGAACTCACCGGTTCCGGCGGCCGCTTAATCAAAAGCTGCCGTACCGCGGGCGACTATCGACTCTATGCGCTGCCGGGCACGGTGCCATCCAAGCCCGGCATGATCCGTGAACCTGGCCTAAACGGGACCGGACTGGAGGTGGAGGTCTGGGAATTACCGCCCGCTGCCTTCGGCCAATTCGTTGCTCGAATTCCGGCGCCGTTGGGTGTCGGCAAGGTCACGCTCGACGACGGCAGCTCCGTCTCCGGCTTCCTCTGCGAGCCCTATGCTTTGGTTGGCGCCCAAGAAGTCACCCAATACGGTGGCTGGCGCGCTTACCTCGCTAGCCTGCAATGACATTTCGAGGCAACGCAATGCTGACCTGGCTCCAAACTGGCCTGAGGCTCATCGTTCAAGGCTTTGTCGCCCGCACTCGTGCGCTTAGCCACGGCCCCACACCGGCCGAGACCCGCCGCGGGCCAAGGTAGTTTTCGACACGCGATCTCTAGCGCGTCGTGTCGAGTGATCGCCGGTCGGGCGCGGCGAAGCTGAAGCGAGAGGCGCGAAGTGACTGGGCGGCGAGTTTCTTGAGGACGTCCCTGCCCTCGCCCGGCATTGCCTTGAATGCCTTAAGCGCGCCCTCGATATTGCGGCGGTCCAGTTCGTCCGGCACTCGCTCGGTCAGTTGCGCCTCGCGGCCGTTTTTGCACAGGGCCATCCATGGGCCGAAGGCGTTGGGGGCGCCAGTCGATATGGCGAGTTGGGTCGCCAGCGCGCGGTGTTCCCCAGCCTCCAGTTTCTTGACCTCGCCCGGTGTAAGGCTCGCCTTGGCGACGCGGTAGACATTGACGAAGCGGCGGGCGCGCCGGGGCGAGCCACCGAGGAACGGCGAAAGGGCCATGAGTGTATCGATTTCATTCTTGGTAAGCTCGAGCGCGCGGCTTGGCTGGGCCCCGCTCCGCTGCTGGTCGTCCTCGTGCCGTGGCTCACCGGTCGGTACTGAATCAGGGGCCGACGGCGTGATTGCGTCCGACCCAGCGGTGTCACCTGCTGCCCGATCGGGGGCAACAAGGTCGCCGACGAGCGACATGCCGGCTTTGGCGCTCATTGACGGCACCCAATAGGGAATCTGGAATATCTTCTCGAGGTAGTCCGCCGCCGTCGCGCGTTCCCGCCTGTCGTCCCAGGTCTGGGCCTCGGTGTTGGGGGGCCTGCCATTGGCGGTTTTGACGCCCGGTTTGACACCGGCCAGTGCTTTTTCGTACTTTTCTTCATCCACGGGCCCGACCGGGCCGAAGAAGTCGGGGTAGCGCTTTTCGAGCGAGCGGGAGAGCCACCGCGCATCCACGGCCACCATTACGACGAACAACTGGAAGCTCAGCAGCATGTTCACCGCCTGGAGGATTTCGACCACCTTGTCGGGCTCGCACCGGTCGAGATCGTCGATGTAAAGAACGATCCGGTTGAACCGGACGATCTCCAGGACCTTGGGATCGCGCGCGTTTTTCGCAGTGTTCTCAAGCTGCTCCACCTCGTCCGGGTGGAGAGCTTTGCCGCTCTCCATGATCAAGGCATCGACGCGGGCCTTGTAGTGCAGTCGGGCTTCCTCCAGATGCGGCGGCTCGTCCTCGTTTCGCATCAGCGATTCCAGCTGTTCGAAATCCTTGCGGATGGAAGAGACGAGCCCCAGATGCTTGCCGTAGCCATCGACGCCGGCGCGCGCCCGCACGAACCGGCGGATGCGGAGCGCGGACCCGGATTCCTCCGCGTAGTCCCTGAGCGCGGTGGCCACCTGTTCGCTGGTGGCCTGGACCAGCATTCTGGCCTCCTCGACCTGCGCCGCATTTCGGGCAAGTTCGCCGGACGCATCGGCAACCGCTTGCAGTTCCTTCTGCGTCGCATAGGCGATCTGCTCGTCGGCCTTCCGCTTCAGGTCCGTGAGCTTGTCTGCCAGCGTCTTGGCGCTGGACGAAAAGTACCCGGTGAACACCGAAAGCATTGCGACCAGGCCAGCAAGGGCCTCGATGCCGCTACCGATCCCGGCAAGCGCCGGCCAATCCAATGCCCCGGCGAGGGCAGAGTAGAGGCCTAGCAGCACTGCGGGCGCCACCAGCAGGGCGGCAAGGGCAAGAAGCACTGCCGGCCAGTTGCCGACCGTCGCACGCAAAGCTCCCAGCGCCACGTTCCCGGCCGATGCCGAGCGGTTGAGCTCATCAATCGCCGCGGCCAGCTTGTCCTTCTCGCTGAGCAGATTGGACACACCGGTTGCGGTCCCTATGGCACCGAGCTGCCGTTTGAGGTCGGGATCACTCATCACCCCTTTCCTCACCGTGTCGAAGGCGACGCGCCAGGCGAGCTCGGGAGTGCGAGCGGTTACGACTTGCGCCCGGGCTAGCTCTTCCTCCGCCTTGGCCAGCTGGCCTTCGGCCTTCTTCTGCTCCTTGCGGCGCATCGCCAGTTCCGCCGCGGCTTCGAGCGTAAGCTGGCGCGATGTGGCGAGGCGCTGCAGAATCTGGTCCGCGGCCCCGACGCCATTCTTGCGTGTCATCCAGCGGTCCAGTTCGTCGAAGATATGGCCGACAAGACTCGCCCAGAGATTGGTCTCGGCATAGTGCCAGGCGTTGAACTGGATTTGTACGATGGCGTGCTCGAAGCCATCGTTGCGGGCGTCCGATGCAACGAAGCCTGCAATCTGGTCCTGCACCATGCGCATGAAGAAGGTCTTGCCCGCCCCCCAGGCGCCGAAGATTCCAAATGCGAGCGGCAAATTGGTGCTCGAACCGGCGGCGACATTGGCGAGGGCTAGAGCGTCGTTGGTGATGCCGAGCTTGTCGTGCGCCTGCCCCTGGCCGGGCTGGTCATGGTTTAGTTTGGGCAAGGTCGCGGATTCGTATTCGAGCGCCCGCAGCCACTCCCGCATCTGCTCCGGCTTACCCGCCAGGCGATCGCGCACGACATCGCGGAAGTGCGCGGGAATATTCTCGAACACGATCTCGTGGCGTGCGAATGCGGCGTTGCGCACCTCGTAGGGCATCGTCAGCATAGCGGCGATAAGGCCCTTGGTCCCGAGCGCCGGATTGAGAAACACTTGCTGCTGCGTCGTGAAGCCGCGTTGCATCATGTCATCAAGCGCAGCTTCGAAGGTCAGCGGATCGGATGGGTCCGCCCTGTCCGCCGTTGGCGCAATTCGCCGCGTGAGCAGGACGACGAGGCCAGTTTTGGCCAGCATCGCCGAGGGCGCATCGTCGGAAAGCTGTGCGTCCAGTCGAGTTTCGAGCAGCGCAGCAAGGAGATGCGCCGGTTCGAGCGGATGACCCGCGGGCCGGTAGGCCGTGGCACGCAGCAGCACGTCACGGATCGAGTCGAGCACCGTGACATTGAGGGCGGTGAGGAGCGCATCGATCTCGTCTGCTCGCGTTTGCGCCTCGCGGGCCGGCGGCCGGACGACCTCCTCCCATTTGGCGACGCTTTCGCCTCCGGCGGGCTTCAGCTTGAGCTTGTTGATGAAAAACCCGCGCAGCTCATCGAGTTGGGTGGGCGTCACGGTCCTGCCCAGCTCGGCCGAGAGCAGGCTATCGAAGCCTCGCGTATTGAGCATGGCGGCAAAGACGTGCCGGGCCGAGAGAGGCTTGCCGGGCGTGACGAGCGACACATAGGAGTTTGCCGCCGCGATGACGCTGGCAGCCTTGTCATCGATCACAAGCGCCGCGCCCTCGCTTCCCTGCGCCAGGATCTCAGCTTCATGTTGGAGGTGGAGGTCGATTTGCGCGTCCAGATTGGCGCGCTTCATATGGCGCAGCGCCCACTCCACCAGCCACGTTGCCGAGTTTCCGTGCGCAAGGTCCGGTTTGATCCTGGCCCCATCATGGATATACGCCGCCAGCACCGCGGCAAGCCCGATGACGAGCCGCGGCTGTGCGGTGTCGACCGCGGCAAAATGAGCGCATCGGCCGGCAATGTCCGTGAGTGAGGGCGACCTCCCCGTGTCGGCGCCCAAGAGGCACGTTCGCGCGTTCTCCTCTAAGGTGGACCATTCCAGGGGCGTTTCTGGCGTATAGGGCGCCTGCTTCCCTGCGGTCTTCACGGAGGGCTGAGCAAAGTTCGTTGCCATCGTAAACCTCCCCAAGCTTGCCCCTGACATCATATCACCCCGAAGGGTCGAACACTATTCTGGATAATGCACCCAAGACGAGGTGTGCATGGATCTGAATTGAGGAGCTATTCTGGGCAAGCAATCTAGCTTTGGAATGCAGCAACCTTCCTACAACGTCATGGACGGACCTGAATTTTACCCGACAACTTTGATGCCGACTGCGGCTTTCACATCCCGTATGGCGGGTTTTGACCGTAGCGGGTACAGCAATGTTGTCCTGCGCGATCAATGCCTTATTGGCGGCAGGCAATTTATGGAATTGGTAGATGCTACCATTATCCACTCAGTAAAATCTGTTAGGTTTTTCTAACTTGAAGGAAATGGCGAGCCGGCATATAGTAAACGACGAGTTTGGCCAGAAGGCCGGTAGGTCGCCGCATAAGAGCGACTGAGGCAGTCGTAAATCAAATCAAATGCAGCTATGTAGTCATCGCCATTGCGGTGATTGCGTTGTGGTATATGTGGCGGATATTGCGCAGACTGCTTGTCAGCGTGTGCAATATTCATTTCCAACAGTCTATGAAGACGCGACATGTCTTCGTTTTCTGTCATTCATGACGCACGCGTGGAGTTGAGCCGCCAGATATTTGATGCCTGCAGGCAATGCCCGATACCGATTTCGGCGGCCTCGGTGGCAATGTTGAAAGAATACAGATCTCGGCACTGCGCGATGACTTGCCGGGCAAAAATGCCTGCCGTGCTGTTCTCTTGCCATGTCGATATCGACATGCATCAGCGCAACCAGCGACCGCTCCGGACCGAAGCGAGTACCTAACCGGTCGAGACTGAAACGACTCCGAAACAGAGCCCGCCACGGGGGGCGCTGAACTTACCTGTCGTACTCAGGAAAGGTGGATCATGACCCAGGGAAATGCTCCAATCCGCACGGGCGTCCGATGCCGTTACCGCTGATCCTAGCTGGCCCGATCCTGCGCAGGGTCGATGGCGACGTCTGCTCCGCCTGGGTGGCGCTCAGCCGTTCGGCGACGGTGGGGATGACATTGTGGGCGGGCACGCAAATGTCGACAGGACCCGGCACGGTGGCGTCGGGAGACGCGCCACTCGCCTCCGGCCAGATGCAGACGAGGCGCTTCGGGGCCAACCTACACATCGCGGTCGTCACGATCGATCTAAAGGGCCCACCGGCCGTCGCCCTCACACCGGGGTCGCTCCATTCCTACGACATCACCGTCGACGGCGCAGCGAGTTTGCGGACCGAAGGGTTGCTCAAGGACGAAACCGCCGGCGCCCGGCTCGCCAACGTCGATCCAGGGACCGACCTGGTCGCAGGCAGCGCGGGCTTCAATGCGCCGCTGCACCTTGCGCTGGGTTACGACACCGACCGCCTGCCCTCCTTCGTTATGCCCGCCGCGACGATCGAGGCGCTGCGCATGGCCCATGCCAGTTGCCGGCGGACGAATGCCGAGGGCTATGACGCGATGGCCTGGCTCGACGATTTCATCAAGGCGAATAAGCTCAACCCTGCGGAGCGCCCGCAGCAGTTGTATCTCACGGGCGACCAGATTTATGCCGACGATCTCGGCACCGCCCTGCTGCCGATGCTGACCAGCCTTGGCAACGATCTCTTGGGCGGCATTGAAAAGTTTCCGGTCAGCGAGACCGTCGGGCAGGAATTCGAGCTCAACGTCGACAAGTTTCCGCCGCAGCGCCGCGGGCTGATCGTGCGCGAAAAGGCGCGCCTTTCGACCACTGACAGCCGAAATCACCTGCTTGGCTTCGGGGAGTATGCGGCAATGTATTGCGCCGCCTGGAGTAGCCGTGTCTGGCAAGCGCTTGGCAACGAGTTTTCGACGTTCGTCCAACTTACCCCCGACAATGCCGATACCACACCTTTCCTCAGCAAGCCCGAGGACGCACTGGGCGGCACATTCCTCGGATGGAAAAACGATCCGGATCACGGGCTGGCGTCGATCGAAAAGGAAACAGCGAAGGTCCGCATCTATCGCGACGCGGTGCCAAAGGCGGCGCGCGCGCTGGCCAATTGCATCACCTACATGATCTGTGACGATCATGAGATAACCGACGATTGGAACCTGACGGGGCGCTGGCTTAGCCGGGTTTATTCCAAGCGCCCCGGGCAAGCGATCATCCGCAATGGCATGCTCGCCTATGGCCTGTTTCAGGGCTGGGGCAATGATCCAAAATTGTTCGCCGCCGATGGCAACAACAAGGATTTCCTGACCGAGGCCGAAAGCGTCTTCGCGGGCAACGGCCCCTTTCCTTCGGGCGCGACCAACCGCCTGGACGAGACCCTTGGTTTCCCTGGGGCAGCCGCAAACAAGCGGGCGCGCTGGCATTATCGCGTCGACGGCCCGCGGCACCGGACGCTGGTACTCGACACGCGCACCCGCCGCGACACCGGCAGCGCAGCATCAACCAAGCCGCCGAAGCTGCTTGGGGGCACATTGGGCGATCAGGTTCCTGACGGCCCGCTCACCGATGGTCGCGAGTTGCTGGTCGTCGTCTCGGCGGCACCGGTGCTGGGGCCAACGCTGTTCGACAAGGTGTTCCAGCCGCTGACGGCAGCGATCAAGGACAGTAGCAACGCCATCAGCAAAATGCTGGAGGACAAGCCCTATGACGCCGCCGCAGAGCTGAAGCAGACGGTCAGATATACCGATGGCGACGAGCATCGCGATGTCGAAGGCTGGTCGGCCGACGAAGGGCACCAGGAAGCGTTGCTCAAGAAGCTTGCCGGATACCCGCGCGTCGTCATTTTATCAGGAGATGTGCACTTCGCCTGCTCTTTGACGCTCGACTATTGGAAGGGCACGAACGCGACGCCGGCGCGCATCGTCCAGTTGACGTCGAGCGGCGCGCGCAACGGCTGGCCAATCAAAATCGAAAGCCAGTTCCGCAAGAATACGGTCTTTCAAGACCTGCTGGGTGGCGTGCTGGTCGAACGCTTGGCGTGGAACGGCGCGGCGAAGATTACGGTGCCAGCAGGCTCGCACATCAGCCCCGGCCGACGCGGGCGCATGAGGCGGTCGCCGGCGCTCCTGCCCGTGCTCGGCTGGCCCGCAGGCACTACGATCGATACGGCGCCCGATTGGCGATGGCGGCTCAAGCTTGTGCGCGACACCCGCACCGGTGGCCAGAACGGGGCCCCGCCCGACCCGCCACCGCTCTCTGCCGACATCAATCCGGCGGCGAGCTTTGCCGGCTATGTCGGGCTCGCGAAACGCCATGCGGTCGCGACGATGACGATGCCGCGCCTTCTGCGCACGCTGATGTTTCTCAGTAATGTCGGGCTCGTCAGCTTCCGCGACAACGCCGGCACGGTCACGCTTACCCACCGCCTACTGTCGGCGAGCGCGCCGAGTTCGCAGACATTTGCCGTTAACACCGTTCACGAGGCCAGCCTTGCTCCATCCACCGACGCCCCCCCGACGCTGCTGACCAATTGAGGCGAGCATGGCAACCGAACCCAATGTTTTCGAAAGGATCGTCAAATGGTTCAAAGAAGCATCGGACTGGGTGCAGCAGAACCTCGGTGATCCCGAAATCGCCACGGCGCTGCGCGAAGACCTGGGACTAAAGCCCGGCGCCGACCTCAGCCCCGCCGACAAGGCGAAATTTGTTGCCTTCAAGGACGGGCTGGACCCTGACAAGGTCGCGTTCGATGCGACCGTCGCAGAGATCGCGCAAGCGATCGATGGGTTCATCCAGTTGGGCGAGACGCTGAAGGACCCCGCATCGGGCGATGTCGCCTGGGACATCGCCTATCTGCTTAGCAATATCGCCATCGCCGACTCGCTGCGCGTGCGCTTCCCGGCCATCTATGCGCTCGGCAAGCTCGGGCTGCTCGTGTCCGACGACCCGGATGCGATCGAGCAGTTTGACCCCGCGATGTTGATGAAGATCCTGCGAGGCGAAACACCACAGAATGCCAGCCAGCTGCTGTTCGACCGAGTTTCACACGGGCTGTCGCTGATCCCGACCATTATCGATATCCTGCTCCAGAACTTCGATAAGCCCGGTTATGTCGACTATTTCTACGGCTGGGATCCGATCCCCGGGTCGCCAACGCCACTCGCCGATATCGCTTCCGCCCGAACGCTGACAATGCTGCTGGGTCCAGGCAAGGACCTTCCGCGCGCCGCGGTAACGCTGACCGGCGTGCCCGACACCGACGGCGGCCCGGGCATGATCGTGTCGCTCGGCGGTGACTTCAAGGATAAATTCACCAACCCCACCAACGGCTTGGAGGCCGATTTTCACATCGGGGCGGCGGGCGCGCTGAGTCTCTATATCCCTTTTGGTTCCGAAGCGGGCGACCTGCAGGCGGACGGATCGCCCGATGCCTTCTTCAAGCTCGGCGTCGTAAAGGCCGGCAAGGCCGGCAAACCGGCGTTTCTGATCGGCGAAGCGACCGAATCCAGGCTGGAATTCGGCAAGATCGGTGCCGGGGTCGAAATCGCCAACGATCGGGCGGCGGTTCTGTTCAGCATCTCTGATGGGGCGCTGGTTATCACGCCCGGAAAAGCCGACAGTTTCCTCAAGAAGATACTGAGCGACGATATTCGCGTCGGCTTTAATCTGCGCATGAAGGTCGACAGCGCCAACGGCCTGACCTTCGAGGGCGGCACCGGAATCGCCGTTACCATCCCGATCGAGAAGACGATCGCCGGGGCGCTGACCATCCATCACATAACAATGGCGCTGGGACCCAGCAGCCTGCCGCAACAGGATCTCTCACTCGAGGCCTCTGGTGCCTTCGGTGTGAAGCTCGGCCCCTTCCAGGCCTCGGTCGATCGCCTCGGCTTCACGCTCGACATGGCATTCCGCGACGGCAATCTGGGCTTCATGGACCTGTCGCTGGGCTTCAAGCCACCCAACGGCATTGGCCTGTTGCTCGACGCCGGCGTCATCAAGGGCGGCGGCTATCTCTACATCGACCCGGCGAAGGGCGAATATGCCGGCGTCCTCGAGCTGAAGATCGACTTGCCGGCCGTCAAGATCGGCGTCAAGGCGATCGGCGTCCTGACCACGAAAATGCCCGATGGCAGCGATGGTTGGGCGCTGTTGCTGCTTATCTATGGACAGTTCCCGCCGATCCAGTTGAGCTGGGGCTTCACGCTCACCGGCCTCGGCGGGATGATCGGCCTGCAACATGGCGTGAGCATCGACGCGCTGATCGCGGGCATGAGCAGCGGCGTGCTCGACGACATCCTGTTCCCCGCCAATCCGGTGGCCGATGCTCCACGCATCATCAACCGGCTGCGCACCGTTTTCCCGGTCACGCCGCGCGCACTGGTGCTGGGTCCGATGGTGGAAATCGGCTGGGGGACACCGAACATCGTTACGATCCGCATGGGCGTGCTGCTTCAACTCGACAATGCGCTGGGGCAAGGCGACCAGCCGATCTCCTTCAGCCGCGTCGCGATACTGGGGCAAGTGCTGGCGCAATTGCCCCCGGGCGTGAAGGCGGATCTAACGGTCCTCAAGCTGCTCGTCGATTTCGTCGGTGCTATCGAGATCAATCCGTTCCGTATCGGTTTCGTCGCGCGACTGCGCGACAGCTATGCCGGCAAAAAGCCGCTCAAGATCGACTTCGGCGGGATGTTGGTCTTGCAGGCGGTGTTCGGCGACCGGCCGAGCTTCGTCATCGCGGCCGGCGGATTCAATCCTGATTTCCGTGACATACCGCCTGGGCTTCCCAGCCCGATCGAACGGCTGTTCGCCGCCTTCCCGATCAACATCCTGAAAATCCGGATCGAGGCTTATTTCGCGGTTACTCCTGCCAGCATTCAGGCCGGCGCCAATGCACTTCTGAAAGCCGGACTGGGCCCGGTGGATATCGAGGCGCGGCTGGGCTTCGACGCGATATGCTATCTTGTCCCGTCCTTCCGCTTCGACGTGAAGATCTACGGATCGGCCTCGGTCAAGTTCAAGGGACACAATCTGGCTGGGATCGCTTTCGAATTCCGACTGGAAGGTCCAGGACGCTGGCGCGCCCGCGGCTTCGGCAAATTCTCAATCCTCTTCTGGGATATTGACGTCCCCTTCGACGAGAGCTGGGGCGAGAACGTCCAGGTCGAGCAGCAATCGACCAGCGCTCAGGCCCTGATTGCGGCCGAGCTTGGCAGCAGGGGAAACTGGACGGCCCAAATGCCGATCGGGATTGATCCGCTGGTCAACATCGCGCGGATCGACGGTGGCGATCGCTTGCTCGCACACCCGCTGGGCACGCTGACCTTCACGCAGAATGCGCTGCCCTTCGACCTCGACCTGCAAAGGATTGGCACCAACCGGATCGATGGCCCGACGCGGTTCGGCATTACCGAAGGCTATATCGGCAACCCGTCTGCCAGCCAGCCGGCGACGCCGCTGCAACAGCATTTCGCGTTGGGCGAGTATCGCGATCTCAGCGACGCCGAAAAATTGAGCAATCCGAGCTTCCAGTCCTTCACCGCGGGGGCACGGTTTGGCAGCACTGCCTACAGCGCGGGCGCCGCGGCGCCTGACCAGGATCTCGACTACGAAACGCTCTATCTCGAACCCGAGTCCGAATTGAAATTCCCCTTCTCGCGTATCCGCTTCCGCGAGCGCGCGGCCATGACAGTGGGGATAGATGCGATCCGCAAGCAGGCACGACAGGGCGCCGCGGCGCTTTCATCGCTGCGCACCGACGATCGTCTCAAACCCGCCGTTGCCAAAAAAGTCAGCGTCGGAGACGCGCGGGCAGCGGCGGCCAGTACCGAAACGATGCGCGACGCCGGCATCGCCTTCGACCCGGTGGCGGCCTATTCGCCCGCGCTCGCTGGCGATGCGCTGGGCCGGCTGGGCGTCGCGTCGGTGCAGATCGTTGAACAGTTCGAACTGGCGTGAGGGGGCAAGGAGAATGGCACAGGCTGCATATCGTTTCCTCCCCTGGGCCCGGCGCGGCCTCAGCGCCATGGTCGCGGCGCCCGACGCCGGACAAGATCTGCCGCAACGTCCAACGCTCGCGGCGGGTCTGACGGTCAGCGGCGCTGGATCGCACGGCGTCGACCTCGCGCTCTTTGGACCGGCCGACGTCATCGGCATCGACCCGCGCCTGATCATCCGCACCGATCCGAAGCCGCACACCGCCGATTGCGAGCCCAACTACCTTGCGGCCATCGAATTCGACCTGCCTGAGCTTCCCTGGCTGTTTTCGCCCGCCTCGGCCGGCGCACAGGAGCATCTGCGACCGTGGCTGGTGCTGGTCGTACTGGAAACAAGCGGCGATGGCCGCGTCGCCCTACCCCGCGTCCAACCGGGTCGACCACTGCCCTTCGTCGAACTGACATCGCAGCAGGTCGCAGAACAACTGCCCGACCTTTCGCAGAGCTGGGCCTGGGCGCATGGCCAGTTGCTCGGCGAAAAAGGCGCCGGCGGGGACAACGCCACGGCGCTGGCGGGCGAGCCGAACCTCAACCTTTCGCGCATTCTTTGCCCGCGTCGGCTGGAGCCGATGACCGGCTATATCGCTTGTCTTGTCCCGGCCTTTGATCTCGGCGTGCTGCGCGGGATCGGCGGCACGCCGGCCCCGACTGCGGCGCTGAAACCCGCATGGCGGGTCGATCAGCCCGCAGACATGACGCTGCCGGTCTATTTCCATTGGAGCTTCGCCACCGGCCCGCAGGGTGATTTCGAATCGTTAGCGCGTGAACTCAAGCCGTTCAAATGCCCGCCCACCGTCGGCACGACGTCGATGTTCATCTGGGACAGCTTGCCTGGGCTGATGGACAACACGCCCACTGCCACCCAGGATAAACCGGTATGGATGGACGGCGCGCTTCGTGCATCGGAGGGTGAGCCCGCCACATTGGCCGACATGGACGCCGCTTTCCAGCAGGCGATAACGACTGAGGTCAATGCGCCAGCCGACATTGCCGACCGCAGCGCCCCCGATGCGACGCGCGCGATCGCCGCGCCCATCTATGGCGGCTTCCACGCCAAGGCGGTGCGCGTGCCGAACACCAACCCTAAGTGGCTGAAAGAAATGAACGTCGATGCCCGCGCGCGCGCCGCCGCGGGACTGGCCGCCGACGTGGTGCGGGCGAACCAGGAAATCTTCATGCAGAGCTGTTGGGAGCAGGTCGGCAAAGTGTTGGAGGCCAATGCACTGCTAAACCAGAGCCGCCTCGCGACCGAGGCGCTGGCGCATCTGCACGGCCGGATCGCCTTACTGTCGGCGGCCAGCCAGCTCGCCCTGACGGCGCCGGCGCGCGGCCGCGTGAACTTCGGCGCGCTGACCGTGGCTGCCGGCGTCTCGCGCTCCAGCCTGCCCGACGCGGCGCTGTCGCCGACCTTTCGCCGGATGCTCAGCCCGCGCCGCCAGGCACTGCGGCGGGCGGCCCGCGCGCTGTCCACGTCGCCGGTTACCGGGCTGGTTGAGCGCATGGCACGCGGAAATGCCAGCGTCGATCCCAATCAATTCACCCCGGATGGTCTCAACCGCGTCAGGGCGCTTGATGCCATAGCAGTCGGCAACAACCCCGCTGCGGCAATCGACCTTTCGGTCATCGGCCTTGCCACGAGCGTACGCGCGCAGGAGGTGGTGCAGTTGAAGCGCACCGTCGACGCCATCGCGCCGACCCAAGCCCCGGTCGGCCTGCGGCCGAACCTCGTCCGCACCGGCATCCTTACCGACCTTCACATCGCCACGCTGGCCGATGGCGCGGGTGCCGGGCCGCTCAGCGAGTCCATCGACCTGATGGTTGCGACGGCCGCAAGCTCCCCGCGCGCCGAGGCCTTCCTGCTCGACCGCGATGCCGAGGGCAAGGTCACGATGGCCGCAATCGACATCAGCAGCGACGGGCAAGCGATGGCGCGCACGCCGTCGGGCGTTGCCGATCGGGTCATCGCGAGCTTTGGCGACGGTTTCGCCATCCGGGCAACCGCCGACTTTGCCTCGGCGCTAACGGCACTGCCCAAGGGCGTGCTTGGAAGCGGTGCGCCGCTGACCATCACCCGAGGCAATAGCGGCGAGGTGTTGGGCGGCGATTTTACGGGTGTCGGTCGCGGCCGCCGTTTCCAAGTCCGCCGCCCAGCGGGCGAGGCCCGGCCCGTCGCCGACCTTGTCAAGGACAGGGTGGTGCTCGACAATTATTCTACGGCATTCGCCAAAACCATCGAGCAGCTGGCGATCAACCAGATTGACCGGCCGCTGCAGATCGTCCCCTTCGATCTCGCCGCGGCGGCCAGCGCGACGGCGGTCAAGCTCGATCCGCGCCGGACCATCCCCGGCCGGCTCGCTTCAATGATCCAGCTGGGCGGGGTCGATCTTTTCACCGCAACGGGCGGAGCGGTCGCGGTCGCCGCAACGGTCGATCGCATCATGTGCGCACCCAGCCTTCCCGAACCCGCTTTCATCCGGCTCGCAAAGTTCGACAATCGGGCCTTCCTGCCGGGGATCGACGCGATCCCGCAAAATTCACTAACGCTGCTCGAGACCAATCCGCGTTTCATCGAGGCCTATATGATCGGCCTCAATCACGAGATGAACCGGGAATTGTTGTGGCGCAGCTATCCGACCGACCAGCGTGGCACGCCGTTTCGCCATTTCTGGGACTGGGATGATGGGCAACCCGATATCGAACAGATCCACGCCTTTGCCAACAAGCCGCTCGGCCTGAACACGCGCAGCGGCGCGATCGGGGGCAACCTCGTCCTCCTCGTGCGTGGCAATCTGCTGCGGCGCTATCCCAACAGCACCATCTCGGCCTGGCGCGCGGCGCCGGTCAACGGCCGTCTAGTGCTAAAGCCCGATCCCAGCGCCGATGACTATCGCCCCGCCGTGTTTTTCGGTGGCTTCGAGTCGGATGTCAGCTTTGCCGGATTCTCGCTGACGCGGCCAGAAATTATCGACGGCGACGGGTGGTTCTTCGTCATCGAACAGCAGGTGACCGAACCACGCTTCGGCTTCGATCAGGAAAAGCGCGACGCCGTTGCCGCCAATCCGGGCAATTGGCGCGACGCGCGCTGGATCGACACCGGCACTGTGCCTGGCGGCCATCTTGCCGTGAACGGTCGTCTCGCAGGCCACCAGGCGCTCGGTGTCACCTATGCCCGCGACGCCGCCCATCTCGCCGCCGCGGCCATGCAGCGACCGTTCCGTCTGGCCGTCCACGCCAACCACCTGACGCAAATCTAGGGAGACGCCGCAATGCCGCCCCCGACATTCACTTCCCAAGACCTCCGTTCACTCGACAAGCTGCGCGGCCAGGAAACGAAGGTCCAGAACAAGGTCGTCGCGACCGAAGTCAAATTGTCCGAGCAACAGGACAAGCTCGACGCGCTGGTCCGCGCCGGGGCCGCCGACACCAAGGTGAGGGAGTTGCAAGACAAGATCGAGGAACTCGCCAACGGCCGTGACACGTTGCGCGACCAGCTCGTCGACATTCGCGACCGGGTGGGCGAGCTGCACGAGCGTGTGCCCGATCCGCGCATCGAGGCGATGATCCCGAACTTCCAGGCCGACACCCCCGTGCTGCTGCTGCCCGTGCGGCTGGAGACGCGCTATTTCGACAATGGAAGGGAATTGCGCATCCGGGTTTTTCCCGACCAGATTCATATCGACAATCATGAAACGGAACTGACCAATGACGAGGTTGTCGCCGGCCAATTCTATTGGCAGGCGCGTTGGGGGGCCGCCAATTCTGAGGCCGAGATCGAAGCCGGAAAGGCCGCCTTTGCCGAACTGGCGCGCCGTTTCCGTCCGCGGCGCGCCGCGTGGATTGCCTATGCGATGACGCCGACCAATTTTGCACCGCCTCCGCGCCAGGCAGCGCTGTCCTTCCCTGATCCCGTGCGGCGCGCTAGCGTCTGGAGCCGCGCTGCCTATGCTACGCTACTGCCGACCCGCTGGGTCGCCATTGGTTATCTTGACGGCGGCAGAGGAGGTCTGACCCCCGCCTTCACAAAATCGGGTGGTATCGTCGCCGATCGCATCAACACGGGTATTGATCCGCGCGCAGAGGCCACCCCGCCCGTCGACGCCGATGGCATCGCCACCGAGTTGCCGCTCGACGAAGGGCTGAAGTGGCTTGCCGATTTCGGTGTCGCCGAAGCAGCAGGCATGGCAATGCGCGTCGCGACTGGCGACCTTGAGCCCACGCTGCGCAATGCCGGGCGCACGCTTGCCAGCATACCGCTCACGCGGCTGGTTGTTTATGGCACCAATGCGACACTGACCGGAGAAGCGGCGGCAGCGCGGCTCGAGGCAGTGCTTGCCGCCCATGTATATTCCGACGGGCTTGAACTGCTGACGCCCGGCACGCCGACCAACAACAGCGAGGCGAACGCGTCCGGGCTCGATACATCCGATCCCGTCGCGGTCGCGGCGATAGACCCGATGCGCACGGCGCCGGCCCAGACACCGGGACTCGATACGCTGCGGCGGGCTTTGGGCGTCAATACGGCCGCAGGGCAACTCGATCGCATCGTCGGTGTGGATGGCGCAGAACAGGTCACCGCCGGCCATATGATCAACGCACTGTGGAGCGCGACGCTGGGCCAGACGCTTGACCAGCTGTTCGATCCCGCCATGAGCGATGCCGACATCGGCCAGCTCCGCGACCACGCCGTCGCGCACCTCTTCCCAGGGGGGGCATTGCCGGCGCTTCGTGTTGGCAACCAGCCTTACGGCATCCTGACCGTCACCCCTTTGAGCATTTTCAAGCCGCAGGACAAGGTCGAGACAAAACTGGTGCAGGCCATCGGCGCGGTAAGCGGCATCTGGACCCGCGCCTCGGAAAACGCGCCGCATATCCAGCGCGCGGGCAAGACGCTGGCGGAGAATATGGAGGCTCTGCTTCAGCAGGGTCCCATGGCGGCCTCGAACAGTTTTCGTCGCGTCTATGGTCCTATCAATACCAAGAATGCCAACATCGACCCTGCGCTCAGTGCGACACAGGAACGGACGCGCAGCTGGATCCTCGGCGCGCTCGGGCTGTCCACCAAGCTGCGCATATCGGGCATGACTGCCGAGGCTCGCACACACCGGCTGGGGGCGCCCTTCGTGCAGGCGAGTCTGGGTGAAGCGGGCGCCCCGCTGCAGCCCAATTATCTTGCCGACATAGCTCTTGAGGCCGCGAGGACTGATGGGCGCACGGCCCTGACCGCGCGCGGCAATGCATCGACCCTACTGGAGACGCTCGCCTCCCACGCCGCAGTTTACGAGCTCGATCGCGCAGCCGCGAGCGTCGTGCACAAGGATCGTGCGGAACGCGATGGCATCGCCCTTCCCGCCCGCCTCGCGCTACGCATCGATGAAATGGTCGCAGTCGATCCCCCGAGGGTGCAGGACACGCAAGGCCGCGCGGTACGCCAGGTCCTCATCCAGTCCTCGGCCGACATGGAGCGGGTGGTCCTGCCCGAACGCACAGGCACCAAGTCGGTGGTCAACTATGTGATCGGACAGCTGTTCGACCTGCACGGACGCGATCGCGCCGATGTGGCGCGATACCAGTCGGTCATCGACAGCCTGAAATATCTGTCGGGACGTCCCGCGAGCGAACTCGATCGCGCGATGCGCGGCACGCTCGATGTCTATAGCTACCGGCTAGATGCTTGGATCGCCTCGCTCGCAAACCGGCGGCTGGCATCGTGGCGCGCAAAACCAACCAGCAAGGGCGTGCATATCGGCGGTTATGGCTGGGTCGAGAATTTGAAGCCCGACCAGCGTCCCGATAGCGAAGGCTATATCCATGCGCCCTCGCTGCAGCAGGCGCAGGCTGCGGCGGTGCTGCGCGCTGGCCATCTTGCCCACCGCGATGCGGCGGGCGCGGCGCTGGCGATCGACCTGTCGTCGCGACGAGTACGGTTTGCGCTCAACCTGCTGCGTGGAGTCGCACAGGGCCAGCCCCTGACCGCCCTGCTCGGCTATCGGATCGAACGCCGGTTGCGAGAAAAGAATATCCAGCTTGCCAAGTTCATACTCCCGCTGCGGCGCCTGTTCCCGCTCAATCCCCCCGCGGGCGACTCCGTGCTGACCGCTCAAGAGGCGATTGCGGCGCGCGATGTCGTCGATGCGGTCAAGCTGCTTGAGCGGCGGCGCGCGGGCGGCAACTGGATGCAGGGTCTTACGCCCGCCCCCTCAGCGGGGGAAAAGACTGGCATCGAAAGCGTCGTCGCAGAGATCGACGACATGTTCGACGCGGTCGCTGACCTGCTCGTGGCCGAGGGTGTATACCAGCTCGTCGGCGGCAATCTCGAACGGGCATCGGCGGCGCTCGGAAGCATGGACCGCCAGAACCGGCCCGTAGAGCCGGAGGTCGTCCGCACACCTCGGTCGGGCCGCGCCTTCGCCCAACGCGCCGGGGTGTTGTTGTCGACGCAAGACCCTGGTGCCGACTGGGCCGGTTTCCCGACCGACAGCCGCGCCGTCGCTGAGCCGTTCATCAATGCCTGGATCGCTCGCCTGCTCGGAAATCCCAAGCAATGGGGCTTTGCCGCGAACCTGGTCGTACCCGGCGATGGAGTGCGGCCGCTCGACCCGGTCCGTCTGATCGACTTCGACTGGTCCCCGATCGCCCTCGCGATCCTGTCCGAACCCGGCAGCAACGAACGCCCGAGCGGCCTGCAGCAAAAGCTCGCGGCGCTGTTCGCCGGGCAGGTCAGCGTGGCGGAGCGCAACGCCAATGCTGAACTGCACCTTTTGCCCCACCCGGCGGCCGGCGCCAAAAACGGCCTCTCCGCACTCGAGGCGCTTATGGCCCGCGTCCGCACCGTCATCAACCGCCACCGCCCGGCCAACGCGCTGGATATTGCCCCACCCGGAACCGAGGCGCCATCGGGCGCCGATCCCGCGCTGGTCGAAAGGCGGGCGGATAAGGTCGCCACGGCCCAGGCGTCAGCGCGTGCCGCCATCGAGCAGGCGCTAGGTGCCGCCCGCCCTAACGCCTCGGCGCTCGCCAAGGCGCTGGAGCGCGCCAACGCCGCCGGCGCCCGCGAAGCGATCGTGGCCACGGACAGCGTCGAAGGCCTCGCCGAACAAGCGCGTCAGGTGGCCGCCGTGCTCAGTCAGGCCGAGGCGCGCTGCACCGCACTTGCCAATGATTTCAACGCCGTGCTGGCAACCGATGACGACAAGGTCGAACATCATGTGCGCCGTCTGAAAGCGATGCTCGGCGAAGGCTTTCCGGTCCTGCCACCCTTCGCGCTGCCCACGGCGCTGCGCAACGAAGCTATGGCGAGCTTCGCCAACGCCGACGCTTTGCTCGGCAAGGGCGGCGCGCCTTTGCATGGCTGGATGTCGCGCATGGCCGAAGTGCGGCCGCGGCTCGGCGAACTCGCCGGTTGCCTGATCGCAAGCGAGATTGCCGGTGCCGGCTTGCCCGACCTGAAGGTGGCGCAATTCCCGCACCAGCCCGGCGCGCGTTGGATCGGGCTGACCCTCGACAAGACCAGCCCCGCGCATATCGACCTCAGCCTTGTCGTGCATGCGCCCGATCTCGACCCCGCTAATCCGCCCGCACTGATCGCTGGGTTGATGAGCGACGATTGGACCGAGGTTATTCCGGCTGCGAAGGAAACCACGGCCATCAGCTTTCACTACGACGCCCCCGCCGCCAGGCCGCCGCAAGCACTGCTCCTGGCGGTCCACCCCGACCCCGCAGCGGGCGGTTGGCTGCCCTCGCAGCTGCTCGCGACGGTCAACGAGGCGATGGATCTTGCGCGGATCCGCAGCGTACGCCCGCAGGACCTCGACATGATGGGCGCACTCCTGCCGCTCGTCTATCTGCCCAACAGCTACACACGCGATGTGCCGAGCGTCGATTTCAGCAAGCTGCGGCTCAAGGTGGAGGCGAGCCTGTCGCCCCATCTTGCAACCGTCATGGGAAAGGCATGAAGCCATGCCGTTGATCGTAAAGAATGCCGCTTTTGCCACCGCGCTCGTCGTCAAGCCAAGCCTGACGGTCTGGTCGCGACTCGAGGTGCAGCCGACGACCTCCGACTATGCGCCCGCGCTGGCGGCCGGCATCGCCGACCCGCTTTGGATGCTCGCGCGCCAATGGCAATTCGGCGAGTTCGGCGCCGAAGACGCCGGTTCACCGATCGCAGTCAAGCTCAAGGCCGAAGAAGCCGGGCTCGCCCGCTACTTCGCCGGGCCGCTGGGCCGAGATCCGGCTAGCGAGGCGACCGATTATGATCCGGTGGACCAACCGCTCGAAACACTGGTCGAGGCGGAATCGCCTGAACTGGCGGGTCCTTTGGCGGGTGTTTGGGCCGGCCAGCAATTCCTTCGGCTGCTGGTGGCCGCTGGGCTTTCCGACGGGATCAGCGGTGTTGCCGACTACGCTTTTGCCGAACCCGCCGCGGTCGATCGCGATGTCGACGCGCAGGGCGCTGACTGGGTGGAGCTTGCCGCGCTGGGCACCATCGACGGTCACAAGCTGGCCGCCGCGATCGCCAAGGCGGGCGGCCTGCCGCAAGGCGTCGGCAACCAGGCGGGGCTCAAGGAGCTCTGCCTCGAATGGCTCGACTGGTATCGCGGTGGCCTCCCACCCGAGCGTGGTTCGGCCTGGCTTGCCAACCGGCTCGAATATGGTTTCGCGGCATCGACCGGGAAAGGCGCGGGCAAGGAAGACCTGCTGGTGGCCGAGGAATACGCCGACGGGAAGCTCGACTGGTACAGTTTCGACCTTGCCGACGCGCCGTCGCTCGGCGGCACGCGCACCGTGCGGGAGATAAAGTTCAACCCGATGCTGCCGACCTCCGCCCATTTTGGCGGCATGCCGTCCGATCGCTTCTGGGCGTTCGAGGACGGGAAGGTCAACCTCGCGCAGGTCAGCGCCGGACCGACCGACATCGGACGTCTGCTGATGCTCGAATTCGCGCTGGCCTTTAGCAACGACTGGTTCGTGATTCCGGTCGAATTGCCCATTGGCTCGCTGTTCCGCATCAAGGAGTTCACCGTCACTGACACCTTCGGCGTGACGAGTCCGGTCGGGCGAGCCAGCGACGCTGCGGGCGTCGCATGGCGGATGTTCGAACTGAGCCGCATCGAGGGCGCGCGGAGCGACGCCTTCCTCCTCGCCCCCGTGATAGACGCCAGACTGGAAGGCGACCCTCTCGAAGACGTTGCCCTCTTCCGTGACGAGATGGCGAACATGGCGTGGGCGGTCGAGCGCAAGGTCCCCGGCGTCATGGGACTGCCGGTCGATCGATATCAGGAAGCCGCCAAACGCAGCGCCGCACAGCAGTTCGCAGACCTCAGCGATGTGACGGCAGAGCTGGTCTATCGGGTGTCGACGAGTGTCCCCGAACATTGGCTGCCACTGGTTCCGATACCAAAAGGCGACCGGCCCCTCGCAGAGTTCGGCATCGAACTGGAACGCCGCGCTATGCTGCGTCACCTCGACGACGGCAGCATCGAACCGATTTATCCGCACGGCGTCCTGCTGCGTACCGATCTCACCAAGAACCCCGCCGACGAACCTGCGCAACGACTGGAGGATGAGGAAGTGCCGCGTGAGGGCGTTGTGGTGACGCGTAAAGCACAGTTCGCGCGCTGGATTGGGGGCGAGAGGCTTCATTGGATCGGCCGGAACAAGACGCACGGCAAGGGCGAAGGGGCCAGCGGGCTGCGCCACGACATCCGAGTGCGAAAGGATCAATTGCCTTCTTGAGCTCTTGCTGCCCGCCGTAACATGGCCACGCATTTTGTACCGGAGTGGATGGTAGCCTTCAGCCAACAGCCTACTCAGCCGCTATCGCGCCCGTCGAACTCTATTCGCGAGGCCATGATGTATCCCTGTTGGGAGCGTGCCCAATCAGCCAAAGCTGTGATTGGTTCGATCAGTGAGCGCCCCTGTTGGGTTAACTCGTAATCGACCCGGGGCGGAACCGTTCTAAAAGGCGTTCGCTTGATCAGCCCATCTCGCTCAAGGCCGCGCAGCGTGACGGTGAGCATCTTATGCGACAAGCCGGGAATGGCCCGCTGCAAGGCATTAAACCGCATCGGCCCGTCGGCCAAAATTCCAACGATCAGCATCGTCCACTTATCACCCACGCGCTCCAGGACCGCGCAGAGCGCCTTGGTTTCAGCGCCTTTGGCGTTGTCGAGCACTGGGTCCGCTAAATCTGGGTCAGTCATGGATCCCCCATTGCTTCCAATACGCACTTTCACGTGCGTTCTTGCCGCCCGCCTGCGCGCCAGCATATCACACGCACCATTGGTTCGTATTGGAAGGTTTCAACAATGAGCAACGGTTTTGGCAGCACCAGTAATGCCAGGGAAAGCAGGCAGTGGATTTACATGTCCGTCCCCGAGGGCAAGCTGACCACAGACATTTTCAAGCTTCAAACGATAGAGATCCCTGCGCAGCCGGGACCCGGAGAGGTTCTGGTCCGGAACCGCTATCTCAATATCATGCCCGGCAATCGCGCCTATATGCGGATGGGTTTGATTGCGGCGGGGCAGCCGATGTGGAGCCTCGGCGTGGGCGAGGTCCTTGCGTCCAATGATCCGGGATTTGTGCCCGGCGATGTCGTCGAAGGGCTTCTGCCATGGCAGGACGTTGCCGTGGTCCCGGCGCAAACTCTCGGCAAACGCGAAGGCAGCTATCCCGTTGAGCATTATACAGGCCTGCTCGGCCAAACTGGATACACCGCCTATTTCGGTCTGCTCCATGCAGGCCAGCCACGGGCCGGTGAGACGGTGTTGGTATCGGCAGCGGCCGGGGGCGTCGGGTCTCTGGCCGTTCAGCTCGCAAAGCTTTCGGGTTGCCGCATCGTCGGCATTGCCGGCGGTGCGGACAAATGCGCGTGGCTCGAACGCGAGGTCGGAGCAGACGCCACCATCGACTACAAGGCAGGCAATTTGGCCGAGCAGCTAAGGCAGACTTGCCCCGATGGTGTTGACCTGTTCTTTGACAATGTGGGCGGACCAATTCTCGAAGCCGCTCTGGACGCAATGAAGGTCGGCGGCCGCATCATCCTTTGCGGGAACGCATCGCAATACGACAGCGACCAGGAGATGCTCGGTCCAAAGGGCGTGCCTCTTACCCTGATCCTGAAAAACCTCACCATGCGCGGGTTCCCCTACAAGGCCTATGAGCAGCAGTTCGCCGAGGCGGAGCGCAACCTTTGGGCATGGGTACAGGATGGGCGGATCAAACCCTTCTATCACGTTGTAGAAGGCCTGGAGCAGGGTCCGACCGGTCTTGTCGGGATTTTGAGCGGCGCAAATCGCGGCATGGCCATGGTACGTGTCTGACGTCCAGTTCCGAAACCTGCCGCTCAACAAATTTGAATTCGAGCGGCGCTAACGATCAACCTAGCGGCCGCTGGCCTATTACTGAACGGCCAGCGGTTCGTTATTTCGGGAACTGGGCCAGCATGGCCAGCATAACGCTGGCATCGGGCATGGGTAGGACGGCGTCGATTTCGGCGGGGAGCAGGCCCTGGATGGCGCTGTCGGCGGTGCCGGTGAAGGTGCCGAGGGGACCGCGGAAGCCGTGACGGGTCCAGGCCAGTTCCTGCAGGCGCGGGCTGACCAGCACGTCGAGCAGGCGATCGGCCGCCGGATCGATGACGATCAGCGGATGGGCCGAATAGACGGTGGGGCGCGGATAGAGCACGACGGGCTTGGCGCCGGTGCTCGACTGCACCCGGGCCCAGCGCGCCGGATCGGCCAAAATCCACTCGACCAACTGGTTCTCGTAACCCACGATCATCGGCTCGCCGCCCAGGCCGCCGGCCAGATACTGGTCGAACAGTTTGCCCGAGGATGGCGACTTGAAGCCCATATTGCGAAGAATGGCCTGCACCTGTTCACCATACTGGGCAAGATCGGAGGCGGTGGCGACATCGCCGGCCAACAGGCTCAGGACCAAGCCAGCGAACATGAAGCCGGAATTGGAGCGGTTGGGATCGGTCGAGACGATGCGGGCGCGGCCGTAAAGGGCGTCGACGCCCAGAGCCGACCAATCGGTATCGGCCAGGATCGCATCAAGCAGGGCCTTGAGGTCGAGCTGGTGTTGACCCTCCGGCGTCACGGTGACCAGGCCCGCCTTGGTCAATCCGTCGACGACGGGCTGCCAGGAATAGACCACGATGGGCGAATTGAGCACCACCTGGTCATTGCGCACCTTGACGCCGCTCTGCTTGGCGATATCGACCATGATGGAGGACGAAGGCCACAGAAATGCCGGGGTCTGCGACAGCAAAGCCGGTTCGCGCACCATTTCGACCGAGCCGGCCACACGGGCATCCAGTTCTAGCCCGAACCCGCCCAGCGCCTTGATCACGTCGGGATCGGCGAGGAAAGCCTGCTTTTCGCCGCCGATGAAGCCGAACAGGTTGGTGCGGTTGCCCAACAGACCCTGAAGTGCGGGCTGGTCCTTGACGGCGAAATAGCCACCGGTGCCGACGACGCCCAGCCCAAGCAGACCCAAACCGAAGGCGCGGCGTGAAAGTGCCATTAGTGTCCGAGGTCCTCTTTGAGCGATGCCTGGATCAGGCGCAGATCGGTGTCGAGCGAACCCAGTTCGTCGTCGGCCAGGCTATCGGCGTAATGCACGAACGCGTCCTCGAGCTTGACCAGGACCGAGCGCACTTCGCCCAGTTGCTTGGCGTCGGGCAAGCGCTTGGCCTCGATCACCGCAAAACCTTCGGCGACTTCGGCGGCGCGGGGCACATAATAGCTGAGGAAGCGCTTGACCGCGCCCGCGCTGTCCGGACTGGCCTCCACTTTAGTGAAAACGTCGGCGGTGATTTCCGCCAGATGCTTGACGCGGCCGGCGGTGTCCTTGTCGGCGATCCTGCCGGCCACGATCCGCAGCCGTTCGGCGGAGGGGGCAGCCTCGTTGAGCAGGTCGCGGGCAAATTCAACGCGGCCGCGGCCGACGGCATCGACGTCCAGCCCCTCGAACAGCTTGCGTGGCGCCAGCAGCATGACTAGTCCGGCAAACACCGGCACGGCAATGATCGCCGAAACCAGGAACGGCACGCCGAGGCCGAAGCTAAGCGCCGGCACGAGGATGGCCGCCACCAACCCTGCTACGATCCAGTTGCCGTCATTGCCCAGCCAGGAGGTCATGGCTCAGTTATAACCACGCGCGGCGCGGAACGCACCGGCCAGATCCGCGGCGCCATCGAAAACCCGGGCCGAAGTCTGTGTCGCCAGCGTATCGAGCTGGCTTTTTTCCGCATCGCCAAAGGTAATGCCGAACACCGGTACGCGCGGGGAGACGGCATTCCACTGCGCCATGAAACCGGCGCTGTCGCCGTCGCTGCGCCCATCGGTCATGATGACGATGGCGGGCAGATAGGTCGCCAGGTTCGGCGTCTTTTCGATTTCCTTGAGCGCGGCATTGGCACAGGCATACATGTCCGTGCCGCCATCGGCGCTCTGGTTCGACACTTCAGACAGGAGCGTGCCCTGGTCCGTCGCAGCACCGGTTCCCCTGTAGGCGTCACGCGTGGTGCCATCGAAGGGAATGACCACAATACGGTCGGCGGGCGACCACTGCACCAGCACTTCGCTGGTGCGTTCAGGGCTGAACAGGAATTGCATGGCCTGCTGCAATTGCTGCTCTCCATCGCCCTGCATCGAGCCGGAAAAATCCAAGCACAGCGCGGTCAGCGACGGCTTTCGCAAAGCGGCCTGATAGAGATCGAGCGCCTGGCGGATCACGGCGGGTTCGGGCAGGCGGATGGCTGTCAGCAGCCTCGTGGGATCGAAATTCCAGTTCGGCTCGGGCTTGGCGGTGGCGCCGCCGAGCGGGATGCGGCGGCCGGTATCGGCGATGCGCTGCTGGATCGGGGCCGATTGCAGGAAGGCGACGAGCTCGTTGAAGAAGCTTTCGACATCGGCGCCACGACCATGATCGACGAAGCCGAGCGGAGAATCGGCCACGGCGACGCCATCGGCGGGATAGATCGCGTAGAGCGGTTCCTGGTTGAGCGGCACCAGGCGGTCATTGGTCTCCTTGAGCACGGCCTCGTAGTTCCACATGGCGTCGTAGACGGTGCCCTTGCTAGCCGCATCGACATAAAGGTCGGCCAGCCAGCCGGAGGAACCCGAGGACCGCTCGACGCCGGCCAGCAAGGCCTTGACGGTGTCCTGCACCTTGGGATCGTCGAGGTCGCCCGGCTTGATCACCGCATCCTCGCCGATGGCGCTGGAGAGCATGGCCAGATAGGCGCTGGCGCCCGAATTGGACTGGGTGGCCGAGGTCATCAGGAATTTCAGCGAGCCGTTGTTCACCGCCGCCAAAATGTCGTCCATCTTAACGTCCTTGCCGACCCAGCCGAGCTGTTCGGCTTTGGACTTGCGCACGCCAAGGATCACCGGGGTCTGGGCAATCGAGGTCAGCGTCTTGACGCGCCGGCTGGTGTCGAACATGTCGACCCAGACGCTGGCGGCCGGCCAGACCGCATCCTGCTCGACGCCTGCACTGCTTTGCAGCGCCAGCCCGATATCGAGCGAACCCTCATACTTGAAACTGCAGGTGGCGCCTTTCTGCGCGCAGAATTCCTGCACGATCGGCTCGATCACGGTGTTTTCCGAGCCGGAGACGATGGAGAATTCGGGCCCGCGCGACCCACAGCCGGCAAGGGCCAGCGCCATGGTCAGCAGCAGGACGGCGGAAAGCGCTCGCAACATGGGAGTGCGCATCAGGCCTGGGTCAGCGCTTTCTTGAGGTCCACTGTCATCTGCTCCATCTGCTGCTCGGCCAGCGCCCGCTTCTTGCGGCCATCTTCCTGCACCCTGAGGACACCAGAAATGGTGTCGATCAGGTCGCGATTGGCCTGGGCGAGCGTATCGATATCGACGATGCCGCGCTGGGCCTGCTGCTCGATGGCGATGGCCTGGTCCTTCATCATTTCCGAGGCCTGCTTGATCATCGTATTGGTGGCATCGGTGACGGTCTTTTGCAGCTCCAGCGCCGATTTCTGACGGGAGAGGCCAAGCAGGATGACCATCTTCTGCTTCCAGGCCGGCACGGTCAGGGCTGAAGTCGCCTGCAGGTTTTCGATCAGCGTTTCGTCGCCGGCCTGCACGATGCGAATCTGCGGCAATTGCTGGATGCCGAGCTGGCGAGCCTGCTGCAGGTAAAAGACGCGCTTTTCCAGCCGGTCGAGCGCCTGCAGACTATCCTGGTAGGACTGCGCCTCCAGCATGCCGCCACCTTCCTGGCCGGTCGCCACCTCCGCGGTAGCCTTGAGCTTGGGCAGCTCGTTCCTGCGGAAATTCTCGGCGAAGCTCTTACCGGCCTGCACATAGGCATCCAGCCGCAGGATGGACTGCTTGGTTTGCTCATGCAGGTCATCGAGCACGGCGATGTCGCGGCGCAGCGTATCCTTGTGGCGATCGAGTTCGAGCCCGATGCGGTCGATCTGGCTGGCCACGTCCTCGAATTCGGATTTGAATTTTTCGAGCTGGGCCTGGGCCGAGGAGAAAATCTTGGAAAAGAAATTCTGGTTCTTGAGCGAAGCCGGATCAAGGCTCTTGGCCTTGAGGATCACTTCGGTCAACAGCTTACCGGTATCGCCGAGGTCGCGATTGCGCACTTCGCCAAGGATCTTGTCGGCGTAATTGCTGACGGCCTGCTGGGCATTATCGCCATAAACCGAGATGCCGGCGCGATCGTCGATACGAATCTGGTCGCTGATGCGGGCAACCTCAGCGGGATCGGCGGTGATGACCGGCAGGGTGCTGGCCGGGGCAATGGTGGTGGCGATCTCAGTTTCGGCCATCGGATGAACTCCTTGGTGCCAGACGCATCGGGGCTGCGCTCCCTGTCGAGCGCCGGCGGGAGGACATTGGCTGTCGAGTATGACAGTTGTGTAACAGTCATCATTCCCGTCTTGGGACGGCTCAGCATTTTAGACTTACGCATCACGCTGGGCTTTGCTCAGCGACGACTGAACCGAGACTGAATAGGACGCCGGCGTCCCGTTCAACCGCCAAGCAATATGGGTCATTCACGACGCGTGATCGACGCGTGACGCCCCTTTCGCTCAGGATTGACCATGCACCGGCCGCTACATTCGCAAATGCTATCGCTGGCTCTCGGCGTGTTCCTGTGCGGTCCGACGTTTGCCGGTCCAGTGCCCGCGGGTGTCACCCCATGTCATATCTTCGGGTGGTCGGCGAGCGACGACCCTGCTGGGCTCGATATTCATGCTGTGCCCGAGATCGGTGCCGAGGTGATTGGGAAGGTCCAATCGCCATTTTTGAATCCCGAAAGCGAGGTATCGCCGCTTGACGGCTGGCGCGCCGAATTCACCGTCGTCGGGTACAAGGACCACTGGTTCCTGATCGATGACATCCAGCAACCCGGCGCACCCTATGACGAGGCCGAACCTGGCGCCTCGGCGGCATTCCCTGGCCGCGGCTGGGTTCCGGCTGATCAGGTCATGGGCGCCTATGCTAACACGCAGATGCCTGTGGGCTGGCTATTGCAGGCGCCCGATGTGGATGCGCCCATTGCGGGTGACATCGAGCGACCGGCGGGCGAGAGTCTCTCCATCGACGGCACGCTCAGGGCCATCCTGGCCTGTTCGGGCAATTGGGCCCTCACCGACAGTATGGACGGCACGCGCGGCTGGTGGCGTGGCATCTGCTCCAATCAGGCGACCAATTGCAGCTGATCCTGGCGAGCGAGGAATTTCCAATGACCAAACGATCCTTTGCCGCCATGGCCTGGCTCTTGCTTTGCGGCGTGTCCATCGCTGCCGAGTGCCCGCTCGAACATGGCATCTACACCGAAGCCAGCTCCGGAGCGATCTTGGCATTCCATCCCAAGACTGCCGAGCATGGCATCATGACATCGGGCGTGTTCGACCTGACGCTGCCCAATCTCAAGCAGAGTTTTGCCGGCGAGATCACCTGGACGGCCGGGCGCAATTCACGGCCCTATGGGTTCATTGACAAGACATGCGCGGAACCGGCGGGCACCGAGGAACCCGAGGCCTGCTGGCTGTGGCACGGCAACGTCTACTCGGTCGGCAACGGTACGGTCGGCCTGATCGACGATGACGAGATGATGGCGCCGCAAGTCATCCTGCTGGCCGACTTCGGCCACGCGCTGCTTTGGGATCAGACGTTTCTTGCCGCCAATCCACGGGCGCAAGCCATGGACCTCTTCAAACGCAGCGGCTGCGCATTTTAGCCGGCCCGACCTTTCATATTTCGATCTGGACCCGTCATGAAACATATATCGACTTGCCTGATCCTGGCTGCCTTGTCGGGCTTGGCTATCTCCCCCGCGGTCGCGCGAAGTGCGGAGCCCTCCCGGCCTGCCACCGAGGGTTGCTCGTGGGAGCGTTTGTCGGATGCCAAAGTTGGCCTATCCGCGTGGGTGCAACGGTGCGATTTCGGCAATTACAAAACTGAGTTCCGTTTCGATCAGGCCAATGTGGTGCAATACAGTTCGAACGGACCTGATCCTTCGATCGCCATTGAAGTGCTGGATTTGAATGAGGGCGAAACAGCGCAGCAGGCGATGCGACGCATCTTTGATGCCCATACCGATGCCGAAACCGCCATCAGGTGTGTGATTGCGCCCTACACCTCGATGGAGTCACCTGTCGGTATCGAACGATATGACTTCGTAGCGGACGCTGAATACGCTGCCGAACCGATCGTCGATGAAGACCCGAACGAAGCGGGCAGTCCGCTTTGTGGCGATTGGGGCGCCATGCCCTTGGGCACCCAGTATTTCGAGATCCAGCCGCAAAGCTCGACGCGGAAAATCCTCTTCGTGAGGATCGGCGAATATCAACCGCCGTTCGACGAACAGACCCTGCAGTTGCTGCCGACTGACTAGGGCCAAATCCGCTGTGCAACCTATTGCCGGCGCGGGTCGTCGCGGCCGATACCGCCAACATCTAACGTCTTCGCACTGTCCTCAAACAGAACCGGGAACCGTCATGCCGAAATCAATGCTTTGGAAATGTGCCCTGCTTTGCACATTGCTATTCTCGTCCGCGGCGCATGCCGCCGATGGCGACATTGATGCCCTGGAGCTGTCGCAGAACTGGCAGGGCCTCGTCGGCAAGACAATCACCATCAGCGGATGCATGATCACCAGCGCGACAGTTGACCTGATGGTGTGCCTGGCCACGTCCAAGCACGGACGTCCACCTTCGTTCTGGTTCGATCCCTCCGGCATGGCGCCCGACGATGTCGCCAGGGCCGTGCGCGAGTGCGACTTTTATGTCGGCTATCCAGTATGCGGTATCCGGCTGCACGGCGAAGTCGCCAACGAGAACGGCGAACTCAAGATCATGCATGGCTCGGTGACCTGGACCCAGCCTCCTCTGACGCCCTGACGTAACTCAACGCCATCTGTCGGTCCGATGCCGTGTCCGTCAGATTTCATTCATGCCAATAAACGGCGCGATCGTGCCCGGCTACACCCAATTCGAAACTCGAAGGATACCCATGTTGTTGCGCCTCACATTTGCTGCTGCCGCTTGTTGCACGCTGTCATCCGCGGTCCTGGCCGACGAATTCGCGTTCAGCGATTTCGCCGAGACCGTGGTTATCGGCAGCGTTAGTCTCGACAATGCCAGGGCGCTGCCCGCCCAGCCCGTCTCGACAATCACGGCTGGCAAGCTGACGGTGACGCTCGAAAAGACACGCCTTGAGGATGTGCAGGTCGCGTTTGGCGGCACCATCCAGAATGATGGCGAGGCGGGAAACGGCATCACCTGGCTATGTTATGCCGCGGCGGATGCGACCCTGTGGTTTTCCGCGTTCACCGGTGATGGCACCGTTTCCCAGGTCACCAGCGAGGCCGATACGACGCATGCGGCGACATCCGGCTGCAGCCAGGCGCCGGCGGCGCTGACAGTGATCGACTACGGCATCCCAGGGCTTGGCGCACCGTTGGCCGACTTCACCGCCAAGTTCGGCAAGGTGGAAGACGATGTCGGGCTCTACAGCTATTCCAGTGAGGTCACAGCGCCTGAAAGCGCCGATTTCCGGATCTTCCAATATGTCATCGTCATCGCACCGGCGGGGACGATCTCGGGTATCACCGTGGGCCAGGCGACCAGCAACTGAGCGACGGTCACCCTCGTTCTTGCCACGGGCTTCAGAGAAATGGGAGAAAATATATGATACGACAATGCCTGAATGTTCTGCTTCTCGCCGCGCTTGCCACCCCGGTGGCCGCCCAGGACAATTGCGTCCAGGCCTTTACGGATGAGGGAGCCCCAATCTACTTCGCGCCATCGTCGGGCCATATTGTCACGGTGGATTCGAACTTCGAATGGGTGCGGATCACTTTGGGCGACATCGATCAGACCTGTAAGATGGCATTTCAGGATCGATCGAACGCTGGGCTGGGCGACACCTGGTTCCCCTCCAATGCCGTCAAATGCAAGACATTCGACACCCAGCTTGTCTATGCGTCGCCGCGGGACGGCGGCGAGCAACTGCTGATCTTGGACGGCATGGTGCTATACCCCAAATGCGAAGAGTGAGAGGCTTCTGAAGCGCTGCCGTCCCAAGGCGAGAGGTGCGATTTGCAAGGAGATATCGTCGGCGACTGTAAGCGATCACTCCATACCGCGTATGCGAATTCCTCGAAGACCGCTTTGCACGCCATTCGAGACCTTGAGATCTTAACGGCCGCATCCTGAAAGCCGACATCGTTGAGGCGCCTGCACGCCCAAAGCCGACGCCTGGCTTCAGTTAGCCCGTCAGAATGGCCGCCGCGCCCTTTTCAGCAACCATCATGGTCGGCGCATTGATATTGCCGGCCGTGATGTTGGGGAATATCGAGGCATCCACCACCCGCAAGGCGTCTACACCGTGAACCTTGAGACGATGGTCAACCACCGCGATGGCGGGATCAGACCCCATGGCAGCGGTTCCGCACAAATGGTAGATTGAACCGCAGTTTTCACGGAAATAGGCCAGCAGCTCGCCATCGGTTTCGGCACCTGCCGATGGCGGCATTTCTGACTCGGTAATCGCCCGCAAGGCCGGAGCGCCCATGATCTTGCGCACCAGGTGGCTGGCCTGCAGCACTTCGGCTTCGTCGTGCGCTGTGCCGAGGTAATTGGGACTGATCAGAGGTGCAGCGATGGCGTCGGGGGATTCAATGGCCACCGTGCCTCTACTAGTTGGGCGGCAGGCGTTGAAGGCCAGCAGGAATCCAGAATAGGGCTCCGGCTTAAGGCCGGCCTTGGGATCGGCCGGAATGCGATAGGACAGTGGATTGAAATAGAGCTGGATATTGGGTCGCGGCTCGTCCGCCGCCCCGCGCAGAAACGCCCCGGCCTGATTAACGCTGAGCGCCAGCGGGCCGCGGCGCGTCAGCGCGTAACGCAGGGCCTGCCGCGCCTGGCCGAACCAGTTGCCCAGTTCGTCATTGAGGGTCGGCACAAGCGAGCGATAGTAGAAGCTTGCGCACAGGTGATCCTGCAGATTGCGGCCGACCGCCGGCAGATGGTGCTTCACCGCGACGCCTGCGGCGTTCAGCAGCGCCGCATCCCCGATGCCCGATAGCTGCAGCAATTTGGGCGTATCGACGGCGCCGGCCGACAGGATTACCTCATGCCGCGCCGAATGGATCGCGATGCCCGCGGCGGTCTGCACCTCGACGCCGGTGGCGCGGCGATCGGCGTCGATGACGATCTTGCGCGCCCGGGCATTGCGCATGACGTGCAAATTGGGCCGGTGCAAGGCCGGGCGCAGGTAGGCGACCGACGAGGACGACCGCATGCCGTTGCGGGTATTGATATCGTAGATGCCCGCGCCCTCGATGGTGCTGCCATTGAAATCCGGATTGAACGGCAGTTGCAATTCGGCGCAGGCGGCGAGGAACCGCTCGGTCACTGGATGGGCCTGGTCACGCATCGGGGTGATGTGGATCGGTCCATCCCCCCCGTGATAGGGTCCAGCGCCATCGGCATGGCTTTCGAGCCGCTTGAAATAGGGCAAGACATCCTCGTAGCCCCAGCCCGCATTGCCCGCCGCGGCCCAGTCGTCGAAATCATCTGGCGCCCCGCGCACAAAAACCATGGCGTTGATCGAGCCGGATCCGCCTTGCACCTTGCCACGGGGCGCATAGATGCGGCGTCCGCCCAGCGCGGCCTCCGGCTCGGTCCAGTACATCCAGTTGACTTTGGGGTCGTAGTAGGAGCGCGCATAGCCAACCGGCACCCGAAACCAGGGCGAGGAATCATTGCCACCCGCTTCGAGCAGCAAAACGCTGTGGCGCCCGCTTTCGGTGAGGCGAGCAGCAAGAATGCATCCGGCAGAACCGGCGCCGACGATGATATAGTCGTAGGTGGTCATGGGTCAGCCGCGGGCGGGGGCAAAGGCTTTGATGTCGGCCGGCCGGGCATCCATCTGCAGATGGAGCCGGGCGCCAACATAGGGCGAATGACGCTCCACCACGTCCAGATTCAGTTCGACCCCTAATCCTGGCTCGCGCGACGGGATCAGATAGCCGTCGTCGAACTGCAGCGGCGTCTTGAGGATTTGGGCATAAAAGCCCGAGAAGTCGACAATGGCCTCGTGAATGAGGAAATTCGGCGAAGCAGCGGCGAGTTGCATGCTGGCCGCCGCGCCGATGGGGCCGTTGTAGAGATGGGGGGCAATCTGGGCATAATGGGCCTCGGCCATGCCGGCGATCTTCTTGGCTTCCAGCAGCCCGCCAACCCGGGCGACGTTCATCTGCAGGATCGAGGCGGCGCCGGTTTCCAGCACACGTTGAAACTCGAATTTGGTCGTCAACCGCTCGCCGGTGGCAATCGGGATCGAGGTGGCGCGCGCCACCTGTGCCATAGCGGCTTCCTGCCCCGGAGGCACCGGCTCTTCGAACCATAGCGGATCGTATTGCTCAAGCCGCTTGGCCAGGCGGATAGCCGAAGCCGGCACCATTTGTCCGTGGGTACCGAACAGCAGGTCCGCACGCCCACCAACCGCCTCATGTACCCGTGCACAGAACAACTCGCAGCGTTCCATGACGCCGAGCGACAGATGGTGGCCGGAATAGTCGGTATAGGGCCCGGCCGGATCGAACTTGACCCCGGTAAAGCCCATGGCGACCATCTCGGCGGCGCATTCAGCGGCGAGATCGGGATCGTTGTAGTCGTATTCGCCCGCGGCGTTCCTCGGATAGAGGTAGGTATAGGCGCGCAGCCGCTCATGCACCATGCCGCCAAGCAGGGCGTGCACCGGCCGGCCGGCGGCCTTGCCGATGATATCCCAGCAGGCAATTTCCAGCCCCGAGACGATACCCATCATGGTCGGATCGGGACGCTGGGTAAAACCACTCGAATAGGCGGCGCGCCAGAAGCGTTCGATATTGTGCGGGTCGTGGCCCAGGAGGTAGCGCTCGAACACGTCCTCGATCAGCGGCACCAGCGCCTGGGGGTGAAACGCCGTGGCATAGATCTCCCCGACGCCCTCGATGCCGTCCTTGGTCGTCAGGCGCACGAATATCCAATACATGCCGCCGATATGGGGCGGCGGTACGGCAACAACATGGACGGAGAGCGCAGCGATCTGCATCGCAAAAATCCTAGTGCTTGAGAACCACGAGGCGGGTCTGGGTGAATTCGAGCATGCCGTGCTTACCGTCATCACCGCCCAGCCCCGAGCGCTTCCAGCCGGCGTGAAAGCCCTGATACGGATCGGCGGGGAAACGGTTGACGTAGAGCTCGCCGGCCTCGATGGCATCGGCAAAGGCCATGACCATCCGGTGATCATTGGTGAACAGCACCGAGCTCAGGCCGAACTGATGATCGTTGGCCAGCGCCAGCGCCTCGTCGGCGGTGTCGAAGGGCAGCATCGCCAGGACCGGGCCGAACACTTCCTCGGCCACGATTTCCATGTCCTGCCGGCAGTTCGACAAGAGGGTGGCGGGGTAGAAATAACCCTCGCCCGCCGGCAGCACGCCGCCGGCCTCGAGCTTTGCTCCTTGCGCGACTGCGCGTTCGACCATGGCGTGGGTGTTGGTTTGTGCGGCTTTGGTGGCGAGCGGGCCCATGTGTTGGGCATCCTCCTCGCGGTCGCCAAAGGCCCGCGAGGCAAAGCCGGCCCGCAGGCGGTTGAGCAATGCCTCATGCATCGAGCGATGCACATAGACCCGCTCGGGGGCGGTGCAGAGCTGGCCGCAATGGGTGGTCTTGGCCGCGAGCAACTGGGCAGCGACGGCGTCGAGATCGGCATCGGCCGCGACGATAACCGGGGTCTTGCCGCCCAGTTCGAGCGAGGGCTTGGCGATACTGGTCTTGCAGTAATCAAGCACCACGCGGCCGGCGGCGAGGCTGCCCGTCAGCGTGATCATGCCCACGGCCGGGTGCGTACAGGCGGCGCGGGCCACATCGTGCGACATGGCGAGGATATTGACGACGCCCGCCGGCAGATCGGCGGCCAGTGCTGCCTCGGCCAACACCAAAGCCGAGGTCGGCGTCGAGTTGCTGGGGCGTACGACGACCGTATTGCCGGCGATCAGCGCGGGCGCGATTTTTCGCACCAGAGTGTAGATGGGGTAGTTGAACGGGATGAGGCAGGCGACCACGCCGATCGGCTCGCGCTTGAGCAGCAGAGTTTCGTCCGGATTGTCGCTGGGGATCACCTCCCCCTCGATGCGCCGCGCCCATTCGGCGTGATAGCGCATCAGCTCGGCGCCATAGATGGCCTCGCCGCGGGCATCGGCGAGGCTTTTGCCCGACTCGGCGGCAAGGGCTGCGCCAATGACGTCCGCCCGCGCCTCTATCGCGTCGGCAAACCGGCGCAGGGCATCGCCGCGTGCGATCGACGGCAGCTTGCGCCATGCCGGCTGGGCCCGATGCGCCGCGCCTACCGCCGCAATAGCGTCGGCCTCGCTAGCCGATGGCACGCTGGCAAATGCCGCCCCGGTCGCCGGATTGCGGACCTCGATCGAGTACGCCGAGGGCCGGAACGCGCCGTCGAAGAAATTGCGATAGTCCATGCGGCGCATCCTTAGAAGGTACCGCGGCCGGGGGCCGCTTCGAGCAAGGTTTTCGTGTAGGGATGCTGCGGCGCGCCGAGCACCTGGGCAGCGGTGCCGCGCTCGACGATCTCGCCCTTCTGCATCACCACGATTTCGTCACTGATCTGCGCCGCCACACGCAGGTCGTGGGTGATGAAAACGATAGCGAGATTGAGCCGCTGCTGCAGGTCGCGCAGCAATGCCAGCACCTGCGCCTGCACCGACACGTCGAGCGCCGAAACGCTCTCGTCGGCGATCAGCACATCTGGCTGCATGGCAAGCGCCCGGGCAATGCCGACGCGCTGCCTCTGGCCGCCCGAGAAGGCGCCGGGCTTCCGCCAGTAGGCGCTCTTCTGCAGGCCCACCAGCTCGAGCAGGCTCTCGGTGCGGCTGCGGGCTTCGGCAGCACTAGCGCCGGCCAGCCGGGCGCCGCGGGCGATCATCGGTCCAATCCGCCGGCGCGGATTGAGCGAACCGAACGGATCCTGGAAGATCATCTGGATGGTGCGGCGCTTGTGGCGCAAAGCCGAGGACGACAGTCCCAGAATGTCGGTGCCGGCGACCTCTACCCGTCCACCCTTGGCCTCGATCAGCCGGATCATCGCCTTGGCCAGCGTAGACTTGCCACAGCCCGATTCCCCGACGATGGAGAGCACACGCCCTGGCGGCAGGGAGAGCTCGATATCCTTGAGGACCTGCACGCTGCCATAGGCGTGGTGCAGCTTCTGAACCGACAGCACGGGCGCGGCATCGGCGAGGACCGGACGGTCGCGCGGGGTGAGGCTGGGCACTGCGGCAATCAGCGCCTTGGTATAGTCATGCCGCGGAGCGGTCAGAACCTGCCTGGCATCGCCGATCTCGACGATTTCGCCATGCTTCATCACCGCAACACGGTCGGCAATGTCGGCCACGACGCCGAAATCGTGCGTGATGAACACGATGCCATGGCCATGCAGGTCGCGCAGTTCGCCGATCAGCTTGAGCACCTGCGCCTGCGTGGTGACATCGAGCGCCGTGGTGGGCTCGTCGGCGATCAGGACGCCTGGATTCATCGCCAGCGCCATGGCGATCACCACGCGCTGGCATTGTCCGCCCGAGAGCTGGTGTGGATAGGATTTGAGGATGCGATCGGGATTGGGCAGGTGCATGGACTCGACTAGCGCCCGTGCCCGGCGCGCGCGCTCGGCCCTGTCGAAATCGGCATGTAGTTCGAATACTTCCTCGATCTGCGCCGCGACGGTCAGCGCCGGGTTGAGCGAGGCCATAGGCTCCTGGAAGATCATGGCGATGTCGCGCCCGCGGATGGCGCGGAACTGGCTTTCTCGGAGCGGCACCAGGTCGGTCTCGCCGAGCAGCACCTGGCCGCCGGTGACGCTGAGGCCCTCGGGCACCGCCCCCATGAGCGCGCTCGACAGCACCGATTTGCCGGAACCGGACTCTCCGACAATGCAGAGGATTTCGCCGGCATGGAGATCAAAACTGGCGTCATGCACGGCATAGGGCCGATCGGCGCCCTTGGGCAGGCTGACGCTCAGGTTGCGGACGCTCAGGATTGGCGGGATCATGTGCGGCGTCCTTGGGCATCGGAGACTTCGCGCAGGCCGTCGGCCAACAGGCTCAGGCCCAGCATCAGCGACGAAATGGCGAGGCACGGAAAGATCACCAGATGGGGAAAGGCGATGGCCATGCCGCGGCCCTCATTGACCATGGTGCCCCAGTCGGGCGTCGGCGGCGGCAGGCCGAGGCCGAGGAAGCCCAGCGTGCCGATGGTGATGGCGGTGTAGCCGAGCCGCAGGCAGAAATCGACGGCCAGCGGGCCGGTGGCATTGGGCAGCACATCGAAGACCATGATGCGCCAGGCCCGTTCGCCCTGCGTCACGGCGGCCGCCACATAATCGCGGCTGGCGACGTCCATGGTGATGCCGCGCACGATGCGGAAGATGGCCGGCGCACTGCCGAAGGTCACCGCGAGTACGATGTTGAAGGGCGACGAGCCGATCACCACGATGATGACGATGTAGAGCACCAACACCGGAAAGCTCAGCACGACATTGGCCAGATAGGAGAGCACGGCATCCACCCTGCCCCGCCAGTAGCCGGCGATCAGCCCTAGCGTCACCCCGACCAGGTAGGCGGTGACCGTAGCGAGGGTGGCGAAGACCACGACCGTGCGGGCGCCATAGATCAGCCGCGAAAGGATGTCGCGGCCCAGCATGTCGGTGCCCAGCAGGAATATGCCACCGGCAGGGTTGGCGGCGCCGGGCTGCATCAGCGGCAGGATGGTCTTGATCGGATCGTAGGGCGCCAGCCATGGCGCGAGAGCCGCGACGAACAGCCAGCCGAAGCTGAGCAGGGCTCCGACGACGACGACCGGGTTGGCGAGATAGGGGAGGATGGCCTTGCGCATGGTCTAGCCCCTGCCCATGGCGGCATCGGCCAGCGATACGCGCGGATTGAGCCAGCTATAGGCCAGGTCGGACAGGATTTGCGTGGCGACCACCACGAGCACGCTGACCATGGCGCAGGCCTCCACCAGATAGATGTCGCTGTTGAGGGCGGCGTCGTAGAGCAGCGTGCCGAAGCCCTTATAGGCATAGAAGACTTCAACCACGATGACTCCCGACAGCAGCCAGGGAAACTGCAGCATGATGACCGTTACCGGCGTGATCAGCGCGTTGCGCAGCGCATGACGCAGCACGATACGGGTGGGGCTGGCGCCCTTGAGCCGCGCCGTCCGCACGTAGTGCGTGCCCATGACATCGATCATCGAGGCGCGCGTCACCCGTGCCAGATAGCCGGTGGAATAGAGCGCCAGCACCAGCACCGGCAGCACGATCTCGCTGATGGAAAAGCCCGACAACATGGTGCTCGCGCCGGGCAGCCATTTGAGCCAGAACACGAAGACTGCCGACAGGAACACCGCCGAAGCAAAATCGGGAATGGATGTCGTCAGCACTGAGACCAGCGATACCAGCCGGTCGAGCAGCGAACCCGGCCGCATGCCGGCCAGCACGCCTGCGATCAGGCCGACCGGGATGATGACCAGCAGCGCCCCGCCCGCCAGAATGCCCGAGGCGGCAAGCCTGCCAGGGATAAGGCTCGCGATCTCGGTGCGATAATAGGTGGAGGTGCCCCAGTCGCCGGTCACGAACGCGCCCAGCCAGCGCAGGTAGCGCAGCACGACGGGATCGTTGTAGCCGTTGGCGGCAAGCCAGGTCGCGCGCTGTGCGTCGGTCGAAAACTGGCCGAGCACCTTGACGGCAACGTCGGCGACATTGACCTCGAGGGCGAGAAACACCAGCAGCGATACCGTCAGCATGGTGGCAATCGCGCCGCCCAGCTTGCGGATAATGAACAGGGTAACGGCCACGCGCCACCTCCTTGGGATTGAGTGCGGGCTGCCCGGAGACAGCCCGCAATCCGGGATTACGCCTTGGCGAGCCAGACGCCATCCATACGGAAGTAGTCAGCCGGGTGCAGCTCGAAGCCACGCACGGTCTGGGCCGCGGCCGTGAACCGGCTCGGCCAATAGGCCTGCACCATCACCGCGGCGTCACGCAGGATCGTCTCGACCCCACGCATGGCTTTGGGGCGCTCGGACGGGTCCACCACCGCCATGGCCTTGTCGAGCGCTGCATCGAATTCGGGACTGGCGAAATGGCTTTCGTTCCAGGCGCCGCCGCTGCGATAGGCTAGATCGAGCGTCATGGAGCCGAGGGGACGATGGGCCCAGAAGGTCAGGCCGAACGGCACCTTGTCCCACACCGGCCAATACTGCGAGGCGGGCAGGACGTTGAGGGCGAGCCGGATGCCGGCCTCAGCCAGATTCTGCTGCAGCACCTGGGCGGTATCCTGCTCCCACTTGCCCTGGGTATTGCCCAGGGTGATCTCGAGGTCGATACCGTCGGCGTAGCCGGCTTCGGCCAGCAGCGCCTTGGCCTTGGCAACGTCGCGCGGGATTGGCTCAAGCGGGAAGTAATCGGCCTGCGTCGGCGATACATGGTAATTGCCGGCAATGTCGCCCTCACCGCGATAGGCAATATCGAGCATCTGCTGGTTGTCGGCGGCCAGCAGCACGGCCTGGCGCACGCGAATGTCGTCGAACGGTTTCTGGTCGACCTGCATACGCATCACCAGTGTATTGGCGGCTCGTCCGGACAGGACCTGCACATTGGGCAGCGACTTCATCAGATCGTATTCGGCAATGGTCGTGCGGTAGAGAATATCCACCTGCCCGCTGGCCAAAGCGGCCAGGTGCGTGGTGATGTCGGTGCCCAGATCGATATAGTGGATTTCATCGAGATGGGCCGGCGTGCCCCAATAGTCGGTGCGCTTCTTGAATGTCGCCTGACGGCCAACCTCGTAGGTGACCAGGCCATAGGGACCGGTGCCGACCGGCTTGGCCGGCCAATTGGCGCCATCGGTCTCGAAATTGCGATGCAGGATCGGGCAGGTGTAGGAATAGAGCTGCTCGGGCAGCGAGGATACCGCGCGCGACAGGGTGATGCGGAAGCTATGGTCGCCGGTCTTCTCCACGCTCTCGATGGCGGCAAAGGCGGTCTTGTTGGATGACTGGCTTTCCGGGGCAATCCAGCGCTGGATATTGAAGATCACGTCTTCGGGGGTCAGGGCGTCGCCGTTGGACCAGGTGGCGCGTTCGTCGAGGTCGAAATCCCAGACCTTGAGGTCGCCCGAAGGCGTCCAGCTCTTGGCCAGGTATGGGTGCGTAACGTTGTTGGCATCGACATAGGTGAGGAATTCGAGGCTGTTGCGGAACAGGTTCGAGGCCTCGATCCAACTGGTCAGCATCGGATCGGTCAGTTCCTGGATCTGGCAGGCAAAGCGCAGCGTGCCGCCATCCACCGGGGCCTCGTCCTGCGCAAAGGCAGGCTCGCCCATGCCCAGGAACGCGCCGGCCGAGGCCATGGACACGCCGAGCCATGCGGTGGCACGCAGAAAGCCGCGGCGGTCGATCGCCCCTGAGCGAACCCGCTCGCAGAGATCGGCGACGTCCCGGTGCAGGGGCGCGCCGCTATTGGTTTTCAGTTCGATCATGCTTGTTCTCCTCCATGACGGTTGATAGGTCCGGGTCCGACCGGACCACGCGCAGGACGGGCTTTGCGCCATCGTTTCCGTTGCGATTTCTGAAATGGCTGATGAGCCATGAGCGGAAGGCCGAGATCAGTGGATCCGCAAGGCCCTCGGCATCGATCTTGAGGTAGTAGCCAAAGCCCTCATAGTGCTCGGCCTCGACCGGCGCGACGAGGCGCCCGCTGTCGATATCGTCGCGGAACAGCACGGGATCGACCAGTGCCAGCCCCTGCCCCGACAGCGCATATTGCACCGCCAAGCTGGCGCTATCGAAGGTCAGGCCGCGCGCCACCGAGATATCGGCAAAGCCGTTCTGCCTCATGAAGCGCTGCCAGGTGTGATACGGCTCGGTATCGACAATCTTGACGTGGACAATCTCGTTGGCGGCGACAAAGGACGGGATGTCCGCCGGCAGCTCGCCGACGAGATCGGGATGGCACAATATGGTCGGCCGCTCTTCCCACAGCAGGTCGGTGATCCAGTCGTCGACCGACGGGCGGGCATAGACCACGGCCACGTCGAACTCGCCGCTGGGGCCGCCATAGGGCGTTGAAATGTCTAGCACCACGTCAGGAAAGCTGCGCCGGAAATCGGTCAACAGCGGCACGGTAAGCTTCATGGCAAAGCTCGGCGGCAGGTTCACCCGCAGGCGGCGCTGCCGCTCACCGGCTGGTGCACAGATTTCGGCCAATGTCTGCTCGATGCGATCAAAGCCACGGGCAACGCCGGCCAGCAAAGCACGTCCGTCGTCGGTGAGTGTGATCGCCTTGTGGCCGCGCTCGAACAGTTTGCGACCGATGCTCTCTTCCAACCCGATGACATGGCGAGACAGCGCGCTCTGGGAAATGTTCAGCGCGGCAGCGGCGGCGGTGAAGCTGCCGTGATGCGCGACGGCCTCAAAGGCCCGCAGCGCATTGAGGGGGAGGCGGCGGCGATCCATGGCTGGATCCTTCCTGTACGGGACGGGATGAGCCTCCATGATTATGCCGAAAGCCCCCCGAACAGCACATATTTACTCTCGAGGTATTCATCGAGCCCTTCGCTGGCGCCCTCCCGGCCGAGCCCCGATTGCTTGATCCCGCCAAAGGGCGCGACCTCCGTCGAAATCACGCCCTCATTGATGCCCACCATGCCCGCTTCGAGCGCTTCGGCCACGCGCCAGGCCCGGGCGAGATCACGAGTGAAGAAATAGGCCGAAAGCCCGGTCTCGGTCGCATTGGCCAGGGCGATCGCCTCGGCCTCACCCTTGAAGCGGAACAGGCCCGCCACCGGCCCAAAGGTCTCCTCCTGCGCCAGAGCCATCTCGGAAGTCATGCCGGTGAGCACGGTGGGCGCAAAAAACAGGCCGCCCCGTTGATGCCCTGCCCCGCCAGCCAGCACAATGGCGCCCTTGGCAACCGCATCGCCGACATGTCGCTCGACCTTGGCCAGCGCGGCGGCGTTGATCAGCGGACCCTGTGCCGCAGCTTCATCCTCGCCCGGCGCCACCTTGAGAGCGCCGACCGCGGCAGCCAGAGCCGCGGCAAAGCGATCGTGGATGCCGTCCTCGACCAGGATGCGGTTGGCGCAGACACAGGTCTGGCCAGTATTGCGAAATTTGGAGGCGAGGGTGCCGCGCACCGCCATCTCGATGTCGGCGTCGTCGAACACGATCAGCGGCGCGTTGCCACCGAGTTCGAGGCTCAGGCGCTTCACCGTGTCGGCGCTCTGGCGCATCAACAGCTTGCCCGTGGCCGTCGAACCGGTGAACGACAGCTTGCGGACCAGCGGGCTCCTCATCCACGCGCCAACGACATCGGCGGGCGACCTGGTGGTGACCACATTGACGACGCCGGCTGGGACGCCGGCCGCTTCGCCCAGGCGGGCCAGCGCCAGGGCCGAGAGCGGCGTATCCTCGGCGGGCTTGATGACAATGGTGCAGCCGGCGGCCAGTGCCGGGCCGATCTTGCGGGTGATCATCGCGAGCGGAAAATTCCACGGCGTCACGGCAGCAACCACCCCGACCGGCTCCTTCAGCACCACGATGCGCGCATCGCCGCGATGCGACGGCACTACGCTGCCATGGGCGCGGCGGCCCTCCTCGGCAAACCAAGTCAGGAACCCGGCCGCATAGGCGACCTCGCCGCGCGCTTCGGCCAGTGGCTTGCCCTGTTCGGCCGTCAATAGCCGCGCCAGATCCTCCTGGTGCGCCAGCATCAGGTCCGCCCAGCGCCGCAGCACCGCCGAGCGCCGCGCCGCAGTCGTCTTGCGCCAGGACTTGAAGGCCAGATCGGCCGCGTCAAGCGCCGCCTGCGCGTCGACGGCGCCGCAATCGGGGACTTGCGCGATCTCGAGGCCGCTGGCCGGGTTGAGCACGGCAAAAGTCCTGCCTTCGGCGGCCTCCTGCCAAACGCCACCCACCAATGCCTGCCGCTCGATCAACCGCATGGCTCAGGCCACCTTGGGCGTAAAGAACGGGTTGCCGATGCTGGCGAGGCCTGCCGCGAGTTCCGCGCGCGAGGGCCACCCGACCAGCAACGCGCGCTTGGCCGCCAGGTAGGTTGCCGCCTTATTGTTGGCGTAGACCTGCTCGGCGTCGTCCGCGCTGGGATTGACCCAGACAGCCGCAATGGCCAGCCAATCGTCTTCTGCCTCGGCCGGCAGCGAGCCATCGAGCAATGCAGAGGTGATGCCGGCGGCCACGCCGGCCTGTGCCGGGCCCCAGGTCATGATCTCGTGCGTACCGGGCACCAGCACCGCCTTGGCGATGAACAGCGTTACCGGCTTGGCCGGCAGATTGGGCTTCAGGATGGCCTGGAATGGCAGATGGCCAGGCCCCGGACTGGCCGCTGCCGTCGCGACGGCGCCAGCTATGGGACCGGTCTTGGGGCCGATATAGAGGTTGATGTGCGCCGCGTTGGGGCCAGAACCCTCAAAACCTTCGCCGATATAGAGCACGTTCATTCTCCGGTTCAGGAATTGGCCGCCAGCGGCGCGGCTGGCGACGGTGCCAACCCGCGCGCCCGACGCAGGGGATTGTAGTCGTTGATGACGTCGCGTGGTCGATAGGGCTCCTCAAGGAGGCCCCGCTCCTCGGCGCTGAGCACTATGCTGGCCGCCGCGATGGCGGCTGCTACCTGCTCGGCATTTTCAGCGCCGATCAGCGGCACGGTGCTGTTGCCCGAGCCGATCACCCAGGCCTGCGCGATCTGGCTGGGCGAGACGCCGCGCTGACGCGCCACCTGGTTGACGCGATTGGCAATCTCCTGGTCGATGGCGTCGCCGAACCAGTCAAGATAGGGGTCGAAAGCGGCGCGCGAGGCGGTGCCGCCGCCGGCCAGGTAGCCGCGGGCCAAGGGCGAGAAAGTGGTCACAGCGATGCCGTCTTCCTGACAATAGGGCATCATCTCGCGCTCTTCCTCACGGTAGAGCAGCGAATACTGGCACTGCATGTTGACGAAGCGCGTCCAGCCGTTCTTCTCGGCCACGTGGTTCATCTTGGCGAACTGCCAGGCATACATGGTCGAGGCGCCGATATAGCGCGCCTTGCCGGCCACCACGATGTCATGCAGGGCCCGCATGGTTTCCTCGATCGGGGTCTCCGGATCAAAGGCGTGCACGACATAGAGATCGACATAGTCCGTCCCCATCTGGCGCAACGATTTGTCGATCGATGCCAGCAGATGCTTGCGTGATAGACCTTTGTCATTGGGGTCGTTGCTCATCGGGTAGAATGCCTTGGTGGCCAGCACCAGTTTCCCGCGTTCGGTCAGCGACAGCAGCGTCCGGCCGACCACGCGCTCGTTGAGCCCGGTCGAGTACCAGTCCGCCATATCGAAAAAATTGATCCCAGCGTCGAGCGCCGCCTTGAGGATCGGCACGGAGCGATCCTCGTCCAGCACCCAGCCCTTCCATTTGGAAGAGCCAATGCCCATGGTGCCGAGGCAAAGTGATGATGTCTTCAGGCCCGTCTGGCCAAAGCGAACGTAGTCCACAGCGATGTCCCGGTTAGTCTCCCTGGGCACAACCATGTCGCGCCTGCGCAACCGTGACAAATAGACTTATTCGATGTTGCGATGACTAAATGAGATAGCAGCTTATTGGCATCGCGGATGACCACCCCCACTCCGCCATCGTTGCCAAGAAGAGCGCGTGCGAGAACTCCGCCGACCTGGCCTGTAACTCCAGTGCTTGCATGCATGTTCGATGTTCTGTGATCGGCGACCTCACCACTATTGCTGGCGCGCGAATTGTCGCCGAGCAGGTGAACGCATTGGGCCGACCGAGCGCACCGGATGACATCGACAAGGCATGTGTCACGCAAGCCTGGCTGGCGGCAAGTTCCGATCACTTTGCGCAGGTGACAGGCCGGTATTTCTTCCATTTGCAACCTCTGGAGCCGAATCCCGAGGCCAGAGACGAGCACTTGCAAACGCAACTCTTCGATGTCTGCAGCCGATACAGCGGTATCGCACTGCCGGTATGATACGAAGTGTGACGCTTCGGTGGGATCGGTCTGCTCCACGCGGCAGACTTGCTGGCGGTTCGCCGAAAACGCATCAATCTGGCCAGACTGAAGGAGCGAGAACCGCCGAAACTACGCTATTGGCGCCGTTTCTCCGCTACTCCCACTCGATGGTGCCGGGGGGTTTGCTGGTGACGTCGTAGACGACGCGGTTGATGCCGCGGACTTCGTTGATGATGCGGGTGGCGGTGCGGCCGAGGAAGTTCATGTCGAACTGGTAGAAATCGGCGGTCATGCCATCGACGGAGGTGACAGCACGCAGGGCGCAGACGAATTCGTAGGTGCGGCCATCGCCCATGACGCCGACTGTCTGGACCGGAAGCAGGACGGCGAAGGCCTGCCAGATTTTGTCGTACTGGCCGGACTTGCGGATTTCATCGAGATAGATGGCGTCGGCGCGGCGCAGGATATCGAGCTTTTCGGGCGTGATGCCGCCGGGGCAGCGGATGGCCAGGCCCGGGCCGGGGAATGGGTGGCGGCCGATGAAGCTTTCGGGCAGGCCAAGCTCGCGGCCCAGGGCGCGGACCTCGTCCTTGAAGAGCTCGCGCAGGGGCTCGACCAATTGCATGTTCATGCGTTCGGGGAGGCCGCCGACATTGTGGTGCGACTTGATGGTGACCGAGGGGCCGCCGGTGAAGGAGACGCTCTCGATCACGTCGGGATAGAGCGTGCCCTGGGCGAGGAACTTGGCGCCGCCGAGCTTCTTGGCCTCGGCCTCGAAGGTTTCGATGAACAAGCGGCCGATGATCTTGCGCTTGGTTTCGGGGTCGGACTGGCCGTCAAGTTCGCGCAGGAAGACTTCGGACGCGTCAACGTGGACCAGCGGGATATTGTACTGATCGCGGAACATGGTGACGACCTGTTCGCTTTCGTTGAGCCGCATCAGGCCGTGATCGACATAGATGCAGGTGAGCTGGCTGCCGATGGCTTCGTGGATCAGCACGGCCGCGACGGAGGAATCGACGCCGCCGGACAGGCCACAGATGACGCGCTCAGAGCCGACTTGGTCGCGGATCTTCTCGATCATCTTCTGGCGGTAAGCGGCCATGTTCCAATCGGCTTTGAGGCCAACGATGTTGTGCACGAAGTTGGCCAGCAGGCGGCCGCCGTCGGGGGTGTGCACCACTTCGGGGTGGAACATTGTGGTGTAGCGCTTGCGGACTTCGTCGGTGGCGATGGCGAAAGGGGCATTGGGCGAGGTCGCCGCGACCTTGAAACCCTCGGGGAGCTGAGTGACGCGGTCGCCGTGGCTCATCCAGACGGGATATTTGCCGCCGACTTCCCAGACGCCCTCATAGAGCGCGCTGGGCTCAAGGATTTCGACATCGGCACGGCCGAACTCGCGATGGTGGCCGCCTTCGACGACGCCGCCGAGTTGCAGGCAGAAGGTCTGCTGGCCGTAGCAGATGGCCAGGATCGGCAGGCCGGAATCGATGATTTCCTGCGGGGCGCGCGGGCTGCCCGGCTCGGTGACCGAGGCGGGGCCGCCGGAGAAGATGACGCCCTTGGGCTGGAGCGCCGCGAAGGCCTCGCTGGCCTTGTTGAACGGGTGGATTTCGCAGTAGACGCCGGTCTCGCGAACGCGGCGAGCGATGAGCTGGGTGACCTGCGAGCCAAAATCGACGATCAGGATGCTATCGGGTGCCACGCGGGCAGATTCGTCATGTGCTGTCATGGCGAGGCTTTAGCGCTGGAGGCGGTTTTGCGCAAGCGCTCCGGCGCATTGCGGGTCTGCGCGATTTGACTTTGCCGCCCTTTCGCCTAGCGTCGCGCCGCGCTGAACCGAAGGATGCTCTATGAACGCCGACCGCCGCTTGCTGGGTGCCGATTTCGTGCGGGCATGTGCGTGCTTTGTGGTGGTGTTCCACCATCTGGTGCAGCGAATGGGGTTTTCGGGGGATTTTTCCGTTCTCGGCTGGATGCGGATTTTTGGGGTGATCGGCGGCCTGGGCGTGGCGATGTTTTTCGTCCTTTCCGGGTTTTTGCTGGCGCGGCCGTTCTGGCAGGCGCTGGAGCGGGGCGAGAGGATGCCGTCGCTGAAAGTGTACGCGCTGCGCCGGGGGGCGAGGATTATTCCGGGGTTCTGGCTGGCGCTGACGGCGACGTTCGTGCTGTCGTTCTCGGTGTTCGGCTTTCCGCTGGATGGCTGGCTGTGGCTGCGTTATGGCGCAGGGTTGCTGCTGGTCAGCGACTGGCATTGGACGACGCTGTTTCCGGTGGAACTCAACGGGCCGCTGTGGTCGATTGGGTTCGAGGTGACGGCCTATGTGCTGCTACCGCTGGGATTCGGGCTGCTGTATCTGGTGGCGCGGCGGGTGCGTAGCGTGTTGCTGCTGTTGGCGTTGTGGCTCGGGGTGATCGCGCTGGCGCTGGGGGCGCATTGGCTGTTCGTCAACCTGGTGCAGGTGGATCAGGTCGATGCCGGCTGGGACCATGGTATGCAGGGCGGCGCCAAGGCGTGGATGCCGCGGATCAATCCGTTCTCGATGTTTGTCATTTTTGCCGTGGGCGCGCTGGCGGGCGGGCTGCAGGTGCGGCTGGCGCGGTATCGCAGTTGGGCGTTCGACGCGCTGTCACTGCTGGCGCTGGCAGCGACAGGCTGGGCGATCTGGCAGTCGTTTCTGGGTGGGAGCGTCGAGAGCTTTGGAGTTCTCGATGTGCCTTACGCCTTTCCCTGGTTGCCGCTGGCGCTGGGGGCGGTGCTGGCGGTGACGCCATCGACGGTACTGATCGGTCGTGTGCTGGATAATCGCGTGGTGCGCTATCTGGCCCAGATTTCGTTCGGAATTTACGTCTGGCACTACCTGGTGATCGAACTGGCTAAGCTGTGGTGGTTTCCCGATGCGCCGGCCGATCCGGGGCGGTTTGTTTTCGGGTCACTGGTGGTCATCGGCATTGCCATCCTTGTTGCCGATCTATCCTACCGCAGGCTGGAGCGGCCGGTGATAAGTTGGGCAAGAGGGCTGGAGTGGGTAGGAGCGAACGAGGTTGAGGAGTTTGACCGGAGTATGTTTCCCGGCGTCATTCCCGCGAAAGCGGGAAACTATTCTGACCGGTCGCAAACGACGAAGAATGGGTTCCCGCTTTCGCGGGAATGACGCCGTGGGTGTGCAAAATAAGCTTAAGCAGTCCGCGTTAAGGCGTTGAAATAGAATCCATCCGTGCCGGTCAGGCGCGGCGTCAGGGAGATGCCGGAGCCGGCGGTGGCGAGGTCCTCGGGCAGGTCGGCGGCGAAGGCGGATTGCCAGAGGGTTTCGGGTGACAGCGACACAAACTCGGGGTGCGCAGCAAGGAAGGCGGCGATGCGGTCGTCGTTTTCCTCGGGCAGGATCGAGCAGGTGATGTAGGCGAGCACGCCGCCGGGCTTGAGGAAGCGGGCGCCCTCTTCGAGGATGGCGGACTGCTCGGCGGTGCGGGTGGCCAGCAGTTCGGGGGTCAGCTTCCATTTGGTGTCGGGACGGCGGCGCCAGGTGCCGGTGCCGGTGCAGGGCGCATCGATCAGCACACGATCCATCTTGCCGACGAGATCGTCGAGGGCGCCGGGCGCTGGCGCGCGGACCTGCACGTTACGGGCGCCGTTGCGCTTGAGGCGATCGTAGATGGGCGCAAGGCGGTTGCGGTCGCTGTCATACGCGAAAATCTGGCCCTTGTTGGCCATGGCGGCGGCAAGCGCGAGGGTCTTGCCCCCTGCCCCGGCACAGAGATCGAGCACTTGTTCGCCGGGCTTGGCGCCGGCCAAAGCGGCAACGATCTGGCTCCCCTGATCCTGCACCTCGAACCAGCCCTTGAGGTAGCCCTCGTCGGTGGTGACGTTGGGGGTGCGGGCATCGCCCGGACCGGCGGGCATGGTGACGCCATTAGGCGCAATGGCGGTGACGCGGGGGGTGAAACGCGCGAGCGATTTCAGGACGCGCTCAGGCTGGGATTTCAGCGTGTTGACGCGTAGATCGAGCGAGGGGCGGCCAGTCATCGCTTGGCCTTCGGCGATCCAGTTGTCGCCAAAGGCGCGCTGCAGCGATGGCGCGAGCCATTCGGGGACATCAGCGAGGATGTGACCCGGCGTATCGTCGTTCAATTGGCCGGTGACGCGGGCGATTTCCTCGTCGGTCATTGGCGCGGGGCCATGGGCATCGGCGGTGAAGCTGGCATTGAGGGCGACGGTGTCCTCATCCCAATCACGGACGGCGACGGCGAGGATCAGAGCGCGCGGGGTGTCTTCGCCCATCAGCGCGGCATGGGAGGCGCGGCGGCGCAGCGCGTCGTAGACCAGATTGCCGATGGCGGCACGGTCGCCGGCCCCGGCGAACCGGTTGGCCAGGCCCCACGACTTCAGCGCTTCGGAGACGGGCCGCTTGCGGGTTTCGACTTCGGTGAGCACGTCGATTGCAGCGGAGAGACGACCGGGAAGACGCATTATTCGCCTCCGGCGAAATGACAGATATTGACGCGGTTGCCGCTGAAATCGACAAAATCGAACCAGCGCATGCCTTCCTCGTCGGTGATCGGGGTGACTTCGGCGCTCTCGGCGAGCAGGCGCTCGCGCAGCGCGTCGGGGTCCTGAGTGTAGAAGTTGAAAGCCACCTGGGCCGCAGGATCGATGCGTTCGACCGGGTTCAGGGTCAGGGCAGTGCTGTTACGCGGAGCGCCGGTGACACGCAGGCCGATGTACTCGCCGGACCGGAAGACTTCGACCATGTCGAAGACGCGGGCATACCAGGCGGCGGCCGCCGCGGTATCGATGGCGGGGACAAAAATGGTGTCGATACGCAGGATCGGCTTCATGGGGCACCGCGGAAAGGATTCGCGCTAGCCTTACGGCAAAAGCAGCACGCGGCCAACGACCCAAAGCCAGAAGACACAGAGAACCACCATGCCGGCCGCATAGGCCCCAAAGCGCGGAAGCAGGCTGTTGGTGGTGATGTGGATGGCGGCATGGACGTAACGCAGGACGACGAACAGCCAGGCCAGGATAACCTCGACCCAGCCGATGCTGCCGGACCAGAGCGCGAGCAAGGCCACGACGTAGAACAAGACGGGGAGCTGGAACTGGTTGTCGAAATTGTTGGAGAGCAGCCGGGCGCGCAGCGGATAGGCGGTGCGGTCGACGGCAATGTCCTGCCAGCGGATTTCACCGGACATGACGCGGGGAACACGCTCGCGGCCCATCAGGAGCAGGATGACGACGGTGAGGAGCGCCTGAGTGGCGATCGCCAGGACGAGGAGCTTGGCGGTCAGCGGCATGGTGAAGCTCCGGGGGAGAGTCGGGATCTGGGGCTAAGGGGTTGTAGAGCAATAGGTTCCGACGGCCGTGCGAAAGCGCCACGCGGGGGGCCGGGCGGTTGAGGGCGAAAGCGGCATGCGGCGAGACGTGCCTCATGAGTTTTGTAGAATGGGGAGACAGCGTCTCGCCGCATAACGATGGGTCTTTTGGCGCGCGCATCGAGCAGCCGCCCTTTCGGATTGGATGCTCCGGCCCGGCTGCCTGGGACAAGTGGTCCGATGCAGTCAGGCCGTCATCCGGCTGGTTGTCAGCGATCCACGCCTGAGCCTGGGCGACCCCATGCTCCCCATCTGCTCCCCACGGACCGTTCGTCGCGGTCCCGCTGGTGTGGGTGATGTGGGAGGGAGTATGCGCGCAGTTTTGGGGGTGGGGAGAAAGCGGATAGATCGAAAATCGCGTCCCGCCCACGGTGTCACCCCGGCGCAGGTGTAGTATTTCGCCGGGGCCCATCCTGAGATCGTGTGGCCGTCACCGCGGCCTTGCGGCTGGGGCAACATCTCGAGATGGGTATCGGCCTGCGCCGGTATGACACCGAGTACGTGGAGGGCGATGTACCCTACCGTCCGCTGCGGTAGTTCGGTGCCTCGCGGGTAATGGTCACATCGTGGACGTGGCTTTCGCTCAATGCGGCACCGGAGATTTTGACGAAGACGGAGTTGTCGCGGAAGTCTTGCAGGTTATGGGCGCCGGTATAGCCCATGGCGGCGCGGAGGCCGCCGGCGAGCTGGTGGAGGACGGCACCGGCGGCGCCCTTGTAGGGCACTTGGCCTTCGATGCCTTCGGGAACCAGTTTGAGCTGGTCGCGGACATCCTGCTGGAAGTAGCGGTCGGCGGAGCCGGACCCCATGGCGCCGACGGAGCCCATGCCGCGGTAGGATTTGTAGGAGCGGCCCTGGTGGAGATAGACCTCGCCGGGCGCTTCGTCCGTGCCGGCCAAAAGCGAGCCGACCATGACGCAGGAAGCGCCGCCGGCCAAGGCCTTAGCCATGTCGCCGGAGAATTTGATTCCGCCGTCGGCGATGACCGGAACACCCTGCTTGGCGCCCTCTTCCGCGCAAGCCATGACGGCCGCGAGCTGGGGGACGCCGACGCCGGCGACGATGCGGGTGGTGCAGATCGAGCCGGGGCCGATGCCGACCTTGATGCTATCCGCGCCGGCGTCGATCAGCGCCTTGACGGCTTCGGCGGTGGCGACATTGCCGGCGACGATACGGGTGGAATTGCTCTCGCGCTTGATGCGCTCGACGGCCTCGGCGACGCGCACCGAGTGACCGTGGGCGGTGTCGATGACCAGGAGATCGACGCCCGCATCGATGAGCGCCAGGGAGCGCTCAAAGCCCTGGTCGCCGACGGTGGAGGCGGCTGCAACGCGGAGGCGTCCCTGGGCATCCTTGACGGCATTGGGGTTGAGCTGGGCCTTTTCGATATCCTTGACGGTGATCAGGCCGACGCAGCGATAGTCGTTGTCGATGACGAGCAGCTTTTCGATGCGATGCTTATGCAGCAGCATCTTGGCTTCGTCCTTGGAGACGCCGTCGCGCACGGTGACGAGGTTTTCGTGGGTCATCAGCTCGGCGATGCGCTGGCCGGGATTGGAGGCGAAGCGGACGTCGCGATTGGTGAGAATGCCGACCAGCTTGCCGATGGCACGGCCGCCGGTGCCGCCGTTTTCGACGACGGGAATGCCGGAAATGCGGTTGAGCTGCATGAGTGAGAGCGCGTCGGCGAGGGTCGCATCAGGGCCGATGGTGATGGGGTTGACCACCATGCCGCTCTCGAAGCTCTTGACCATGCGGACCTGTTCGGCCTGCTCGCTGGCGGTGAGGTTCTTATGGATGACGCCAAGGCCGCCGGCCTGGGCCATGGCGATGGCCATGGCGCTTTCGGTGACGGTGTCCATCGCCGAGGACAGGATCGGCAAGTTGAGCGCGATATCCTTGGTGACGTAAGTGGCTATATCGGTCTCGCCCGGCAGCACGTCGGAACGCGCCGGCTGCAGCAGCACGTCATCGAAGGTCAGCGCGTAGTCGCCGGTGATAGTGGTGATAATCTTTGCCAAGGCCAGACCCTTCCGTGCCTTCTGATCAAGTCAGAAATGTTGGATGCATGAACCGGGCGGAAGACTCATCGCCGGGTTCAGGTTGGCGAGGGTCATTAGCACCGCGACCAGGCTTTGCATAGTCATCGCGGCTATGCGCCGGCGCGTGGCTGGGTTGCGCGGCGAAAAGTGGCCAAAAGGCTTCCACCACGCGGAAATCCTACCATACAAGATGGCTTTCTGGTTGCAGGAGGGATAGTTAGGTACATACTCGTTTTGGTTGTTCCCTCAACCGTCCCTTCGATTCCCCGGTATTTTCCGTGATCCGCGTTACTCCGCTCATTTTGGCCGTCGCTCTGTTCATGGAACAGATGGACTCCACCGTCATTGCCACCTCCCTGCCGGCCATTGCTACAGACATCGGCACCGAGCCGATTTCGCTGAAGCTGGCGCTGACATCGTATTTCGTGTCGCTGGCCATTTTCATTCCGATCAGCGGCTGGATGGCGGACCGTTTCGGCGCCAAGAACATTTTCCGGCTGGCGATCTTCGTGTTCATGCTGGGTTCGGTGGCCTGCGCTTTCTCGTTTTCGCTCGAAACTTTCGTGGTCTCGCGCTTCTTCCAAGGCCTCGGCGCATCGATGATGACGCCGGTGGGACGCCTGCTGCTGGTGCGCTCGACGCCCCGCAACGAGCTGGTATCGGCCATGGCCTGGCTGACCGTGCCGGCGCTGCTGGGGCCAGTGACGGGGCCGCTACTGGGCGGGTTTCTGACCACCTATTTGAGCTGGCACTGGATTTTCTGGATCAATATTCCGATCGGCGTGGCGGGTATCATCCTGGCCGGTATCTTCCTCAAGGTCCCCGACGAACGCAATCCACGCCCGATCGACGTGATCGGGTTCATCCTCGCCAGCTTTGCCTTTGCCGGCACGGTGTTCGGCCTGTCGGTGGTCAGCCTGCCGGCGTTGCCGATCATCTATGGCTATCTGACGCTGGCGGTCGGGGTCACCTCGGCGATCCTTTATTACCTGCATGCCAAGCGAACGGAATTTCCCCTTCTCGATCCGGCCCTGTTGCGTCATCGGTTGTTTCGCACCGGCATTACCGGGGGCTCGCTGTTCCGCATCGGCGTCGGCGCGGTCCCGTTCCTGCTGCCGCTGATGCTGCAACTGGGGTTCGGCCTCAGCCCACTGCAATCGGGCAGCATCACCTTCGTTTCGGCCATCGGCGCCATCGCCTCCAAGTTCATTGCCGAGCGCGTCTATGCGCGGTTCGGCTTTCCGCGCGTCCTGGGTTTCGCCTCGATCTTTGGCGGGCTGCTGATCGCGGCGCAGGGCCTGTTCACCGCCGAAACCTCGATACCGGTGATGATGACCGTGCTGCTGGTGGGCGGCATCCTGCGCTCGGTATTCTTCACCGGCTCCAATGCCCTGGGCTATGCCGATGTGGACAATGACGAAGCCAGCCAGGCCACGGCGATCGTGGCGGTGGCCCAGCAGATCAGCATCGCCATGGGCGTGGCGATTGCCGGCGCGATCCTGGAAGTGAGCGGGCTGTTCCATGGGCGCCATCTGAGCCTGATCGATTTCCAGGTGGCGTTTTTCGTGGTCGGCGGGCTCAGCGCCTGTGCCGGTATCATTTACCTGCTGCTGCCGGCCGACGCGGGCAGCAATGTTTCGGGCCACAATGCCGTCGCCCTTGCGAAGGAGTGAAACCATGGCAATCACGACTTCGGAGCAGGCCACGGACGGTGTGGACGACGCCGCAAGACGCCCATCGAAACTGGCGCTTCGGCTGACGCCGCTGATCCTGGCGACATCCCTGTTCATGGAGAACATGGATTCCACCGTGATCGCCACCTCGCTCAACGCCATCGCCAAGGACATCCATACCGACCCGATTTCGCTGAAGTTGGCGCTGACGGCGTATCTGGTGGCGCTGGCGATCTTTATCCCGATCAGCTCGTGGATGGCCGACCGCTTCGGCTCGCGCAACGTGTTCCGGGTAGCGATGATCGTCTTCGTGCTGGGCTCGCTGGCCTGTGCCTTTTCCAACTCGCTGTTTGCCTTTGTGGGCGCGCGGTTCCTGCAGGGCATGGGCGGGGCCATGATGACGCCCGTGGCGCGGCTGGTTCTGGTGCGGGCGACGCCCCGGCATGACCTGGTCAATGCCATGGCCTGGCTGACGATTCCCGGGCTGATCGGGCCCATCGTCGGGCCGCCATTCGGCGGGTTCCTCACGACCTATCTCAGCTGGCACTGGATTTTCCTGATCAATGTGCCGATCGGCGTTCTGGGCGTGCTGCTGGTCAGCAAGTTCCTGCCCGAGACTATCCGCAATGCGCCGCGCAAAATCGACATGAAGGGTTTTCTGCTG
>NZ_JAQGJM010000023.1 GCF_028290625.1 Devosia sp.
GCGAGGAGCCCAAGACCCGATCCCATCCCGAACTCGACCGTCAAATTCCTCTGCGCCAATGGTACTAAGTCTCAAGGCTTGGGAGAGTAGGTCGCTGCAAGGTCTGCCAAAAACGTATGAAGTCTCATAATCAATGTCGAAACACAAAACCCCCAGTCAGTAATGACTGGGGGTTTTTGCGTTTTCCGGACGATTCTTGCCAACGCATTCCACCTTGGAACAGGCAAGGGAAAGCGACAGCCTCCTCAGCCGCTGCCGCGCTCCCGGGAAACAACCCGGCCCCCCAGCACACCCGCTCGGCCATCGGACGGAGGCTCTCAAACGGAGCGAAGAGGCCAGCCGCAGGAGCCAGGAGCAGGAGGACGGAGGCCAGCGAGCCAAGATCGAGACCTATCGGCCTATAGTGCTGGCCTTCCTCGGCAAGGCTGCATATGGGGCGATCTCTGGCAAAAAGGATGTGCTCTGGGGGCGGCAGAGTGAACGGTTCGGAGGCGCGGTCGTGTGGGTGCTGCCCAATCCCAGCGGCCTGAACCGTGCCTTCCCGCTGGCTCGGCTGGTCAGCGCCTATCGCGAGCTTCGGGAAGCGCTGGACGCCGGAGAGATGGCGCGCGCTTAGCCGAGAAGTCCTGCGATATCGGCGCGCAGGACCGGCAGGAGTTCGGCTTCGAACCAGGCATTCTGCTTGAGCCAGCCGCTATTGCGCCAGGATGGGTGCGGCAAAGGGATGGTTCGGGGTGGTCCGGGGCGGTGATAGATTTGCCGCCATTCCTGCACGGTGCGCGTCAACCCGCCGGAGGTGTCCGTACGGTCGAGGCGTGAGCGTTGCGCATATTGGCCGACGAGCAGCATCAGCTCAATATTCGGCAAATGGGCAAAGACGGTGTCATGCCATGCCGGCGCGCATTCGCGCCGCGGCGGCAGGTCGCCGCCCTTGGTGTCGTTTCCGGGAAAGCAGAAGCCCATGGGAATAAGCGCGACCTTTTCCGCATCGTAGAAATCGGCTTCGCCGATGCCGAGCCAGTCCCGCAGGCGATCGCCGGAGGCGTCGGTGAATGGACGGCCTGACGCGTGTACTCGCGCGCCGGGCGCCTGGCCGACAATGCAGATCCGTGCCTGGGGCGACGCCTGAATCACCGGGCGCGGCTCGTGCGGCAGTGGCTGGCCGAAGCGGGGCGTGTCGCGGCAGATGCGGCAGGCGCGGATGCTCGTCAGCAAGGCGGCGAATTCGGCGTCCGGTCCGGACAGGGGATTATGAACCGGATCGCTCATAGACGGGTTTCCATGCGGCTCGCGCGGCGGGTGCTGGTTGCCGCTTTCAGTGCCGTAAGCCTTTTGCGCATCGTTGCCAATGTTTGACCAGGCATAAAGCGAGAGGCACTGCCGGCGATCTCTCAAATGGCGGGAAGCTGTGCGAGAGGATAAAATCCCGATAGTGCCGAATCCTACCGGAGAGTCTCAATGAGCCGTACGACCGAAGAGAAGCGGGCAGCGTTCCGGGCGTTGCATCGCGAGGGATGCTTTGTGCTGCCGAATCCGTGGGATGTGGGTAGTGCGCGCATGCTGCAGCATCTGGGGTTCAGCGCGCTGGCGTCGACCAGTAGCGGTTATGCCTGGACGATGGGGCGGCCGGATTACGCGACAACGCGGGACGATGTGCTTGCGCATTTACAGGCGATGAGCGCGGCGGTCGATCTACCGGTCAATGCTGACTTCGAGGCGGGTTTTTCGAACACTATCGAAGGCGTGGCCGACAATGTGCGGCTGGTCATCGCGACCGGGATCGCGGGATTATCGATCGAGGATCGGGATGTGGACAATGGCGGGCTTTATGACATGACGACGGCGCTTGAACGGCTCAAGGCCGCGCGGTTGGCGATCGACCAGTCGGGCAAGGATGTGCTTTTGGTCGCTCGTACGGAAGGCTTGCTGATCAACTCGGAGGCGTTGACGCCGGCCATCGACAAGCTGGTGGCGTTCGCCGATGCGGGTGCCGATTGTCTTTATGCGCCCGGCGTCGCCAGCAAGGAGGCCATCGTCACCATGGTGCGGGCCGTGGCGCCCAAGCCTCTCAATGTACTGGTCTGGGACCCAGCCTGGACCGTGGCCGAGATGGGCGATCTTGGCGTGCGGCGCCTGAGCGTCGGTGGCTCGCTGGCGTCGGTCGGCTGGGCGGCGACCATTGCGGCGGCCACGGCTATCAAGGGCGGATCGTTCGGGCCGCTGGGCCAGAGCGCGTCCGGACTCAATGGCATTTTCGAGAAATTTGTCGAAACGCGCTGAGAGGGGACAGGCTCACCCCTTCAGTGGCGACCAATCCGGATCGGTGCTCATCATCCAAGGATAGGAGAAAGCTGCGAAGCTCTCCACCACCTCCACCGCATTGGGTACACGACTGGCAACTGCTGCCACCAGCGCCTCGATTAACGCCAGGATCGCGGTGTCCGACGGTGGATTGTATTCGTGGTAGGCCTCGACAAACAGAGTCAGGTCTCCGGCCGCCGCCAGCGGCGAATTGAGGTGATCGGTGATGGCCAGCACCGGAATGCCGTGGCGCTTGGCGTGGCGGGTGACCACCACGGTGTCGCGCATATAGAGCGAGAAGGCGATGGCGATCACCAGGTCGTCGGGGCCGAATTTGAACAATTGCCGGGCGGCGCCGACCGTGCCTCCGCCATTTTCGATGGTGCGCGCGTTGCCCCCCGTCAGCTCGATCCCCACGGCCAGGATATTGGCGAGGCTGGCGGCATTCTCGAAGCCGACGATGAAGATGCGCTTGGCCTTGACGATCATCTCCACCGCCCGCTCGGTCTTGTCGGGGGTCAGCTTGGCGATGGTGGCTTCGATATTGGCAATGTCCTCGCGCAGCGAGGCGATCATCACGTCCTGGGTACTCGCGCCTTCGGCCAGCTTCTGCTTGAGCCTTTCAACCGGCGCGAACAGCTTCTCAAATCCGCGGATCAGCTCGTTGCGGAAATCCGCATAACCGGCAAAGCCGATGGTGGTGGCGAAGCGATTGGCAGTGGCCACCGAAACCCCCACCGTTTCCACCGCCTCATGGATGCTCATTCGCGCCAGTTGCAGGGGCTCGGCCAGCACGAAATCGGCGAACTGCCGCAACGCCGCCGACAGCTTGGGATAGTGCGTCGCGATCCGTTCGGCCACTAGAGTTTGTGCGGGGAGCCCATTTTTTAGGCGGCTATAATTTTTTGCCAAAATCATCCTCATTGCCGATTGAATGTATTGTTACATCTGATAACGTTGCTTGTAACAAAAATAACATATCCAGGGAAACGGCGCCGGCACCCACGGCGAATGTCCCGATTTCGTAGGCAAGGAGCGTACCCGCAAATGACGAAGCTGCCATCCTTTTCCCTCACTCGCCGGGACATGCTGATCAGCATAGCCGGTGCCGGCCTAGCCATGAGCATTCCTGGCTGGGCTGTTGGTCAGACGCTGACGCCGGTCACCACCGCACTGGGCTGGATCCCTAATGCCGAATATGCCGGCCTGTGGATCGCCATCGAAAACGGCTATTTCGCCGAAGAAGGCATCGATATCCACTACACTCCGGGCGGTCCGAACGCTCCGGGCGTGCTGGTGTCGCTCTCGGCCGGCGATGCGCAATTTGCCGGCGGCGACTGGATTCCGTTCCTTGAGGCGGTAAACAAGGGCAATGACTTCGTCGTGCTCGGCTCCGCCTTCCCGATCAGCCCGGCCGCGTTGATCTCGCTGGCCCAGCATCCGGTCAAGGAGCCCAAGGACTTGGTTGGCATCCGCATTCTCAACCAGATGCCGGCCGACAAGAATACCGTGGACTTCATCCTCAACAAGGCCGGCCTGCCGCTTGACTATACGCTGGTGCCGACGGGCTTCTCGCCCGAGCCGCTGGTCGCGGGCGATGGCGACGCCTATTTCGCCTTCGCCACCAACCAGCCGATCACGCTGGAGAATATGGGCCTCAAGCGCGATACGGATTTCTTCGTCACGTTGATGGCGGACTTGGGCTATGCCACCCCGGCGGGCATCATCATCGCCGACAAGAAATACGTCGCCGAGAACCGCCCGCTGGTCGTGGGTTATCTCAAGGCCCTGGTGCGTGGCTGGATCGAGAACGGCAAGGACCCCAAGGTCGCCGCCCAGTTGATCGTCGACAAATACGGCGCCGATTTCGGCCTCGAACTGGCCCAGCAGATCCGACAGAACGAACTCGGACAGCCGCTGATTCAGGCTGCGGGCGCACCCGGTCCGTTCTGGTTCGACACCGCCGTGGTGCAGACCACCATCGCCGAAATTGCCAAGTCGGCCGGCATCACCACCATGCCGCCAACCGAGCAGATCGTCGATCTGGGGCCGCTTGAGGAAGCGCTCGCCGCGATCAAATAAAGGGGGTTTTGAAGGGGACTAGTCCCCTTCACCCCACCCTTTTTCTGCATGTAACTGGAATGCTTATGACGGTCCCAGCCATTCGGCTCGAGCATGTCGGCAAAAGCTTTGCGCTGGATGGCGGCAAGCAATTTACCGCCCTGTCGGATATCGATCTTTCCATCGGCAAGGGGGAGTTTGTCGCCCTGCTCGGCCCATCCGGGTGCGGCAAGAGCACAATCCTGCGGCTGGTTGCGGCGCTGGAAGCGCCCAGCAGCGGTCGCGTCAGCATCGAAGGCGCCGATCCGCAAGCGCTGAGCCGTTCGCACCGGCTGGGCGTCGCCTTCCAGGATCATGCGCTGCTGCCCTGGCTTGATGTCCGTGCCAATGTGGCGCTGCCGTTCCAGGTCGCCGGCAAGAAAGTCGATACGGCGCGGGTCGAGGAGTTGATCCGGCTGGTTGGTCTTTCGGGCTTCGAAAAGGCTCGCCCGCGCCAGCTCTCGGGCGGCATGCGCCAACGCGCTTCGATTGCCCGCGCTTTGGCGCTGCAACCCGAAGTTTTGCTGCTCGACGAACCATTCGGCGCGCTCGATGCGGTGACGCGGCGGCAGATGAACGTGGAGCTGCAGCGCATCTGGAGCGCGCAGCGGATCACGACACTGCTGGTCACCCATTCGGTGGACGAGGCGCTGTTCCTTGCGGATCGCGTCATCGTCATGAGTGGCCGCCCGGGGCGCATCATCCGCGATATTACCGTGCCGTTCGAGCGGCCGCGCAAGCCTTCGGTGATGCGCGACCCAGCGTTCCACCAACTGGTGGACGAGCTCACCCTGGCGCTGGAACCGGAGGGCGAGGCGGAATGACGGCGCGATCCGACGGGTTGCAGCGCTTCATGCTCGGGCTGGTCGGGATCGGTCTGTTCCTTGGCATGTGGCAGGTTATCGGCGTCTATCGGCTGGCCGGGCTCACCTGGCCGCCCCTGACCGACGTTCTGGCCTTCATCACCGATCCGTCCAAGCAGACGCTGTTCGGCCGCGCCATCACGGCCAGCTTCAGCGCCGTCATCACCGGCTATGGGCTTGGCGTCGTCGCGGGCATTGCGCTAGCCATGCTCGGCCGTGTGGTCGCCGTCCTCAAGCCGGGTCTCGATCGGCTGATCGCCGTGATCCACGCCATTCCACTGGTCGCCCTGGCGCCGCTGTTCATGGTCGCCGCCAATCGTGACGCCACGCCGCCCTCGATTGCGGCGCTCGGCGTGTTCTACATGATCTATGTGGCCACCACGTCCGGCCTCAACGCGGCGTCGGCGACGCATCGTGATGTCTTCACCGCGCTCGGCGCCAGCCCCGTCACCCGCTTTATGCGGCTGGAATTGCCCGCGGCACTGCCGGCAATTGTCTCGGGCATGAAGCTGGCCATTCCTGTCGCCTTCATCGGCGCCATCGTTGGCGAATGGTTTGGCGCCTCGCGCGGGCTGGGTCTGCTGATGGTTTCGGCGATGCAGAATTTCCAGATTCCGCTGCTGTGGAGTGCGGTGCTGATCGTCACCGCTTCTTCACTCGCGCTGTTCGGCCTGATGAGTCTGGTCGAACGCCTCACCTATGGACGCTACCAATGAGCGGCGTGATCAAAGGCCTTGGCACCTTCCTGTCCAATTATTGGGGCGTCATCGCCATCCTCGTGCTGTGGGAGGCCTGGGTCAATATTTCGGGGCTGAACGCCATCGTGCTGCCCAGCCCGGTCAGCGTTTTCCTCGATCTTGCCTCGGCGCCCGGCCTCTACGCGACCAACGCCGCGCAGACCTTTATCGTGGCGCTGCTTGGGCTGATCCTCGGCCTCGCCGGCGGCATTCTCCTGGCGCTGGTGGCTTGGGCGTCGCGCCTGCTCAACGGGCTCTTGACCCCGCTCGGGCTGATCTTTTCCTGCGTGCCCGTGGTGGCGCTGATTCCGATCATCGCTCGCCTCTTGGGCTACGACATGCGCACGGAGATCGCCATTGTGGCTATCGCAGCATTCTTCCCAACGTTCGTCTTTGTCGGGGCAGGGCTGCGGGCCTTGCCCCCGGGCAGCGACGATCTGTTCAAGGTGTTCGGCGCCAGCCGCATCCAGCGCTTCCTGCGGCTGGTGCTGCCTGCCGCCGTGCCCAATCTGATGATCGCACTGCGCCTCACCGCGCCCGAAGCGATCCTTGCGGCTATTCTCGCCGAATTGCTGATGGGCACATCGGGGCTGGGCTTCATGTTCCGCGAGGCGTCCGGACGCTTCGCCATGGAGCGCGCCTTCGGCACCTCGATTATCGCTACCATCACCGCCGTGATCTGCTTCGGGCTGGTCATGGCCGCCGAGCGGCGCGTCGCAGCGCGCTGGCAATAACCTCTTTTATCTCAGGAGCCATTCTCATGGTCAAAGTGCAGCAACCCCCCGATCCCTGGCAGCGGACCACCACCGAAAACGGCTTCGCCGCCGACGAGGTGATTTCCGCGCTGCAAAAGTGCACGCGCCGCGGCATGACCGAAAACGTGCTGCTGCTCGGCTGGGAGATGTTCATCACCAGCCCCGAAATGGAAGAAATGCTGTGGTCGCGCCTTTGCGTTATCGCGGTTGAGGATATCGGCTTCGGCAATCTCGACGCCCCGCTGCTGGTGGAAACACTCTACCAGCAGCACAAGCGCTATCCGCGCCCGACCGGCGACCGCTTCCTCTTCGCCGTCCACGCTATTCGCGTGCTGACGACCTCCAAAAAGGATCGCACCAGCGACGACATGACCAATTGGGCCAAGCGCGTGGTGGAGCTGGGCGAGCGCGCGGCGGAAATCCCCGATGTGGCGCTCGACATGCACACCCGCCGGGGCCAGGAAATGGGCCGCGACTATTACTTCTTCATGTCGGAAGCCTCCAAGGTGATCCCCGAGATCAACGACAAGGATCATAAATACCGAGACTGGATCATGGCGGCTTTGGCCGACGGGAAGCTGGTATGACGCCCACCCACAAGGTCTATATCGCCGGCCCGGAAGTGTTCCTGCCCAATGGCAGTGAGCAGATGGCGCTCAAGGGAAGAATGGCACTGGAGCACGGGTTTTTCCCCAGCACCATGGCCGAGGATGCGCTCGATCCGACCGGCGTGACGCCCTTCGCCTTCGGTTGCCAGATCAGCGCGGCCAATGAGGCCATGATGCGCGACGCCGATCTGGTGATCGCCAACTTGACCCCGTTCCGCGGCATTTCCGCCGATATCGGCACCGCCTTCGAGGTCGGGTTCATGTGCGCGCTGCGCAAGCCGGCCTTTGGCTATACCAATACCACGCGCGGTTATTTCGAACGTCTCTCCGAGGATTTCTATCACGGTGCGACCCGCAAGGACGCCGGCGGCGTCATGCGCGGCCGTGATGGCCTGATGCTGGAAGACCACGGCATGGTCGACAACCTGATGCTCGACGGCGGCATCGAAGCACTGGGCTGCGTGCTGGTTCGGCGCGAGGTATCGCCCGATCGGCGGCTACAGGATCTCGAGGCATTCCAAGAGTGCCTGCGCCTGGCGCGGGCGCATATGGACAGGCTCAGCTAAGGCCCGTTGACACGGCAAAGCCAGCGTGAGCGGGCCACCGAATATCCGAGGCGATAGCGGATCGAGCCGGCGCTCCGGTTTTGCTCCGCTGCGCTGTCGTATCCTCAGGTGCCCGTTCGTCGTTATAGTATCGGGCGACCGAAGGCCGCCCACCAGGAGACAATCGAAGAACCCGAGTGAACCACAGGAGCAATCCATGCCCAGCACGATCCGCCTGCACCGCGTCATCGCCGCCAAGCCCGAGAAGCTTTATCGCGCCTTCCTCGAACCTGATGCGCTGGCGAGCTGGCTTCCACCCTATGGGTTTACCGCCACCGTCCATGAATTGGATGCGAAGGTCGGTGGCAATTACAGAATGTCGTTCCGCAATTTCACCACGGGTGACAGCCATTCCTTTGGCGGCACCTATCTGGAACTCGTTCCGGGTAAGCGCCTCGTCTACATCGATAAGTTCGATGACCCCAACCTGCCGGGTGAGATGAAGGTCACGGTGGACTTGAAGGCCGTGTCTGTCGGCACCGAGCTCAACATCGAGCAACTGGACGTGCCGGACGCGATCCCCGCCGAGGCCTGCTATCTCGGCTGGCAGGAATCCCTGCGCAAGCTCGCAAAACTCGTCGAGCCCCAGATCGATCAATAGCGACGGCGATCCCCTACCGGCATCAGGTCTCGCGGCGTCGCGCCTGCGCCTCCGCGAGCCTTACATGCTCCAATAGGACGATCGGGGCGAGGAGGGCGTCGTCGGAGAGTGGAGGCTTACGCTGAGCAAGCATTGTCGCGAAGGCGTTCACTCCAGGCTGGACGTAATCCTCGCCCAATACGATGTCGCGGCTGATTACACCGTGGCTCCCGACCGCGGTGACCCGGAAGGGCACGCGTCCGGTCGTGTCGGGCTGGATGAATTCGAGCGTCACCAGCACGTCGCCCGCGCGGTAGCGCGCAATCACGGCCCCGGGTGTCACCTGTACGTCGATGTCGTTCGGCATGCCTGGAACCATGCGTTGGGCCACATCGGCGAGGTGAATGCCGTAAAAGAAAATACCGCTATATTCGGACTTGGGGTCCGCGGGGCCGGTGAGCGTGACAGTTTGCAAATCGCCGATAGTGCCGAGCTGGTCGGCAACCTCCTGCGTGTCGCTCACCCAGCGCAGGGCGGAGGACGAGGTCAGCAGGGCGTTTCCGCGTTTGGCGGCGGCGATGATGTCGCGGGCATCGGTGACGCTTGCCGCCAGGGGCTTGTCGACCCAGACCGGCGTGCCGTTTTCCAAAAAGGGCACGGCAAGGTCGCGGTGCAGCGCACCGTCGCGGGAGGTCACGATCAGTGCGTCCACCTTGCCCAGAAGCTCCTGGGCGGAGACGGCAATGGTATCGATGCCGCCCAGTTCCGCCAGCTCCCGATTGCGCTCGGGCGTGCCGGCAACCAGTGCGGTCACCCGCATGGGTAGCTCGGCCGGCTGGACGACGTTGAGGTAGCGGATGATCTCATGGGCGTGGCTGTTCTCGATGCCGACGATGCCGATGCGGTAGCTCATGTTTGTCACCTCACTCAGTTCGAAAGCGCGACGGGCTGGCCCGTCCGCGCGGATTCATAGACCGCCAATACCGTCTGCAGCGCGCGACGGCCTTCCGCAGTCGTAACCCCGGGGCGACGGCCCTGGGTGATCGCCTCGAGCACATCGCGATATTGCCGCTGGTGCGCCATATCGACTTCGCTCCATCCTTCAGGCACATCGCGCTCGGTCAGAGTCGCCGCCTCGGGTGCTGTCGCGGTGGTCGAGCTGAAGTAGGCGAGACGGTCGTTTTCCATAACGGCAGTCCCGCCTGCGCCGTGCACAGCCAGGCGCACCGGCAGGCCGGGATAGGCCGCGGTGCTGGCGAGGAGCACGCCTACGGCTCCGCTCTCGAAGGAAATCAGCGCACCGGCGACGTCTTCGACCTCGATGTTCTGGTGGGCGAGGCAGCGGGTATGGGCGACGACCGATACGGGCGTGCCAAGCATCCAGATCAGCAGGTCGAGCGCATGGATGCCCTGGTTCATCAGCGCGCCACCGCCATCGATAGCGATGGTGCCGCGCCAGTCCCCGGAGTCGTAATAGGCCTGCGAGCGGAAAAAGGCCGATTCCACCGTGCCCGACGTGACGCGGCCCAGTTCACCGCGGGCGATGGCCTCGTGGATATAGGATGCAACGGGCTGGAACCGCCGCTGGCTGATCACCGAGACAGTGCGCCCGCTCTTTTTCTCGGCAGCGATTATCCGATCGGCCGCGTCGAGCGTGACGTCAACGGGCTTTTCGATGATGACATTGAGGCCGGCTTCGAGCGCCTCGACTGCAACCGGTGAGTGATAGGCGCTCGGCACGCAAACCGATGCAAGATCGAGGCGCTGTGCCGTGTAGGCCTCGGCCGCCGACGCGTAGGCCGGCACGCCATAGCGGTCGGCCAGCGTTTTGGCGCGGGTCGGATCGATGTCGACGACGGCGGCGAGTGTCGCGCGATCTCCCAGACCGGAAATCAGGCGGGCGTGTACGGCGCCGATCACGCCGGCGCCGATGATTGCTATGCGGAGTGGCTGGTTCATGGATGCTTCCCTCGGGCAATTTCAGAGTTCGTGGAATTCGCGCGCGTCCACCGGTGCGGGCGGCCATTTTCGTCCGCGGAGGCCTGCGCCAGCAGCGCGAGGCGCGTGGCGGTCAGCGACTGGGCTGTGTCGACGGGGGGTGTGACGCCTTGGGCAAACGCATCCAGCGCGTCCTGCGCTGGCCGGCGCCCGGGCGGCAGATCGAGGACGCGGGTGCCACGCTTATGCGTCGTCACCTCGACACGCCCCCGCGCCCAGAAGATTTCGGCGGATCCCTCGGTGCCGACGAGGCGAAGGCGATAGTCGCCATGCACATCCGACGCCTGGGGCGTGAGCCAGCTCACCTCGCAGGTGATGATGGTGCGTGGGGTCACCAGGGTAGCGACGCCATAACGCGGGAAATCTTCCGCGCCCTCCAACAGGCCGGAGACGGCGCCCTGCACCATGCCGGTATCGGCGGGGGCGAATTGCAGCGCCGCGTCGAAATCATGCACCGACAGATCGGCGAGGATGCCGCCATACTGCGCGCGCTGGAAAAACCAGGCCGGGCGTTGGTCCCGGTTGAGCTTATGCGGGCCCGATCCGGCTACGCCGACAATCTCGCCAAGCTCCCCGGAATTGACCACCGCGGCGGCCGCGAGGGTCTCGGGATAACCGCGCTTTTCGAACATGACACTGACGGTGCGCCTCGCCTCTGCAGCGGCGTCGGCGATAGCGTCTAGTTCTTCGAGGGAGGTGCAGAGCGGCTTGTCGGCCAGAACATGGGCGCCGACGCGCAGGGCGGCGACGACGTCGCGACCGTGGCTGCCATAGATCCCAGCGATCACCACGACATCCGGGTTTTTCGACAGCAGGTCCTCGACGCACTCGACCGCCGGCACGCCAAAGTCGGCCGCATAGCGTTGGGCGACGGCAAGATCGGCGTCCTGTATCCCCACTAGCGTGAAATCGCGCCGGTCGTCGCGCCTCAATTCGCCGAGGACATAATCGACATGGGCGTGGGCGGCGCCGAGAACTGCAATTTTGACCATCTGGAAGCTCGCCTATACTTTCTCGGCAATGCCGTACAGATCCGGCATGAGGACCAGCCGGTACAGATTCTCTTCGCGGTGCCTGGTGCTTTCGAGTTCGAAGCCGGTATCCCAATCAGCGACCATCTGGTCCCCGCCTCACTTGTGTAATGAACCCTATCGTGGTGATCCTGTGCGGATCATCGCCGAAGACAACGCTTGCCGCGCCAAGCTATTAGCGCCGCGCGAACTGTGCAACCGGTTGCAGTCTTAGTACGGCGAAGGAATCCAAGTCAAGTCGCGCAGATGGTATGAAACCGCCTCTCGCTGGTCCTCTTCTGTAGCCAGGTCGAGATTCTAGGCGATTCATTGCCGTTCGTTGCGCCGGTGGATCAGCAAAAGCGGGGCCGCCCGAGTGAGGATCGCCGCCGGGCGACATCGATCCGACTTTTGACGCTATTGTCATGCAACCGATTGCACGCTACGAATGGCATGCCGACCGTGTGGGGGAAGGCGCAGCTCACCGCGTCGGTGCGCGGCAGGACAAAGGGAGAATAATATGGCAAGACGCAATGTATTCGCCGCAGGGGCGGCGCTTGTGGCGGCGCTTTCGGTGTCGGGCTTCGTCACCGGCGCCCACGCGCAGGAGACGGCAGACCTGCGTGTCTGGTTCATGCAGGACTCGGTGTCGGACAAGGCCGCTGCATGGCTTTCGAGCGAGTTCGCGGCGGAAAATCCGGGGTCCACGCTCACGGTCGAGGTCCAGCCTTGGACCGATATCGTCTCGCGGCTGCTGACGTCCCTGGCCAGCAAGTCGGAGACCCCCGACATCGTCGAGATCGGCAATACCAAGTCGACGACCTTCGCCAGTGTCGGCGCCCTGGCCGACCTCACGGACATGTACGACCAGCTTGGCGGCGACAGCCTGATCCCGAGCTTCGTCACGGCCGGCACCGTCGATGGCAAAATCTATGCCTACCCGCTCTATGCCGGAACCAGCGTGGTGTTCTACCGCAAGGACTTGTTCGAGAAGGCCGGTATTAAAGTGCCCGCCACGCTCGATGAGCTGGTCGCCGCCGCTGCCACCGTGGAGGCCGCCAATCCCGATGGGACCGAGGGCTTCAAGGGTATCTACTTCCCCGTGGTCGACACGCATGGCTTGGAAAGCTGGTTGTTTTCGCATGACGCCAACTACGCCCGCCAGGTCGATGGCAAATGGGTGAGCGGGCTGACCGAACCCGGCGCTCATGCGGCCCTCGAGCAGTTGCAGAAGCTGTGGACGAACTCCTCGCTGGGTGCCCTGGATGCGCGCGAAACCGCCACCCATCCCTGGGTGCCCTATAACAATGGCGAAGTGGCGATCTTCTCGTTCCGTGCATTCGCGCAGCAAAACATTTCCGATGAGCTGAAGGCCGTGACCGGCACCATGGCTCTGCCCCCGGTCGAGGCAGGTGGCCAGAGCCATCAGTTCCTGGGCGGCTCCAACGTGGCGATCGCGGCGAACTCCTCGCATCAGGAACTGGCAAAGAAGGCTTTGACGCTGATCATGAGCAAGGAGTTCATGACGCAGCTGGCCCAGGACGGTGGCTGGGTCCCCGGCAATACGACCTTTGCGGACGCCATTCCGGATGGGCTGGTGCCGGCGCAGCTCCAGCAGCAGATCGCGCAGACTTCGGGCCTCACGCCGGCTGCGAAGAACTGGGCGATCGTGGAGGGCAATAACCTGCCGATCGATCTCTATACCGGTGTCGCCAAGGGCGAGAACATCGACGATGTCACCGCCCGGATCGGCGCCGGCATCGAAAAAGTCCTGAACACCGACTGATGGGCACGACCTTGGCGGATGCCGATCTCGTCCTGAACGCTCCCCCCCGTCCACGGCGCCGCCGTCGACGGGGGGCACTTGCCCCCTATCTCCTGGTGGCTCCGCTCATCGCAGCGGTGATGGTCGCGCTGGGCTGGCCGCTCATCCAGCAGTTCCTCATGTCGTTCCAGAAGTTCGGTATGGCGCAGCAGTTCGGCGCTGAGCCCGAATGGATCGGATTGGGCAATTATATCGAGATTCTCGGCAATCCGACCATGTGGCTGGTCTTCGCGCGCTCGGTGGTGTTCTGCGCGGTCTGCGCATCGCTGTCCATGCTGCTGGGTGGCCTCTTGGCGATCCTGCTCACCAAATTGAGCAACTGGGCGCGGATCATGCTGCAGGTGTCGCTTTTGCTCGTCTGGGCGACGCCGGTCCTCGTGACCATGGTGATCTGGCAGTGGCTTTTCGATGCCCGCTACGGGCTGATCAACTGGGTGCTCTCCCATATCGGCCTGACCGGCATGGCGGGTTTTCCGTGGACCTCGACGCCGATGGGCGTGTTCACCATTGCGGGCATAACGGTGATCTGGGGCAGCCTGCCACTGATCGTCTTCATGATCTATTCGGCCCTCACCCAGGTCTCCCGGGAAGTGCTGGAAGCTGCCGAACTCGATGGCGCCGGGCCGCTCATGCGCTTCTGGGAGGTCACGCTGCCGCTCATCACACCCGCCATCATGATCGTGGGACTGCTGCAGATCGTGTGGGACCTGCGCGTTTTCACCCAGCTCTACGTGCTGCAGCAGGCGGGCGTTTCGGTGGACGAGACCAACCTTCTGGGCACTTACATTTTTCGGCTCGGCATCGGCCAGGGCCAGTACGGCTCCGCTTCGGCCCTCGCGACCGTGGTGCTGCTGCTGACCCTGCTGCTGACCTGGCCCTATATCGCGCGCATGTTCGCGCAGCAGAAGGGGAGCTCCGCATGAGTTCGGAGACGTATGCTTCGACTGCCGTTACAACCGCCGCCCCGGCGCAGGCCAAGGTTCGCAAGCGCAGCCGGGGCGCCCAGCAGCAGTGGATCTGGAATGGCGTTGCGGTTCTCGCCACGCTGGTCATGATCTTTCCCATCTATTGGATGATGAACGCGGCGTTCTCGACCAACAAGGAACTGTTCAGCCGCACGCCGCGCCTGTTCCCGGCTCCGCTGTCAGTGGAAAGCTTCGCCGGCATCCTGGCCGACCGGGCCTTCTGGTCGGCGCTGACCATGAGCGCGGGCGTGACCCTGATCGTGGTTTTCGTCGCGGTGATTTTCGGGTTCCTGGCGGCCGTTGCGGTCAGCCGGTTCCGGTTCCGGTTCCGGGGCGGCGGCCTCATCATCCTGCTCGTGCTTATCGTGCAGATGATCCCCGCCGAGGCATTGTTCATCTCGCAATTCAGGATGCTCGACGGCTGGGGCTTGCTGAATACCGTTGCGGGCCTGTCGATCCTTTATGTCGGCATGATCGTGCCGTTCACGGTATGGCTGTTGCGCGGCTTCATCCACGGCATCCCGGCCGAACTTGAGGAGGCCGCGATGATCGATGGTTGCAGCCGCACCGCGGCCTTCTTCCACGTGACGCTGCCGCTGCTCGGGCCGGGCATCGTCACCGCCTCGGTCTTCTCGTTCCTGCATGCCTGGAACGAATACACCCTTGCCCTCATCGTGATGACGAGGCCCGGCAATGCCACCTTGCCGCTCTGGCTCCAATCGTTCAGCAGCGAGCTGTCGGCGACGGACTGGGCGGGCATCATGGCCGGCGCCACGCTGATCTCCGTTCCCGTCGTGATCCTGTTCCTGATCGTCCAGGGGCGCCTCGCTGGCGGAATGATGGCGGGTGCCGTCAAGGGATGAACCGCATCGCTGCCGCGGCTAGCCCGCGGCAGTCCACATCGTCAACTCACGGTCCATCGCAGAAGGCCGGCCGAGCACCGCAGGGGAATAAACATGGCATTTCTCGTACTCAAGAATATCCGCAAAAGCTTCGGCCCCACGACCGTCATCCCCGACCTGAACCTGGAGATAGAGACGGGAGAATTTGTGGCGCTGGTGGGGCCTTCGGGATGCGGCAAGTCGACACTTCTTCGCGCCATTGCGGGTCTTGAAGAAATCGACACCGGCGAAATCTGGATCGAAGGGCGCCAGATCGACGAGCTGGGGCCCAAGGATCGCAACATCGCCATGGTGTTCCAGTCCTACGCGCTCTATCCGCACAAGACGGTCCGCGACAATATGGGGTTCAGCCTCAAGCTGGCCAAGCGGCCCAAGGAGGAGATCGACGCGCGGGTGGGCGAGGTCGCGCGCATGCTGCATCTCGATGCCTTGCTCGATCGCAAGCCAGGCCAGCTCTCGGGCGGCCAGCGCCAGCGCGTAGCGATGGGGCGCGCCATCGTGCGCCGTCCCAAGGTTTTTCTGTTCGACGAGCCGTTGTCCAACCTCGATGCCAAGCTGCGCGTGGCGATGCGCGCCGAGATCAAGCTGTTGCACCAGAGCGTGCAGACCACATCGGTCTATGTCACGCATGACCAGATCGAGGCCATGACGCTGGCCGACCGTCTCGTCGTCCTCAACAAGGGCGTAATCGAGCAGCAGGGCACGCCGCTCGAACTCTACAGCAATCCATGCAATATGTTCGTGGCCGGCTTCATCGGCTCGCCGGCGATGAATTTCCTACAAGGCGAGATCGTCGAAGAAGGCGGCCAGAAGGTCGCCAGGCTCGGTGGCGGGGCCCGCCTGCCACTGCCAGCCGGGTCTTCGCATGCCGCAACGGCCCGGCAGGTCACCCTTGGCCTGCGGCCGGAGCACTTGACCATGCAGGCCGGCGGCCCGCTCACCGGCTCGATCACTATGACCGAACCGACCGGGGCCCAGACGCTGGTCTATTTCGATGTCGGAGGAACGCTGGTTACTGCACTGGTCGAGGGGGATACGCCCCTGCGCGTCGGCGATCAGTTTGCCTGCGGCGTCAATCCTGGCCGCATCCACGCCTTCGACAGCGCCACGGGCAACAGGATCTAGTCCGCGCCTGCGCTAAATCGCGCGGGCCGGCAAGGCTGACTAGCGCTGCCAGACCCGCTCGCCGCGCACCATGGTGGAAAGCACTTCAAGCGCGTCGCGACCCTCCTGCCAGCGGAAGGTAACGAGATCGGCCGGCATGCCGACTGCCAGCGATCCTCGCCCGCCCACGAACCGGCCGGGCCGGCTGGTGGCCAGGGGATAAATGTCGTACAGGCGCAAACCACTGGTGCGTACCGCCCGCGCAATGCAGTGGTCCAGCGTCAGTGCCGCGCCGGCCAGATAGGGTGTGCCGGCCACGCCAAGGCGCCCATCCGGCCAGAGCTGGACCCGGCCGCCGATCGGCTGATCGTAGATGCCGGGTTCGAGCCCACCAACGGCGGCGACATCCGATACGAGGATGGAGCGCTCGAGACCCTTGGCGCGCAGCATCGCCTTGAGCGTATCGGCCGGCAGGTGGTGGCCGTCGGCGATAAAGCTAGCCGTCAGGCGGTCATCGGCCAGCTGTGCCCAGATGAAGTTGGGATGCCGTGGCAGGTTGGCGGGCGCCCCATTGCCCAGATGCGTCGACAAGCTGGCACCCGCCTGGGCAGCAGCATGGATCTGGCCGGGCGTGGCATCGGTATGGCCGATAGCGACATGAATCCCCATCGCCACCAGGTCCGCCACGAAAGCGATGGCGCGGTCCGATTGCGGCGACAGTGTCACCAACCGAACCAGGCCACTCGAAACTTCCTGCCAGCTACGGACTTCTTCGAGGTCGGGCTCCCGCACATGCTCAAGGGGATGAGCGCCGCGCGCGCCGTCCGTGGGCGAGATGAACGGCCCTTCGACATGAATGCCCACAATGGCATGCGCAACGAGCGGACTGGCCTGCCGGGCGAGCGAAATGGCGCGCAAGCCTTGCACCAGATCGTCGCGCGAGGCCGTAATCAGCGTCGGCAACCAGGTGGTGACGCCGTGTTCGAATAGCTTGTGCGCCAGGGCGATGACGCGCTCTGGCGGCAGCGGAGCGTGGTTGAGATCGAGGCCGAAATAGCCATTGACCTGCAGATCGACGAGACCTGCTCCGACGAAATGGTCTGTGTGGCCCTGCCAAGGTTCGATCGCGTCAATGAGGCCGTCGCGGACCCGGATTTCGACGGTCTCGCCGGTGACGAGCTTACCCCGAACGTGTTGGCTCACAGCGTCCTCACGCCCATGAGCGCGGTGACGTCATCGAAATCGTCCATCGAGGGGCCTCCGGACAGCGCAGTCATGGCATCAGGCCTCGGGGTCAGAATCGGCATCCAGGTAGAGCGTGCAGTCCGCATGTCGGCGCAGGATGGAGGCCGGGCACGCGGTCGAGATGGGACCATTCAGCGCTGCATCGACCGCCGCACGCTTGGCCCGCGTGGGCACAATGCAGAAGAGCCGTTCGGCGCGCAACAGCCTGGGCACCGTCAGGGTGATTGCGCGTACGGGCACGTCGTCGAGCGTGGCGAAACAATCGTCGTCCACCTGCTGCTGGCGGCATTGCAGATCAAGATCGACGGGTTTGACGTCCAGCGGATCCTCGAAGTCAGCCACCGGCGGATCGTTGAAAGCCACGTGTCCGTTGACACCGATGCCCAGCAGCACAATGTCGATCGGCGCTTTGGCCAGCAGGGTCGCGTAGGCATTCGCAATCCCGGCTGGATCGGCACCCGGAACGATGCGATTGGCTGCCGCCAGCGGCACCCTGGAGAACACGTGGGTATCGAGCCAGGCGGCGAAACTCTCGGGCGCGCCCTCGGGAAGCCCGATATACTCATCCATATGGAATGCGGTGACGCGGGCCCAGTCGATACCGGGCTCGCTCACCAGCGCCACCAGCACATCGGACTGGCTGGGTGCCGCAGCGAAGATCAGGCGCGCCGAATGCTGCCTCGCCAGCCGCTCCCGCAATTCCTCGGCGATATCACGCGCTGCGGCCCGGCCCATTTCGCGCCGGTCGCGGAAGCTTTTGATCGTGAGATTGTCGACCCTGCGCCCGGGGCGCTGGGGATCGAGGCGAATGCCGTCCATAGTCTAGGCTTTCTGAACTGACCGGCTTGGCCGGCCTGAGAATGACCATTTCGCTTATCTTATGCAACCGGTTGCATGTCAAGAGATGGTCGATTGCGTTGCGGCGGCATTCGCAGGATAAACAGCGGAAACGAAGTCCTGAAAGGACCACTCATGTCGGAGGCGGACAAGAAGCTCACGCACACCATGGCGGATGTCGCCAAGGCGGCCGGCGTGTCCAAGTCGACGGTCTCGCGAGCCTTCACGCAACCATACCGCCTGACAGCGGAAACGGTCGAGCGCATCATCAAGATTGCCGAGGACTTCGGCTACGTCCCCAACCACACGGCGCGGGCGCTGAGCACGGGGCGGCATGGCAATCTGGCCCTTCTGGTGTCGGATGTCGCCAACCCCTTCTTCCCGCCCCTGATCCGTGCGGCGCAGATGGAAGCCGATACGGCCGATTTCTGCGTCTTCCTGGGCAATTCCGACGAGGATGCGCGCCAGGAGGACAAGTTGATCGACCGGTTCATATCGCAGGTGGAGGGCCTGCTGCTGGTGTCTTCGCGCCTCAATGCCGAGCGCATCCAGGTGCACGCGCGGCGCCGGCCACTGGCCCTCATCAATCTCGATGTCCCGGGCGTGCCGCGCGTTCTCATCGACAGCGCCACGGGCGTGCGCGACGCGATGAGCCACCTCGCCGATCTGGGTCACAAGCGGATCGCCTATGTCAGCGGGCCGCAAAACTCCTGGGCAAACCGGCAGCGGCGCAATGCCGTGCGCCTGGCCGCCCGCAAGTATGACATGACCGTCGAGATCATCAGTCCCGCCATACCCAGCTATGACACCGGCCGTGCGGTCGTCCCGCAACTGATCGAGAGCAAGGTAACTGCAGCGGTGGCGTTCGACGATCTCACGGCACAAGGCATCATGACGGGCATGGCCGAGCGCGGCATCGAGATCCCGCGGCATTTTTCGCTCGTGGGATGCGATGACGTGCTGGGCGCAGCCACCTATCCCTCGCTCACCACGGTATCGAATCGGTCGGACGAGGCCGGGCGCGCCGGCGTCCGCCTCTTGCTGGACATTATGGACGGCCGAATGGCTGGCGACACGCGGCTGGTGCTCGACACGCATCTGGTTGTGCGCCACACCACGGCGCCGCCCCTTTGAGGCCCCGGGCTTCCTGGCGCACTGCGGGGCGGATGCTCAGTCCAGGGTGAGACGGTAGCGCAACATGGCGATGGTCGAGATGACGATGAGGATCGCCAGCAGCGCCCAGAATTCGCCCGCGACATCGCCGATGTCGCCGCCCTTGAGCATCACGATCCGCACTACCCGCAGGAAATGGGTGGCGGGGACGATATTGCCGAGAATCTGGGCCCAGCCCGGCATGGCGGCGAAGGGGAAGAGGAACCCCGACAGCAGTACGGATGGCAGGATGGTGAACATCGAGAGCTGCATCGCCTGCATCTGCGAGCGCGACGCCGCCGAGATCAGGAAGCCCAGCGCCAGATTGACGATGATGAACAGGTTGAAGCCCACGAAGAATGCCCACCACGAGCCTTCGAACGGCACGCCGAAAAGGGTGAGGCCGGTGAGCAGGAACACGGCGGTCTGCACATAGCCGACGAACACATAGGGCAGGATTTTGCCCAGCATGACTTCCATGGGCCGGACCGGCGTGGCGATCAGCATTTCCATCGTGCCCCGTTCGCTCTCCTTGACGATGGCGACAGCGGTCATCATCACGAGCGTCATGGAGAGGATGATGGCGAGGAGGGCCGGCACGATATTGGTCGAGGTCTTGCCTTCCGGGTTATACATCTTCTGCACCGAAACCCCGAACGGGGCCGGGGAGGGGGTAAGGCTGGCGAGCGGGCCGGAGAAGGTTTCCGCCATCGCCGCTTGCACGATGCCGCTGAGTGCACCCACTGCGCCGCCCACCGCCGACGGATCGGAAGCGTCGGCGACCACGAGCAGGTTCGGCTTGAGGCCACGGATGACGTCGTGCTCGAAATTATCGGGGAAGATGATGACGAAGGAGGCGCTGCCTTCGCGCAGGGCCCGCTCGCCCGCAGCGGCGCCATTCACGGCGCCCTTTATGTCGAAATAGTCCGACACTCGCATGCCCGAAATGATCGCTCGGGTCAGCGGCCCGTCATCGCTCATTTCGATCAACGTTGGCATGTGGCGCGCGTCTGAATTGATGATGAAGCCGAAGAGCAGCAATTGCATGATCGGCAGCCCGATCATCATGGCGAAGGTGACGCGGTCGCGCCGCATCTGGATGAATTCCTTGGCGAGGACGGCAAAGAAGCGGGCAAAGGAAAATCTCATGCCGCGTCGCGGGCGAAATTGTCCCGCGCCCCCGCCATCAGGTAGATAAAGGCTTCTTCGAGCTCTGAGGTTTTCTCCGTCCATTCATGCGTGCCGTCTTGGCGATAGGCGGCGGCGACGGCGTCGAGCTTACTGCGATCGGTGCCCGATACGTGCAGGACCGAGCCGAAGCGTGCCACCTGCACGACGCCATCTTCCTGCCTGAGGCGGGCTTCAAGCTCCGAAATATCGGGGCCGGAGACCCGATAGGTGATGAGCCCGACCATGCCGGGAATGTCGGCTGCCCTTCCATCGATCAGCTTCTTGCCATAGGCGATGTAGGTGATGAAATCGCACTGGATTGCCTCGTCCATGTAATGGGTCGAGACCAGCACGGTGACACCCTTGGCTGAAAGCCGGCGGATTTCATCCCAGAAATCGCGCCGCGCCTTGGGATCGACGCCGGCGGTCGGCTCGTCGAGCAGCAGCAATTGCGGTTCGTGCAGCAGGCAGGCGGCAAGCGCCAGCCGCTGCTTCCAGCCGCCCGAGAGTGAGCCCGCAAGCTGCTTTTGCCGATCGGCCAGACCCAGATCGGTCAAGGCAGCATCGACCCGCTCCCGGCGCCGGTCCAGCCGGTACATGCGCGCGACGAAATCGAGATTTTCGCGGATCGACAGGTCCTCGTAATAGGAGAATTTCTGGGTCATGTAGCCGACCCTCTCCTTGATCTGGTCTGCCTGCTTGCGCACGTCGAAGCCGAGGCACGTGCCATCGCCTTCGTCGGGGGTCAGCAGGCCACAGAGCATGCGGATGGTGGTGGTCTTGCCCGAGCCATTGGGGCCCAGAAAGCCATAGATGGCGCCGCGCGGCACTCTGACGTCGAAATGGTCGACCACGCGCTTCTCGCCGAAATTCTTGGTGAGGCCGCGCACGTCGATGACCGGCTCGTCGTTCATTTGGCGATCGTCACCGGCTGGCCCGGCGGTAGGGTGCCACCATCGAGCCTAGCCTCGACAAGGAAGGTCAGCCGGTTGCGCTCGTCGCGGCTGTAGATCACCGGGGGCGTGAATTGCGGATCGGAGGCGAAGTAACTGACCGTGGCGGTCAGCCCCGTAGCGCAACCGTCGCAACTGACCTGCAGCTGCTGGCCCAGCGTGAACGAGGGTCGATCAGCCTCAGGCAGGTAGAACTTGACCTTGAGCGCCCCGGCGGGCAGCAGCGCCACCACAGGCGTGCCGGCGGCGACGATTTCGCCTTGCGCGAAGAACACGCGCTCGACCCGAGCTGCCACCGGCGCCACGATTGTGCGATCCGCCAGATCGGCGCGGGCCTTCTCCGCATTGGCTTGTGCCACCAGCAGCGAGGCCTCAGCGCCGACGCGCTGCGGATCGCGCGCCGGGAGTTCGGCGACACGCAATTGCGCGTCCAACTGGGCAACCTGCGCTGCGGCGCTCTTGAGCGTCGCGCCATCCTGGTCGGCCTTGGCCTGCGGCACCAGGCCCTGAGCCAGCAATTGATCGGTGCGCTCCGATTGCGACCGGGCCAGCACCAGGTCTGCTTGCGCCTTGTCGAGGCTGGCGCGGATCACGTCGATTTCGGCCGTGCGGCTGCCGGTGGCGAGATTGTCGACATTGGCCTGCGCGACATCGACCTGGGCCTCGGCGGCATCGAGCGCCGCCTGCTGCTGCCGGCTGTCGAGCACAAAGAGCACATCGCCGGAATTCACCGCTCCACCATCCTGGACCTGCATGGCGGTAATCGGGCCGGGGCCCTGTGCGCTGACATAGACGTAGTCGGCCTCCACATAGCCGTTCCATTGCGCCGGCTCGGACACGCCGAAACCGGGGACGACAAGCGCGATCAACCCGGTCATCCAGGCAAGGATATCGCTCATGGCTCCCCCCGCGGCTTTGCTTGCTGACCGGCGGGCGCCGCGCTCAATCCATCGAAGAGAATGGCGAGGTGATTATCGATGAGCCGGTCCAGCTCCAATCCGCCGGCCGGCATGATGCCGAAGACTTCGGCCAGCACCACATGCAGCATGATCGGCCCCACGATGGAGCGGATGGTGAGTTCGGGATCGACCGGCTTCAGATAACCGGCAGCGATCCCCTTGCGGATCACCCCCGCCATCACCGGCAAAGCGCGATCCAGCACTTCGGCCCTATACATTTCGGCAAGCTGAGGAAAGCCCAGCACCTCGCGCAGCACGACCTTGGGAATAGCCACCATCTTGGGATCGGCGAACCGCTTCCCCAGGGTCTTGATCACCATGGCGATGACGGCGCGCGGGTCCCCATCAAAGTCCTTGAGCGTGGTGAGGGCGGAACTGGCGATCGGCACGATGGCGCGACGCACCAGACCCTCCAGCAGCGATTCCTTGGAGGGAAAATAGAGGTAGACCGTGCCCTTGCTGACGCCCGCCCGCGTCGCGATGTCCTCGACGCGCGTGGCCGCGAACCCCTTCTCGATAAAGAGCGCCAGAGCCGCATCCAGCACCTCGTCCGGCCGAGCCTCGGCACGCCGGCGGAACTTCAGGTCGCGACCTTTTGCGGTGTCAGGCATGTCCAGTTTCCTAAATGACTTCTCAGTCAGTTTCTTTAATAACTGACTGGCCAGTTATTACAAGGAATTTTTGGGATGATTGGCGTCCTGCCGCAGTAGCAGATGCGGCAAAAGGTGCATTGACGGGGAGGGTGGTTCGGGCGTATCTCCCGCGTCAGGACATCTTGCCCTAACGCAAGACGCATAGACCTGGGAGGGTCGCTGAATATGGCTGATATGCCCCATACCGCACCGGCGGTGAAACCGGCTAATGCAAATTTTTCTTCGGGCCCGTGTGCCAAGCGTCCTGGCTGGACGGTTGAGGCGCTTGCTGGTGCCCTGGTGGGTCGTTCGCACCGCTCCAAGCCGGGCAAGGCCCGCATTCAGCGCGCCATCGATTTGACGCGCGAGCTGCTGGAAGTGCCGGCGGATTACCGCATCGGCATCGTGCCTGCATCCGATACCGGCGCGGTCGAAATGGCGCTGTGGAGCATGCTGGGCGAGCGCGGCGTCGATATGCTGGTCTGGGAAAGCTTCGGCGAGGGCTGGGTCACCGACGTGTCCAAGCAGCTCAAGCTCGATGACGTGCGCATCGTCAAGGCTGGCTATGGCGAATTGCCAGACCTCAGCCAGGTCGATACCGACCGCGACGTGGTGTTCACCTGGAACGGCACGACGTCCGGCGTGCGCGTGCCGAACGCCGACTGGATCAAGGCTGACCGCAAGGGCCTGACGATCTGCGACGCCACCTCGGCGGCGTTTGCGCAGAAGCTGGAATTCGACAAGCTCGATGTGGTGACCTTCTCCTGGCAGAAGGCGCTTGGTGGCGAAGGCGCGCATGGCGTGCTGATCCTGAGCCCCCGCGCCGTCGAGCGGCTGGAAACCTTCAAGCCCGACCGCCCGCTGCCCAAGATTTTCCGCCTGACCAAGGGCGGCAAGCTGCTCGAGGAAGTCTTCGAAGCCGCGACCATCAACACGCCCTCGATGATCTGCATCGAAGACGCAGTGGACGCCATGGAATGGGGCCTGCGCGAGGGTGGCCTCAAGGCGCTGCAGGGCCGGGCCGACGCCAACTTCAAGGTGCTGGCCGATTGGGTCGCCAAGACCGACTGGGTCGAATTTTTGGCCAAGGACGCGGCGTTCCGTTCCAACACCTCGGTGTGCTTCTCGATCGTCGATCCGGCCGTGACGGCGCTCGATGCCGACAAGCAGGCGGCGTTCGCCAAGGCGATCGTGTCGCGGCTCGACAAGGCCGGCGTGGCCTATGACATCGGCGCCTACAAGGACGCCCCGTCGGGATTGCGCATCTGGGCCGGCTCGACGATCGAGGCGGCATCATTGGCCGCGCTGACGCCTTGGCTGGACTATGCGTTCGCCGAAGAGAAGGCTGCGCTGGCGAAGGCTGCGGCCTAGGCATCATCGGGCCCGCCTTCCGGCGGGCTGCTTCCCCAAATTCATGCGTGGTCGCAGGTTCAAATCTTGCTCCCGCAACCAATGTTCAGGAGGGCTTCATGCCCAAGGTTCTCGTTTCCGACAAGCTCAGCCCGACCGCCGTCCAGATCTTCAAGGATAATGGCGTCGAGGTGGACTACCTGCCCGATCTGGGCAAGGACAAGGAAAAGCTGCTCGAAGTCATCGGGCAATATGATGGTCTTGCCATCCGCTCGGCCTCCAAGATCACCGAGAAGATCATTGCGGCGGCGACCAATCTGAAGGTCATCGGCCGCGCCGGCATCGGCGTCGACAATGTCGATATCCCGGCTGCCACCGCCAAGGGCATCATCGTGATGAATACGCCATTCGGTAATTCCATCACCACGGCCGAACACGCCATTTCCCTGATGATGGCGCTGGCTCGCCAGCTGCCGGAGGCCGACGCTTCGACCCGTGCCGGCAAGTGGGAAAAGAACCGCTTCATGGGCGTGGAAGTCACCAACAAGACCCTGGGCCTGATCGGCGCCGGCAATATCGGCTCGATCGTTGCCGACCGGGCGCTGGGCCTGCGCATGAAGGTCATCGCCTTCGATCCGTTCCTGACCCCGGAACGCGCCCAGACACTGGGCGTCGAAAAAGTCGAGCTGGATGATCTTCTGGCCCGCGCCGATTTCATTACCCTCCACACGCCGTTGATCGACGCGACCCGCAACATCATCAGCGCCGAAGCCCTGGCGAAGACCAAGAAGGGCGTGCGCATCATCAACTGCGCCCGTGGTGGCCTGATTGATGAAGCGGCGCTCTACGATGCGCTGAAATCCGGCCACGTTGCCGGCGCGGCGCTCGACGTGTTCCTCGAAGAACCGGCCCAGAACAGCCCGCTGTTCGAGCTGCCCAATGTCATCTGCACGCCCCATCTGGGCGCGGCGACGACCGAAGCGCAGGAGAATGTGGCGCTGCAGGTGGCCGAGCAGATTTCGGCCTATCTGATGAGCGGCGAAATCACCAACGCGCTCAACTTCCCGTCGATTTCGGCCGAGGAAGCGCCGATCCTGACGCCGTTCATCAAGCTGGCCGAAGTGCTGGGCTCGTTTGCGGGCCAGCTCACCGAAACGGCGATCAGGGGCATTCGCATCGAGTTCGAGGGCAATGTCGCGGCGATGAACACCCGTCCCATGGTGGCAGCGGCGCTCAATGGCGTGCTCAAGCCAATGATGGGCGAGGTCAACATGGTCTCGGCCCCGCAGATCGCCAAGGATCGTGGCATCAATGTCGAGGTCATTACACGCGAGCAGCAGGGCGCCTATGAGAACTATATCCGCCTGACGGTGATGACCGAGCGGCAGGAACGTGGCGTCGCCGGGACGGTGTTCGCCAATGGCAAGCCGCGCGTCATCCAGGTCAAGGGCATCAACATGGAGGCCGAACTGACGCCGTCCATGCTGTATGTGACCAACGAGGACAAGCCGGGCCATATCGGGCGTCTGGGGACGCTGCTCGGCAAGCTTGGCATCAACATCGCCAACTTCAACCTTGGCCGCGTCGAGATCGGGCAGGACGCTATCGCGCTCGTCTCGATCGACGGCACGCTGACCGAGCCGCAACTGGCCGAAATCGCCGGCCTCGAAGGCGTCAAACAAGCTCGCGCGCTGCGGTTCTGAGATGAACACCATCTTGCGCCGATTGCTGATTGGCGCAGGAGCCGTGCTGCTCGTGGGCATCGTCGTCCTGGGCGCGGGGTGGCTGTATTTCGTCAATTATTCTCCGGACCGGGCGCGATATCCGGTTCGGGGGATCGACGTGTCGCACCATCAGGGCGCGATCGACTGGCCGCTTGTGGCGGCGGATGATGTGAGCTTTGTCATCATCAAGGCCACCGAAGGCGGCGATTATGTCGATGAGCGGTTCGCAGAAAACCTGCGGGATGCGCGGGCGGCGGGGCTGACGGTCGGCGCTTATCACTATTTCACACTGTGCCGGCCCGGTGCCGAGCAGGCCGCCAATTTTCTGGCGACGGTGCCGCGAGATCAGGATTTGCTGCCACCGGTGGTCGACCTGGAATATGAGGGCAATTGCGATGCTGATCGCTCCCCGGAGGCGGTGCGGGCCGAGCTGGATGCGTTTCTCGCACCGGTCGAAGCGGCATTCGGGCAGCAGGCGGTGTTCTACATTACCTACGGGTTCTTCGACGACTACGCCAAATATCTGCCGCGGCGGCCATTGTGGACGCGCTGGATAGCCTGGCACCCGGCCGATGAAAACTGGCTGCTGTGGCAATATCATAATGCCGGCCGGGTCAACGGCATCGATGGCGACGTCGATCTCAACGTGCTTCAGGGCGGCCGCGAAACCCTGACGAGTTTGGTACGTCTCAGTCCGGCATGACTGGTAACTTGCTGCGCCATGGTCTTGTGGCTGTTGTCAGTCCTGGATTGCGCTGGCCAGTGGTAAGCGCAACCGCACCAGCAGTCCGCCGCTTTCGGGGCGCTCGAAAACCATCGAACCGCCGTTGAGGGCGACGATGTTACTGGCGATGGCAAGGCCGAGCCCGTGACCGCTGCCGCTTTCGTCAAAGCGCCGGCCGCGCTGGCCCAATGCCGATAGCTGGGCGTCATCAAGCCCCGGGCCGTCATCGCGAACGGTGACTTCGGCCATGTCATCGACCCGTTGGGCAGTTACCAGGATTGAATCTGTGGCCCAGCGGGCGGCGTTTTCCAGCACTACGCCGAGCAGTTCAATCAGGTCGTTCACGTCGATGTCCACGTCGAGCGGATCGGCATTGACGGTCCAGGCGAGCTTTTCTCCCTGGGGCGTGCGTTCGACCACTGCCAGGGTGCGCTGCAGGGCTGTCTCTAGCGAGGCGCGCAGCACGTGCTGCCGGGTGCGGTGCCGCAGGCGCGACAGATGCAATTGATAGTCGATACGTTCGAGCATCTCGCCGGCAAGGGTATCGACCTTGTCGGCTATATCGCCGTCGCCGTTGCTGCGCAGGGTTTCGGCCAGATTGCCGAGGACGGCCAGGGGGGTCTTCAGGCCATGCGCCAGATCGGCGGCGCGGTGCCGAGCAAATTCGACTGAGCTGGCCTGGCTTGCCAGGAGGGCGTCGATCTCGGCGACCAGCGGCTGCACTTCCCTTGGATAAACGCCCAGCATGGCTGAGCCGTCGCCACGGCGCACTGCCGCAACGCCGATGCGCACGCTATCGAGCGGGGCAAGGCCCAGGCGCACCTGCAGATAGGCCGCGCCCATCAGGCTGGCGCCGAGCAAAGCGAGGCCGACGAGCAGCGCCATGCCGAATTGCTTGATGGATTGATCGATCACACCGCGATCCGCCGCCACAGTCACCAGATAGCTGACCCCGCCGGGCAGATCGATCTGTCGCGTCAGGGCCGACAGGGTTTGCCCGTTGGGGCCAGCGAGCCGAGCGAATTGCTGGTTTTCTCCGGGCCCGATGCGCGGCGCGAGCACGGCGTCCCACAGGGAGGCCGAACGGAGCGATGCGCCGCTCTGGATGGGGTCGATCTGCCAGTAATAGCCGCTCAGCGGGATGTCGTAACGCGGATCGCCCGGGCTTTGTGACAGCGCCAGCGTCGCCGCGTCGGTATCGATGACCGCAGCGATGCGGCTGATTCCTGCCGACAATTCCATCCGCACGTTTTGCTCGACCGTCCGCACGAAGAGATAGCCGATGCCTATTGCAGCCAGTAGCAAGGCCAGGCCAATCCACAGGGCGGCCAGCACCAGGAGCCGACGGCGAATGGAGACCGGGGTCAGTTGGGTTCACCAATGGCGTAGCCGAAGCCCCGGCGTGTCACGATCACATGGCTGCCCAGCCGCTTGCGGACGCGGCCGACCAGCACTTCGACTGCATTGGAATCGCGCTCGTAGTCCTGGGCATAGAGGTGTTCGGTGATTTCCAGCTGCGAAACGGCGCGGCCGCGCCGATGGGCAAGGAAGGCCACAAGGCGATACTCCTGGGGCGGCATGGGAATAGCTACGCCTTCGCGGAAGACCTGCATGGCGGTGAAATCGAAGGTGAGATCGCCGACATCGACCTGCGAGGATGCAAAGCCAGCAGAGCGGCGGATCAGCGCGCGCAGCCGGGCGAGAAGTTCCTCGATGCGGAAGGGCTTGACGAGGTAATCGTCGGCGCCGGCCTCGATACCGTCCACGCGCTCGCGCCAGTCGCCGCGGGCCGTCAGGATCAGCACCGGCGCGTTGCGTTGGGCGCGGCGCCAGCGCTTGAGCACGGTGAGGCCGTCCAGCGTGGGCAATCCGAGGTCAAGGATGATGGCGTCGAACGCCTCGGTGTCGCCGCGGAACCAGGCTTCCTCGCCATCGGCCTCGCGCTCCACGATGAAGCCCGCACCGGTCAGCGCCTCGCCGAGGGTCGAGGCAATGCGGTGATCGTCTTCGGCAACCAGAATGCGCAGGTCATTCTCCTTCCAGAGCGGCGCCGGTATCGGCGCGAAAATAGAGCACGCGCAATTGGCCGGAAGCCGACAACAGTTTGAAGCGGTAGACAAGTTGGCCGTCCGCCAGAACGAACTGTGCATCGATGAGCTGGTCAACGATGCCGTTGCGGGACACGATTTCCCCCAGCGGCAGCGCGCGCCTGCTTTGCACCGCCTCCAGCGCTGTTTCATGCGGCGCGGGGGTGGGGCGCGCCGGAGATGCGGCAGGCGCGGCAGGCCCAGCGGGTGAGGCGGGAGGTGATGAGCCACCGTCGCCGGGTCCGCCCCCGCCCGACGGTTGCGCAAGAGCCGGCAAGGGCCCGGCAAGGGCCGTGGCCAGGCAAAGCAGAACCAAGATTTTTGAACGCGCGCGCATGGCTGATCATCTACTCCAGGCAAGCTGACGGCAAGCTGACGGCAAGCTGACATCGGGCTCACGGCCCTGTCAGGCGGCATGTTGCATGGTGAGCGGGTCGAACCAAAAAAGGAGACGACCCATGCAAAAGAAGACCCTTACCATTCTGGCCGCTTCGTGCCTCGCCCTCACGCTGGCTCAGGCCAGCCTTGCCAATGACCATGGTGGACCTAGCCATGACGGCGGCGGTCATGAGGCACAGTCGAGTGCTCCGACCGGCGAGAGCGAGCATACCCAGGAAAGCGCCGGTCCCGTCGCGCAGCCGCATGAGAGCGCGCAGCAATCGGTCTCGACCGAGCAGAGCACGACCGGTTCGGCGAGCGCACCGCTGGTCGATGCGAATGGCCAGGCGGTCGATATCGATGGCAATGCCATTGCCCTCGAAGACCTGCCGGCCGTCTCGACCGAACAGGGCACGACCGGTTCGGCGAGCGCACCGCTGGTTGATGCGAATGGCCAGGCGGTTGATGCCGATGGCAATGCCATTGCCCTCGAAGACCTGCCGGCAATCTCGACCGAACAGGGCACGACCGGTTCGGCGAGCGCGCCGCTGGTGGACGAGAATGGCCAGGCGGTGGATGCCGATGGCAATGCCATTGCCCTCGAAGACCTGCCGGCAATCTCGACCGGGCAGAGCACGACCGGTTCGGTGAGCGCACCGCTGGTGGATGAGAACGGCCAGGCCGTCGATGCCGATGGCAACGCCATTGCCGTCGAGGATCTGCCGCCGGCTCGCACGGTGGTTGAGTGGCTGTCTCGACAGGACTTCGGTGGCCTGTTCGGCGGGGACAACTAACCCTCGGCGCCGCCCATAGGACATACCAAGTCCTGCACCAAACGTGTCGCCCGCTGCCCAAGGTAGTGGGCGACAGCTATTTTGGCTGCCGCGCCGACCATTCCGCCAGCACAATGCCGCCGATGATGATGGCGGCGGAGAGGTAGTGGTAGAGTTCCAGATGCTCGCCGATGATCAGCACCGAGAGCAGGGTGCCAAAAACCGGGATCAGATTGTGGCTGGGGGCGGCGCGGTTGGCGCCGAGCAGTTCGACGCCGCGGGCATAAAAGATCTGGCTGAACATGGACGGGAAAATCATCACATAGGCAAGGACGCCCCAAACCTTGGGTGAGGCATGGGCGAGATTGGCGAACTGGGAAAGCCCGCCACCGAACAGTTGCAAGGTGATCAGTCCGGTGACGGCGGCGCCCGCGAAGGCGACGCCGAGAAAGCTCATCAGATGCACGTCGGGGCGGTATTTCAGCGCCAGCGTATAGATGGTGTAGGTGAGGCAGGCGACGATGACATAGGCGTCGCCCATATTGATGTCGAGCCTGAGTAGGCGTGTGGGATCACCATGGGTGGCGGTGAGAATCACCCCGCTGATGGCGATGATGACCCCGGCGACCTGCAAGGCGCGGGCGCGCACCTGGAAAACGATAAAATTGGCGCCGAGAATCATCATCGGCAGGGCGGCCTGCTCGATCGATGAATTGACCACGGTGGTGGTTTTCAGCCCGACATATAGAAAGACATTGAACAAGGCGTAGCCGATTGCTCCATAGGCCATCAGCAGCGGCCAATGGCGCCGCACCACGGGCCAGTCCCGGCGCAAATGCGGCCAGGCGAAGGGCAGAATGACCAAAAGGGCGCCCAGGCAGCGCGTCGCCAGCAGCAGGAAGGGGTCGATCTCGCCGATCGCCAGCTTGGCCGCAACGCCATTGCCGCCCCAGAATAATGGGGCCAGTATCAGCATCAGATAGGGCTGGTCGAGCAGCCGGGCGGTTATGCCGCGATTTTGGGTGGCCACCGGCTTTGTCATCGTCGCTCGGGTGATGTAAGGACAGTCGGACTTAGCAGTTATTCGGCCGCGATCAAATGTCCTAAGCGGACGAAGCAACGATGGTGACGGCTTATACGCCAAGCGACCCAAAGGGGTCGAGGCGTCATGGCCGTGCCGATCTTGGGGAATTAAGCGCATGGCAAATGTGGTTGTCGTCGGCTCGCAGTGGGGCGACGAGGGCAAGGGCAAGATCGTGGACTGGCTTTCGGAGCGCGCCGACGTCGTCGTGCGCTTCCATGGCGGTCACAATGCCGGCCACACCCTGGTCATCGACGGGGTGAGCTACAAGCTGGCGCTGCTGCCTTCGGGGCTGGTGCAGGGCAAATTCTCGGTCATCGGCAATGGCGTGGTCGTCGATCCGCACCATTTCGTGATCGAGCTGGCCAAGTTGCGCGCGCAGGGCGTCGAGATTACGCCCGAACTGCTGCGCATCGCGGATAACGCCCCGCTGATCCTGTCGCTGCATCGCGAACTCGATTCGATCCGCGAGGACTCCAATGCAGGGCTCAAGATCGGCACCACCAAGCGCGGCATCGGGCCGGCTTACGAGGACAAGGTGGGTCGCCGCGCGATCCGCCTGATCGATCTCAGCGAACCCGAGACGCTGATGCCCAAGATCGAGCGGCTGCTGCTGCATCACAATGCGCTGCGTCGCGGCATGGGGCTGATCGAGATCGATGCCGATGCGATCTATGAGGAACTGACGTCGGTTGCCGACCAGATACTGCCCTTCATGGACCAAGTGTGGCGCATTCTCGATGAAAAGCGCAAGGCGGGCGCCCGTATCCTGTTCGAAGGTGCGCAGGGCGCCTTGCTGGACAATGACCACGGCACCTATCCGTTCGTGACCTCGTCCAACACCGTGGCAGGGCAGGCGGCGGCGGGTTCGGGCCTTGGGCCGACTGCAATTGGCTATGTGCTGGGCATCACCAAGGCCTATACGACCCGCGTCGGCGAGGGCCCGTTCCCTTGCGAACTCAATGACGAAGTTGGCCGCCATCTGGCCACCGTCGGCAAGGAAGTGGGCGTCAATACCGGGCGGCCACGCCGCTGCGGCTGGTTCGACGCGGTGCTGGTGCGCCAGACTGTGCGCACGTCGGGCATTTCGGGCATTGCGCTGACTAAGTTGGACGTGCTGGATGGGCTTAAAGAGATTAAGGTGTGCGTCGGGTACGAACTCGATGGATCACGGATTGATTATTTGCCTGCCTCAATGGGGGCACAAGCGCGCGTTAAGCCGATTTACGAGGTGCTCGAAGGCTGGTCCGAAACGACCGCCGGAGCGCGCAGTTGGGCCGAACTTCCCGCGCAGGCGGTTAAGTATGTGCGCTATATTGAAGAGCTGATCGGGGCCCCCGTGGCGATGCTGTCGACGAGCCCGGAACGGCTGGATACCATTCTGGTGCATGACCCATTCCAAGATTGAGATTTTTTGTTACAAGATATCCGCAATCGTGAGTAGCAAGTAACCTATGGCGGACTACAAAGAGCTGTTGCGCCGGGCAATCTCGGCGCTGCCGGAGAATAACGGGGCCGCACGACGTGCGGTTTACGAGAAGGCGCGCGCAGCCCTTGTCGGGCAATTGCGCGCCATCACGCCGCCATTGCCGGCGCGCGATATCACCCAGCACCGGCTGCAGCTCGAAGATTGCATCCGCCAGGTTGAGCAGGAAGCCAGCGAGGCGGTGATCTCGCTGAGCCGCGATATCAATATGAGCGCGCGCCCTGCCGCGCCTGAACCCGTGGCGCCACCGGCGGCAGCAGAGCCCGCACCAGTGGCGGTGGTCCCGCCGCCACCCCCGGTGGTTGAGGCGCCCAAGCCCGTAGAACCGCCGAAATCTGTCGAAGTGCCCAAGCCGACCGAAGCTCCCGCGGCGGCTGGCAGCATCGAAGATATCATCAACCAGGCCGCCGCCTCGGCTTCGGCCAGCGTGGTGAGCATCACCGCAAAGCCAGCCGAGCCGAAGCCGGAAGTCCGGGAGGAGCGCCCGCTGCCCTCGATCGTGGCGCGCGCGGAAGCCGCCAAGAGCGGGCCGACCTCTTCGATTTCCAGTGGTCTTGCGCGGCAGGCCGATAGTCCTCTCAAGGCGCCCAGCTTTACGCCGCGCCGCGAACCGACGCCCCTGGCAGCCAATTCGTCCGAAACCGTACGGGTGACGTCGCGCATGGAGCCGAGCCTGGGCAACCAGGCATTGGCGCGCCAGCAGGTCGCCATGCCGTTGGCCGTCGTCGATGCGCCGCCGGTTGAGGCCGCATTGTCGAGCGTCCGTGAAGTTGAGGTCGAGCCCGATCCGCGCGAGGCCGAGGGCGTCATTGAACGCGCCATCGAAACGCTGGATCGCGAAGCGCGCGGCGAAGTCACCGCACCACTGGCCGACCCGGTGGCCAGGGCGCCCGGCGCTGCCGTTCGCAACGGCACTGTCGAGGCGGATGACGATGCTAGCGATGTGAGTTTTGCCGCAGCGCCTTCAGGTGGACGGAGTGGCGCCGGGCTGACGATTTTCCTCGTCGTGTTCGTACTGCTGCTGGCCGGTGTGGGCGGTGGCGGATTCTGGGCCTGGCGCGAGGGCTATGTGGATCTCGACCAGATGTTCGGACGGGCCACGACGACCCTGCAGGTCGCCCAGGTGGCGCCGGCGACCGACAATACTGCGCCGACGCTGGATACCAATGAAGCGCCGGCGCCGACCGCCGACAATGCCGCCGGTCCCGGCAATACGGCGACCACGAGCGGCACCGATGAGCCGACGACGGCGCTTGAGGGCCTGGAAATCCAGGATCGCCTGGAGCCGACACCGACGCCGGTGGTGCCCAGCGCCAACCAGACCGCCTTGCCGCAATTGGGCGGCGAAGAGGTCAAGGGCGAAGAACGCCTGCCCGACGAAGACACCGCCGTGGCGCCGAGCACGGACCTGACCGCATCGGTCGACCCCGCCATTTTGGCCGGCAGCCAATCGCTGCTGCTGGAAGCCTCACCTGACGGGCGCACCGGCGCCGTGCCGTTCTCGGGCACCATCGACTGGACCGAAGGCGTCGACGAAGTCGGGCTGCCGACCCTGGTCGGCAAGGCCAATATTCCGGCGCGCAATCTTGGTATCTCGATGACCATTCGCAAGAATGCCGATCCGAGCCTGCCGGCCAGCCATTTGATGGAAGTCGATTTTAGCGTCAACGACACCTTCGTTGGCGGCACAATTGCGGGCCTGCCAGGCGTGTTGCTGAAGAACGAAGAACTGGTGCCTGGCACGCCGCTGGTGGGTGCATCGGCGCGGGTGGTGGGCAATTCGTTCCTGTTCGCACTCAGCGCCTCGCCCAGTGATGCGGCGACCAATACCGACCTGCTCGAGCACCGCAAATGGATGGACCTAGCGGTGATCTACGGCACCGGGCGCAACGCCATCATCACGCTCGAGAAAGACGATGCCGCGCAGGCACTGTTCGACAAGGTGTTTGCGGCCTGGGCCAAGCCCGCGCCGGCGCCCGCACCCTAAGCCTGCGTCAGCCGATAATCGGCCAGCCGGTAGCGCCGGCTGGCAATGGCGGCAACATCATCTTGGTGGTGACTAACCAGGATCGTATGCCAGCCATGCCGCTCGGTTAGGGTCCTGACCAAGGCGCGGATGGTTTGACGAGTCTCGTCGTCGAGCGCCGAGAATGGTTCATCCAGCAACAGCACCGGACGATCGCGCAGCAGCGTGCGAGCGAGCGCGACGCGCTGCTTCTGCCCACCTGACAGAGTGGCGGCGCGTTGCGGCCCGATATCGGTCAGACCCACTTCTGCGAGGGCCTGGGCGACGCGCTGGTCGATGACGGCGCGCGGCGTGTTGGCCGGCAGGCCGAGCGCGATATTGCGGGCAGCGCTCAAATGTTCGAACAGGCTTTCCGATTGCAGCAGCAGCGAAACCGGACGGCGTTCCGGCGGCAGCGGCAGAAAATCCATGCCGTCGAGCGTCAACGTGCCCGAACTGGGAGCAAGAAATCCAGCGAGCTGATCCAGCAATGTGGATTTGCCCGAGCCGCTGGCGCCCGAGATCGCGGTGATCTGACCGGGCAGGGCGTCGAACGAAAACACATACGGCGTGGCCTGGCCGGGATAGGCGAAGCTCAGGGCTTCAGCGCGCAACATAGGCGAGCCTTTCGAACAATTTGGGCAGGGCGACAAAGGCCACGATGGTGCCGACCAGCAGGATCGCGGCGATAGCAGCGGCGTCATTGCCCCGGTAGGCGCCGAGCGCGCGGAACATCAGCAGCGGTAGCGTCTGAAAATCCTGCGTGCCGAACAGCGCGATAACCCCCAGATCTCCGAGCGAAAAGCAGAAGGCCAGCGCGAGCGCCACCCCGATATCGCGGCCGAGCAGGGGATATTCCACCAGCGCGAACTGGCGCCAGCCGGAGAGACCGAGCGAGCGGATCAGCTTGCCACGGCTGCGCGCGATGGCGTCGAGCGGCGGGCCGAGCGTCGCCACGGCGAAGGGCAGCGACAGCATGGTATTGCCGAGAATAACCACATACGGCGCCGCAACAGCCGGCGCGACGCCGAGATTGCGGACGGCGAGGAAGAAGCCGAGCGACAACACCACGGCTGGGACCGCCAGATAGGCATAGCTGGGAATGCCGAGGGCGGTGCGCGCGGCGCCATTGCTGGTGGCGCTGCGGCCCAGGGTCAGGATCAGCGCGAGCGCCAGGGTCAGAAGCGCCGAGACGCTGCCGATGACAAGGCTGGCGGCGGTGGCGTGCCAGAAGCTGGCGGTGGCGATGACAGGGGGAATGCCGGCACTGAAGCCGCCAATCAGCGCTGTCAGCAGGGGCAGCACGAAGCCGAGCGTGCAGAGGATCAGCACCACGGTTTGTAGCGCGCGGGCGGCGAGAGGGTCGCGCCAGCTTGGGGCGATGGAGGCGCCGAGGCTCGTGGGCACTGGTGCCAGTGCCGAGGCGCCGAGGATGACGATGGAACAGACGCCAATCTGCGTCAGCGCCAGCATGACCGCACCCTGCAGGTCGAAATCCTGGCGCACGGCGGCGTAGATGGCGACTTCCAGCGTCTGGTTCGCCGGCCCGCCGCCAAGCAGCAGCACGATGGGAAAGCTGGTGAAGGCGAGAAGGAAAATGATGGCGGCAAGGCCGGGGATGGTGCCGGCCATGGCCGGCCAATCCACAATGGCGAAGCGCTGGCGGGCGGTGAGCGCCAGGCTCTGACCGGTCTTGAGGCGTGACTGTGGGATGGCGTCGAGCCGCGCCAAGAGGATGCGGGCCGCGAAGGCGCCATCGAGGATGACATGGGCGAACAAGATGCCGGACAGCCCGAAGGCCGGGTTGCCGAGAGTGTGGCCGGTGAGGGCTTCGGCCGCCTGGTTGATCCAGCCGTTGCGGCCCCAGATGGTGAGGAGGCCAAAGGCAACGATCATGCCGGGAGTAACGATGGCGGAGGAGAACAGCCCCACCACCAGATCTCGGCCTGGAAAGCGCAGGCGATTGAGGCTCCACGCAAGGGCGATGCCGACGATAAGCGAGAGTACAGTCGTGAGGCCCGCCTGGATGGTGGTCATGCGTACCAGGTGGGGGATATCGAGGCGCGAGGCGGACCCGGAGGCGCCGGTGGCAGTGGTGAAGATGGAATAGAGCACCACAGCGATCAGCGCCGCGATGGCGAGCGCGAGGATGGCGGCGGCGGCGATGCGGAGGGGGCGCGGGGGCAGGGAGGTCATGGAGTGACCACACGAGTTCGAGTATGCCACGCCCCCCACCCCTGACCCCTCCCCACGAGGGGGAGGGAGAGGACGGAGCCGCACGCCCGGAGGCCGCGGCCACGAAGATTGAATGGGAGGGTCTCCTCCCCCCTTGTGGGGGAGGGACAGGGTGGGGGGGTGGTTTGGCGCATCGACGCTAGCCCTACTGAATCGCCTTCAGCATCTCGTCGATCCATTCCTTCGAATGCGCCGCAATATCCTCGTCGCTCAGGCGCAAGGTCTTGCTCGGCTGGGGCAAGGACGCAAAGGCCGGATCGAGATCAGCGCCTAGGTTCACGACCGGGAACATCCAGTTAGTATTGGGGATGATCTTCTGACCATCGACGGAGCTGAGATAAGCGAGGAACTGCTTAGCCAATTCCTGATGCTTGGACGACTTCAGTACGCCGGCAACTTCAACCTGGGCGTAGTGACCCTCGTCAAACTGCGCGGCGTGGATAGTGTCATCATGCTCGGAGACGATGTGGTAGGCCGGTGAGGTCGTATAGCTCAGCGCCATGTCCGCTTCGCCCTTGAGGAACAGGTCGTAGCTTTCGCTCCACTCGCGCGTCACCGTCAGGATATGGGGCTTCAGTCCCTTCCAGATCTCGGCGGCGCGGTCGCCATAGGCGGCCTTGACCCAGAGCACGAGGCCGAGTCCCGGCGTGGCCGAGCGCGGGTCCTGGATGGCGATCTTGAAGCTGTCGGGCAGTGCGATGAGCTCTTCGAACGACTTTGGCGGCGTCTTGACCGTGTCGCTGTCATAGACGAACGCGAAATGGGCGTAGTCGAACGGCACGAACTGCTTGTCGGTCCAGGCATCGGGCAGGTCGAGGCCGGAGAGATCGAGGCCATGATCGGCGAATAGCCCGGTGGCGCGGGCTTCCCCGGCAATCGACGTATCGAGACCGACGATCAGGTCGGCTTGGGTGGTGTCGCCTTCGAGCTGGACCCGGCGCAGCGTGCCGATGGACGAGTCGGCGGCGACCCAGTTGACAGTGCAGCCGCAGGTGGCCTCGAAGCCGGCCTTGAGACCGGGGCCGGGGCCCCATTCGGCGGCAAAGCCGTCATAGGTATAGATCGTCAGCACCGGCGCCTCTTGGGCGATGGCGGGGGGGGCGAACAGTCCGGTTAGGACCGCAAGCGCCAGACGGGTGAATTTGACCATGGGTCATTCCCTTCAAGGTGTTGCGGCCATGTGAGAAGGGAATATGTCAATGGCGTGGGTACGAGAAGGCACCCCTTGCCATCTCGAACTTCCTCCGCCAGCATGACCTGGTTCAGGTTCAATGGGTAACTCTCAGCTCCGGATTTCTCCGGAACACCCCAGCGAGACGCCCCACACTTAATGAGAGCTTTGTGACAGTGCAAGAGACTTCCGTGGACGCAGCGGACGGGCTGCCTTTGGTGTTTGACGGGCCGATCGCCATCGTGGGCGGGGGTAACGTCGATGCTGCCCTGCTGCGGGCGCTGGCGAAAATCGGCGTCATGCTGGTGGGCGCCGATGGCGGCGGCGATGCGATCGGCGCGGCCGGGCTGGTACCTGCAGCTATTATCGGCGACCTTGATTCGCTGTCGGATCGTGCTGCCTGGGAGAGCCGGACGCGGGTGATTCATATTCCCGAACAGATCACCACGGACTTCCAGAAGGCGATTTATTCGACCCGGGCGCCGGTGACGCTGGCGCTGGGCATGACCGGCAAGCGGCTCGACCACACGCTGGCGGCGCTGAGCGCTGTGCTGCAATTCGCGCCCGAGCGCAAGCTGATGCTGGTCGATGAGGTGGATGTGGCCTTCGCCTCGGTGGGCCCGTGCGGCTTCGAGGCCGCGGCCGGCGAGCGGGTATCGATCCATCCACTGGTGCGGGTCGGCTTTGTGCGCTCGACGGGGCTGTTTTACCCACTGGATGGGCTGGTGCTGGAGCCGGGCGGGCTGATCGGCACATCCAATGCGGCGACGGGTGGCCGCGTGGAAATTGAGCCGGAGGACAAGACGCCATGGCTGCTGATCCTGGGCAAGGAGCGGTTATGGGACTTGCTGGGGGAGTTGGAATGACGAGCCAGACCGCAGCCGAAGCCGAAACCCACCGCGCCATCTCCGCGGTCTGGAAAATCGAGCAGCCTCGCCTGATCGCGGGGTTGACGCGGGTGGTGCGCGACATTTCCACCGCCGAGGAGTTGGCACAGGATGCGCTGGTGATCGCGCTCAAGACCTGGCCGCAGTCGGGCGTTCCCAACAATCCGGGCGCCTGGCTCATGCAGGCCGCCAAGCGCCGCGCCATCGATATGTTCCGCCATCGCAAGATGGCCGCCGAAAAGCTGGTCGACGTCGGCCATGGCATCGAGACCGACACGCCCGACCACATCGAGCAACTGCATGAGGCGCTGGACGATGATGTGGGCGACGATCTGCTGCGGCTGATCTTCACTTCGTGCCATCCGGTACTGCCGCCTGAGTCCCGCGTGGCGCTGACGCTGCGGCTGTTGGGTGGGCTGACGACCGAGGAAATCGCCCGGGCCTTCCTCGTGGCCGAACCCACGATCGGCCAGCGCATCGTGCGCGCCAAACGCACCATTGCGGAGGCTGGCGTGCCGTTCGAAGTGCCACGCGGGGCCGAGCGCGCCGAGCGGCTCGCTTCGGTGCTAGGCGTGGTTTACCTGATTTTCAACGAGGGCTATTCGGCCACCGCCGGCAGCGATTGGATGCGCCCGCAGCTCTGCGACGAGGCGCTGCGGCTGGGCCGCGTCCTGGCACGGCTGACGCCGGAGGAGAGCGAGGTGCATGCGCTGGTGGCGCTGATGGAAATCCAGGCTTCGCGCACCCAAGCCCGCACCGATGCCCAAGGCGAGCCGGTGTTGCTGCTCGATCAGGATCGCTCCCGCTGGGACCAGTTGCTGATCCGGCGCGGCCTTGCGGCTTTGGCCGAAGCAGAACGCCTGGGTGGCGCCGAGGGGCCTTACGCCATCCAGGCCGCCATTGCCGCCTGTCATGCGCGGGCGCACAAGGGCCAAGACACCGATTGGCCGCGCATCGCCGCGCTTTACGGCAGGCTGGCCGAAGTCACGCCCTCGCCGGTGATCGAGCTCAACCGTGCGGTGGCCGTCGCCATGGCGGAAGGCCCCGGTCCCGCTCTGGCGCTGATCGACGCGATCAAGGACGAGCCGGCGCTCAAGAGCTATCATTTCCTACCGGTGGTTCGCGGCGACCTCTTGGAAAAGCTGGGCCGGCGCGCCGAGGCCAAAGCCGAATTCGAAAAGGCCGCCGGCCTGACGCACAACGAGCGCGAACAGGCGTTTTTGCGTGCGCGGGCGGAGTTGCTGGCGGATTAGGTGCAGATCGCCAACCGCCGAACCTCACCCGAAAGCCGGGGTCAGCCTCAATCTCTCCCACCCACCGACCTTCCCGCGGGTCAAGCCCGCGGGAAGGTCGGTGGGTGGTAGTTGGATGGAGTGTCGAGCCGGGGGCGAATCCTAAGCCGCTTCGAACTTGGATTCTAAAATCGCGCGATCAAACGGCTTCATCATGTAGTCGCTGGCGCCAGCGCGCAGCGCCATGGCGATGGCGCCGATATCGTTCTCGACCGTGCAATAGACGATGCGGGGCTTGTCGCCGCCCACATAAGCGCGCAGCAGCTTGAGGAATTCGAGCCCGCTCATGATGGGCATGTTCCAGTCGAGCAGGATGGCGTCCGGCATTTCCTGGCGGCACTTGTCGAAGGCTTCCTGGCCGTCTTCGGCCTCGTCGACGATGTAATCCATATCTTCCATGATGCGCCGTGCCACAGTGCGGACGACGGTGGAGTCATCGACGATGAGGCAGGATTTCATGGACTTGCACTTTCGGCAGAGGCGGACGCATAGGTATTATGCCCCGCCACTGCCTACGGAAACGTTAGCATTGCGTGTGCAATGGCGCCGATCTCAGTCTTGCGCTTCGGTCGCGTTGATCAGGTGCAGCCACTGTTTGTCGGCCGCGGCCTTGTCGGCTTCGAACCCGGTGACCATCTCGTAGGCGCTCGTGCCCAGGATCAGGCGCAGCGGTGGTTCGGGAAGTTCGACCACCTGCAGCAGCACCTGCGCGGCCTTCTCCGGATCACCAGCAGGCTTGAAGGCGCCCGACCGCATTAGATCGGCCCGCACGCCGACGGTCTGCTGATAGGGGGCGCTGACCGGTGGAATGGTCATTGATGAGCCCGCCCAATCGGTGCGGAAACCGCCCGGCTCGACGATCGTCACCTTGATGCCAAGCGGGGCCACTTCCTGCGCCAAGATGCCCGAGAAGCCTTCGACCGCCCACTTGGCGCTCTGGTAGCCGGCCAGGCCGATCGAATGCAGCCGCCCGCCGATCGAGGTGATCTGGATGATATGGCCATGGCCCTGCTGGCGCAGGAACGGCAGCGCCGCCTTGGTGACATAGACGGTGCCGTAGAAATTGGTATCGATCTGCGCCTTGAAATCGGCGTCCGTGACGTCTTCGATCGCCGCTATATCGCCATAGCCGGCATTGTTGACCACGGCATCCAACTGGCCGAACAGGCCGTGTGCCTCGGCGACCACGCGCTTGACCGCTTCATTGTCCGCTACGTCCAGCGCCAGAGCGCGAACTGTGTCGGGATAGCGCGCCACCAGATCGGCCAATTGTTCGGGCTTGCGCGCCGTGGCGATCACCCTGTTGCCTGCGGCGAGCGCGGCTTCGACGATGGCACGGCCCAAGCCGCGCGAACTGCCGGTTACGAACCAGACTTTGCTCATGGTATTTCTCCTTGCTGAGCGTCCTGCGCTCTGCCAATCGTCGTCCTGCCACTGGCAATACGGCGACAAAATTACCAACTAACTATTTGGTTGGTTGTACAGCCGTGAGATAGTGAGCTGCACAAGCGTTGTCAACCAACCAGTTAGTTGGAAAGTGAACTATGGCCGGAGATGCCACCGAAACCCGCAAGAAACTGCTTGCTGCTGCGACGGAAGAATTCGCTGCGCGTGGCATTGCGGGCGCGCGCGTCGATCGCATCGCCGCCGAGGCGGGTGCCAATAAGTCTTTGATCTACAGCTATTTCGGCAGCAAGGACGGCCTGTTTGCGGCGGTCTACGATGCGCAAGTCGTGCTCACCATCGATGCGGTGCCATTCACCGCAGACGATCTGCCGGGTTATGCCGCGCGCCAGTTCGATCATCACCGGCTGCACCCCACGGTGCAGCGGTTGACCACTTGGTCCCGGCTCGAGCGCGGCACCGATGCGTCGCCGATCGAAGCGATCGCCAGTTCCAACATTCGCAAGATTACGGCGATCGAGGCGGAGCAGGCTGCCGGCCGCCTGCCCACGCGGTTTTCAGCCTATGAGCTGCTCAGCATGGTGCTCGCGATTGCCAATATGTGGGCCACCGGTTCTCACCAGCCGCCCGGCGCCGCCGATATTGCGCGGCAGCGCCAAAGCATCATCGATGCGGTCAAGCTGCTGATCGGGTGATCAGGCGGCGACCGCCACGGGCTTCGGCACGGCGGTCAGGTAGAACATTTCGTTTTCGATGCCGATGGTGATGTCCATGTCAGTCATGCGCGCCAGCAGCCCGGTATAGAATGGCTGGATGCCGCGGGCATCGACCGAGCCTTCGTCGGGCATGCCCGACAGCAGCCCGACGCAACCGGCGGGGATCAGCGTCTTCTGGCGCTTTTCCGGGTCGCTCTTGCTGGTGAATTCGAACTTCTCGCTGCCCGCGTCGCCGGTGATGCTGGCCGTTACCTGGCCGCCGCGCGGCACCGACATGGCGGCGATCAGCAGCATGTTCATGAACAGCTTGGCCTTGTGCTTGGGCATCAAGATCAGCGGCACGTTCCATTCCAGATCGGCTTTTTCGATCTCGAACAGGATGCGCGCCACGCGTTCGCATTCGCGCGTATCGATATCGGTGCCGGCCGTCGAGGAGGCTCCATAGGCCAGGCGGGCGAATTCGAGCTTGGCGCGGCTCTGCTTGGCGGCGCTGGCGATCAGGTCGCGCGCGCCTTCGCTCATGTCGCCCTGGCTGGGGTCGGCCAGAACTTCGAGCCCATTGCCGATCGCCCCGATCGGATTGATCAGGTCGTGACAGACCCGGGAGCACAACATGGCCGCGAGATCGGTTGCCTTGAGCTCGATGATATCGGCCATCTATGCAGTCTCCGTAAGAGCGCGCGCCGAGGAAGGCGCGGGAATCAGTGACACCGACATTAGAGCCTCATCGGTAAAAATAGACCTATTTTTCTGGCTGCGGGCAGTGATGCTCGCAAATTGGCGCGAGACTGCCCGGAGCTATTGCCGGACCAATACCTTGGACAGGGCAGGCCAGTTCGCTTCGGCCTTGGTCGCCGCCTCGGCGGGCGCCAGCAGGAAGGCTTCGCGGTTGCCGGCCGAATAGAACATATAGAGCCGCTCCTTGTAGACCGCGTAAATGCTCGGATCGGCATCGGAGACGAAGCCGCGCGCGACGCTCATGGCGCCATGCCCGCCGAATTGCGGGGCATAGATTTCGGGCGCGCTGGCGAACACATCGCGATTGGCGGCGGTGGCGAAATGCCAGACCACTCCGCTCCAGGAGAATTCATAATCGCCGCGACCCAGCAGCGGCGCGGGCTCGGTGAAATAGGAGACCGGGTCCATGCCGTCGATGGCGACGCCGGTCAGTGGATCGGTGATGATCGTGGTGACGATCGACTGCGCCTGGGCCGGTCCAGCCATACTCAATAGCGGCAGAACAAAGGCAAGCATGGTTAAGATTTGTTTATAGATTTGCTTCATGATTGCCAGCAGTGATCGGTGCGCGCGTCCCACACTTAAGCTACAATCCAAAGCTTAAGGTCCTCGTAACCACCGTGCTGCCCCGGAGGACAATCATGTTCAAGCGCTTCGCTCTCGTTCTTGCCGTGCTGACGGCGATCCTCGCTCCGGCGCCCGCTGCCTTTGCCCAGGGATCGCTCGGCGATACCTATTCGGGCGAGGAACTGGTCAATACCGGTAGCGCCTTTTTCGGTTCGGTGGCGCAGGGCCTGGCCTCGCTGATCGAACGCGCGGTGAGCCAGTTCGGCCTCCCTAATGGCTATGTGCTGGGCGAGGATGCCGGCGGCGCGCTGTTCGCCGGCGCCCGTTACGGCCAAGGCACGCTCTACACCCGCAATGCTGGCGAGATCCCGGTGTTCTGGCAGGGCCCAAGCCTCGGCTTCGATGTTGGCGGCGATGGCTCCAAATCGATGATGCTGGTCTACAACCTCTCCCAGATTCAGGAAATCTACGGTCGTTTTGCCGGCGTCGATGGCTCCGCCTATATCATCGGCGGGCTGGGCATGACGGTGATCAAGAACCGCAATATTGTGCTGGTGCCGATCCGCTCGGGTGTCGGCGCGCGGCTGGGCTTTAATGTCGGCTATCTCAAATTCACCGCCGAGCCGACCTGGAACCCCTTCTGAGGGACGAAAACTACAACAATTGATCGTAAAAACGCAGTAGCCGGGGCCCAGCGTCCCAGCGCTATCGTGACTGGCCCGCGCAAACGCGTTAGGAATGTTGGTGGGTTGAGGATGGCGGATTTGCGCCATTGCTGCCAGATAGGGTTTACCCGCAAGGCTTTGGCGGCAGGGCGGTTCCGGAGTTCGGTCGATGGGCATCGAGAACATCATGTATTTCGCGCTCGGCCTGCTCGCTGCGGGCCTGTTGGCGCTGATCATCATGCCCGCGGTGTGGCGACGCGCCGTGCGCCTGACCAAGCGTCGCATCGAGGCTGCCACCCCCATCACCATGGCCGAGTTCCGCGCCGACAAGGACCAGTTGCGCGCCGAGTTCGCGCTCAGCACCCGCAAGCTGGAAATGACCATCGACACGCTGCGCAAGCGGATGGCCGACCAGATTACCGATGTCGACCGCAAGCGTGCTGATCTGGGGGCGCTCAAGGCCGAACGCGACCAGCACGGCGTCGTGGTCACCGAGCTGGAGGCCCGCGAAGCCGAGATCCGTGCCCGCCTGGCGGAACTGGAGCGCGACAATACCGATCTGGCGCAGCGCCTGCGCATGCGCGAGCGCGAACTATCGGTTCGCAACGAAGAACTTGAGACCATGCGCAGCGGCGTCGGCTCCAAGAAAGCCAGTGCCGATAGCCTCGTCGCCGCCGAAGCGCGTCTCGCCAGCGCAGAAAACCGCCTCAACGCCATTCTGGCCGAAACCGGCGAGGCAGTGGAGAAAGCGGGGGGGCAGCCCAGCCAGTTGCTGGCCGACAAGCTCAACCTCGACGATGAACTCGAAGTTCTGCGCACCAAGGTGGCGGGCGTCGAGACGACATTGCTGGCCGATTGGGACACCGATCGCATGGATGAAGCCAAGCTACGCGACCGGCTGAACGACATCGCTGCCAGTGTCAGCCGCCTGGTCTATGCCAGCGAAAGCGAAAAGCCGGTGGTGGCGGGCCCCGAGGAAAGCCTGTTCGACCGCGTGCAGCGCTTTGCCGCCGATGGCAAAACCACCGAGGAACTGCCCAAGCCGCCCCCGCCGGGCAAACGCAAAGGCGGTAGCGTCACCGACCGCATGGCCGCGCTGCGCGAAATCCAGGGCCGCTAAGGCGTTCCGATCTGGCCCGAACCCTCCCACCCACCGACCTTCCCGCGGACTTGATCCGCGGGCCGCTATCAGCGTGGCACAAGCGGCCAATGGCCCGCGGGTCAAGCCCGCGGGAAGAACAGTGGGTGAAAAGCTAGACCGCCATACGACGCGCAGCCTATGGCGCGGCCGCCCCGATCACCACGGTGCGGGTCAACTCGCCAGTCTTCTGGTCGAACAGCGCCAGCGTCACCACGCCCCCAATCCGGTAGGTCACGTTGACCGTGCCATCCGCCACTACCGCCGAAATCACCTCAGCTCCAGCCGGCGTGCTGATGCTCGCTGCAACCTCAGGCGGCGGGCTATCGCGCATTACGCGATAGACAAGCGCGAAACCAATCGCGATAAAGCCCAGCAACAGGATGCCGATCGATATTGCGAACGAGCGGCGCGCCTTTTTCAGGATGGCCTTCGCTTCGGGCGATAGTGGTACATCCGCGTCTGGCCCGTTTGGCCCGGAATTTTGAGGATCGCTCATGCAGGACCTACCCATTGAGGAAATCGATGGTGATGAAGTCGAAGTCGTCGTCGATGCCGAACAGGCCGGCGGGCGGCTCGATGCCGTCCTGGCCAAGGCCCACGACGTTCTCAGCCGCAGCCGCCTCAAGGACTTGATCCTCACCGGCGCCGTGGCCATTGACGGTGAAACCGTCAGCGAGCCCAAATATCGCGTCAAGGCCGGCGAGACAATCACTCTTATCGCGCCGCCCCCAGAAGATGCCGAGCCCCAGGGCGAGGATATTCCGCTCGATATCCTGTACGAGGACGACCAGCTCATCGTCCTCAATAAGCCGGTCGGCATGGTGGTCCATCCCGCCCCCGGCAGCCCGAACGGCACGCTGGTCAATGCGCTGATCTTCCATTGCGGCGCCAGCCTGCAGGGTATCGGCGGCGTCAAGCGCCCCGGGATCGTGCATCGCCTCGACCGAGACACTTCCGGCGTCATGGTGGCAGCAAAGACCGACCTAGCCCATCAGCACCTGTCCTCCCAGTTCGCCGATCACGGCCGCACCGGACCATTGCACCGCGCCTATATCGCCTTCGTCTGGGGCACGACCGAAACCGGCAAGGGCACCATCCAGGCCCCGCTTGGCCGCGACCAGAACAATCGCCTCAAGCAGACCGTGCGCAAGGACGGTCGCGAGGCCATCACCCATTACGCCGTGGAAGCGCGCTTCGGCGGCGAGGGCTGGGATATCACCCGCATCCAGTGCCAGCTCGAAACCGGCCGCACGCATCAGATCCGCGTTCACATGGCCTATATCGGCCACCCGCTGGTCTCTGACCTGGTCTATGCCCCTGGCTACGCCACCAAAATCAACCGCCTGCCTCCCGAAGTCGCCGGCCCGATCGTGGCGCTGGGCCGCCAGGCACTGCACGCCGCCGAACTCGGCTTCGAGCACCCGACGACAGGCGAGGAAATGATGTTCGAAGCCCCATTGCCGCCCGACCTGGAGGCGCTTGAGGAGGCACTGGAGGATTTCGACAAGGCGTTTGCGCGATAGATTGTGCCACGCCCTCGTGGTTCGAGGGTCGCTACGCTCCCGCCTCACCATGAGGACTACTGAACTATTGCGACTACCCAGTAGCCCTCATGGTGAGGTGCGAGTTCTTCACGAGCCTCGAACCACGAGGGTGTGGAACCTTATCCGATTTGTAACGTTTGTTGAGGTTCGGCAGCCCTTACAATTGCCGGATTGCTGCCTACATATAGGTCCGTTTCGTCCCCTGTGCCGCTCTCGGACAGGCGCGAAACATTCCGCCCGCGGAATGCGGGGGAGCCAGAAAGGGGTGCGTTTAATGGCCCAGACTAATCTACCCGTCCTATCCGCCGAAGGCGGGCTCAGCCGCTATCTCCAGGAAATCCGCAAGTTCCCGATGTTGGAGCCGGATGAAGAATTCATGCTGGCCAAGCGCTACAAGGAGCACGCCGATCCGGGCGCTGCCCAGCGCCTGATCACGTCTCATCTCCGCCTCGTGGCAAAAATTGCCATGGGCTATCGCGGCTATGGCCTGCCCATTTCCGAAGTCATTTCGGAAGGCAATGTGGGCCTGATGCACGCCGTCAAACGCTTCGAGCCCGATAAGGGCTTCCGCCTCGCCACCTATGCGATGTGGTGGATCCGCGCTGCGATCCAGGAATATGTCCTGCGCTCGTGGTCGCTGGTCAAGATCGGCACCACCGCCGCGCAAAAGCGCCTGTTCTTCAACCTGCGTAAGGTGAAGGGTCAGATCGCCGCGCTCGATGATGGCAATCTGCATCCGGACCAGATCGCGCAGATCGCCACCACGCTCAACGTGACGGCCGAGGAAGTCGTGTCGATGAACGCCCGTCTGTCGGGCGATGCCTCGCTCAACTCGCCGATGCGCGCCGACGAAGGCTCGTCCGAATGGCAGGATTGGCTGGTTGACGATACGCCGAGCGCCGAAACGCGCCTGGGCGACAGCGAAGAATACAATGAGCGCATGGGGCTGCTGAACGGCGCTATGGAAGTGCTCAACGAACGCGAACGCGCGATCTTCCAGGCTCGCCGCCTGCAGGATAATCCGTCGACGCTCGAAGAGCTGGCCCAGCAATACGACGTCAGCCGCGAGCGTATCCGCCAGATCGAGGTGCGCGCCTTCGAAAAGGTGCAGGACGCCGTCAAGGACGCTGCCCGCCACCAGGCCGGCGCCGACGCCTAAGCGATCCAGCCACAGAATGCGAAAGGCCGCCCCAAGGGGCGGCCTTTTTTGTTCGCGCGGGCATGCGTTAGCGCGTGATCGGCTTCTCATTGGCATCGCGCCAGGCCTGTTCCGCCTCCAGATGCTCCTTGGTGACGCTGTCGGCTGGGAAATCGAAGGCCTCGAACACCAGGCGCAACTCCACCTCCTCGCCCTCCGCCAGGGGGATGCGCTTGCACCATTCGAGGGCTTCGGACTTATCCTTGACCTGGATCAGCCAGAAGCCCGCCAGCAGCTCCTTGGTTTCGGCGAAGGGGCCGTCGGTGACGATGACCTTGCCGTCTTCCAGCTTGATGCGGGCGCCTTTGGAGGAGGCCTGCAGGCCATCGCCGGCCAGCAGGATACCGGCGTCGATCAGGGCCTCGTTATAGCGCCCCATCGCGGCGATTAGTTCGGACGGCGGCATAATGCCGGCTTCGCTTTCGCGCGAGGCTTTGACGAGGATCATGAAGCGCATGGCGCTGTCTCCTGAGGCTGGGGTTACATGCCCATGAAGGATTTCGGCGTTTCACCCTGCAGGAACGGCTCGATGAAAGCATGGAGCAGTTCGGGCTGGTTGATGACGGCAGTATGGGCCGTCGCGGGCAGGATGGCGAGGCGGGAAGCGGCCAAGGGCGCGCCCATGTCGCCCATCACGCCACCCCCGAGCAGTTTGAAGAACGCCACTTCATGCTCAAGGGTGATGACGTCGCTATCGCCAGCAATGACCAGCACCGGGCTCTTGATCGTCTTGACGCCGGCTTCCCAGGCCAGCGGCTCGTGTTCGAGCGCGATCATCTTGTCGACGAAGGCAGGAAAACCGTCCGGATTGACCGCCAGCTTTTTCCAGGCGTCTTCCATCGGCGTGCCGATGAACATTTCCGGCTTCATTTGCGGGATGAAGGCGGTGTAGGCCGGCTGCATGCCTGAAATGTCGTAGCCGGCCGAGGCGCTGACCAGCTGGTCGACCTTTTCGGGATGGCGGATGGTCAGCTGGATGGCGGCACCAGCGCCCATGGAATAGCCGAAGATATCGGCTTTGGGGATATCGAGGGCGTCCATCAGCCCGGCGACGTCATCGGCCAGGTTTTCATAGGTGATGGGGCGATCGATATCCTCGGTGCGGCCATGGCCCTGGAATTCCATGGCGATGACCTTGTGGGTCTTGGCCAGCATAGGGATGATCGCACCCATATCGGGAATGGTCATATAGGCGCCGGGCAGCACGACCAGGGGATCGCCCTCGCCGCTGATCTCGTAATAGATGTTCATGCCATTGACCGGGACGGTTTCGGCATGGGCGGCGGTGACGGCCAGCATGCTGGCGACGACGAGCGGGGCAAAGAGCTTGCGCATGGCGGTTTCCTCGGTGGCGGCGCCAGTCTGTCCGGCGCTTCTGCTGACACAACGAATGAGGCGGGGCAGTTTCGACAGGGCACCGAAAAGAAACTTTCCAGATTAGAAACCCGTCAGCTTTGGTTCATCCGGCATGGCTTATTTGGCGCATCGAAAACCGGAGGGACTTTCATGCATATCGCCGTTACCTGCTTGCTGCTCACCACCGCAATCGTGCCTGCTTTCGCCGAGGATTCGCCGATTGCCGGAACCTGGATCGACTCCGTGTCGCGGAGCGGCCCTGATGCCCCCGAACCATGGGGCAAGGTCCAACAGGTCTACCAGGTCACCGTCGGCGAGCATGTATCGTGCTAGAACAAACGCCGATCGCCGAGATTGCGGCAGCGCTTGGCGGCGCTTCGCACGATTGGGGCGAGGCTGGCGAAGCGGCAACCTGGGCCTGCTTCAGCCGCGGCGCGGAAACGCTTTGGCTCTATTCGGATGGCGAAATGGGCGATGGTAAGGTGACGGGTATTGGCCTTGACGCCCGCGATACTGCGCCCGCCTCGGCGCAATGCACGGACTGGCCTGCCGCGGTGGCAGTCGAACTCGGGATCATGGGCATCGGTCTGCCCATGGACGTGATCATTCCCAATTACGGCACCAGCCAACCCGACGACTACGGCTGGATGCGCTCGATCAACCTGGCGCCCGATCCCGCTAACGCGCAGTCCCAGATCTGGCAGGAACTCACATTTCGCCAGTCCGACGGCATTATCGATGCCGTGGCGGTGCTGCAAGAATCCGGCAACTGATGCCCCAAAAACCAGAACCCCGCGCAGGAGAGGCTGCACGGGGTTCGGTGTGACGGTATTGGGAGCCGAGAAGCTTATGCGATCTCGGAATATTCCTGCTCGTCGGGTTCGCGCAGCACATAGCCGCGGCCCCAGACGGTTTCGATGTAGTTCTTGCCGCCGGTCGCAACGCTCAGCTTCTTGCGCAGCTTGCAGATGAACACGTCGATGATCTTGAGTTCGGGTTCGTCCATGCCACCGTAGAGGTGGTTGAGGAACATTTCCTTGGTGAGGGTGGTACCCTTGCGGAGCGAGAGAAGCTCCAGCATCTGGTATTCCTTACCCGTCAGGTGAACACGCTGTCCGCCGACTTCCACCGTTTTGGTGTCGAGATTAACGCAGAGATCGCCGGTGTTGATGACCGACTGGGCGTGGCCCTTGGAGCGGCGGACGATCGCGTGGATGCGGGCGACCAGTTCGTCCTTGTGGAATGGCTTGGTCATGTAGTCGTCGGCGCCAACGCCGAGACCCTTGACCTTATCTTCTGTACCGGCGAGGCCGGACAGGATCAAAATGGGGGTCTTGATCTTGGAGACGCGCAACTGCTTGAGCACGTCGTAGCCGGACATATCCGGCAAGTTGAGATCAAGGAGAATTATATCGTAGTCGTAGAGTTTGCCGAGATCGACACCCTCTTCTCCAAGGTCCGTCGTATAGACATTGAAGCTCTCTGATTTGAGCATCAATTCGATGGACTGCGCAGTCGCGCTATCGTCCTCAATTAACAAAACGCGCATGCCAGTCCCCTCTATCGCCGCTCTGGGCGTCAGGTCGGCGCGCTAATGCAGCGCCGCGGAATAACGCCTTAAACAACTGATTCGAACCCTGACGTGATATGGTTAACAAAACCTGATTCATGTTCGCAAGAGTCTTGAGTGTAATTTTTATCGAATCGCACTAAGATATTGCTTGGAACCAGTTTTTCTTACCCGTTCGCGTTCAGACTCCACTTT
>NZ_JAQGJM010000010.1 GCF_028290625.1 Devosia sp.
AGGAAAAGCCCCAAGAGGGCGAAGTCATCGCCGTCGGCCCCGGCGCCCGCGACGACAGCGGCAAGCGTATCGAGCCCGACGTGAAGGTCGGCGACCGCATCCTGTTCGGCAAATGGTCCGGCACCGAGGTCAAGGTCGAAGGCGACGACCTGATCATCATGAAGGAAAGCGACATCCTGGGCGTGCTCGACAAGAGCGAAGCCAAGGCCAAGGCCGCCTGAGCGACCCGTCGCTAGTCCTAACCAGTCAATTCACAGAGAGAGCAGCTGACCATGGCCGCCAAGACCGTTTATTTCGCCTCCGACGCCCGCGACAAGATGCTGCGCGGCGTCAACATCCTTGCCAATGCGGTCAAGGTGACCCTCGGCCCAAAGGGTCGTAACGTCGTTATCGAAAAGTCGTTCGGCGCACCGCGCATCACCAAGGACGGCGTCACCGTCGCCAAGGAAATCGAACTTGAAGACAAGTTCGAGAACATGGGCGCCCAGTTGCTCCGTTCGGTCGCCTCCAAGACCAACGACACTGCCGGCGACGGCACCACCACCGCTACAGTGCTTGCCCAGGCCATCGTCAACGAGGGCGTTAAGGCCGTCGCTGCCGGCATGAACCCGATGGACCTGAAGCGCGGTATCGATCTGGCCGTGATCGAAGTTGTCGCCAACCTGAAGTCGCGCGCTACCAAGATCACCTCGTCGTCCGAAGTTGCCCAGGTCGGCACCATTTCGGCCAATGGCGAATCCTCGATCGGCGACATGATCGCCGAAGCGATGCAGAAGGTCGGCAACGAGGGTGTCATCACTGTCGAAGAAGCCAAGACCGCTGAAACTGAACTCGATGTCGTTGAAGGCATGCAGTTCGACCGCGGCTACCTGAGCCCCTACTTCGTGACCAATGCCGAGAAGATGACGGCAGTGCTCGAAGAGCCCCTGATCCTGTTGCACGAGAAGAAGCTCTCCAACCTGCAGGCGATCCTGCCGATCCTGGAAGCTGTCGTTCAGTCGCAGCGCCCACTGCTGATCATTGCCGAAGACATCGAAGGTGAGGCTCTCGCGACCCTCGTCGTCAACCGTCTGCGTGGCGGCCTCAAGGTTGCTGCCGTCAAGGCCCCTGGCTTCGGCGATCGCCGCAAGGCAATGCTCGAAGACATCGCCATCCTGACCGGTGGCCAGGTGATTTCCGAAGACCTCGGCATCAAGCTCGAGAACGTGACCCTCGACATGCTTGGCACTGCCAAGAAGGTCGAAATCACCAAGGAAAACACCACTATCGTCGACGGTGCAGGCACCAAGGACGACATCCAGGGCCGCGTTGGCCAGATCAAGGCGCAGATCGAAGAAACCACTTCGGACTACGACAAGGAAAAGCTGCAGGAACGCCTGGCAAAGCTCGCCGGTGGCGTTGCGGTGATCAAGGTCGGCGGTTCGACCGAAGTTGAAGTCAAGGAACGCAAGGACCGCGTCGACGACGCGCTCAATGCTACCCGCGCTGCCGTTGAAGAAGGCATCGTCCCCGGCGGCGGCACTGCCCTCCTCCGCGCTTCGTCCGACCTCAAGGCCAAGGGTGCAAACTCCGACCAGCAGGCCGGCATCAACATCGTTCGCCGTGCCCTGCAGGAGCCAGTGCGCCAGATCTCCAACAATGCGGGCGACGAAGGCTCCGTGGTTGTCGGCAAGATCCTGGAAAACGCATCGCTGACGTTCGGCTACAATGCCGCAACCGGCGAATATGGCGACATGATCCAGATGGGTATCGTCGATCCCGTGAAGGTGGTTCGCACCGCCCTGCAGGACGCCGCTTCGGTGGCATCGCTGCTGATCACCACGGAAGCCATGATTGCTGAACTGCCGAAGGACGCTGCGCCCCAGATGGGCGGCGGTGGCGGCGGCATGGGCGGCATGGGTGGCATGGACTTCTAGTCCACGCTTCCCTCAAAGAGCTACAAGGTCTCGTAACTTCCCAGTCACGGACTTTGCAGAAGGCGCGGTGGAAACACCGCGCCTTTTTTATTGCCGCATTTTTGATGCCAACCATTGCCTTGCACGATCCATCCGTGTGTATTATGTTACACGGGAGATAAACGTGCACTTCGAGCGAAACAGCCGAAAGCTAATCGGACTTCTCACGCACGACGGCTGGTATCGCGTGGATGTCGATGGTGACCACCATCAATTCAAACATGCCGAGCGGCCCGGCAGGGTAACGGTTACGCATCCGAATAGGGACATTCCTATTGGAACGGTCCGGTCGATTTATCGGCAAGCAGGCTGGCTGAAGAGGTAACATGCGTTACGTAGCATTCGTCCATAAAGACCCGGACAGCGCCTATGGGATCAGTTTTCCAGACTTTCCTGGCTGTATCTCGGCTGGCGACACGATGGATGATGTGATTGCCAGTGGCACCAAGGCCCTGAGCTTTCATGTCCGCGGTATGGAATCGGATGGCGATATCATTCCAGAGCCTCATTCGCTTGAGGAAGTCATCAACAACGCCGAATTCGCGGAAGACCTTGAGGGCGCAAGCTTGGCTCTGGTCCCTCTCGTCCGCGACCTCGGCTCGACCACCCGCATCAATGTTTCGCTCGATCTAGGCCTGCTCAAAGCCATTGATGATGAAGCGCGCTCCAGAGGCCAGACACGGTCCGCGTTTATCGCTTCGGCAGCGAGAAGGGAACTCATCGACTGAATTCTGAGTGCCGCAAATCCGCCGGTGGCGCCCGGAATCATAGACAATCACCCCTGCCCTTCCCCATTGCGTGACCTCATCATGAAAACACCGACGACGCGCCGACCAACCAGTGCAATCGATCGCGCGGAGGCGGTTTTCAAGGCAGTTACCGCCAAGCCCGAAGCTGCGCCCAAGCCAGCGACGCCACCCGCCGGCAAGGAGATGGTGTCGCTGCGGCTAGACCGGGACGTACTGGAGCATTTCCAGGAGGACGGGCCGGGCTGGCAGGAGCGGATCAACGCGGCATTGCGGGCGGCGGCAGGGTTGGAGGCGTAGGGACGATCAAGCTTCATCTAGACCATCCGGCTATTTGACAGTGACGCGCCGGCGTTTCATTTTGCCCTGTACGCTGGCATTGGGGGATGGGACGATGTGGATCCGGGGATTGATGGTCGTTGCGGCCGTGCTGGCGCTGAGCGCGGGCGGAGCCGATAGCGCCTGGGCGCAGAAAACCAAGACCAAGGGTCCGCCGCCGACACAGCAGAGCACGACGGCTCCCGTCAGTGATCTTGATCCCAGCGATCCGGACGATCTGGAAGAGATCATCACTCAGGCGGATGCCGCCTATTTCGTGGATGAGGGCAAGACGCCCGACTACGAATACGCCTTCAAGATGTACAGCCTCGCCGCCGAGGCCAATGATGCCTATTCGATCAACCGCGTCGGGCTAATGTACGATCGGGGCGAATTCGTCACGCAGGATTTCGACAAGGCCTTTGCCGCCTATAAGCAGGCGTCAGATCTGGGGCTGGCGGCGGCGATGAACAATGTCGCCAATATGTACCAGGCCGGCGACAGCGTGGCGCAGGATTATCGCGAGGCGTTGCGCTGGTATCAGAAGGCCGCGGACGGCGGCTACGGCTATTCGATGTATGTGCTGGGCGACATGTATCTGGCCGGCGAAGGCGTGACTGAGAACCACAAGGAGGCGGTCGCCTGGTATCAGAAGGCGGTGGATGCCGAGGAGCCCAACGCCTATTGGGCGCTGTCGCTGCGCTACCTTTATGGCGACGGCGTTGGCAAGGATGAGCTGCAATCGGCGCAACTGGCCTACATGGCGCTGACGCATGGCGTGCAGGTAGCGCTGGACGAATTCAAGGCCATCGAGAATGCCGACACTACGCCGGGCTATCGGCGCGAAGTGCAGCAATTGCTCAAGCGCGATGGCTTTTACAGCGGCGCGATCGACGGGGATTTTGGCACGTCCACAACAGCAGCACTGGACAAGGCGTTCGGCTCGGCGCTGTAGCCAACATTACCAAATGATTAAATCTGGCGTTCCGGCTGTCCACGGCCCGGCGTTAACGGGCGGTTAACCATGTCGGTTCTTGCTGCTCGGGCGCGGAACTCCCGCGCGGGTCAATAGAGAGCACGATGTCGACAAGCACTATCGGAGGGTCGAACGCCGCGCAGATGATGCGCCCAGCGATGAAGCCACCGTCGTTCAACACGCTAGACCAGAATGCGGACGGCAAGGTAACGCTGGACGAACTTATCGCCGGCGCGCCCGGGGGCGCAACGGATGCCAAAGCCAGCAAACGCGCAGAAGCGCTGTTCAAGGCGATGGACCAGGATGGTGACGGCTCCGTCACCAGCACGGAAAAAGACAGTTTCGACACCAAGATGGCCGCCCAGCGGCAATCGATGCAGTTCATGACGCAGATGATGGCCGGTGGCCAGCAACCGATCGACAACAACACGCTGTTCGACCAGACCGACACGGATGGCAATGGCTCGGTGAGCCTGGCCGAACTGGGCGATGACGCAGGCGCCAAGGCCATCGGCAGCGATGGATTGCAGAAGCTGTTCGCCATGATCGACGCCGACGGGGACGGCGCGATCAGCAAGACCGAAAGCTCGGACTTTCTGGATTCGGTGAAGTCGGCGGTGATGGATATCGCCAGCGGCGGCGGGAATACGGATGATGCTACGGGCGGGATACCCAATGGTATGTCGCTGGCACAGGCGCTCAGCGATGACGGCGAAGACGATGACGAAGACAAGCCGTTCGACCTGATGAGCCTGGCGCAGAATGCCTATTCGAGCACTGGCAAGGGCACCGACCTACTGAACCAGTTGAAGGCGATCTTCGACAGCGCAGCGTAAGATTGAGCGGCGGGGCGACCCGCCGCTTTTTTATGGGAAGAACAGCAGCTTCAGCGCCAGGGCGATGGAGACCACGACCACGAGGGGCCGGATCAGCTTGGCGCCGTAACGAATGCCGGTGCGGGCGCCAATATAGCCGCCGGCGAGCTGGCCGATTGCCATGGCGATGGCAGCGGGCCACAGCACATCGCCGGACGGGATGAACACCAGAAGCGCCGCGATATTGGATGTCAGGTTCAAGAGCTTGGTATGGCCGGTGGCGCGCGTGAGGCCAAGGCCGAACAGGGTGACGAAGCCGATGGTCATGAACGAGCCAGTGCCTGGGCCGAAAATGCCGTCGTAGAAACCCAGGCAGAAGCCCATCAATGGCACGAAGCGCGCGAATGGCAGCCGGGCGTGCTTATCGGTATCGGACAGGTTCGGCGCGAACAGGAAATAGAGCGCGATGGCAATCAGGGCGATCGGCACCAGCGTGATGAGGATCGACACATCGAGCCGCTTGACCACCAGTGCGCCGATGACGCTGCCGCAGAGGGTGAACAGGGCGGAGAGCGCCAAAGCGCGGATATCAACAAAGCCGCGGCGCCAATAGGTGACGACGGCCATGGCGGTGCCGCAGGCGCCCTGCACTTTATTGGTCGCGAGCGCCGCAACGGGCGGTAGGCCGGCGAACAGCAGGGCCGGAATGCCTATCAGGCCGCCACCGCCGGCGACGGCATCAACGAAGCCGGCGAGCAGGCCGACGCCCGTGAGCGACAGAAGAATAAGGGGATCGAGCATGGTCAGGTCCGGCGGCGCTGCATTGGATCGTCCGGCGGGGGCGTATCGGTGACGCGACGCTCATAGAGCGGGATGTTGATCATCGAGGACATGAAGCCGCTCATCATCAACTGGAAGCCGGTGACCAGCGCCGTCAGCGCCAGAATGAGGGCGCGCATGGTGGTGGCGGGGTTGAGCTCGCCGAAGCCGCGATCGGCCCATTTGCCGACGCCCCAGATCAGCGCCGCGAACCCGAACAGCATCAGCACCACGGCGACGAGCAAGATGCGCTCGAGGGTCAGCGATTCGAGGATGCGGTTGTAATTGCCGGAGCGGGGGATGAAGCCATAACGCGAGGCAAAGCGGCGGCCGATGATCGCAAAGGCGATGGACTGCACGCCGACAATGACGCAGAGCGCCGCGACGAGGAAGGTATGCAGGTCGAACACGACACTGCCGAAGCGGACAGGACCGCGGATGAGCGCGGCGCCGCCCAGTAGCCCCACCACCAGCAGCATGATGCCGGGATACAGGAACAGCCAGCGCGGCGAGAATAGCAGCAGGAAGCGCAGATGGCGCCAGCCATCGCGGAACGAGCGCAAATGGGGCGGTCGCGAGCGGCCATCTTTCTTGAGCGTGGTGGGAACTTCGCGCACGTCGAGATTGGACAGCGTGGATTTAACCACCATCTCGGAGGCGAATTCCATGCCGATGGTGCGCAGGTTGAGCCGCATTATAGCATCGCGGGAAAAGCCGCGCAGGCCGCAATGGAAATCGCGTACCGGGGTATGGAAGAACAGCCGGCCCAGGAAGGACAGCACCGGGTTGCCGATATAGCGGTGATGCCAGGGCATCGCATTGGCGCCGACGCCGCCGGCGAAGCGGTTGCCCATGACCAGATCGGCCCCGTCGCGCAACGCAGCGACGAACAGGTCCAGATTAGCGAAATCGTAGCTGTCATCGGCATCGGCCATGATGACGAAGGGGCCTTTGGCGGCCTCGATGCCGCCCGCGAGGGCCGCGCCATAGCCTTTTTCGGGAACGGCGACGAGGCGCGCACCATTGGCGGCGGCGATGACCTGGGAGCCGTCGGTGGAGCCGTTATCGGCGATGACGATTTCGCCCGCAATGCCGGTGCGCGTCAGGAAGGACTGTGCCTTGGCGATGCACGTGGCCAGGGTTTCGGCCTCGTTGAGGCACGGCATCAGAATAGTCAGTTCGAGCGCGTCGCTCATGGGCGCCCTCCCCGGTTTTGTGCGCTGGGAAGGGCTTGTGCCGTGAATCGGTGTGGGTGGCAATGGCCGATGGCGATCAGTCGCCGCCGCCGCCACCACCGCCATCTCCGCCGCCTGAGGAGCCACTGTCGCTGCCGGATGAGTGGCCGCTATCGCCAGAGCTGTGACTGTTGTCGCTGGAGCTCGAATGAGGGCTGCTGTCGTTGCCGGGATGATTGCTAGTGTCGGTATTGGAGGACCAAAAGCCGCTGTCGGTGCTGTCACTGGAGCCCGCCGGAGCCCGATGGATCGGCCGGCCGTCGGTGGGCGTCTTGATGTTGAAGATCGAATTGAGGATGACAAAAACGACGAAAGCCACGAGGGCGGCGGGGATCAGCAGAAACCAGAGGTCCCAAAGATCTCCCATCAGGTGGCGATCAGAAATCGATCGCCGCGTCGAGGCGGGAGAGGACGGCATCGAGCAGCGCGCGGCGCTCGGGGGTCCAGCCGGCGGTGCGCGAGACCAGCAGGCACGCTTCGCTCTGCAGCAGCGTGCCGTCTTCGAGGACGCGCAGGGCATTGGCGGTCAACGTAGAGCCGGTGGTGGTGATGTCGACGATGATATCGGCCACGCCCGAGGCCGGGGCGGCTTCGGTGGCGCCGAGGCTTTCCACGATCCGGTATTCGGCGATGCCGGCCTTGGCGAAATGCTGGCGGGTGATGGTGATGTATTTCGTGGCGATGCGCAGCCAGCGACCGTGGCGCGAGCGGAAATCGGAGGCGACGTCGGCCAGGTCGTGCATGTGGGTGACGTCGATCCAGGCATCGGGCACGGCGACGACAACGTCGGCAGCGCCGAAGCCGAGGGGCTTGGCGAAGGCGACCGAGGCGGGGCCAGACTCGGAGGTTTCGTGGATCAGGTCACGGCCGGTGACGCCGAAATCGATGGTGCCGCGGATGAGTTCGCGGGCGATTTCGGACGCGGGGAAGAAGCGCACGGTGACATCGGGCAGGCCCTCGATGGCGCCCAGATAGGAGCGGGCGCCGCCGGGGCGGGTGATGGTTAGGCCGTTATCGGCGAACCACTCGCGGGTGAGTTCTTCGAGGCGCCCCTTGCTGGGGACGGCGAGCGTGATACCGGCCATTATGCGGCCTCCGCTTCGAGGCGATCGACCCAGACGGAGCAGCCTGAGGCGGCGATGGGGGCTACGGCGCCGAGGCGTTCGAGCAGGCGATCATACTGGCCGCCGGAGGCGAGGACTTCGCAGCGCGGGCCGGTCATTTCAAAGACGATGCCGGTGTAATAATCGAGCCGCGGCGAGAAGCTGGCGTCAAAGGTGACGCTGGCTTCGCCGAGGTTATCGAGGTGGTGGCGGATGGATTTGAGGGCTGGGGCCAGATCAATGCGGGCGGCGCGGGCCAGGGACTCGATACGGGTCAAGGACTGCAAAGCGGGGCCGGAAATGGCGAGGTAATCGCGCAGCAGCTTGAGCGTCGCGGGGGGGATTTGCGCGGCGTCGAGGGCTTGCTGTTCGAGGTAACGGTCGGCGATTTCGGCGGGGGTGCGGCCATCGGAGAGGCTGAGGCCGGCGGCGACCATCTGTTCGGTGATGTCTTCGACCATGGCATCGCGAGAGGGCTGCTCGGCGCGCGGCAATTCGGGCGCGGATTCGAGGCGGGTCAGCAGGCGATCGAGCGCTTCGGTGTGGCCGAAGCGGTGACGGATGCGCGGACGCCAGGGGGCGGGCATATCGGCTTGCGCGAGGAGGGACTCGAAGAGGCCGACGCCGCCGAGGTGAATGCTGGGGCTGACGCCGAAGAGGTCGAGCGCGGCGCGGGCGAAGGTCAACACCTGATCGAGCGCGACATCGCCATCGGGCTGGGCGAGCAGTTCGATGCCGGCCTGGTCGAACTCGGCGGGACCAGTTTCGCGCTGGCGGAAGATGGGGCCGAGATAGGAGAAGGCGGCGGGTTCGCCGACGCCGTTGGCGATGTAGTCGGCGACGATAGGCAGGGTGAAATCGGGGCGCAGGCAGTATTCCGCGCCGGTCGCCGCTGTGGTTAGCAGCAGGCGGCGGCCGAATTCCTCGCCGGCGAGGTCGAAGTATGGATCGGCCGGGAGCAATAGAGGCGGCGTGGCGCGGGTGGCGCCCTGGGCTTCGACAAGGTCTTCGAGCGCCGTGCGGCGCAGGGCGGCAGCGGCGGTCATTGCTCGGCCAACAGCTTCTGGATCGCGGACACCAAATCCTCGCGCTTCACCTCGAACTGACCCGGCCTTGCGGCTTTCCATTCGGCGTTGTCGGTGATGGCGGCGGCGGCTTGTTTGCCGGCGACGAGGTCTTTGATCTGCACGATGCCCTGTTCGCGCTCCTGGGAGCCTTCGATGATGACGGCAGGGGCGTTGCGCTTGTCGGCATAGGCGACCTGCTTGCCGAAATTCTTGGAGTTACCGAGGAACATTTCGGCGCGGATGCCGGCCTTGCGGAGTTCCGAGGCCATGGCCTGGTAGCCGGCCAGTTGGTCCTTATCCATGACGAGGACGACGACGGGGCCGGTTGGCTCGGCGGTGGTAACGTTGCCGGTCAGCTTGAGCGCATTGAACAGGCGCGAGACGCCGATGGAGAAGCCGGTGGCGGGGACGGGCTCGCGGCGGAAGCGGGAGACGAGGCCATCGTAACGGCCACCGCCGCCGACGGAGCCGAACACGACCGGCTGGCCTTTTTCGTTGGTGACCTGGAAGGTCAGTTCGATCTCAAAGACCGGGCCGGTGTAATATTCAAGGCCACGGACGACGGAGGGATCGAGGATGACGCGGCCGCCGAAGCCGGCGGCGCTGACAAGGCCGAAAATGCTGGCCAGTTCCTGCACGCCGGCCAGGCCGGTTTCGGAGCCGCCGACGAGGCCGGCCAGGGTGTTGATGACGGCGATGACGTGGGTATTGCTGCCCTTTTCGACGCCTTCAGCGGGTGCACCGCTTTCGATATAGGCGACGATAGTGTCGATCTGATTGGCGTTGAGGCCGGCGCCCTTGGTGAAGTCGCCGCTATCGTCCTTGCGGCCGGCGCCGAGGAGGAGCTTGACGCCAGCAGTGCCGAACTTGTCGAGCTTATCGATGGCGCGGAGGACGATGAGCTTTTGCTCGTCGGTGGCGACGCCGGCCGTGGCAAGGACGCCGTCGAGGACTTTGCGGTTGTTGACGCGCACGACGTATTTGCCGCCGAGGCCGAGTTCGTCCATGACGTCGGCCATCATCATGGCCATTTCGGCATCGGCTTCGGGGCCGCCGGCGCCGACAGTATCGGCATCGAACTGCATGAATTGGCGGAAGCGGCCCGGGCCCGGGCGCTCGTTGCGGAAGACGTAGCCCTGGCGATATGAGCGGTAGGGTTTTGGCAGGGTCTCGAAATTCTCGGCGAAGTGGCGGGCGAGCGGCGCCGTGAGATCGTAGCGCAGGCTCATCCACTGTTCGTCATCGTCCTGCAAGGAGAAGACGCCGGCATTGGGGCGGTCGGTATCGGGCAGGAATTTGCCGAGGGTTTCGGTATATTCGAAGAGTGGGGTTTCGACCGGATCGAAGCCATAGCGTTCGTAGACGCCCTTGATCTTGTCGATCATCGCGCCGACAGCGGCGATTTCGCCGGGGGTGCGATCCTCGAATCCGCGCGGCAGGCGCGGCGTGATCAGCTTGGTTTTCTCGGTCATATCAGGAGTCCTGCTCGGTCGGCGTGTTCGTAGCGGATCGGGGATGGGGTGACAACAGGGGCCGATGCAGTGCACCGGCCCCCTGCCCTCACATACCGGGCCTGCGGAGCGGGTCCGGAGTGACGACGCTGTGGGGATGGATGGGGATATCCATCCAATAGACGACGTTGTCTTCCGCCGGCAGGCCGACATCGACCCGCAGATAGGCGGGCAGGTTCGGCGGGAGACGGGGGCGTTTCCACCAAGCGCGGAATGCCTCGATCAGAACGGGCACGAGCCCGCGCTGCACAACGGCATCAGCGATGGAGAATTCAAGGCGCAGCGTAACGCTGTGCGGATCGAGCGCATCATAGGTCATGGGATTTCCGGACGCGAATGAACGCGGGCCGGCCTCTGTTGAGTGTGGGTGGATGGGCGGGAATCGGAGTCGAAAAGACCCGGTTTCAACGCATCACGGTTTTGGACGTTGGGGTGTCCACAGGTCGGAACGACCGGTGGCATTGGCAGCGAGGATTAACCTCGGGTGCAATGCAGATGGTTTGGCCCCTGGCGGAGAATAAACATGGATTTCATGCGGTGCCTCCCTCAGGTTGGCGTTTGTGGACAATGTGCTGGTAGCTCACGGTGGCGTGAGTTGGCAAGAGCGGGTGTGGCGGGGTGACGCAGGCGGGGGTGTTGTGTTGCGGGAAAGGCACAGGGGTTAGGGGGCCGGTTGATCAGGCGGGACCCTCCCCTTGGGTCGCACCATAGTGAAACGGAGGTTCCCGCCTGCGCGGGAATGACCCGGTGGAGGCGGCCTATGTCGGGCGTTTCAGGGCGTTGCGTTCGGCTTCGACTTCGCTGCGACAAAAGCAGGTTTCGAGGTGGTCGTTGACCAGGCCCATGGCTTGCATGAAGGCGTAGCACGTGGTGGGGCCGACGAAGTTGAAGCCGCGCTTGCGCAGGTCCTTGGAGAGGGCGCGGGAGGCGTCTGTCTGGGCGAGGAGGCGCAGGGCGTCGAGGGTCATCTCGGTGGGACGATGCTCGGGCCTAGTCTCAAAACGCCAGAAATAGGCGGCGAGCGAGCCGAATTCCCGTTGGACTTCAAGGGCGCGCTTGGCGTTGTTGATGGTGGCGGCTATCTTGCCGCGATGGCGGATGATGCCGGCATCCTGCAGCAGGACTTCGATATCGACCTCGGTCATGGCGGCGACCTTGGCGATGTTGAAGCCGTGGAACACCTCGCGGAAGCGGTCGCGCTTGCGCAGGATGGTGATCCAGGCGAGGCCGGACTGAAACCCTTCGAGGCAGATCTTTTCGAACAGGCGCTCGTCCGACGTGACCGGGCGGCCCCATTCGCGGTCGTGGTAGCGGCGATAGAGCAGATCGTCGCCGGCGCCCCAGGGGCAGCGCGGCAGCGTCGGGTCGAGTTCTGGGGATTCGATCAAGGCAGGCTCCGGCGTATTGTACACGCGATGTTAGACCGTGGGCCTGCTGACAGTCCATGGCAGCAACGGCGTTGACGCTTCGCTAACCAAGCCGATCCGCACACCCTTAACCATGCGGCTTCACGGCAAATTGGCCAATTTGGGCGACATTGGGGCAATCGTCGAATGGGATGAAATGCCATGTCGCTGCTGCGTGTCGCCGCCAAGAGCCTGCTGGTATTGCTGCTGTCGGCGCCACTGGTTGCGCCGGGTTTTGCCGAGCAGCGGGCATGGCTCTATCCGCCACCGCCGGGCATCACCATCGGCAACGGGGCGCCGCGCCATGCGCTGATGATGCAGGCCAATACGCAGGTCAACCCGATCTATCTGCGGCAGGTGGTGCGCTACCAGACCAACGAGCGCAGCGGCACGCTGGTGGTCGATACGCGCGAGCATTTCCTCTATTTCGTGCTGGGGGGCGGACGGGCCCTGCGCTATGGCATCGGGGTCGCCAAATCGGGCTTCGAATGGCGCGGCACGCACCAGATCACCAATAAACGCGAATGGCCCGACTGGACGCCGCCGGCCGAAATGCTGCAGCGCCGGCCGGAGTTGCCGCGCCATATGGCGGGCGGCGTCGATAATCCGCTGGGCGCGCGGGCCATGTATATTGGTTCGACCCTCTATCGCATCCACGGCACAACGGAGCCGTGGAGCATCGGCCAGGACGTGTCGTCGGGCTGTATCCGCATGACTAACGCGGATGTGATCGATCTTTACGATCGGGTCAAACTTTACACAAAGGTGGTTGTGCTTTCCTAAGGATTTTCCAGCACATTGAAGACCGCCCTGGTCCGGGGCCAAATGCCTTTGGATGCCAGCGTCATGGGTCGCCTCCTCAACCTGCTCAAGCAATTCCGCGGCGATGAACGCGGCGTGTTCGGCATTATCTTTGCGCTCCTGGCGGTGGTGCTGATCGCGCTGAGCGGCGCGGTGGTCGATTTTGTCAGTGTGGAACAGGCGCGCAATCGTGCCCAGGTGGCGCTCGATGCGGCCACACTGGCGCTGCAGAAAGACATTTTCCTGACACCGCTGAATGCGGCAGCGATCCAGAGCAAGGCGCAGGCGCTGGTCACTACCCAGATTGGCGACGCTCGAATCACGGCGACGCTGAATGCACCCGTCATCAACCTGACTACTGGCTCACTCTACCTGTCGGCCCATCTGACAGTGCCGACGATGTTCGTCACGCTGGTGGGGGTGAACCAGATGGAGGCCAATGTCGCTTCGGAGGCGACCCGAGGCTCGATGAATATCGAAGTCGCGGTGGCCGTCGATATAACCGGGTCGATGGCCCAAATGATCCCGGTTTCTGATGGCAGTGCGCAGCAAAGCAAGGTGGCCGCCCTCAAGATTGCGTTGGGAGAATTGATCGACATCGTGGTGAAGGACGCCCAAACGCCGACCTACTCGAAGATGGCAATCGTGCCCTATTCGATGGCGGTGAATGTGGGCAGCACCTATGCCCCAAGCATTCGCGGCGCCGTTACTGCACCCACGGCAATCACCAATGTCACCTGGGCAGCGAGCACGGCAAAAACTATAACGGGGGCCACCACGGCCAATCCGGTGGTGATCACGGCTAACAGCCACGGGTTCATAGATGGCGACAGGGTCTTCATCAACAGCGCCACAGGCATGGCACAGCTCAATAACCAAATATATACGGTGGCCGGCGCGACGACGAACAAGTTTCAGTTGCAGGGTATCAACGGGACTTCTTACGGTAGCTATAGCGGCAATGCCGGCCGGGTCACCAAGTGCCTGGTGGCGGCGTGCGAACTGGTGGTGACATCGGCGGGCCATGGTTTGGCGGCCGGCGCGAATGCCTACATCTCCGGCGTCGTCGGAACCAATTCGAGTTCCATGAAGACATACAGCGCGCCAAGTTGGCCCTCGGATTACATACGCTTCGACAACAATCCTGCTTTCGATAACGCCAGCTACAACTGGGTCAACAACAATACGAACGGCGAAGGCGATTATCGATTTCTGGTCTGGAAGATCGGGGCAGTGGCACCAAACACGTTCGTTCTGCCTGGTACGTCGCGCGCAACGAAGGATTTTGGCACCTATTCGTCGGGCGGTACCGTCGCCTGCGTGACGGCCGGTTGCGAATATTACCTGTACCAAAACCACAACAGCAACAGTAGCAGCTGGCGCCGCCAGCAGATCAGCACCTGCGTGACGGAGCGCACCACCAACGCCTTTACCGACGCGTCAGCCGCGACGACGCCGCTGGGCCGCAATTACCCGACCGCCCCCAATCCCTGCCTGACCAACACCGTGGTGCCGCTAACGAGCGTGAAAACCACGCTGCACGCTACTGCCGAAGCCCTGGTTGCAGGCGGCTCCACTGCCGGGCACACTGGTGTCGCCTGGGCATGGTACATGGTATCGCCGAACTTCAACGGCCCCTGGCCCCCCGCGAGCCAACCGGCAGCGGCGGCCACCCCAAACGTGCTTAAGGCCGTGGTGTTGATGACCGACGGCGAATTCAACAGCTCGTACTGCAATGGCGTGATCAGCCAGTCGTCCACCAGCGGCAGCGGCGACACCAATAACCAGATTAACTGCGACGCCCCTAACGGCAGCTCGTATCACCAGACCGAAGAGCTGTGCAAAGCGATGAAGGCGAAGAATATCCGGGTCTACACGGTTGGCTTCGATGTGGTGGACTCGCAGAGCGCGCGCGATCTCATGGCGAACTGCGCCACCGAGCCATCGATGGCCTATGAGGCCACGACCGGCGAAGGACTGTCGGACGTATTCGCCGATATCGGCAAGAATCTGGCTTATCTGCGCATCACGCAGTAGGGCGCATGCGTGGCGAAAATGCTAGGCAGCTTGCCTGCCCACGGGTATGTATCGGGCATGGCTGATACATATCGAGCATGGCTGCGCGGCGACGGGAAATGGCAGGACATTTCCGTCATCGACCTGCGGACGCTGGATGGCACCGGCAAGCGCCTGCAAACGGCCGGGCTCAAGACGCTGGGCGAGATAGACCCGATGACCGGCCCGGAACTGCTCAAGCTGCCGGGGCTCGGCGTGGGGGTCATCAAGAGCGTCCGCGCCATCATCAAGACCTGCAAGAGCACCGACCGGCGTCGAAAGCGGAGCGGTCATGCGCGGGTGGAGCCGGCATCGCCCAGTCCGCTGCGGTCCGAACTGATCAAGGGCAGCTAGGGACCGTCCGGGAGTGGCGAAATAATTCGGCTGCGGACGGAACCTTTAGGATTCTGTCACATTGACCGCTCGCCTTGGCAGTGGACGTGACCATCGCAAGCCCCGGCCTCCCGCACGAGGCTGGGGCATTTTATTCCTGCTCGGGCTCGCCTTCGTCCTCGTCGTCATCCTCAAAACACTGCCAGAAGAAGCGGTTGAGGCGCGTATCGACCTCTTCCTGACCGATATTGGAGGCCAGCAGCTCGGCCTTCAGGCGGGCATAGGCCTGGCGATCGGCGGGCGAAATATTCTGCGCGGTGCTGTCATGACGGCGGAAGCTGGCGGGCATGGGTTAAGTCCTTGAGAGCGCGCAATTGCTGGATGAGGTTGCCCGGCTTGGCGATGCGAAGGCAGGAGACGGCTCGTGACGTGGTAATAATTTGTACAAGGATGGCTGCGCTAGATGGGGGCCATCGACGGCGTCCACTCATGTCCTCCCATCGCGCACAGCGCTGCCGAGCAAGACAAAGACGGCCAGCAATTTCAACGGGGTGGAATGGTACCACCTCTCGGGATCGAACCGAGGACCTCTAGATCCACAATCTAGCGCTCTAACCAACTGAGCTAAGGCGGCACGACTTTTCGGCGGCGGCTTTGACAAGCCCCCGAAAACGGCCGGAACATAGGTCGAGTTTCCTGAGATGACAAGCACCGATTTCAGCGCGTCCACAGGCTGGTCCGAAACGCGGTCGCAATGACGATTGGTAAGGTTTGGCGTTTAACCATCCCAATGTTTGGCTGCCTGGGAGGCCCCCGCGGCTATGGACCGGCCAGTGGGCACACTATATTGAGAAAACGTGAAGTTTTGTGAGGAGTTGTGCCACGCTGGCACACAATTGCGCTGCCAAGGTAACGCGATACGCCGAATCGGGTTTTTGACTTTATGAATGCTGACTGGACCACATCGCCGAGCGCCCGCCGCGTGCTGCAGCACGACGCGGACCCGCGCCCGGCATGGCTGTGGTCGCAGGACGGGCAGACGCTGATCTGGCAGAACGCCGCCGCAGAGCTGTTCCTGGCCAAGATGAAAAAGCATGGCTTGAAACTGGCGCCGCCGGCGATCCCGATCAAGGGCCAGATCGCGCGCAATATCCGCCTGGGATCGACCGGGCGGACGAGCCTGGCGCGCATCCAGTTCCTGGCTGGCGAAAAGCCTACATCGAGCACTTGCGCGACGACGCCCCTGGTGTGGGAAGACGAGCAGCCGGTCCTGCTGATCGTCGGTGTCGATCCGATCGATCCCGAAATTTTGGCCGCGGCGGAAGTGGCGCGCGATGATGGCGATGCCGAGGCGTTGAACGCAGCGCATGTTCCCGCTGTTGCGGATGAGCCGCAGGCGGAGGCTGGTGACCCGATCGGGACGCTTATCGCGGCGGACAATCATGCCTATGAGCGGGAGCTGGAAAGCTGGCGCGCGGCGGACCAGGACCAGGCTTATGAGCCGGATGTGGTTGCGGAGACCGCGGCGGCAGAGGTTACGCCTGTCGAAGCGGCTCCCGAGGTTACGCCCGAAGATATTGGCGAGTGGCAGGACGAGGCCCAGGTTGGGCCGGAGGCTCCGGTGGCGGCTGAAGCGGCTGTGGAACCGGCGGCCGAACCAGAGACTTCCGAAGACGAGCAACCGGTGGTGCGGGGCCTGAGCCGGCTGTCGAGCCTTGTCGATCGGTTGGCGGCGGATGAGCATTTGTACACGCCGCTGACTGACGCGGACGATGTGGTGCTGGCTGAGGCTGAGGTACAGGCAGAACCCGAGCCGGAGCAGGCCGCGCCGCAATTGTTCACAATTACGGGGCGCGGCTTTACGCCGATTGCACCGGTGGAAGCCGAGCCGGAGCAGACCGACGCGGAGGCCGATCTCGGCGATCTGGAGCGGCTGGACGAGGCGTTTACGCCCGAGGACGAGGTCCCTGAGGAACTAGAGACCCGTGAAACTGCGCCCAACGCGGTCGAGCTGGCGGCGGTGCAGGAAGCATTGGCCGCGCTTGGCCCGGCGGCGCCACCCGACACTGAAACGGTCGAGCGGGTCTCGCGCTATAATTTCGATGAGCTGTCGCGCATCTTGAACGACCGCGTCGGAGAGACGGCACCGCAGCCGAGCAGCCTGGCGCCAGTCGAGACGCCAACGTCTACGGGCGCGTTGGTCAATCTGGGCGGGGAAACGCTGGTGCTGAACCGGCTGCCGCTGGGCATCCTGGTGTTCCGCGATCAGCAGATCCTATTCGCCAACCGGGCGATCACCGAAATGGTGGGCTATGGCTCGGTCGAAAACCTGCGCAATGCCGGGCTGGCCTCGGTGTTTCCGGCCGCCGGTCCCGAGGGGCAGCAGGCCGGTCCGGTGAACCATCTGGTACAGCGCGATGGCACTTTGGTGCCGGTGACGGCGCGGCTGCAGTCGATTTCCTGGCAGGGGCGCCCTGCCCTGATGCTATCGGCCAGCGCCACCGAAGTGCGCACCGGGCACGAGGCGGCGGTGCGGGCGTTTGCCGAGAGCTTTGCCGATACGCGGGGCGACGGGTTTTTCGAAACCAACCGGGCCGGGGTGATTGCCGCCGTTAATGGCAAGGCGGCGCTGCTGCTGGGACAGGACGCACCGAGCCTGATGGGCAAGGCGCTGAGCGCGGTGATCGCACCGCAGGACCTGGCGGCGCTGCAGGAATTTCTGGAACGCCCGGCGCGGTTTGCCGAGACGGCACGGCCCTGCGTCAGTGTGCGCGGCACGAGCAATGGCGCCGAGATACTGGTGTTCGCCCAGGGTCAGGCGGGCACCGTCACCGGCTATTTCGGCTTTGTGCATCCGCGCGAGCGGCAGGCGCCGATCCAGATTTCGGGGCCAGCCGAGGTCGATCCGGCGCTGCTGGCGCGGATCAGCCGAGGGGTGCGGCGGCCGCTCAATACCATCATCGGATTTTCCGACCTGATCCGGTCCGAAGCGTTCGGCGCCATGGGTAACGAGCGTTACGAGGGCTATGCCGAGGACATCGCCAAGGCGGGGCACGAAATCGCCGCGCTGGTGGATGAGCTGGACGATTTCACCCGGCTGCGCGACGGGCGCTACCTGCCGCAGCGGGCCAGTATCGACCTGACGGGTCTGCTCGAGAGCTGCGTGGTGCGCATTCGCAGCCAGGCCAGCAATTCGCGGGTGATCGTGCGCAATGCCATTTCCGAAACCTTGCCCAAGGTGACGGCGGACCGTGCGTCGCTGGCGCAGGCGGTGCTGAACCTGCTGGCCAGCGCCATCGACCAGACGCCGACCGGCGGGGCTGTGGTGATTTCGGCGCAGCACGAGGACGACGGCGGCATCTCCATCCATGTGCGCGACAGTTCTACCAATGCGGTGGACCTGGCGGAGCGCTTCGTGGTGTTCCGCGACGGCACCGGGCGTGATGGGCAAGTGCTGGCGCCGGTGCGCTCCAGCGTCGGACTGGCGCTGACGCGCTCGCTGCTGGCGGTCAATGCGTTCTCGTTATCGGTCGATCCGGCGGGCTCGCAAGGCCTGCTGTTTTCGCTGCTGATCCCGGCCGATCTGGTCGAGCAATCCTGATCTGGCGGCCGTGACGAAGGTTCTTACTCCGCAAGGCGCCGGCGGTAGGAAAGTATAACTGCTGTGCCTGCTGCCATGTTAGTGGCGATCCCCTATACCATCTGCCCATGAGCGGCATGACACGCCGGCTGGTTGGCAGCGCCACCGCAACGTTTGGGAGCGACCTATGGGCAAATTGATTCGCGGCTTGGGCCTGGCCCTGGCGCTGGTGACGGCGCTGACCGGGGCGGCATTGGCCGCGCCGACCGAAATCCGCATCGGCGTGGCGCTGGAGCCACCAACCCTCGATCCGACGGCGGGCGCCGCCGAGGCTATCGATATTGTGGTCTACCAGAACGTGTTCGAGGGCCTGACGCGCATCGATGAGAACGGGGCGGTCCAGCCGGGCCTCGCGACCTCGTGGACCATCTCGGACGACAACCTGACCTATACGTTCAAGCTGGCCGATGGCGTGACCTTCCACGACGGCACCAGCTTTGACGCCAATGACGTCAAGTTCAGCTTCGACCGCATCGCGGCGCCGGACAGCCTCAACGCGCACAAGGAATTCTATTCGGTCATCCAGAGCGTGACGGTGATCGATCCGCTGACGGTCGAGTTCAAGCTCAAGAACCCGGTCGGCCGCTTCCTGTTCGATATCGGGCGGGGCGATGCAGTGATCGTGGCGCCGGAAAGCGCCGCCACCAACGCCACTAACCCGATCGGCACCGGGCCGTTCAGTTTCGTGCAGTGGGACAAGGGCAGCCGCGTGGTGCTGGAGCGGTATGACCCCTACTGGGGCAAGCCGGTGGCGCTGACCAAGGCCAGCTTTGTGTTCATCAGCGACACCGCGACGCTGACCAATGCGCTGCTGGCCGAGGATGTCGACGGCACCAATAATTTCGCGCCCGAAGCGCTCGACGTGTTCAAGGCGGACCCGCGTTTCACCGTATTGGTGGGCACGACCGAAGGCGAAACGATCCTGGGCACCAACAACAAGAAGGCGCCGTTCGATAACCTGAAGGTGCGCCAGGCGATGGCCTATGCGCTGGACCGCAAGGCGATCATCGACGGGGCGACCTACGGCTACGGCACCCCGATCGGCAGCGCCTTCGCGCCGCACAATCCCTACTATGTCGACCTGACCAGCACCTATCCGTACGATCCGGAAAAGGCCAAGGCATTGCTGGCCGAGGCCGGCTATCCCGACGGGTTCAGCGCCACGCTGAAGCTGCCGCCGGTGGGCTATGCCCGGCTGAGCGGACAGATCATCGCGTCTCAGTTCGCCAAGGTCGGCATCAAGCTGGAACTGATCAATATCGAATTCGCGCAGTGGCTGGAGGATGTCTATACCAACCACGATTTCGACCTGACCATCATCAGCCATGTCGAGCCGTTCGATATTGGTAATTACGCCAATCCCAACTACTACTGGGGCTACGACAATCCCAAGTTCCAGGCCTTGAACGAGACGCTGAATGGTACGACCGACGAGGCCAAGCGCAAGGAACTCGCCATCGAGCTGCAGAAGATCATCGCCGATGACGCGGTCAATGGCTACCTGTTCGAACTGGCGCAGACCGGGGTTTGGAATGCCAAGCTCACCGGCATGTGGAAGAACTCGCCGATCGAGGGGCTGGTCTTGCGCGATATTCATTGGGTGGAGTGAGGACCGTTATGACGCGACGGGGATGACCGCTCCCCCCCACCCTGTCCCTCCCCCGCAAGGGGGGAGGAGACCCTCCCAACCTACTTTTGCTACTGCGCGCACTGAGTTGGCGGCCCTATCGTCTCCCTCCCCCCTGCGGGGAGGGGTTAGGGGTGGGGGAATGTTTGGCCCGAATCCGGCGGCCCAAGCCGCATGAGCCTCTTCATCCTCAAGCGCCTGCTCGGCTTCGCGGTCACCCTGCTCGTCGCGGCGGCGGTGATTTTTTATCTGCTTGATCTGCTGCCGGGCGACTCGGCGCAGTTCATCCTGGGGATCAATGCCAGCCCCGAGGCGGTGGCCAAGCTGCGCATGCAGCTTGGGCTGGAGGCGCCAGCATTCGAGCGGTTCCTTGGTTGGATCTGGGGCATGCTGCATGGGGATTTCGGGATTTCATACACGCAGAGCGCGCCGGTGGCGCAGCTGATCGCCGAGCGGCTCTGGGTGACGCTGCCGCTGGCGGTGTTTGCCATGATCATTTCGATGCTCGTCGGGCTGCCACTGGGGATTCTCGCGGCGCGGATGCGCGGGCGGGCGCCTGACACAGGTATCATGCTGCTGGCCCAAATGGGCATTGCGATACCCAATTTCTGGTTCGGCATGTTGCTGGCTCTGCTGTTCGCGGTGAGCCTGCGCTGGTTGCCGCCGGGCGGCTTCACACCCTGGAACGAGGATGGCTGGAAGGCGCTGCGCGGGCTGGTTCTACCCAGCCTGGCGCTGGCGCTGCCGCAGGCGTCGATCCTGGCGCGGGTGATGCGCACGGCGCTGGTCGACGTGCAGGGGCAGGATTTCATCCGCACCGCGCGGGCCAAGGGCATGACCATGGGCGAGGCGGTGTGGCGGCATGGCGTGCGTAATGCACTGCTGCCGGTGCTGACGGTGCTGGGGCTGCAGTTCGCGTTTCTGGTGGCGGGGACGATCATCGTCGAGAACGTGTTCTACCTGCCCGGCCTGGGGCGGCTAATTTTCACGGCAATCTCCGAGCGCGACTTGATCCTAGTGCGGGGTGCTGTGATCGTTTTGATTGTGGCGGTGACGGCGGTGATGCTGGCGGTGGACCTGCTTTATGCGGTGGTCGATCCGCGGCTGCGGCAGGGGGGCGGGCAATGAGCGCGGCGACAGCACGCCGGTTTGTGTTCACCCATCCCAGCCTGTGGCTGGGGCTGGCCGCGACGCTTGTGTTCACCCTGCTGGCGCTGGTCTCGCTGGTGTGGACGCCCTACCCGATTGCCAATATCGAAATCGGCGATCGGTTTCTGGGGCCGAGTGCGGCCCACTGGCTGGGCACCGACAATCTGGGGCGCGACATGGCCTCACTGGTGATGGCGGGGACATTGACCAGCTTTGTGGTGGCATCGCTATCGGTGCTGATCGGCGCGGGCATCGGGGTGCCGCTGGGGTTGGCGGCAGCGGCATGGGGCGGTGCGCTGGAATGGCTGGTGCTGCGGCTGAGCGATTTCATCTTCGCGTTTCCCGCCATCATCGTGGCGATCCTGATCACCTCGCTCTATGGGCCGGGGGCCACCAATGCCATCATCGCTATCGGGATTTTCAACATTCCGATTTTTGCGCGGGTGGCTCGCGGCGGGGCGATGAGCATCAAGACGCTGGATTTCGTGGCGGCGGCGCGGCTGGCCGGGCTGGGCAACGGCGCCATCGCCTACAGGCATCTGCTTCCCAATATCTTGAGCCTGATCATCGTGCAGGGGACGATCCAGCTCTCGCTGGGCATCCTGTCGGAGGCCGGACTCTCTTATATCGGGCTAGGTACGCAACCGCCGGCGACGAGCCTGGGGCTGATGTTGCGCGATGCGCAGGGGCTGTTCCTGATCCATCCGTGGCTGACGCTGGTGCCTGGCCTTTGCATCGTGTTGATCGTGATTGCATTGAACCTGGCCGGCGACGGTTTGCGCGATGCGATCGATCCGCGGCTCAAGGGGGCGCAGCAGAATGCTGCTTGAGGTTTCCGGGCTAACGGTCAAATTCGGTGCGACCGAAGCTCTTAGCAATATGGGCTTAACACTAGAGCGCGGTGAGCGTTTCGGTATCGTTGGCGAAAGCGGATCGGGCAAGACGCTGACGGCGCTGGCGATCACCGGGTTGCTGCCCGAAGGCGCGCAGGTGAGTGGCTCGATCAAGATCGATGGGGAGCCCCTGCCCCGCTCGGAACGCGAGATGGCGCGGTTGCGAGGCAAGCGCATCGGCATGGTTTTCCAAGAGCCGATGACGGCGCTGAACCCGCTGATGCGGATCAATGACCAGATCGAGGAAGCCATCCGGATCAATGCCGCGGCCGGCGCACCCCCGATCGAGGTTCCCAACCTGCTCAGGGAGGTGGGGCTGGAATTGCGGCATGGCGACCGGTTTGCGCATCAGCTATCGGGCGGGCAGCGGCAGCGGGTGATGATCGCCATGGCGCTGGCGAGCCAGCCCGATATTTTGATAGCCGACGAGCCGACTTCGGCGCTGGACCTGATCACGCAGCGGCTGGTGCTCGACCTGATCGCCGAGATCTGCACGCGACGGCACATGGCGTTGCTGTTCATCAGCCATGATCTGAAGGCTGTCGCGTGGCTGTGCAGCCGGGTGGCGGTGATGCATCGCGGCAAGCTGGTGGAGACCGGGCTGGTGCAGGACGTGCTGGGCTCGCCCAAGCAGGCCTATACGCAAAAGCTGGTGGCCGCATCGCGTTTCAATGTGCGGCCATTGGCGCGGCCGCCGATCGGCAAGACGCTGCTGGAGGTGCGCGGGATCGGCCGGGACTACAAGCAGGGCGGGCCATGGCCGTTCGGCGGCAAGGCGCTGCGGGCGGTGGACGATGTGAGCCTGAGTGTGGACGCGGCGGAATGCGTGGCGATCGTGGGACCGTCGGGATGCGGCAAGACCACGCTGGCCCGGATCATTGTAGGGCTGGATCGGGCGACGCGCGGCGAAATCCGTTTTGCTGGCGAGCTGCATCATGGCAGTGACCTGCCCAAGGCGCGGCGGCGCGATATCTCGCTGGTGTTCCAGGACCCGTTCGGCAGCTTCGATCCACGGCTGACCATCGAGCAATCGCTGAGCGAGCCATTGCGGCTGGAAAAGCTGGATGCGAGCACGCATGTGGACCGGCTGATCGAGGCGGTGGAGGCCGTGGGGCTGGGTCAGGAGATGCTGCGGCGCTATCCGCATGAGTTTTCCGGCGGGCAGCGGCAACGGCTGGCGATTGCACGGGCGCTGGTGACGCGGCCGAAGCTGCTGGTGCTGGATGAGCCGGTTTCGGCGCTGGACGTATCGGTGCGCGGCGAAGTGCTGGCGCTGCTGGCGCGGTTGCAGGCGGATTTCGGGCTGACTTATCTGGTGATCAGCCATGACCTCGACATGGTGCGGGCGATTGCCGACCGGGTGCTGGTTATGGAGGCGGGGCGGATCGTCGAGGAAGGCAAACCGCACGAGATTTTCGCGCGGCCGCAGCATAAGTTGACGCAGGATTTGATGGCGGCGAGGCTGCCGGAGGTGGGTTGAGGCTGGGGCACATCCTCGTGGTTCGAGGGTCGTAAGAACTCCCACCTCACCATGAGGACTACTGGGAAATCTCAGTTTTATCAGTAGCCCTCATGGTGAGGGCGCGAGCTCTTCGCGAGCCTCGAACCACGAGGGCGTGGTGTCTACTCCAGCCGGCCGATGTAACTGCCGAACGGCTCAAGATCGATTTCGCCATCCATAGGCGCGGCGGTGACGCCGGGGCAGTCGAGGCCGTGGGGCGTCATGTCGGCAGGGATGACGAACTCTTCGGACTCGGCGCTCATGTTGAACACGCACAGCACGCGCTCATTGCCAAAATTGCGGGTGAAAGCCAGGACGTTCTCGGCCGACTCGAGCAGGGTGATTTCGCCTTTGGCCAGGACCGTATTGGCTTGGCGGAACTTGAGCATGGCGCGGTAGAATTCGAGCACCGAACCTTCGACGCCGTCCTGCGTGTCGACCGCATGGGTCAGGTGTTCGGCGGGGACCGGCAGCCAGGTGCGTTCGGCGGTGGAGAAGGCGCCGTTGCGGACGTGGGTCTGCCAGACCATGGGCGTGCGGCAGCCGTCGCGGCCTTTGAACTCGGGCCAGAATTCGATGCCGTAGGGATCGACCAGGTCGGCGAAGGAGAGTTCGGCTTCCTTTAACCCCAATTCCTCGCCCTGATAGAGGCAGACCGAGCCACGCATGGACAAGATCAGCGTGACCGCGAGGCGCGTGAAGGCGGCTTCCTGGCCGTGGGTGGCCCAGCGGCTGACATGGCGCACCACGTCGTGATTAGAGAAGGCGAGGCAGATCCAGCCATCGGGGGCCTTGGATTCGGTGGCGCGGATGGAATCGCGGAAGTGCTTTGCCGAGAACTCGCCGCCGAGATAATCGAACGTATAGGCCATGTGCAGGTGGTCATCGCCCGAAGTGTATTGGGCCATGATTTCGAGTTGGTGCTGGCTGTCGCCGATTTCACCAACCGTGGTCTTGCCGGGATATTCGTCCATCAGGGCGCGCAGGCGCTTGAGGAAGCCAAGGTTTTCCGGGCGCGACTTGTCGTAGATGTGCTCCTGGAAATTGTATGGGTTTACTGCCGGGGCGGTCGAAGCGTTGAAGTCCTCGACGCGGACCACGGGGTTGTTTTCGAAGCCCAGCGAACAGAAATAGAAATTGACCGTGTCGAGGCGGAAGCCATCGACGCCGCGTTCCAGCCAGAAGCGCATTTCGCCCAGCAGGGCATCCTGCACGTCGGGGTTGTGGAAGTTCAAATCGGGCTGCGAAACCAGGAAATTGTGCTGGTAATACTGCATGCGTCGACTGTCCCAGGACCAGGCCGAGCCGCCGAAAATGGAGAGCCAGTTATTGGGCGGGGTGCCATCGGGGTTGGGATCGGCCCAGACGTACCAATCGGCGCGCGCATTGGTGCGCGAGGAGCGCGATTCCGAAAACCAGGCGTGCTTGTCGGACGAGTGGGAAATCACCTGGTCGATGATGACCTTGAGGCCCAGCGAATGGGCCTTCTGCACCAGGTGGTCGAAGTCCTCGAGGGTGCCGAAGCTGGGATCGATGTCGCGGTAGTTGGAGACGTCGTAGCCGAAATCCTTCATCGGCGAGGTGAAGACCGGCGACAACCAGATGGCATCGACGCCCAAATCCTTGACGTAATCGAGCCGGCTGGTGACGCCGACGAGATCGCCGACGCCGTCGCCATTCTGATCCTGAAAGGAGCGCGGATAGATCTGGTAGATCACCGCGCCGCGCCACCAATCCGCATCGACCGTGGGCTCAATTTCGGTCTTGGGCTCGGTCATGGTCATCGACATCGGCGCGCTCCGGAAGTTGTTTGTGCCTGAATAGCATCAGGCTCAAACGCCGCCAAAGCCAATTCGATGCCGGATCGCGCGAATGCCTACTTGGTGTTGTGCAGCAGGCCCTGGAAGGCGCGGAAGCTGGCCTTGGGGGTACGCTGCTGAGTGGCGTAATCGACGTGAACCAGGCCGAAGCGCTTGTTGTAGCCCTCGGCCCACTCGTAATTATCGAGCAGCGACCAGGCGAAATAGCCGCGCACATCGGCGCCCTGCTCGCGGGCATTGAGCACGGCCTTGAGGTGGGCCTCGTAGTAATCGACGCGGCGCGGATCACTGTCGCCCTCGACTTCGGCCATGCCGTTCTCGGTGACGTAGAGCGGGATCTTGGTGTAGTCGTTGGAGACGCGGACCAGCAGGTCGGAGAGGCCCTGGGGGTAGATTTCCCAGCCCATTTCGGTGGTTTCGAGGTCGCCTTTGGCCTGGGCGATGGGGAAGCCGAGTTGCTCGGGCGCCGATTTATAGAGGCCGCGCGTGTAGTAGTTGATGCCCAGCCAATCGAGCGGACGGGAGACGACCTCCATGTCCTTTTCGTAGCCGGCGGGCAGGTGGCGGGCAAAGAAGTCATTGCCGGTCAGTGCGTCGGGGTATTTGCCCTTGAGGACGCCATCGAGATACCAGCGGTTGAACAGCGCGTCACCGATATCGGTGGCGGCGACGTCCTCGGGGCTTTGGGTGGCCGGCTCGGACTTTTCGAGATTGAGGACGATGCCGAGGTTCTTGACGCCCTCGGCGCGCAGGGCATCGATGGCGGTGCCGTGGGCGAAGAGGACGTGGTGCATGGCGCGGGCAGCGGCGCGGATATCGCGATAGCCGGGAGCGTGAATGCCGAGGAAATGGCTGAGGAAGGCAACGCACCACGGCTCGTTGATGGTGGCGGTGGCGTGGAGGCGATCGCCGAACTTTTGGCCGATCAGCGAGGCGTAATCACCGAACCAGCCGGCGATATCGCGGTTCATCCAGCCGCCCTTGTCCTGCAGGGCGGAGGGCAAATCCCAGTGGTAGAGGGTAGCATAGGGCTTGATGCCGCGGGCCAGCATGCCGTCGATCAGGCGATCGTAGAAATCGAGGCCTGCCTGGTTGATGGCGCCGGTGCCTTCGGGAATCAGGCGGGGCCAGGCGAAGGAGAAGCGATAGGCATCAAAGCCGCCGTCGCGGATCAGGTCGAGGTCGGCGGGCCAGCGATTGTAATGGTCGCAGGCATCTCGGCCGGTATCGCCATTCTGGACATTGCCCGGGGTGGCGGAAAAACTGTCCCAGATCGAGGGGCCTCGACCATCGGTCTGGCCACCCTCGATCTGATAGGCGGCAGTCGCGGCGCCGAAGGTGAAATCGGGACCGAAATCCGAACGGGAAATGGAAAACATGGACGCTCCTCCTCGAGTGGCGGAGAGGAGGTAGCGCAGGATTGCGGGTTATGCAATCGATTGCAGAGGTGACAACTAACCGCGCAGCGACGGCGTAGCGGCAAGAATGCGTCCCGCAATCGCCTTGAACGCCTCTGCTTCGGGACCGGAGACGTCGGAGGCAACCACCGGCCGGCCGGCGTCGGAGGTTTCGCGAATCGACATGACCAGGGGGACGGCGCCGAGGAAGGGCATGCCGAGTTTTTTGGCGGCGGATTCGGCGCCGCCGGTGCCGAAGATGTCGTAGCGAGCGCCGGTATCGGGAGCGATGAAGTAGCTCATGTTTTCGACCAGACCGAGCAGTGGCACGTTGAGGCGGCGCAGCATGTCGATGGCCTTCTTGGCATCGATCAGCGCCAGCTCCTGCGGGGTGGAGACGATGACGACGCCATCGACTTCGGCCTGCTGGAACAGGGAAATGTGGATGTCGCCGGTGCCGGGGGGCAGGTCGACGACGAGGATATCGAGGCCGCCCCAATCAGTTTCGCGGAGCAGTTGGCGGAGGGCCGAAGTGGCCATAGGGCCGCGCCAGACCACGGCCTGATCGGGGGTGAGCATGGAGCCGATCGACATAGCCTTGATGCCGAACGCCTCGTGCGGGGTGAAGATGCCATCTTCGCGGATGGCGGGCCGGCCTTCGAGACCGAGCAGCTTCGGCAAGGACGGGCCATAGAGGTCGGCGTCGAGCATGCCGACGCGCAGGCCCTCGGCGTGGAGCGCGAGGGCGAGGTTGACGGCGACGGTAGATTTGCCGACGCCGCCCTTGCCGGAGCCGACCGCGATGATGCGCTTGATGCCGGGGACGGCGGTCTTGCCGGCCGGGACCGGCTTGCCGTGGGAGAAGGTGGGGCCGGCGGGCGGCTTGCCGTGGGAGAAGGTGGGGCCGGCGGGCGGCTTGCCGCCGGTCAGCGAGACCAGGATCTTGCGGGCGCCGGCGACCTTTTGTGTAGCGGCGATGGCCTCCTCGCGTGCGGGGCCGAAGGCGGCCTCCATGCCCGGGGCGACGGCGATGGCAAAGGCGACGGCGCCGGGCGTGACGATGATTTCCGAAAGGCCGCCATAGCCCGCCAGATCGCCACCGCCGGGAATTTCAACGGCGGCGAGGGCGGCTTTGATGGCGGCGGAAAGGTCGGGATCGGCCATTTTGTTTGCCCCTGTTGGCTCGGGCATTGCCGCATCCACGGTGTCGTCCCGGCGCAGGCCGGGATCCATCTTGATATCTCAGGATGGGCCCCGGCCTGCGCCGGGGGGACACCGCATTTGTTGAGGCACTAGATGCTTAGAGAATGCTCTGACCGGTTGCTTTCCAGTCCTTCAGGAAGCCTTCGATGCCCGAATTGGTCAGCGGGTGGTTGGCCAGCTTGCGGATCACGTCGGGCGGAATGGTCGAGACGTCGGCACCTGCCAGCGCGACCTGGGTCACGTGGTTGGGCGAACGGATCGAGGCAGCCAGGATCTGGGTCTCAAAGCCGTAGTTGTCGTAGATCTGGCGAATATTCTCGATCAGCTCGACACCGTCGAGATTGATGTCATCGAGACGACCAAGGAAGGGCGAGATATAGGTCGCGCCGACTTTGGCGGCGAGCAGCGCCTGGTTGGCCGAAAAGCACAGCGTGACGTTGGTCTTGATGCCGCGCTCGAAGAAAGTCTTGGTAGCCTTGAGGCCCGCCAGCGTCAGCGGCAGCTTGACCACGACGTTTGGGGCCAGGGCGGCCAAAACTTCGCCCTCGGCGATCATGCCGTCATATTCAAGCGAGGCGACTTCGGCCGACACCGGGCCGGGAACGATCGAGCAGATTTCCCGCACGACTTCCTTGAAGTCACGGCCGGATTTGGCGATCAGCGACGGATTGGTGGTGACGCCATCGAGGAGCCCCGTCTCATAGAGTTCCTTGATGTCCTTGATTTCTGCGGTATCGACGAAGAACTTCATGGTTCCCTCCTAGAATGCGTATGTGCTGCTCGTTAGACCAAAGATGTAGCACGAGGTTCCCGCGCCGCAACCCGTCGGGCGAACGTTATTTGATGGCTGCAAGCAAGGCGTCGGCCAGATCGCCAACGCGTTCTTCGGGGATGCCCGCGACATTGATGCGGCTATCACCAATCATATAGACACCATTGGTGGCTTTTAAATGCTCGACCACGCTATTGGGCAGTCCCAGCAGCGAAAACATGCCGCGATGGGCGGCGATGAAGTCGAAATCCTTGGAGTTCGAGCGCTGCCGGATGGCATCGCTGAGCTTCTGGCGCAGGCCGATCATGCGGGCGCGCATGGCGTTGAGCTCGGTCTCCCACTCGGCGCGCAGCTCGGGGTCCTCAAGGATGACGCGGATGATTTCGGCGCCGTGATCAGGTGGCTGCGAATAGGCGCCCCGGATGATGTTGAGCAATTGGGACTGCGCCACATCGGCTTGCGCCGCATTCTTGGCGATCAGGATCGCCGCACCGACGCGTTCCCGATAGAGCTGGAAATTCTTTGATCCCGAGAACGCGACGAGCGCTTCGGGAACCGAGGAGACCACTTTGCGGGTGCCGTAGGCATCTTCGAGCAGGCCATCACCGAAGCCGAGATAGGCGAGGTCGATAAACGGCAACGCGCCCGTGCGCGCCAGACTGGCGGCAACCTGGTCCCACTGGGCATCGCTCAGGTTGGCCCCAGTCGGATTGTGACAGCAGCCGTGCAGCAGGACCACGTCGTCCTTGCCCAAGCCATCCAGCGTGGCGAGCATCTGTTCGAACTTCACACCACGGGTTTCCGCGTCGAAATAGGGGTAGGTCTTGACCTGGAGGCCGGAGTTTTCGGCGATCGGGTTATGGTTGGGCCAGGTCGGATCGGACACCCATACGGTGGCGCCGGGCTTAGCGCGATGGATCAATTGCATCAGCACCCAGAGCGAGCCGGTGCCGCCGGGGGCCTGGGCGACGCGGACGCGTGAACGGTCGACGCTATCACCGAGGGCCAGATCGAGCACGGCTGCGCCATAGCCCTTGTTGCCGGCGATACCGAGATAAGTTTTGGTCTTGGCCGCCGCAAAGATCCTCTGCTCAGCCTTTTTGACTGAGGTCATGATGGGCGTAATGCCCTGCTCGTCTTTGTAGACGCCGACACCAAGGTCGATCTTGTCGGTGCGGGAATCGGCGGCGTATTCGCCCATGAGGGCCAGGATCTTGTCGCCGGGAGCCTTGGTCAGGGTATCGAACATGGATGGACTTACGCAGTTGGGAGCGGGACGGAAATCGCCGCCTTTATAGGCGGGCGGCAAGGAAAGTCCATCGGCCTTTCGCCGCAATCTGATCGTCACGGCAATGACCAACCGGATGTGCTATGGTTGACGGAAGCCATTGGGGCAGCGAGACTGACCCAGCACCGTCCAGTTCGAGTGATTTATGCCTGTTTTAAACCGTATTGCCGAATTCCAAGCCGAAATCGCCGGGTGGCGACACGACTTCCACACGCATCCCGAAATCCTGTTCGACGTGCAGCGCACGGCGGGCAAAGTGGAAGCGCTGCTGGCTGAATTCGGCTGCGATGAAATCGTCACGGGCATGGGCCGGACCGGCGTGGTGGGAATCATCAAGGGCCGTACCAACACGAGCGGGCGCACGATCGGGCTGCGGGCGGATATGGACGCGCTGCCGATCACCGAAAAGACCGGCGCTCCTTATGCCAGCCAAACGGCGGGCAAGATGCACGCCTGCGGCCATGACGGGCACACGGCGATGCTGCTGGGCGCGGCGAAATATCTGGCAGAAACGCGCAATTTCGACGGGCAGATCGCGGTGATCTTCCAGCCGGCCGAAGAGGGCGGTGGCGGCGGCCGCGAAATGGTGGCCGACGGGCTGCTGGACCGGTTCGGCATCAACGAAGTTTATGGGATGCACAATTGGCCGGGCATGCCGGTGGGACAGTTTGGCATTCGCGAGGGCGGCATCATGGCCGCCACGGACCGGTTCAGCATTGATATCGAGGGCCTGGGCGGCCATGCGGCACGCCCGCATTCGACGATCGATCCGGTGATGATCGCCGCGCAGTTGATCGGCGCGTTGCAGACCATCGTGTCGCGCAATGTCGATCCGCTCAAAAGCGCCGTGGTATCGGTGACGGTGATGGAGGCCGGCGAGGCGGACAATGTGATTGCCCGAACCGCGCGGCTCAAGGGGACGGTGCGCACGCTGGACAGCGACGTGCAGGACTTTATCGAAAACAGGCTCAACACCTTCGTGCCCGAGTTCGCCGCGGCGTTCGGCGGCAAGGCCAGGGTGAACTATCTGCGCGGCTATCCGGTGACCGTGAACACGCCGCGCGAGACGCAATTTGCCGCCATGATTGCGGGCGAAATCGCCGGCGTGGATCGGGTCGACACCGACGTCGCGCCATCGATGGGCGGCGAGGATTTTTCCTTCATGCTGGAGCAGAGACCGGGGGCGTATATTTTCCTCGGCAATGGCGACAGTTCTGAACTGCATACGGACAATTACGATTTCAATGACGACGCTATACCGCTCGGGACAAGCTATTGGGTAAGACTGGCGGAACGGGCCCTGCCCCTGTAGCCAAGCCAAGCTGGCAACGCAGAACGCTGCTGACGATCGCCACATTGCTGGTGTCGACGGCTGGCGGCTTTGTGGCCAACGCCTTGGGCCTGCCCGCCGGGTGGCTGATGGGCGGCGCGCTGGCGGTGGCCGTGGCGGCGATTGCCGGCATGAAGGTGCATCTGCCGGACCCGGTGCGCGACCTGTCGTTTTTGCTGGTTGGCATGTCGATGGGCGCCAGCGTGGCGAGCGACAGTCTGGCGTTGATTCCCAGTTGGCCGGTGAGCCTTGCGGGTCTGGCGATCGAGCTGGCGCTGATCATCGCGACCACCGGCTGGATGCTGAGCAAGCTGTTCAAGCTGGATGCCGGCACGGCCTATCTGAGTTCGTTCCCCGGGCATTTGTCGTTCATCATGAGCATGGCCATGGCGGGCGTGGGCAATCCGCGGCAGATCATCATCATCCAGGTAATCCGGGTGATGTTGCTGACGATTTGCGTTCCGGTGGGGGCGCTATTCCTGCCGATCGATCATTTCGCGCCGGTGGCGCCGCTCAATACGCTCAATGTCTGGGAATTGCTGGCGCTTGCCGCTGGCTGCGTGGCGCTGGGGCTGGTGTTCATCAAGCTGAAGGTTCCCGCAGGGTTCGTGCTGGGCGCGATGGCACTGGCCACGGCGGCCAAGCTGGGCGGGCTCTATACCGCGTCGATGCCGCCGCCACTGACGGTCATCACCTTCGTGTTGACCGGGGCGGTGATCGGATCGCGGTTTGCCGGGATTACGCGCCGAGAACTGGTCAGCGCTGCGGTGGGCGGCCTGATCGCGACGGGCATGACCGTGGCGATCGTCACGGTGATCGCCTATGGGGTCAGCTTGCTCGTCGACATGCCGTTTGGGCAAATATGGCTGGGGCTGTCGCCGGGGGCGCTGGAGGGCATGGGGGCGCTCGGCGTGGCGCTGGGTTATGACACCGCCTTTATCGCCGCCCACCACGTTATCCGCCTGCTGCTGCTGACTTTTGCCATTCCCATGGTGGTGGTGATGATCCGGCGGCGCGAGCGCTTAAGCCCGCCACAATCGGGCGCAATACTGCCACAAAAGGAGATTTTGCCATGAAACTGCTACCGATTTTGGGGACGCTGGTCGTCGTCGGACTGACCAGCACACCGGCGTTTGCGCTGTTCTGCACCGATGAAGGCCCGAGCGCAGGCATCGACTATGAATTCACCGTTGGCGGCGGCTTCCGGATCGACGATTCTGACTTTCAGGAGCAGTTCGATATCGCCCGGCTGAGGGACATTGGCGTATATGCCAACTCGGTGGAGCGTTGGAACGGTTGCATCCGCGCCTTCGTCGATAATGGCAATGGCGGGCAGAGCATGGAGTTCTACGACCCGGCTACGTTGCGCCGGTTGCAATAAGTCTGGTCATCCGGCGCGCAACTTATTCGCCCTGCTCTCTATCCTTCCCGCGGGCTTGACCCGCGGGCCATTGGCCGCTTGTGCCATGCTGAGGGAGGCCCGCGGGTCGAGCCCGCGGGAAGGAAGCGGTGGGATAAATCAACCTGAAGCCTCCTAGCGCCACCTATTTCTAGCTCGCGCTATTTTTGACCCTGATAACTGGAGCGTCGGACGGCAATGCCAGGAAGGCAAAGCCGTTGGCGCCGAGGTTCAGGGTTCTGCGGGTCAAGGTCGCGTTCTGGGAGATCGGGTCCAAGGGTGCGTCGTTGGGAATGCCGGTGAGCGCCACCGTCTGGCTATCGGCTGACAAATTGAACACGCAGGTCATGGTGCCCGCCGCGCTGAAGCGGCGGAAGGCCAGGACGGGTTCGGCGACGCGGAAGAATTCGATATCACCGTCGTAGAGCACGTCGTGGGTGCGGCGCCAGGCGAGAATGCGGCGATAAAACGCCAGCGTGGAATCGGGATCGGCGTTCTGCGACGCGACATTGAGGGCGGATTGGGCCGGCTTGACCGGCAGCCAGGGCTTGCCGGTGGTGAAGCCGTTCGAGGCATCGCCCTGGTCCCACGGAATGGGCGTGCGGCAGCCGTCGCGGCCCTTGTCCTCGGGCCAGAAGCGGATGCCGCGCGGGTCGGTGAGCTCGTCGAACCGCAGGTCGGTTTCGGGCAGGCCTAATTCCTCGCCCTGATAGAGGCAGACCGAGCCTTTGAGGCTGAGCACCAGCGCCGCGGCCTGGCGGCCGAGATCGGCGGCATTGAGGCTGTGCGGCGCCCAGCGGGTGATATGGCGCGGCACATCGTGGTTGGAAAAGCTCCAGCACGGCCAGCCATCGGGACCGGCCTTGAAGAACTGTTCAATCCGGCTGCGAAAGTGGGCGGCGGTGAATTCGTGGCCGAGGAAATCGAACGAATAGCACATGTGCAGCTTGTCGCCGCCGGAGGTGTATTCGGCCATCAACGGCACGGATTTGTGGCTATCGCCGACCTCGCCGACCGTCGTGGTGCCGGGGAATGTGTCGAGCAGCGCGCGGACGCGTTTGAGGAAATCGACGTTTTCAGGTTGGCTCTTGGAGAATTTGTGCTCCTGCATGTCATAGGGATTGACCGCATAGGGCAGATGCTCGTCGCGCTTACGATTGGGCGGATTGGAGCGCAGCTTCTTGTCGTGGAAGTAGTAGTTGACGGTGTCGAGGCGGAAGCCGTCGATGCCGCGCTCCAGCCAGAAGCGCATGATGTCGAGCATCTGGTCCTGCACTTCGACGCTGTGGAAGTTCATATCCGGCTGGCTGGCCAGAAAATTGTGCAGATAATACTGGCCGCGCGTCGGGTTCCACTCCCAGGCGCGGCCGCCGAAAACGGCGGGCCAGTTATTTGGGGGCGAGCCATCCGGCAGCGGATCGGCCCAGACATACCAGTCGGCGCGGCGATTGGTGCGGCTGAGACGCGATTCCTGGAACCAGGGGTGCTGGTCGGAGGAATGGCTGATCACCTGGTCCATGATGACCTTGATGCCGCGCGCATGGGCCTGGGCGATCAGGCTATCGAAGTCATTGAGCGAGCCGAAGATGCGATCGACCTCGGTATAATCGGAGACGTCATAGCCCATGTCTGCCTGCGGGCTCTGGGTGATGGGCGAGAGCCAGATGCAATCGACGCCGAGGCCGGCGATATGATCGAGCCGCTGCATGATGCCCGCCAGATCGCCGATACCGTCGCCGTTGCTGTCCTGAAACGAGCGCGGATAGACCTGATAAATTACCGCGCCACGCCACCATTCCCGCATCGTCTGCTCCTGCACTGATTTGCCCATGGGTAGAGTGGCGGGCGGGTGGGAATAAGGCAAATGCAAGTTTTAGGTGTGACGAAGCGCCGTGCGGCTCGCACCGACGGTTGAGGAAGACTGCGGCATGCGGCGAGACGTGCCTCATGGTAATTTTTAGTACGCGAGACAGCGTCTCGCCGCATGCGATGGGGTTTCTGGCCGCTCGAACGTGGCCTCCATTGTTTCAGGAGACGAACGTCGTGCTGGCCCAGGGATCGCGCGACCGCGCCCCCTCCCACCAAACTCTCCACGGCCGTTCGTCGCGAACCCGCAGCCATTGTGGAGATATCGGGGTGAATTATGCGGGAGGAATTGGGGGTGGGGAGAAGATGGATAGATTGGGACATGCCCTCGTGGTTCGAGGCTCGCGAAGGGCTCGCACCTCACCATGAGGGCTACTGAGGGAATGGCCAGGTGTCCCAGTAGTCCTCATGGTGAGGTGGGAGTTCTTACGACCCTCGAACCACGAGGACGTGGCAGGATGGGTGGCTTTCGCGACGACCTTGCGGCCGTGGCTGCATCTCGGGCTAGGCCCCGGCCTGCGCCGGGGTGACACCGTGGGTGGGGCGGCTTTATGCCCGAGACGAGGCGGTGCGGTGGGGGAGCCGATAGTTTCAGGCTAACCATACCCCCACCCTGCCTCCCCCTGCAGGGGGAGGAGGACGCGCCACTCTTGGGGCACGATGCAGTTCAACCCACCGGCCGGCTCCTCCCCTTAATAGGGGAGGCTGGGAGGGGGTGATGGCGAGGCGCAATGCTCAGGCGGCGGTTCGGCGAGGCTGGAGATTATTTAGCCGCGAGCATTATTGGATGGACATCGATAAGGCGCAGCGAGACGACCATGGTGGCGGTGGCGGTCTTGTATTTCAGGAAATGAGGCGTCTGGATGTGGGCCTCATAGGCCGCCTGGGACGCATAGACCTCGAGGAGGCGAACCTGGTGCGGCTCGGACTTGTGCGAGACGGCATGCAGCATCAGGACGCCGGGTTCACGCTCGATCGAGGCGGCAATTTCCTCGGCGAGCAGAGCCGTGTATTCGGCGACTTGGCTCGGAACGATTTCCAGCTCGGCTATCCGGACGACGCGCTGGTCGGTAGCCATTCAGACCACCGGGCTGATCAGCGGGTTGCCGGCGAAATGGGCGTCGAGATTGGCGACGAGGGTCGCCCCCATGGCGTCGCGGGTTTGGTGCGTGGCGCTGCCCTGGTGGGGCGCGAGGACGACGTTGTCGAGGGCGAACAGGGCCTCGGGCACCTGGGGTTCCTTCTCGAAAACGTCGAGCGCGGCGCCGCCGAGGCCGCCGTTGACGAGGAGGTCCACCATCACGGGCTCATCCACCAAGGTGCCCCGGGCTATATTGACCAGCATGCCCTGGGGGCCGAGCGCTTCGAGCACTTCGCGGGAAACGATGCGGTCGGTGCTTTTGCCGCCGGGGGCGATCAGCACCAGCCAGTCGACATCGCGGGCCATGTCGATGAGCTTGTCGTAGTAGATATAGGGCACGTTTTCCTGGCGATTGCGGCCGTGATAGACGACGCGCATCTTCATGGCCTGGGCGCGGGTGGCGATCTCCTTGCCGATGCGGCCGAGGCCCAGAATGCCCACGGTCTTGCCGGTGAGTTCGGAGAACAGGCCCATATTGCCCTTGAGCCACTTGCCGTCGCGCACGAAGCGGTCGCCCTGGGGAATGCGGCGGGCCAGGGAAATCATCAGGCCGATGGTGAGTTCGGCCACGGCGTCATTGAGCACGTCCGGCGTATTGGTGACCCGCACGCCGGCGGCCTTGGCCGCCTTGAGGTCGATATTGTCGGTGCCGACACCGAAGCTGGCGATGATTTCGAGCTTGGGCAGTTTGGCGATGAGATCGGCCTGCACACCGCTGCCGGCATGGGCGCGAATGCGGGGGGCGATTTCGGCCAGGAATGCGTCCTTGTCGGCCGCCTCATGCAGCTTGTGGACGGTGTAGCGCTGGGCCAAAGCGGCTTCGCAGCTGGCGTGAAGTTTTCCGGTCTGCAGGATATCGATGGGCATTGGGGACTCGCAGAAACTTGTATGGCAGACACCATAGGCGTGAAGAGCGAGTAGGCAACCGTTATTCGAGACGCGCGAGCTGACTGCACGCAGTCACGCCGCCAGCTCGCTCTTGGGTTAGCGTTCTGGCATATCCTCGATGCCGTCATTGTCCACTGTATAGTCAAACCACAGCTCGGACGGGCTCGTCGCGCCGCAGTAATCGCAGCGTACTTTTGCATCGCTTTCGCCGGGGAATGGCCGGCGGGCTGATAGGTGGGGATTGTTGCAAGCGGGGCACTTTGGTTCGTGCACGGCAAAGGTTACGTATTCAGTCATTAGTCTCTCCATTTACTGAAAGTCGGGAGAGCGCCGAACACCCAAAACCGGAAAGACCAAAGACCGCAAAACTCAAGGGCGCCGCTCGGCACTCACGTTGCAGATGGGCAGAGCAGAGGTTCTGTTCAAGTAACCGGCTGGACGCCGCTCTACAAATGTGTAGCAATGTGAAGGCGATGGATGAGCCGTATTACCTTCGGAGCATAATGGGCGATACAACGCCGTTTGACGAAATGCACAATGCGGACGGTTCGGTCCGTGAACCCTATCGGGCGCTGGCCCAATGGCTCGACGAGCAGCCCGACAAGGCGCTGACGCTGATGCAATCGGATGCCGAAGCGATTTTCCGCAAGCTGGGCATCACCTTCGCGGTCTATGGCTCGGAGGAAGGCACCGAAAAAGTCATCCCGTTCGATGTGATCCCGCGGATCATTTCGGCCATGGAATGGCGCAAGCTTTCCAAGGGGATCGAACAGCGGGTGCGGGCACTCAATGCGTTCCTCTATGACATCTACCACCGCCAGGAAATTCTGAAGGCGGGGCGGATTCCGGAAAAGCTGATCCTGCAGAATTCGGCGTTTTGCCCCGAAATGATGGGGCTGGAGCCGGCGCGCGGGGTCTATGCCCACATTATCGGCACCGATATCGTGCGGGTGGGACCGGACGAATTCTACGTGCTGGAAGACAATCTGCGCACGCCGTCCGGGGTCAGCTATATGCTGGAGGACCGCGAGGCGATGATGCAACTGGCGCCGGACCTGTTTTCGCGCATCAAGGTGGCGCCGGTCGACAATTATCCCGAAAACCTGCGGCGGACGCTGGAAAGCGTAGCACCGGCCAATGTGAGCGGGGCGCCCACGATCGCAGTGCTAACGCCGGGAATTTATAACTCAGCCTATTTCGAGCATTCGTTCCTGGCCGACCAGATGGGCGCGCAACTGTGCGAAGGGCCGGACCTGTTTGTCGATGGCGGCAAGGTTTACATGCGCACGACGACCGGGCCGGAGCGGGTCGACGTGATCTATCGCCGGATCGATGACGACTATATCGATCCACTGACCTTCCGGCCGGATTCCATGCTGGGCGTGCCGGGCCTGTTCGATGCCTACCGGGCGGGGAATGTGACGCTGGTCAATGCGCCGGGCACCGGAATCGCCGACGACAAGGCGGTTTACACATATGTGCCAGAGATCATCGAGTTCTATCTCGGCGAAAAGGCGCTGTTGAACAATGTGCCGACCTATAATTGCGTGGATGAAGAAGAGCGCAACTGGGTGCTGGCCAATATCGGCGACCTGGTAGTCAAGGAAGTACACGGCTCGGGCGGCTACGGCATGATGGTGGGGCCGACTTCGACCAAGGCGCAGCATGCCGAATTCAAGCGCAAGATCGAGGCGCGGCCGGACAATTACATCGTGCAGCCGACTTTGGCACTCAGCACGTGCCCCACGTACGTCAACGCGGGCATCGCGCCACGGCACGTGGATTTGCGGCCCTATGTGCTGATGGGCGAGGAAGTGCGGATCACGCCTGGCGGACTGACCCGCGTGGCGCTGAAGAAGGGCTCGCTGGTGGTCAATTCAAGCCAGGGTGGCGGCACGAAAGATACGTGGGTGCTGGAAGATTGAGCATGCTCGGACGGACGGCACAAAATTTGTTCTGGCTATCGCGCTATGTGGAGCGGGCCGAGAACATGGCTCGCCTGCTCGAGGTGGGCTATCGCATGAGCCTGACTTCGCGGCGCGAGGGCGGAGCGAGCGAGCATCTGGTCTCGATGATGCGGGCGGCGGAGGTGGACGAGGCGTTCGAAGCCACCGGCCGACAGGCGGACCTCGATACGGTCGCACATTACATGATGTTCGACCCGGAAAACCCGTCATCGGTGTATTCCTGCCTGCTGGCGGCGCGGACGAATGCGCGGTCGGTGCGCACGGCGATCACCATCGACATGTGGGAAAGCCTCAATGCCGGGTGGCTGGAATTTGCCCAGATCAAGCCGCGCGACGTGCGGGGAGCGAAGCTTTTGGGGCTGCTCAGTTGGGTCAAGCAATTGAGCCACGAGTTCCGTGGCGCGCTGCTGGGGACGATCCTGCGCGATGACGGGTTCGCCTTCTCACAGGCGGGCAATTTCGTCGAGCGGGCGGACAATACGGCGCGCATTCTCGATGTGAAATATTACGTGCTGCTGCCGCGCGCCAAGATGGTGGGCGGCGATCTCGATATCCAGCAATGGACGCTGATCCTGCGGGCGGCATCGGCGCATCGCAGCTATCGGCACGTTTATCACGACCGCTACAAGGCCCATAACATCGCCGACTTCCTGATGTTGCGGCCCGAAATGCCGCGTTCGCTGATCTTTTGCGCGCGCTATATCGAGGAAACGCTGGATAGCTTGGCGGACATCTACGGCAAGCGCGAGGGCTGCCAGGAGGCGGCGGCGAAGTTGCGGGCCATGGTGGAGGGGACCAATATGGAGACCATCTTCGCCCATGGGCTGCATGAGTTTTTGACCGAATTCATCGCGCGCAACAATGCGGTCTCCGAAAGCCTGTCGGCCAGCTACAACTTTTATTGAGACAAATGCGCATTTCCATTCGCCACCAATTGAGCACCACCCCCCTACCGGGCAGCCCCAATGCGGTGCTGCACTTGCTGCTGACGCCGCAAAGCGGGCCGACGCAGACGGTGGAGAGCTGGAGCGTGGAAATGGCCGGGATCGGCAATGCCGGCCGCTTCACCGACGCCTATGGCAATAGCGTGCATCTAGTGAACCAGCGGCCGCCAGAGGGCGAACTGGTAGTGACGGTCGAGGGCGTGGTGACCACGGTGGACCGGCATGGCGTGTTCGGCCGGGTTGGACCCGGGCCGGTGCCGGCCTTGTTCAAGCGGGTGACGCCGCTGACCAAGGCGCCGGTATCGCTTTACGGCAGGTTCCGCGGCAGCAAGGACAGTCGCATCGACGTGCTGCATGCGCTGATGGCGCGGGTGGGCGAGGTGCTGCATAGCCCCACGGCCGTAATACAGAACCAAAGCCAGACGCAGAGCGGGCAATCGCAGAGCCAGTCGCAGGGTGGCCCGACCGCAGCGGAGGGCGAGGAAGCGCCGCCCGATCTGCCAAGGCCCCCGGCGACCGATTATGCGCATGCCTTTATCGGCGCGGCGCGGGCGCTGGATATTCCGGCGCGCTATATCACCGGCTATCTGGTGGGCGACGAGGACGATCCGGCCGCGTTTCATGCCTGGGCCGAGGCCTATGACGAAGCGCTGGGCTGGGTCGGTTTCGACGCCATGCTGGGCTTGTGCCCGACCGATCGGCATGTGCGGCTGGCCGTGGGGCTGGACGGGCTCTCTGCGCAACCGCTGCGGGCGGTGCCGGCAGGGGATGGGCCGAAAGAGATCGGCGTCAGCGTCGAAGTGGTCAGCTAGGGCGTCTGAATGTTAAGCTCACGCGCCAGCATAGCGGCCATTTCAGGCGCCGGGGCGACGCCAATGAGCTGGGCATCGCCTTCGTCCTTGTAGATCGCGAAGCGAGTGCGGAATTTCGGCTCTTCGGTGGCGTGGGTGAAGCCAAATCCGCGGACGAGCAGTCGGGCGACGACAATTTGGGTCGCCTGCTCCACGTCCAGCGACGGCAGCACGGTGACGGTATAGCCGGTGGCAATCAGAGCCTTGGCGTTGCGATAGTCGTTCGATTGTTGGTCGGCAGCCAAAAAACCCGATGAGGTGACGAACACAGCCGGTCGCGGCGCGGAGGCAACCAGCCGCTCCGCTAGTTGCAGGTTCTGCGCGCGGTAACGCTCGTAGCCATGGCGCGCGATGAAGGGGCCGATGATATCGATCTGCTCGCAAAAAGCCAGATCCAGGTCGATCAGGGGCCAACCCAAATGCGCGGACAGGGCTTTGCCCAAGGTCGATTTGCCGGCGCCACCGGGTCCGAGCAAGAACAGAACTGCAGCATCCGACCATTCCCGCCGGCGATAGACCTGCATGGGAGCTGCCTCATAAACTCAGGACATACAACCACGCGGTGATCGTCGCCGCCGAGGCCACGGTGGCAATGAGGATGGTGTTGGCGGCGACGCTTTCGCCGCGCTGGTAGTAGGTGGCGAAGACGTAGACGTTGACGCCGGCGGGCATCGCGGACAGCAGGATGCCGTAGCGGGCGATGTCCATGGGGACGTGCAACACCCAGATCATCAGGATATAGGCCAGCGCCGGATGCAGGATCAGCTTGATCAGGGAGGCGACCAGAGCTTGTTTCCAGTTCTCCGACAGGCGGTATTCGTTGAGCGCGCCGCCGATGCCGAACAGGGCGGCGGGGACGACGGCCTGGCTCATCATGGTGAGGAAGGCTTCGGCCGGCTCGATCAGTTGCAGGTTGATGGCGGAGGCGAGGAAGCCGGCGGCGATGCCCCAAATCAGGGGATTGGAGAGCACGCGGCGGGCAGCGACGATCAGCGTCTTGCCGAGCGGCTGGCCATCGCGGCGCACCAGTTCCATGGTGACCATGCCCACGGTTAGCAGGATGGCGCCGTGCAGGCCGATGATGGAGAGCGTTACCGGAAGCGCGTCGGTGCCATAGGCGCGCTGGATGATCGGCAGGCCGACCAGCACCGTATTGGTGAAGGTGCCCGAAAAGCCGACCGAAACACCTTCTCCCGGGCGATTGCCGAACAGCTTGATGGCGATGACTATGCCGACGGCGAAGCAGATCAGCGCGCCGATATAGAACGGGCCGATGATGGACGGGTTGAAGGCCGAGCGGAAATCGCTGGTGAGAATGGAGTGGAACAGCAGGCAGGGCGTCGCAAAGTTGTTCACGAAAGCGATTAGGCTTTTGATGCCCTCGGCTGGGAACAGCTTGAAGCGCACGGCGCCAAAGCCAAACGCCATCAGCGCGAAAATTGGGGCAATAACGCTGAGTATGCTGAGCATGGCCGGGACCCGGGGCCGAAAGACGCCCTGCCCTAACCCCCTCTGACAATTGGGTCAATGGCACTAGTATGGAAGATGCGTTGTTGGCAGCGCATAGGCCCGACGCGTGTCGGAGAACGAAACTAAAATCTTTCGGATTGAGCGCAATTCGCCTATAAAACGAAACCTTCAAGGCGCGGAGACAGGGTACAAATGGCTGGTGACAAGACTTTCGATATTTTCGTCATCGGCGGGGGCATCAATGGGGCCAGCGTCGCCCGCGACGCGGTGGGGCGCGGCTATTCGGTGATGCTGGCGGAGATGAACGATCTCGCATCCGGCACCTCGTCGGCAGCGACCAAGCTGGTGCATGGCGGGCTGCGCTATCTCGAGCATTACGAATTCCGGCTGGTGCATGAGGCACTGGCGGAGCGCGAAGTGCTGTGGGCCAATGCGCCGCATATCATCAAGCCGCTGCGGTTCGTGCTGCCGCATCACAAGGGGCTGCGGCCGGCCGTGGTGCTGCGCGCCGGGCTGGCCATGTATGACTATATGGGCGGCCGCCGGCTATTGCCGCCGACCAAGACGCTGGACCTGCGCACGCATGAGACCGGCAAGCCGCTCAAGGGCGACTACCGCACCGGGTTCGAATATTCGGACTGCTGGGTGGACGATGCGCGCTTCGTGGCGCTGAACGCCCGCGACGCGGCGGACCGGGGCGCTGAAATCCGCGTGCGCACCAAGGTGACCAGCGTGCGCCGGGATGGGGGACAATGGGCGATCGAAATGCATGACGAGGCGGGTATGGTGACCAAGGTTCGCGCCGCGCTCATCGTCAACGCGGCGGGGCCGTGGGTGGATGGCGTCATCAATGGCGTGATGGGCAAGAATGGCGGGCCCAATGTGCGGCTGGTCAAGGGCAGCCACATCGTCGTCAACAAGCTCTATGACCACGACCGCTGCTATATTTTCCAGAACGCCGACGGGCGGATCATCTTTGCCATCCCCTACGAGCAGGACTTCACGCTGATCGGCACCACCGACCTCGACTACAAGGACGATCCCAAGGACGTCAAAATCAGCGATGACGAGATCGATTACCTGTGTGCGGCGGCGAGCGAATATTTCACCAAGCCGGTGACGCGCGACGAGATTGTCTGGACCTATTCGGGCGTGCGGCCGCTGTTCGATGACGGCGCGAGCGCGGCGCAAGAAGCGACACGCGATTATGTGCTCAAGGTGGATGGCAGCAAGGCCGACGGCGCGGCGATCAATGTGTTTGGCGGCAAACTGACCACATCGCGGCGGCTGGCCGAATCTGTGCTGGAAAAGATCGAGGACGTGCTGGGCAAGAAGGGCCCGGCCTGGACGAAGGTCGCAAAGTTTCCGGGCGGCGATTTCGAGCCACTGGCGTTCGATGCCGAAGTGCGGCGGCTGGCCAAGGACTATGCGTGGTTGCCGCCGAAGCTGGCGTACCGGTTGACGCGATTGTATGGGACGCGGGCGCGGGTGATCCTGGGGGATGCTGGGTCACTGGAGGCGTTGGGGCCGCATTTCGGGGCGGACCTGTATGGGCGCGAGGTGGATTACCTGGTGGCCAATGAATGGGCGCGGACGGCGCAGGATGTGCTGTGGCGGCGGACGAAGATCGGGCTAAGGGTCGGGCCGGAGGATGTGGAGCGACTGGAAGGGTATTTGGCCACGAGAGATCGGGGCTAAACGGCACCCCCACCCTGCCTCCCCCTCAAGGGGGAGGAGTCTGCTGGTGGATGGGCGCGATTGAGTTTTAAGAGTGGAGAGGCTCCTCCCCCTCACAGGGGAGGTTGGGTGGGGGTGCTTTCGACAGCACCAAGCATGAGATGGTGCAGTACCCCTCACCCTGCAATTCTGCTGAACGCAGAATTGCTGTTAGCCATTCGAGCATAGCTCTCGCGGCCTTCTTGCCTGCAATCGATCCACAGGATCGATTGGCAAGGCGGCTCGAAGTCCCGCAAGGGGAGAGGGTAGGACGCGGTGGGAGGAATTATGAGCGGATATATTCTGGCGATCGACCAGGGGACGACGTCGAGCCGGGCGATCGTGTTTGCGGCGGACCGGACCATTGCGGGGAGTGGTCAGAAGGAATTTACCCAGTATTTTCCGCAGGATGGCTGGGTGGAGCATGATCCGGAGGAAATCTGGGACTCGGTGGTCTGGGCGGTGAAGACAGCGCTCACGAACGCCAAGCTCGAGGCCACGGATATTGCGGCAATCGGGATTACCAACCAGCGCGAAACCACGCTGATCTGGGACCGGGCGACCGGCAAGGCCATTCATAATGCCATTGTGTGGCAGGATCGGCGGACGGCGGGGCTATGCGCGAAACTGCGCAAGGCGGGCCACGAAAAGATGGTGAGCAAGAAGACGGGGCTGCTGCTGGACCCGTATTTTTCGGGCACCAAGGTCAAGTGGCTACTGGATAATGTGAAGGGCGCGCGCAAACGGGCCGAGGCCGGCGAGCTAGCGTTCGGGACGGTCGACAGCTTTCTGATCTGGCGGCTGACCGGCGGCAAAGTGCATGCGACGGACGCCACCAATGCAAGCCGGACGCTGGTGTTCAATATCGAGACCAATAGCTGGGACAAGGCGCTGCTCAAGCTGCTCGACGTGCCGGCGGCGCTGCTGCCCGAGGTCAAGGATTGTGCCGACGATTTCGGGGTGACCGAGGAGGCGCTGTTTGGCGCGGCGATCCCGATTTTGGGCGTGGCGGGCGACCAGCATGCGGCGACAATCGGGCAGGCATGCTTTGCGCCGGGGATGATGAAATCCACCTATGGCACCGGGTGTTTCGCGGTGCTGAACACCGGGGCGGACCTGGTGCGGAGCAAAAACCGGTTGCTGACCACGATTGCCTATCGGCTGGACGGCAAGACGACCTATGCGCTGGAAGGCTCGATCTTCATCGCCGGAGCGGCCGTGCAGTGGATTCGCGATGGGCTGAAGCTGGTGAAAGAGGCCAAGGAAACCGGGCCGCTGGCGCTGACCGCCGACCCGAGCCAGAACGTCTACATGGTGCCGGCCTTTGTGGGGCTGGGGGCGCCGTGGTGGGATGCCGAAGCGCGCGGGGCAATATATGGGCTGACGCGGAACTCGGGGCCGGCGGAAATCGCCAAGGCGGCGCTGGAGGCAGTTTGCTACCAGACGCGAGATCTGCTGGAAGCGATGCGCAAGGACTGGAAGGCTGGCGGCGAGACGGTGTTGCGGGTGGATGGCGGCATGGTGGCGTCGGACTGGACCATGCAGTTTCTGGCGGACATTCTCGACGCGCCGGTGGACCGGCCGATGATTTTGGAGACAACGGCGCTGGGGGCGGCATGGTTGGCGGGGTATCGAGCCGGGGTGTGGCCGGACGCGAAGGCGTTTGCGGCGAGTTGGGCAAGGGATGAGCAGTTCGTGCCGAAGATGGAGGCGGCGGAGCGGAAGCGGAAGGTGAAGGGGTGGGATTTGGCGGTGCGAAGGACGTTGTTGCAGTAGTGCTTCCTTAGATTTTGCCACGCCCTCGTGGTTCGAGGCTCGCGAAGGGCTCGCACCTCACCATGAGGGCTACTGGGAAATCGTGATTTGGCAGTAGTCCTCATGGTGAGGCGGGAGTTCTTACGACCCTCGTACCACGAGGGCGTGGCAGGAAGAGTCGGTTCCCGCTTTCGCGGGAAGACGTCGCGGTTGCTTGAGCCACAAGGCCAGCGTCGACTACTGATACACCCGCCAAGCATCAAAACTGCCGCCGGCAATCATGGCCCAGTAGCGTTTGCCGCTGGATGCTGTCGTGGTCGCCAAACCGAATTCGACGAACTTTGGTGACAACAGCGTCTTGCGGTGGGCGGGGGAATTCAACCAGCCTTCGATCACGCCCTGCAGGCTGGGATAGCCCTTGCCGACGTTTTCGCCCACGGCGCCCATATAGCCGGCGGTGGTGACGCGCTGGCGCAGGGTAACGCCGAGATTGTGGCTCATGGTGTTTCTCGAGGCCATCAGGCGGACCTGGGCGCGGGCGGCGTCTTCCAGCTGCGCGTTGTAACTCCAGGCGGGAGCGCCATTGGCGGCGCGCACCGTATTAATAGCGGCGATGATCTGCTGATGCGTGAGCGTATCCGGCGAGGCGTTCAAGGCCGCCGGCAGCATGGGGATGGTGGTGGCGCAGGCGCTGAGGGCGGTGGCTGCGCCGAGGACGAGGAAACTGCGGCGGGTCAGGTCGAGCATGTAAGCATCCGGTTGGGGGCTAGGCTTGATCATAGGCACTAAGCAGTAGCGGCAGAACGGCGAGGTCGACGGTAATAGGATTGCCCGCGGCCAGATCCCAGCAGGCACTGAGGGCCGAATGGGCGGCGGCCCAGCCGAGGACGCGTTTGCGGTTGAAGCCGAGGCGGGCCGCGAAGGCATCGGCCAGCGCCTGGATGCGGCGCGGATCGGTGACGAGATTGCTGGCGCCATAGGGATTGCGGAACACATTGGCGACTTCGTAGCTGGCGTCGCCGAGCAGGCCCTTCGGATCGATGGCGAGCCAGCCGCGATCGGAGGACATGATATTGTCGTGGTGCAAGTCGCCATGCAGGGGAATGCTGGCAAACGGCTTGTCGAACAGCTTGAGCGCGATGCCGCAGGCGCGGGCATAAAGATCGCGCGCTGTGTGGGGCCATTGGCGCACATCGGTGTCGAACAGGGCCTGAAAGCGTGGGCGCAATTCGAGCAGGTGTTCGGGCGCGCCGGCGCGGGGACGGTGCAGGCCGGCGACGAGGGTCGCCAGCGCGATGGTGCTTTCATCGTCGTGGCCGGCGCGGACGGCGTCGCCCAGCGTGCCGCCATCGAGCCATTCCATGAAAATGGTATCGCCGTGGATATCGAAAACGGTGGCGGCGCCCTCCCCGCCATACCAGTTCATCAGCGCGGCGCCGCGGCGTTCTTCCTCGGCCGCGATGGGCTTGAGGATTTTAAGCACGGCGAAGTTGCGGCCATTCTGCTCTACGCGGAAGATGGCGCTGCTCTGGCTGTCGGCGATCGGGGTCGACTTGGTGAGCGACCAGCGGATCATGGCGCGATTCAGGGCGGTTTCGATGGGCGACTGATTCATCATGGCGCCATTAAAGCAAAATGGCGCCTGCCGTCGACCTTTGCGCACAATATCACGCAAAACTTGATCGGGCTGCGGCCTGTTTGCACTTGGGTAAGGATAGCTTTTTGGACGATGGCAACCTTAACGGCAGGAAGCCGAGGCGGGCCAAATGCCGGTTAACCTGATGGGACTAGCCTGTGCTGACGCAAGACAGAGCCCAGGGAGGGACTGATCATGATGCAGCAGACAGCGGATGAGCACGGCGCCAAACGCGGATACCAGGACATCGTGGCGGCCGACGAAGTGCACCGCTCGTTCGGGCGACAGCTCGCCACCAGCGCCGGCGGACTGCTGGCGCTGCTGGGGATCGGCATTGTGGTGTTGATCGTGGTGCTGTGGAAGGCGCGTTGAGTTCTTCACCTCTCCCTTTGGGGGAGAGGTCGGCGCGTAGCGACGGGTGAGGGGCCTTCCCCAAACACCGAAGTCTAGAAAGGCCCCCTCACCCGACCCAAATGGGTCGACCTCTCCCCCGAAGGGAGAGGTGAGAAAGGCAGCCTGCCTTCATTTGATCCGATAGGCGTCCTTGGCCGCCTGATAGCTCAGGTGTTTGGCGATCTCCTCAGCGGATGACCGCGTCAACCGATGATCCGCAACCCAGTTGGCGAGGAAACCGCAGATTTCGCGGCGCCAGACGTCGTGGCGGGCGGGGATCGACAGCAGAGCGCGCGTGTCATCATTGAAGCCGGCGAGATTGTAGAAGCCGGCGGTTTCCACGACCTGATCGAGATAGCGGCGAATGCCCTGCGGGCTATCGTGGAACCACCAGGGCGGGCCGATCATCAGGGATGGCCAATAACCAGCCATCGGCGCCAGCTCGCGCGCATAGGTGGTTTCGTCGAGCACGAACATGATCAGGCGCAGATTGGGCTCATTGCCGGCGCGACCGAGCAGCGCGCGAAGGCCGTTGACGTAGTCGGTAGTGCCGGGGATATCGGCGCCGAGATCGGTGCCGCGTTCACTCATCAACAGCGGATCGGTATTGCGGCGCGAGCCGGCATGCATCTGCATGACCATGCCATCCTCTACCGACAGCAGCGCCATTTCGGTCATCATCTGGGCGCGGAACAGTTCAGCATCGGCGGCGTCGTGGCGGCCTGACAGCACCTTGTCGAGCAGCGCCTGCTTTTCCACCAGCGGTAGGTCGGCGGTCATGGCCGTCGGCACACCGTGGTCGGTAGCGACGGCGCCGAAGCGGCGGAAATATTCGCGGCGGTTGCGGTGGGCGTCGATCAGGCCGGACCAGGTGGCGATATTTTCGCCGGTGATCTCGCCGAAGCGCTGCAGGTTTTCCACGATGGCGGCGCGACTGGGGTCGGTCACGTCATCGGGGCGATAGGTGGTGCGGACGCGGCCGATATAGCCATCGGCCAGCATGGACTGGTGATGCTTGAGCGGATCGAGGGCAAATTCGGTGGTGGCGATGACCTCGACATTGGCGCGGTCCAAAATGGCGCGCGGCAAGAGGTCCGGATCGGCGAGGCGGGCGCCGATGGTGTCGAAGATGGCGTCGGCTGTGTCAGGCGTCAATTCGGTATCGATGCCGAAGGCGAATTGCAGCGAATGATCGATCCAGAGCTTAGACGGCGTCGCGGCGAACAGGTGATAATTGGCGGCGAACAGGCGCCAGGCGGCGCGACCATCGGCAACGGCTTTGCCATCCTTGCGGGGCACGCCGAGATCGTCATAGCTCAGGCCCCGGCTACGCAGCAGGCGCAACACGTAGTGATCGGGCGTGAGGAACATGCTGGCGGCATCGGAAAAGCGCTGGTTGTTGGCGAACCAAGCCGGATCGGTATGGCCATGCGGGCTGATCAGCGGCAGGTCCTTGACTGCGGGATAAAGCTCGCGCGCGATGGAGCGGGCGGGCTCGGCGGCGGGGAACAAGCGATCGGGATGCAGATGGGCTGGGAAGGTCATGGCCAGGTTTTGCCACGATCCGGCGGGCAGATCAACAACTACCATACAAGATTTAAACCTGTGGCATTTTATGTAAATTAACTGCGTTGCCGGGAAGTTATCCGCACCTCCTCGGGCGGGACTACGTTGCCTGGGCAGGGTGAGAAACAGCCTTTCAAGGCGGCTACCCCATTCGAATGACCGCACATCGCGTGCCGGTTCCGAGGGGACAATCCGATGGCAGATATAGACGACGGCGTTCAGGCGGTTCGCAGCAAGGCGCGCGTGGCGGGGCATGTGCAGCGCGCGCAAATGATGGTGCTGGTTGCGGGGCTGACGGCGTTCGGCATCGTGGCTGTGGCCGGCGCGATGATGATGACGTTGCTGTAGAGCGCGAGGCAGCCCGCGCTAAGGTCCCCTCACCCTGATTATTCTGCTGAACGCAGAATAATCTGTCCCTCTCCCACAAGGGGCGAGGGATGGCTCCGAGCCTGTTTTAGCCACAGTGCCCCCCTTCTCCCCTCGTGGGAGAAGGGGCCCGAAGGGCGGATGAGGGGGCTTTGCACCTACCCCAAGTCCTGCAATTTAGCTTCCAGCAATCGCTTCGCAATCCGTGCGCATTGCAGGCGGATGTCGGGGATGGCTTCGATTTCAAAGAATTTGCCGCGCGTCAGCGGCCCGGCGACCAGCAGGCGTGGCGAGGTTTTGCCGTCGGCGTCGATGACGGCGCAATCGTCCGAAACATCCAGCCCGATATGCAGCGTATCTGGCCGAGCGTGGCCGGTGGCGACGAGGTCGCGGATCACCGGATTGGAGCTGGCCGCGACATCGACGCTGACGCCACCGCAATCATAGACGCGGGCCACGTCCAGGGTATGCAGTTCGCTGGTGCCACGGCGGCGGATGGTGGCGCGGACGCCAGAGCCGTGGCGCTCGATGCCGGTGAAATTGCCGGCGATCAACTGCACCTGGCCGGTGGCGACGGCGCGGGTCATGCGCTGATGCAGATCGGGCGGCAGGCGGTGGCGGTGGATGTTCCACCAAGGGCGCAGATGGCGCAGGAACTGGCGCTTGGAGTGCAGAGACCAGCTTTGCCAGAGGCGCTGGTTGTAGGGCCGCAGGCCGTCGACGACCTGGCGCCAGTCGCCGCCGTCGGCAATGGTGGTGGCGACGAGGTCGCGGAACCAGGCCAGCAGATAATTGATATTGGTGCCGAAGGGCACGTCGGCGGCGTCGATGCTGAGCGGGGTGGTGTTCTTGTGGCCCTTGGGCAGGAAGCCGTTGCGCGAGACCACCAGGATGGGGCCGCGATGCTCGGCTTGGGCCAGGGTCAGCCAGGCGTCAACCATGGAGAGGCCCGAGCCGAGAATCATCACCTCGGCGTCGCGGTCGATCGGCGTATCGCGATCGGAGCCGACGGTGACGGCGAGCCCACGGCCGCGGGCGGGCTGGGTTTCGTGGCCGACGGCGAGGACGGCGTGATGGCTAATGACGCTGGTGCCGTTGGCGAGCACGGTTTCGACGCCGGACTTGGTCTGCTGCACCGACAGGACTTCCTCGGTGAGGACGATCAGTCGGCCGGGATAGGATTGGCCGGCAGCGGCGAGGACGTCGCCCAGATAAGCGCCATAGAGGCGGCGGGGGGCGAAGACCCACGGGCCCTGTGATTGGGGATAGCCCTTGGTTTGCAGCCAGCGCCAGAAATGCTCGGGATCATCGGCGAAGGCGCTCATGCCGCTGGCGGGGACGTTGACCAGATGATCGCGCGAGCGGGCCGAATAGGCGACCCCCTGCCCGAACTGGCCGCGCCGCTCGATCAGCGTGACTCGGATATCGGTATCCGGATCACGCAGCAGGTGCGCAGCCAGCAGCACACCGCTGGCGCCACCGCCGATAATGGTGACCGATGGACGGCCATGCTGGGAGGCGCTCATGGTGCCCCACTCAATGATTTCAATGCGAGTGGAACGCCAGTGAATACGTGAACCGGCGCTCTTCGGCGGAGTCTTCAGGCTGCTTCCCGGTCAGGATCAGGGCATCCTGCTCGGCTGGCGTCAGCAGCTCGTCGCGCGTGGGCAGTTCATCGCCGAAGCTGAACAGGCTGGTCTTGTTGGGGGCTTCGGCATCGGTCACGCGGCGGCGGTTGCCAAGCTCAAGAATTCCGAAAAAGTGAATCACTGCGAGTTCCTCCACATTGATCGTTCCAGCCAGACGGGGACCGCCCTGCATTCATTAAGTTTCCATTACTCTATCGATCCAGTCGAGTTATGTTTGTGCGTAATGGGGGGAGATGTTGGAAGGACGTTCTAACGGAGGGTGGGTTTTCTTCACCTCTCCCTTGGGGGAGAGGTGAAGGAAGACTACTCCGCCGCCGCAGCTGGTGCTTCCAACTGGCCTGCGGCATCCAGCTCGCGGGTGATGCGCTGCTGTTCCTCGATATGGGCCTTGGAGAACCGGGCCATCAATAGGTAGGCGACGGGCGTCAGATAAAGCGTCGAGATGGCGGCGATGGAGAGGCCGCCGACGATGACCCAGCCCAAAGCCTGGCGAGCCTCGGCCCCTGCCCCGCTGGCCAGCACCAGCGGCACGCCGCCCAGAATGGTGGCGATCATGGTCATCAGCACCGGTCGCAGTCGGATATTGGCGGCTTCCTCGATCGCTTCACGCACGCTGAAGCCCCGATCGCGCAATTGGTTGGCGAATTCGACGATCAGGATACCGTTCTTGGCCATGATGCCGACAACCAGCACCAGGCCGATCTCGCTGTAGATATTGAGACTCCCCGCGGTGAGGAACAGGGCGTAGATCGAGGCCGCGATGCCGAACGGCACGGTGACCATGACGATAATGCCGCTCCAGACGCTTTCGAACTGCGCCGCGAGCACCAGGAAGATGATGACGATGGCAAAGCCGAAGGTGATCAGCAGGCCATTGTTGGCTTCGCCGATGGTCTTGGCCTCGGCCAGCGGAATGATCGCGGTGCCTTCGGGCAGCAGCGGTTTGGCGAGTTGCACGGCCTGGGTATAGGCATCGCCCAGCGCCAGCCCATCGAGGCTTGCCGTGACGGTGACGGCACGCCGCTGGCCTTCGCGGCCCAGATTTGGGGAAATCGGGGCTTCAACGATGGTGGCGATGGTGGACATCGGCACGTAGCGGCCATCGGCGGTCTTGATGAAGATGCTTTCCAGATCATGGGGGTCGTTGATCGGGCTTTTGGTCGAGACCATGCGCACGTCATAGCTGGAGTCATTGATGAAGACGTTGCCCACATCGGCACCGTCGATCATCGCCTGCAGCGTGGTGGCGAGCCCATTGATGTCGATGCCCAGCGCGCCGGCGCGCTCGCGATCAATGGTCAGGGTAAGTTGGGGCTGGGTGGTGTCGTAATTGACCGAAACGTCGCCAAAGGCCGGATTTTCCTCCAGCTTGTCGGCTACGGTTTGGGCCGTGGTGGCCAGATCGGCGTAGTTGTCGCCGACAACCGCGAATTGCAGGCCGTTGCCGCCACCGCGAATGCCAAGGCTATTGCCCTGCTGCACCGAAGCGCGAATGCCCGGCACGAGGGGCAGGATCTTGTTGATGTCGGTAACGATCTCGGCCTGGCTGCGAGCGCGCTGATCCCAGGGCGCGAGGCGCAGGCTGATGAAGCCGCCATTGCCGAAGCCGGACAGCACGAAGATGGAATTGACCTCGCCGCTTTTGACGAAGGGCTGCAGCAGGCCCTCGAGACGCTGCATCTGCGAGCGGACGAAATCGAGGCTGACCGTGGAGGGAGCGGAAATACGCAGGTTGATCTGGGCGCGATCCTCGTTGGGCGTGATCTCCTGGCGCAGTTGGGTGAATATGCCATAGGAGGCAGCGGCAAAAATCGCGGCAATCAGCAGGATCACCATGGGACTGTTCAGCGCCAGATGCAGCGTGCGGCGGTAGAGACCGCCAAGCTTGCGGCCGATCCAGCCGAGCGGGCCGCCGGTGTGATGCCTGGTGTCTTCCCCCGACTTGAGCAGGCGCGAGGCCAGCATCGGCCCCAGCGTTAGAGCGACGACGGAGGACGCCAGGACCGCGATGGCCAGCGTGAAGCCGAATTCGCGGAACAGCCGCCCGGTCTGGCCCTGGAGAAACGACAGCGGCACGAAGACCGCGACCAGGGTCAGCGTGGTGGCGATGACCGCGAAGAACACCTCCTGGGTGCCCAGCACAGCGGCGGCGCGGTTGCCGGCGCCCATGCCACGTCGTCGGACGATGTTTTCGAGCACAACGATAGCGTCGTCCACCACAAGGCCGGTGGCCAGCACCAAGGCGAGCAGGGTCAGGATGTTGAGCGAAAAACCCGCGAGATAGATGCCAGCGACAGCGCCCAGCAGGGCAATCGGCATCGAGAGCGCGGGGATAAGCGTGGCGCGCCAATCGAGCAGGAACAGGTAGATGATGCCGGTCACCACGATCAGCGCGACGCCGAGCGCGACCTCGACCTCATGCAAGGCGCCTTCGATGAACACGGATTCGTCGCTGGAAATCTTGATATCGACGCCCGGTGGCAGGATTTCGTTCAACGTGGCGACGGCGGCCTTTATGCCGTTGGAAATCTCGATCGAATTGGACTGCGCCTGCCGCACAATGCCCAGGCCAATGCCGGGCTTGCCATCCGAGCGCAAGCCCGACGTGCTGGCGGCAGCGTCGAACACCACGGTCGCAACGTCGCCCAGGCGGGTCTTGCCCTTGATGATGAGGTTTTCGAACTCGGCGGGCGTGTTGACGTCGGCGACGGCGCGCACCGAGATATTCTGGTTGGCGCCGTTGATCGAGCCGGCTGGGGAATCGAAGGCGATGGTGGCAAGCGCTGTGCGGATATCGGCAACAGTCAGGCCCAGGCTGGCCAGCTTGTCCTGGTCGACATCGATTTCGAAGACGGTATCGCGCGTGCCGTTGACCTGCACATCGGCGACACCGGGGACCGCGGCGAGGCGCTCGGAGATGTCGTTTTCGACCAGTTTGCTCAGGTCGGCGATGCTCATGGTGTCGGAGGTGACGGCCAGCTGGATGGAGGCCTGGGCGTTGCTGTCGGCCTTGACGATGGTGGGATCGTCCACGCTGTCGGGCAGGTCGCGGGAGATGCGGCTGAGGGCGTCGCGCACGTCGGAGGTCGCGGCATCGAGGTTGGTGCCGTCGTTGAAGGCCAGCGTGACGCGGCTCTGGCCGGTGGACGAGGTCGAGGAAATCCCCGCCACGCCCTGGACGCGGGCGACGGCACCCTCGACGACAGCGGTGATTTCGCGATCGACGGTTTCAGCGGCAGCGCCGGTAAAGGTGGTGTTGATCGACAGCACCGGCTGCTCGACGCTGGGCAATTCGCGGATCTCGACGCCCAGAATGGCGGCGAGGCCACCCACCATGATCAGGGCATTGATGACCAAAGCCAGGACCGGACGGCGCACGAACAGCGCCGCCAGCATGCCGCCGCGTTGGTTCTGCTGCTGGATGGACATGAGCGCGGCCTAACTGTTGGGCTTGGCGGGAGCGGCGGCGGCCTCAACCGGCGCCTCTTTCCCGGGCCCGTCGAGCAGGGTGACGGCAGTGCCCTCGCTCAATTGCAGCACGCCCTCGGAAATGATGGCATCGCCGGGCTTGATATCGGCGCGCACTAGCACGCCATCGCTGTTGCGCTGCACGATTTCCGCCATGACCTTGTGGGCCTTGCCATCCACATAGGCCCACACATAGGAGCCATCGGCCGACCACTGGATCGACAGCGGATTGACGGCGGGGAATTGTTCGCCGGCAAATTGCAGCGCGACGGTGAAGGACATGCCAGGGCGCACGGCATTGTCCTCGTTGGGAATGCGGGCCTGGATCTGCAGGGTGCGGCTTTCGGGATCGATGCGGTTATCGACGGCGCTGACCACGCCGGCGAACGAGCGGCCCGGCAGGGCGATGGCCGAGGCGGTCACCGGCATGCCGACATCGACGGTGGTGGCATAGCGCTCGGGCACCCAGAAGGTGATCAGGATTGAGGACGAATCCTCGATGGTGGTGACGGCGGTTTGCGCCGAGAGGTAATTGCCGGGCGTCACCTGCATCAGGCCGGCAGTGCCGGCGATGGGGCTGGTGATGGTGCGTTTTTGCAGGGCGACTTCGGCATCGCGCAGTTCGAGACGCGCGTTGTCGGCCGCGAGTTGTACGGTGGCGAGAGCGGAGCTGGCGACGAGGTTGGATTGGGCCAGTCCCAGATTGCGGGTCAAGGTCGACTGGGCATCGGTGTTGGCCAGCGTGGCCTTGTCGAAGGCAATCTGCTCGCTGGCGGCATCGAGGCGGCCGATGATCTGGCCGGCGGTGACGTGATCGCCCGGGGCGACCAAAAGGTCTTCCAGCGTGCCGCCGGCAGGCGCAGTCACGGTGACCGAGCGCACGGCATTGCCCTGCCCGATGGCCGAGAGGCTGTCATTGATGGTGGCCATCACGACGGGGCTGGTGACCACCGAGGAGGTGCGGGCACGGCCGCCAAATCCGCCGCGACCACCGCCCTGCCCGCCCGGACGGGCACCGGGCTGCGCGCCCGGTTGCTGGCCCGGAGCACCCGGCGGCGTGGCACCCTGCGGCGCAATGCTGGCGACCTGCGTCTCGGCGCCCTGCGCCGGTGCCGAAATCGGCAGGGTGATGCCCATGCTGGCGAGCGTCTGCTCGGCGCCGGGGACGAACAGCACCCACCCGGCAACGGCCAGCACCAGGATAACCAGACAGATCAGCAATTGACGTATCAACGCAGGGAAATCCTTGTACCGATGAGTGTTGCGGCGCCGGAGGGAGGCCCACGACGCAATCATGCCTCAAGTGCCGGGCGCTGAACATTTAATTTGCGGTAACGTTAGGGTGCGCAGACGACAACTGCGTGATCAGGCCAGAATATGAGCCGTGCCAACGATTTGAATGCCCACGGTCGCGCCGATCTCCAGCGGGGCGAGGCTGGGGGTCTCGATGGTGAAAATGCTCGAGGTTTCCAGCGCCAGGCTGGGCAAGCGCAGGCCCGCGCTGCTGGCGGGCAGATGCTCGATCAGCAGCCGCCAGGTCGAGCCGCGGAAGGTGCGGCCAACGATGCGGCCCAGGCTGGTGGTGGATGAAGGGTCGGTCTGGCCGGCCGAGGTCAGCTCCAGCTGCTCGGGTCGCAGCATGATGGTGGCGTTGCCGCGACGGCTAGGCGTGTCGGTGGGGACGCTGCCCAGAATGGTGTGGGCGAAACCGTCCTCGAGACGGGCCTGCAGGATGATGGCATCGCCGAGGAAGCGAGCGGTCTGTGCGTCCTTGGGTCGCAGGTAAAGATCCTGGGGCGGACCGGCCTGGACCACGACGCCGTCGCGCAGGACGGCGAGGTGATCGGCGAAGGACAGCGCCTCGGCCTGGTCATGGGTAACGAGGATGGTGGTGATGCCGGCGGTGCTGAGCACGTCGCCGACCATGTCGCGCATGGCTTCGCGCAGGCCGGCGTCGAGGGCGGAGAAGGGCTCGTCCAGCAGCATCAACTTGGGCTGGCGCGCCATGGCGCGGGCCAAGGCGACGCGCTGCTGCTGGCCACCGGACAGCTGATGCGGGCGACGGTCATGCATGGAGGGGGCGAGACCCACTTGCTGCATCAGTTCGGCAATTCGGGCGTGGCGGTCGGGACTGTTGCGCGCGATGCCGAAGCCGATATTGGCGGCCAGCGTCAAATGCGGAAACAGCGCGCCTTCCTGGGCCACATAGCCGATGCCGCGACGATGGGCGGGCACTGACATGGTGCCCTCTGCCAACATCGTATCGCCCAGCGCGATACTGCCCTGGTCAGGGGATTCAAAGCCCGCGATGAGGCGCAGCAGCGTGGTCTTGCCTGAGCCGGACGGGCCGACGATGGCGGTGCGGCTGCCGGCGGGCACGGTGAGATTGAGGCCGGTCACCGCGACGGACTTGCCGTAGCGCTTGGTGACATTGTCCAGTGTGACGAAACTCATGGCTTGGATTCTCGATCGGCTTCCAGCCGGAGCAGCAGGACCAGCGGCAAGGACAAAACCACCATCAGCACCGCATAGGGCGCGGCGGCGGCAAAGTTGAGCTCGCTGGTATAGGACCAGAAGCGCATCGCCAAGGTTCTTGTGCCGTTGGGCGCCAGCATCAGCGTGCCGGTCAGCTCATTGGCGATGCCGAGCGCCACCAGCGCCGCGCTGGCGGCGGCGCCGGGCGCGGCGAGGCGGAGCGTGGTTTTCCAGATCGCCACCAGCGGCGGCTTGCCGAGGCTGACGGCGGCGCGTTCGAGCTCGATCGGGGCCTGGGCGATGCTGGCGCGCAGGCCCACCAGCGCACGCGGCAGGAACATCAGCAGGTAGGCGAGCAATAGCGTCGCCATGGTCTGATACAGCGGCAGCGCGACGCGGACGGTGATGGTGACCAGCGCCAGCGCGACGATGACGCCGGGCAACGCGCCGACATAGTAATGGCAGGCTTCGAGCGCCCGTTGCACCCGGCTGGGCGCGCGAATGGATAGCCAGGCGATGGGGAGCGCCGCCAGCGTGGTGATCAGCGCGCCGCCCACTGCCAATGCGGCGGTCTGGACCAAAGCCGGCACGATGCCATCGAGCCGCCAGACACCGGCGCCACCGCTGATCAACCAGCGGGTCAAGGTGAAAATCGGCACGCCGACGGCCAGCAGCGTCAGTGCGGTGGGGAGCAGCGCGGCAATCCAGGTGAAGGCGCCCAGCCGCCACTTTGGCGCATGGCGGGCGGCGCCGGACCCGACGCGGGCGTAGCGTTCATCGCCGCGCAAAAAGACCTCGAGCCGCAACAGTACGAGGCACAGCAGCACCAGCACACCGCCCAACAGGTTGGCGGCGGGGCCATTATAGACCGCCTGGAACTGGTCGACGATGGCGGTGGCAAAGGTGTCGAACCGCATCAGCACGAAGAGGCCATATTCGGCCAGCAGATGCAGCCCGATCAGCAGCGCGCCGCCGCAAATGGCGAGGCGCAGTTGCGGCAGGATGACCGTGATGAAGATGGCAATGGGCGTGTGACCGAGCGAGGCGGCGGTCTCTTCCAGGGTCGGATCGAGCCGGCGTAGTTGCGCGGCGATCGGCAGATAGAGGAACGGAAAATAGGCCAGGATGGACACCATCACCGCGCCCGGCAGGCCATGCAAAGTGGGCATGACGCTGGCCCAGGCATAGCTGTGCACGAAAGCCGGAATGGCCAGCGGGGCCACCATCAGCCAGGACCAGAGACGCGCGAAGGGCAGATTGGTGCGCTCGATCAACCAGGCCAGGCTCACCGTGAGCGCAATGGCGATCGGCAAGGTCAGGGCGACCAGGATCAGCGTGTTGAACAGCAGTTCGGCGACCTTGGGCCGCAGCACCAGGTCGCGGACCGTATCCCAGCCGCTGGTAATGGCGATCCACACGATGAAACCGAGTGGGATCAGGCTGAGGATGGAGATAATAATGGCGGGGATGATCATCGGCAGATGGAGCGGCGCGTGCCGCTTCGTCTCCATCGTCTGCGCCGGTGATACTGCCAGGCTCAATGCCCCGCCTTTCAAAGACAGTGCCGCCGGGGGCAAAACCACCGGCGGCGTGTGATCGCAAATTTCAGTCCGGCTTACAGCAAACCGGCCGCCGTCATCAACTCGGAGGCCTTGATATTGTCAAGCTGGGTGGGATCGACATGGGGCGCATCGAGATCGGCGAGCGGGGTCAGCGCGGCGTTGGACGCGGCATCGACGCCGACGGCGTATTCGAACGAAGTGCCATCGCGCAGCACGGCCTGGCCGGCAGCACCGGTGACGAACTTGAGGAACTTCAGCGCGTCTTCCTTGTGCTTGCTGGAGGCCAGCACACCGCCGCCCGAGATCGAGACGAACGCGCCCGGATCCTGGTGCTTGAAGTAGTGCAGCGCGACATTGGCGCTGCTTTCCTTGGTGCCGGCCTGATCGCCGAACCAGTAGTAGTGATAGATCAACGCGCCTTCGACTTCGCCATTGTTGGCGGCGGCCATGGCGGCACGGTTGCCGCGCACGACGACGGTGTTTTCCTTCATGCCCTTGAGCCAGGCGACAGTCGCCTCTTCGCCCTTGAGCGCATAGTAGGCCGCGACGATTGCCTGGAAGTCGGCGCCCGACGGCGAGGAGGCCCACCGGCCCTTCCAGGCGGGATCGGCCAACTCGTCCATGGTCTTGGGGAGGGTGTCTTCGGTCAGCTTGCGCGTGTCATAGGCGAACACGGTGGAGCGGGCGGCGATGCCGGTCCAGTGGCCATTTTCGGGACGATACTGGGCAGGGACCTGGTCGGTGATGTCGGCCGGCAGCGGCTCGAACAGGCCGGCATTGTCGACCAGCACCATGGCGGGCGAATTTTCGGTGAGGAACACGTCGGCGGGCGAATTGGCGCCCTCCTGGATCAGCTGGTTGCCGACCTCGAGGTCGCTGCCCTGACGAATGGTGACCGCAATGCCGGTTTCCTTGGTGAATGCATCGGCCCATTCCTGAGCCAGCGATTCATGCTGGGCATTGTAGACGGTGATGCCGGCGTCCTGCGCAAAAGCGGAGACGGAGAGAGTGGCGAATGCCACGCTAACGGCCAGACGCTTGGCCAGTGCTGAGAATGTTGTTTTCAAAATCGCCTCCTGAGGCGTCCCAACGGACGTGCGGGCAGGTATAAAATTATGAACTCCTAAGTCAACTTATATCATAGGAACGTGATCAAAAGAATCATGTTTACACAAGCGGAGGGCGACGGATCGGATCAAGCGGGGGCGGGCCGGGATGACAAGCGCCGATCGGCGGACTAGGTTGGCGCCAGCTAAACGGCTTGAAGTATTCAAGGAATGGGCAGTGCATATCGCGGCCATGTCAGAGCGAGCTAACGCGCCGTGGGCATGACGCTTCGCCGGCGCTCGCTGGTCCTCTTGACGCTGCTGGTGTTCTGGCTGGCCTATTTCATCGGCCTGGGGGTGATCGCCTTCGGACAGGCGGGCCAAACGGTGCAACGCATCGACAGCGTGCATCAACGGCTCGAAAGCCTGATCGAGGTCGACGGCTTGGCCAACGGCTATTCCGGCAAGGTGGCGGAGGTGCTGCTGTTCGGGCGCGCAGCGATGCCGGCGCTGCAAACGGCGCGGCTGGGACTGGAGCGGGCATTCGTGAAACTGGCCCAGATCACTCGCGACCAAGTATCCTCGCTGGCCGGCATGGAGGCGATCCAGGACCAGCTTTCGGAGGTCGAAGACACGAGACGGATGCTGGAACTCTATCACGCGATCGACCTGTCGGCGGCGCGGGCGCTGGTCGCGCAGCGTGATGGTGGGGGCGCCGAGGCGCTGGCGCTGTTTCAGCGCGACGTGCAGTTCCGCATCGACAACGAATTCGCGGCGCTGGTGCAAGACGGCATGCAGGGCGAGCGTAATGAGCTAGCCGCGCAATTGGCGAGTGCCGAACGGACGCGCAGTATTTTGCTGTGGCTCGCGCTGGGCAGCGCAGCGCTGGCCGTGGTTTCGATAGGATTTGCCGTGCTGTGGTTACAACGGGCGAGAGAGCGGCAATTGCGTTCGGCTCAGGCATACGAGCAGCTCCAAACAGAGATGGAGGGACGCACGCGGCAGCTCCAGCAGGCCAATGAACGGCTGCGGGACCTCGATCGGCGGCGGGCGCAATTTCTGGCCGATGTCAGCCATGAATTGCGTACGCCGCTGACCATCCTGCGCGGCGAGGCCGATGTGGCCTTGCGGGTGAAGGCCGATCCGGCGGAGCAGCGCCAGTCGCTTGAGCGCATTCAGGGACAAGCGGCGGAGCTGGGGCAATTGCTCGATGACCTGATCAGTTTTGCGCGCTCGGACGCCGAACCGCAGGAATTGGTGCTGGCCGAAACCCGGCTGGAGGATGTGATTGCCGCCGCTGCGCAAGAGGGAGAAACGCTGGCGGAACCGCGCGAGGTCACGATTGATCTCAAGCTGGCGGATGCTGCGGTGCATGTCGACGCGGATTTCCGCCGGCTCAAGCAGGCGTTCATTATCGGCATCGACAATGCCATCAAGCATTCGCCGCCGGGGGAGAGCATCAGCATCGTCTCCAGCCTTGAGGACGATCACGTCCTGGTCCGCATCGAGGATCATGGGCCGGGTCTTGCCGAAGGCGATGAAGAGCATGTGTTCGACCGATTTTACCGCGGTCGCAATGGCGGCGATCCGATCAGTCAGGGGTTGGGGATTGGGCTGTCCATCGCCAAGGATATCGTGGAACGGCATGGGGGCAGCATCGCCATCGGCAATGGGGCGGAGACCGGGGCGGTGCTCACCATAACCCTGCCGTTGCGGGGGGCGATCAAGCCATGAAAATCCTCGTCATCGAAGACGACCGCCGGATCGGCGGGTTTTTGGAGCGCGGGCTGGTGGCCGAGGGCTATCAGGTCACGCTGGAGCCGGACGGGCGCGACGGGCTCGACCGGCTGCGCAATGATGCCTTCGACCTCGTGATCCTGGATCGTATGCTGCCCTATGTCGATGGGTTGGAGATTTGCCGGCTGATCCGGGAGGAGCGGTTTCCGGTGCTGATCCTGATGCTGACGGCGAAGGACAGCCTGCAGGACAAGATCGACGGCCTCAAAGGGGGCGCCGACGACTACCTGACCAAGCCGTTTGCCTTCGACGAACTGCTGGCGCGCATCATCGCCATGCGTCGCCGCGGCCCGGGCCAGGACGAACGCAGCCTGTTGCGCGTGGGCACGCTGACGCTGGATTCGGAGTCGCGGCGGGTGACGCGCAACGGCGAGCCGATCAGCTTGACGGTGCGCGAATTCGAGCTGCTGCGCTACCTGATGATCAATGCCGACCGCGTGGTCAGCCGGGAACGGCTGCTGAACGGGGTGTGGGAATACGGTTTCGATCCGGGCACAAAAATCGTCGATGTCTATGTGCGCTACCTGCGCCAGAAGATCGACAGCGCCGAAGGGCCGTCGTTGATCCAGACCGTGCGTGGCATCGGCTACATGATTTCGGCGACTCCCGCTGCCGGGGCTTGAGCGTTCTATCCAAATTCTAACCAAACGCTCAACGCCATCTAATGCGAGCGGCCTAACCTGCACGTCAACGCAGCCTCCTTTGGCGGCGGACTTGCAGGAGACGTGCAGTGACGGACGAATGGGCCCCGATCAAAACCAAGCGGTTCGAAGGCGAGAGCTTGGATGCCTATCGGCGCCGGGCCGACAAGGTCGCTGAGATCGTGCAGGCGTTCCGCATGGGTCGCTATGATCGCGAAATAGGCGAAGTCATGGAGCGCAAGCTGACCGACTTGCTGACCCCGGCGCTGGAGCACAGCTACTAGTCGGCGGGCGTGCTGGCGGCGCCCGATGTCGGCGCATAGAAATCCGATGACGGATCATTGAGAACCAGGTCGCGGATTGCCGACCACAGATAGCTGCGCAATTCGATGAAGCGCGGCGTGGCGCGGATATCGTATTGCCAGCGCGGATGGGGCAGACCGACCTCGATTTCCTCGATCACGCGACCGGGCCGCGGGCTCATCAGCACCACGCGGTCGGCCAGCATAATGGCCTCGTCGACGCTGTGGGTAACGAACAATACGGTGGCGCGGTGCTGCGCCCATAGCTTCATCAGTTCCACCTGCATCAGCTCACGCGTCTGCGCGTCGATGCTGGCAAAGGGTTCGTCCATCAGCAGGATTGAGGGTTCGCTGGCGAAGGCGCGCGCCAAGGCCACGCGCTGTTTCATGCCGCCCGAAAGCTCACCCGGATAGGATTGGGCGAAGCGTTGCAACCCGACCAGGGCGATGTAATGCGCGGCGCGTTCGGCCCGCTCGTGTTTGTTGAGGCCGGTTGCGGTCAGGGCGAATTCGACATTGGCCTGCACCGTGGCCCAGGGAATGAGCCGAAACGCCTGGAACACAAAGCCCATTTCGGGGCCCGGTCGTGGCGCCTGGCCGGCGACTAGGACGCTGCCGCTATCGGGCGGCACTAGGCCATCGACCAAGCGCAGGACGGTGGTCTTGCCGCAGCCAGACGGCCCCAATATCGAGACGAAATGGCCTTCTGGAACGCTCATATCGAGGTGTTGCAGCGCCATGGTGGGCGTGCCCGAATTGCGCCGTTCGAAAGCCTTGGACACGCCCGACAGGACGATCTTGGCGGAGGCGGCAGCGGCCGCCTCGCCGGAGGAACTCCCAGATGTCATGGAGCATCCATGCTGGCATCGGTGCCGAGGGTCTTGAGGACGTCGCCGACGAGGCTCAGATCGGCCCAGCTCGACATTTCGACGGGCTTGAGGTCCTTGAAGTCCTCGGTCTGGTAGAGCCAGTCGGTGGAATATTGCAGTTCCTTGGCGCTCATGCCGCCATTGACGCTCCAGCTTTTGGCGAAGGATGCGGCCAGCGTTTCGAGATCGGCGCGGCTGACATTAGGCTGGAACGGCGCGATGGCATCGACCCACTTGCTGGGGTCCTGGGCAAAATCGCGCGAAATCTTGACCAAAGCCGTGATCACTTTGACCACATCGTCGTGCCGCTGTTCGAGCGCCTTCTGGCTGACGATGTTGACCTTGTTGATCACCGGGGCGGCTGCATAATAATCATCCTGCGAGACCAGGATATGCAGCCCCGTCTTGTCCGGCAAGGACTGCCAGACGCCGATCGACACCGTGGTGGCATCGATCTGGCCGGCGGCCAGTGCCTGGATGCGGATATCGGGCTGGCCGATGGCGACGAAGTCGACCTTGGCGAGGTCAACACCATCGGCGGTCAGCACGCGGCTCGACAGCGAATGATCGAGGCTGCCCGGGCGACCGATGCCGAAGCTCTTGCCGGCGAGGTCAGCGGTGCTGGTGATGCTATCCTTGGCGGCGATCAGGTAGGGCAGCGACTTGTTGGGCGAAACCACCGCCTTGAGATCGGTGGTGCCGGTGGCGACGAGCTGGATCAGCGCATCGAGCCCGATATTGGCCATTTCGCCCTCACCCGACTGGATGGCGGCGATGGCCGACGGGGTCTGCTGCACGCGCACCAGTTCCACATCGACGCCTTCGCGCTCGAAATAGCCAAGCTCGACGGCCAGGTCCATCACCGAATTGGGCACCAGCGGCGGCTCCAGGTGGGTGACGATCAGCCGAAACGGATCGGCGTGGGCGGCAAGGCTCATGCCCGCCAGCAGCAGCGCGGCGGCCGCGGTGCGCAACAGGGCCTTTGTTGGGTTGTGCATGTTTATCTCCTCTGCCCATCGGGCTTAAATTCAGTCGCTGGTCTTCCAGCGCACCAGGCGTTTTTCGAGATGGCGCAGGCCTTCGGAGACGATGACGCCGATAATGGCGAGCACGATCACGATGACGAAATACTCGGCCATGCGGAACGTGTTGCCGTAGATAGCCAGCAGGCCCCCGAGCCCGCGCACGGCGGTATAGAGTTCGGCTACAACGGTGTTGATCAGCGCGATGGTGGCACCCAGCCGGAGGCCGACAATGATGAACGGCACGGCGCTGGGCAGCACGATGCGGGCGAAAATCTGCATCCGGCCGGCGCGCACCGAGCGGGCCATTTCGATCAATTCCTGATCGACCGCCAGCACCCCCGCATAGGTATTGATCAGCACCGGCATCACCGCGCCGAGAAAGACGATGAAAATCTTGGCAGGAAAGCCAAGGCCCAGGAACACGATGATCAGGGGAATGAAGGCGACGCGCGGCATGGCGGCGAGCGCATAGACGTAGATTTCGAGCGTCTTGCCGACCGGCAGGAATACGCCCATCACGAGACCCACGGGAATGGCCACCAGAATGCCCAGCGCATAGCCGCCCGCGAAGGTGATCAGGCTATCGCCCAGAGCGACGATCAGCTTGCCATCGGCCAGCAGTTTTTGCGCCGCAAGCAGCGTTGCCCACGGGCTGGGAATGAAATTGGCCCGGACATTGAGCGAAATCACCCACCACAGGACAATCAGGAAAATGAGAAAAAGGAACCGGTAAAGCGCAATCATGTTGGCGTGAGTTGAACCGCGAAAAAGCCATCGCGTCCATCAATACCTTGCCAAGGATTTGTCTATCGGCGTCAGGTGTTTACAGGTCGGCGAACGGCTCGCGATCGAGAAATGGTGGCGTCGGCAGGATGGTGGGCGGCTTGAGCGCGGCGCCGGTGGCCTGCAGCGCATCCAGCAGGCTCGCATAGGGCTGGACATGGCGATATTGCGAGGGGACCAAGGCCACGATATCGCGCCGCCCCGCATTGACGCGGTAGAGCCGCACGCCCTCGGGCGCGTTCGTCCCAGCCACGGTGGAGAGGGCCGGCGCCAGGCAAACGCCAAGCCCCGCACGCACCAGTCCCACCGCCACCTCGAAACTGCGGCATTGGGCGACGGTGCGCGGCTGCGGCAGTGCCTGGGCGTACCAGTCCTCGACGCGCTTGGCATGTTGAGTGCCGAAGGTGAACTGGATCGACCGGTTCAGCAGTTCGAACTGGCCCTGCGCCAGATCGCGTTCGGGGTTTTTCACCACGCTAAGGTCAAGCGCTTCGGGGACCACCAGCACATAGGGGTCCTCGAACAGCGGCACCTGGACGAAGCCCACACCGGCCTGCGCCACCGAATTGGCGGCCAGCAGGCCGATGGTGATGCGCCGCGCATAGAGCAATTCCAGGATATCGGCGGGCGCGCTTTCCTGGATATCGAAATCGGTCTGCGGGAATTGCTGGTGCATGCGCCCGACGGCATCAGGCAGGACGGTGCGCAACACCGAATTGATTCCCGCCAGGCGCAGCGTCACGCGCTTACCCTCGCTGAAATGAACCAGCCCGTCGTCGAGTTCGCGCATGCTGCGCAAGATGTTTTCGGCCTTGGGCAGCAGGTAATTGCCGGCCTCGGTCAGCACCAGTTCATTGGAGCGGCGATGGAACAGGCGGGCGCCGACGGTGGACTCCAGTTTGGATAATTGCTGGGACAGCGAGGGCTGGGCCAGGCCCAATTGCTTGGCGGCCTTGGTCAGCGTATCGGAGCGGGCGATGGCCCAGAAGATGCGCAATTGATGCAGCGTGATTTCGGCCTTGTTCTGGCTCGGCCGGTCCCAAAGCAGGGTTTCCACACTGCGCTCGGCGTGTGGATCAATAGCAATCAGGCCGTTATCGTCGTCCATGGCCGCCTCGATCAGTTGCGCTTGAGCGTCTTGATGGCGCCCGCCTGTGGATCATAGCCGTGCGCCGCCAATCCGAACGCCACGAGGCCACATCCGGCCACCACCGCCAGCGAAAGCCAGTTCATCTCGCCATAGGCGGCGTAGCGGATCAACTCAACCGCATGGGTAAACGGATTGGCCAGCGACAGGTAATAGACCACATCGGCGCCCGCCTCACGCAATTTCCACAAGGGATAGAGCGCAGAGGACAGGAAGAACATGGGGAAGACGACGAAGTTCATCATGCCGGCGAAGTTCTCGATCTGGGGGGTATACACCGAGACCAGCAGGCCGATGGAACCGAGCATGAGGCCGGCGCACACCACCGCGGGGATGGCATAAAGGCTGCCCCAGCCGGGGAATTGATAGCCGAAAATGCGGGCCAGCAGCAGGAACGCGAAGACCTGCAGCAGTGAGAGGATAGTGGCGCCGGCGATCTTGGCGAACAGCAGATAGCTGCGCGGCAGGGGCGAAACCAGCATGACCCGCATCACTCCGGCCTCACGGTCATAGACCATGGAGAGCGCCGACTGCATGCACTGGAACAAGATCACAATGCCCATCAGCCCCGGCAGGATATATTCCTGATAGGGCGTGTAGGTCTTGTAGGGCTGCACGATGGAGACGCCGAGCAGGTCGTGCAGGCCGGTGGCGAAAACCAGCAGCCACAGAGCTGGTCGGACGATCGCCGAGAGCAGCCGCTCGGTCTGGCGCAGGAATTTGGCGATCTCGCGCCAGGTTACGGCATAGAGCCCCAACCACAGATGGCTGAGGGTTAGAGGCATTGCTGCTCCGGTTCGTCAGTGCCGAGGGTATCGAGAGTATTGGTTTCGTGGAGAAACCCGTCAAGCGGGGCTTCGGCGATGACGGCATTGTGGGTCGCCAGCACGATGGGCATGCGCATCTGGCCATCCCAGGGACGGAAGTTGAGTTGCACGCCCTTGGAGCCGTCCATGCGCAGCCGCGAGCTGCGAATGTATTCGGCGATCTTGGCGTAATCGTCGGAGCGGGCCTTGGCATAGGCGGTGACGATGGACTTGGCGGCGATCCAGGTCGCCCAATCCTGTCCCGTCATGCGGCGGCCCTTGGTCAATTCCTCGAACCGGACGGTGACCTGGGTGGAGCCGTCGCGATCCCACGACCATTGCCATTCGCTCGCCGCCAGCCCGGTCGAGCCGATGACGAGGCGGGGCAATTGCGTATCATAGGGCAAATAGCGCGAGAACTCGCCCTGATTGTCGGCGACATAGACCACGTCGTAATCGGCATTGCCGGTGATCAATTGCGAGTTGTTGGACTCGCGATTGGCCGGGTCGGTGGCGAGGGTGAAGGTGCGCGTATCGACAACGTTCAGGCGCTGACGATCGGCGGAGGCGCGGAAGGCATCGGCCATGGCCTTGTCGCGTTCGAGCGGGCCGACCAGCATCAGCACCTTGGTCCAATTGCGGGTGCGCAGGTATTGCACCATCGCATCGGCGTTCATGCGATCGGAGGCCGCGGTGTGCAGCAGGTTGGGCAGGCAGAGGCTGCGCAGGCGATCTTCAGGCGCCGTGGCATTGATCAGCGTTACGGGCAGGTCCTTGGTGGCCGTCGCAACCTGTTCGACCAAATCGGCGGGCAGGTCGAGGATGATGAAATGCTCCCCGGCCGTGACCATGGCCTGAACCTTGGCGGTGAGGCTGGTCGCATCGGCGGCCTCCTGATGGTCGAGCGACACGGTCTGGCCGACGGCGTCCGAGACCACTTTAAGGTCATCGATGCCCATGGTGGCGCCATCGACGGGATTGCCACCGGGGGCGATCTCGATGCGGGTGTAGACGATGTCGGGATGATAGCGTGGATCGTCCTGCAGGCCGAGATAGCCGATGGTCACCGGCCCCTCGGCCAGAGCCGCACCCGACCAGAGGCCCAGTGCCAGAACGGCGAAAACCAGGTGCTTAATCATCGATCACCACCGAATGCGGGACACGGCCAATCGGGATGGAAATCTCCGGCTTCATCGAGGCCATGTCGATGATGGTGATGTCGTCCGACAGGCCATTGGCTACGTAGGCCTTGGTTTCGTCGCTCGACAGATCGACCGACCAGGCGCGCTTGCCGACCAGCACATATTGGAGCACGTCATGACTCTTGGCGTCGATGATGGCGACGTGATTGGCACGGCCCAGGCTGAGGAGAACCTTGGAACCATCCTTGGTGATGGCCAGGCCCACGGGCGTTACGTCTTCCTCACGGAAGCCCGGCGGCACGAAGATCAGGCTGTCGCCCTTGATCTCGTTGGTCGCCGTATCGATGATGTAGATCTCGCTGGACAGCTCGCAGCTCACCCACAATTCCGAGCCATCGGGGGTCAGGATGAAGCGGCGCGGCCGCGTGCCGACCAGGATGTTCTTGGTCACGGCGCCGGTGGCGGTATCGACCACATGCACCATGTCGGCGACTTCGGAGGTCACATAGGCGGTCTTGCCGTCCTTGCTGACGATCACGCCTTCGGGCTCGGCGCCAGTTGGAATGTCCTGCACCGACAGGCGGCTTTCCATATCGATCACTTCGAGGCGGGAATCCTCCTCATTGGACACCAGTATCTGCTTTTCATCGGGCGAGAAGGCGAACACTTCGGGGCTCGGGCCGGTCGGAATATGGTCGACCACTTCCAGCGTCGCCACGTCGATGACATCGATCACGTCATCGTCGCCGCAGGCCACATAGAGCAGGCTCTTGTCGGCGTTGAAGTGCATGTCGCGCGGACGGCGCGAGGTTTCGATACGCTTGACGATGTTGTGGTCTTGGTCAAGCACCACGACCTCGTTGCCCTTCTCGGTCGAAACGAAAATCATGCCGGTGCCGGCGGCCCAGGCGGGAAGCACTGAAATAGCCGTGGCGAAAGCCACGGCCGCCAGTATTGCCAGACGCTTCATGTCAGTCTCCTCACTTGACGATGAACGTGCCGGTCAGACCCCGGGTTTCGTAGCCAGGTACATAGATCTTGTATTCGCCCGGCCGTACCGGAACGAAGGAGATGTTGAAGGTGCCGGCGTCATCGAACTCGACGCTGTAGAGATCGGCCGACTTCACCTCGAGGTCGTTGACCACAATCTGGTTGATCCAGGAATTGCGCCACAGTTCGGGCGCCACCACGGCGATTTCCTCGCCGCCATCGCTGGTGATGTCGATCCGGTAATACTTGCCGGTCTCGAGTTGCCACTCGTTCTGCGAAAAGGTCAGGTTTTCGGTATCGATATTGAGCGTCAGGTCGGTGCCGTTGGCGGCAAGATTGCCCTCGGCGAAGACCGGATGGGTGAAAATACCCATGGCGACGAGAAGAACGGACGTAGTCTTGAACAATGATTTCACGATTAAATCCCCCAGTGCCTATGGCGGCTATTGTTTATTCCTATGCACCTTCGGCATGAGCGCCATTTCGAGCAACCTTGCGCGCGCAATATTCAGTATTGGGATCGCCTATGTCCGCCGATGGTAGCCAGAGGCTAGTCAACGGGAATGGATACATGCGCAGCGCAACAGGACTGATCTTCGCTACCCTCGCTGCGCTGGCACCGCTGCCAGCCTTGGCGCACAGCCTGCCCAAGGCAGAGCTGTCGATCGGCATCGAGGGGGGCAGCACGGCGCAATGGGTTATCGAGGCCATCGCCGCGCAGGGGCTGGATGAGAAGCACAATCTGGCGCTCGATGTTCACGTGCTGGCCGATGCTGCAGCCAAGGCTGCACTTGCGGCGGGCGAGGTTGATATCATCGCCGCCGATTTCGTCTGGGTTTCGGGCCAGCGCAGCGCCGGCAACAAGATCACCATGGTGCCGGACGCGCTGGCGAGCGGCGGGCTGATTGCCAGTTCGGCGGGCGGCGTCATCGAGCTCGGCGATCTCAAGAATGCGACGCTGGCGGCCGCGGGCGGGCAGTCCGACACCGACTGGATCGTGCTGAATGCCGACTATAGCAAGAGCACCGGCGCGCCACTGGCCACGGCGAATTTCGGACCGGCGGCGGGGATCAACGATCTCTTGGCTAATGGCGGCGCGCAGGCCGGGCTCAATAGCTGGCAATGGAACGCCAGGGCGACGGACACAACCAATGTGCTCTCGGTGCAGGCCATGCTGACCGATCTGGGCGTCACCGAGCAGCCGCCGTTCTCGGGCTGGGCCTTCAGCGATGCGACCGCCAAGGACAAGAAGGTGGGCCTCGGCCAGTTCCTCGACGCGGTATTTGAGGCCAATGCCACGCTGCTGAGCGATGACGCTGCCTGGAATGATCTGCGCGAAACCATGGGCACGCCGGACGATGCGCTGTTTGCGCGGTTGCGCGACACCTATCGCGCCTCCATCGTCTCCACCTATAGCCCTAGCGCGCCCGCGCCGGCCAAAGCCGCGTTCAAGCTGATCGCGCAATTCGCCGGTGTCGAGTCGGTGGGCGGCAAGCCAGCGCTGGACGCGGGCACGTTCTGGCGCGGCTATCGCAAATAACGCCCGGACAATGACCATCGACAGGACGCAGGCCGTGCCAATAGCGTGTTCCGAAAAGGCCCCAGCATGACGGTTCCAATATCCGACCCGGTTATCGCCTTCGTCGACGTCACCAAGTCGTATGGGGACATCAAGGCGCTCAACGCCATGGATTTTGCCATCGGGCCGGGCGAGATCGTCGGGCTGCTAGGTCCGAACGGGGCCGGCAAGTCCACCCTGTTCCAGATTGCCGCGGGACTGTTCGCGCCCGATGGCGGCACGGTCTCGGTATTCGGGCTCGACTACAAGACCAACGCGTCGCGCATCCTAGCCGACCTCGGGGTGGTGTTCCAGGCGCGCTCGGTCGATCTGGACACGTCGGTCAAGGCCAACCTGGTGTTCCACGGGCGCCTGTTCGGATTTTCCGGCAACGACCTGGCCGACCGCATTACCCAGGTCACCGAATTGCTGGAAATCGCCGACCTGCTGAAGCGGCAGGTGCGCACTTTATCGGGCGGCAACCAGCGTCGCGTCGAGATCGCCCGCGCCTTGCTCAACCGGCCGAAACTGCTGTTACTGGATGAGCCCTCGGTGGGCCTCGACGCGGTGACGCGCCGCAACATGATCGCGCATGTGCAAAAAGTGCGCGACCAGAACGGCACCTCGATCCTGTGGGCGACCCATCTGGTCGAAGAGGTCGAACACGCCGACCGGATCATCCTGATCAACAAGGGCGACGTGCTGGAAAACGGCACGCCCGCCGAGCTGATGGCTCGAGCCGGCGTCGACACCTTGACCGATGCCTATATCGCGCTATCGCGGCTGGCGCCGGGCGCGGCGGCACCAAGCGCGACCTGAGGCCAGGCGCTCTTCACCACTCCCTTTGGGGGAGAGGTCGACCCTCTTGGGTCGGGTGAGGGGGCCTTTTCTCGGCTCGGTGTCTGGGGAAAGCCCCCTCACCCGTCGCTGCGCGCCGACCTCTCCCCCAAAGGGAGAGGTGGATG
>NZ_JAQGJM010000047.1 GCF_028290625.1 Devosia sp.
CTCCAAAGGCTGACCGACACCAAATGAGGAGGCAGCGATATGCACGAAATAGTTGCCAGGAACGAGGCCGGTGAAGAAGTAATTGCCATCGCTCTGCGTCAGTTGCGAAGCCACCGGCGTAGCCGTATCGACATCATCGCCTTCACGGAAAAGCTGCGCCAGCACGCCGCCCGCGCCTTCCCCTGTATCAAAGTGTCCGTTGTGGTCGATATCAATGAAGACCAGATTCCCCACGCTCATGGGGTTCATCGAGCGAATGACGAAGCCAAAGTCATGCGTCAGGTCCACATCCGCATCGTGGAAGTTGTCGCTGCCAGCAGCATAACCCAGTTCCGTGGTGCCATCCGTGGGGGCTGTTCCCAGCGCCAGGGTGAACACTGCCGTGGCCACGCCTGTGTTTTCTGGTGTTGGGACGTCGATGCCATCTTCGCCCGATTCATCATCACCCGACTGCGTGCCGGTGACGGAGAGCGCGGAAAACAACGGCTTGCCCAGGGCAAACTCCGCGGGCGGCACAAACAAGAAGTAGTCGCCCGGATCAATGTTGCTAAACAAGTAGCTGCCGTCCGATGCGGTCCGAATGAAGGCCACAGGCGTGTCAGACAGAGGGTTCGCGCCAGCCGCAAACAGCTTCACCGTCACCCCGGCTACGCCTTCACCATCGTCGTACTTGCCATTGTGGTCATTGTCGATGAACACCAGATTGCCCACGCCGACCTTGCCCGCAGGCAGCACGAAGCCTAAGTCCACCGTCAGGTCCACATCTGCATCCACCGTATCGTCATCGGCGGCGTTGGAACCCGTTTCGCCGTTTGCCTCGGTGGGTGCACCGCCCGCCACCAGAGTGATGGTCTGGCTGAGAATGCCGAACGTCTGAGGCTCCGGATCATCAATGCCGTGCTCACCCACATCATCATCCTGGCCTACAGTGCCGACTCCTGGCACTGACAGCGCGCCTTCCAGCGGCCCGCCCTGTTGGAACTGCGAGGGCGGAATGTAAAGCTTGTAGTCACCGGCCAGAAGGCCGCCGAAAAGGAAGTGCCCCGAATCATCCGTCACCAGATCCAGCAGCGCGAAGTCCTGTCCTGGTGTGTCGCTGGCACGGTAGAGCTGCACGTCCACGCCGGCAATGCCCTCGCCCGGATCAGCTTTGCCATCGTGGTTGGTATCCACGAACACCAAATTGCCAATGCCCAGCGGACGGTAGAAACCAAGATCCACCGTCATGTCGCCATTGGTGTCATCAGAATCATCGTAGTCTCCCATGAACCCGGATTCCTCCGAACCTACGGGTCCAAAACCAGGTATGAAAACGTTGTTTTCGACGGTGCTGGGGGCGGCAATGAAATCCAGCGTGCTAATACCGTTCAGCTCAGGAGAAAAGTCGTACTGCCCCTTCGCTCCGGTGTCGTCGTCGCCCACCAACTGCGCCGTGGGCAGGCAGTACATGCCCTGCAACGGCTTGCCCGCGGCAAACTCGCTGGCGGGAACCGTGACCTTGTAAGTGCCGGGTGTCAGATCTTGAAATGAATAAAAACCATTAAGACCAGAAAGAGTCGTGTCCTGCAGATCATACGGGAATTCAGGATCGCCGCTGACCTTCCAGAGCTCCACCATCACCCCCTCCACGCCTTCGCCACTGTCGGCATGTCCATTGCCATTGGCATCGACAAAAATGAGGTTGCCCACGCTCATCGACTGGGCGGAAGCCATGTCCGCTTTAGCCAGAAACCCCGCCATCACGAGACCCAGGAGCAGCCAGAAAGGCAGCTTCCCGCTCCGTCGAAAAGCAGGCTGTGGCATGGGAAAGGAGGGCAACTTCATGTTAAAAACTATAACTATTATTGAAAATGTACTCAATTTCACGGGAAAGAAAAGTTAATTTTTACGAAGTACTTTTTGCGCCTCCCCTTCTCACCTCTGCGATTCCGTCCTTTTCTCCTCGCCGCTTTCCACCTAGGTTCGGCCCATTCCCATGAATCTTCTCCAACGTCTCGCCTTGTCCGTCGCCCTCGGCTGCGCCATCCTCGTCGCCATGTCCCAGACCTCCGCCCAAGCCGCCGACGCCGGTGTTTACCGCCACGTTGTCCTGTTCAAGTTTAAAGACTCCGCCTCCGCCGAGCAGGTGAAGAGTGTGGAGGCCGCCTTCCGCAAGCTGGCCACTCAGGTGGACACCATCACTGGCTATGAGTGGGGCACGAACGTGAGCCCGGAGAACAAGAACGAAGGCTTCACCCATTGCTTCCTGGTCACCTTCAAGGACAAGGCCGGACTGGATGTGTACCTCCCCCACCCTGCGCACGACGCCTTCAAGGCCGTGCTCATCCCCCACCTCGACAAGGTGCTGGTGATCGACTACGTCTCCGCGAAGTAGCATCAGTTTCCGGGCACCACATCTGATGGGCCACTCCGAATGAGCCAAGCCCCTTCACCCCCATCCGCGCCCCGAAGCTGGGCGCGCATCCTGCCCCTGGTCATCCTCATGGGCGGCGCGTTTGTGTTCTGGTACTCACAGCGCCCGCCTGCCTACACTCCCGTCGCCGCGCCCGCCCCGACCGCTCCCGTGGCCGG
>NZ_JAQGJM010000007.1 GCF_028290625.1 Devosia sp.
TCTCTTACCCCATCATGGGGCGGCCACAGCGCCGACCCCGAAGAGAAGCGCGAGCCCCGTGTGGCACGACCTCATGCCAAGCAGCAAAGCCTGACCCTACACGCGCCGCTCGCCGACGGTATTCCAAGATTAACAATGCCGTCTCTCGGCGGCAGATGATGTCGTTCGTCCCTTGACACAATCCGCGATAGAGAAGCTGCCGGTCCGCTCCCGGCGCCCTTTTTTTGAGGGGTCCCAGCGCACGTAGGTATCGATGGAGGTCTCCGGGTCTTTTTTGACCGGCACGTGGGATTTCTCTTATGTTTGAGGCCCACGCGGACAAATCCCGTAAAACTTGCTAGATGATCGGACACGTGTATTACCAATGCCCCGGGAGCCGGATAGTGAACAGTGACAGAAGAATGAAAAGTGACTCCCGAGGCATGCTCTCCGGCGCGCAAGAGGCGAGCATTCCTGGCGGACGCGTGGCCAAGACCCGTCAATCCCTGATTTCCTCCTCGATGGTGGGCTCAACCAATCGTGGTCGCGTCCTGCAGTCATTATTCGATTTTGGTCCCACCAGCCGAGCGGAGCTTGCCCGGCTGGCCGGCGTCAATCGCGCTACGATCTCAGGGATCGTCCAGCCGATGATCGATGACGCGCTGCTCGTGGAAATCGATGCGATACCGGCCAATTCCGGCGGCGGCAAACCGGCTAAACCCTTATGGTTCTCTCCTGAAGCAAAACCGATCTGCGGTGTGCTGCTGATGCCCAATGCGGTCCACTCCTGCCTGGTGTCGCTGGAAGGCATTATCCTTGCCGAGGATCGCATGGTGTTGCCAAGCGGGGCTGGCCCGGTCGACAAAATCGTCGATGTGATCATCGAGTGCGTCACCAGGACTTTGGCAAAGGCGGAGCGTCCGCCACTGGGGATCGGGGTCGCCGTCGGCGGCATGGTGGATACTGACCGCGGCTCGATCGTGGCCGTAAACCTGGCTCCGGCCCTTGATGGCTATCCTTTGGCCGAGAAGCTGCGGCAGCATTTCACCATGCATGCCCTGCTCGACCATCATCCCAGAGCCTTGCTGGTGGGCGACCGCTGGTTTGGGAAAGGCCGGGGCGTTCGCCAGTTTGCCGTGGTTTATACCGGCGAAGTGCTTGGCGGAGCTTTCTATTTCGATGGTCATCTCTATCGCGGGGCGGCAGGGGCGGGCGGAGAACTCGGCCATACTTTCGTGCAGTTGGACGGAGAGGTCTGCCTCTGCGGCCGCCGCGGATGCTGGGACACCATCGCCACGCTCGGCTGGCTGCGGCGCCAGGCCAGCAAGATCGGCCTGCCGGATGCGGCAATGCTGGACTCCGCAAAGCTTGTCGATCTTGCTGCGCGCGATGTCGACGGGGCCGAGCGGCTCCTGGACCTATATGCCCGCAATGTCGCCGTCGGCATTGCCAACCTGCAGCAGACGGTGGCACCAAACCTGTTCGTCCTGCATGGCGATGTCGTTCGGGGCGGCGATCGGCTGATCGAGGCCATAGGCGATCATGTTCGGCGCATGGTCCCGTCGCGTCCGGGCGGCGAAATCGAGCTGATTGCGGGTGACTCTGGCGATCAGGCGGCGCTGCTGGGCGCCGCGGGCCTGGTGTTGTCGGACCTGCTGCAATTTGCGGTCTAGCCCTGGGCGGACCGGAGCCGAAGCCACGATCCGCCGTTCATTCATCGTTGCCGACCGCCTAGGCGGCGCGCGCCGTGCTGATCAGGCCAGGATAGCTCTGGAACCAGGGCTGCATCTGCTCGAACTGCGCGGCCATCGACAGAACGCTGGCATCGGCATGGCGGCGCCCGATGATCTGTAGCCCCACCGGCAGTCCCTCGGGCGTCAGACCCGCCGGAACCGATATCGCCGGATGGCCGGTGAAATTCAGCGGATAGGTCATGCACCAGCCGATCAGCGGATCCACCGGCTCGCCATTGATCTGCACCGGCCCGATGGTATTGCCATCGCTGGCATTGCGAACCGGGGGAATGGCAAGGGTCGGGGACAGGATCAGGTCGTAATCGTCGAACACTGTCTGCAGGCTGTCAAAGGTCTGGCTGCGCAGCAGATCATCCAGAGCGTGTTCGACAGCCGAAACAGATCCCACCGATTCCAGCATCTGCCGGAATTGCGGCGTCAATTGATCGGCGTTGCTCAGCAGGTCGGTGCCTTCCTTCTTCCAGTGCACAGCGATCGCCGCGTAATGGATCGAGATGGTGCGGACCCACAAGGCCGCCAGTTCATTGTGGTCCGGCATCGTCGAGAGTTCCACCTCATCCACGGCAATGCCTTGTGCGCTGATGGTGGAGACGGCCTTCCGGATGACGTCTGCCACTCGCGGGTCGACCGGGAAATTGCCGAGCCGCGGGCTGTAGGCGACGCGCAGCGGCCGAGAAGCGCCGCGAGCCGCCAGGACGTAATCCGTGCCGTCATCGGGCAGGCTCAACGGATCGCGGGAATGGGGCCCAGCCATTACCTGCGTCATCAGCGCCGCATCCATGACGGTGCGTGCCAGCGGCCCGATATGGACCAGGGGATGACCCCACAGGAATGCGTCTGGACGCGTCACCGAAGGAATACGCCCGAAAGAGGCCTTGAAGCCGACGGTGCCGCTGAATGCTGCCGGAATGCGCACTGAGCCGCCGCCATCGGTGCCCTGCGCCAATGCAGCCATGCCATCGGCCACCGCAGCGGCGCTGCCGCCCGAGGAACCGCCCGCGTTATAGCCAATCTTCCACGGCGTGCTGGTTGGACCGAACCGCAGATTGTCGGTAATGCCCTTGTGGCCAAACTCGGGCGTGTTGGTCTTGCCCAGAATAATGGCACCGGCGCCCAGCATCCGTTCAACCACGGCAGCGCTTTTGGTGGGAACGCGACCCTGCACGGCGCGTGACCCCATCGAGGTTTCTATCCCGGCCACATCGTCGAGATCCTTGATCGCGACCGGCACGCCGTGCAGGGCGCCCAGCGGCTGGCCGGTCATCACGGCTTTTTCCGCCGCACGCGCCGCCTCCCGCGCCTGCTCGGCCAGAACCAGCGTATAGGCGTTTATGACCGGGTTTCTGGCCTCGATCCGGCTGAGATAGGCATCGACCACCTCGATTGGCGAGATGTCACGTCGGCGGATTCGGGCCGCCAGCTCGGTGGCCGGCAGAAAGCACAATTGTGTCGTATCGTCGGAGGTCGTCATCGGTTCAGTTCCATGATCAGAAAGGCAGGTTTACTTGATGAATACGGGGTTGATCGAGCCGCCAGTGCCCTTGGTCACCTTGGTTGGAGCGCCACAATAAAAGCCATCGAACTGCCCGTCCCCGGCGCAGTCGGCGGCCAGCGCATCGAGCCAGGCCATTTCGGTGAAGACGATGCCAAGATTGCGCATCAGCGCGGCATGCAGCACCAGCATTACGCCCGTGTCGGGCTCATAAGTGGTTTCGTTGGCCAGTGTGTCGGTGACGAGGCAGGGAATTTCCATCTCGTCGAACCAACGCACCAGCTCGGGACTGAAAGTCAGCCCAGGCTCCCAATACTGGCCCGCGACAACGGTCTCGCGGCCATCGAGCAACGCCCCGACCCAGCCGGTGCGCACCAGCAGGATCGTCCGCCGGCCGATCTCGACGCGCTGCGCCTTGGCACAGGCGATCAGATCGGTATGATTGAAGGTCTCGCCGCGCTCCAGCTTGGGCTTGCCACGGAAACGTGCAATGTCGAGCAGCACGGCGCGTCCGACGATGCCGCGTTCGGCAATGGGCATGATGCCCGCTTTGGTCATACCGCCATTGGTGCTGCTGGCCGGGTAGCCGTTCCACAAAGTGTCATCGAACCACATGTGGCCCAGCCCATCGCAATGGGTGCCGGCCTGGGCAAAGCCGTTCACATAGTCATCCGCGAACTCGAGCCCACCATCGAGCGGGTGCCAGTGTCCAGCCTCGAAGCCCGCCTTGTCGGCAACCATATAATGACGCGCCGCCCACCGCCCCGGGAATACGGCATCGCCTGCATCGGTGGCGATAGGCACCCCCAACGTGAACGTGCGGGCCTGGCGTGCGGCCGCAAGCCCCAGCCTGACCTCACGCTCCGTCAGATAGTTGAGCGCGCCGATCTCGTCGGCGTCTCCCCAGCGGCCCCATTTTGTTGGCGCCCCCGCGAGCAGCCGGGCCAGCGCCTGTGTGTCGGCCGCTTTCACGAGGTGAGCTCCAGCGCCCTGCCCTGCAGGCCTTCCTTGGCACCGGTGATATAGGCCACGACGTCTTCCATATTGGTGCTGGCGCTGGGCATGTCGGCAGCCTTGCGGCCACGGCGCATCACCACGACGCGGTTGCAGACCGACCAGAGATGCTCAAGATTGTGGGTGACCATCACGATGGTCAGGCCCCTGGCGCTCAGCCGGGTGATGAGGTTCAGAACCTCCTTGGATTCGCGCACGCCCAAGGCTGCGGTGGGCTCATCAAGCAGGAGCATCTTGCTGCCCCAGAAGGCACCGCGGGCGATGGCGACGAGTTGGCGCTGCCCTCCGGACATGCGTTCGACTGGCTTGCTACGCACGCCGGGAATATCGATGTGCAACTCTTCCAGCCCGCTGACGGCCGTGTCGAGCATCGTCTTGCGCCGAATGAGTCGGAACAGTGCCGGGCCTCTTCCGAGAGCTAGTTCGCGGCCCAGGAAGAAATTTTCGGCCGCGGTAAAGGCTCCGATCATCGAAAGGTCCTGATAGACCGTCTCGATGCCGAGCCCCTGGGCATTGGCTGGCGGCGACAGCGTCTGTGCCTGCCCTTCCAATATGACCTGGCCCGATGAGGGGTCATGAGCACCGGCAAGAATTTTGATCAGGGTGGACTTTCCCGCCCCGTTATCGCCGACCAGGCCGACAATATCGCCCTTGTTGAGGTCAAACGAAACATCCTGAAGGGCATGGATGCCGCCGAAGCTCTTGGAGATTTGATTCAGACTGAGCAATGTCATTTGTTGTTCCTCATTCGCCTCAGCCGCGACCATAGCGCCGGCCAATGCCGCCCAGGGCCACAGCCAGAACCAGAAGGCAGCCAGCGAAAAGATACTGCGTAAAGATGGGAGCCCCGATCATCGCCAGGCCATTGTTGCCCACGGCCACCGTCAAAACCCCAATCAGCGTGCCGACAATGTGGAACTGCCCTTCGCGCAATGCGGCCGATCCAAGAAATGCCGCCGAGAACGATGTCAGCATGAAGCCGTCACCAGCGGTCACCTGCCCGGATCCCAGATTGGAGGCCATGAGGACGCCGCCGATCGCCGCACATGTGCTGGCAATGGCGAAAGCAACGATGCGACTGCGATCCACGGCAACACCGGCCCGGCGCGACGATTCCGCGCTTACCCCGATCGCCCTGATATGCTGGCCCTGGACGGTTCGATTGAGGATTACCCACAGCACGCCTAGTACGACCACCATGATGATGGCGAGATGGGGAATTCCCAGGAACCGCCCGATCGCGAGGCCGGTGAAGTCGGTCGAGTGCGTCAGCTGGAGCGGTATCCCACCGGAATAGGCATAGTTGAGGCCAACCACCACCGTTCCGGTTCCCAGCGTGGCGATGAACGCGTTGACCCCGATTTTGGAAACGATTACGCCATTGACGATACCAATCAGCATGCCGATACCGACCACGATGAGCATGGCCACGGGAATGGGCAGTTGATTGGCGCTCAACAGCCCAACCATCAGAATGCCGCTGAAGCTGGCGACATAGCCGATACTGAGATCGAAATCGCCACAAACCAAAGGAACGGTCAGTCCTGCGGCCACGATCGTGCCTATGGCCATGTCGTTGAGGATGTTGCGAAAATTACCCACTGTCGCAAAGGTGTCGGGCTGGATGGCGGAAAAGACCACGACCATAAGGATCAGCACAAGAATGGTGCCATAGGTCCCTAGAACGTGCATCAACATGGCTCGCGACAGGCCGGCTCGTGTGGCCGGCTCTGTCGACGACGATGGGAGAGCGGCTTGGGCCGGCTGGCCGGCACCTGTGGTTCGGCTATTCTGAGAGATGGAGCTATCGGACATGATGACGATACAGCCTCGATCTGGACATTATTGGCCGGCCGGAATTTTCCGGCCGAGCCGAACGATATTGGATGAACAGCACGCCATCGCTATTTAGGGTTTGCGATGTATTCGTCGACATTGTCCTTGGTGACGATCGTGTAGTCCGGGATGAAAGACTTGGGCTCCCATGCGTCGCCGGCGGCAATGATCTCGGGAATGGCGTCGACCATGATCTTGCCGGCGGAGGCCAGGTGAACGCCCAGAGACGCTGTCATGGAGCCGTCCTTGATCGCCTGTAGGGCGGGCGCAGTGGCGTTGAACGAATACACCTGAACGTCGGTCCGTTCGTTTTGCCTCAGCGCGGCGATCGCCCCCATGGCATTGTCGTCGTAGCAATTGAAGATGGCGAACGGCCCCTGCGCGCTGGCATTCGCACTCAGCCAAGCACTCGTCGCCGCCTGCGACGTTTCGGCGGCTCCCGGAATTGAGATTTCGTGCGTGGTGGCGTTGATGCCCTGATTGGCGTCCATGGCAGCGTCGAACGCATTCGCCCGCTCGCGGCAAGGAATTCCGGGATGATAGCTCAGATCGAGCGCCGTCCCGGATCCATTCATGTTCTTCAGCATCAAGTCCATTAGCGGCTGGGCCGCGCCCGTGCTTGCCGACATGGCAATGCCGGGCGCCATGCCGCCGCCGGCCGACAGAACCGGAATATTGGCTTCCTCGGCTGCCGCCAGGCCCGCCGCCAGCCCGGTGGAATCGAACACGGTGACGATGATCGCATCGACCTGTTTGGTCACCAGTTGCTTCATGGCGGTGATCGCCTGCGCGGCGTCGCCATTGGCATTTAGATTTTCGACGCTCCAGCCCTTTTCGGTCGCTGTCTGCGTCATCGTGTCGACCATTTCGTTGGTATCCACGTCCGAAGTCGAGAACGTGACAATTCCGATCGTCAATTTATCGTCTGCGGCATGACTCGCCGATACGATGCCTAGCGACAGGATCGCTGTTGCACCAAGAATTCTGAGATTAACCATCTTTGCAATTCCCTTGTCATGGCAACGGCATCGCCGCGCCAGCACATTCACCGCCCGCTCACTCGCAGCTCCGCATGATCCCACCAAGTCGCGCAAACACCTCGACATGTTTGTTCGCGTGAGCCGCTAACTTATTAGTTGCATGAAAGTGGGCGATCAGCAAGAGGAATGACTGCGAAATGTGCAGCTGCAGGTAAAAGGACCCTAAAGAGACAATAGAGGCTCCGGCAAGGACGCAGAGCAAGGGGCCCGCGGCTGCAGGGCTTTCGCACCCGCTATCCCGAAGTCGAGATAGTGGTGCGGGAGGGACATCTGGAAGGCCTGGCGCAGGGGGTGCGACAAGGCGAACTCGACCTCGCCTTCATGCCGACCGCTGGTGTAAGCCGCGCCGGACTTTCGATGGAGCTGCTGTTCTCGTCTCCTCTTGTCGTCGCCCTGCCCCCTGAGCACAACCTCACCGGGGTGGGCAACATCACGCTCGGGGCCATCGCGCATGAGCCGTTCGTGGACTTTTCGCCGCGCTGGGGGACGCGCGTGCTGGTGGACCAGATCTTTGCCATGGAAGGCGTTCTGCGCTCCACGGCCTTCGAGCTGGAGAACTTCGAACTGCTGTTCCAATTCGTCGCCCCCGGCTTCGGTCTTGCACTGGCGCCGGGCGCGACGATGGCCGGTCGGCACTTGGCTCATCTGCAGATCATGCGGTCGCGAGGGTCCAACCCGCTGCCCGAATGGGTAGTTGGCATGTTCGAGGCCAGTGCGTCCGGCGACTTGCCCTCCAACCCGCCGGCGGCACTGTTCAAGGCCATGATCAGGCAGGAGTTTGGCCGTCTCGGTTCGGCACGGCCCGTGAGTCTAAGCGGGGCCTGAGCGTCGCCCCCGAACCCCTCAGCCTGTCGAAGCATTGACATCCAGCAAGATCACTACTATTTATTTAGTAAATAGAGTTTAGTGATATGACTGAAGACGCCGCGTTCATTTCACGTGAGTTCATCTTCGAGGAGTTGCGGTTCGTGGGGGACTTCTGGAACCTCATCATCGTCCACCAACTGCGCGGCGGACCACGGCGGTTCAGCGAGATCGAACGTGAGGTTGATGGTCTTAACGCGGTCACGCTGACCAACCGGCTCCGGTTGCTGATCGAAGAAGGCATGGTCGAACGCCTCAAGGAGCCCGGCAAGAAGGCCGTCGCCTATACCCTCACCGCCAAGGGTCGGGACCTGCTGCCCATTCTCAATGAGTTGTGGAAGTTCGGCCAGAAGCACTTCGACGCGAAGGCCTGGTCCCTGCGCCAACAACCGACATCGATCTAGAAAGAGGGCCCCTATGTTCAGATCATCCAAACCATCGAGCGCCCGGTTTGCCGACAGGCCGGAAGACTTCGCGAAGCTCGGCATCCAGCCCGGGCGCATCGAAGCCTTCGAAGACGGCATGCGAACCCAAGGCGGGCCGGGGGGCTACGAGTGGTGGTACTTCGATTCCCACCTCAGCGACGGCTCGTCCCTGGTGATCGTCTTCTTCACCAAGGAGATGATGAACCCCGGCGGGAAACTGGCGCCGCTCGTTACCCTCTCGCTCGATCGGCCGGGACAGCCAACGCTTTTTCTCGAGACGCGGGTTTCCCCCGATGCGTTCTCGGCCAGCCGGGATCGGTGCGATGTCCGGATCGGCGAAAACACCTTCTGCGGCGACTTGCATGAATACGATATCCATTTCGCCCACGGCGAGGTCAGCGTCGACATCAAGTTGACCGGGCAGGTCCCCGCGTGGCGGCCGACATCGGGCCACATGTTCTTCGGCGATCACGACGAGCACGTCTTTGCCTGGCTGCCGTCGGTGCCGCAGGGCAAAGTGTCCCTTGATTTGAACATCGGCGGCAAGAAGGAGCATCTCGAAGGCGTTGGCTATCACGACCATAACTGGGGCGATGTCCCGATGCCCAAGCTCATCAATCACTGGTATTGGGGACGGGCGCAGGCTGGCGCTTATTCGATCGTGGCCAGCTACATTTTTGCCGAGAAGGCGTATGGCGGGACGGGGCTGCCGATCTTCATGCTGGCCAAGGATGGCAAGGTCATTGCTGATGACCACCACAAGGTCCGGTTCCACCTCGAAGACGAGCACATGGATGAAAAGAGCGGCAAACCGGTCGCGAACGTCGTCGTCTATGAGTACGAAGACGGGCCCGAGCGCTACCGGGTGAGCTATCGGCGCTCGGAAACCATCGTCAACTCCCAACTCATCGACCGAGTCAGCGGCTTCAAGCGGCTGCTGGCCCGGCCGGTTGGGTTCAACGGCTCATATCTGCGGTTTACCGGCAAGGTGCAACTCGAGCGTTTCGTCAATGGCGAACTGGTCGAAGATGTCAGCGATCCTGGCATCTGGGAGATGATGTATTTCGGGCCCGTGGACCCGGAGTTAGCGTCCCCAGGACGAACGCCCGTTTGGGGATGGCGCATGCCCCTATGCGACCGCGCCAACCTTCATGGTGGGAAGCTGGGCGTTACCCAGTTCAAGGATTTCGCTGAATCGTCGCGGCGCCGCATCGCCAGAGACTGCTGCCGGGGACGCGAGGACCAATTCCCAGCATGCGTCCGTGCCGACCAGCCGGTGGGTACGCAGGATCATGCCGCGGCTTGCCACAACTGATTCCGGTACCAGGGCAATTCCCAAACCCCGCTCCACCAGATCGAGCAGGGTACCGAGGTCACTGACCTCAAACGCTACGCGGCGCTCAATCCCCGCATCGAAGAACGCTTCGTCGATCAGCTTTCGCGTGCCCCAGTCCGGTTCAAAATCAACGAAGGCATAGGGCGAAAGCTCCTTGAGCGACATTGCCGCCCGCGACGTCAGCGGATGAGTCTGAGCGCAGACAACCACCAGATCTTCGCAAGCGATCATGGTGGTGACAATGTCCGGTGTCGGTTCAAACATCGGCAGTACTGCAAGATCGAGAATTCCGCTTCGGACCTTCTCCAGCAGGTGCGCCGCCCCGCCTTGGATCAGCCTGACTTCGATCTGCGGGTGGCGCTGGTGAAACCGGGCAAGCAGTGTCGGTAGATTGAGAAACGCCGGCAGGCCCTGAACGGTGCCAACCCTGAGCTTGCCGGCCTTGGCCTGCGTTATGGCAGTGACCGCCTCCCGCGCGTCGCGAGCGGCTTCAAGCACGAGTTCTGCCTTTTCGAGCAGTGTCCGCCCGGCCGCCGTCAGCCGAACCTTGCGGGTGGTTCGCACGAACAACTGCGCACCCAGTTCATCTTCCAGAGCCCGAACCGAACTCGATAGAGCCGACTGGACAATGTTCAAATGCCGAGCGGCGCGGGTGAAATGTTCCGCCTTGGCGGCGGCGACGAAATACTGGAGCTGACGGAGTTCCACTGGATGACCTCATTATGCACGAACATCGATCAATCACATCTATATATTCCGTTTGAAAGATGGAAGCCGCATTCCCATTATGATGCAGCACGTCGGATAGCGCTCAGCAGATGCGATCTCGACGACGCGTTCGCTTCGCTCGGTCTCGAACCGAGCGGCAACCAAATCCAGAAGCCCTCCCTTCAAGCCCTTGCCGGTCGCAGGCTTTCTGGCTGAACTAGACGAGAAAGAAAACCGCAATGACTACCGAACCATCGGTCGCCGGTATCCCGCAAATGGGCTACGGCACGTGGAACCGTCCTGGCGACGAAGCCCACCACGGCGTGATCTGGGCCCTCGAGGCCGGCTGCCGCCATATCGACACCGCCCAAGGCTACGACAACGAGCAGGATGTCGCCCGCGGCATCAAGGATAGCGGCGTGCCGCGCAACGAGATATTCATCACCACCAAGGTCAAGCCGGACAATTTCGCCCCGGGCGCGATGATGCCGTCGGTCAAGGAGAGTCTGGAAAAACTCAACACCGACCAGGTCGATCTGTTGCTCATCCATTGGCCATCGCCTCACAACAAATACCTGCTGGATAGCTATATCAGCCAGTTGGCCGACGTCTTCGATGCCGGTCTGGCCAAGCGCATCGGGGTTTCCAACTTCACCAAGACGCTGGTCGATCAGTCCATCGCCCTGCTGGGGGATCGCAAGATCGCCACCAACCAGGTGGAGTGCCATGTCTATATGCAGAACCGGCCTATAGCGGGGCACTGCGAAAAGCTCGGTATCCCTCTCACGGCCTATGCACCGCTGGCCCGCGGCGCGGTCGTCGGCGACCCGGTGCTGGATGAGATCGCCAAATCCCATAGCGCCACCGGCGAACAGATCGCGCTGGCCTTCCTCATGGCCAAGGGAATTATCGTCATCCCATCCTCGGGCAAAAAGGATCGCATCATCTCCAACTTCGAAGCCCGCAAGATCGCGTTGACGCCGGCCGAAGTCACCCGTCTGGAAGGCCTCGACAAAGGCATGCGGCTGGTCAACGGCGCCTCGGCCCCGGCCTGGGATATCTGACTCAACTTTGCGTTGAGCCTCGGCTCGAAAACAATCCTCAGACCCGGACATCAAAATGCGCATCATCTTTACTGGCGGGACTGGCAAGGCCGGCCGGCACGCCGTCCCCTATCTCCTGGAACGCGGCCATCAGGTCCGCAATCTGGACTTGGTCCGCTTCGACCATCCTGGTGTCCAGACGCTGATAACCGACCTGACGGACAGTGGGCAAACCTTCAACGGCCTATCGATGCATTTCGATTCCGGTGGGTTGGCCACCGGCGCGGGGCCGGCGCCGGTGGATGCGGTCGTTCATTTCGCCGCCATCCCCAGCCTCCTGCTGCGCCCCGACAACGTCACCTTCGCGGCCAATGTCATCTCGACCTACAACGTCATCGAGGCGGCAACCAAGCTTGGCATCCGCAAGATCATCATCGCTTCGAGCGAAACTACCTACGGCGTCTGCTTTGCGGAAGGCGACAAGGATTTCAAGGCCTTCCCCCTGGAGGAGGATTACGACGTCGACCCGATGGACAGCTACGGTCTGTCAAAGGTGGTTAACGAGAAGACCGCCCGCGCCTTCGCCATGCGCAGTGGTGCCGATATCTACGCCTTGCGCATCGGCAACGTCATCGAACCGCACGAATACGAGCGCTTTCCCGATTTCCTCGCCAACCCACCCTCGCGCAAGCGCAACGCCTGGAGCTATATCGACGCGCGGGACCTTGGGCAGATCGTCGAACTCTGCGTGCAAAAGGATGGCCTCGGCTTTCAGGTCTTTAACGCCGTCAACGACGAGATTACCGCCAACGAACCGACAGCGGAGTTTTTGCGCAAATGGGCGCCAAGCACGCCTGTCACTCGCGAAATGGGACGGTCCGAAGCACCGATCTCCAACCGAAAAATCCGCGAGGTACTGGGCTTTAGGGAAGCGCACAACTGGCGTCAGTACGTGCGCTGAAATGCTCATCGGCCATCGTCTCCACTCATTCACCTATGGTGCCCAAAATGAAAACCTACGAACTGCCCAAAACCGATCGTACCGTCTCCAGCGTCATCCTTGGTTTGATGCGGATCGCCAAGATGAGCAATGCCGAGATTGCCAAGCTGGTGGGTACCGCCCGCGATGTGGGCATCAATGTATTCGATCACGCCGACATCTATGGTGGTGAGCTCCATCGCTGCGAAGCCCGCTTCGGGGAGGCTGTCAGCTTCACCGCCGCCGAGCGCGAAGCGGTGGTGATTCAGAGCAAGGCAGGGATCCGCAAGGGGTTCTTCGACTTCTCGGAAGAGCATATTCTTGCCGCGGTGGATGGCTCGCTGGCCGCCCTGCGCACCGACTATCTCGACCTTCTGCTGCTGCATCGGCCCGATACGCTGGTCGAGCCCGAACAGGTCGCATCGGCTTTCGACAAGCTGCAGGCTGCCGGTAAGGTGCGCCATTTCGGCGTTTCCAACCAGACGCCCGGCCAAATCGAACTCCTCAAGACCGCGGTGAAGCAACCGCTGGTGGTCAATCAGGTACAGCTCAGCATCACCCATGCGCCGCTGATCGCGCAGGGTGTAGCCGCCAACATGGCGGGGCTCGACCAGTCGATATCGCGCGACGTCGGGCTGCTGGATTACTCGCGGCTCAACCACATGATGCTGCAGGCGTGGTCACCCTTCCAGAAGGGCTTCTTCGATGGCGTATTTCTGGGGGATCGCGAGAATTTTGCCGCACTCAACGATGCCATCGACGAACTTGCGGCCCAGTATGGCGTCACCCCGACCGGCATTGCCGTCGCCTGGATCACCCGCCATCCGGCCAATATACAGGTTGTTCTCGGTACCACCAACCCCACCCGGGTCAAAGACTCCGCTGCCGGCTCGGACGTGCCGCTGACGCGTCAGGAATGGTACCGGCTGTTCACCGCCGCTGGCCACAAGCTGCCCTGACCAAAGGCCCCATCCTTCGCGCGCGGCACAACCTGCGGCCACCATCTGTTGCCGCCAAAAGCCAGTATCCCGGTTCAGATCATATTGAAACGGCCGGTTTGACCACGCGTGTCCCCAATTGCGCGAGACGATTGGACCCACGAGGCGCAGCGAACCGTTCTTCTTATCGATCGGTTCGCCCGTGCTTTGGTCGATCCAACATTCCCCTCTCTAGGAAGCCCTGACGTGACGTATTCATCCCCTTCGATCGAACCAGCCGCACCCAGCGCCAGCGCCCTGCCACCACGTCTATATGCACTGCTCGCTGCGTGGTGGGCGCGGCGCGAATTCCGGCGCAAGTTTTATGGGATCGAACCGCGCCTGTTGCGGGACATCGGGGTTGATCCCAATGAAATCTACCGCAGGCGCCCCAGGACGATCGACGAAATCCCCGGCGACCGCCTCCGCGTCTCCTTGCTGTAGGTGTGAGCCTACGTCCGTGGCCTGCTGCTGGCAGTGGCCGGACAGCCGCAGTCGCTATCGGGTGATGGCGGGCGCTAGGCCCGGAAGTCTTCCGCAAGAAAATCAATGAAGCTGCGGACGGCCGGGGGCAGCCCGCGGCGCGAGGGGACGGACCGGGTGCACAATTCCGCTTGGCAGCGTCCAATCGGGGAGGATGATCTCCGGACTGGCCCGGGCCATGGATGTCGACACCCCGATCTTCGGCGCCCGGCTGACGCGACGGGTAATGGAAGAAATCCTGAGCGCGATCGCGCCGGTGTTGGTCGACTGAAGACAGCCGTCCTGTTCGCGACCGGATGCGTCCCCGGCCTTTATTGATGGGCCAATTGATCCTATGTTTGCTCAGATGAGTTCGGAACCACAACACCCTTCCACCGACTGCCGGCGTGTCGGAGATATTCTCGCGCGGGTTGGCGACAAGTGGACAATCCTGCTTCTGACGAAGCTGGGCGACCGACGGATGCGCTTTGGCGAGTTGCACCGGGCAATCAACGGCATCTCCCAGCGCATGCTGACCGTCACCCTGCGCAATCTCGAGCAGGACGGAATCCTGATCCGGACGGTCTACCCAACCATTCCCCCGCGCGTGGAATACGAGCTCTCCGACCGCGGGCGCACGCTCAAGGTTGCCCTGGCCCCGATCGGTCGCTGGGTCATGGAGAATCAGACCGACATCGAAGCGACCCGCGCACGATTGGGAGAACAGTCCCCTCAGGATAGCGCCGGCGACGTGATTAGAGCGGCGCCCTCACTTACTGGAAAGTAAGTCACTGCGGAAAAAGTGCGGTCTTGCGCCCTTTCCGGTTACCATTATATCGCTGCTTACCAAACGTAACTAAAGGAAAGCACGATGCAAACGCGCCCCAAAATCGGTATCATCATCAGCACGACCCGTCCCGGGCGGTTCGCCGATGTCCCCACCAACTGGCTGTTCAATATCGCCAAGGAACGCGACGACGCCGATTTCGAGATTGTCGATCTGCGCGACTATCCCATGCCGTTCTTCGAGGAAAAGCTGCCGCTGGCCTATGCGCCGACGCAGAACGAGGTCGCTTTGCGCTGGCAGCACAAGATCGCCAGCCTTGATGGCTACATCTTCGTCACCGCGGAATACAACCACAGCATCACGGGCGTCCTGAAGAACGCCCTCGACTATCTCTATTCCGAGATCCACCGCAAGCCGGCGACCTTCCTCGGCTATGGTAGCGCCGGCGCCGCCCGCGCGATCGAGCATTTGCGGAATATCCTCGCCGAAGAGCACGTGGCGACGCTCAAGAACACCGTTCATATCGGCATGGTCGAGATGCTGGGTATGCTGCGCGAGGGCAAGTCCATGGCGGACTATCCCTTCCACGACGACTTCGCGAAGCGGATGCTGGACGATCTCGTCTGGTGGGCTAACACGCTCAAGGAAGGGCGCTCCCGCGACGAGATCGCAGAGGCTGCCTGAGTTCCGCGGTCATCGAGGCCACGGCGAGATCCGTCGTGGCCGCACTCAACGGGCATCGCGCTTCTTGGCTCGCAGGTGCCTTATAGGCGTCGTCAGTCATACCGGTTCTCGGCGACCGATGTCTCTATCGCAGGAGTGTCACCAAACTCGACGTGTCCCAGCACTTGCCGCCCGCCACCTCGATCAGTGCATATCGATCATCGATTGCCTTGGTAATCGGCAAGTTGGCGCCGAGACGTTGAGCCTCGGCGAGGCAGATGCCGAGGTCCTTGTGCATCCACTCGACGGCAAACCCGAAATCGAACCGGTTATCAGCCGTCGAGCGGTACCGATTTTCCATCTGCCAGGACTGGCCGGCGCCTTTCGACAGGGTGGAAAACACGCTATCGGGGTTCAATCCAGCTTTCTGAACGAAAGAGACCCCCTCAGCGAGGTGATCCAGGGCACACCAATGCTTGAGGGCTACCTCAAGACCGAGGTTGGACTGGACGCGTGTGCAGGTCGTAAGGATCGAGCCCTGGATCAAAGTCGGGGCGATCGAAAAGATCGATCCGCCCCCCTTTCTGATGATGCTATGGGCAACCACGCAATGGTACGCCGATTTCGAGCACCAGATCGACATCCTGAAAGGTGGCAAGAAGCTGGACCACCGCCAATTTGAAGGCGCCAAGCAGACCGTTCGAGAGATAGTCCTGAGGGGTATTGGAGCAAGCTCGCAATAAAGATGATCGCTTCGGCCCAGTGCACCCCACCGTGTCCGCATGCGCATCGACATTGAAGTAGACACCAAACTGTATGCTCGGCAGGTTAGCGATCGAACCGCGATTGCCACGGGGGACGTTGGCGGACCAGTTGAGGCGCCTGATGTTCACCGTCCACCTATTGAGCGAAATGGCAGCTTCTCTATCGCGGTTTGTGTCAATGGCCGCAGGGCGTCATCTGCCGCCGAGAGACGGCATTGCTAAGCTTTGACAGGGCTGCTGCCATTCCGATCTCACGCCACCTTCGTCCCCGTGAGGACCTCTTTCCTGCCGAGGCAGAACCGTTAAAGCTCCTGTAAGTGGGTAATCAGGCGACCGCTGCGGCGGGCTCGCTG
>NZ_JAQGJM010000008.1 GCF_028290625.1 Devosia sp.
CGCAAACGACCTTGCCAGCCTCATCGACGACGCACACCGCCGTCTCCAACACCGACACGTCCAGTCCCACGAAATGTGCCATCGCCGTTGCTCCTTCCCTCGATGCAGAGGTCAGGTGCGACCTCGCCAGCATCGTATATGAAGGGGCTGCAGCTTCCCGATCTCAGATCGCGCCGCAGCCGCCGCGATACACCATCTTTCCGGGGCCATGGTGCGGACCTCAATGTGGGCGTGCGATCTGCATTTGCTGGACCCAAAGGCGGTTGGACGCGCGATATGGCGGCGGTCTGCTCCGCATTGATAAGTGTCTCAGTGATATCGGATCACAGCAATTTGCCCTGCTGTCTGCCAAATTCAGCAAGAAGAGCAGGGACCATTGTTTGGAGCCCCCGAGCTTGCTTTGTAGACCATTGACCTGCATAAACATGATCACACGTTTTCAGCCTACGACGGCTGCCCTGCCGGTCATCTCCGGTCATTGGCTCATTGCTTCAGAAGGCGAAAGTTTCTACGCGCCGACAGCATGTTGCTGGCGGGTAACGCTCGCGCCTAGGCATCGAGCTTCAAAGGACTACTTCAATGGGCAGCATCACGGGCACTGTTAAATTCTTCAATGCCACTAAGGGCTTCGGGTTCATCTCGCCTGAAGGTGGCGGCAAGGATGCCTTCGTCCACGTTTCTGCCGTTCAGCAGTCGGGCCTGCAGGGCCTATACGAAAACGACAAGGTAACCTACGACGTCGAGAAAGGCCGCGACGGCAAAGAGTCCGCAGTCAACCTTACGCTACTCTAATAAGGCATCTGGTGCATGGGCCCGCCGCGAGACGGGCCAATCGATCCAGCAAGATCGGTATCTTATGCTAAGTTGCAGGGCTCGCTTCGGCGAGCCTTTTCGTTGAGGACAACAAGTAAAACATATGGCAGCAGATCCATCCACGATGAGCGATCCGAAGCGCATTCGGGTGCTGATGCAGAATGCGCTGGACAGAAACGAAGAAGGTCTCGCCCGCCTCTGCCTGCGCCGCATCTTCGAATTGGGTGGGGACGGCTATCCGGATCCGATGGTGCGGCGGCTCTGGCAGGCGGTGACGGCCTATGAGGAAACCCGCAAGCTCAAGATTGGTCGCGCCCAGCGCGAAACCAAGGTGCGCATGAAGATCGAAACCAAGGGCCCTCTCGTCGCGCTTGCGGATTGGGCGACGGCCAAGGGCGTCACGCCAGGTTTCCTGGCCGTGATTGACGCCGGCATGGCGGAGTTTACTGGCGAATATATCGTGCTGGAATTCGCCGACAGTTTTGACGACAGCGTGGTGCAGGCGGCCCGGACGCGCCTCGAAAGCTTTGGTGTCGCCCTGCCCAAAAGTTGGCGGTCCAGGCTAGGCTAGGAACTGGTCACTAATTGCTTACATCACCAGGTCACAACCGCAGACGCATGCACATTGGGCTTTGTGACTTCAGCCCCAAGTGCCCGCCAGTACTCAGTCGATCCAGTTTCCGTCAGCAATGCGCCCCCATGTCGGTCGGTAAGCTGCGCTTCGTCCGTCCCTAAGGTGGAGGCTGACAGACCAGCACGGCGCGACACTATCAAAAGTGGCCGTGGTCCCGATGCCGGTTGGCGCCCTGTTCCACCATCTCCCTGACAAGCAGCACTGGTTGCGCTGTCGCCCTCTAAACCGGCGCCACGTCCTTACGCTGGTTCGGCCAACTATGAGTAGAAACGCTGGCCACCTCTAGCCGGAAAAGGTTAGCCCACGTTCAGCCAGCCAGAGCTCGAGTTCTGACCTGATGTCCTCGATCCGTGCCACCTCTTCCGGAGAGGCGGACTTGGCATGTGTGCGTATCCACTGGTTGCACCCGAACAGCATGGTCGAAACGGTAGAAGACCGAAGAGAGTCCGACAATCCGCCCTCAAGGCGGTCAACGTCCTCTCGCCATTTCAAGATTGCGGGAGCGTGATTGGTGGGCATGTTGGTCTCGATGCACAGAGAATCGTCGTCACGCAGTGTATAGTGATCAGAATTCGGATGGCGTTCACATCATGCCGCCCTCGAGCCGGTCTTCAGTCTTCGACGAGGAGATACGTCGGTTAGGGTGAGCCAGGTCGGTGCGTGATCGCTGGACTTCTCCCACGAGCGCACCTCACGATCGACGCCGGCACTGTCGAGCCAAAGCGCGAGGTCTGGAGATAGCAGCAGATGGTCGATGCGCAAGCCGGCATCTCTGCCGAAGGCATTCCTGAAGTAGTCCCAGAAGGTGTAGATCTTCTCGCTGGGATGCATTGTTCGCAGAGCATCGGTCCATCATTGGGACACAAGATCCCATAAGCCGCTCTGACCTCGGGCCGGAATCGACGCCGCAATACAGGGCGACATGAGGGCAAGATCGCTCGGGCCCCGATGATCGTCGGACCGTGGCCGAACGGCCAGTGGAATTTGCGATCCGCCTCGGTGATCGGCAGGTCGTTGATCGAGGCGAAGCGCCGCTGCGTCGGCCCGCCAGCTTCGAACTCCCAATTCTCGTTGCCGTAGGATCGAAACCACCCGCCGCTGGCGTCACGCAATTCGTAGGCGAAGTGGACCGAGATCCGAACGCTACCTGCGAACGAAACGATGGCGCTTACGCCGTTACAGACCCTCAACGACAAAGCCTCGATAGGACGCGCCCTTGAAGCGGTGCTGCGCGACGGCCTGATAGTCTGAGCTGCGATACCAGGCTAAGGCCGCATCGATTGTTGCAAATTCGGCGATCGCCACGGCCTCAGGTGTTGGCCCTTCCAACACCTCCAGTCTGCCATTCGCGGCAAGGAACCGCATTCGGAACTTTTCGAGCACTGGTCCTACAGAATTGACGTAGATATCCAGCTCCCCCTGATCGTATGTTTGCTCGCGGATATAGATGACATAGGCGGTCATTCGCGCTTCTCCGATGAGACCAAGTGCGGCTGACAAGGCGATTGCTCATGCCCCGCCCGCTCTATTGAGTCCGGCAAGCGATCAGTGCTGAATGACGACCTTGCCTACGATATTGCGCGCGCCGTAGTGCGTAACGGCTGCCTTGGCATCGTCGAAGGTGTAGACGCTATCGATTACCGGCCGGATGCCATGCTGTTCCATCGCCCGGCACATGTCCTCGAGGTCCCGGCGGCTTCCAATTGTTACCGCGCGAAAGCTGACCCGGCTCATGAACATGGTCATGAAGTCGACCCCACCTGCATACCCTGCCAGGATGCCAACGATGGAGATTTCCCCTCCAACTGCAGAGGCCTTCATCGACTGGGGCAGAGTCGCGGGGCCGCCCACCTCGACAACGCGATCGACGCCGCGGCCGTTGGTGAGCTCGCGGACCGCGTCACCCCAGTCGGGCGTCGCATTGTAATCGATGACATCGTGCGCGCCGAGCCTGCGAAGCGTCTGCGCCTTCTCGTGGGTGGAGGTCGTCGAAATCACCCTGGCGCCAAGCGCAACTGCCAGCTGTACGGCGAACAGTGACACGCCACCGGTGCCCTGAGTGAGTACCACGTCGCCGGCGCGAACACCCGCAAGTGCCGACCAGGCCGTCACTGCGGCGCAGGAAAGCGTAGCGCCTTCCTCGAAGCTCATGTGAGATGGCATGGGAACAAGGAATTCGGCATTGACCACTTTGTATTCCGTCAGCCAGCCATCGTGATCGACGACCCACTGCTCGTGTTGCGCGTTCAGCGTTCCACCAAACCAGTTGGGAAGAAAGGAATTGACGACCTTGTCCCCGACCCGGAAGCGCTTGACGCCTTCACCGAGCGCCTCGATTTCACCGGCGCCATCCGACAACGGCACGCGGCCAAACTGAATGGGCGGCTGATATTGGCCGGCAAAGATGATCAGATCGCGGAAATTGAGCGACGACGCCCTGACGCGGACTAGGACTTCACCTCGGCTGGGCTTTGGAATCTCGCTCTCTTTGACGATCAGGTTGTCGGGTCCGCTAAAACCGTTGATGTGGAATGACCGCATGGATCTTGCTCCTTGGTTTGATGCCTTGTGATTTCCTTTTACCGGGAGCATTATTGTTTGATAATCGATCTATATCGGTACGGCCTGTGCAATCAGACTTCACAATAGATCGAACGCGTATGGACGGCGTGGTCATGTTTCTGGCTGTTGCTGAACTGCGGGGGTTTCGGGCCGCGGCCGCGCGGCTCGGGGTGACGCCTTCCGCTGTCAGCCAAGCCATTCGGAACCTTGAGGTCCGGATCGGCGCACCGCTTTTTGTTCGGACGACCAGAAGCGTAAACCTGACGGAGGCTGGCGAACGGCTTCTTGCCCACGCACGGCCGGCCGCGGATATGTTGAGCGCGGGCATCGACGCCGCTGGTGGCCTAGGTGGTGAGGTGCGGGGAAAGCTGCGCATCAATGCGCCGCGGGCGTCACTGCCGTTGCTGATCAACCGCCTGCTGCCCGATTTTTTGGCCGCCCACCCGCAAATCCAACTGGAACTCACCGGCGAGGATCGTCCGATCGATATCGTCGCGGAAGGGTATGACGCGGGCATACGACTCGGCGATTTCGTCGAACTGGATATGGTCTCCGTTCGTCTGACGCCTGCCGAGCGGTTTGTCGTGGTGGGGACACCAGGTGTCTTCAAGGCGCAAGGCCGGCCGGTGCGCCCCGAAGATCTGCACAGCTTCCGCTGCATCCTTTATCGGACTGACGCGAGCGGTGCGGACCACTGGCGATTTGTCGCTCAGGGACGGCCCGTCACCATCGCGGTCACCGGTCCCCTGGTGATCAACGATGTTGATTTGTGCATCAGGGCGGCACTCCGGGGCGTTGGATTGTTCCGCCTGCCGCGTTCGCTCGCGCTGCCTTATCTGGACACCGGGGCGCTTGAGACCGCGCTCGACGCTTTTGGCGAAGATGTGCCCGGCCTCTCGCTCTATCATCCAAGCCGCAGCCAGGCGCTACCCAAACTACGCGCGTTTATCGAGTTTGCGGTCACGCGTATGCGTCATCCGGTGAGCGCCGCCGACTATTTACCCACGGCAGTTGCTTAGCATGCTTCGAGTCCGCTTTCGCCGCCGAGTTGGCTATCATCACCGAGCGCAAATGCCTCAAAAAACCCTTGCCAACGGAGAGCCGTCCATACACGGCACATGCCGTTTCCCATCGTTAAACGAGGTTAGCTCCTGACGAGGTACCTCAGGTGCAACTGAGGGGCTCAACTAGCCAACTCAATCTTCCTCATCTTGGTCAACCAAAGAAGAAGTAGCGAACTGGAAGGCACCTTCTACCGCTTTGAGATGTTCGCGGTCTCAGTCGGCATTTCCTGCGTATGGTGGCAAAGAAATCCGATTGCAGAATTCCAGCAGCCGCTGGTAGCGCCAGGGATCATATTTGGTGACGACCGACGTCTGCATCGATGGAAAGGACGCCATAAGCTGTTCAGTGCTCACCTGCTTGCTGACCTCGCCTCCACTAGAACGAGCAATTAGAGCCCCCGCAATATAGTAAGCAGTCATCAAATTCGAGCACGTGAGGGTACCAGTGCTTTCCGACCCCCCAGGCCCACGCAGTCCCTCGGGTAGCCGGACCAAGCTTTTTACCACCTGCAAGTATTCGGGTACGTGGCGCACTATGTCGATGGCGTCGTCCGGTCGACCCCATCCTTCAAAAGTGCGGAAGGTACTGATCGCCGAGATCTGCACCAGGTTTATGGCGATCGACACGCGAGCAATATCGCGCGCAGGACCCTGCCAGTGTTCCGACATCGGCAATTTCGCCACCACCCGAGCATGAGTGAGCGCTGCGTCGTACAGATCGTCGCACTGAAAATTGGTGAGGCTTCGTTCAAGGTAATATCGGGCTAGGCCAAGCGCCAGGCGCTCACCGTCGAATCTAACCTTGTGGGCGAAGCGCTCCGTCGGGTTCGTCTCGGGGTTGCTGCCCAATGCGCGCTCAGCTCGTACCAAGTAAGTCCGTGCAGTTTCCAAATCCGCATCGGTCTCCGCCACGATGCGCTGAGCTGTGGCGGAGAGGAACAGCGCCTCCCGCCCGGTGATCACCTTAGTCGATTTTTCGCCTTCTCTTCCGTGTGGGATGGGCGGAATGGGGGCCTCGCGCCGGTCGAGGATCGCTCTGGCCATGGCCGCATGTTCCAATGCGACTGACCATTTGTCTGCGCTCGCAAATGCCGCTCCAAGGACAACGTACTTCAAGTAGGAGAGCTGTCGGTCGTCTATCTGGCCTCTATCAACTGGTAGGACGCAGTCGTCCTTGATGCTAGCGAAGTCGCGCTCAAAGTCCTTGGCATCACCGTAAGCTCCGTGCGCCAGCTTAGTGAAGATGGATTGAGTGATAGGAAAGGAGGCGAAGTTCAGATCCGGCGGATTTCGTGCACCAAGCAGACCCGCCTTAACGAGCGGCGCAATGCCCGTGTCGGACAGATTGGTCGTAAGCCTGTCCTGTTCCTGGTCGATCTGTTCTTGGATTAACCGGAGCATAGCTGACCATTCTAGCTTGGCATCGGACTTCAACACGATGTCCAAGATCGTCTGGCGAAACTCGTCGTTAATAGCGAAGTCATTGAGGCCCGATTGGAAAGTCCCGCTCGTCGAAAGATCTATCCAATCGCTTAGCGCGACATTAATGCGCTCCAGGGACGGGATAAGATCCTGATGTTCCTTGGGAAACAAGGCGATCCGTTCGGTCAACTCTGCAGAAAAGCTTGTCCGCTCGGCGCCTTTGGCGAGCAACCCATTGAAAAAATCGGCAACATGGGAATCCTTGAGGGCATCTCGCCCGATCAATGCATCTTCGATGTATGCCCACAGGTGCCGAACGTAACGAAGAGAGAAATCGGTAGCCATTGGAGAGCTCTGCGAGACTAGATAGTCGCGCAGATCGGGCTCTCGGATGGATGCGCGAGAAAGCGTCACGCCCCCGTACGTTGCCTTCACCAAATTCTCATCGCCTGTAACGAGAACCACTCGGGCCTCGTCCCCCTTTTCCTGCAGTCGCTTGTTGACGAGGAACAGGTCTGCCAGAGCCTCAGCATCAGTCGCGAGACGGGGATCGTTCGGCCGCCCCTTCTGCCGCTCCACCATCCGACGCCAATAGCTGACTAAGTCTTCGCGCAACCCAAGCTCGCCCTCGCTGAGATCACCATTGAACACACTGAATGCGTGGCTCAGGTTGTCATGGTCGCCTAGCAGGTCCTTTGCCTGCGAAGCCGGGTACACCCCGCCCGTGCTCAAAGATAGTCGGACGTACCGATCCCACTCCCTCGCCGCCCCTCTGAGCCGTCGACCCATCTGCCTGGAGATCAAAAAATCAACGAGGTTTAGTGCCCTTACAGAGGGAGGGGCATCTTCAGCGACATGTTCGGAACGGAGCAGCACCATGACGTTGGTGGCCAGTTGGGCCTCTCGCCTTATGACGTCTTCGTGCCCGAGGGAGCGAACGATCTGCTGGGCCTTAGCTGCTACTCCGCGGTAGATGTCCTTTGATTCGTCGTAGTGGGCTCCAAACATTAGGGTTGGTTGACGAATGGGTGCCAACTCTTCATCCAGCCCCTGCTCTTGCCATTGCCTACCTGCGTCAGGGGCGTTGATCATTGCGAATTCAGCAAGCGCCTTCAAGGTCAGCGTCGTATGCCGATCGCCCAAACGTTCCCTGACCTTCTCACTGTCCGGGCCCGTTGCCCATTGACCAGGGAAAATCGTTCGCCCCCTTTCTCCGCTCGCCCCAGCCAGCCAAGGCGCGCAATAGGAGATGAGGACGTTGGTGTCGAACAGGAAGACTAAGCGTTTCGGTGCACTTTGGGGGCCGGATGCGATGTTCCCCTTCAACCAGATGTTCGCCGCTTCTCGTCCCTGCATTTCCCGTCTAAGGAATGCAGCGCGCGCCAGAAATTGCTCACCAATGTAAGAGCCCCGTTCAACCATAGGTCGCGCCCACTTCGAATTCGCTCAGGATGTCGAGAAGTTGCCCGCTTGGAGCCGCATTGGCGCTCTCGGCGCTTTTAGCGATCAGCGAGTGATGCACCTCATCATCTGCTCCAATCTCCTCGCCGAAATCCATGATCTGTTCGGGATGAGCGATCGGTCCTAGGCCTAGAGCAACGAGGCAATCCTCCAGGCCTACTGCTAGATACGAAGCCCCCACCCTCCCTACCAGAATGCACACGCCGCGCCCGTCACCATCGACGAGCAGAGTGCCGTTGGTAGGTATCGATGCATCCTCGGATTGGAGTTCGAGGAAGCCTTCTATTAGATCGCCTGCGTCCGGCGCTGGTACCGAAACTCCAATTCGATCTAGGACCAGCGTCGAGTTGCGGGGCGCCCCGTGGACGAAAACAGGTGTCCCCAGTACGTCGAAAGGCGACGAAGTTCGCCGGGGGATTTTCAGGTCAATCTCCTGCCTTGGCGCCAGGCCGAAATACCCGATAAGGCTCGAAGCTTGTAAGGACGGCCCTCGAGCGACGAGCGTAGGCCCGTTTGAATTGAACGTGGCCCCGCCACAGGAGAATGCTCCCGCGCCCTTTATGGCTCTTGCGACGAACTTCGGGCAGATCCCGAACAAGCGCCGAGCGTTGTCGATGGCGATGAACGACAGTCGTGCCGACACAAGTGCCCCTGGCGCACTGAGGACCATATTGGCGTTGAGCTTGAAACTCATCGGCCATTCCCCTGAACTGACGGATCAAAGGTAGGATTTTCGCGCTCGGCTTTTCGGTTGATGTCCTCGGACACGATCGGAATGCCGAATAGTTGCCAGTCGAAACCTCCCACCTTGTTAGCTGCACGTGTCAGATCCTGATGCTGCTCGACCACGATAAGACCGCCGCCTTGATATTTTCCGTAAGAAACACGGGCCGCTGGGCCTCCCTTTGGGTCCTTGCAGTAGGTGCCGAGGAACTGACCAATCATCGGCTTCATCTTTTCAGTGTGGTGCAGGGTGCCCGGCTTCTGCTTTTGAAAATCCTCTTGATTCAGACCTCTTAAGAACTCGTCAGGCGCGATTGCGCCGGGATGATAGTCCGTGACTTTCAAGTGGAGCGCCGTATTGTGGGTTTTCTTGATGCCGCGGAAAAGCATCTCTGCCGGAGGATCGGCTCCAATGCGAACGACACGGTAGTCGAAGTCGTTGAATTGTGGACAACCCGACGGAACTACCAGTTTGGCTGGCGCCGTTTTAGTAGCTTCTACGAAGTCTCCTCGGTGGTAGATGACGGATTTCTTTTCAAGGAGGTAAGCAACAATCAACTTGTTGATTGGCGCATTGCCAGGTCTGAAGGGCGACTTTCCTCGAGCCACTAGATGGAGCTCCCGCTTTGAAAAGAAACCCTCAGGTTTTATCCGAAAATCTTCAAGGATCTTACTTTCGTCCGGTGATAGGCGCTTGACGAAACCCCGATAGAACTCGTCGAGCAGCTCGGCTCCCTTTTCGGGGGAAACCCCGCGATCCGAAGCACGGTTTTCCGCATCGCAGATCTCCTGTTCCTTAGCCGTCTTGCGACGCTTCCAGTCCCGGTGGTCGGGCGGCCTGTCGCCGTCCGAGCTGAGCTTGGCCATCAATCGGGTCGCCAAGTCGAAAACGTTGCATCGGTATGCCATGCGTGCGCAATCGATGAGGGCTCCATCCCCATCTCCTACGCAGAGCAGGCTCGGCTTTTCGTGGTCCTCGGCTACCTGGCGAATAGTGTCGACGTTCCAGTAGCGCCCGGAGGTGTTGTCCGACAACGCAACTCCCTTCTCGCTCCCGAAACCCAGCGTCACGAAGACGTAGTCAAAGGTCTCCCTTTTAGGGTGGCGCGGATGCTGGGTGTAATGCACTTCGATGCGATCACCCGAGGTCTCGCGGACTACCTTCTTCACAATCGTTCCGGATCGGACGGTGTTGGTCTGAAGCCTTCCCAGCCACTCGGATTCCCACTCCGCGCGCAATGCTTTGACCACCTTGTCGCAAGGACCAGCGAACCAGTTGAGGAATGGGAAACGGGTTGTTGAAGCGAATTCGTGGGTCAGTGGCCACGTGTTGTACGCCGGGTGAACGATGCGGTGGCTAGCGTATGCCTGATCCATCAAAACGTTGGCCTTGCGCTCAAACAAGGTGAGGTTGGTGAAACCGAGTGAGTGCAATGCGGCCGTCATAGTTATACCTGCGACGCCCCCACCCAAGACAGCCAATGGAGCACTGGCACGAGTAAGACTTGGATTCATATTGTCGAACTCGTCGGCGAAGGCCGCAGCAAGCATGAAAGCTCTGGCCTGCTGGAAGGCAAAACCGACACGGTGGCCGTAAGGGCCCACCGTGAACACCTTGCCACCAGCCTTAGGATGATTGATCCGGGCAGCCTCGAGGAAATCCCCGCGCGACCATTGTTGTTCTACTCCAGCCAACCTGCCCCCCGGCCAATGATCACTATAAGAGTCAATAGTTTGCATTGTCATCCGTCCAGAGACGGGCCGTCAATGAATGTTTTCGCTCGAGCTAGGTAGGTCTAAACGCAGCCGGTTCATGGCCGAATGCTTTTCATGCCCGGTCTCCTGATTTGGCGCCACAAGATCATGGGCGGTGTCGTTTTGCCTCTGCTGACGACTACAAACCTGTCCTATTGAGAGAAATCCCTATTTTATTCCACTATCTCTCCAGTTAACCTTGCTTCGCCGGTGCCAATTATTGGCACGATGACGTCGGAGGACCCGATGCGTTGTCTCTGGGTGGCCGTGGCGCTGCTTTCCCTGGCGGGGCCAGCCGTTGCCCAGCCGACACTCGACCCAACCGGGGTCTACATCGACGAGAACGGTGAAGAGGTTTTCGGGCCGGGATACATGCCTCGTAGCTCTGAGCGGGACGGCCTCCCTCTCTACATCGCCAGGCCCAATGCGGGACTGGCGATCCCTACTGACTTGTTGCTCTTCAGCCAGGACGCGTTCAAGCCAAGCGGAGACCTTTTGTCGCTACCTGTAGAACCGCTGCAGAGGCAAATCCCGGTTGACCTTCCACTGCTTCGCAGCGTCCGCGCTCTGTACGGCTCCCAGCCGGCGTCACTACAGCCACTCAACGGCGTTGGTCCGTCCCCAGTCGCGGCGGGAATGCCGCCGATGAAGGTGCATTTCGTGTTCGTGGGCCAAGGTGCCGGAGCAATTGTCGAACTCCCGTGCGGCCTGGCGGTCATCGACGTCGGGGGCGGCAGGGACGGCGTCGATGGCCCGGGCCTTTTCGCAGAATATCTCCTGAAGTTTCTCGAGGAGCACCCGCAGTACGACAATCGCATCAATGCCCTCTATCTAAGCCACGCTCATGACGACCACATCCTTGGCACCAAGAAACTCATGGAGTTGTTTGACCCGTCGCAGATCGACGGGTTCGTCGACAACGGCCAGGAAGGGGATCTTGGAGGCCTGCGCATGCAGGCAGAGTTCCATGAATGGGCCGAGTCCATCCCCTACGCGAAGATCGAGTTCGAGGATCAGTCGACAGCATCCGGCGCGACGAACAGCGCGGTCGACCCATTTGAGTGCGCAACGATTAGCGCGTTCTGGGGCGCTACGCCCAAAGCGATCTTGGGTACGCAGGACGCCTTCAATAACCCCAACAATCACAGCGTGCTTGTTCGCATCGACTATGGCCAGGCGTCGTTCCTGTTTCTCGGCGACCTAATGGACAAAGGCATCGAAGCGTTGCTGGGGGAGTATGAGGAAAATCCGGGAGTGCTCGATGCGGATGTTCTTCTCGTCAGCCACCACGGCGCACGGGGCGATACCTCCGACCCGTTGCTGAAAGCCGTATCCCCTGAGATAGCCGTGATTTCCATGGGGAGAGACGATGGCACGGGCTCTCGGAGCGCGAAAGCTCATGGGCATCCCAACGTCGAGACGTTGGCCATTCTTCAGGAGGAGCCATCTGTCGTTGCCGACCTTCGGCCCGATGCGCCTGTGTACTGGGGCTCGTCCGGCGCCGATCAGCCCTTTGAGGACGTGGTTGTCGAACGAGCCGTCTACGGCACCGGGTGGGAGGGCACCATCGTTATTACCGCAACCGCAGACGGCACGTACGAGATCGAGAAGTTGGGATTTTAGCTAAAGGCCCGGGGGACACTATGAGGGAACTTGCCGCCGTCTTGTCTTTGTCAATCGCCATCCTGTCGGTACAGTCTTCGGGTGTGGCTTGGGCCGCATCGGGTTGTGCCGCAGGTACTGAATGCTTGGACGTCACGGAAAAGGGCGAACCTGCGGTCAACCTTCCGGATCACGTTGCACAATGCTCGGGCCCTTTCCCAGACTTCATCGTTTCACCAGCCTTGCTGGCAAACAACCCCGAGCAACGCTGGTTTACGCTCGCGCAAGACTATCCGACCTCTGTCAGCGAGACTGCCTTTCCCTGGAAGGCCTTCGACTATGCCGAGGGAGTCGACGAGACCAACGCCTTTCTCTATGCCCTGCGCGATTACGCCTACGAAGGCATGATCACTGCGGGTTTTGACCCCGCGCAGAACACCGTCCGGAATTGGTACCACGTCCCGTTCATGAATTTCGGGCCGTCGCCGCGGGAGCCGTTTCACGGGCTCACCGCAGAGCGGCCGATAAATGGCCCGGAGCTCGGCATCAAGCAGGGCGTGCGCGTCGCTAACTACGCCATCGGCTTCTACAACGAGGTGGGTGCCAAAACGATCGGTGCAGTGTGGAATTCCAACACGCCCGACCTGACGCAGGCCCACTTTGAAGACGGGGCCATGACTTTCAAGATCCTGTTCAGCGCGGCTAAAGATGACGACTTTCAAAACCCGGCGGCCTCGCCCCTGCTAGGCGCACCAACCTGGACAATCAGCACGGCCAGCGGACCAGTCCCGGTCCGACTCATGCAGATGGACGTGGCAGTGGCTGATCCCGAGTCGCCCACCGGGTGGGTGTTTGGAACGTTGGCCTACGATCGCAACGCCCCGGACGCCGATCCGTGGATGAAGATGCGCCCGGTCGGCCTAAGCTGGGGCAACGATGAGGGCGTGACACCCGCAATGGTGGCGGCCGGGACACTCCTCGAGGAGAGCATTCTTTCCGACCAAGCGCCGCCATATGCCGCTACGCACCTTGGCTGGGCGGGAAGGATCAACGGTCCCATCGATAATCCCCGCTCCGGCTGCCTCAGTTGCCACGGCACAGCGCAACACCCGGCCAACGCCGCTGACATCCTCCCATTCGGTTCGTGCAATACGGATGCGGAGAAATTGATCTGGTTCCGCAATTTTGACGGGTCCGTACCTTTCGGCCGCGTCAACCAGCAGACTTGTGTCCTTGAGCCATCGAGCGCTCAGCTTGTGTCGCTCGACTATTCCCTTCAGCTCGCTTCATCGATCGAGTCGGTGCTTGGATTCGGCGACAAAAATCCTTGTCAGGGTGCGACACCTTTCAGTGCCGGCCCAACGTCCGACGCACCTGTCGAAACGACGCGGCATGTGCACCGTTAGCCTCCTCTCTGTGCATGCGGCACACGACGCGCCGGCGGGCCGCGGCAACTTGGCCAGCCATGGTCGGGTTGGGCACGGCACGCGACATACCTATCCATCTAGTTGGAGGCGAAGTTGGACCGCTATCTGGTGACATTTGACCGATCCGTGAAGGAGCGATCATCCATGGCTAGCACCTTGGGAAGGCCCAGGCAGGGCATTGTAGACGGTGTCCAGCACCTTGCTGCAGAAGCGCAGGGTCTCGCGTCCGACGTAATCCTCGCGTTCCCCTTCATATCTGTAGCCAGTCTCGTTCTAGAAGAGGATGAGGCCGCGGCCTTGCGTCAACGTGGCGAGATTTACGGCGTGAGGCGCACTAGGAAAGTGCAAGGGTCACCCATCTCGAGAGACTTTGCGTCTCCTATGGCTGTCCCAGGGGCACCCCCTTGGCACATTCCTCTTATCAATGCCGAGAAAAGCTGGTCGAGGACGACCGGGCGTGGGGTGCGGGTTGGGATTATTGACAGCGAGATCGACCGCGACATAGCAGACTTGCCAATCGTCGAAGGGCAAACGTTCCATCCCGAAACAACCGAGTGGTGGGGAACAGACGACCCGCATGGGACATTTTGCGCCGCCATAGTGGGTTGCCGAACCGGAAATACGGGGATGGTTGGGGTGGCTCCAGACTGCGACCTCTATGCGATGCGCACCAACAAAGGCGGTACAGGCAGCGAGGAGTCTCTTATCGCGGCCATGGCGTGGGCCGTCGAGAAGAAACTTCACGTTGTTTCGCTGAGCCAGTGGGATTTTGCGGGCGCAGACGAGCCCCATGAGGCACCGTGGGAGGAATTGGGGCGCGCGGCCGAAGAGTTGACCAAGGCGGGCTGTATCGTCATTGGAATTTCTGGCAACTCAGGCAATCGGCCCAAGCCGTGGGTGACAAATCCGGGACGTTGTCCGGCCATCGTCGCGGTCGGCGCGACAAACGCTGATCAAACTTGGTGGCAATCCTCGTCCTACGGCCCGGATGATCTCCCAGAAGAGCGGGCCGTTGAGCTTGTCGCACCAGGGAATAGCGTATTGTCGCTTCTCCCGGGAGGGTATGCGGCGCCTGGCTCAGGCACTAGTTTTGCAGCACCCCAGATTGCCGGCGCGTGTGCGCTAGTCAAGCAACTGCGGCCCGATCTGACGCCATCGCAAATTCGGTCTGTTCTCAAGACCACAAGTCGCGACTTTGGTCCGCTCGGTCGGGACTCCAAATTTGGCGTTGGCTTCCTAGACTGTTTTGCGGCGATAAGTAGCCTCTAATCGAAGGGCGCCTAGCCGACTGCAAAGTCGCGTTAGGTCCAGGAGCCCTGAGGTCCCATCCCGTTTTCCGCCCCCGGATTCGCATAATATCGGTTGTGGAATGTGCTCGCTGAGACCGGAACCGGCCTGCCTGCTTCCAGCGAGCGGAATGCAATAGCGGTCATATTAACCTATGCTCATTGGATTCTGGATGGGATGACCCGCCCACCAGCAACATGAAGCGCCCGCCGACCCCCGGATGCTTCGGCAATTGGCCGACAGATCCCGCCACCGCTCCTGCGAGCAAGAGCAGTGCATTGGGGCAGGCCCAAGGGCCTGCGGGGTGGCCTACTTGAACGATGCTTCCAGGCGCTGGGCAAATGCAGCGGGCTGGCTTTCAAACCCCACATGGTCGCCGGGCAGGCTGACCGGTTGCACGCCCAAGGCAGTGGCGAGCGCCAAGCTCATGTCGGATATTGGCTGCCCTGCCGATTGCTCACCGATGGCCACGACGATTTTGGACGAGCCGGTTTTGAGCGTTGCGACGTCAGGGGTGTAGAGCGACAGCGGCAGCATGCCCTGGTCCAGCCAGTAGTCGAAATTGCCGCTCACCCGCGTGAAAGTTTCAGCCGCCTCAGGTGGCAGGTTGGCCGGATCGAAAGCGGAGGTTTCTTCCCCCGGCGCCGCGCCGCCTTCGAGTCCAGCTTCGGCGAAAAATTGCCCCATCGCCGCATCGACGCCATGGGCCTTGTAGGTTTGGTGCAATGCCTGCGCATTTGCCACTAGAGGTTCTGGATCGGTCATGAGCATCATCGACGGCGGCTCATGGGCCACCAGAACCACGACCTGGTCGGGGTGGCGCGCCGCCAGGTTGAGGCCGATTTGCGCCCCGCCGCTGGTCCCAAACACATAGGCCGGGCCGCCGACATGAGCGATCAGCGCCGCCGCGTCGTCGGCCTGCTGATCGACATCGAGCGGGGTCGGCGCACCGTCAAAAGTGGTGCGGGAATTGCCGCGCGGATCATAGGTTACGACATGAAACCGGCCGGCCAGCACAGCGGCGAGCGCTGCGAACACGCCCGCATCCTGCGGTCCGCCGGGAATGACCAGCAAGGTCGGGCCTGAGCCGAGCTCTTCGTAATAGAGCGTGGCACCGGGCACCTTCAGTAGGCCGGATTGGGTGGTCTTGGTCATGGGAGGCACTCCTTGTTGTGTAAAATCCTGGGCGATGGCGGGCATGGCGATCGGCAGCGACAGCAGGGCCGTCGCGAAGAGCAGTCGGGTTGCAAGGGTCATGGCGGGGCTCACGCGTTCGACAGGACGAGACGATTGCCCTCGCTGTCGCGGAATTCGGCGACAGTTTTGCTGGGCTCCCAGACGGGGCTGTGCGGCTCGGTGACGATATCGACGCCACGGTGCCGCAGACTGGCCACCGTGCCGGCAACGTCGTCGACCACCAGCACGAGCACCGGCTCGGCGGCTGGCTTGTCATCGGTCCGGCGGATGAAATGCAGGTTGGTCTCTGCGCCCGGCAGGCCGAGCTCGATCCAGCGCCAGCCGTCCCTGCTCATGGCGGTATCGGCCACGACGCTGCAGGCGAGCGCATCACTATAAAACTGCTTGGCCCGATCCTGGTCGGTGACGGGCAATTCGGAGAACTGGATATGCATCTTCCCTACTCCTCAAATCAAACTAGACCGTTCAGTTCTGTTACTAGAACTAGACGGTGCAGTATGATTATGTCAAGGAGGGTTCAGTATGGAGTTTGAAAAATGTCGGCACCCGAAACCGTGGTCGAGGCCAACCAGGCGCCCGGAACGCGCTCGGAGCGCAAGCAGGCGGCGATCGTCGCGGCGGCCGCCGCGGTGTTCCTCGATACCGGCTATGCCGGCGCCAGCATGGACGAGATCGCGCTGCGCTCCGGGGTGTCCAAGCAAACGGTCTACAAGCATTTCACCAGCAAGGAGGCGCTGTTTACGGCCGTCATCAGCCAGATGATGGGCGCCGCCGCCGCCACTGTGCATCATGATTTGCCGCAGGTGGAAAATAGTGAGGAACTCAAGGCCTACCTGCTCGACTACGGCAAACGCCTGCTGACCGTGGCGCTGACTCCCGGCTTGATGCAGCTGCGGCGGCTGGTTATTGCCGAGGCCCAGCGCTTTCCCAGTCTGGCCCGCCAACTCTATTCGGGGGGTGCGGGGCGGGCGCTCGAGGTGATGGCGACAGTGTTTGAATCGCTGGCGGACAAGAAACTGCTGGTTCTCGATGATCCCTTGGTCGCGGCAGCGCAGCTCAACTGGCTGTTGATGGGCGACCCGGTCAACCGGGTGATGATGCTGGGCAACGATGCCATTCCGACGCCGGCGGAAATCAAGCGGCATGTCGCTGCCGCCATCGCCACTTTCCTTGCTGCGTATCTGCATCCGGACCAGCGCTAGGTCGCCGGAACCGAAGGGGTTCTGGTGCAATCTCTATCAGGCGACGCTCAACGCCTCAGTCGGCGCGAGGCGGGCGGCGCGGATGGCGGGATAGAGGCCGGCAATACCGCCAATGACCAGCGTTGCACCCGTGCCGCCGGCAGCGACCCAGAGCGGGATGTCGACAGGCCAACCCTGCAGCCGGGCGTAGACGATGGTCACCAGCCAGCCGATCAGGATGCCGCTGGCGCCACCGAGCAGGGCCAGTAGGAGGGCCTCGCTGAAGAACTGGATGCGGATATGGCCACGGGTGGCCCCTTGCGAGCGCCGCAAGCCAATCTCCGCGCGCCGCTCCAGCACCGAGATCACCATAGTATTGGCGACACCGATGCCGCCGACCAGAAGGGCGACCGCGCCGAGACCGAGGAGCAGCCCGGTGAAGGCGACGTCTGCCGCCGCTTCGGCCGCGAGCGCGTCGGACAGCCGGGATACGTCAACCTCGTTGGGCTGTTCGGGATTGGCGGTGCGGGCGAGAAGGTCGCGGGCGGCTTCGACCACGGTGGGCTTGGCGCGGACATAGAGCGTGGTGACGTCGCCCTCGAAGTCGAGGTAGCGCTCGCCGGCCGGCCAGCCGATCAGCGCACAAAGATCGAGCGCGGGGACCAGCGATACCGGCTCCAGAATACCGACGACGGTGAACCAGCGGCCGCCTAGCCAGATCGGCTGACCGATGAGGTTGGGACCGATGCCTAGCCGGGCGGCGGCGCGGGCGCCGAGGACGACGGTGGGGTATTAGAACGCGGCTGCTGATTACTCATTCCACTGCTTGACCCTTCATTGGTCCGGCAATAGCGTGCCAAGCAGGATGCTTATCCCTACGCTGGTCCCTTTGTAGGCCCGCTCCTAATCTGAGAGGACCAGAACCGGTCAGTCCACTTACGTCCTGTTCCGAACATTGCTGTGGCGAGCGCGCGTTGGGTGCGGCTATCGCGCGCCGACCTGTTCCAGACCGGCGATTGGGGCCGGCTCGATGGACGCTTGACTGATAATGTCGTCGCATGATCGCAGACAGTGCATCTTGGCTGCGATCTCCGCACGTGGCACGTCGCGCGCGGAAATCGCAGAAATGATCTCCTCGTGCTCGTTCAGCACCAGACTTTCCCTGTTAGTCGAAAATCCGTACTTCATGCGCATGGCCCGCATCAGATTGCGGTGCCGCAATCTGACGGTTAAGGCTTCTCGATTGCCCGATATTTCGCCGAGCAGGGCGTGGAAGCGGTGATTGTGGTCGGATCGCTTCTGGTCATCGCTCTTGAGCATGGCCTGCTCGAGCTTCCTATGAATGGCGATCAATTCCATGATTTGCTCATCGGACGCGATCTGCGCCGCCCGACCGGCAAAAAAGGCATCGAGGACTGCATTGACCTCGTAGATTTCCCGGATAAGACGTCCGTCTATCGAGCGGACCGTGGCACCCTTGTTGGGGGCGATCACGACCAGGCCTTCGCCCTGCAATTGCTGCAGCGCCTCGCGCACTGGATTGGAACTCACCCCCAGATCGAGGCAGAGCTGGGGCACCTTGAGACGCATGCTGGGGGAATAGGTTCCAGCGATGATGCGATCGCGAATCGTGTCCGCAACCCGGCGATAGCTGGTGTCCGAATGCGCAAATGCATCAAGCAAAACTGAACTCAATCGGCGCCTCCAAGCATCTGCAAAGTCGCAGCCGCGCTGGCGACTACGACGTTTGTCTACCATAGCCACCAAGCCGCTTCTAGCCGATGCGGAACGGCTCCAGCGCCTCGGGACGGGGCTCAAGGCCAACCCCCGGCTGCTCGGACACGGTCACTGTGCCATCGCTGTCGAGCGTGGGCGTATAGAGATAGACACCCTCGGCGCTGGCCATCACCTTGGGCGGATAGTATTCGAGCATCAGCGCGTTGGGGATCGCCGCCAGCAGATGCAGATGCGCCTGTTGGTCGCCATGGGGCGCAATGTCCAAGCCATGGGCCTGCGCCATCGCCGCAACCTTCATGAACTCGGTGATGCCGCCCATATAGCGGGCGTCCGGGTTGAGGATGGCGATGGCCTTGGTGTTGATCAGGTCGCGGAAGCCGTGCTTGGTATATTCGTTCTCGCCGGTGGCCAGCGGAATGGTGGTCTGCGCGGCGATCTTGCCGAAACCATCGTAATCGTCGGGCTGCACGGCCTCTTCGAACCAGAAGGGATCGAACTCCTCCGCTCGCTTGGCGAACTGGATCGCTTCATAGGCGCGATAGGCGCAGTTGGCGTCAAGCAGCAGCCTGATATCGGGGCCGATGGCCTCGCGTACCGCCTTGACCCGAGCGATATCGTCCTTGATCGGCACGGCACCGATCTTCATCTTGACGGCCTTGGCGCCCAGGCCAACGTAGCCTGCCATTTCGTGCTGCAATTCCTTGAGGCCCTTGTCGGGCGCGTAATAACCGCCCGCAATGTAGACCGGGATTTTCTTGCGGAAACCACCCAGCAGCCGGTAGAGCGGCAGTCCAGCCAGTTTGGCCTTGATGTCCCACAAAGCCAGATCGATTGAGGACAGAGCGCGGGTTTCATTGCCGCGTGCCACTCGCTCGCCTCTGACAAGGACCAACCAATGATCGTTAGAATGCGCATCGCCTCCGTGGCCTGGGGGCTGCTTTCCCTTTTGCTGGCCTTCATGTGCTTCACCGCCCTGTCGATGCTCGGCTTTCCCGATGGCTACATAACGCCATATGACATCGCCACCAGACAACTTAAGGAGGTCATGAACTGGCTGATTGTTGCCCAAGGCCTATACTCCCTGTGCAAAGGACTGGTTGGCAGAAGGCTTCGACCTGAAGGCCTGGTGCTACAGATTGGCCTCGTCATGGCTCTTATTTTCGTGCCGATCGGCGTCGTCGACAGCTGTCCGCGATGGGATATCTGCACTCGAGCCTACGAGGCGATGACCGGCAATTTCATGGATGACGGCACAGGCGGTTAGCCGTTCGTTCGACCCGCAAAGCGTCCGCGCGACTCGCAAGGGCGGAGCCTTGCCGTGTACGTATCCTTCCACTGGTGAGGCTACGGCGGCATCTTGCGTCGAAGCCCAGCGATACGGACGTGCCGTTCAGGCTGAGTTCACTGCCGCCCTACTAGGCAACGGATGACACGTCCGCCCATTGACGCGGTCAACATCCGGAATTTGTCATGATCCTTTCTGCAAAACTGCCCTTGGGGCTGTTGATGGTCTTCGCCCTGGTCACATCTGCCGATGCGGCCGCCATTACTTATAGCGGCACGGTTGGCGGCAAAGCCGTTGGGTTAGAGATGACCGACGCAAGCGAAGACGCGATAGTTGGCCGGTTCTTCTGGGTGTCGAACGGCGTCGATATTCCGCTGCAACCCGTTGCGTCGGCCAGTGCCGCGATCATCTTCGCGCTGACGCAGAACACTGCAAGCCGCTTCAAATATCCTCGGAGGGCGGCTCGGCGTTGCGGAGGCGATGCAGCAGCCGATCGCGGGCATTGGTGACGTGGTCGAAGACGGCTTGACCACACTCGGTCGGCTGGCGGGCGGCCAGCGTGGTCAGGATGCGCCTGTGCTCGGGAATGATCTGCTGGCGGTCATAGGGAGAGTAGCGGTCGAGGCTGTCGGCGACCGACCAGACCAGGCGCGTGCGACCCTCCAGCAATTGCTGCGCCTCGGGGTTGCCGGCGATCGAGTAGAGCCGGGCGTGGAAGGCAATATTGACCTGCACGGCCTCGCTTGGCTGATTGGCCAGCACGAAGTGCTCGTAGCGCGTCTGGATTTCCTCGAGAGCAACGAGGTCGGCATCGGTGACGCGCTCGGCGGCGCGGCGTCCGAGCATCGATTCCACGCCGACGCGGATGTCGTAGATATTGCGGACATAGTCCTCGGTCATCGGCTCGACGCGGAAACCGCGATGCGCAAGTGACTTTAGGATGCCTTCGCCTTCTAGCTGACGCAACGCCTCGCGGATCGGCATATGGCTGACCTGATAGCGGGTGGTTAGCTCCTCGATGGTCAGCCGCTGGCCCGGGGTGATCGCGCGCGACACCAGATCGTGGATAATGGCGCGCTTCACCCGGAGATAGGTCGGTTCGTTGAGGGGAGGCGTTACCGCCCCCTGTTCGTACCGCCCCATTGCTGTCTTGGCCGCCACAGTCAATTCCACCCTTGTACCGTCTAATCCGAACGTATCATGATTTGCGCAAATATCAAACTTGACGAACTTTGCTATTTGCGCAAATCTTGCTGTTGAGGCAACAACGATTGCCGAGCTGGAGGAATTTCACATGCCTAAATGGACGTCAGGCACGGCGACGCGCCGCGCCGTACTCAAGGGGGCGGTCGCACTGACCGTCTTGTCACTGGCGGCAGGCCAGGCGCTGGCCCAGGATGTGCCCGCAGGCTATCCTGCCGACTATTCTGCCATCATCGAGGGATCGCGCGCCGAGAGTGCGCTGACGATCTTCTCCAATGTTGGTGAAGTGAATTGGCGCCCGGTGCTCGAGGCGTTCAAGGCGAAATATCCCTGGATCAACGTACAGACGCTCGATCTGGGTGCCAGCGAAGTGTTCGAGCGCCACTATGCCGACGCGGCCTCTGGAGCCAATACGGCGGATATCCTGCTCTCGTCGTCCGCGCCGAACTGGCTGGAGCTGTCCGACAAGGGCATGGTCGAGCCCTATGTGACGCTCGAGGCGGCCAATGTGCCCGACTGGAGCCGTCCGCTCGATGGCGTCTATTCGATCTCGGTCGATCCGTTCGTGATCGCTTACAACAAGCTGCTGCTGACCCCCGACCAGTATCCCAAGAGCCTCAGTGACATCGCCGCCGCGGCCGCCAAGGATCCGGCGAGCTACGACAAGCGCATGGGCAGCTACGGGCCCAATACCACCGGCTTTGCGCAGGCAATGTACAATGCCTATGCCGAGCATGGTGGCCAGAAGGCGCTGGACACTTTCAAGACCATCGGCCCCATGACTGAGCTCTATCGCTCGGTGGGTCCGGTGCTCGAAAAGATCACCACCGGCGAATATATGGCCGGCTATTTCATCTCGGGCATCAGCCTCTTCCCACTGCTGCAGGACCCGACGCGGGCCTCGGTGATCGGCTGGACCTTCGATGCCGACGGCGCGGCGATGGGTGAGCGCAATTTCGCCATCGTCAAATCGGCCCAGCATCCGAACGCGGCGAGGCTCTTCACCGACTTCCTGCTGTCGCGTGATGGCCAGCAGGCCGTCGGTATCGGCGGGCTGGTGCCGTTCCGCTCGGATGTCGATGCAGACGCGTTCACCTCCAAGCTCAACTACGATCGCGTGGTACAGCAGGTGGGTGCGGACAATATCGTGCTGATCCGGCCCGACCGCGCCGTGATGGAGAAACTGCCCGAGTTCAATGCACTCAGCGCCAAACTGTTCAACGAGCAGCCGTGACCAAATCCATTACACAGGGCGCGGTAGCGCGGTTTTTCTCCTCCCCTGACACCGGTCGCCCAAGGGCGGCCGGATGGGCGGCGGTCGGTCGCTGGGGCTTTGCGGCATTCTTGTTCGTGCTGCTGGCCGCGCCGACCGTCCCCATTATCTATCAGGCCTTCATCGACCGGCCGCTCTACGACACTGGGCAGCAATGGACGCTGGGCAATTTCACCCGCCTCCTCGCCGATCCGTCATTCCTGAGCGCTCTGGGCAACACCGCCTGGTTTGTGCTGTTCAGCACAGTGATCTCGACATTCATCGGCCTGGGTGCTGGCTTGCTGATCGACCGAATTGCCTTGCCGGCCCGCGGGCTGCTCAAGGTTTGCTTCCTGTTTCCATTGTTCGTGTCGCCGCTGATCCTGGCCTTCGCCTGGTCGATGCTCTATGGCCCCGGGGGCTATGCGACGCTGCTGTTCCGCACGCTGTTCGGCATCGGGCTGCCCAATCTCAACTCGATCGGCGGCATGAGCCTGGTCGCTGGTGTCGCCCAAGCGCCGATCAGCTACCTCTATTTTGCCGGCGCTATCGGCAGTATCCCAAGTGCGCTGGAGAATTCGGCGCGCTCCGCAGGCGCCAGCCCGTTCCGCGCTATGCTCGATATCGTGCTGCCCCTGCTGCGCCCATCAGTCCTGTTCTGCGTGCTGCTCAACGTCATCATGGCAGTCGACCTGCTGGCCGTGCCGCTGATCATCGGCGAGCCGTCGCGTATCCAGGTGCTGGCCTCTTATCTTTATACCAATGGCGTGCTGTCGCCCAAGGTCGACTACGGCATCGTCGCGGCCACTGCGGTGTTTCTGCTGGTCTTCATCCAGATCATCATCCTGCTGCAGTCGCGCGTACTAGGCGATATCAGGCGGTTCAACACCGTCGGCGGGCGCGCGGCACGATCGGCACGCGCCGTGATGACCCGAGGGTCATGGGTGCTGTGGGCCATACTGGTGCTCTATTCGCTGATTGCGTCGGTGATCCCCTGCGCATTCCTCATCTTGCGTTCTTTCACCACCTTCCTGTCGCCGTTGATCCCGATTGAGAAGGTGTGGACGCTCGACAATTTCGCGCTGATCTTCAGCTATGAGAGCTATGTCCGCTCGATCGTGAACACGTTCCTGATCGCAACGGTGGGCGGCTTTATCGCGGTGGTGCTGACCTGCGCGGCGACGATCGTCGCCTATCGCACGACGCCGACAATGCGGCTTGTGATCGAGCAGATTTCGTTTCTGCCGCGTGCCGTGCCGGGGCTGATCGTGGGTATCGGCATCTTCTATGCGGTGATCGCGGTGCCGGGCGGCAGCGCCATCAGCCATACGCTGCTTATTCTCATCATCGCCTTCACCATTCGCTACTTCCCGACCGGCTTTGCCGCCATTAGCCCAGCGTTTCTGCAGATCGGAGCCGATCTGGAGCGGGCGGCGCGGGTATCGGGCGGCTCGTGGTTCACGGCGCTGCGCGATGTCACCATTCCACTGCTGCGGCCGGCGCTGATCGCCTGCTTCCTCATCTACTTCGTCTACTTCTTCAAGGAGTACGCGTCGGCCTCGTTCCTGTTCGGACCAGGCACCGAGGTGATCGGCACGACCATGCTGCAGCTCAACCTGATGGGCAATATGGGCAGCGTGGCGGCCCTGGCCGTGGTGCAGATCGCCCTGACCGTGCCGGTCGCCATTTTTGTATATGCGAGGGACTGACGTGGGTACGATCGCTGTTTCATTGTCGGGCGTGACCAAGAGCTACGGCTCGGTCGAAGTGCTGACACCAATCGACCTCAATATCGAGGCGGGCGCGTTCACCTCACTGCTGGGACCCAGCGGTTGTGGCAAGACCACGATCCTCAACCTCATTGCCGGGTTGGACAAGCCCAGCGGCGGCGTCCTGTCGATCGGCAAGCGGACGGTGTTCGATAGCAAGGCCGGCATCGACATGCCGACCGAGCGTCGCAATATCGGCTACGTGTTCCAGACCTACGCGCTGTGGCCGCATATGACCGTGCTGCTGAATGTGGCCTATCCGTTGAAATTGCGGAAAATACCGCGTGCCGAACGCGAGATGCAGGCGCGCGCCATTCTCGATCGGCTGGAGCTTGGGACACTGGCCGACCGGTTCCCATTCCAGCTCTCGGGCGGCCAACAGCAACGCGTGGCGATTGCGCGGGCCCTGGTCTATCGGGCGGAGCTTTTGCTGCTTGACGAGCCGCTCTCCAATCTCGACGCGCAACTGCGCGAACGCGCCCGCTCCTGGTTGGCCGACGTGCATCGTGAGTTCGGGCTGACGACCATTCTGGTCACCCACGATCAGAGCGAGGCCATGTCGCTCAGCGACCGGGTCATTCTACTCAGCAAGGGCCGCATCGAGCAGGAGGGAGCGCCCGACGGTATCTACGAGGCGCCGGACACGGCCTACGCGGCTGAGTTCGTCGGCAATTCCAACCTCATTGAGGGTACAGTCATGACCTCGCGCGCGCATGGCGCCGGCTTCATCACCGAAGTCGATCTGGGCATTGCCCGTGTGGCGGCACAGTCCAATGGAATCATGACGATCGGTACCCGTGCCGCCATTGCCGTGCGGCCGCACAAAGTGGCCATCGTTCCGCAGGGAGCGGCCGTGCCCAAAGAGGCGCTCGTGCTGCCGTTCAGCCAGCGCAACACTCTCTACCAGGGCGCCACGATAGAGGTGCTCGGCGATACCGAACTCGGTCGGCTCCGAGCGCTGACCGAATATCGCCCGCAGGGCGACAAGCTGAACGCTGTCATCCTCCCGGCCGACTGCCGCTGCGTCGTCATCACCAAAACCAATTGATGCCGGGCGCCCAGGTCCGGCCAAATAATCTAGAAGGAAAATTATATGCGTATCGTGAAGGTCGAGACCATCAAGCTCGATCGCTTCCTCTTCGTTGAAATTACCACGGACAACGATATCGTGGGGCTGGGCGAGTCGGGAGCCTGGGCATTCCTTGAGGCGACGGCTGGTGCTGTCGAAGTGTTCGCCGAATACTTGATCGGCAAGGACCCGCGCCTGATCGAGCATCATTGGCAATCCATGTATCGCTGGGCCCATTTCCGCGGTTCGGCGATCATGGGCGCGCTGAGCGCTATCGATATCGCGCTGTGGGACATCCTTGGCCAGCACCACAATGCGCCGATCCACGAATTGCTTGGCGGCAAGGTACGCAACAAGGCACGCGCCTATTACCACGTGTTCGGACGCACCAAGGAAGAGCTGTATGCCGGGGTCAAGAGCGCCCGCGAACAGGGTTTTACCGCCGTGGGTCATCTGACCCCGTTCCTCGATACGCCGCGCGAGGAGCCGTTTTTTCAAAGCTATGCCCGCAAAATCGGCGACGCGGTCGAGACGGTGGCCCGGTATCGCGAAATCGCCGGACCGGACATGGATCTGTGCATCGAGATCCATCGCCGCCTGACCCCCTATGAGGCCGTGCAGTTCGGCCGGGCGATCGAGCCCTATCATCCCCTGTTCCTCGAAGATCCAGTGACGCCGGACAATTTTGACGAAATGGGTGACGTGGCCGCCAAGCTGGGCATCCCCATTGCCACCGGCGAGCGGCTGACCACGATCTGGGAGTTCCAGATGCTGATTGCGCGCAAGGCGGTGCAACTGGTGCGGCCCGATATCTGTCTCGTGGGTGGCATCTCGGGCGGCCGCAAGATCGCGGCACTGGCGGAGGCCTCCCATATCGGGGTGGTGCCACACAACCCGCTCAGCGTGGTATCCACGGCGGCGTGCCTGCAGATCGCGGCCACCAGTGCCACCTTCGTGCTTCAGGAACTGCCGGCAGATACTTGGAGCGACGTGCGCGACAAGCGCCCGGCGTCCGATGACATGGTCGAGGGCGCGCCAACACACGACGGAGCTGGCTTCCTCAGCATCAGCGATGCGCCGGGGTTGGGCGTCAAGCTGAAGCACAGCGCGCGGGAACGCTTTCCCTACCGTCCGCGCAGGATCGACACGCGGCTGCATATCGATGGTTCGGTGGTTGACCAGTAGGGTGCATTTCATCGTCGATGTTGACAATGCAGTTATCGACGGGGCCGTCCTGCGAACCGTTCGAACGATGATCGCCAAGCGGGTGCGCGAAAAGGCGGCGCAACTTCAATCCCGCCGTTCGGAGCCCTTCACCGTCATCGAAGGTGCATTCGGGCATTTTGCGTCGGCTTTGATAAGAGCCACAATTCCCTTGATCGTCGGCTATTCCGACGGCAAGGACTTCCTATTAAAGGACTCGTTTTTCTTGGGCCCGACAAACGGCCCCGCGCCCGCGCTAACGGGTTCGGGCAGCGTCGGTGTGACGCGTTTTGCCAACTGCGAAAACTCCGGCGCCCCCGACCATTGCCGTGGTGATTTCCGCGCGGCTGGCCGGCTGAACAGGAAGCACCGACCATAGTCATAGCCCGCATGTCCGCCGAACCGGCAACAGCTCACACCTCAGTCAAGCGTGGCTTCACCGCGCCAACCACCCACCGTCGACCGGCAAGACGACGCCATGCACATAATCGGATGCGCCTGATGCCAGAAAGACTGCAGCGCCTCCCAGTTCGGCGGGCGTTCCCCAGCGGCCTGCCGGAATGCGCGAAAGGATGCTGGCGCAGCGGTCGGGATCGTCTCTGAGCGCCGCCGTGTTGTTGGTGGCAAAATAGCCGGGGGCGATTGCATTGACATTGACACCCTTATCGGCCCACTCGCAGGCGAGTTGCCGCGTCAGCCCGGCAAGGCCGCTCTTTGAAGCGGTATAAGAGGGGACGCGGATACCGCCCTGGAAGGAAAGCATCGAAGCGATATTGATGATCTTACCCCCGCCTGTCGCGATCATATGACGGCCAGCAGCCTGCGACAGAAAGAAAGCTGTTTTCAGGTTGACGTCCATTACGGCGTCCCAGTCGTCTTCGGTAAAATCGATCGCATCCGCACGGCGGATAATGCCGGCATTGTTGACGAGGATATCGAGCCTGCCAAAGACATTGAGCGTCTCCGCAACGATCGCCTTCACCGGCTCGATCGTGCTGAGATCGGCTTTGACGATGTGAAAGCGCGTGCCTGCCTCCTTCATCATCGCCTCGGTCTCGTGCATCGAAGAACGGCCGGCGGCGACGATCGACGCCCCCGCCTGCGCAAGCGCGACGGCGACGCCTTGGCCGATGCCCGTATTGGCGCCGGTGACGATGGCGACACGGTCGGAAAGATCAAATGGGTTCGCCATGATACTCACCTCAAATCGCCAACGGCGATATGGTCCATATCGGTGAAGCTCTTGTTATCGCCGGCCATCGCCCAGATGAAGCTGTAGTTCTTGGTGCCGGCGCCCGAATGGATCGACCAGGGCGGGGAGATTATCGCCTGCTCGTTTGCGACGAGCATATGTCGGGTTTCCTGCGGCTCCCCCATAAGATGGAAGACGCGCTGATCGGCAGCAAGATCAAAATAGAGATAGGCTTCCATGCGCCGGTCATGGGTGTGGCTTGGCATGGTGTTCCAGACGCTGCCAGCCTCAAGCATGGTGAGGCCCATGGTCAGCTGGCAGGATTGGCAGACTTCGGGATGGATATATTGGTAGATCGACCGCTTGTTGGCAGTCTCTGCCTCGCCCGGTGTTTGATGGCGCGCCTGATCGCGCGTCAGAAGCACGGTCGGGTAGCTTGCATGCGCCGGCGTCGAGACAAGATAGAACTTTGCAGGATCGTTGGCGTCCGCGCTTTCAAAGCGGATATCGGTGGCGCCTTTGCCGATGTAGAGGCAATCATATTTGGCAAGATCATAGGCCTTGCCATCGACGCTGATGGAGCCCTTGCCACCGACATTCAGCACACCAAGTTCGCGCTCTGCCAGGAACGTTGCCTGGCCGATTGCAGCAGGAGCAGACAGTGGCAGCGCCTCCCCTACAGGCATGGCACCGCCAATTACCATGCGGTCGTAATGCGAATAGGTAAGCCTGACGTCGCCGCCTGCAAAAACGGTTTCGACCAGGAAGTGGCGCCGCAGCGTCTCCGTATCGAAGCCGCGAACTGCCTCTGGATGCGAAGTGTGTCTTACGTCGACTTTCATCGGATATTTCCTTCTCTTCCCTTTTACAATCGGCTGCAGACCTGATGCCTACGCATGGATACCATAGCCAACCACTTGTATGGTAGTATTGCGTCACGCTTCGCCGAAAGCAAGTGGGAGACCCGACGTTTGTCTCCCGTTCCAGCAAATAGGTCGCTTGTCAGTTTTCTCGATAGCCCTGTAATTTCGGAGAAAAACGTCTTCGCATCCGCTTGTCATCGCATCTGGAATGCTGCAGTATGGTACTGTCACCGATGCAGAGAGCATTCAACCGAAACAGCCGGATCCCAGAGACAACACGTGAAGATTGCCAGAATCGAAGACCTGCATTGCGACGCGGGATGGAGAACTTTCTCGTTCTTAAAAGTGACCACTGACGAGGGACTGATTGGCTGGTCGGAATATACCGAAGGTGATGGCAGCCGCGCTCTGACGCCGGTCATTCACGCCATGGCCGAGGCCTTGATTGGCATGGACCCGAGGCCGGTGCAGGCAATCACGTCTCTGCTCTATATCCGCCATCAGCAGGCGGCGAACGGCATGAACTTTCGCGCCATAGCGGCGATTGAGAACGCGCTCCTTGATATCAAGGGCAAGGCGCTGGGCGTGCCGGTCTATGAGCTATTCGGTGGCCCGATCCGGACCAGTTTCCCCGTCTACTGGTCCCATTGCGGCACCTATCGCGTTAGAAATCACGAGGACGTCGGCACGCCGCAGGCCCGGACTTACGACGACATCGCGGCTCTGGGCGCGGAGGTTAAAGCCCTCGGTTACAAGGGTCTGAAGACCAACATTCTCGACTTCGACGGTGAGAAACTCGTCGGCTTCGGTCCCGGCGCGGGCCGGACGCCGGGCTGGCCGGAATTGAACGTTGATCGGCGGACGCTGGACTCCGTTCGCAATACGCTTGCCGCTTTTCGAGACGGCGCCGGTCCCGAAATGGACCTCTATCTCGACGTCAACTACCACTTCAAGACCGAAGGACTGCTCAAGGTCGCAAAGGCGGTTGAGCCTTACGACCTGACCTGGCTTGAATTCGACACGTGGGATCCGCAGGCTCTCGCGCTCATTCGCAGCCGCGCCCCATGCCCCATTGCTTCGTCCGAGTCCGTGAACGGCCGGCGCGGCTATCGCCCGTTTCTGAATGCCTATGCATCCGACGTCGTCATCGTCGATGTGCTGTGGAACGGGTTCCTCGAGTCAATGAAAGTGGCGTCGATGGCGGAAGCCTACGAGGTCAATGTAGCTCCGCATAATTATTACGGCCACCTCGCAACGGCCATCAGCGCGCATTTCTGCGCGATCACGCCGAACTTTCGGATCATGGAAGTCGACGTCGACAGCGTGAAATGGCGCGACGAGCTGTTTTTCAACATACCGAAAATCGAAAACGGCAATCTGGCCCTACCGACGGGGCCGGGCTGGGGCGTCGAGGTCAACGAAGCCGCGGTGCGAGCACGCGCGCCGAAGTAAGACGGCCTGAACGAAGCGCTGGACAAGGGCGGATATATTCCATGGATTTCACAGGTAAGGTGGCGCTGATCACCGGCGGCGGCGGCGATATCGGACGTGCCGCTGCGATTAATTTCGCCAGCAAGGGCGCCAAAGTTATCGTTGTCGATATCGACGACGAAAATGGCCAAGGCAGCGCCGATCTCGTCCGGGCAAACGGTGGAACCGCCCTCTTCGTCAGAGCCGATGTCTCAAGGTCAGAGGATGTCCGCCGTTATGTGCAGGCGACCTTGGATGCTTACGGGACCATCGATTGTTTCTTCAACAATGCCGGCATCGAAGGCGAGATCGCGCCGACGCAGGACTATGACGAGGCGATGTTCGACCATGTCATCGGCGTGAACCTCAAGGGCGTCTTTCTTGGCCTGCGCCATGTGCTGCCTGTCATGCTCCGGCAGGAGGCCGGCACCATTGTGAACAGCGCGTCGATCACGTCGATATTCGGCGGGTCCGGTATGCCCGCCTATGTCGCCTCAAAGCACGGAGTGCTCGGCCTTACCAAGGCGGCGGCAGCGGATGTGGCTCGCCTTGGCATACGCATCAATGCCGTCTGTCCCGGCCCGGTTGAAACACGGATGATGCGTTCGCTCGAAGCGCAACGCAATCCGACAGATCCGCAAGCCATGGGAGCAGCCATTCGGGCCGGCATTCCAACTGGTGCGTACAGCACGCCGGAAGAGGTGGCGAACGCAGTGCTGTATCTGTGCTCCACCCTCTCCGGAAATATTACCGGCACACATTTGATGCTCGACGGCGGCCGCTCGGCCACCGGCGGAGCGCCATCGCCGAACCGGCGTTGAAAACTGTACCGCCTCATATGGCAGATAGATAAATACGGGAGAATTTCGAATGAAGGCACTTGAGGGCAAGGTCGCGATAATCGTCGGCGGTACAAGCGGGATCGGGGCGCGGACCGCGGAACTCTTCGTTGAGGAAGGCGCGACTGTCGTTGTTGCTGGCCGCCGTAGCGAGGCAGGCGAGTCGCTGGTGCTAAAACTCGGCCCATCGGCGAGCTTTGTGAAGACGGACGCCGCAAACGCTGCAGACATTAAAAACCTGATCGAGGGCACTGCCGCCAAGTTCGGCCGGATCGATTGCCTGTTCAACAATGCCGGCTATGGCATTCCCCAACGCAGCATCGTCGATCTGGACATCGAGGAATTCGATGGGCAGATGGCCGTGGTGGTGCGCGCAGTCATGCTGGCGATGAAATTCGTGGCGCCGATTATGCTGGCGCAGCGCTCCGGCTGCATCCTCAATACCGGCAGCATCGCAGCGCATCGGTCGGGCCTGAGTTCGCAGACGTATTCTATGGCTAAGGCCGCCGTCATTCACGCAACGCGCTGCGTGTCGGCCGAATTGGGCGAGAGCAATATTCGCGTGAACAGTATTTCGCCGGGATCGATTGTCACCGGCGTTTTCGCCAAAGGTGTCGGCGTGGATCCGAACATCGCCGACCGCTTCCTGGAAACCGTCACGAAGCGTTTCGCCTCGGCGCAACCGATCCCCCGCGCTGGCATGCCGGAGGATATTGCCCGAGCCGCTCTCTATCTCGCATCCGATGCGGGCAGCTTCGTGAACGGTATCGATCTGGTCGTCGATGGGGGCGTGATTACTGGCAACCGCTTCTCGCAAGGCAAGGAGGCCCGTCGCGAGCTGGTGGACGCCCTTGAGGCGGAAATCAGCGCCGGCTGATCGGCACGCGTGAACAGCTTCGTCCCAGGAGTCCGATATTGTCCGAGAAGATTATCATAACATGTGCCCTGACCGGCAGTGCTGACACCCCCCGCCTCAACCCCGCAGTTCCAGTGACGCCCGAGCAGATTGCAATGGCGGCGCTGGAAGCTGAACAGGCGGGCGCGTCGATCGCCCACATCCACGTACGCGAGCCCGAGACGGGCAAGCAGTCGGGGCGCATCGACTTGTTCGAGGATGTGGTCAATCGGATAAATGCGGCAAACTCGAAGCTCATTCTGGAGCTGTCTTGTGGACGCGGCGGAACTTACGCTTTCGATCCGGCAATGCCGGGACGGGCGGGCGAAGGTTCCAACATTTTGACCGCAGCGCAGCGCGTAGCGCATGTGGAGTTGCTGCGGCCCGAGCTCTGCAGCCTGGATGTCGGCTCGGTCAATTTCGAGAAGCTGGTCTTCATGAATGCACCGAGCGAGCTCCGCGAAATGGCCGATAGAATTCGTAAGGCGGGCACGAAGCCGGATCTCGAGGTGTTCGAACTCGGCCATATCGAACTCGCAAAGCAATTGATCCGGGAAGGCCATATCGAAACGCCGGCGCTAGCCCAGATAGTTCTCGGTATCCGCTGGGGCGCACCCGCCACCTATCACGCGATGAGCGCAATGAAGGATGCTTTGGCAGGCATTCACTGGTCAGCTGCGGATCTCGGATCGCCGTTTCCACATCGATCGATTGCACAGGCGGTTTTGCTGGGAGGCAGCGTCCGCGTCGGGCTGGAAGATAGCCTCTATATCGAACCCGGCGTCCTGGCGACAAGCAATGCTCAACAGGTCGAGCAGGCGGTCAAGCTCATCCGATACTTAGGCTACGAAGTGGCGACTCCCGATGAGGCCCGCGAAATACTCGGTCTCCACAGTGTCTATTTATAATATATAGGGGAGGGGCTCTTGCCTCGTCAAACAATCGCGCTTGCTCACGCGGATGCAAGTTTTCTTGTCGAACATTCCGTCCAATCTGCCAACGAAATGGGCTTTGCGATTACCGCTGCCGTTTTCGACGCGAGTGGAACAGTGTCAGCCTTACTGAGGATGGATGGAGCGAAACTTGTCAGCGTCGGTGTGGCCGAGGGAAAGGCCTGGACGTCGGCGCTCTATCAGCGCCCCAGCGGCGACTATGGCGTAACGACGGCGCCGGGCAATATCGCCTTTGGGCTGCAGAATGCGTTTCCGGGCAAATTGGTTACAATTATGGGCGGTCAGCCGATTCTCGTAGACGGCATCTGCATCGGGGGAATTGGAGTAAGTGGCGGAACAGCAGAACAAGACGACGAGATCGCCAGAGCCGCCGTCGCAGCTTTTATGCAGAGTCTTGCGGCCCAGCGAACTGCTTGAACAGCGCCAGGCGCAAATCTAAATGCTCGATGCCGCTGGCAAAGTCGCTGCAGCTAAAGTATGTTGTTGTATGGTAGGAAAAGGCGCGATACATGACCACTGAAGGGTTCGTTTCACCCGGATTGCAGCCGTCCTCGGATTCCGCTTCACAACAGATTCAGCAGGCGTTGCGTCACGCGATCGTCACGCTCCAATTGGCCCCCGGCACTCGGCTGTCCGAAAAGGAGGTTGCACTGCGTTTTGGTGTCTCGCGTCAGCCTGCGCGCGAGGCGATGATAGCACTTTCGAAAATTGGCCTTGTGCGCGTGTTGCCGCAGCGCGGCACGGTAGTAGCGAAAATCTCCACCCGGCAGATGATGCAGGTGCGGTTCACCCGCGAAGCGCTCGAGACCGCCATTGTGCGCCGGGCCTGCGAGCGGTTCGATCCAATGTATCGCTCTAGCCTCGATTCTATCATGGATGCACAGCGCAAGGCGGCGCGGGACGACGATCCTGCCGCGTTCCAGGACCATGATCAAAGCTTTCATGCAGCACTGGCATCGGGTGCCGACGCCGAGCATGCTTGGCAGCTCGTTATCGACGTCAAGTGCCACATGGATCGAGTTTGCCATTTGACCCTGTGGGACCGGGAGACGATGGAGGGGCTGATCCAGCAGCATGAGGCGATCCTGGCGGCGATCGATACCCAGGATGCCGAGGCCGCGGACCAGGCGATGCGATATCATTTGACGCAGGTGTTGCGGGCGCTGCCCAAGGTGCTTGTCGACCGGGCCGATCTGTTCGAATAAACCGCCGCAGTTAAACCTATCCTTGATGCTTGACGAAGCCAGAAAACGGCGTGACAGAACGCTGTTGCGTCGGACGCTGGCGGCGTCGTTGCGCTGCGCCAAAGCCCTGCGCGCCCGGTAAAATACCCCCAATTTTCAATCGAATTGTGAAGTCGAAAGTCGAGTCGCTAAGCGAATCGTTCTTGCGCAAATTCAGATCGAATGTCATAGTATGGCAGGGTATAGCATGAGCAGACAAAGAGCTGCGATTAGATGGGTGTGCGTATGGGCGGGAGCGACGGTTCAACTGTTCAGCCGGCGGAGGCTGCCGGCGGAGCGCGAAAAAGATGGCGCGCGTTGCGTCAGGCTCTCAGTCGCTACGGCGATCGGTTTTTCGTGCCATCGGCCGTTCTGCCGACCTTTGTCCTCATGGCCTGTGTGTTTGGGGTGCCGCTGCTGTTCTCCCTCTACCTGAGCTTTACGATTGGCGGGCCTGATGGGGCGCTGTTCTCGGGCAGATTCGCTGGTCTCGCCAATTACGATGACCTCCTGCACAATGCAGTGTTCAAGAGCGCGATCTTTATAACGCTCGGCTACACGGCGGCGTCCGTTGCCGCGCAAATGCTGTTCGGGCTGGCGATCGCCTTGCTGTTAAATGTCGACCTGCCTGGCATGCGGATTTTTCGCACCGCGCTCATCATTCCGATGATGATTACCCCGATCGTCGGTGCGTTGTGCTGGAAGCTGCTGCTCGACCCCAGTCACGGCGTTATCAATCAATGGCTCGGCACGCAGACCGTCTGGCTGGGCACTCCATCTACGGCGCTGATAGCCGTCTGGGTTGTCGGCGTGTGGCAGAACACCACCTATGTCACCCTGATCCTGTTGGCGGGCCTGCGCTCATTGCCCAGCGAGCCGCTTGAGGCGGCCTCAATCGATGGTGCCAATCGCCTGCAGTCCTTCTGGTATGTCATTCTTCCGATGTTGCGGCCGTATCTACTGGTCGCGCTGCTGCTGCGGACGATCTTCGAGTTCCGCGCCTTCGACAATATCTATGCAATGACCGGCGGCGGACCAGCGAACAGCACCATGGTGCTGTCGATGTACACCTATCTGATGTCCTTCGTGCAGTTCGACTTCAACATGGGTGCGGCCGCGGCGTGGATCATGCTGTTGATATCGTTGATCCTGTGCACGTTCTTCATTGTCGTGGTTCGTCGTCGGGAGACGCTGTAATGGCCGTGGTTGTTGGTTCGCCGCGCATGCGCAAACTTGAAACTGCGCTGATTTATGTGGCCTTGACGGTTCTCGTGATGGTGTTCCTGTTTCCCGTGCTGTGGGTGCTCGGACTGTCGCTGAAGACGCGTCTTCAGGTCTTCGCCTCGCCGCCGCTCTACCTGTGGTGGCCGACAATTGAAAACTATGTGGACGTGCTGACGCGGTCAGACTTCCCCAGGGCTTTCATCAATACCCTGATCGTTTCGACAAGCGCGGTGCTGCTGTCGCTCTGCGTCGGAGCTCCCGCCGCCTACGCCTTCGCGCGCTTTCCATTCAAGGGCCGATCGTTCCTGTTCTTCGCGCTGTTGGTGATGCGGATGCTGCCGCCGATCGCGGTGCTCGTTCCGATGTATGTGATTTTCAGTAAGCTTGGCCTGGCGACTACACGGCTGAGCGTGGTGCTGGCCTACACCACGTTCAGCCTGCCGTTGGTCGTCTGGATTATGCGCGGATACTTCGAAGACCTGCCGGTCGAGCTGGAGGAAAGCGCCTGGATCGATGGTGCAACGCGATTTACCGCGTTCACGCACATCATCTTACCGATGGCGCGACCCGGCTTCGTGGCGGCCAGTATCCTATGCCTGCAACTGGCATGGAACGACTTCATGTTCGCCGCCGTCCTGACCAACAATGACACACAAACATTGCCAGTGATGATGGCCTCTTTCAATGCCGGTGACTCCGGCATGGATTGGGGGGGGCTAACGGCTTCGGGCATGCTGGTCACCTTGCCCGTGGTGATCTTCTCGTTCTTCGCCCAGGGCCACCTTGTGGCCGGACTGTCTTCCGGGGCGGTCAAGGGATAAGTGCGCCCTCAAACAGGGGGGAAACGAAACAACGTTTTCACGGCCAGGAACTGCTCGCTCGGCGCAGGACCAGAGGTGGCCGTAAGGGAGGCCGAGTCATGATTAATAGAGGAGTGAGCGTCATGGGAAAATTTTTGGGAGGGCTTAATGTCAATAGAAGGCAGGTGCTGCAAGGCGGCGCCGCAGCTGGTCTCGTCGCACTAGCGGCACCAAAGGCATGGGGACAAAACAAGCCGGAAAAACTGGTTCTGGTTTGCGAAAACTCGATTGCCTGGAAGCGTACACTGATCGAAGAAGTGGCGCCGGCCTTCGAGAAGGAAAACGGCATCAAGATCGAATTCACCATGTTGCCGGTAGACGCTTGGCGTGCTCGCCTCAAGGCCGAGCTCAGCGCTGGCTCGACTGGTATCGATATCGCGATGCTGTCAGTGCAGATGTCGGGCTGGATGGCGCCGCATCTGCTAGATCACAACGAGGTGGCGGCAAAGATCACTGAGCGCGATCCCGACTTCGACTGGGGCGATTTTCTCGAAGGCGGCAAGAAGGCCGGTACGTATGAGGGCAAGTTGGTGGGCATTCCCTACCGCCTGACCGCACAGATATTGCACTATCAGAAGGAATTGCTGGCGCAGGCAGGGTTCGCCCAAGCGCCGCAAACCTTTGCGGAGTTCGCGAAAGCGGCTTTGGCGGTGAACTCGCCGCCAGATCGCTACGGTTTTGGCCTCACCGGCAAACAGGGTGCAGCGACATTCACCAATGCGGTGCCCTGGATATTTTCGGCCGGTGGGCGGTTGGTGGATTTTGACACCGGTGAGATTTTCATCGACAGCGACAAGGCTGCCGAAGGCTTGCAGTTCTATGCGGACCTGCTGTTAAAGGAAAAGGTCGTGCCGCCGGAAGCTATGACCTGGGAGTTCGACGATCTTATCGCTGGCGCGCAGAACGACAAGTATGCCATGTCCGCGACCTTCTCGTCTTATGGCACCCTGTTCAACGATCCGAAGCTGTCGAAGACGGCCGGCCGCTGGGCCTGGTCGACCATGCCTGGCAGCCCGACAAAAGAGGACAACCGCACTCTGATCGATGGCCAATTCATGGCGATCTCCAAGTATTCCCAGAACGCCGACTGGGCGACGGAATTCCTGCGCATGGCGTGCAGCAAAGATGCGATGCTGCGCTCCATGGAAGGCGGCAATGCCCCACCGCGCAGCTCGTCCCTACTCAATCCCGACATGGTTGCCAAGCTTGGTTGGCCCGCCGCCGCGGCGGAAGCGATTAATACCGGTATCCCGATCTCGTCGAACGCGGCCTGGGACGGTCTTGAACTGTCGCTGCGCACCGGCGTCTCGGAAGCCTTGCTCGGGCAGAAGACGGCGAAGGACGCCCTTAGGGATGTAGCGGACGACTGGCAGCGCAATCTGCGTCGCGCAGGCATCATCAAGTAGCCTCGCATATGCCCGGCAAATCCACGCGGGGTTTGCCGGGCATACACAAGCCGATTTCCTAGGAAATGGGCAAAACGAATACCGCATTATCGGGAGAATAGAGTGGCCCAGGTTACCATCGACAACGTGCGCAAAGCCTATGGCGACGTCGAGGTTTTGCATGGCGTGAGTGCGCGGATCGAGGATGGCGAGTTCGTCGTGCTGGTCGGCCCGTCCGGCTGTGGCAAATCGACATTGCTGCGCATGATCGCCGGTCTCGAGACGATTACCGGGGGTATCGTGCGGATTGGCGATCGTGTCGTTAATGACATTACGCCGCGAGAGCGCAACATTGCGATGGTTTTCCAGAACTATGCGCTCTATCCGCATATGACGGTCTCGGACAACATGACCTTTTCGCTGCGTCTGAAAGGCACCTCGCGTGAGGAGACTGCCCGACAGGTCAAGCGCGCTGCCGAGATTCTTGGCCTAACGAATTTGCTGGATCGCTATCCAAAACAGCTTTCGGGCGGTCAGAGGCAGCGCGTGGCGATGGGACGCGCGATCGTGCGCGATCCATTGGTGTTCCTGTTCGATGAGCCTCTATCCAATCTTGATGCCAAGCTCAGGGTGCAGATGCGCGTCGAGATCAAGGATCTGCACCAGCGTCTGGGGACGACGACCATCTACGTCACCCATGACCAGATCGAAGCGATGACGATGGCTGACAAGATCGTTGTCATGCGCGATGGAGTTATCGAGCAGGTCGGATCGCCGCTCGATATCTATGACGCGCCGGCAAATGTGTTCGTCGCCAGTTTCATAGGTTCGCCGTCGATGAACCTTCTCAATTGCCACTATGTGGGGGCAGGAAACGCCCGAACGGAAGACGGTATCGATCTTCCTCTCGTTGCATCCGCTGCGCTGCAGGACAATCAGGCCGTGGTCTACGGAGTACGCCCGGAGCATTTGACGATCGCGGCCACTGGCATTCCAGCAGTGGTCTTGGTGGTCGAGCCGACAGGGTCCGAAACGCATATATTCGCGAAGGTTGGAAACCAGGATGTCACCGTTCTCGTGCGCGAGAGAATGAGCGTTGCTCCCGGCGATACGATCTACCTGCAACCGAAAGACAACAGCATATATCTGTTCGATAAGGGTACGGGTGTTCGGCTCTGAGGCTGAGCCATGTCCGTATGTACTAAGACATTCGACAAAGACCGGGAACCCAATGTGCAGCATGCGCGTGATGGCGACGGACTTGGCTTTTCCGGAGGGGCCGGTCGCCATGCCGGACGGATCGGTTATACTGGTTGAGATACGGCGGCAGCAGTTGACGCGAATAGGCGCCGATGGCCGCAAGGATGTGATCGCCCGCATAGCCGGCGGCCCCAACGGCGCGGCTTTGGGGCCTGACGGCAAGATTTATGTCTGCAACAACGGCGGGTTTAGCTGGAAGCAGTTCGCCGACGGCTGGGGACCGGGGCCGCTGAACCCAGCCGACTACATTGGAGGCTCGATCCAAAGGGTCGATCTATCGACCGGCGAGGTCGAGACTGTTTTTGACAGTTGTAACGGACGCCGACTGCTGGGGCCGAACGACCTCGTATTCGACAGCCATGGTGGCCTGTGGTTCACCGATTTCGGTAAACGACGCCCCCGCGACGCCGACCACGGTTCGGTCTACTATATCAAGCCCGGGATGACGGAAATCGTCGAGGTGATATTTCCTCTCCAGTTTCCGAACGGTATCGGGCTGTCGCCGGACGAAAAGCTTCTCTATGTGGCTGAAACTACGACCGCGCGTCTTTGGGCATTCGATGTTGTCGGTGCCGGAAAGATCCAACCACGGCAGCCGGTATACCGGAATGAAGCTGGAAGCTGCCTTCACGGCCTCGGCGGTTACGCTTTCTTCGATTCGCTGGCCGTCGAAGCATGCGGCAACATCTGCGTCGCCACGCTCGTCAAAGGCGCAATCTCGGTGATCTCTCCCGACGGCACACTCCTGGAGCAGATCGAGACGGGCGACGCCTCAACGACCAATATTGCTTTTGGCGGGAAGGACTTGAAGACGGCGTATATAACCCTGTCCGACCAGGGGCATCTCATTGCGGTCGACTGGCCAAGAGCGGGGCTGCCTCTTGCGTATCTCAACGCGCCGTCGTTTGGCAGCTGACACGGCACACATTCGCCGGCCCGAGCCCTTCACATCAATCCTATATGGACGCGCTCGCGTCGTTTGTTGCAAACAAATCCGATCCACGCATTCCTGCAGCGTTGGAACAGGAATTTCGCGCGCCCTAGCGGGCGTGAGGACCTACATGTTCGGTCGGTCGCCGGCCACGGGTTTGCGCTGCGTCTCGCAGCGTCGGCGAAGGTGACCGCAAGCAAATACCAATGAGCATCGCCAAGCTGCTTTGGGGCAAGACATCGAAGGTCATGATCTTGCGGGCACGGCCAGCGATACGGATCAGGCCCACCCCAGAAAACATCATGCGGCAGCGTGATTTTCAAGATCATCCGACCGACGTAGGTGTCGCCAGATGTCAGGTCCAGCAATTCCGGCCGGCCGGCCGACGTCGGAGCCGGAGCCGGAGCCGGAGCCGGAGCCGGAGCCGGAGCCGGAGCCGGAGCCGGAGCCGGAGCCGGAGCCGGAGCCGGAGCCGGAGCCGGAGCCGGAGCTTAAGCCACCCGCTCCACGCAAATCGCAATCCCCATCCCGCCGCCAATACACAGCGTCGCCAGCCCCTTGCGCACATCCCGCCGCGCCAGTTCATACAGCAGCGTCACCAAAATCCGCGCCCCAGAAGCCCCAATCGGATGCCCGATCGCGATCGAGCCGCCATTGACATTGACCTTTTCCGGATCCCAGCCCATCGCCTGGTTCACCGCGCAAGCCTGCGCCGCGAATGCCTCATTGGCCTCGATCAAATCCAGCTCATCCGCCGCCCATCCAGCCTTCGCCAACGCCTTGGTCGATGATGGAATCGGCCCCGTACCCATCAGGGCCGGATCGACCCCGGCTGTGGCCCAGGACGCAATATGTGCCAGCGGCGTCAGCCCGCGCCGCGCCGCCTCATCGGCATGCATCAGCACCAACGCCGCCGCCCCATCATTGATGCCCGAGGCATTGCCCGCCGTCACTGTGCCGTCTTCGTCGAACGCCGGCCGCAGCTTCGCCAGCACCTCGGCATTGGTGTCGGGCCGGATGTGCTCATCTGCCTCCACCACCACATCTCCCTTGCGCCCCTTGACCGTCACCGGGAAAATCTCATTGGCGAACCGGCCTTCGCCGCGTGCCGCCGCAGCCTTGCGCTGCGATCCGGCCGCCAGCGCATCCTGCGCCGCCCGACCGATCCGGAACTGTTTGGCCACGTTCTCCGCCGTGATCCCCATATGATAGCCGTGGAAAGCGTCGAGCAGCCCATCGCGCATCAGGGTATCCATCAGCTCGATATTGCCCATCTTGGCTGGCACCCGCAGATATTGGGTATGCTGGGCCAGCGACATCGATTCCTGCCCGCCCGCCACGATCACACTGGCATCGCCATTAGCGATCTGCTGCATCCCCAGCGCCACCGCCCGCAATCCCGATCCGCAAAGCTGGTTCACCCCCCAAGCGGTGGTCTCCTGCCGCAGCCCGGCCTTTATTGCCGCCTGCCGCGCTGGGTTCTGCCCCTGGCCCGCGGTCAGAATCTGCCCGAGGATAACCTCATCCACGGCATCCCTTTCAACCCCGGCACGCTCCAGCGCCGCTGTGATCGCCAGCGCTCCCAGCTCATGCGCCGGCACGGTGGACAGCCCACCCAAAAAGGTGCCCACAGGCGTGCGGGCAGCCCCGACGATAACGATGTCGGTCATGACAAGCTCCTAAAGCTTTGGCGATCAGGCTGCTGCCCGGTCCAGCCCATTCTCGAATTTGGCCGCCGTCTTGGCGGTGATTTCGTCCAGCGTCACGCCATCCGCCAATGCTATCAGCGTCAGCTTCGCCTCGCCCTTGCGCGCCACCGTGAACACGCCCAGATCGGTGATCACCATGTCGGCGACCCGCTGCCCGGTGAGCGGCAATGTGCATTGCTCCAGCAATTTTGGCTCGCCCTTGGCCTCATGTTCCATCACCACTACGACGCGCTTGACGCCTGCCACCAGATCCATGGCGCCGCCCATGCCCTTGATCATCTTGCCGGGAATGGTCCAGTTCGCCAGATCGCCATTGCGCGCCACCTGCATCGACCCCAAAATGGTCAGATCGATATGTCCGCCCCGGATCATGCCAAAGCCATCGGCGCTGGAAAAGAAACTGGTCATCGGCAGCGCCGTGATGGTCTGCTTGCCGGCATTGATCAAATCGGCGTCTTCCTCACCCTCATAGGGAAAGGGCCCGACGCCCAGCATGCCGTTCTCGCTCTGCAGGCACACTGACATCCCCCCAGGAATGTAATTGGCCACCATTGTGGGAATGCCGATGCCCAGATTGACATAGAAGCCGTCCCGAAGCTCCCGCGCGGCGCGCTGCGCCATCTGTTCGCGTGTCCAGGCCATCTCAGTTCGCTCCCGCCAGCTCACGCTTGCGCGTGCGCACTTGCTCGATATGTTTGACCGGATTGGGCACATGCACGATGCGCGACACGAAAATGCCCGGCGTGTGGATCTGGTCGGATTCCAGCTCGCCGATCTCGGCCATATGCTCCACTTCAGCGACCGTGACCTTGCCCGCCGTCGCCACCACCGGGTTAAAATTGCGCGCCGTCTTGCGATAGATCAGATTGCCCTCGGCATCGCCCTTCCAGGCATGCACCAACGCCACATCGGCGGTCAGCCCGCGCTCCATCACATAGCTTTCGCCATCGAATTCGCGCACTTCCTTGCCCTCGGCGACGATGGTGCCGACGCCGGTCTTGGTGAAAAACGCAGGAATGCCCGCTCCGCCCGCGCGGATGCGCTCGGCCAGCGTGCCCTGCGGCGAGAATTCGACTTCCAGCTTGCCCGACAGATATTGCTCGGCGAACAGCTTGTTCTCGCCCACGTAGGATGAGATCATCTTGCGGATTTGTCCGGCCTCCAGCAGCACGCCCAGCCCGATGCCATCGACGCCACAATTGTTGGAAATCACCGTCAACCCGGTCACCCCGGTCAACTTGATCGCCCCGATCAGCGCCGACGGAATGCCGCAAAGCCCGAAGCCGCCGGCCATGATGGTCATGTCGTCACGCATCAGCTCGGCTAGGGCCAGCGACGCCCCGCTATACACTTTTGACATGGAACTCCTCCTTATTCGGGGCGTCCGCGTCTCTGCGCACCTCCGCTCGGATCAAGGCTAGGCCTTGCAGTGCACCGCTCGTTAGTCGTATTTATACCGCATGGCCCCACCTGGCACGAACCTACCGCCGCCGCACAGTCGATTGAGTTTCAATCTGGACCAGATGCCGGTGCCAATGGCGCACGCGACCTACCGGGTTATTCGCGACTGTAATGCAGAGTTCGCCGCCCTGTTCGGCCTCGAACGCTTCGATCTGATCGACCAGAGCTTCTCCCGCCTTTATCCAAAACTGGCCGATTTTGTACTGACAGGGGATATGTGGCGCCCCAATCTTGCTGCGGGGCGAGCCTATCACGACGAGCGCGTCATGATTGGGGCCGGTGGTGTTCTGTTCTGGTGCCGGGTCAACGGCCGCACGTTGAGCGATGTCGACCCCTTTGCCGAAGCGCTCTATTGTTATCAGCGCATGAGCCGCCCAGTCATAGATTCCGCACTGTCCCTGACTGACCGACAGCGCCAAGTACTAACGCAAATCAGCCAAGGTAAAACCAGCGCAGCAATTGCGGCGGAACTCCGGCTGTCCAAGCGGACGATCGAAGCTCATCGGCAGCGGCTAATGCGTGCAGTGGGGGTGAACAATGGGGCCGAGCTGGTGGCCTGGTTCACAGGGGCGCCTGTACCTGCCGTTAGCGGGACGTCGTCGCAAACCAAAGTAGCGCTCGGATCATTAGAACGATGACATGAGCGGTACTCGATGACAATTTGGTCTCCGATGTGTGGCGCGATCTCGCGAACAGCACCTGGGAGCGCCGATGCACATGGCTCGCTCGAAGCTCTGGCGCTGGCCGTGGACGAAATCGCCGACGCTGGAGGATGCCGTCGCGGTCGCCCGGGGGCAGTGGCAGGCGCGTGAGACCGACGTGCCCATGCTCGACGACGTCGATGTGGTCGGCATCGATCTGACCAAAACGCCGGCCCTGCAGCACAAGAAGGAGTGGGTGGATCGCGTCATCGATCTGCTGCGCTGGACCTGGAGCACGACACTGCTCCGCATCGGGAATTTCATCATCGTCGCTGCCATTGGAGCGCTTACTGGGATCCTGCCGTCGCTGATCGAGATCTTCTTCGATCAAGTACTGCAGCGGCAGATCGACATCATAGAGCCGGTGTGGTGGACGGGATGGGTGCTGCTGCCGATCGGGATCGCCGTTGCCATCCTCGGGGCGATGGAGAAGAGGCGGGGACAATAGCCATGCCTGGCTGCTCAGGACCTAGCGGGCCTTGCCGACACGGCGTCTGCAGGAGGTCAGTTCCGCCGGCGTGAACAGTCCCGCCCAGCGATCCTCGAGGGCCAGCGCCTCGACGGACAGATCGAGACGGTGGAGTTCGAGAAGGCGAACGAACCCATCGGAGATGGGTCTGTTGATCAATGCCCGTACGGTAGCGATCGCACCGAGTTCCTCCATCATGTCGAGCAGGTATCGAGGGCGGTAGTCTAGCTTTTCGCACTCGCGATAAGTGGAGAGCAGGACGAGACGCTGTTGATTTCCGCCGAGAAGTCTCGATGGAAATATCCCCGCCTAGCGGGTCACTTCTCAGTGGCAATCAACAGACTGGTCATCCGCCTTGCCGTCGCCAAGAACCGGATCAGCTCTTAGGAGCCAACGGCGGTCACGCGTCGGCTTCGGCCTTAAGCCGGGTTGGCGAGGCGGTGTTTCCTTGATGCGGCCGTTTCCTGTCCGATGTGGTGGTGGACACGCTAGACCTTGGGCATCCGCCTCCGTTCCATCGCGCGACCCGCCTTTCTGGCGGCCCTGAGTTCACCGATTGTTGGCTGCCACCAGACTGCGGCTTGAACCTCCGCCTTGGAGCCGGCACGAGATGGCCAGGTCTTGATGAGTTCATCAAGCGTGGCTGGACGCCATTGGCCCCAGACATAATCGGGGTCAGCCGGCATGTCGGCGTAATGGGTGCGCAGGATTTCCGGGTCAGCAGCCTCGCCGTCGCAGCCGGTAAAGACGACCACGCCGTATCCCCGCGTCATCACAGGGCGGCCGAGCGGCGGAAGATCATCCGGCAGGAGTGGATAGCGCCGGCGGTGACGTTCTGCGGACCGGGCACGCGATGCCAGCTCCTGCGGGGTGCCACGCCTCTGCACCTGACGCTTCCTGCGCTCCTCTGGTTCATTGCGAATAGCAGCGGTTTCGATCTGGCTCCAGTGTCGGCGTAGATCCTCGTAAGATCGATAGGGGACGGTCCAAACCCGACGGTCGCCGTCCCAGGAAGCAAAAGGCACCTCACGCATTTTATCGACAACGGTACGCGAATAGGGCGTCTGCACCTCCAACCGCTCGTCATGGACCAGGAGATATTTCGAAATGATCGGATCGAAAGCATAAGCGTCGCGTCCCCTCATATCGGCGTAAGCGTTCGATCCAGCAAATTCTCGCTCCCACCATCGATCGAAGCGCCGAGCCGCGGTTTTGCCTGGGACGAACCAGGCCTTGAGGTCGTCACTCCAACGCGCGCGGGGGAACGCTTTGCGAAAGTGTTCGACCGTCATCCGGTCATAAGGGAAGGCCGCCGTCGCGCCTGGCGGACCTTCATCCCGGGATTTTGCGTTGTCGGTGCTCTTCGTCGTCATCGCGCTATCATCGCCGCCATTCCCAGGTGAACGCGCCGACGCAGATGTGGTTCTTGTGGGATGGGCGACCCTTGCATGCTGTCGGGAGCGTGGCCTCCGCGGTATTGCGGCGACGGCTGTGATTTGGCCAACTAGACTCTAAGGACGCCAAAGCGGTAGAGCGCTCCAACACAACCCAACCCCTCGCCGATCAGCGGCTAATTCGCTAGCTCAGCTGTTCCAGAGGCCAGACCTCAACAACTCCGTGGGCGACGGCGCAAGGCACCTTGGAGACTATACCTATGGCTTCCTGAAGATCGGCGGCCTCGATTATGGCAAAGCCAGCAACGGGGAGAGAGGATACCATAAAGGCACCCTCCGTTGTGTTGACCCCGGCGGCGTCGTGATTTCGAACCTGAACCGGATTTCCGGCAACGCCTATTAGGGCGCCGCGCTGCAACAGCTTTAAGTCATGGGCATGTGCCGCATCCCGGACCGCTACCGGTGTCTGGTCGTAACCCTCGCGGTCGCCGTATCCGATCGTTATGAACTTGGGCATTGGTGCGTCTCCTCTCCGGTGGTTAACCCGGCCGTCCGCCAAGATGTTCCAAACGTGGCGAATTCAGGGGCTTCGAAATCGAGGACGAGTGGTGATCGAGCTTTCCTACCCGCCGCAACTGAGCGATCTGGTGAACGGGATGGTCGACCTCATCGCCAGTTTAACTGGCGTCGCGGAGCCAGCTTCAGATGTGGTTCACGGGCGCAGATTCAAAGGTGGACGGTTCACCGCTTGAAGGTCAGCATGACCCCGATGGATCTGATCGCGGCCAACGGGGGTCCGGTGACCAAGACCAGCATGGGCAATGCGCTAGAGGGGGATTGGGACAGCTTTTGACGGTATTTGCCATCCTTCTTGATGAGACCCCAAATTTTCTGGCAGAATGGCCCTCGTGCAGAAGCTGGAGACGGAATTGGCGAAATATGACCCGCTGAGAGATCACTTGTTGAAACAACAGGTCCCCGAGTTGGTTATGACATTCGCTGAGATTGAGGATGTGCTCGAAAGCTCCTTGCCGAAATCAGCGGCCAGCCCGCAGTTCTGGGCGAATACCTCTCGTGAGCACGGACACGTTCAGCGGGAAGCCTGGCGGCACAGCTACAATGCGTTTCTTCTCGCAGAGCAAAATCGTGTCCGTTTTGTGCGCCACGCTGTCAAAAGCTAACTCCACGTCCAATTTTCCGCGATCAGGGGTGTAATTGCGTCGCGCCGCGCCTGAGCATGCGGGAATAGCCCCGCCAGCGACCTTGTACCGCTTCAGGTCCAGAAGCAGGCTGTTACGAAATGACGGTTGGCATCAAGGGCCGCCTATGAGCCTATGGGGCACGCCATCGAAAATGCCATGATCCTGACCACAATGTCGTCACCGCCTCACGCCATGTTGCCGAAGCCCACCCGATCTAGTCGGCTGAGGCCTTAAGCCGGCAGACCTGGCAAATTGGGGCGGCAGGGAACGACGACCTCCAGATCCCTGCCGTTCCCATCCAGGTTCCCGCGGACTCTAGATCACGGCTAAGCGGTCACTCCGTGTGATGACATGGGGTGATCGCAGCACCAGCGGATCGCATAGTACGCTGTGTGGATAACCGCCCAGATGCGTCGTGGGGATAGGTAACATAAATATAGAGGCAATGACGAACAGCGACGGGAGGCTGAGGGGAGGGTTGACGGGGGAAGCCTTTTGCCCGAAAAGAACAAAATGGCAACAAACGCATCGATCGGTCAAGACGTTCTTGCGCGCGGCAGGTCCTCGCGTTCGAATGCCTCGGGGCGCTTCGAAAGGCTACAAACCGAAGATTTCGACGATCGCTGGGACCGAGACGAAGGCGACGGCGCACCAAGCTCGAGGCGTTGCTGACAGCAGAAGCCGCCAAGACGATCCTCTCGCGCAACGAGAGCCCTGATTTGGGCTTTGACCGCTCCATCAATCCGTACCGCGGGTGCGAACACGGCTGCATCTACTGTTTCGCCCGTCCTTCCCACGCCTATCTTGGGCTATCGCCGGGGCTCGATTTCGAAACTAAACTCTTCTTCAAGCCTAATGCAGCCGAACTTCTGAGGCACGAGCTGTCAAAGCCGGGCTATGCCCCCGAACGGGTGCAACTGGGCGCGAACACGGATTGCTACCAGCCCGTTGAAAAGCGCCTGGGCATAACCCGCCAGGTTCTCGAAGTGCTCCAGGAATTCAACCACCCGCTCGGCATCACCACCAAGAGCCACCTGGTGACCCGGGATATCGACATTTTGGCGCCCATGGCGAAGAAGGGCCTGGTTGTGGTGGTGCTCTCGGTGACCATGGTCGGCAAGCGGCGGTCACAACGCACCGCCTTGCGTTACTTCTGGCAATCTCGGGCGATGCAGGAGGAAATTGCCATCTCCTGGAGCACAACCCACCTGAGCCTCAGGCAGAATGATTCCTATCAAAACATTCCATGGACCGACTTCAAGGCGTGGGCGGAGGACTACGTCGTGATCGTCCTGTTCAGTGTCGGGCCGATCTTTGTCCAATTCCCAAACGGGTGCTGACGGGCGATCAGGCAGCTGACATCATCGCTTGCCTAGGCGCCGCCGACGTCCTGCCGGCCCGCCTTTTTCTGCTCTAAGGGTTTCGACCGGCGACGAACGTCATCGTGTGCTGGGAAATCCGCGCTCCGGATTACACGTCCAGACCACTCCTTTACATGCTCATCGGATGAACGGAGTTGGGCCATCTCCGCATCTGACTGATGAAACGTTCGCTCAATCCGCCCGCAGCAACTCCCGAACCCTCGGGATCACTTCCCGTCCGAATAGCGTGATCGTCCGGGCACGGTCAGTGCTCGGCAGCTTGCCGATATCGTGCTTCAGATCGAACCGGCTGAGGTCCAGTGTCCTGGCATTGGCGGCGATCTTCTGTGCCACGGTCTCCGGCGAACCAACGAATAGCGCGCCCTGGGTGATTTCGCGTTCGTACGACTCGAACGTCGGCATATGGAAGCCGCGCTCTTTCACCATCTGCGCCATCACGTCGCGATAATGGGGCCAATGCGCTGCGCGTGCCGCCTCGTCTGTTTCGGCGACGAGGCCGATTGAGTGCATGCCAACCGGCTTTGGGGCGTGGCCGTATTTCTCCATCGCCTCATAGTAGAGATCAACGAATGGCCGGAAGCGGCCCGGATCGCCGCCAATGATGGCGAGCATCAGTGGCAGGTCGTAGCGGGCGGCACGTACCACGGATTCTGGGCTGCCACCGACCCCGACCCAAGTCGGGATGTTGCCCGCCGCCACCGCGGGCCGGACGAACTGGTTGGAAAGGGCCGACCGCGTCGTACCCTCCCAGCTCACCGGCTGCTCGCGAAGCAGCCGCGTAAACAGGTCGAGCTTTTCCTCGAACAGCGTCTCGTAATTATCGAGTTCCAGCCCGAACAAGGCGAAACTCTCAATCGAAGAGGCGCGGCCGACGATCAATTGCGCCCGCCCGTTGGACACCGCGTCGAGCGTGGCGAAATTGGCGTAGACTCTGACCGGATCCTGGGTTGATAGCACGGTGACGGCGGTGCCGAGCCGCAACGTTTCGGTCTTGCCGGCGATGGCGGCAAGGATAACGTGGCTCGCCGAATCTACCATATCTGGCCGGTAATGCTCGCCGATATTGAAGCTGTCGATACCGACGCTTTCCGCCAGCACCGCTTCGTCGATCATAAGGCGCACCGCTTCGGCGTCGGTCATCGGCCGTCCGGAGCCGTCGGTGGTGACCTCGCCGAACGAGTCGAGGCCGAATTCGATTGAGTTGGGGTTGATTGTCCCGGTCATTTTCAATTCCTGTCCCCGGCGACTTGGGCCGGCTGAAATTCGTCTGCATTGGTCACTTAGCGGCGCCGCCCGTAGCGAGCCGCATCAGGTCAGTGTCGAAGTCGACGATTTCACCGCCTTGGTCGGTGCGCGCGGCTTTGCTGCCAAACTGATGCTGATATTGCTCCCAGGCTTCTCCAGCGATGTCGCGGCCGACGCCGCTGCTGACAAAGGCGGCAAGTTCCCTGGCCGCTCGGGCAATCCGGCGGCTGAGCTCGGGGGCGCTCCAGTCTTCCGGGGCGGCGAAGATGGCGGTGGGAACAGGCAGTGCGCGCATGAAGGCAAACAGCGCGCGCATATGGTCGTCCAGCACCATGGCGTGGCGCGCCGAGCCGGCGGTGGCCACAAGGATCATCGGGCGGGCAATCAGCAGATCATTGTCCATCAGGTCGACGAAAGATTTGAACAGCCCACTGAGCCCAGCCTTATAGACCGGCGCTGCAGCGATCACGGCATCGGCTCCGGCCAGCTTTTCCAGCACTTCGGCAAGTTTCTCGCCCGGGAAGCCAGCGACCATCGCGCGGGCAATGTCACCGGCCAGTGGCGCCAGGTCGACGACGCTGAGACTTGTTTTGAGACCGGCGGCCTCGAACGCCTCGATGGACTTCTGCGCCACCTGGTCGGCCAAGAGGCGGGTGGTGGACGGATCGCCGACGCCGGCATTGATAACGACCAGGCGAACCGGGGTGTCGGACGGAACATTACGCATTGTTACTACCTTCAGGTTTTTTGCCGACGAGACGTAGGCAGAGGTCGCGCAGGACTGCCAACTGGGTCTCGTCAAGCTGTTCGGACAAGCGCTCGGTGACATGCCGGCCATGGGCGGCGCCGATGCGACGCTGGTGCCCCCGGCCCGCCGCCGTCAGGCGCAATACGCTGGCCCTTCCGTCCTCGGGATCGAGCGAACGCTCGATCAACCCCTTGGCCTCGAGCCGGGCCACCAGCCGGGACAGGCCGGCCTGGCTGAGCAGCACGTCGCCGACGAGCTCCGACATGCGCAGGCCCGCCGTCGCATCGGAGAGGGCATAGAGAACGCCGTATTCGTTCTCGGCCAACCCTCCCCAGATGTCGCGCGCCACGAAGTCCCGGGCGATGGTGGCCTGGGCGCGAAACAGTGCCTCCCAGGCCTCGTTGGCAAGCTTGTTCTGTCCCTTCATGGCCTAGCCCACCAGCGGGAGCTTGGCACTCACGTCCTCGGCCGTGTCCTGATAGGGGCGCGCTCCCGTCAGGTTGTCACCGCGATTGGCATTGGGCGTCGGCTGCCGGGGCGCGGCACTGCCATATTTGGCGGCGACCAGGCTTTGGTGGGTCGGTGCCTCGGCGGCACCGGCCGAGCGTCGCGCTGCCATCTCACGCCTCAGCACCGGCACCACTTCGGTGCCCAGCAGTTCGACCTGCTCCAGCGCCATGTCCAGCGGCAGGCCCATGGCGTCGACGACCCAGAGCTGGCGCTGATAGTCGCCAAAGGCTTCCTGGAAGGTCAGCGTCTTGTCGATCACTTGCTGCGGGCTGCCGACGCTCAGGGGGGTGCCCTTGGCAAAGTCCTCGAGCCCGTAGCTGTTGCCATAGAGCGGATTGCCCTCGAAGAAGGGCCGGAAGCTATCGAAGGCATCCTGCGAGTTGCGGGCGATGAAAGCCTGTCCGCCCAGCCCGACAATGGCCTGTTCTTTGGTGCCGTGCCCGTAATGGGCGAAGCGCTCTCGGTAGAAATTGACCAGCGGCACGAAATGGAAATTCGCTGCCAAGACATTGTTGGCGAAAAAACCATTGCCGTAGTAAGCGGCCTGCTCGGCAATTTCAGGCGTACGGATCGAGCCGTGCCAGACAAAGGGGGGCACGTCATCCAGAGGGCGTGGTGACGAGGTGAACCCCTGCAGCGGCGTGCGGAACTTGCCGTCCCAGTCCACCACATCCTCCCGCCACAGCTTGTGCAGGAGATTGTAGTGCTCAAGCGCCAGCGCGACCCCATTGCGGATGTCCTGGCCGAACCAGGGATAGACCGGCACGGTATTGCCGCGCCCGAGCATCAGGTCCATGCGCCCCTTCGAGACATGCTGGAGCATGGCATAGTCCTCCGCGATGCGGACAGGATCATTGGTTGTGATCAGGGTCGTCGAGGTGCTGAGGAGGATGTTCCTCGTCTGCGCCGCAATGCTCGCAAGCAGAGTCGTCGGCGAGGAGGAAAAGAAGGGGGGATTGTGATGTTCGCCAAGGGCGAAGACATCCAGTCCGACCTCGTCGGCCTTCTTGGCGATCTGGACGATGGCGTCGATCCGCGTGGCCTCGCTGGGTGTACTGCCGGTCAGCGGATTGCGGGTCACGTCGCTGACGGAGAAGATTCCGAACTGCATTGCTGCCTCCTGAGAGATCATTTGTTGCATGATATATGCGTGCGCATGCAAATATCAAGTGCGAGGCTGTTTCGTCGACCTGCTGGCGCTTCGACTGACCTTAGCGTTGAGCCCCCCAGTCAGGGCGTCGATACCGGCGGCTTCCAGACGAGCGTGAAATCAGGCACCGTGTCGAGAGCGCGGAGGATGGCCATGTTCGGTTTCGGAAACAAACGGGCTGCGGCAGTTGATGAAGCCGAGCGATACATACGGTCCATGTTCGCCGGCCTCGGTGGAGTTGAAGCCAAGCAGCTGGCCAACCAGGTGTTCGCCGACCCTTACGTGGCAGGCTTTCTGCAGGTTCTAACAGTCCATGCGGTGGCCGGGGTCTTCCACTCTCGCATGCCTGACCAAACGACGATCACCGCTATCCTGGCAGCAGCATTGGATCGAATGGGTCCCGGATATGGGGCGGTTGTGGTCAAAGGCCTGGCTGAAATCGGTAACTCGGCGCATCCCCTGCATGCGAATTATCTGAGCGGCCGCTATGACGGGTCCGAACACGTCCGGGCTCTGCTGGCCAGCGATGAGATCATCCGGAACGAGCGTTTCCGGTCCTTCCGGAACTTTGTCACCAGGCACTATCTGTAGACGGGTAGACACTCTATGCCAGAGTGCCCTTAACGGCTGCGGTGCCGAAGAACATCAATCAATGCCGCCAATGCCGGTGGCGTTTGTCGTCGGCTGGAGCGGTAGAGGTAGTAGCCCGGAAATGTCGGGCACCAGTCCTGCAGGATGGGGATCAGCCGGCCAGCAGCAACATCATAGGCGACTTCATCGACATACACATAGGCTAGGCCGTGGCCCTCAAGCGCCGACTGCCGGATCATGTCGGAATTATTAAAGCTCAGGGGCCCCTCTACCCGGACCTGGAACGGACGGCCTTGTTCCTCGAAGTCCCAAGCGTAGAAGCCGCCAGTCTTGAGCAGCCGGTAATTAATGCAGCGATGCTCGGACAGGCCGCGTGGCGTTTCGGGCGCCGCGTAGCGTGCGAAGTATGATGGAGAGCCCACCACGATCATGGGGACGTCCGGGCCAATGCGAACGGCAATCATGTCCTTTTCGACGATGTCACCAAATCTGATGCCGGCATCGATCCGCTCGGCGACGATGTCGATTAGGTTGTCGTCGACAATGATGTCGAGCCGTATATCAGGGTGACTGGCAAAAAACGCCGGCAGCCTGGGCATGACCACGGCCCGCAAGGCATGAACGGTGGCCGTGAGGCGCAATGTGCCAGAAGGGGTGCCGCTCATCGCGCCAACGGCATCGACGCTGGACGCAATCTCTTCCAGGGCGGGCTGAAGCGAGCGCAGCAGGCGCTCGCCGGCGTCGGTGGCCGATACCGACCGTGTCGTCCGCGACAGCAGACGAACGCCGAGTCTCTCCTCAAGCGACTTGATGGCATGGCTGAGCGCGGACTGAGACATGCCCAATTCGGCGGCAGCCCGCGTGAAACTGCGCTTTTCAGCGACCACAGAGAAGGCCGCCAGATCATAGAGGTCTTCGCGCTTCATTGATGCACCGCGCACATAAGCCCAAGACAACAATAGCGGCTAATCGCATATCGGGCCACAGGCTATCTATCGTCGTGCCGCCGTATGGGCGCACCAAGACGAATGTAGGTCTCAGATGAATTCAGCTCGCCAGGCGCTCTTTGCGCCTCTCACCCTCCCCAGCGGCGTTGTCATGCGCAACCGCGTCGTCATGGCGCCAATGACCACTTGGTCCGGCAATGCCGATGGAACGGTCACTGACGAAGAAGTGGCCTACTATGAAAAGCGTGTAGGTGGTGCCGGTCTGATCATTACGGGCTGTACCCAAGTGCAGGCAAACGGCATTGGCTTCACCGACGAATTCGCTTCGTTCGATGACGGTTTTATTCCAAGCCTTCGTCGCCTTGCCGATGCCGCCAAGAGCGGCGGTGCACCTGCGCTGCTGCAGATTTTTCATGCTGGCAACAAGGCAGTTGCAGAGCTCACGCCGAGCAAAGAGGTGGTGAGTGCCAGTACCGTGGGCATCGTTGGAAACGTTTTTGCGGCCGAAACCAAGCCTCGCGAATTGAGTGAAAACGAGGTCATCGACGTGATCAAGGCCTTTGGCGACGCCGTGCGGCGGGCTATCGAGGCCGGGTTCGACGGCATCGAACTGCATGGCGCCCACGGCTTCCTGATCCAGAATTTCTTCTCCCCTCACTACAACAAGCGCCAGGATCAGTGGGGCGGCTCACTTGAAAACCGCATGCGCTTTGCGCTTGCAGTCGTGGCCGAAGTCAAACGCGTCGCCGAGGCCCATGCCACACGTCCTTTTGCACTCGGCTATCGTATTTCGGTTGAAGAACCTGAAGAGGACGGTCTGCGCATTGATGACAGCCTCATTCTGATCGACCGGCTGATTGCTGCCGAAGTGGATTACGTGCATGTCTCGCTCGGTAGCGTCCTCCAGAATAAGCCGATCGGCGGCTCGGGATCCGAGACCATCATACAGGTCGTCCTCAATCACGTGGCAGGGCGCCTTCCTGTCTTTGCCGCAGGCCAGATACTGATCCCTGCACAGGCCGATACGGCGCTGGCTCTCGGCCTTGCCGCTGTTGCAGTGGGTCGCGGCCTTGTCATCAACCCCAACTGGGTCGAGCTTGCCAAAGCCGGTAGCGATACGAGCATTGCCATGGCACTTGATCCCGCCGATGTCTCGGACCTCCAAATCCCAGGCAAACTCTGGGGCATCATTCAAGCGATGACTGGTTGGTTCACACTTAAGACCGCAAACGCCGCTGCAGCAGAATAATCGAAAACGAGCCACTGCGAAGCAGACGTCACGAAGGCTCCATACCGAGGGTGGATTACCCTTCACCACATCGTCTCTCAATATCGGAAATTCCCGCAATACCGGGTCACTGCCAAGCGCACACCTTTGCCCGTTCGTTCACCCAGCAAGCGCCATCCTTGCGGAGCTCGCCGAGGCGATCATGGGCATGGGTGGCGCCTTCACCCCCATTCCAAACACCATGCGTCGGCTCGTCGTACTGGTTCACATAGATATAAGCGAACGTCTGAGGCTCGGCCTTTTCGACGACTTGGAAGCTGGCGTAGCCCTCATCGAGGGGATTAAATTCGCACGGGCCATCTGCCCAAGTCGTACCGTCCACCTCGATCAAGCATCGGGTGATATTCCGCGCCGACGTAGCGCAGGTGGTGGCCAGCAATGCTACAACGATCATTAGTAGTCGCATGGTGTTCGGCCCCTTTATTATGCCGCAATAGCTTACGGTATGGATATGGACGAAGCACTCTAGAGCTACTGGCTGGTGCACGCCGCAACGCTGAGGCTATAAGAGCACCTCGCAATTCAGCAGGGAATACAAACGCCTTTTCGGCGAGCCCCCGCGTCGTGACGCCGACCGGTGCAAATTATATCGCCGAAACTAGCCCGCACTAGGCAAGCGGTATCTCAGCCATCCTTGCTCGGTCCAAGTGACGGCCCAATCGCCAAAGGTGCGGAGCACCCCGGCGGCAGGGGCGTCTTCCGCAAGGGCCGAACCGCCAAGAACCAATATCGAAAAGATAGCGAGGTGGAGCGCGGTTCGGACCATGTCGATGTCTTTCCTAAGCGGCGGCAGCCGGGGCTGCCTTGCCCTTGGTGCGAGCCTTGCCGAGCTGGATGATGCCGAACACCAGAGCGATTCCAACGGCCACGATGATCAACGACAGCAGGGGGCGATAGAACAGCCAGGCAGTCGCGATGGTCAGCGTGCCGACGGCGAGGCCCATGATCCAGGCGATGATGCCGGTGCCAAAGCCGACGATCGAGCCGAGGAACGGAATGACGCTGGCGATGACGCTGAGCGGGCCGGTGACGAGAGCAAAGCCGGTGATAAGCAGCAACAGGCCGATGCCACGGATGATCCAGGTGATGACGTTGTTTTCATCCCCGGCCGCCTTGAACATGGCCGGTGCAGCGACGACGCCGCTATCGACGAGTTGGAGCGTATCGCCCGCCTTGGTCTGGTAGGGCGCAAAGCTATCGCCCGACTGCTGGGCGATGACGCTGATATCGCCAAGCGGGATCAGCTGATAGGCGATCTTGAGATCACCGACGCTCGGCGCGGCCGGCTGTTCGCCGGCCACGATGACGCCATCGATCAGCGATACGGGCGCACCCAGCGGGTTGGCGGCCGTCACGGCACCGAGATCGGCGCTCTTGATCGGATAATCCTTGGCGCCGCCAACGTCGTCGAGCACGCTTTCGGTCAGCGCAAAATCGCCGAGCTTGCCATCATCGATCTGGAAAATCTGGCTATCGAGCGCGGCCTGCGGGTTCTGGTGGTTGTCGGGCTGCTTGAATTCGGAGGAATCGACGCGCCCTTCCTTCCACTCTTTCGTGTAGGCGTAGGTGGTGACGGTTTCTTCCCCGCCGCCCAGCGTCGTCTGCTTCTTGGAGCTTTCCTCCTCGACCCACTGGAACATTTCGACATTGCGCACGAGGCGAATGCCCTCGGCCTGAATGCCAAAGGCGTCGTCGGTCAGCACCTGACCGGTAACGACCGGGCCTGTGACATGGATCAGCTTGCCTTCATTGGCGGGGTCAACCGGCGCATTTTCCACCAGCACCACGGCGCCTGCGCCTTCGGCCAGCGTCTTCTCGGTCTGGACGGCGCGGCCCTCGTTCCAGAACAGCAAAGCGATCATGCCGACGATGAGCGCCAGTCCGATCAGCACCCCCGCAAAGGAATTGCCGATGCGGCTGAACCAGGATTGGTGGGTTGTCGTGGTAAATGTGTCGCTCATGGTCTGCCTCCCCGAGGGCAAATAAAATGCGGGCCCGAGGCGGCCCAATACGCCTCGCCCGCAAGTGTTGATACTCGGCGTTATTCTCAAGTCCTTGCAAAATCAACGGGTCCTTGAAAAGTCCGTAAAGATTTTGCTCAAGCGGGACGGTTCGTCTTGCGCTTATTAAGCAAGCATCGGCCAGGAAAGCGAGAAGTCTCCAGTAGGCTACGGTGCAGTTACTCGTAGTCCTTAAAGACATCCACTAGCGAGTATTCATTGTCGCCACCGCTCGCAACGATGTTGTCGTATTTCCAGCCGTCCTCGTTGACCAACGTGAAATCCAACGTATTGGCTGTGTCGAAATTCTTGAAAGTTACCCGCGCTATCGCGGTGTCCCCGTCAACTTGGATCTTGCCGATGGCGAAATCGGCAATTATCCAATCCTGACCATTGATGACAGGATCAAAATCGATGGCTTCGTAGAGTGCGTTCAGCGCTTGGGAGCGGAATATCTCGCTGTTCTCCGGAATTTCGTCGCTGAGATACGGTGCGTGGAGCGCTGTGAGCATGGCCTCCGGCGTGTCAAAGCTTTGTGCCATCGCTGATCCGACAAAACCCAGCAACAGCGCCGCAACAATAGGCAAAAGACGCATTCTCATCTCCAGGTGAGCTCGCTGAACGTGGGGCGGCGTGACTAACATTGCATGGGCGCACGCCACGCCGACCATGCCGTGTTATATGGAAGCGCGAGAGGTGTACATGGCGGCCGACACGCCAATCTTAAGGTCCCAACCGAGGATGCTCACATCGGCGACGGCTTCAAAGCCGTGCCGCATCTGCCGGCTTAAATTACCGTCACCTCCATCTAGGTGGCTACAGTCAAGCGGCCGCTTTTGGGAAGTCGGAAAAGCCGGCGAGATGGCCAGAATGGGACGCGCTCCTGTCCGGCCGCTTCCGATCCCATTTCAGACGTTCGCGTCATTGGTCCAACTTCATCAAAGCAGACGTAACGGTGCCGCATACGAGACGGTCCCGGGCCAACGTCAGAACTTTGGCCACATCGCAATCATGATTATGAAAGTTGCGAGATAAGGCACGCCTAGGGGAAACGTCAGCCAGAGCCTACCCGCATTTCTGCTGCCGTGGCCATTCGCAACGATAACCGCGACTAGCCAGCACAAGCTGGCAACCAGAGATATGAGAGGCGTACTTTCTCTTGAAATGGGAAGCAGAGTGTACCCAACCCTCGTGCTGAAGAACGGTATCCAGACTAACATTATCTGAAATGCGCAGATTGCCAGAACTATGACCTTCGCCGAAGTCAGAACGCGCTGTCTCGTCATCGAAAACACCTAACGATTGTCGCGGGATAACCATTCATTGTTGAGCGACGACGCATGGTAGAAGAGGTGATGGGCGGACGCAGATCGACTTGTGGCGCATCCCCGGCGGGGGCCTAGAGAATACGGTGGCGGTAGTAAAGAGATCGCCCTCCGCGTGCCGCAGTTCCCATCGTGGAATGTCTGCGTGGCTGCCCAAAAGCGGACCGACCGCTATCCACCCCTTTCAGAGGCCGACGGAGCCATTTCCGAACAATGATTCACGCGGGGTGCCTCATAGTAAGGCAAACGGCTTGGACGTGCGGCATGATCTCGGTTGCCTCTTCCCCAACCGTTTGAAACTCCAATTTCCGATAGAAGTTCACAGCTTGGTTGCTGGACCGCACAACTCGAACTTCGACGGGTTGTCCTCGTGCGGCTTCCTGAACGCTTCGGTAGAGTAAAGTGCCAGCACCGGAACGCTGATATCGCGGCATCACGTACATGCCCCAAAGGTAGACCACGGATCGACCGACAGAATGGATAGCGGTCCCCACAACTTCGTTCCCGTCCAGAAGGCACAAACCTTTTGCGCCTATCTCCGGAAGAAGGCTTGCGGTTCCGTGCCGATCCAGATCGTCAAGCATGACTTCGACGGCACGTGCGCCGAGCGTGGCAGTATAAGTCGCTGGCCACGTTTCCCGCCATACTGCGATCAGGCTAACCGCGTCGTCCCGAGTGGCGCTCCTGACGCGAAACATTCGGCCGTTAGTCCTCACAATGCGCGCTGATGTCCGCTTATAATCTTGCCCGAAAGCCGCCAGTCCGCCAACCACCCCAAACTAGTCGCTGCTCCACCCGGACGGCAATGGCCGCTTATAGGAAATCGCAGACGTCGTTTGAACGGCTGAAATGGGGCGCAGACCCGCCTCATTCGCATGATTTCGTAGAAGGCTCAAGTTGAGCGCGCCGTGCAGGTTGGCGCGATTGATGATCCCAGCGCTGTTCACTCGCCCTGAAAGCAAAGGCGCGTTCCCGGCGCGGCCATGACGAGGAATTCCAGCAGATCGTCGTGTGTCATTGAAGCGCAGCCCGCCGTCGAGCCGTAGCCGGGGCTAGCGACATGCAGAAAGATGGCGCTGCCGCCGCCCGGAATGATCGGATTGTCGTTATGGCCCAGCACCACGACGATGTCGTAGCGGTCGTCCTGACGCCATAATTCCTCGCGACTAGCGGCAAACGGCAGTCGTACCGGGCGATTGTAATCCGGATGTTCCGGCGCGTCGCACCAGCCGTCCTGCGGATCAATCGCCGCGGTTGTGAACACCGAGTGGGGTGGCGCGCCGAGCTTGTCGGCGCGATAGAGCACTCTCCGGATCGGCCAGCAGCCTGCGGGGCTGACCCCATCGCCCTCGGCCTTGTCACGCTGGATACCGTTGTAGCCAACCCCTGCGCGCCAGGTCTTACCGTCGTAACTCGCCTCCCACCCGCCTCCGATGCGCTGCACGATCAGGTCCAACGGCGCCTCCCTCCAGCAGACGACGGTATGATACTGTAAGATATCATTGCATTACTCCTTCGGCCAAAGCGATTATTGCAACGTCCACTCCGCATTTGCCATCTTGCCTGCGGCAGGTCGATGTCTTCTGTGGATGGCCCCCGCATTGCAAGAGGTATTTCGACGTTGGCGCGTTGGTCGGGTGCAGTCTTGTGTCCGGCCTGTTGATGCAGCCATTGGAGACTGCTGGCCCTGATGGGGTCGGCGAACAAGGTCCCAATCTGCTTTGCAGGCTATGATGCCTCCGACATCCGACGGGTTGTCCCTGTTTCCGGCCTGACCGGTTTCGCCATCACATCGCTTCGCTCTCACAACCTCAGGGAGCCGGCCGACCGGCTCGAACTGGATTTTGCTTCAAGGTTTCATCTCCGTCGCGACTTTAGGCTGCAAGGATCGGGGCATGGCGGGCCTGATATGTCTCCCCGCGAGCCATGATCGCCCAGACCACGCGGGCCATTTTGTTGGCCATGGCTACACTCGCCACGCGGGCTGGTTTGCGGGCCAGCAGGGCAAGGAGGCGCGGATCGGCCGTCTCGGGTTTGTGCCGCGCTCGGCGGATCAGCGAGGTGGCGCCAATCACCAGAAGCTTTCTCAGATACCGGTCACCCATCTTGGTGATGCGGCCCAGCCGGTCCTTACCACCACTGGAGTTTTGCGAGGGTGTGAGCCCCAGCCAGGCGGCAAACTCACGACCCGAACGGAACTGGCTTGGATCAGCGACCGATGCCGCCAGTGCTGTTGCACCGACCGGGCCAATGCCAGGAATAGTCGATAGACGCCGTGCCACCTCGTCAGTTCTTTGCAGCGCAAGGATCGAACGGTCTATCATCTGGACCCTGACGTGCGTATCGAGGACCTGTCCACACAACATACCCAGAATCTGCATCGCCATCGGCGGCACATCGAGCGTCGTTTCCTTCGCGGCGATCTGGCGTGCCAGCCCAAGCGCCCGCAACAAACCTTCAGGGATGTCGATACCGAACTCGGCCAGCAGGCCTCGGATCATGTTGACCAGTTGCGTGCGCTGCTTGACCAGGAGATTACGCGAACGATGAAGGGACAATGCCGCCTGCTGCTCGGCAGACTTCATCGCCAGGAACCGCATGGTGGGGCGGGTCACCGCTTCGCAGATCGCTTCCGCGTCCACCGCATCGTTCTTGCCGCGCTTCACATAGGGCTTCACATAGGCTGGCGGCATCATGCGAACCTCATGGCCCAGCTTGGTCAGCTCCCGAGCCCAATGGTGCGATGTCCCGCACGCTTCCATGCCGATCAGACAGGGTGGCAACTTGGTGAAGAACGGCAGAACTTGTGATCGCCGCAGCGCTTTGCGCACGACGACGCCCCCTGACGCGTCAACGGCATGAACTTGAAAAACACGCTTGGCCAGATCAAGGCCCACGGTGGTAATCTGCATGGCGGATGGCTCCTTCGCTCGGGTTGCCTGATAGCAAGCCCACTTTGGCACTCAGATGCCGGGAGCGGGAGCCATCCACCTCATCTGCTTTTGGGAACTGACTTCAGATACGTGAATGGCTGGAACGGGGCGCAGGACGGCCACTCGGCTGTCCGCTTCAGGGAACGACTGCTGCCGCCTCCACGTCGGGAATGGGCCACGTCGTCGTCACAAGCGGCAGCGGACCGGTGGCTTGGGTCGGGCCATTTCCACGGCTTCGGGATGTATGCGACCATTCACCTGGTCGCGGCCCGCCGCCTTGGCGCCATACAGCGCCTGGTCTGCCCTGGATATCAGGTCGATCGCAGTCCGCTGGTGCTGGCCCTCACAATACGAGGCGACCCCGATGCTGACCGTGACGCGACCTTTCTCGCTGGCCCCATGAGGCAAGTTCTCATCGCGAAGGCGTTTAGCGATCGTCAGCGCAATGTGGTAGGCGCCGTCCTCGTCGGTATCGGGCAACACGACGGCGAACTCCTCCCCGCCATAACGGGCAGCCAGGTCCATGGGGCGATTGACTGCCTCCTTCATGCAACGCCCAACTGTTCGGAGACATTCGTCTCCCGCCGGGTGTCCATAGGCGTCATTGTAGGCCTTGAACTTGTCGACGTCGATCATGAGGAGGCTGAGCGGCGTGCCGCTGCGGTCGGTCCGGGCGATTTCCCTTGAAAGGACGCTGTCGAAGGTTCGCCGGTTGGGCAGGTCGGTCAGCGCGTCCACCTCGGACAGGTGCTGGAGTTTCTCTGTCGTCGATCGCAGATCAAGTTCCATGCCCTTGGCGTCTGAGATGTCCGAGACGATGACGATGGCAGTTTCCTCGAGCGTCGGACGGGTGCGCAGGTTGAGCCAGCGTCCGTCGAACATTTGTATCTGTTCGTTCCCGCCGTCCTTGAGAGCATCCATCGCCGCGTCGGACCATGCCCTGCGATCATCGGGCAATCCCAGCTGCTCGCCAGTGTCCTGAACTGCCTGCAGGATATCCCTCAGGTCCATGCCCGGCCGGCGGACAGCCTTGGTCAGCGGAAACAGGTCGCGATAGCGGTCGTTCAGAAACATCAGCGTTCCCTCCTTGTGGAAGAGGGCTATGCCGTCAGCCATTTCGGTCATCACGTAGCTCAGCCGGTTGCGGCTTTCCCGGAGGTCAGCCGCGATCTGCTTGTCGCGGGTTATGTCCCTGGTCACGCCCGCGATGCCGATCACCTCGCCCTCATGACTAATGAGGGCCGTCTTGGACGTCGAATACCACCGGTCCTCACCGTTCGCGTCCGTCACCATCTCCTCGACATCGGTGATGGAGCGACGGTTTTCCATGCTGTCCTGTTCGGCGGCGTAAAGCTGGCGAGCGCGCTCGGCGTCGGTGATGTCGAAATCGGTCAACCCGACCATCTCACCCGGTTCGTCGAAGCCGTTGAAGGTCGCTGTCGTAGTGTTGACCGCCACAAACTGGCTCTTGCGGTTCTTGACGTAAGCGAAGTCAGGAGTCTGGACGAATGCTGTTGTGATGATCTCCCTCTCAGAGGCCTCTTTGCTGGCCGCCACGATGAAGTATCCGGCCACGAGCGTAGCGGCGAAGCTGAGCAGACACACCGGCATGGCCACAGTCTGCCATGCGCTTTGGCTCGCAATGTCGGGGATGAGCTGGAGGCTGAGAAGCGTGAATCCCGCGATGCCGCATGACAGCAGGACGACGCCCCAAAGCCTGACGGCTTTTCCCCGGAACCAAAAATGACCCGCCAGTCCCATGAGGGCACTCGCGGCCAGCGCCATGCTGCCGGCCAAGGCCCCCTGGCCACCCAAGTAGAGGCGAAAGAGAAGGGGAGGCAGCAGGCTGAGAACCGCGGCAGTCGGCCCGCCGAACAGCGCGGCCGTTCCGACCAATGAGGATCTCAAGTCAAAATAGACACCGGGGCGTATCTCGATTGAGAGAAGCATGGTCGCAACGGCGCCGATGCCCAGAAGACCGCCGAAGATGACTGTCTTGATCGGCAACAGTCTGTCGCCCAGATGGCGTTTCACATGCACCCACAGCGAAATAGTCAGAGCGCTGACGGCAAGATTGCCGATAAGCGAATGCCAGATCAAGTCCATTGGGGTCTCCTCCCCCATAGGTGGGCCTGGAGACTGACGATGGAGTTAATAATTGGAACAAAGTGATCGACGCGACGATTGCGAGCGGGCCGAAGTCACACGCCGGCAGGACAGTCGCCTCGGAATCGAAACTAACCATTCGCCATTCTTGACAGTTTGCGCGTTGTCGATGCCCCAGCAGGGACAGGCTGCCGCGATAAGCAGCTTGGCTGAAAGTAATGCGATCGGCCGATTAGCTTTGGACGCCTCTAATACGAAGAAAGCTGACCATTCCTGTCGATTTCAAGACGCGTTGTTGCCGGCTAAGGCTCATTCGCAACCATTTTGTGGCGGAGGCGTTTCGGTCAGGGCCCCAAGTAAATTGTGATACTTAGCTCGCCGTATATGGCTTTCGCTTTGCGAGCCTCCGGCACCGGAGGCCCATTCATGGTTGCCCCAATAAATCTGCATCCCGAAGCTGCCCTGAGCCTGACGCTGGCTGTCATATCGTCATCCAGCACACCGCTCTTGCTCCTCAACGAGGAATTGCGGGTGGTCGCCGCGAGTGCGTCGTTTTGCAGGGACTTTGGAATCGATCCAGCAAGTATTTCCGGACAGGAACTGGCCAAGGTCGGCGCTGGTGAGTGGGCGGCACCTCAGCTCATGTCCCTGCTGGAAGCAACCGCGTCCGGCGCGGCCGAGATAGAAGCCTATGAGATGGACCTAAATCGACAGGGCGAGCCAGTCTGTCATTTGGTCATCCGCGCCCACAAGCTCGACTACTCCGACAAAAATCAAGTTCTCTTAGTGATGGCTGTCGCGGATATGACGCAGGCTCATGCGGACGAGAAGTTCAAAGACGACTTGGTGAGGCAGAAGGACATTCTCCTGCGTGAGGTCCAGCACCGCGTCGCCAACAGCCTACAGATTATCGCCAGTGTGTTGATGCAAAGCGCCCGTAAGGTTCAATCAGAAGAGACACGCGGTCACCTGCATGACGCCCACCATCGGGTGATGTCGATTGCAGCGGTTCAGAAGCAGCTCGCGGCATCCACCCTTGGCGAAGTTGAGCTGGCACCATACTTGGTTCAGCTCTGCAAGAGCCTGAGCGCATCAATGGTTCATGACCACAAGCAGCTCTCGATTGAGGTCGAGGTAGACGAAAGCGTTATCGACGCCGACGTTTCCGTAAGCCTCGGTCTTATCGTCACCGAGCTGGTTATCAACGCGCTCAAACATGCTTTTCCGGATCATCGGCATGGGACAATCAACGTCGCCTACCACTCACAGGGACCGAACTGGACCTTGTCGGTAAGCGACGATGGAATGGGGATGCCGGAGAACATGGAAGACGCCAAGCCAGGACTCGGGACTAACATTGTCGAAGCCCTCGCGAAACGGCTCGAGGCCAAGGTGGCGATCTCAAACGAAAGACCAGGGACGGCCGTTTCAGTTGCTCACCGCCAAATATCGGTCGTCGATGCTGATGTGGTTCTCGAAACCGCTTAACTCGTTTTCGGAAGACGATCCAATGCTTGCGCAAAGATTTTCAGCAAAGCTCGAAAATGCAATGTCCCCCAGTAGACCCGTCGTTCTTGTCGTCGAAGACCACGTGCTCATTCGACAAGGTGCTTTGGACATCGTGAACTCGGCGGGTTTCGAAGCTCTGGAGGCGCAGAGCGCGGACGCGGCGATCATGATCCTGGAGTCGCGCACAGACATCCGTCTGGTGTTCACCGATGTCGAGATGCCGGGCACCATGGATGGCCTGAAACTGGTGCATTATATTCGTGACCGGTGGCCACCGGTTCATCTAATTGTAGCCTCGGGAAAAGCCATTCTGGCGGAAAGCCAGCTTCCAGCAGGGGCAAAGTTCTTTTTCAAGCCGTACGACGAAACCAGCATCATTGAGATGATGACCAAAATGCTGGCGGAGCCACCCAGACCTCAGCATTGACAGAAAGCTCCTCTCTGGGCTGGGCAGCCATTAGATATTGCATATCGCCGCTGCGCGCTTTTGGCCTAACGGCCCCTGCCGCTGCCTCTACCTTCGGTTGCAGCGATGCGCCTTGCCGCGCTCAGTGAAGTGACAGACGTGCGCCGTCCGCTATCGACGAGCGCTTGGGAGTCACTTAGGGCCGGTAGCGCCTTGGTCCCCCAGCGACCAGACGAACGCTGCCGTTCACAGTTGGAGCACGTTCGCGCCGATTGTGGGATCAACGATCCGTTCAAGGCGGGTCGGGTGCACGGTGACGCTGATCTCCACAGAGCCGCGTCCCACCTCGAGCGCCAGCAAGTGACCGCCGAAGGTGCGAAAGCTGTCGTCGCCGGCAACACCATGAGCGTGGATTGCCGGCATGCCGCCCTTCCACGCCAAAGTCCCGGTTAAGTTGGTCAACTCGAGGTCTTCCATCGTTTTCGGCCGATACTGCTTTTTATCGAAATCGAAGAAGCCGAAAGTCGCTTTGTGGACGAAGCCGAAGCCAGCAATTGTCGCTGAGGGGATCGCCTCGTCCCTCATCAGACTCTCAAGCCTGACGAAGACGTCGTCACCCTGGCGCAGCACCATGAGAAAACCTGTGGGCGTCGCGATGTAGCGCTTGTGCTCTGGCATTTCACGGCCTCAACGGGTTGTTGAGCGGGCAACGGGCTCTGTTGCGGGCCGGCAATTGCGTCTACCAAATAGATGGTCTCTTTCTGGCGCAGTACCAAGTGATCGTCACCGAGCTGGATCAGGGAAGGCGGGGGAGCCCCAGTCGCGGGTTCAGTCCTGTTGAGCCGGCGCTCCGTCCATCCAGCTGAGATGCTGAGTCAGCCGTTCGATTTTCCAGCCATCCGCGGTGCGGACCATTTCGTTGGTGTAGGCGCCGTGCATCAGGAAGACATCGCCTGCGGCAGCGCCGGGTTGGTAGTGCTGGGCATACATATAGGACTGGCAGGTCGCCCGGTTCGCATCGCTATCGCTGAAGGTGATGATGTGATTGGGGCTGAGATGCTGGCGTGCGGCATAGGTGCTGAGGCCGGTTTTGGCGAAGGACACGAAGGTGTCGCGATCGAAATCGCTCGCTGGCAGGCCGGCCGCGGAAAAATCGACATGGACCGTATCGGTGAAGCAATCGCGGAACATCGTCCAATCCGCCCGATCGATGGCGACCGCATATTTGATGACGCGCTCACTGATGGCAACGCGGTCTTCCAATTGCTGCAGGCGCTGGGCGATATCGTTCAGCATGGTGTTTTTCTCCGGGCAAAGGCGTGCGGAAATAATTCACGCACTGTTTGTTCGTCAGTATATGTTGGTAACTAGACGACCCTGCAAGAACGCATGAAATAGTGCGTCACGATCAGCCATGATCGTATTGAAGCCGGAGGAGGCGCGATTGGCAGCTGTGCTTGGCGAGACGAGGGGCGATGTCCCCGCCCAGGAATGCCGCGCGCTGGGCAATGTTATCAGCCGCATCGGGGACAAATGGACGGTGATGGTGGTCGGGCATCTATCGACCGGTTCGCTGCGGTTCAACGACTTGATGCGGGTGATCCCCGGCATTTCCCATCGCATGCTGACCATCACCCTGCGCGGCCTCGAACGCGATGGCCTCGTCAACCGCACCGCCTTCGCCACCACCCCGCCAAGGGTCGATTACGAGCTGACCGAACTCGGCCAATCCCTGACCGTTCCCCTCTCGATCCTCGCTGGCTGGGCCAGCGCCAAGCGGACGATCATCGAGGACGCACAGCAGCGATTTGACCAAGGGCGGGATGCGGCTGCAGACGGTCGGTCGTAGGCAGGCCGTGAAGCATCGCGGTACCGCAGTGAGTTGACGCGCGGGGGTGCGGCCGTTACCCTCTAGCCGTAATGAGCAAAATTCTGGGCCAACTACGACTTAGCAACCCGGCGCGCTGACCGCGCCGGTCGTTTTGTTGGTCTCTCGTTCCCGGAAAGCTCGTTTCTCCCATGTTCCCTCTCAATTGCCGTCATTGGTCACTCCTGCCCGGGTTTCTTGCGCGACTTAGTACCGGCCGCTGCCAATAGCAGCCGCCAGTTACTGACGTCCCGCGTTCCACTCGCCTCAGGAGTTCCTGCCATGGCAACCATGCCGATTCACAAGTATCGTTCCTATCAGCCTATCCAATTATCCGACCGCGCCTGGCCATCCCGTGTGATCGAGCGTGCACCCACCTGGTGCAGCGTCGATCTGCGCGACGGCAACCAGGCACTGGTCGAGCCCATGGGTGCCGAGCGCAAGCGCCGCATGTTCGACCTTCTGGTCCGCCTCGGCTTCAAGGAGATCGAAGTTGGCTTTCCGGCCGCGTCCCAGACGGATTTCGATTTCCTGCGCGAACTGATCGAGGGCGATCTCGTGCCCGAGGATGTCACCATCCAAGTGCTGACGCAGTCTCGCCCCGAGCTGATCCGACGAACCTTCGATGCCATCGAGGGGTCGCCACGCGCGATCGTGCATCTCTACAATTCCACCTCCGAGCTCCAACGCCGCGTCGTGTTCAAGCAGGATCGCGCTGGGATCGTCGACCTAGCGGTGACGGGTGCCAAGCTGATCGGCGAGCTGGCATCCAAGGTGCGCGATACTGAGATCATCCATGAATATTCACCCGAAAGCTTCACCGGTACCGAGCTCGATTTCGCGGTCGATATCTGCGAGGCCGTGCTCGAAGTCTGGGAACCGACGCCCGAAAAGAAGGCGATCCTGAACCTGCCGGCGACAGTCGAGATGGCTACGCCCAATGTCTATGCGGACCAGATCGAATGGTTCGGTCGCCACATCACCGGCCGAGACCGGTTCGTGCTGTCGGTGCATCCGCACAACGATCGCGGAACCGGGGTCGCCGCAGCCGAACTCGCTGTCCTGGCGGGCGCCGAGCGGGTCGAGGGCACCTTGTTCGGCAATGGCGAGCGCACCGGCAATGTCGATCTTTTGACGCTAGCGTTGAATCTCTACAGCCAAGGTGTTGATCCCGAGCTGACCATCTCCGACATCGGTGCGATCGTCGAGACGGTCGAGTATTGCAACCGGCTGCCGGTGCATCCCCGTCATCCCTATGCTGGCGAACTGGTCTTCACGGCATTCTCGGGCTCGCACCAGGACGCGATAAAAAAGGGCTTCGAGGCGTTGGCCAAGCGGAACGACGAGCTCTGGGAAGTGCCATATCTCCCAATTGATCCCAAGGACATCGGCCGTACTTATGAAGCAGTCATTCGCGTCAACAGCCAGTCGGGGAAGGGTGGCATTGCCTATTTGCTGAACGCAGACCACGGTCTTGAGCTGCCGCGCGCACTTCAGGTCGAATTCAGCCGCATTGTCCAGGAATGGACCGATCGCACGGGTAAGGAAGCCAGTTCCCAGGAGATCTGGACTATGTTTTGCCAAACCTATCTCAGCGAGGGCGCGATCGATCTTGTCGAATACCGCTCTTTACCCGACGCCCATGGGCGTTCGCTCAATGCGACGATTGCAGATCGCGGCGACGAGCGCGTCATCGAAGGCCATGGCAGCGGTCCGCTCGATGCCTTCGTCGACGCACTACGGTGCGCCGGTATCGCCGATATCGCCGTGCTCTCCTATCACGAGCACGCGCTGGGTGCAGGATCCGATGCGCAGGCAGCCGCCTATGTCGAAGCCGGGCTCCCGGATGGCAGGACGATTTTTGGCGTTGGAATAGATCGGAATATCGTCAGCGCTTCGCTCCGAGCCATCACCAGCATTGCCGGACGTGCGGGCCGGGCATGACACGGCGGCCTCCCCGCGCGGCCGACTTTTGATGAGGCGGCCGCTTCGACAGTTCATTTTGGCAATTGAAGGGCATTAGCCAACCGGTTTGTATGACCGCTTTTCGCTTCAAGAAGCCCGAAGGGGTCAGCCTGCTCTCGGCCGCGTTCCGGATATCGCCGAGTACTGCAGTGACGATCTCGGCGCGAAACGGATTCGCATGATATCTGGTATGGAACGGCGGGCCGTCTGCCGACTGACGACTCCTGAGGGCCGAAGGCGGATAGCTGCTGTTCAACCAGCTCGATAATTGACGACCACTTGACCTCATTTCGGACATAGGCACTTTTCATTCGAAACGTCTGCTTCGAGCGGTGCGCTCACCTGTTGAGCCCACCGCCCTTTGCGGACGGTCGCCCAAAAGTGCTAGATCAGCGAGCACAGCTACAGGAGGCGGCACCTTGAAGGCATTGATAATCATCGACATGCAAATGGAGATGCAGCATCGCATTGAAGGGGGCCGGGATTGCGTGAACGCCGACCCACCAAGCCGGATTGCTACACTTGCCGAAGCTTTCCGCCAAAGGGGACTGCCAGTCATCCATATCCGGCACCGCGATGAAGACAAGGCCTCGCCGCTCAACGCGGATGCGGCGGGTTATCCAACTATGCCGTGTGCGAGGCCATTGGCGTGAACCTGTTTTCCTAAAACGAACGTCATCCGGTTTCGTCTCGACCGGTCTGGCAGGGTATTTGCGCAGCGCAGGCATCACCGACTTGCTTGTAACGGGTGCAGTGGCGGGGTTTTGCGTCAACACCACTGTTCTTAGCGGTGCTGATCTGGGTTTCAACGTGACGGTTGTTCATGATGCCGTGATCGGCTTCGATCTACCAGCCGCAGGCCGATCTGCCCGAGTCATTTTCGATGTGACGATGGCGCATTTGGAAGCAGATTTTGCAAAGGTTGTCGATACCTCCACGGTTCTGGCCGCGTAGCTCCCAGCGACAGCAAAGTCCATAACTGCCGTTAGGCATCAGCTTGATGTGACCTCTCCGCATCCCTTGTTGATCATCGCCGCCCCAAAAACTTATGGCAACTTCAGGGCGCAATCGCCCCGCCCTAATGGCCGATAAGGTGCGCGAAGCGGCCGGCGGATTCGTATAACATGCAGTATGGGCCGGCCGCGTTGACTTGCGCGAACGACCGTTAGCTCCGGCCGATCGACGGTTCAGCGACCACATTGCCTCCACCGGCGCTATAGCGAAACCACCATCTCCCAGGTCCAATCGGCTCGATTCCGGGCATGCAACATCCAGAACGCGTCACCGATGTTGGCGGCCGGGGAAGAGTTTGGTTCCACCCCCCGACTAACCAGTGCCGGTGGCGATGTGGACGCCGCTGTCCGCAAGCGACGCAAATAATGTCTTGGCAATCGAGCGCAAGGCCACTTTGCCGACCGACAGCGTCATCATTGCAGCCATCGGCGTCAGCGCCACGCCGCCGCCGGTCAGCAGGATTGTTCCGAAGGTTGAATATGGCCTCAGCGGGACCGGAAAGGCGGCGTGGCCGTTCTCCCGACACTATAGGATTGGGCGACGTCCATCATGGTTCGCCCGTGGCGGAGCAGCGAGCGCACCAGCTCTCCGGCGGCCGGCGGTCACGCACCTTTCCACCATATCGGCTGACACATTCTGGTCGACACCGGCTGGGATCGACGGCGCGGCACAGTCGCCGGCTCAGTCCGTCGCGAGGGTGACGACTTGGCCGCATTGCGCCGACTGCCGGGCCGCCTCGAGGATTCTCACCACCGTGACATTGTTGGCCATGCCGGCAACATCATATGGCTCGAGCGTGATGTCACCGCGAACGACGGCCGCAAAATGTGCGAACGGATCGTTGAGCGGCGCCGGCAGCGGCGGCAGCGTCTCATTATGTTCTTCGGCCTTATCGCCCATGCGGGCCCGGATATCGCGGCCATTCATGGCCACGAGATAGCCACGCTCGGCATAGATCTCGATGTCCTTGCGGCTCACCGGCCAGTTCCACGATGCCTGGATTACGCACTCGGCATCGGCGTAGGACACCAGAATCGTCGCATCATCTTCGACCCTCGGATAGATGTCCGGCTTGAATTGGTGGATGACCGCAGTGACCCGCAGCGGTTGCGCATCGCCCATTATCCGGGTCATCAGATTGGCGCCGTAGCACCCGAAATCGGGTAATGCGCCGCCACCCGATTGCGCCGGATCGGTAAGCCAGGAGAGAAATTCGGGACTGCAGCCGATTTCGACGGGGCCCGGATGACCATCGTGGAAAACAACCTTGCGTATCTTGCCAAAGACGGCCACGTCGCTGGTGCGTGCAATCGCTTCATGGGTGCTGGCGTACCAGGTGGTCTCGTAATTGGTGAGCAGGTGGATGCCATGCTGGTGTGCCAGCGCTGCCATCCGCTCGGCATCGGCCACACTGATCGCCATTGGCTTCTCGACCATGACGTGGATGCCGCGCGGCGCACAACACTCAACCACGCGAAGATGATCCCGGATCGATCCGAAGGCGGCAACCGCCTCGGGCTTGACGGTATCCAGCATCTCATCGAGATCGCTGAACAGGAGCGAGGGATCGAGGTTGTGCTTTTCGCCGTAGGCCCGGCGCAGATCGGTCTGAGCCTCCTCCACACCAACCAGCTGCATGCCGGCGAATGTGGATCGGGGAACGATGCCCATGAGTGACGCCGGCAATGGCGAGGCGGAAGGTCGAGTGGTCCTGTGTCGTCGGCAAAAAAGTGCTCCCTGCGGGATCTATGTTTTGCCTCAGGTTTAGCGGGTGTCGCCTTTGGTGCCTATCCAAATGTTGTCAGTCAGCGCTGGAGCAGACGCTCCGAAGCGAACCGATTATGGAAACGGAACCCGGCAAACCCTGGAAGGGCGTCTCGAGACAAAAGAGGGGCTTGGGTGGCCCGCTCGACCCCAGAACAGCTCCTTGTGGCTTCTGCACGCTCACGAACGCGTCGGTCGTCATCCATGACGTCACGGCCTCGGTTCGGATGATCTGAGAAAAACAATCAGGCAGCATCCTGGTCTGAGATTTTCCTGCGGGACATGAGCGTCTCGACTTCGCACATGTGCTCAGTGCCCCAGACACAAAGCGGGGCCAAGGCCTTGGCCAGCGTTATGCCGAACGCCGTCAGGGAGTATTCGACCTTTGGCGGAATCTCTTTGAAGTCGAGCCGGTCGATGACTCCGTCGGCGTGCAGTTCCTTGAGCTGCTGGATGAGCATCTTGTCACTAACGCTTCCAACAGCGCGCCTCAATTCGCCATAGCGGCGGGTGCCGTGCGCGAGGTGAAACAGTATCAAGAGCTTCCATTTCCCTCCGATCACAGCCAGGGCGGCATCCAGGCCGCAAGTAAAAGCGATGGCCGCCATTTTGTGGGGCTCCTGTTGGCACTTACCAAAAGGTGCATACTGGTGGAATGAAAAGCAAGCCCCTATCTCCTCGACTGTCACTAAACTCAGGAGGCTCACATCGGCAGGCTCGAAGGCAAGATCGCACTTATCACAGGCGCCAACAGCGGCATAGGCTTGGCCAGCGCAAGGCGTTTCGTCGCCGAAGGCGCCCAGGTCGTCATCACCGGCCGGCGGCAACAGGAGTTGGATGAGGCCGTCGAAATTATTGGCGGTGACGTCCTGGCCATCCAGGGCGATATCTCCAATCTGAGCGATCTGGATCGCCTTTTCGACACCGTGAAGGCCACCCACGGCCGCATCGACGTGCTCTTCGCCAATGCCGGGCTGGGCGCGCTTGCGCCCCTGGGTACGATTTCAGAAGAAAGCTTCGACAAGGTCTTCGACGTCAACGTCAAAGGCACGCTGTTCACAGTGCAGAAGTTCCTCCCGCTGATGAAGGCCGGCGGTTCGATCATCCTCACCGGTTCGACCACCGGCACCAAGGGATCAGCCGCATTCAGCGTCTATAGCGCCTCCAAGGCGGCAGTTCGGAATTTCGCGCGCAGTTGGGCGGTTGACCTCAAGGGCACCGGCATCCGTGTCAACGTCCTCGTTCCCGGACCGACGGTCACGCCTGGCCTGATGAACAGTCTCGGAAAAACCGGGATGAAGGACGCATTGGTGGACGGCATGATCGCCGACACGGCGCTGGGACGCATGGGCGACCCCTCCGAGACAGCGGCGGTCGCGCTGTTTCTGGCCTCGGACGACAGCAGCTTCATGACGGGAAGCGAAGTGTTCGTGGACGGAGGACAGGCGCAGATCTGATCCGAAGGCCCGCTCAACGCCGCCCACGACCGCATTCAGGACGAGATGATCAACTTTGCCTCGAACCTGATCAAAGCCGACACCGCGATTAAAGGGCCCGGATCATTCCAGGCCCCGCTCGCGGGTCACGCCGTTAAACACACTGGCTCGTGTAAACACAATGGCTCGTGCGAAGGAGCGAGAGCGTGGGCACGCCGGCGTTGCCGTGAGCACACCCACGGGTTGGCTCTTCAACGCCGGAGACGCCTACCTGCATCGCGGTGAACTCGATCTCGGCAAGAGGCACATGCCGCCGGGTCTCGCAATCTATGGGGCAATCATGGCGACGGACCCGAAGTCAGGAGCAGCCAATCTCGACCGGCTGCGATCGCCAAAACGGGGCACGGCAGTGAAATCCAAATCTCTGCAGCCATGACACAGTCGAGCTGCAGAGCCTCCAAGACCTAAGCAAGTGAGGACATCATGACGATCAAAGTTCGCCGCAGTGGACGTGTGGTGTGGAAGGGCGGCCCCGGCGATGGCCTCGGCGCCGTGACCACGCAGAGCGGTGCCATTCGCGACCATCCGTATGGCTTTCACAGCCGCTTTGGCGTTTCTACACCCAAGAGCCGACATTCGGCTTCCCGCCCCAAAACGGACCGCCGGCAACCGACCCCATTAGGACATTGAGATCGGCTTGATCTTTTCCCTTGAGCTGACATTCAGGGGAGCACCTAGACTACAAGCGAGTTCCTTCTTCCTGTTGCTCGAAGTACGGCAGTGTGGCGAAATGGCGGAGCGCCGAACAGGCGCCGATATTCCCTTATGAATTGGGTTGAACTCTCGTAACCGACAAGCAATGCGGTCGATCCCACGTCCGTGTCCTCTTCGAGCATCAGCCGGCGCGCTTCGTGCAATCGAAGGTGCTTTTGGTATTGAACTGGGCTCATACCGGTAAAATCGTGAAAGTGTCGATGCAGCGTCGATATTCCCATCCCAGCCATTGATGCCAGTTGGTCGATGCTGAGCCGCTCCGCAAAGTGCTCACGCAACCAGGCCGCGGCTTTGGCTACCCGGTTCCCCTGTGAGCCCAAGAGGACGATTTGCTTCAGCCGGTTTCCGCTGGGGCCGGACAAAAGGCGGTACAGGATCTCGCGGTGGATCAGGCTGCTCAGGAACGAGATGTCCCCGGACGCATTAATGAGGCGCACCAAACGCGTCACCGCATCGAGGAACGCCCGGTCTATCATGGCGAAGGACATTGATGCCGGAGACTGTGCGGTCTGAGGCGGTCGAATATCGATCTCAGCCATCACCTGCCGTGCAAGGTTGAGGTCGAGATCAATACGCAGAGCGACATAGGGATTGTCAGGACTTGCCTCCTCGATAGTGACGATTGTCGGAAGCCCGATCTCGTTCAGGAGATATTGGTCCGGTTCATGCACATGGACGGTCTCGCCAAGGATTAGTTTCCGCGATCCTCGGACACAGATGCAGACCGATGCCTCCGCCATATGCGACGTTGGCGGGACCGCTTCAGCAATCCACCCGACGGTTAAGCCGGGCACAGACGTTTGCGAGCCTCGATTGGCCGCGAAATGGTCGGCAATAAGGGTCTCCAACTCGCAGCGAAGGTCTGCATCCGAATAGGTAGAAACGTCTTTGATCATGTGCAGATCAATGTTTCATACGCCGAAGAATGGCACCAGCCGTTTCTCATAGAAAGAGAGGATTGGGCAGTAAATTGCATCGATCAGGCTACCGCCGAACACTGCGCTCCCACTAGACAAAGCTCAGATCGCATCGACCTGCCACGGACCTCGATACCCGATCAGACGGTTCACCCTGGCGGCCAGCGGCAATGCAAACCTGGAGAATTGGGATGAAGTATAACCGGCTTGGCACGACCGGCCTTTTCGTTTCCGAGCTTGGATTCGGAGCTATGACTTTTGGCGAGAACCCAGGACAGCCTTCGCTTGGAGCACTTGATCAGGCTGAAGCCGGCAAGCTCATTTCGACGGCTCTTGAGGCGGGCGTCAATCTCTTTGACACCGCCGACGCCTATGCCCAGGGTGAATCGGAACGCATTCTAGGCGAAGCGTTGCGCAGCTTTGGGGCGCCCCGGGAAAGCTATCTTATTGCGACCAAGGCGTTTGGACCCATGGGAGCGGGAACCAATGATGCCGGCGCCTCGCGCGGCCATTTGATGGATGCCGTGAAGAACAGCCTAAAGCGCCTGGGCACCGATCACATTGATCTCTACCAGATTCACGGCTTCGATGCCGCAACGCCGATGGACGAGACGCTTCGAGCGCTCGATGACCTGGTTCGGCAGGGCCACGTTCGTTATGTCGGCGTTTCCAACTGGGCGGCGTGGCAGGTCGCCATGGCGCTTGGCATTTCGGACCGCCTTGGGATTAGCCGCCTCAGTTCGGTTCAGGCTTACTATTCCATCGCTGGTCGCGACCTCGAACGAGAGATTGCACCATTGCTTCTTGACCAGGGTCTTGGGCTGCTGGTGTGGAGTCCCCTTGCCGGCGGCTTCCTGAGCGGCAAGAAGCGGAGGGGGAGCGATGCGCCGGAAGGCAGTCGCTGGGCAGCCAATGCATTTCCACCGCTCGATCAGGAGCGGACCTATGACGCGCTCGACATCATGCAGCCGATTGCAAGTGCCCATGGCGCTTCAATCGCGCAGGTTGCGTTGGCCTGGCTATTGCACCAGAAGGTCGTTTCATCGGTCTTGATCGGTGCCAAGCGCATGGATCAGCTGGTCGACAATCTGGGCGCGGCAAACATCGCGCTTGCGACGGACGAACTCGCCGCAATCGCCAACGTCAGCAAGCTGCCAGCGGAATATCCAGGTTGGATGATCGATATGTGGGGCCAGGCGCGTAGTATCCAGCTGGCAGCGTCCAATCGCTGAATCCCCAACCTTCAGACGGATTTTGTCGCTGCCATCGTGGATACACCGTGGCGGCGGCAATCGCCCAGAGTGCCGCGATCTTACCGCAGTCGGTTGATCGTTCCGCTAGGGCCGCAGAGATGGGCCCCGCATTGCTACAGGGCTTTTAGCTGCGGCGGCAGCCACAATGGCGCGATCGATGCCGCCGATGCTGTCATGCGGCCTTCAGGCTGTCTTCGCCCGCCGCCAGCGACTTCCTCTTGATCTGGAATCTGGTCTCGGCAAATCCGGCCCGGGTCGCCGGTCTCAATGATCGCGGATCGTTCGATACCGGCTGCAGGGCGGACCTGATCCTCGTCGATGACGCCGATCCGGCGCATCCGCAAGTGGTGGCCACCATGGTTGGAGGAAAACTTGTCTATTCCTCCGGACGTCTCCGGCGTAAACCCGCTCTCGGCAAATTGGTCGTTTCCATTAAAAACGGGGACCACAAAGATAGAACGAAATAAGAACATATCGCAAGTCAAAGCGGGTTGATCCAACTCATGGCTCGTGAGGTCCGCCGGGCATCGATCGGAACTGGCCGTGCCCACCGAATACTCGCATCCGCGATTCAGTGGACGCGCTGAATGCTCATTTGCAAGATACGCTCCGTCCGGGCGATGTCGGCTGGCGGCACACTCAGGTAGATTGTCGGCTGGAGCTTTCCAGCCAAGTCAGATCTTTGGAAGGCCGCCGAGTCGGGCATCGACCTGCAGATGTTGATGTTGCAGTAGGGGGTCGCTGGTGCTGCGAGGAAACCCATAGCTTGGGGGCTCTGGTGGGCTTCCTCGCAGCCACGCCGGTTCTGCCCGAGCGATTGGGCTGGATCATGGTTCGATAGTGGCAACAAAAAGCCCGCGGGTGAGGGCGGGCTAGGGGCCTTGGAGGTGGTGGTGGCTACTGCCCCCTGTCCGGCAACGGCCCGAATGATCGCCTCGACGTTTCAGGCCGCTATGGCGATGACATCCATGTAGACCACCGACACCCAGGGGGCCGTGCGTCGAGGCCCGACGTCGCCGGCCTATTGGTATTTGGTGGACGACGATCGGCGCCATGCTCCTATCGCGGATCAGCGAAGAAGGCTGCAATCGCCCAGCTCGTGGCGTTCGACAGCACGGTGTCAGGCTACTCAAAAATCCAGTACACTACGAGGCCTGCTGATGATTCAAGCGGCGCAAACGGGCTGCGGCTCGAGGATCGCTCACTTCGGATCCCGGGTGGCAATGACAGATGCAATCCCATCGAGAATCCGTTCCAGGCCAAATTCGAAGATCTCTTGACCCCAGAACTCTTCGTCCCGCTCCGCATTCGCAGCGGTACCGACCCTGACTATGAGCGGGAACCGTCTGGGGTCGTACACCCGTTCCAGAACGGGCATGGCCTCAAGCCACCATTCGGAGTCGTCGAGGCCGCTTTCTTCCCGCTCCTTGAGCAACTGCGAGTCTATTCGGCTTGAATGGATGACATGGGTGCGCACTAGGGCGAGCGACTGATCCATCTCGAAGTCGGTCAGGCCGATCTTGTCGACGACCCGTAGTTCCAGCTCGTGCTTACGGGCTTCGTAGGGCCCCATCGGCGAGCGAACCGGCATCAACTCGTGCAGCCATGGGTGCGCGTTATGAAGCGCCAGGTTGGCCCGTGCGACGTCGCGCATCCCGGCGCGCCAATCCATTGGGTTCGGCTCGCTTCCGTCTGGGTAGAGGCCCCTGTAGGCCTTGTCGACCATGAGGGCGATCAGTGTCTGCTTGCTCGGCACGACTGTGTACATCGCCATCGCTCGTACGCCAAGACGTGACGCGATGTTGCGGACGGACAGCGCCGCAACGCCGTCCTGCTGGGCGAGAGAAATCCCGGCGTCCACGAAGTCGTTGATGGACATTCCGGTGCGGCCGATGGCGCGCGAATGGGAAGCCCACAGCAGGCTCATGGTTTCCGCGAGCGCGCGCGGCCGCTCTTTCCCGCTTCCAGTCATGATGCCTCGAAAAGTGTGCCGCTGGTCATCATAACGCAATTCCCGGTTGACGCCAGAAGTAGCACGATACACTGTATCATACCATGCATCGAATCGTACCGAAACACGTGTCGATTAATCCGACCAGGGGACCTTTGAGATGGCCGAGACAGATCCGGCGTGGGACGAGATCCACGAAAAATACTCTCGGAAGGGGCTGATTGATCATAACGCGCCGGTGCAGGCCGACGGAGAAATTGACATCGCCGCGCCGCCCGAAAGGGTCTGGGCCGCGCTGACCCACGTGGCTGGATGGCACCACATTCGCGCCGACATTTCCGATGTGACCATGCACGGCTCCGTAGCGACGAATTCGCCGTTCACCTGGTCGACGCAAGGTCTCGGCCTCTCGTCCAGGTTCGGCCTGGTCTCCCCCGTTAGCGAAGTGGCCTGGAGCACGTCGACACGGGGATTGGTCATGTCGGCTCACTACGAGTTGGAACGGCGCGGCGACGGAAACACGCTGCTCAAAGGCCATGAAGCGTTTACAGCGCCGATGTTTCCACAACTCGGCAACGATGAACTGAGGGCCAATATTCGCAGCTGGTTGGAAGGCGTGAAGGCTGTCGCCGAGCGAGCCGGGCCCAGTCACACCTAACGTCGCAACGACGTTGACCATTCCATCGCGGAGGGGCCGCAGCGGCACCAGACTGCCGAGCACCTTCATGCCATCATTGCCGGCGCGACGTTTACAATGGCCGCGACCGACGGCTTGCGCGCGCCGCGATGGTGGAACGCGGATCGTTCCGCATCCGCTAGAATTCGCCTGTCGTTCAGCCTGGTGTCAGGAAGGTGCGCTAGAGTCCAGCATTCGCAATCCGCGCAAGATTTGGGTCATCCATGCAAAATCGACAGCTCGCAGGTTACTCTGGCCTTCAGATCGGCCTCCATTGGCTCATCGCCGCATTGGTGTTTTTTCAACTCGTGTTCGGCGAGAGCATGACCACCGTCGTCGACGCAAACGCGGAAGGCACCGCAGCGTCACCGGCCGACATTGCATTCAGCACTGCACACTACTGGTTTGGTCTGTCTATTCTGGCCCTTGTCGCAATGCGGCTCGCCTTGCGACTGGTGCAGGGCGTGCCGCCCAAAACCAATGAAACCTCGACCTGGATGTCACTTGCGGCAAAGCTCGTGCATTGGTTGTTCTACGGCTTGCTGATTGCCGTCCCGGTTGTCGGCCTGTTGGCCCTTTATGTTGCGCCAGACCTTGGCGACATTCATGCCCTCGCCAAGCCGGCCTTCATCATCCTGATTTCGCTCCATGTCATCGCTGCACTCTTTCACCAGTTGGTCCTCAAAGACGGAACCCTCAAAAGGATGTTTGTATCGTCGGGACGAACTCGCTGACCCTCCGAAGGATTGTTGATCGTAATCCTTGAACGGATCAGCCGAATCCGCGATTCCCTCAGCGCTGCCCACGCCCGTCCCATTTCTCCGGCCACCACTTGATGATGTCGGACAGATACTGGTCGAACGGATCGCCTTTGTCCTCATCGACGCCAGGTGCCACCTCCGAATGGAGACTTGAGAGTAGCCAGCCGGCACGCTCAGGCTTCGAAGCTTCTGCGAACACTTTCAACAGGTTATCGTCGCTGCAGCGATGGAGCACGGCCTTGTTTGCCGTCACCAGCAGGGAAACGCCTCCATTTCGATTCGCATAATATGCGGTCCGGAACAGCGGCTTGGCTGCTGGAGGTCAAGCTGGCGGGCTTCCAGAGGCTCGCGAAATCAAGCACCGTGCCGAGATCCCGGAGGATGTTCTATTCAGCCGTGGCGCGACAGCATGGAATAGGGCAAAAAGTGCTGATGCCCACTTCTACCCGACAGCTTATCCGGTCAACTTCTGCGTTCCTGCTTGTCGGGTTCGTTGCTCTTATGGCCATCGTGGGCACGAACTTCTGGCTGGGGGAGCGGGCACAAGCCTATTTCGCCGACGCGATGGCCGCACGCGATACGCGCGTTGCTGCCGTGGAACTGCGCAATGCGATGCAGACGGCCGAATCCAGCCAGCGTGGCTTCATCATTACCGGCAATGAAATCTACCTTGCGCCATACCAGTCCGCCAAAGCGCAGGAACAAAGATACCTGCTGGCGCTGCAATCGCTGCTGCTCCCCTATCCCAACGCGGACGCGACGCTCAGCCGCCTATCGGAAATCCTCGCGACAAAATTCGACGAATTCGATCGCACCATTGCCCTCAAGCGGGACGGGCGCGACGACGACGTCATCGCCATCATCCTGACGAACAGCGGCAAAGCGCTGACCGACGAAGCCAACGTGTTCTTCGCCGGCATCATCGGGATGGCCGACAGTCGGTTGACGGCCGGCGTCGCCGAGCAGAGCGCCAATGCAGCGTGGCTTCGCCTCGTGTCTGGAATAGGCGCGCTGGTCATCGTCGCAGTGGTCGGCGGGGCGGCCTATGGCATCACCCGATATACGCGAGAACTGCGCGCGACGGGCAACGAGGTCACCACGCTCAACAACGAGCTCGAGCGGCGCGTCTCGACCAGAACGGCTGACCTGGCGATCGAGCGGGACCGGGCCGGGGTTTTGCTGGCAGAGGTCAACCACCGCGTCGCCAATAGCCTGTCGCTGGTGTCGTCCCTGATCACGCTGCAATCGCGGGCGGTCGCGGACCAGGTTGCCAAGGACGCGCTGGCGGAAACGCAGGAGCGCATCTTCGCCATCTCGCTGGTACACAAGCGGCTCTATGGTTCTGCCGATGTGCGGTCCGTGCAGCTGGATGAATACCTGACGGGGTTGCTGGAGCACCTGAGCACCTCGCTGCGCGGCCAGGGGCATGGCGTGTCTTTGTCTTTTGCCATCGAGCCGATCGACCTCGATACCGACGCGAGCATCAGCCTGGGCGTGATCATCACCGAACTGGTGACCAACGCGTTCAAATACGCCTATCCCGATGGGGTCGGTGAGGTTCGGGTGCGTCTCGGCAAAGCCGGCGAACAGATTGAGCTGACCGTCGAAGACGACGGTGTCGGCCGGGCCGAGGGGGCGCCAGCCAAGGGGACTGGTGTCGGGACCCGCATCGTTAAGGCGATGTGCATGAGCCTGTCTGCAACAATCGAATACCGCGGCCGCCAGCCAGGCACGGCCGCCTATCTGAGCTTCACGCCGAAATCGACTCCGTCCGCTGTCGTAGAGTAGACCGGTACACCGGATATGTGAAAAGGTCCTCCAAAAGAGACGCCTATCGGCGCGGCGGTGAGGACGAATGTCATTGTATCGAAGTGTTCGCTGGCGACTTGCGGTGCCTTTAACCCTCGTGCTTGCAACGATGATCGGCGCCAGTGTCGCAATTGCCCAGGAAGGGCCGCCCGGCATCACGCAACGCATGGTTTTTCCGACTTTCAATCCTTCCGCGCCAATGTGCACGGCGCCGCAGGGCGTTTCCCGGGTGCTGGCCTACGTGCAGGAGAATGAGCGCGATTTCCTGCAGGGCATCGGTTACGGGCTAGAAATGGCAGCGAAAGACCGTGGCCTTGAGTACCGCCACAGCATTACCGACAACGATGTCACCAAGGCGCTGCAGCAGATAGCGGCGTTTCACGAGGCGAAGGTCGGTGGTCTCGTCGCCACATCCTCGGATCCGACAGCGATCAGCAAAAGCCTGCAGCAGGCCATTTGGGCAGGCACCTTCGTCGGTACCGTCGTCCCGCCGCCAGCGACCTTGCTGCTCAACGCACCGCAATATGCGACCGGTAAGGCGCTTACGGATGCCGCCATCTCCCACATCAATGCCCATCTCGGCGGCAAGGCCAATGTGGTTCTGCTGACGCAGGACAGCATGGAATATCTGACGCCGCGGTTCGAAGCGATGCGCGACGGCTTCAATGCCATGCCAGGGGTGACGATCGTCGCCGATATCGCGCCAAGTCCCGTGAGCAAGGAGGGCGGGTTCGCGACGATGAATACGATCCTTTTGGCCAATCCGAATATCGACGTCGTCTTGGGCGGCGACGCCGTCGTGCTGGGCGCGCTCGACGCCCTTCGGGCTGCTGGCAGAGACCGTCCCGACCAGTTTTTGGGTGGCATCGACGGCGACGGCGAAGGGGTGGCCGAAATCATCAGGGGTGACAGCCCCTACAAGGCCAGCATCGCCCTATCCTCGCCGGTGTTTGGTTACGCGATGGGCCAATTTGTTGCCGACTGGCTGGACGGCAAAAGCGTGCCCCAGGCAATGGACATCCTTCCAGTCGCGTTGACGGCAGACAATATCGCTCAATATCAGGCCGACCTGGTCGATCCGGCAGCCGTCTTTGCCGATTCCGCCCGGCGCGGTGCCTACCTCAGGATGTACGGCAATATCTGCTTTGACACGCGCTACCAGTACGTCAACTTTCCATGGTCGTCGGAACTCAAAGATTGACGGGTCGCCCCGGCACCTTCGTCGGTTCGCGCTGCATTTTTGACCCCTGACCGCAGCATACCATCAGGAGCCTGCGGACCGGTTCCCAATATTAATGGTCCGACAGCGCGCAATCGTAGCTGCGAAAGCCTGCGTACTACGAGGCTACACAGCCCATGTCGCGGTCGCCCGATTGCATGGTGGAAATGTTACTGTCTTCCGAGCGAGCGGAAGAATAGACCAAGGACAAATTGGACCATCGTTTTCTTCGTCGGAATTGCCGTCCCAAGGAAACCAGCTCGCACGCGGCTGCTGAGGCGGAGCGCAGTGGGGATCGGGCCTGGCCCGATTCCGATTGGATTCAACGCGACTACGCTGATGACATTTCGCCGGGCGGTGAAGGGCAGCTTTATTCCTGCCGCCCCTGCGAACCAAGATCGACGACATCGGCAGCTACGATGTTGTCTTCGTTGGCTCGCCGCTGTGGAACGTCCGCCTAACCGTCAGGAGCTTTGTCGCCGGCCAAGACCTCGCCGACCAGCACGTAACGCCTTTCGACGTAAATCGTCTGCCGACTCCGGCGGGTGCGCGAGGATATCGCGGGTGCTTGACGGGCTCGTGGTTCTCGGCGAGGACGCCGGCAGTGCGGGACAGGCAGTCGCGGAGTGGCTGGCGGCGGTGAAAACCAACAGGAAACATCGCCATGAAACCGCGGCGCCTGGGCAATGCTCGCCTCGAAGGCCGAGTTCGTGGTCTCAGAGGTAAGGGAGTGGGCGCCGCTTATCGCGCGATGGACTACGTTCACCGCGCCGACTTTGATTGCGGTAGTACCTGCACCGCCAAGGTCTGACTAGCCGTCGGCCCGCGTTTTCGGGCAGTCCATCGTTGGCGGGTCAACCACGACACTCAAATGAATCCGTGGGGCCGGTCGGCGCCAGTGGGTGGCCATTCGCTTGCGCCAGGCCCGGGTCTGGAGATTCCCGACCAACAGTCGATGCACGGCATCGGCCGAGGTGTCGTCGCCGACTGGCAGGCGAAAAACTCGGCCCTCGATGCTCGCATGTAGCACGCCGTGCTCCACGAAATAACTCGCCTTCAGCGTCCTGGTGCTGTCCGAGACTTCCAGGTCTCGGACGATATTTTCCTCGTCCATTTGGGCCTCCCGTCCAAAAGAATGCGCTTTCCAAAACGTGGAGTCCAGAGCGCGCGGTTCAAGGCAAACTCTCGCCTTCGGCGACGTTATCGGCCGCAGCGCCATGACGCCATCGGAGTCCCAAGGCCTGCCCGCAACAAGGGGATTTGTAATCCGCCATGGGCCAGCACCGATGAGGTCTCGTGAGTAAACCCCTCAGCCCAAATTCGTGAGATGGCAGCGTGGAGCCACCTGAGAAATGTGGACGTAAGAATTAGCTACGCCTATTCGACGAGACCAACACCGGTCGAGACGCTCACTTCAGATATTGGCCGCGGCGGCTGATCCACGTCTAGCAGCCTTGACCCCCGCTGCCGGTCAATATGCAGGAGCGCCCAATTTCCTCGATGAACGCCTCCTGCTCCTGTCCCACCATGTGCAGATGAACCGCAGTCGCGCCGACGGCGGCGATCTCATCGATCTCATCGGCAATGCGGGTGGTGCTGTCGGTGATAAGGATGGCATGTCCGAGCGCTTCCTTGGTGACGGCCTTCGAGGCGCTGTCAAAATCGGCAGGGCGCCGCAGGTCCCATGCGACCTCACCTCCAATTGCCGCCGAAGGCCATTGGCTGACAGCGTTTTCCTCAGCGGCCATCAGCGTCGGGGCCCAGCTAACCGCCATCTGCACATGCACCGGCTTGCCGTCTCCGCCACCTTCGCGAAACGCTTCGATCAATGGCCGGACGCCTTCCGCGCGGCTTCCCGCCAACAGCAAGCCGTCCGCCCAGTTGCCCGCCAATGCAGCCGTCTTGGCGGTCACTGCTGCGCCGTAGAGCGGCACAGGTGTAGCGGGCCTGGTATAGAGTTTGGCTTCAACGACTGTGATCCGGCCGCGATGGGTTACCGTCTCGCCCGCAAACAGGCGGCGCATCACGTTCACGCATTCGAGAAGCCGGGCATTGCGCTCGGCCTTCTCAGGCCAATACTCACCGGTGATTGCCTCGTTGATGGCTTCACCGCTGCCCAACGCCAGCCACAACCGTCCCTGATACATTTCGCCGATTGTCGCCGCCGCTTGTGCCAGCACAGCCGGGTGGTAGCGGTAGCCGGGCGCCGAAATGATCCCCATGGGGAAGCGAGTCGCCTCCATAGCCGCGCCCAGCCATGACCAGGCGAAACCCGATTGGCCTTGCCGCTCGCTCCAGGGATGAAAGTGATCAGAGGACTTGGCAGCATGAAAGCCGGCCGCCTCCGCGCGCTTGACCAACGCAAGCAGGCGGCTCGGGGCAAACTGTTCGTGCGAGGCGTGGTAGCCGATCTGGACCATGGCCCCATAACGCTGTTGAGGCGCATTGGAGTTCCGACAAACCAGCGGAACTCCGAAAACTTGCCGGCGTTGAGGCGCGTGTTCCCTTTACAGGACTGTATTATGGCTCAGGACCGCGTCGCGACCGATCTTGCATACCGCTTTGGACCCCAGATCGAGGGTGCGCAGACGCGGTTTCGACTATGGGCCCCCGGGGCCGCGACAGCCAAACTCGTGATCCAAGGTCAAGCGGCTGTTGCCATGAGCAAGAGATCAGATGGCTTCTTCGAAGTCTTGGCGGAATGCGGACCTGGCACACGGTACAAATTTCGGGTGGGTGATCTCGAGTTCCCGGATCTCGCTTCGCGCCAACAAGACGGCGATACGACCGGCTGGAGCGTCGTTCGAGAGCAGTTGGTTCCGCCTCCGACCTTCTCGCGGCCTTGGCATGAGATGGTATTCTGTGAGGTGCATATCGGTACGGCCACGCCTGAGGGAACATTCGCCGCACTCAGCGAACACCTGGAACATTTTCGTGACGCCGGCTACACCTGCCTTGAGATCATGCCCGTCAATGAATGCCCCGGTTCTCGCAATTGGGGTTACGACGGAACTCTCGTCTTCGCGCCGGAATCTTCTTACGGCACACCGGAAGAATTGCGCGATCTGGTCGCTCGCGCCCATGAGCTCGGGCTGACCATGATCCTGGATGTGGTCTACAATCACTTTGGCAGCGTCGACAATTACGCCCCCCAGTATGTCCCTGAGTGGTTCGACGAAAAGATCGAGACGCCTTGGGGACCAGGCATCGACTTCAATCAGGAACTGGTGCGTCACTTCTACTACGAAAATGCCATGATGTGGCTGGTCGAGTACGGCTTCGACGGGCTGCGCTTCGATGCCGTCCATGAAATCAAGAGCGACGCCAAAGACAAATTTCTCGGGGAGCTCGCGGCGACCGCCCGGGCCGTCAAGCCGGGGGTAAAACTGATCCTTGAGAATATGAATAACTCGACGCAATGGCTGGAGCGTAACGATCACAATGAGCCTATGACCTACTGGGCTCAGTGGAATGAGGACATGCATCACGTCCTCGCTTACATCGTCACCGGCGAGGGCAAAAAGACCGGCTACGACGAACACAGCAAAGATCCCGTCGCGGATCTTGAAAAAGCTCTCGCCGATGGCTTCGTTCACGACCACGACGAGGGTCCGGAAAGCGATGGACGCATGCGTGGCGGCCCTGCGAGCCGGCTACCGCCCGATTCCTTCATTACCTATGTGGAAAACCACGACCAGATCGGCAATCGCGCGGACGGCAAGCGCCTGTCCGCCCGGCTCGAGCCTAACAGGCTCGACTTTGTGCATTTCGTCAAATTCATTGCCCCGCAAATTCCGCTCTGCTTCATGGGCGATGAAGCCAGCCTGGCGTCCCCTTTCCCATTTTTCGTGGATATGAGCCAAGAGGAAGGCGAGAAAGCCAACAAGCGGCGCTACAAGGAAATGCGCGAGATGTTCATGGAGGCGGTCGAGGACGGGGATCTGCCGCATCCGAACGACCCTCGCACATTCGAGATGGCCAAGTTGCCATGGGAGGCGTTCGGCGAGGATCAGCACCGCGCCTCGCTTCGCCGGTTTCGCGAGCTCGCCTCGTTCCGTCGCGACAAGGTTTGGCCGCTGTCCGCAACGCCCTGTACCGACGCCACAAGCGCCCGGCACGGACAAGGGCTGATCGTCAACTGGATGTTCCAGGCAGGTACGCTAACCCTGGCACTCAATCCCACGGCCGCCCCCCTGGACATGCCTTGCCTCATCCAGGGTGCGCCTGTTTCCACCGGAGATTTTCACCAGCATGGGGAGGTCCTTCGGCTCGGCGCTTGGTCTGCAATCGCGTGGCGGAACTGATCGGCACCGGGTCTCCACTACCAACCAAAAAAGGCCCCCAAAAGGAGCTCCTAGAAATCGCGAACGAGCGCAGTTATTTTCCCGCAAGAGCGTGAATATGCTCCTGGTGCATCTTCAGCGTCGGCAGAGTGTTCGAAGCGAAGTCCTTGAGCGCTCCAGCGGGCCCACCAGCTGCATAGCCCTCAAAGAGTGCTACGGCCTCGTCGTGCGCCTTAACCTGGGCCTCGATATAGGCCGCATCGAACTGGTCGTCCTTGACGTCCTCAAGCGCATCGAGCTGGGTCTGGTGGGGTTCGTCTAGCCCGGTAGATGGCGTCACCTTCTCCGCAGTGACCGCAGTCAACATATCCTGCGCCGCCTTGGAGTGGTCGGTGGTCATTTGTTCGGCAAATGCGAGCACATCGGCATTTTGCGTGTGGTCCTGGGCCAGGGCGCTGGACTTGAGCTCGAACATGTTGCCGATCGCCGCCTTGGTCGCGAACTCAGCTGGGTCCGAAACGCTCATCGTTGCGGCCGGCGCCGCGGGTGCGGGGGCGGCATTTTGTGCAAAGGCGGGCGTAGCGAATAGCACGACGGTGCTGAGTAAAAGGGCTTTTAGGGGCATTGTTTGTCTCCAAGTGCATGCCGAATGGCTGGACTGCAACAATGGTCGATCTACAGGTGCGTTCCGTCACTTTATTGCACATGTGCTGGGGACTGGACCGGCGTGTGGCAGGTCGGGGAATGTCAGCATGCTGTGGGCCTTGAATGCTGGAGCGGGAGAAAGCGACGTTACAAGTCGCGGCCCATTTTGACCCGCGGGAACATTTCGGCCGGTGAACCTTTATGGCTGAGCAGCACTGTCCTCCTGGAGAAGATCATGACCCGACGTCCGAAATCCACTGGTTTTGAAGAGGCAACATACGGCGATCAAGCGGTGAACCGGGCCGCGGGTGGGGAGACACATCAGACTGCCGAGGAAGGCTACGATGTCCTCACCACGCAACAGGGGACGCCGGTCGGGGACGACCAGAATACGCTTCGTCAGGGTGCACGCGGCCCGGCCCTCATCGAAGACTCTCATTTTCGCGAGAAGATCTTCCATTTCGACCATGAGCGCATCCCGGAGCGGGTGGTGCACGCCCGCGGCTATGGCGCCCATGGGTTTTTCGAAACCTACAAGCCGCTGACCAAGCTGACTCGGGCCGACATCTTCCAACGCGAGGGCGAGCAGACGCCGGTGTTCGTGCGGTTTTCGACGGTGGCCGGCAGCAAGGGCTCGTTCGATCTGGCGCGCGACGTGCGCGGCTTTGCCGTCAAATTCTACACCCAGGAGGGCAACTGGGATCTGGTTGGCAATAATATCCCCGTGTTCTTCATCCAGGATGCCATCAAGTTTCCCGACGTGATCCACTCGGTCAAACCCGAGCCGGATAAGGAATTTCCGCAGGCGCAGAGTGCCCATGACAATTTCTGGGATTTCATCTCGCTGACCCCAGAATCCATGCACATGATCATGTGGGTAATGTCGGATCGCGCCATCCCGCGCTCATTCCGCTTCATGCAGGGGTTCGGCGTTCACACCTTCCGCCTGGTCAATGCCAAGGGCGAGTCCAATTTCGTCAAATTCCACTGGAAGCCCAAGCTGGGGCTGCAGTCGGTGCTGTGGAACGAGGCGGTGAAGATCAACGGCGCCGATCCTGATTTCCATCGGCGCGACCTGTGGAACGCCATTCAGAGTGGCGCCTTTCCCGAATGGGAGCTCTGCCTGCAGGTGTTCGACCAGGATTTCGCCGATAGCTTCGATTTCGACGTTCTCGATCCGACCAAGCTTATCCCCGAAGAAATCCTGCCGGCCGAACCAGTGGGCCGGCTGGTGCTCAACCGCATGCCGGCGAACTTCTTCGCTGAGACCGAGCAAGTCGCGTTCATGACGCAAAATGTGGTGCCGGGGATCGAATTCTCCAATGATCCTCTGCTACAGGGCCGCAATTTTTCCTATCTCGATACCCAGCTGAAGCGTCTGGGCTCGCCGAACTTCGCCCAGTTGCCGATCAACGCGCCCAAGTGTCCGTTCCATCATTTCCAGCAGGATGGACACATGGCGTTCCAAAACCCCAAGGGCCGCGCTAATTACGAGCCCAATTCCTGGGGTCCGGAAATCGGCGGACCGCGGGAATCAGCGGAGCAAGGCTTCCAGACCTTTCCCCAGGAACCCGAGGGGCCGAAGGTGCGGCTGCGCCCGGAAAGCTTTGCCGATCATTATAGCCAGGCCCGACAGTTCTACATCAGCCAGACCTTGATCGAGCAGCGCCATATCGCCGATGCGCTGGTGTTCGAACTCAGCAAATGCGAATTCTCTCCTATTCGCGAACGCATGGTCGGCCACCTGCTCAATATCGACCCCGACCTCGCTCAGACCGTTGCCGATGGTTTGGGGCTGACCGCATTGCCTGCGGCGGCTTCTGCCGCTGTGACCCCGCGAACTGACCTGCCTCCCTCCGATATGCTCAGCATCCTGAAAAATCCGCCGCCGTCGCTCGAGGGCCGCAAGATCGGTGTGTTGGTGACCGAAGGCGCCGATATAGAGCTGCTCAAAGCCCTGCAGGATGCCATTGTCGCTGAGGGTGCCGTCATCGAAATCATAGCACCGACAATTGGCGGCGTGACGCTGAGCGATGGAACGTTGCAACCTGCTCATCATAAGATCGATGGTGCTCCCTCGGTGCTGTTCGATGCCGTCGCGTTGCTGATCACAGACAAGGGCGTGCTGTCGCTGATGAAGCTCCCGCCTGCCCGCGACTTTGTCAGCGATGCCTATGCGCACTACAAATTTCTGGGCTTCACCGAACCGGCGACCAAACTCTTCGAAAAGATCGGGTTGCCCGAAGATCTTGACGATGGCTTTATTGCCCTAAACCAGCCAGGTGACGCCAGCGGCTTCATCGCGACGTGTCGAGCCCTTCGGTTCTGGGATCGACCAGACGGCGCATAGCGGCAAATGGAGGGCGGCTTCGGCCGCCCTCTCACTTCAACGACCGTAGTGAATCAATGTCCCGTTGTGGCGTGCGGCGCAGCCACCGGCTTTGACTCAGGCGAGCCTCTGAACCGCAGCACAATCGACAACACCACTAAGACGGCCGTCGACAGGAATTCCGACTGCCAGTTTTGGAATGACTCGAACCACAATTGTGGATTGCCGAGGTATTCCCATGCGCCAAGGGCATGTTCACCGTGTTGCAGTGCCTGTTCATTGGCAACGCCCACGCTATGGAGCCAGTGTAAAATGAACGAACCCAAGAAGAGAAGCGCCAGAGCGGTTCCCCAAGAATATGAGTAAAGCTGTCTCCAGAATGCTCCTGCGCGCACCGGCCAAGGAGCGTCCGGGTCGTTCTGTTTCTTCGCGGGGTCCTCGTCTTCAGCAGCGTTCCTCTCGTCCGGATCCTTCGACTCTGACGATCCTCTCTGAAACAGGATCGCTGTCATCATCACGTAGGCCGACATCTGGAGGAATTCGCTCTCCCAGTTTTCAAACAATGCGGACTGGAAGGCGTGGCTGAAGAAATATGTGACGATCGAGATTGGCCCTTCGCTGTGGCGCAACAGCTCCTCGTTTTCGACCTGCCAGCCGGTCAGCACCATTCCCACCAGCGACCCGCAAAACAAAAGCATCAAGGCTAGGGTCAGGCCATTGTCCTTCATAAAACGCATCGATCTCTCCTCAACTGTCCGGACGTATCGACAAAAACGGCGGCCCTGCGGGGGCCGCCGTCAATTCCAGTTCCCTGATGCAAAGGACTTAGGCGGCCTTCACATTCGCTTCTGCTTCGGCCAGTTCGCTCAACGCCTGGTCGGTTGCAATTTCTTCCTGCAGTGTGGCCTCGAACAGCGCGACAGCGTCAGTCAGGCCGAGTTGATTTGCCCAGGTCCGAAGCGTCCCGTAGCGGGCGATTTCGTAGTGCTCCACAGCTTGGGCCGCAGCGGCCAAGCCGGCGTCCAAGGCGACCGTTCCCTTGAACTCGTCCATGATGGACTTGCCTTCCTCGAGAATGCCGAGGATCGCATCGCAGACTTTGCCGCGGGGCGTTTTGCCGATCAGCTCGAACACCTGCTCAAGGCGCTCAACGTGAACTTCGGTTTCGGCAAGGTGCTTCTCGAAGCTCGCTTTAAGAGCCGGCCACTGTGCCGCCTTGGCCATCTTAGGCAGATTTCTCACGATTTGCTTTTCGGCGTAATAGATGTCCTTCAGCGTATCTTCGAAGAGGTCATTCAGGGTCTTCTCTTTTTGAGCTGCCATTGTCGTTCTCGCGTTCGTGATGAATGATGGACTTGAACGCAATTGTGAAATCCTGGTTCCGCCAGGCGTTGTCGGTGCCCTGGCCTGCGGTCGATCCGGCCTAAGCCAAGCCGACTGCGCATGCGAATTCCAAAGTCACTCCAGCAATCGGACCCTCACGCTGGGAAGAATGTTCGACCATCTCTGGGGAACCGTGCGTGCCTCGTCTCGTTGGTCGCGATTCAACCAGATGCGAGAGCCCGAAGTCCGTAAGGCATGGGAGGCGCATGCGACGACCGGCAGTCTGCATCAGCCGATGCATGAAGGGGCAACGGTCGGCGGCGGCATCAGGGAAAGAATGAAGCAAGAGGACTCGGGGACCCGTCGGGCAGGCAGCTGAGTCCTGCTGAGCGCGCAGAGGGTAGGCTTCCTGAGATAGAGTGGTGATGCAGCGCGGGCGGGGTATGGACTCGAGTGCCGTTTCGTTGGCCAGTGCGAGAGACCGGAAAAATCGCACTGTTTCCCTTGCCGCCATGTCCGGTTGACGCGCGCTGCATCAGCACCACAATCGTTTGGGGGCCGGACGGTTCCAGCAGCTGAAATAGAATAATATAGCTGCCCCGATACGGGCCATTCTGTTCTACTGCAATACGTTACACTACCGGCGGTAGCGCCTCTTCGGCACGCTCCGCCACCCAGGCCTCCAATTCGCCCTTGATGGCTAAGATATGCTCGCGCGTGTCCTGGTCGGAGGTGGGGCCATTCTTTTCTATCCAGCGTTGGCAGCCGAACAATATTGTGGAGACCGCGGCGCTGGACCACGTGTCCGCCGGGCCGGCATATTGCCGCCAACGCAGAATTGCTGACGCGTATTTCTCGGACATCTTTGTTCTCGGTGGAATTCAAGCGTGTACGGAGTGTCAGGCGATTGGTTCCGCAGCGGAATAATTACCGCGAAAGCTTTGCTGGGGCGATTCACGTTTTGGGGGGGCGCCGTCAGGAGGAGGGGAGATCTGGGTGCGTGCTTGGCGGCCCTAGTCGGTCGACCCGTCGCGTAGCCCCACTATCCGCTTCCAGATTGCTGCGGCCCGGTCTTCCTCGATGCGAAACCGCGCCAGCAGTTCTTCCTCTGGAGCATCCCAGTGGTCGGCGAGCCGCAGAGCCGCCGCAGCCCGGCCGCAAGCCAGATGCAGCTCGGAATAGAGTGCGAAAAGCTCTTCGCGATCGGCAGGATTCATCGGTTCGCTCATGACGTTCAAACGAGACAGGTGGCAAAAAGGCTCTGTCTTCTGAACGATGAATCGCTGAAATCGTCCGTCGATGCCGATTGCAGCATGCGGAACCCCAGCGCTTGCAATGTCATTGCTGGTTGTAATCTCACACAGCGAGGACCCCATGACCGACCGCCTGAAGATGCAGGACCCCCGCAAGCAGTATCCCCGCCCGCCGTTTCCCAAGCAGCCGCAGCCGGCGCCTGGTCTGGCCCGAGAGATGGATCCGAAACCCGACCATGGCGAAGAAAGCTACAAGGGATCAGGTCGGCTGGCTGGTCGGAAGGCCCTTATTACCGGCGGTGATAGCGGCATCGGCCGCGCCGCCGCGATCGCCTATGCGCGCGAGGGCGCCGATGTCGCGATCGGCTATCTGCCGGAGGAGGAAGCCGACGCAAAAGAGGTCATCGCCCTGATCGAAGCGGAAGGTCGCAAGGCGCTCGGCTTGGCAGGGGATGTCAAGGATGAGGCGTGGTGTAAGGATATGGTGCGGCGCACTGTCGATGGTCTTGGCGGGCTCGACATCCTGGTGATCAATGCCGCCCGCCAGCAGTTTCGCGAGTCCGTGGCGGAAGTCAGCACTGACGACTTCGACCAGACCATGAAGACGAACCTCTACGCGCTGCACTGGATCGCCCAGGCAGCCGTCCCGCACCTGCCGCCAGGGGCGGCGATCATCACCACGGCGTCGATCCAGGCCTACGAGCCCTCGCCGATCCTTTTGGACTACGCCACCACCAAGGCGGGGATTGTCGCCTATACCAAGGCGCTGGCCAAGCAGGTGATCGAAAAGGGCATTCGTGCCAACGTGGTCGCGCCGGGTCCGTTCTGGACCGTGTTGCAGCCCAGTGGTGGCCAGCCCGATGAAAAGGTCCAGCAGTTCGGCAAGGACAGCGATTTCGGCAGGCCCGGCCAGCCTGTGGAACTGGCTCCGGTCTATGTGCTGCTGGCCAGCCAGGAAGCCAGCTTTATCAATGGCGAAGTCTATGGCGTCACCGGCGGCAAGGGGATTGCCTAACGCGGCTCGCCTTGGGTTACATTGATCACGATGGAGATGAGGGATGACACTCGATCTCTTCGGCGCGTCTTCATTCCCGGAAGGCTTTGTTTACGCGGCGGAGGTGCTCAGCGCGGGCGAGGAGGGCTGGTTGCTGGCCGAGCTTGAAACCCTCCCATTCCAGGAATTCGATTTCCATGGTTTTTTGGGCAAGAGGCGCGTGGTGTCGTTTGGCTGGAAATATGACTTCGCGGCGGCGACGCTTCGACAGGCTGATGCCATTCCAGACTTTCTTCTTCCCATCCGGGATCGTGCGACCGCCGCTATCGGCCGGAACGCCGAAGGTTTCAAACAAGTCCTGGTCACCGAATATGGCCCTGGCGCCGGCATTGGCTGGCACAAGGACAAGGCGGTGTTCGGTGAGGTGATCGGCGTCTCGCTCGCGGCAACTTGCACGCTGCGACTTCGCCGCCGGGACGGCGAGAAGTGGCAACGAGTTTCGACCGAACTGGCTCCGCGATCTGTCTACCTGTTCAGCGGTTCAGTGCGATCAGAGTGGGAACACAGCATCCCGCCGGTGTCGGAAACGCGCTATTCGCTGACTTTCCGTAGCCTGGCTCAGGGGCGTTGAGCGATGCGGATCGCGACCTATAACGTCAATGGGGTAAAGGGTCGCCTGCCGGTGCTACTGCAATGGCTGGCGGAGACCACGCCCGACATCGTCTGCCTGCAAGAGATCAAGACTTCCGACGAGACATTTCCCATAGGCGCTATCGAGGATGCCGGCTATGGCGCCATCTGGCACGGCCAGAAATCCTATAATGGCGTCGCCATCTTGGCACGAGGCCGGCAGCCGCAAGAAACGCGGCGCGGCCTCCCAGGCGATCCTGACGATACTCATAGCCGATATCTCCAAGCGAGTATCGACGGCCTCACGGTGGGATGCATCTACCTGCCAAATGGCAATCCGGCGCCCGGACCGAAATTCGACTACAAGCTGGCCTGGTTCAGGCGACTGGACCAATGTGCCTCGAAACTGATCGCTACCAAAGAGCCCACCATCCTCTGCGGCGATTACAACGCGGTGCCCACGGAACTGGACGCCTATAAGCCCGAACGCTGGGTAGGGGACGCGGTCTTCTTCCCGGAAACGCGTCAGGCTTATCGGCAATTGGTGGCGCAAGGCTGGACCGACGCCTTGCGCCAGATGCACCCGGGCGAGGCGATCTATACCTATTGGGACTATTTCCGGAACGCTTTCGGGCGAAACGCCGGACTGAGGATGGATCATTTTCTTCTGAGCCCCGCCGTTGCCAAGCGACTGCGCGCCGCCGACGTCGACCGCGATATCAGGGCACTGGAAAAGACCAGTGACCACGCTCCGGTGTGGATCGAAATCGAGCATTAGCGCTAGGCCGCGGCAGCGAGCACGCCATCATGCGCCTCGCTCAAAAACTGTCGCAAGGCTTCAGCAAGCTGCTCCGGAGCCTCTTCAGACGGCATCTGGCAGGCGACCGGCATGGAAATCACGCAGTGGTACAACGACCAGCACCTGCCCAAAGTCGAGGCGCACATGGCACAGGCGCCCCTCTGGGCCGGCAAGACGGGAGAGGCCGCATGACAGCGTTCCCCAATGGCGTCGAGCACGGCTACTTTCAGTATTCCTCGATCAGGAAGCGGCCGCCTTTCACCTGGCCCGATGGCGCCCGCATAGCCTTCGTGCCGATCATCTATTTCGAGCATCTCGAATTCATGCCGCCCGAGGGGGCCGTGCGCGACCCGCGCTGGAAGGATCGCCACCAGCCCGACCCCCGTGCCTTCAGTTGGTGGGAATACGGCAATCGGGTCTGCATGTTCCGCATTCTCGACATGCTCGACGCCCATGGGCTGCGCGCCACGGTGGGCACCAATGCCATGGCGGCCGAGCAATATCCCTATCTCGTCAACACGTTCCTGCAGCGTGGCTACGAGATCGCGGGGCGCGGGATTTCCGCCAGCCGCATGATCTCGAGCGCGATGACCGAAGCTGAAGAGCAGGCCTTTATCGCGGCGTCGCTCGACAGGATCGAGAAGGTCGCCGGTGTTCGGCCGACCGGTTGGTTCAGCCAGGATTACGGCGAATCCACCCGCACGCCGCAAATGCTGGCCGATGCCGGGCTGAGCTATGTGTGCGACTGGCCGAACGACGATGAGCCCTTTCGCATGAGCGTGGGGAAGGACTTCGTTTCGATCCCCAGCCCCTTCGAATGGGATGACAGCGCAACCTCTGGGACCGCCGCATCCAGATGATGCCGCGCTACCTCGACATGGTCATCGCCGGTTTCGACACGCTCTACGAGGAGGGTGCCGAACGCGGGAAATTCTTCGGCCTGCCGATGCATCCCTGGCTGATTGACGCGCCGCACCGCATCGCCTATCTCGAAAAGGCCGTGCAGCACATCATGAGTAAATCCGGCGTTTGGTGCGCCACGGGCTCGGAGGTCGCCCGGCACGTCCTCGGCGATGTGGCGAGGATTGGCTGAGGCAGACTGGCAATCGGCCGACCCGCGTAGCCCATTTTGGACAGCACGCATAGCCGCTCGTAATGGTCGAGAGATCGACGTGATATTGCTGGCTATCCGAAGCCTTCTTCTTCGGTTTAAGCAACACCTGATCTTTCGAAGAATAACTTCGCGTTATCTAGATTTGCCCTCGGCACATAAGGTATTAGCCTGTCGCTAAGCCCTGTTCAGCCATTGAGGTGCGCGCCGCCGAGGGCGAGTACCTCGGCTGCTGTTACTTCTACCCGCTGGGAACGCGGACGCCGCTCTCAGAGGAACTTGTCTCGTGCGACGTCGTGAATTGGCGGGTTACGCCGTCGGCCTAGGAGCGCGGCAATTGCGAAAACTCATCCGTACGCTCCGCTATTGGGGATATCGAAGCCGCTATTTTGGAAGCGCCAAGACCTGAGCCATCGTTCCACCGTCGACTGCCAGTTCTGCGCCGGTCACAAAGGCCAGATTTGTATCCGCGAAGAACAGTGCTGCTTTTGCAACGTCCTCAGGGGTCCCAGGGCCGCCCCAGGGAATGTACTGGGCGAATAGCGACACCAGTTCCGGCCGCGCGAAAAGTTCCGTGTTGCGCGGCACAGTCACCGGGCCGGGCGCGACCATGTTGACAGCAATGCCATGGCGCGCCAGATCGACCGCCATTGCCTTGCTAAGCATGCGAATGCCGCCCTTGCTTGCCACATAGGGTGCCGCCTCCGGCTCAGCAGCGAAGGCGTTCACCGATCCCATGGTAACGATCCGGCCGCGCACGCCAGCGGCGATCATCGATTGGGCGACCGCCTGGCAGACATGGAATGTGCCGGTCAGGTTGATGTCGAGGTAACTCGTCCAATCCTGGACGGTCAGAGTTTCGAAGGGACCACTGGCGCCCAGGATGGCGGCAGCATGGACGAGAGCATCAATCCGCCCGGCAATTGCAGTTGTCTGTGCCACGAGGATATCGACAGACGGTCGCTCCCTGACGTCGGCGGCGATGAAGCGTGCGCCAGCTGTGCCTAGTTCGCTAGCTGGAAGCTTGACATCGGAAGCAACAGTAATCGCTCCCTCGTCGAGCAGAGCACGAACGATGGCCGCACCGATGCCGCCCGCCGCTCCCGTCACCAGAACCACCTTGCCTTTGAAACGGGTGCTCATAGTGTCGTCTCCTTGACCACGCAGGTCGCCAGGTCCCCGGCCTGCACGCTGTTGAGGTGCCGCACCGCCATCACTCTGCCGTCGAAGGCTGCGCGAAAGTCCTGCAGCAACTCGCCCATGGGGCTGTAAAGGCGGGCCAGGGGCTGCCCCGCTTCGACGCGCTCGCCCAGCGCGACCACGGTTTGGAGATATCCGCCGCGCGGGGTCTTCTCCCAGTCACCGTCGAGACAGACGCTCGTTTCCGGGCGCTTGTGGGCTGGATCGATCATGTCCTGGGAGGCGAGAACGGAAAGATAGGCGCCGAGATAATCCGCCGCGTCACGCGCCAGGCAATTGCCACGGCCGCCGATCTCGGCACCGCACACCGCGATCCCGCGTTTGGCGGCCTCGTATGAAAGCACGCCCCGCACGGGTGGCAAGCGCCACAGGAAGGCGATGCCCATCTGCCTGGCAATTTGCAGGGATTTCGCCGCAGTCGCCGGCGTGACGTCGCCGCTATCGTAAAACCCCGCCACCGGCACGAAAGCCAAGCGCACGCCGCCCGAGTGGCTGTCGATCAGGATGTCGGCTTGATCGATGACGGTGGTCATCAGCGCCGCCGCGAGGCGATGGGAGAGCGTGCCATTGGGGTCGCCCGGAAAGATCCGTGCCAGGTTTTCGTTGTCGATCGGGCTGGTTCGCGTCCCTGCGGCAAAGGCCGGCAGGTTGGCAATGGGCACGATAAGGACGCGGCCGGCAAGCGTGGTTGGATCGATCCGCTCGCTGAGCTGCCGCAAGGCGGAAGGCCCTTCGTACTCATCGCCGTGGATGCCCGCAACCAGCACCACTGTGGGCCCAGCCGACACCCCTTGCAGGACGATGAGAGGAAAAGTCTGTTCAACGCCATCTGCGCCGGTAGCATACTGGACCGAGCGACGCACCAGCGTGCCGGGTAGAGCGGCGGTGACGGCCGCACCCGCGGTCGCCGAAATGACTTCGATCTCCATCACACCTTGACCCGATAATCGATGCGCGGGACGATCTCGATATCGCGGAACTCGCTGGCGATAGTGAGCAGGCGTTCGATGGTACCCTCGACCATTGCCTTGCCTTTTTCGGCGGTGGCCAGGGTCGGAGTGCCCGCAACGCCCGAAACGTTCATGCGGCTCCAGTAGTTCATGAAGAACACCTTGCGGCTGTCGCTCAGGTCCGGATAGAGCCAGCGCGGACCGCCGCGATGCGCTGGAATTTCGTCCACTGCCTTGTCCATCTGCACCTTGGACGGGTCGATATAGAGATATTCGGAGGTCTCCCACTCGCAGGCGTGGTCGGCCGCATAGGGCCCGCCCTCCAGAACCGAAGCGATGACGTCCCAGCCGACTTGCCAGTGATTGACCGAACCAGCCAGGCACGTCTCGTTTTCGACCGTGACTCGCCGCGAGATCAGGTCGCATAGTGGGGCATTGGAGCCGTGCGCATTGACGTAGAGGATGTGTTTGAAGCCCTGCGATGCCAGGCTGGTTCCCACATCGACGCAATAGTCGATGAAGTGCTGCATCTTGATCGAAATGGTACCGGGGAAGTCCATGTTGTGGTCGTTATAGCCATAATGGATCGGCGGCATGGTGACGACCTTGTTCTCGGATCGCTTCGCTACTTCGTCGCAGATATGGACCGCAATCACATTGTCGACGTCGACCGGCAGATGGTAGCCGTGTTGCTCGATGGCGCCGACCGGAATCAGCACAACGCGCTCCTGCTTCACAGCCTCGTTGACCTCGGGCCATGTCATGTCGGCATAAAGGTGTTTGGTCGTCATTTCGATAGCTCCAGGTGAGATGGTAAGCGTCCGCCATCCCGGCCAGGCGTGTAGATCGCCTTGCCGGTTTCGGGGGAGAACAGGTAAAGTTTGGCGGGTTCGATACGCGCCTGCAGCGCATCGCCGCGGCGGATTTGAGAGCCTTCGACAACCTGAGCGACAACGCGTTGGCCGGAGAGGGCGAGATAGACGATCTGCAACGAGCCCAGGTGCTCAACAATGTCAGCGTTCGCCGCCAAGCCATCGGGGACGAGCTGCACGTCTTCGGGGCGGATGCCCAGCGTGACCTTTTCGCCGGGGCGCAGTCCCTGCAGCGCTGGGGGCGCGACAAGGCGCAAGTCACCCGCGGCAAGCTTGCCGTCGTCGGTCAGCATGGCGTCAAGAAAGGTCATCGGCGGGCTGCCAACGAAGCTGGCGACAAACCGATTGGCTGGCGCGCGGTAGATTTCCAACGGCTCACCAACCTGCTGCAACTGGCCGTGCGAGAACACGGCGATGCGATCGGACATCGTCATCGCCTCGGACTGGTCGTGCGTGACGTAGACTGCGGTCGTGGCCAGGTTCTTGAACAGGCTGCTGAGTTCGGCCCGGGTCTGTACGCGCAGGACCGCATCGAGGTTTGAGAGCGGCTCGTCGAGCAGAAAGACCTGTGGGTCGCGCACCAGGGCCCGGCCCAGCGCCACGCGTTGGCGTTGACCCCCAGACAATTGCCGGGGATGGCGCTTCAGATAATCTCCGAGCGATAGCATCTCGGCCGCCCTGGCCACGCGCCGGTCGATTTCATCGGATTCGTAGCCGCGTACCCTGAGGGCGAAGCCCATGTTCCGTTCGACGGTCATATGGGGATAGAGCGCATAGGACTGGAATACCATGGCGATGTCGCGGTGCATGGCCGGCAGATTGGTGACGTCTCGATCGCCGATCCGGATCGTGCCGGAGGTGGGTACATCCAGACCCGCGATCATGTTCAGCGTCGTGGTCTTGCCGCAGCCAGAAGGTCCCAGCAGCGCCATGAATTCGCCGTCCCGGATTTCCAGGTCGAGGTCTTTGACCGCGCTCAAATTGTTGAACTTCTTGTTGATTGAGGTGAGGGTTACCGAAGCCATGATCTATCCCTTCACCGCACCGACCGTCAGGCCGCGTGCGAGATAGCGTTGTGTGAAAAGGGCGAAGAGCGCGACCGGCACGACGATCACCGTGCTCATCGCCGACATCGATCCCCACAGGATGCCCTTGTCGGTGATAAAGCCCGAAATGCGCACAGGCAGTGTCTTTGCGGCGTTGGGGGCAACCGTCGATGCCATGAGAAATTCGTTCCAGGACAGGAATGCGGTGAGCACGGCCGCGGCGGCAAGCGCGGGAGCCATCAGCGGGATGACGATCAGCACGAAGCGCCGGATCGGCCCGCAGCCATCGATCATCGCCGATTGCTCAAGTTCGCGCGGGAAGTCCTCGAAGAATGCCAGCAACATCCAAACCACGAACGGCACCGTCATGCTGACATGGGCGATGATCACGGCGAGATGGGTATCGAGCAGGTGGAACTCACGCATCAACAGGAAGTAGGGAAGGGCGACAGTGATCTTGGGGTAAAATCGAATGACCAGGAACAGGATGCCGATGATGATCGACAACTTGAACGGGAGTTGCAAACGCGCGAGTGCGTAGCTCGCCAGGGCACCAAACAGCACGGCAAGGATCGTGCTCGCGGTGGTGATGATCAGGGAATTGATGACATAGCGAAAGGTATCCCCGTTGGGATCGAAAATCTCAGCATAGTGCTCGAAGGTCAGGCGTGACGGGATCAGCCCCGCGCCCTGGGCCAGGAATTCGTCGGCCGGGCGCAGGCTGTTGAAAAAGAGGACAACAAAGGGGGCCAGCGCAACCAACAGCGCCAGCGCGATCAGCGCCGCCTTTGCCGAGCTTTCCGCCATATAACCGAGACCCCGGCTCATCGCGATACCTGCCATGCCGTGATGCGGCGGCGCCACAGCAGGAAGCCGCCGGCGATGGCGACGCAGAACAGCAGCATCACCCAGGACGAAGCCGCCGCGTAGGAGATGTTGAAGTATTTCAGACCCTGCTGGTAGATCCAGAAGCTCAGGGTATGGGTCGTGTATCCGGGTCCGCCCGCGGTGGTGGTGAAGACGATATCGAGGGTGAGGAAAGCCTCGATTGTTCGGAACATGGCAACCAGAACAAAGATGGGCATGATCATCGGCAGGACGATGTAGCGAAAGGTCGTCCAGCGCCCCGCGCCATCCACGGAGGCAGCGCGCATGACTTCGGAGGGCAATGAGGTTAATGCGGCGGTGAGGGTAATGGCAACGAAGGGCGTCCATTCCCAGGCATCGATCATGATCAGCGAGAACACGGCCCAGTTTGGATCGCCCAGCCAGTTCGGACCATCGATGCCAATTGAGGCAAGGGCCTGGTTCAGTGGCCCGACGCGCGCCGACAGGATCATGCGCCAGATCGTGCCGACGGCCACGGGGGCCACGACCATCGGCAGCATCAGGAGGGTGCGGACCAGCCGCAGCGTGTAGCTCTCGCCGACGGTAAGCATGGCGATGCCGAGGCCGCAGACCAGTTGCAGCGCCGTGGAGCAGACCGCCAGAATCACCGTGAAGGCGACCGAATTGGCAAAGATCGGGTCGGTGAAGGTGCGCACATAATTGTCGAAGCCGATAAACGGCCCGACCGTGGGTGAGCGCGACAGGCTCCAGTCAAAAAACGAGAGGATTGCCGACGAGGCCAGTGGGTAGAGTTGCGCCCCGATGACCACGAGCAATGCAGGCACAAGGAAGAGCAACAATATGCCGCTCTCACCCAGCCGCGCTTCCAGCCGGCCGACGATGCCCGCTGGCCGGCGCACTTGTGGGTATGGTTGAGGCTGGCGCATGTCTGGTGTCCTTAGTGGAGTATCGGGGCGCGGCAGCACCGCACCCCGAGTGTCCCGGCTGCTTACTTTTCCTGCAGGCCTGAGCCAGCAGCGGCCTCGAGCATTGCAGCAGGAACTGGAATGGCGGCCCATTGCGATTCGACAGCGGCGATGCCGTCGGCAGCGGAGACGCGGCCATTGACGATGTCCTGGAGCGTGTTGGTCAGCAGATCCTGGGCTTCGCCCGACAATGGCGGATTTTTGGCTGAGGCGAACCCCGCGATCAGGGCCGGCCAGAAATGAGCGTTCTTTGCCTTCAGCTCAGGGTCGTCATAGGTCGCCGACCATACCGAGCCTATATTGTGTTCGACGAGGTTTCGTTTGGCATTCTCCGGACCGGCGTAGGCCTTGATCCAGGCCCAGGCCGCGTCCTTGTCCTCGGTCGCGGTCGGGACGAACAGCTGCCACAGCGATAGCCATGGGAAGCCTTTGCCAGGAAATTTGGCCATGCCCCAATGGCCCTTGACCGGCGAGTCGTCGGCGTCGAGGCTATTGGTGATGAAGCTGGGATAGGTGATGGTCATGGCCACCTTCTGATCCTTGAACAGCTGATGGGCTTCGTCGAAAGTCAGTGCCGTGCCCTTGGCAGGCAGGTACTTCCACAGCGCGGCGATTTCTTCGGCCGCGGCGGTCGCGGCTGGGACGTCCAGCGAATACTTGCCATCCTTGGACACGTAAGTGCGGGCATAACCGGAAAAGAAGAAGCCGCCGATCTGTTCGGGACTGCCGGTGGGGTGGCTGAAACAGGCGACGTCGGCGTTGGCGGCGATGATCTTGTCGCAAGCGGCCGCGACATCTGACCAGCTGGCAAAGTCGGGGGATATGCCCGCCTTCTCGAACATGTCCTTATTGAAGATCAGCCCGTAGGCATCCACGCCATAGGGGATACCGATAGACTTGCCGCCGACGAACTCCGAGCGGCCCGGTGACAGCAGCCCCGGGATCATGCCCTGGGCGTAGTTGTCCTTGGCGATGTAGTCGTCCAGGGGCGCAAAGTAGGAATAGACGTCGGACAGATAATAGCCGCCGCTCATGACGTCATACTGGTTGGTGCCAGAGATCAGATCGGTGGTGTTGTTCTGCCGCAGTACCGCCCAGGGGAATGCCGAAATCTGAACGTCCGTGCCGGTAGCGGCCTTAAAGTCCGCGGCAACTTCGGCTGCGGCCTTGTCGTAGGTTCCCGATTCCATCACCGAGAAATTCAGTTCGGCAGCCATAGCGCTGCTGGCGAGAAGGATGGCGGCGGTCGAGATAACCGCCATTGTGGTTGCTGCTTTCGTCCTTTTAGTCGTGGGGTACATGATGTGGCTCCCTGCCATTTCGCTCACCGCGCCCGATCTGGCTTCGATAACCCTCACCGAACCTGCCCGGTTGTCAGACATTCAGAATATGTGTATAAATTTATCCAGTGGTCAAGCGCCATCGCGAAAATCTACGGAGAAATACTCATGGCTGACATCGTCAGCGGCAATTCCATGTGGCGCTATATGGACTTACTTCCCAATGCCTACCCCCGCCCGGTGAGTCTGGGAGAGGGCCTGACGCCGCTGGTCAGCAGCGGCCTGCTGCCGGGAATGGACCTCCGCTGGAAGGATGAGACCCGCAATCCGACGGGTTCGCACAAGGATCGCGCTCTGTCGCTTGCGGCGACCGACGCCCGGGCCAAGGGCGCACGAACCATGGTGGTTGTGTCGGCAGGCTCGACCGGTCTTTCAAACGCGGCCTATGCCGCCCGCGCCGGCCTGGGCAGTGTCGCCGTCATGTCGGCAGGCGCGCAGCGCGAACGTATCTATCCGCTGCAAGCGCTCGGCTCCAGGCTTGTCGTTGTCGATGCCGGCATCGATCAATTGATCGAGGCGGTGACGGCCCTGGCCGGCCGCGACGGCATTTACGTCGCCTCGACCACGCAATCGGCCAATGCTGTGCAGGCCGAAGCGGCCCGCACGATCGCCTATGAATTGGTGGACGACCTGGGCACCGCCCCCGATGTGCTGGTGGTACCGGTCGGCGGCGGCGGCACGCTGGGGGCCATTCATCGGGGGTTCGTGCAACTGTTGCAGAACGGCAGGATCGCCAGGCTTCCCAGGCTGATCGCAGTCGTGCCGTCGCGGTTCGACGCGTTGAAGAGGGCGTTCGAAGCGGGAATTGAGACGGAGGAAGTATTCTTTGCCATGGCCGCCCCGGCCGGTGGACCCACGGTGCTCAACAAGATCGCCCATGGTCATCCTCCCGACGGGATGGAGGCGCTCCGCGCCCTGCGCGAGAGCAAGGGGCTGGTTTACAGCTTCGACGATGATGAGGCGATGTTGGCTGTCGGCGAGATCGGGGCCAGTGATGGTCTTTACTTCGAGCCATCCACCGCGATCCTGCTTCCTGCGTTGCGCGCGATGGCGCGCGATGGCGTTATTGTCGCCGGGCAAACCGTGGTTGCACTGGGGTGTGGGTCGGGGTTTCGCGAGACCAGCGTTCTTCTCGATGTGGTGCCGCTTGCCATTGAGGCGGCGACTATGTCCACTCTCGCCGATATTCTGGCACGGTAGCGACAATGCGAATTAGCGATCACTGGCACCAAATCCTGGGCACCTGCGGGGAACAGCTGCTCTCGGCGGCGACCGATTGCAACGCCTTCGCGCTGGAAACCGACAATGGACTTGTGCTTTTCGACGCCGGAGCCGGGCAGCATGCGGCCGTCCAGACCCGCGCCTTCGCGGCGGCCGGATTTCCAGGCGGTCCGACGCATATGTTTCTCACCCATGCACATGCGGACCATGCCGGTGGCGCAGCGGACATCAAGGAGCGCTACGGGGCCACGCTGTACGCTGGCCCGCTGACCGCTCAATGGCTCGGCGCGGCCGATGAGGCAAAGGTCAGTCTCCCAGCGGCGCGCCGTGCCGGCGTCTACCCGCAGTCCTATGTCTACCGCGCTGCCGAAACCGACCGGATCGTGCACCAGGGCGCAGTGCTGAGCATCGGCGGTGTTGAAATTCGGGCATTGACCACGCCCGGCCATAGCGCCGACCATTTCAGCTATCTCGTCCGCAAAGGCGGCATCACGACACTGATTGCGGGCGATGCGATATTTTCGGGCGGCAAGGTCGTGCTGCAGGATACCTGGGATTGTTCCGTAGCCCAAACGTGCCAGACCATCCGGTCTCTTTTCGCCCTCGACTTCAATGCCCTTTTTGCCGGACACGGTCCTTTCGTTCTGGATAACGGGAAGGCTCATGTTGCGGCGGCCATGGAGCGGGTTGACAGTTTACTACCCCCGCTGAATTTGCTCTGACGAGCGTACGATATTGCCAATCTGGCCAATGCAGACTAGCTGTCTGACAATCTGAAAGGGAGCAAGTTTTGGCACTTCAGCCCGTCGTCAAATTCACGAGCGCGCAGACCGCGGCGAACCAGCTTCTGGGGATGATCCGCTCGGGGACCTGGAAATTAGGCGACTCCCTGCCATCAGAGAAGGAGCTCGCCGAGAGTCTTAGCGTAGGCCGCTCGACGGTGCGCGAAGCACTGCAGAATCTGGTTGCCCTCAATGTGGTGGAGGTTTCCGCAGGTCACCGGACTGTCGTGAAATCGCCGACGCCTGCGGAGCTGTTTCGCACCGACGTGATCGGCTTTCTCATCAACGACACGCTTGCCGCGGAAATGCTGGAGGCGCGGGTCATGATCGAACCCGATTGCGTCAGGCTGGCGGCCGAGCGGGCCACGGAAAAGGATCTGGCCGCGATCGAGCAACTGCTGCAGGAGCATGAGCTTCTGCACAATCAGGACAAGCCCGTGTCCGAATACGGTGCGCGGTTTCACATCCAACTGGCGGAGGCCTCGCACAACCGCGTTGCGGCGTCCTTCATGTCCTCGATTCTGCACATCATGAAGGAACGAGGGCGGAGAATCGACTCGGTTCCCAATGCCCGGCGCAAGGAAATCGACGATCACCGTGCCATCTTCGAGTTGGTGAAAGCCCACAAAGGCCAGGAAGCTGCGACCGCGATGCGCGATCATATTCTGGAATGGTCGAACACGTATTTCGACTGACCACCTTGGTGAGCGCCCGGATCAGCAGGTGCCGCCTCGCGATCGGAGGAGCTGCAGGAAGAGCTCTCTCAGGTACCCGAGAGAGAAAGAAAGACCCGCAACAAATTTGCTCTGATCAACTCTGCCGCAAGCTTGTCGTCGCGCTGCCGCAATGCCGCAACGATGGCGGCGTTTTCGGCAATGGCCACATCGTGCACCATGGATAAGGGCACTGCCGGTCCCGGCCGGCGCCAGGCGACGGCGCGGCGGGCCGCGATGATTTCGCTGAAGACGAATTCGAGAAAGCTGTTATGCGACAGCGCCACGATGGCGAAATGCAGCGCGTATTTGGCTTCCTTGAACTCCGACCAGCTTTTGGCCGCGCGCAACACATGGAGCTTGTCTTCCAGCGCTGACAGATCGTCATCGCTGGCGCGCTCGACCACGAGAGCGGCGAGCGCCGGCTCGAACAACAGGCGCGCTTCGAGCAGTTCATTGAGCTGACAGCGCGAGGCAGCCGAATCGACATTGTTATTGGCGGCTTTTGGTTCAGTAACAAAGCTGCCGCGACCGACATGGCGCTCGATCAGCCCTTCGGCGACCAGCCTTCGAGGCGGCGGTGCTCAAGGCCCTGACCGATGGCTTGCGTACTGGCGACATCGCGCAGAAGGGCGATACAGTCAGCGGCACGCGCGAGGCCGGCGATATCATCGTCAATGCATTGAACTAGGCCGGAGAGTGCCATGAGCGACACCAAGGCCAATGCACCCAATGGCGCCGAGGCCATGGTGCGCATGCTGCAACTGCACGGGGTCAAGCACGTGTTCGGGCTCTGCGGTGACACCAGCCTGCCGCTGTACGACGCGCTCTATCGCCTCGATCACGGCATCGAACACGTGCTGACCCGCGACGAACGCAGCGCCTCCTACATGGCCGATGGCTATGCCCGCGTGTCGGGCCGGGTCGGCGTCTGCGAAGGCCCGAGCGGCGGCGGGGCGACCTATCTGTTGCCCGGACTGGCCGAAGCCAATGAATCCTCCGTACCTGTATTGGGCATTACCTCCGACGTGCCGGTGACCTCGCGCGGCCGCTATGGGCAGTGGGTGGCGAGGCTGGTGCAGGCCAATGTGGTGCAGCCGCTCGATGCAGGAACTCCTCGAGCATCACCGCAATAAGCGGTTCATCGTCGACAACAAGGACGCGCAAGCCAACAAGCGCTGGAACGTCGCGCATGATCGCTCCTCCACCCTAAAAGTTAATAAAACTCTGTGTGTGGGTAGGTTTCAAGATTGCGTACGGATTCGGACCGTCCCACCAAACCTCGATCGCCGGACACGACGATAAAAACTAAGCTTTAAACCATAGCAGAACCCTGAATGTTGAACCACGTCACGTTTGGCACGACCTGACGGGATCACCATGGGCCACGAACTCATTAGTCGACGGCGGCGGCCGGGACCCCGCGCACATCCGCCTCGTGTTCCGGCTTGGCCGTGTAGTCCAGCGCCGCGGCCAGGCGCTTGTCCCGCCTCTGCATGCTACTGAAGGCCGGCAGGAACTTCGTCCCAGGGGCAGGCCGCAGGCCCGCGCCGCAGCCTATGTTCCGGCTGGGCGAGATTGACCGGGGAAAGTAACCCCAAATCCGGGGGAGAAAAATACAGGTTAAAAGCGTGGTTCGTAACGAGCGTAATCGATCCGGCTTTTGAGCCATTTCAGATCGTAGAGCATGGGATCCATAGCATATGCGACATCAAGCTGATGTTCGACCGCTTCGCACCAAATCATCATGATCGGCCACTTGAAGTTGCGTCCGTCATGGAGGCTGTAGTGAGCGCGTGTCACGTCCCCGCTCTCTACACCCTCATTGTGGTCGAGGATCGCCTTAGTATCCGATCTTCGTAGCCCGAGCTCGGCTTCGCCGATGGTACCCAGAGTGCGTCTTACGTCGTGAGGGCTGGCGACGACGCCGGGCATTAGAAGAAGCGCTCTGGTAAGCACCGAGGGATTCATGTGGGTTACGGGGCCGCCGGCTCGTTTCGGCCGGAACCCGGGGAATAGCCACGGACCCTCTGATCCCGAACCCGTGGCCAGCTGCATCGCCCTTTTCACCGAACCCCAGATAGCCGGGGGCAGGGGGATGACGTGGTTATGCTGCCGGCCGCGTTTCGAAGTTCCGGATTTCCGGCGTGCTGGCGGGATAGACCATAGGCCCCCGCCTTCGACTTCCTCGAAATGTGAAATCTTGGCGGAGATCACTGTAAGCCGACGTTGGGCGGTGTAGACCAGCAACTGCACGGCGAGACCGATTTGCTCTTCGAGCACGCCAGGCGACTTGGCGATGGCGAGAATGCGGCCCAGCTCGGCTAGAGAGGGAACGTACTTCTCTTCAGTCTCCTCTTCATCGCCTTCGGCTAGTGTGCGAACGGGCGCCTGCAGATCTGTCATCACCCCCGGCGTTACGCCGGATCTGCCGATTTGATCATCGCTGGCGAGAAACTTCCACATCGGGCGCAGCACACTGGCCAGGTGCTCGGCATGGCGTTCCGCACCGCGTCGATGGATTTTTGCGACAACCGTAGCCATGTCGATGCGGCTTATGTCACCGACGAGCTTCCTCTCCAAGGGCTTTAGCTCCGGAGCGCCAAGCATGCCCTTGTAGTCTGTCCAAGTCGCTTCCCTCCTGGTCCGCTTGACCTCACCGAGATACATGTTCTTTGCGGTCTCGAAATCCCACAACAGACGGACCGGCGTGGCTTTGGGCTCCGGTGCCTCAGCCTCGACTTTCTTGTACTCGACCTTTCGCGCGTGCAGCCACACTTCGTCGGGAATGCCTGTCGTGCGGATGAAAGCCTGGGCTTTGGACGCAACTTCGCGGGCTTCGGCGATGGACCAATCGTCGATGTCACCCATGTCCAACCGCGAATTCTTGCCCAGCCGCTTCCAGCGTATCTGCCACCTGGCGCTGGTTGCGCCGACGCGAATGCAGAGGCCTCGCTGGCGCGCATCGGTGATCTCGTACCGCTCAGAACCCGCGTTGGAGTCGGTTTTTGCTCTCTTGACGGTTGTCGCGGTGATGTCGGTCTGGGGCATTTGATTTGGTTTCGCTGGGACGCCGTTGGGACGCCGGCGAAGAAACCACGCCTACCTCCTATTTCAAAGGGCCCGTCGACGAAGGTCCTTAACACTGAGCGAATACAAGGGTTTCGGCACCCGTAAATCGAGGTTAGAAACATCCGAGAAGGCGCAGACACTCGGAATCATAATCCGTGTGTCCCCAGTTCAAATCTGGGCTTCGCTACCAAAATTCCATTGAAAATCAATGACTTAAGAGGCTGGGTGACAACCCAGCCTTCTTCGTTTAGCTTAGCACGCAACTAACACGCTGGTTTTTGAGGTCAATGATTTCAATGGCTTAGCGCTGTGCTTGCACGCTAAGTAGCACAATGGCAGCACGCGGCCAGGATTTTTCGCTGGCGATGACCACCCCGGTGCGCTTCTTGAGGCCGCCGACCGGCAGGGGATGCAGTGCGCGGGGCGGCTTGGCGGGGGATGCGAGATCTTGGCTCATGCCTGGGATCCTTCTGCGGTCGAGGTGTCCTGGGTGGCAAACAGCAGGTCGAGGCAACGCTGCTTGATGCTGACGAATTCAGGAGAGGTCACGACCGAGCGGTCGCGCGGGCGGGCCAGCGGGACCTCGAAGCGGTCGGCGATGCGACCCGGACGCGGCGAGAGCACGCAGATTTCGTCGGAGAGAAAAACCGCTTCATCCACATCATGGGTGACGAACAGGACCGTGCGGTCGAAATCCTTCCACAGGGTCAGCAGCCATTCCTGCATCTTGAAGCGCGTCTGCGCATCGAGCGCCGCAAAGGGCTCGTCGAGCAGGATGACATCGTTGTTGCACAGCAGCGTGCGCAACAGCGCCGCGCGCTGCCGCATGCCGCCAGACAGGCTGCTGGGATAGTGCTGCTTGAACTTGCCCAGTCCATAGCGCTCCATCAGCGGTTCGGCGACGTCGCGGGCCTCTCGCCGGTCCATGCCCTGGATTTCGAGGCCATAGATGACGTTGTCGAGCACCGTGCGCCAAGGCAGCAGCAGGTCCTTCTGCAGCATGTAGGACACGAGGCCCGCCCGGCCGGTAATGTCCTCTCCGTCCAGCAGCACGCTGCCGGAACTCGGCGCCAGCAAGCCGGCAAGGATGTTGAACAGCGTGGATTTGCCGCAACCGGATTGGCCGATGATGCTGACGAACTTGCCCGGCCTGATATCGAGGGAAATGTTGGAGATGGCCTGAACGGCTGGCGCCCCACGGCTCAGGAATTGATGCGATAGCGCCTCCAGCCTGAGCTTGGGCGTGGTGAGATCGGGCACGATCTGTGCGTGAACCGTCATTGCCGGTCCTTTCCTCGGGGAACAGAAAAAGGGCAATGCCAGGACCGCGCGGGCATATCGCACCGGCCGGGGCATCTTGTGATGACATCAAAAACTGCGCGGTAACCCACAGAGAATCTCCCTTCGAAAGGCCGCGGTGGCCGTTCTTGGTTTGAGATCTCCCGGGTTTTTATCCCGCCGTGCTTGGGGCGGATTTCTCCCGCACCAACAGCTGCTCTTGGTCCTTGCGATGAACGCTGGATCCCTAGCGGCTAAGCTCAACAGGACTATTGCAAGCCACGTGCCAAATGAAAAAGCCCGGAAATCCGGGCTTTTAATTTGTCTGCGGCGGAACAAATGCTTCCTGTATACGCAATACGCTTATTCCTTAAGCAGAAGTATGGTCTGCTTATGCGGCGAGCAGTGCTAGTTATGGAGAGTTCGGCTCGAATTCGACGGCGATTGCGTCGATCTCGAAGAGCCATCGCGGATCGGCGAGTGCGTGCACGAAAAGGAATGTCGAAGTGGGGCGGTGCTCGCCCATGAAGTCGGTCCTGATGGCATTGAAATCCGCCTGCAGTTTGGGCGTCATTTCGACATGTCGCGTGAAATAGAGGCCGGTGCGAACCACATGCTGCGGGGTCAGCCCTGCCGAACGAAGTACGGCGCTGACATTGTCAAAAGCGAGCTGCGCCTGCTCCAGCAAGCCATCTCCGACCCTGCCATCGACATCGGCGCCGACCTGGCCCGACACATAGACAAATCGCCGTACCTTACTGAATTCGAGGCCCCAGCTCAGCGGTCCGACAAGCGGGAGAACTTCTGGTGGATTGTGGATTTTGAACATGCCGATGGGTCCTTTGGTTGGGAACGTTTGGTTGGATAGCTGGGCTGCTGCTCAGGTGAGGCGCAGGAAAGCCTGCGCCAACAGCAGCCGGGCGGGATGTGGGTGGGTTTGCATTGTGCAGATTGGCAATTTCGCCGACGCCGCCTCGGCTCTGCTGGCCTTGAGGCGCATCTCAATTCCCCTTTGCGTGTCTCACAAAAAGGGATCGGCAGAAACCATCGCGCCAATCCCTTGGCTATCGAGGTCTCCCGGGCTTTTGTCCCGCCGTGCATCCGCGCGGATGTCTCCCGCGTGGTCGTAGCTCTCGGACCAGACGCGTTCAAACGGAACGCCGGAACCCTAGCTCCTTACTCCGGCGCAACGCAGCAAGCGCCATGCCAAAAGCAAAGAGACGAGAAATCAAAGGGATACGCCTCCGCTGGCTTAGCAAGGTGAGCAAACCATGAGCATCGGAGGGTGAAATGGGCAAACTTTGGGCAGAAGGTCATCCAACTTAACGATGTGGCCAATGCTTCATTGCTCGTCCGCGCGGCATCGGGAGCAGGCGAGGGCAGGCGCTCCAAGCATTTGCTCAAGGCCAGCGCCGGCGGCGTCTCGTTTGGACGAAGACTGGCATGCCCCTTGCAGCGTCGTGGCCTGTTGTGAAGGAGGCCCGCATGTCGTTCGGCGAAAGATGTATCCAAAATACCCAACGTCTGCAGCGAAGCCATGAGGCGCCCGCTGCCACCGCCGTGTCTCTCGGGAGGCTCTCATGATGCGGCAGGCCAAGGTGCATCGAATTGCAACGACGGCGCCGGACGATTTGTCGGGCCTGCTTGCTGCGATCGCGGCCGGAACCATCGATCCCCAGGGCATCGTTGCCATTCTGGGCAAGACCGAGGGCAATGGCTGCGTCAATGATTTCACCCGCGCATTTGCCGTCTCGGCTCTCAAGGCCGGATTGAGCCAGTACCTGGATGCGGGACGGATCAGCCAGATCGCCTATGTCATGTCGGGCGGCACCGAGGGAGCGCTATCTCCCCATATTTTGGTGCTGGAGCGCGGCGCGGGCGACGGCCCGGGACCGGCCTTGGCGATTGGCAGCGCCTTGACATCGGATTTGCCGTCCGAGGGTCTCGGTCGTCTAGCCCAGGTTCGGCTGGTTGCCGACGGCGTGGCTGCGGCCATGGCAGACGCGGGGATTACCGATCCGGCCGATGTCCACTTCGTGCAGATCAAGTGTCCGCTGCTGACCGCCGAACGGATCGGCGAGGTCGAAGCTCGAGGCGGGAGCGTGGCCACGCGCGATACCCTCAAATCCATGGGCTTTTCGCGCGGCGCCTCGGCACTGGGTGTGGCCGTAGCGTTGGGGGAACTCGACGTCGAGGCGGTGAGCGACGCCGCCATCGGGCGCGATATCGCGCTGTGGTCATCGCGCGCCAGCACCTCGGCCGGCATCGAATTGCGCAACCACGAAATTGTCGTGCTGGGGATGAGCGATCAATGGAGTGGGCCGTTGAGCGTGGACCATGCCGTCATGGCGGATGCGATCGACACCCGCCCGGTGCGCGATGCGCTGGACAGGCTCGGTTTCGGCCATGACGTTCGCGCCGAGGGGCGACTGGTCGCATTGTTGGCAAAGGCGGAACCGGGAACCACCGGCCTCCTGCGCGGGGCTAGGCACACCATGCTGGACGACAGCGACATCTCGGCGACCCGTCACGCCCGCGCCTTTGTCGGCGGCGTGCTTGCAGGACTGGTCGGCAGCTCGGAAATCTTTGTCTCGGGCGGCGCCGAACACCAGGGGCCGGACGGCGGCGGCCCGGTGGCGCTGATCGCGACCAAAGCCTGACGCCAAGCGGTGACGTCCACAGGACCCAACGCGACCTGACATAGTAGGGGCGGCCAGACCACCGTTGGCCGTCGCAAGCCTTTTTTGCCGCGGTAGGATAGCCGTCATTGAAAAAGGGTGACTCCGATCGACCCCTTATATCCATCAATCTGGCACAAGCGTTCGCCGGTTGGTGAACAGTCAGGGAGTTACGCCGGTCAGTAAATCCCGTTTGATTTCGAGGTCACGCCCCCACTAACTCCGGCTTGCCGGTGACGGCGCGTAGGTGAAGTTCGTCGGCGCGGATGCAAGCGTAGCGATGGTCAAGCGCGCCTTGCAGCTGCGGCTCGATGGCGCGGCAGGCAGGTAGGGCATATCGGCAGCGGTCGGCGAAGGCGCAACCGCTCAGTTGCTGGCTGGCATCTGGCACATGGCCGCCCAGACGGACGCGATTGTCGTTCCTGGTCACGCCGCGCCCCGGAATGGCGGCGAGCAGCGCTTCGGTATAGGGATGGCGCGGATTGCGGAAAATGGCCTCCGTCGTGCCGATCTCGACGATCCGCCCGGCATACATCACCGCCACCCGATCGCTGATATTGGCGATGACGCCGAGATCGTGGCTGACGAACAGATAGGTCAGCCCCATCTCGGCCTGCAGGTCTTTCATCATGTTGATGATCTGGGTCTGCACCGATACGTCGAGTGCCGACACCGCCTCATCGGCAATCACCAACCGCGGCTCCGATGCCAAGGCCCGGGCGATAGCGATGCGTTGCCGCTGGCCGCCGGAAAAGGCATGCGGATAGCGCTCGGCATAGTCCGGGCTCAGCCCCACCCGCTTGAGCAGCGTCTGCACCCTGGCCTCGATGTCGGCTGCGCTGTGCCGGCCGTTGACCTGCAGCACCTCCCCGATGATATCGCGCACCCGCATGCGCGGATTGAGCGAGCCGGTGGGATCCTGGAAGATCATCCGGATATCGGTGCGCATGCGCCTGGCCTCGGCGCCGCGCGCGGTCAGGAGATCGACCGGCTCACGCACCCCGTCGGCAAAGCGGATCGCGCCGCTATCGGCCTGATGCAGCCCGACAATGGTCTGACCCAGGGTCGACTTGCCGCAGCCGCTTTCGCCGACCAGGCCGAGCGTTTCGCCCGGATAGATATCGAGCGAGACATCGTTGACCGCCCGCAACGCCCCCACCTTGCGCTGGAAGAAGCCGGCGCGGATGGGAAAATGCTTGTGCAGATCGCGCACGCTGAGCAGTGGTTCCGTGCCGGCGGCTTTACGGACGGGCGTAGCACTTATGGCGGCGGCGCGAAGCGGGGTTCGGCTGAACTTGCCGGCTTCGGATCCATAGGCGTGGCAGGCGACCATGTGGTCGGTGCCCAACTGGGTTTCGAGCACTGGAATAGTGTTGCAAAGACCCGCCAACGCCCACTCGCAGCGTGGATGGAATGAGCAGCCCGTGGGCCGCAAGGCCGGCGGCGGCACCATGCCGGGGATAGCCTTGAGCGGCGCCTTGAAGTCGCCGTCCAGCCGCGGCATCGAGGCCAGCAGCCCGCGCGTATACGGGTGCTTGGGGTTCCTCAGCACCTCATTGACCGGCCCGCGCTCGACGATCTTACCGAGATACATCACGGCGATCTCATCGGCGATTTCCGCCACCACGCCCAGATCATGGGTGATGAACAACACCGCCATGCCGGTATCGCGCTGCAATTGCGCCAGCAGGTCGAGAATATTGGCCTGCGTGGTGACGTCGAGCGCCGTGGTCGGCTCATCTGCGATCAACAGGCGGGGCCGGTTGATCAGCGCCATGGCGATCATGGCGCGCTGCCGCTGCCCACCGGACAACTGGAAGGTATAGCTGTCATAGCGCCGGGCCGGATCGGGCATGCCGACCTGTTCGAGCATCCTAATGCCCTCGGCGCGGGCATCGGCCCGGCTCACCTTGCGGTGCAGCGTCAGCGCTTCGCTGATCTGGTTACCGATGGTGTAGAGCGGGGACAGGAACGTCATCGGCTCCTGATGGATCATCGCGATATCGGCGCCCCGTACGTCCCGCATGATCGGGCTGGACGACTTGGTCGCGGCGATATCGAGCACTTTGCCGTCGGGTTGGCGCAGCTTGATCGCGCCACCCGTGATGCGGCCGGGGTGATCGATGACCTGCAGGATTGCCTTGGCGGTCACCGACTTGCCGCAACCGCTCTCGCCCACTAGGCACAGTGTCTTGCCGGCCGGAATATCCAGATCGAGCCCGGCAACGACCTCCACCGATTGCGCGAAGGTAATCCTGAGGTCGCGGATTTCTATGAGATTGTCCATCGGCGGCCTCAATCCGAATAGGGGTCGGCGGCGTCGCGCAGGCCATCGCCGAGAAAATTGAGCGCTAGCACTGCGATCACCACCGCGCCGCCCGGCAACAGCAGCCAGGGCGCCGAGGCGATGGTGCGCACATTCTGCGCCTCCTGCAGCAGCACGCCCCAACTGACGATGGGCGTGCGCAGGCCGATGCCGAGGTAGCTCAGCGCAGTTTCCGCCAGGATCATTCCGGGAATAGCCAGCGACACAGTGGCGATGATGTGGCTCAAGAAGCTGGGCAGCATGTGGCGGAAGATGACGCGCACCGGTCCGCAGCCATCGAGCCGCGCCGCCTTGACGAAATCCTCGCTGCGCATGGCCAGGAACCGGCCCCGCACCACGCGCGCCAGGCTGGTCCAGCCCAGCACCGACAGGATGATGGTGATGAGGAAATAGACCTGGAGCGGCGGCACCGATGGGGGAATGGCGGCCGCCAGGCCGATCCATAGCGGAATGGCGGGCACCGACTGCACGAACTCGATGAGGCGCTGGATAATGTTGTCGGTGACGCCGCCGAACAGGCCCGAAATACCGCCGATGAGGATGCCGAACACTAGGCTCAGCGCCACCCCGATCAGCCCGATGGTCATGGAAATGCGCGTGCCGTAGATGGTGCGGCTCAGAATATCGCGGCCGAGACGGTCGGCCCCGGCGATGAAAAACGGTTGCCCCGCCTGCACCGGACCGAACAGATGCCGATCGGTCGGGATCAGGCCGAGCAGCCGGTAGGGTTCACCCTGCACGAACAGGCTAATATCGATGGGCTGTTCCGGATCGGGCACGAAGGTACGGCGGCCGGAATTGTAGTCGATCTTGGACGCATAGGCGTCGACATGGGGCGCAAAGTACCAGCCATTGCCGTCGTCGCGGCCCCATTGGATCGACTGGGGCGGCGCGTAGCTATAGGCCGGGTTATAAGCTTCCAGAGTCACCGGCGCGAGGAACTCGGGGATCAGCGCCACAACGTAGGCCAGGGTGACGACCACGCCACCGGCCACGCCCAGCTTGTGGCGCAGGAATTTCTGCCAAACCAGCGCCCAGTGGCCATCATAGCCGCGGCCCTTCTGATGCTTGACGGTGACAGCGGCGACGAGCCCGGCGGTTTCGTTTGAGGTGCTCATCCCTACCCCTGCTGATAGCGAATGCGTGGATCGAGCCAGGCGAGCAGCAGGTCGCTCAGCAACGTGCCGATCACCACCAGCACGCTCAGCATCAAGATGAAGCTGGCCGCCATATACATGTCCTGCGTCCGCAACGCGTCGAGCAGCAACGGCCCGGTGGTCTGCAGGCCCATGACGATAGCCACGATGGTGCCGCCGGAAACGATCTCGACGAAGATGTCATTCTGGCCGGAGACGAACGGGTTCAGCGCGTGGCGCAGTGGATATTTCATCAGCAGCCCGAATTCACCCTTGCCCTTGGCGCGGGCGGCGGTGACGTAGGGTTTGTGCAATTCATCCATCAGATTGGCGCGGATGATGCGGATGACGCTGGCCGTGCCGGCGGTACCGAGAACGATCATCGGCAACCAGAGGTGGTTGAGCAGGTCGACTACGCGATCCCAGCTCCACGGCGCCTCAAGATATTGCGGTGAAAACAGCCCGCCAACATTCATGCCGAACCAGGCAAAGGCGAGATACATCACTGCCAGCGCCAGGAGGAAATTGGGAATGGCCAGCCCGAGGAACCCCAGAAACGTCGCGAGGTAATCGCCGGCCGAATAGCGGCGGACTGCCGAATAGATGCCGATGGGTATGGCGATGACCCAGATGAAGAGGAGGCTCGCTACCGACAGGACCAGCGTCAGGCCCAGGCGAGGCCAGATCACATCCTTGACCGGCAGATTGAAGGAGAACGAATAGCCGAAATCGCCGCGCAGCACGACGCCACTGATCCAGTGCCAGTATTGCACCATGATCGGCAAATCGAGGCCATAGGCACGCCGCATGGCATCCTGCTCGGCCATCGGCATGACGTCGCCAGCGGCGGCAGACGTTTCGGCCAGGCGGGTAACATAGTCGCCCGGCGGAATGGCGATGACGAGGAACGAAATCAGCGAGACCGCGATCAGGGCGGGGATCACGTAGATGATCCGGCGCAGCATGAACGAACCCATTTGATCTCCTCTCTGGCAGAACTGCGAGGTCGTGGCGGTATGGTCCAGCGCATGCTGGAAAACAGGCCAGCTCCGCAAAGGGATTGAACGAAGCCGGCCCGAAGTTGGACGGCCCCGGGTTGCCGGGGCCGTCCTGCTCGTGGAGGAACTTGTTACTTGAAGAAGAAGGTGGCGAAGTTGGCGGGCGCCGGGCCGGGATAGAGCCAGCCTTCGATCAGCTCTGCCGGCACGTTGTGTAGGTTGTTCTTGACCGAGCGGTAGTAGCCGGCCGGATTAGCGATGCCGATGGTCAGGAACTGGTCGGCCAGCAAGTCGGTGAATTCCTTCATCAGGCTTGCCTGCTCGTCGCCCACGGTGGTGGGGATGGTCGAGCGCAGCTCATAGAGGCGCTGGACCTCGGCCGGCGGCTCGATCGGTGCCCAGCCTTCGGGCAGCTCGGCCTTCGGATTGAGCCGCAGCATATCCCAGGCCGCCCAACCGCTCCAATTGCCGAGCGACCAATAGCCGTAGTCGTTCATGAAGCGACCCAGATTGAGCAGCGGCAGCTGGCCGCAGCCATTCTCGCCCACCCATACGGCAGCGTCGGAGTCCGGCTTGGCGCGGGCATTGCCGAACAGTTCGTCGGAGTGGAAGTTGAGAGTCACGTCGAGCCCGGCCTGCTTCCAGGTGCGTTCGATGAGCTGGAAGGCGTCGACCGTATCCGGCTTGAAGTCGGCGTTGATCTCGACCGAGAACTTGAACGGCTTGCCGTCCGGCCCGACCCGGACGCCATCGGGACCCATCGGAATGATCTTGTCGAGGTGCTCGGCGGCCGTGGTCAGATCGAACTCGGTGAATTCCTTGGCCAGCGTCTCGTTGTAGAACGGCGAGTTCGGCAGCGGTGCGGGCTGGAAGGGTTCACCTTGCCCCAAATAAATGGTGTCGATGATTTCCTGGCGATTGATAGCCAGGGACACACCGGCCCGGAAATCCTTGGAACCGAACACCTGCGCCTTGATCGGATCGGGATGGTTGACCGAGAAGCCGAGCACGGCGGTGTTGTAGTCGCAGCTGGTTGCCGGCACGAGGTGATAATCGCCGGCAGTCTGGCTGTCGAAGAACACGGCGCGGTTCTGCGGCGTCGAAACATTACGCGGCGACATGGTGATCTGGCCCTGGATGGACTGCAGCAGCGTCACTTCCGGATCGGCGGCCACCGTCCAGACGCGTTCGTCGATATAGGGGAGCTGCTGGCACGAGGGATCGACCGCGAAGTAATAGGGGTTGCGGACGTAGGTCACGCGTTCCTTGCCCAACAGGCTATCGGTGCCGATCCAGGCATGCACGGACGGGCGCTTGGGGTCGTTGAACTGGGCCGCGTCGTTGTAGGAGCCGACATTGCCCTTCCACCAGGCGGCATAATCGGTCGCGCCGGCATCGGTCATCAGAGTGGCGACGCCCTTGGGGTTCAGGTCGATGTCGAACTGTTCCAGATAGTGCTTGGGGAACTGCACGGCGCGCTGGCCATAGGGACCGGCCATGTTCTGCAGGAACAGGCCGTTCGGCTGGGCATAGGCGAAGCTGACGGTGTAGTCATCGACCTTGGTGACGGTCGGGACGGCGCCGTTGTTCTTGAGCTCGGCGCGCGGGCCGCCCGGCGTCACCTTAATGTTATTCTCGACCCGGTCCCACCAGAACAGGATGTCGTCGGCGGTGAAGGGCTGGCCGTCGGACCACTTCATGCCGTCGCGCAGGTGGAAGGTGTAGGTCTTGGCGTCTTCGCTGATGTCCCAGCTTTTGGCGATGCCGGGCACGACCTCGGAGCCATCGACGCTCCAACGCACCAGCGGCTCGTAACCGAACTGGCGGATGTCGGCAATGTTGCCACCGCCCCAGCTGTCGATGAACTGGCCACCATAGACGCCGATTTCCTCAGCCGGCTCGATCACCAACGGTTCGAGCGGCAGCCGATCGGCGACCGGGGGCAGAGTGCCTGCATCGACCATGGCCTTGAGCTGCGGCGCCTCGGTATATCCGCTGGCGCATGTATTGGCGGCATCCTGCGCCAGCACCGGCAGTACGATGGCACCGGGCAACACGGCGGTACCGAGCATTGCAGACGTCACCGCCAGCAACCGCGCTACGCCGAAACGATCCTTGTGCATTTGCTTTCCTCCCACGACATGAAAACTTCGCATCCTCCGAGGTCCGGCGGCTGGGTTGCGCCGGAAGCCTCACCTTCCAGGGTGCTTGTGCACCTCGTCATTAGTACCCGCGCTTATCGGTAGAGTGACGATATCTTGTAAACGTTTTCAAAACAAGATATGAAGCTTCCATGGTTCGGGCGCCTAAAAGACCATTGGCAAACAGGACCCTAGGTAACATTCGAGGTTGACGGCGTGGTAACAATCAAGGACGTCGCGCGCCTCGCAAATGTGTCCATTGCGACCGTCTCTAGGGTGGTCAACAACTATGCTCATGTCCGCCCTGCGGTGCGCGAGGCGGTGACCAAGGCGATTGCAGAACTGGGCTACCGGCCAAACGGGTTGGCCAGTTCATTTCGCACCCAGCAATCCAATATCGTGGGTGTCCTGCTGCGCCAGCAGCGCACACCATTCAGCAGCGCCCTGGCCTATGCGATCGAAATGACCATGTTCGACCAGGGCTACCGCGTTTTGCTGTGCTCGACCAATGGCGATGCCGATCGCGAGGAAGCCTATCTCGAGACCATGCTGGACATGCGGGTACAGGGCGTCATTATCCGGCCGTCGGGGGCCAATGCGCGAACCATCAAGCAGGTCAATACCCTGCGCGAGCGGGGCATCGCGGTGGCTTTTGTCGATATGAAGCCCAAGCTGCCGGCGATCAGTTCTGTGGTGTGCGACAACTATTCTGGCGGCTACCAGGGCATGCGGCACCTGATCGAACTGGGGCACCGCAAGATCGGCATCGTCGCCGGTCGCGTAGCGCAAAAGGGCGGCAGCTTCGACGTCGGTAGCGAGCGCGTGCGCGGCATAAGGCAGGCCGCAGAGGATCTGGCGGTTGGTGTGGAGATCGTCTATTCGCCCTCCTTCGAGACTGCCAGTTTCGAGATCGGCCGCGAAGTCGGCGCCGCCATGATCACCGCAAAGTCTGGCATTACCGCTATTTTTGCCACCACCGACATGCTGGCCATTGGCGTCATGCACGCCGCCCACGCCCTCGATCTCGACCTGCCGCGAGACCTGTCAATCCTGGGCTATGATGGCGTGCTGGAGTCCAGTCTGACCTTCCCCATGCTCTCGACCATCGCCCAGCCGATCCACGAAATGGGCCAGATCGCCGCCACGACGTTGATTGACCATATGCGTGGTGTCAGCAAGTCGCCCCGCCAGGTGGTGCTGGAGAACACCCTCATCCAGCGCGCCTCCACCATCCCCCTGCCTTGAAATCAAGGACTGGTGGCGCGTCGAAAATTTACCTCGGACGTGGCTTGCCGTATAAAGTTGAAAACGATTACAAGAAACCAAACGCCCATTATGGGTCTCGGGGAAGCCTCCATGTCGTCATCATCGCGAGCCGCTGCGGATGCGGCAATCGAACTGGCGCGCCGCCTGGCGCCCGTCATCCGGTTCTGCGACAACGAGCCGTTTCTGCCCTCGCGGGTGGGCGTTTCGGTGCTGACGGCGCCCGGCTCCTCACCGTCGGCGGCGCTCGACATCAGTTTTGAGCCCGGCGTGGCCAAGGTGATCGAATACGCCATCTGGTGGGACTGGGACATTCAGCACCTCTACGAACTCGAACACATCTGGCTCAAGCTCGACGCCGGCGACGCCATAGTGGCGGTCGAAGCCAGCGCCCATGGCGGCCGGTTCGCCATGCGCCTGCCCGACGGCGCGCTGCCCCTTGAGGCCGGACGGGTGACCCTGGTCTCGACGCCGGGCAAACATGCCTTCACCGCCAGTGTGGATGCACAATTGCCGACGGCCGAACTCACCACGCTCTCGTGCCAGGAATTGGCCGGCCGCGGCGGCATCCTGATCAACGACATGTTCCGCGCCGCGCTGGCCGAGGTCACTTCGGAGGACCATCGCGCCGTCAAGCGCTACCTGCAGGCACGGGCATTCCTGCCCACGTTCAATTTCAACCAGCGCTTCGATCTCGCGCAGGTGGAGTTCGGAAGCTGGGACGACCTGGTGGCCTGGATCCCCGGACGCGTCAAAACCGTGCTCGCCCAGGTGCGCCAGGAGCAACCCCTGCTCAAGGCCGTCTTTCTCGACAGCGGCGACACGCTGGTCGATGAGGCGAGCGAGAGGTTCGACGCCGAAGGCTATGTCATCGAGGCCGGCCTTATTCCCGGCGCGCTGGAGATGGTCCGGTCGCTGGCCGATGATGGCTATCGCCTGGCGCTGGTGGCGGACGGCCGCGTGCGCAGCTTTGCCACCGTGCTCGGCGGCCACGGCATCAGCCCGCATTTCCACGCCCAGGTGATTTCCGAGTCCGAAGGCTGCGAAAAGCCCGACCAGCGCATGTTCCAGAAGGCCATGACCTACCTGGGGCTGGACAGTGCCGACGCTCCGGCCATCGTCATGGTGGGCAATCACCTCGAACGCGATATCGGCGGCGCCAATCGGCTCGGCATCATCAGCATCTGGCAGAGCTGGTCCAAAAAGCGCAGTCACATTCCCGCCGAAGCGCTCGAAGTGCCCCGCTACACCATTCGCTCCCCCGGCGAATTGCCCGGCCTGCTCGCCGATATCGAGCGTCAGATGGCGCGGATTAAGTCCAACCCCTCGCTGCCCTAGGGCCCCAATGGACGGCTTCAGCATTGATGCAGTCACATCCGACAAAAGTCCCAGATGAGGCCTGCCACTCACTCTCCGAGCACCTCGCTGCCGCTCATCGCCTCGACGCCTAGCCGGCCAGTCTGGGCTTGCGCACCCTCTGGGAGCGATTTTTTCCGCTAATGTCGTAGTCTCGCCGAACAGGCAATTGTATGGAGCCATCGGCAATGCTGCAAAATGACCACTGATCGTCCGCCGCGCCTTGGCCCTAGCTGCATCCCTCGCATGCCACATGGGCCTGAAGGCGCGGTCAGTTCGGGGAGAGATAGGTCACGCCTCCACCCGGGCGGGCCGTGGCTAATCCCGATCTAGTCGAAGCCTTGAGGTATCCGCTCGTCGGTCCGGGGGCTCGGTTGGTAGCGCAATTTCCCGCGTACTGCGTGTGGTCCCTAGGATATTGGTCAGGCGATGAGCGTGCGGATGTAATTTATCGAGCGCTTGGCCAGCACTTTCCAGTCGGACGGGTTGTCGTGTTCGACGACCAGAGTCGTCGCCTTGGTATTCCCGAATAGCGGATACAGTGCTTTCCAATCGATGATGCCGTCTCCGGTTGTCACCCAGCCTTCGTCCAGTGCGGTCCCGGCCGGGGCGGTGTCCTTGAGCTGGATCGTGGTGATGCGATCTGCATATTTCATGAGCTCCTGCGCCGGATCGGCCCAGCCGCGCACCACCCAGCCGATATCGAGCTCCAGCGTCACGTCGGGGCCGGACGCTGCCATGATGTGATCGATCGGCCGCGTCCGGTCCTCGAGTTTTACATATTCGAAGTCATGGTTGTGCCACTCGACGCGCAGCCCTTCGGCCTTGGCGCCCTCGGCGCCCCTCCCGAGGATTTCGCCCACGGACTGCCAGAACGCGGCGGTCGGCCGTCGCTCCGTCTGCGGCACATAGGGCGGGATCAGCGTCGTGGTGCCCAGCGTATGGGCATAGTCGAAGAACCGCTTGGGCTCCTTGTCGAGGCCGGCAAGTGGCATATGAATGCCCGAGACTTTCAACCCCACCGCGTCGGCTTGTCGCTTGAATCCGGCGGCATCGTGCTCGTAGTTGGGCAGGAACAGTTCCACCGCGTCGTAGCCGACTTCGGCGAGGTAGGCCAATTGCCCCTCGGCGGGAAACAGGCGCGAGGAATACATCTGGAATGAAACATCGTAGCGCGACATGGCTGGCCTCCTTAGCCGGCAAATGCGAGGGGGGCATCGGCGGCCTTGAACCGCGCGGCATCAATTTCGGCCAAAGGGGCGGGGCGCTCGACGGTGCTGACGATATCGACGAAGCGGCGCTCATCGGCCGAGCGGATAATGCCCAGCAGGATCTCCAGCACATGGCGGGCGAATAGGCCCGAGGCGCGCGGTTGGCGGCCCTTGTCGGCGGCGTCCAGCAGATCGACCAGGCCCAGGCCGCGATAATTGCCGACCACGTTGCCCGATGGCCAGGTCCAGTTCTGCCGCCCGAACGCAGTGTCCTCAACCGTCGACACATGACTGCCCGCCGCATCGATGATCTGCAACTGGCCGCCGAAGAAGTTGGGATCGGGCACCATCAATGAGGCCTTAGTGCCGTGTAGCTCGATCGGATTGGAATGCCCATGGCCCCAATTGTCGTAGCTCACGGAGAAATGGATTTGAGCGCCCGAGGCGAATTCCAGCAGCGCCTGGCTGGTGGTCGGCGTACCGACCTTTACAACGGTGCCCTGGTTCGGCCCCGCAGCCGTGACCTCACGCTCCTCGAAGAACTTGGACGCCAGTGCGACCACGCGCTTGACCGGCCCCAGCAGGTTCACCAGCGCCGAAATGTAATAAGGGCCCATGTCCAGTACCGGGCCGGCACCGACCTGGTAATAAGGGGACGGATTGGGGTGCCAGTCCTCCATGCCGTGATTCATGAAATGGGCACTGCCGCTCTTGATCGTGCCGATGCGACCCTCGTCGATCAGCCGCCGGGCCATCTGGTGTGCGCCGCCGAGGAATGTGTCGGGCGCGCAGCCGATCAGCAGGCCCGCTTTGTCGGCCTGCGCCAATAGCGCATTTGCATCCTCAAGGCTCAGTGCCAGCGGCTTTTCCGAATAGGCATGCTTGCCTGCAGCCAGGATCGCCCCGGTCACCGCAGCGTGGCTGGCGGGATTGGTCAGGTTGATCACCGCGTCGATATCCGCCCGTGCAAGGAGCGCCTCCATGCTCAGCGCATCGAGGCCGTATTCCGCGCCCCGGCGCTGCGCCGCCGCCATGTCGATATCGGCGCAGGCCACCAGCCTGATCGGCGCGAACACCTTCGACAACCGCGCATAGGCGTCAAAAATATGCCCGCAGCCGATTACGCCCACGTTCCACTGCTTGCTCATGTCCGGCTGCTCCTCGCATGGCCTTTGGCCTTGCTTGAGCGATACCGGCCCGACAAACGATTGAACACGAAGATTTGCCGTGGCGAGTCCAGCCTATGGGACAAAGCAACCGGCTCCTGCATTTGCCCCTTTGACACTAAGGCGCTTCTCTGTTGGCCTAGGCGGTGTCGTCATCTGGCCATGGCAACAATAGCAGTCCTTGAAGACTGCGCCGGGCCGACGCCCCTGAGGAGGAAAGATTGGAAAAAGATAGTAAGCGCATGACGCTCGATCGCCGGCAGTTCATGCAGGCGGCCGGCGCTGGTCTTGCGGCCACGGCCGTTGCCGGCCTGCCATTCGCGGCGGCGGCGCAGGACAAGGTTGAACTGCTGCTCTGGGCCTGGACCCCCGATACCCAGGTGCAGGCCGACATGTTCACCAAGAAATATCCCAACATCTCGGTCAAGGTCGAGAATGTCGGGCAGGGCGGCCCGCATTACGTCAAGCTGCGCAACGCCATTCAGGCCGGCACCGGCCTGCCTGATCTGGCGCAGATGGAATTCAACTCCATCCCCAGCTTCAAGCAGTTGGGCGTGCTCGCCGATCTGGGCGCGGCCGCCAACCCGGTCAAGGACCAGTTCATCGATTGGACCTGGAAGGCCGTCAGCGACGGCGACAAGGTCTATGGCATTCCGTGGGATAGCGGCCCGATGGGCCTGCTCTATCGCAATGACGTGTTCGAGAAGAACAAGATCGAGGTTCCCGGCACCTGGGATGCTTATTCGGAAGCCTCGCTGAAGCTGGCGACCGATGCGCCCGGCACCTACATGTCCAACTTCGGCGTCTCCGATGCGGGCTGGGTGGCGGCGGTACTGTGGCAGGCGGGCTGGCGCCCGTTCCACACCGAAGGCACCAATATCACCATCAAGCTCAACGACGACATCGCCAAGAAGTGGGCTGCCTATTGGCAGAAACTGGTCGATGCCAAGGCCGTCGATACCAAGCCGATGTGGACCACCGAATGGTTCGCGGCGCTCGATGACGGCGTGCATGCGTCCTGGGTCACCGCGGCCTGGGCACCTGTGCTAATGCAGAACTCGATGAAGAAGAGCGTCGGGCTGTGGCGCGCCGCGCCGATGCCGCAATGGACTGCCGGCGGCACCGTCACGTCCAACTGGGGTGGCTCGACCTTCGCGGCGATGACCACCACGCCGCACCCGGAAGAAGCCGCCTTGTTCGCCACCTTCATGGGCAGCGATCCGGAAGCGGCGGCGCTGTGGAACTCCAAACAGTTCCTGTTCCCGGTGCTCAAGAGCCTGATCGACGACAAGGCCCTGATGGGCGCGCCGAACGCCTTCTACGGCGGCCAGGCGGTCAACGAAATTTTCGTCGTGTCCGAAAACCAGGTCGATCCGAGCTTCGAGTTCGCCCCGTTCCAGGACTTCGTCAACCAGACGATGCAGGACGAAATGTCGGCTTCGATCGCCGGCTCCGGCACTCTTGGAGATGCGTTCGATCGCCTGCAGGACAAGGTCGTCGCCTACGCAACCGACCAGGGCTACACGGTCTCCTGACCCCATTGATCCGGCGCGTAACCCTCCCGGGCGCGCCGGATCAACCTTTGTTTTCGTGAAGCCACGCCCAAGGATCGCTCATGCCGGATGCCGTCGCGACCAGGCGGCGCGGACGGGTCTATGTGACCAAGTCCGTTGCCCCTTATCTGTTTCTGCTGCCCTTCATGGCCTTGTTCGTCGCGTTCCTGATCGCGCCGCTGTGCTATGCCTTCGGCCTCAGCCTGTTCAAGACCACCATGGTGGCTGGCACCCAGTTCGTCGGCGCCGCCAATTACCTCAAGGTGTTCACCGATCCCTCATTCTGGGACGGGGTCGTGCTGCTGTTCAAATTCGGCCTGATGCAAATCCCCATCATGCTCGGCTTGGCGCTGCTCTATGCGCTGATCCTCGATAGCGGCCGCGTCTACGGACGCAATTTCTTCCGCATCGCGTTTTTCATTCCCTATGCGGTGCCCTCGGTTATTGCGGCACTGCTCTGGGGTTATCTCTATGGCCCGTCCTTCGGCCCGTTCGGGCAATTGGCCGAATTTTTCCACCTGCCCAAGCCGCAATTTCTGCTCGACGGCACCATTCTGGGCTCCATCGCCAATATCGCGGTTTGGGAGTTCATGGGCTACAATTTGATCATCTATTTCGCCGCGTTGCAGGCCATTCCGCAGGACCTGGAAGAGGCCTCGTCCGTCGATGGCGCGACCGGGCTGCAATATGCCCTGCGCATCAAGCTGCCGCTGATCATGCCGACGGTGATCGTCACCATCATCTTCTCGATCATCGGCACGCTGCAATTGTTCAGCGAACCCTATCTGATGCGCAACCTGGCGCCGGGCATCATCAACAGCCACTACACGCCCAATTTCTATGCCTACACGTTGGCCTTCACCAACCAGCAATATAACTATTCGGCCGCCGTTTCCTTCGTGCTGGGCGGGGTCGTGGCGGTGGTGTCCTATGTGTTCATGCTGCTCGCCAATCGCAGGGCCGCGTAATGGCAATCGTTTCCAAAACCGCCAATTCGGCCTCGTTCCGCAACAGCCGCCGCTGGCTCACCGTCGCGCTGGCGCTGTATTTCATCTACACTTTCATCCCGATCTTCTATGTGATCGTGTCCTCCACCAAGTCCAATGCCGACCTGTTCGGCACTTTCGGGCTGTGGTTCTCGGGCGACTTCCATTTCTGGCAGAACTTGCAGGACCTGTTCACCTATCAGGACGGCATTTTCTCGCGCTGGCTGCTGAATACCATCCTCTATTCGGTGGTCTCGGGCGTCGGCGCGGCGCTGTTCGCCACCTTTGCGGGCTATGCCTTCTCCAAGTTCGAGTTCGTTGGCAAAAAGCTCAGCTTCGCCCTGGTGCTGGGTGCCGTGATGATCCCGCAGACGGCGTTGGTGATCCCGATTTTCCTGCTGCTGTCCAAAGTAGGGCTGGTCAATACGCCCTGGGCCGTCATCCTGCCCTCGCTGGTGTTTCCGCCGGGCGTGTTCCTGATGAAGGTCTATGCCGACGACGCGCTCAGTAACGAGCTGATCGAAGCCGGCCGCGTCGACGGCGCGGGGGAGGTACACATCTTCTTCAACATCGCTTTCCGCCTGCTCACGCCGGGGTTTGCGACGGTCCTGATCCTGGCCTTCGTCGCCACCTGGAACAATTATTTCCTGCCGCTGGTGCTGCTCAATTCCTCGGACAATTTCCCCGTCACCGTGGGCCTGTCGCAATGGTATGCGCTGGCCACTTCGGGCAGTGGCGGGGCGGTGCTGTTCAGCATCGTCATGGCCGGCTCGCTGGTTTCCATCGTGCCGGTGATCGCCGCCTTCCTCATCATGCAGCGCTATTGGCAAGGCGGCCTTGGCGCCGGCGGGGTCAAGGCGTGATGCACACGACAATCTGGAGCCCATCATGGCGGTAATCGAACTCAAGGGCGTCGAGAAGAGCTTCGGCTCGGTCAAGGTGATCCGCGGCGTCGATCTCAAGGTCGAGCATGGCGAATTCGTCGTCTTCGTCGGCCCCTCCGGTAGCGGCAAATCTACCTTGCTGCGACTGGTCGCGGGCCTCGAAGAAACCAGCGGCGGCACCATCCTGATCGATGGGCGCGACGTGACCAATCTGGGGCCCGCCGAGCGTGAACTGGCCATGGTGTTCCAGTCTTATGCGCTCTATCCGCACAAGACCATTCGCGGCAACATGTCGTTCGGGCTCGAAGTCGCGGGCTTTCCCAAGGACGAGATCCGCCAGCGCGTCGACGAGGTGGCGCGCCTCCTCCAGCTCTCCGATTACCTGGAGCGCAAGCCACGCGAACTGTCAGGCGGGCAGCGCCAGCGTGTCGCCATCGGCCGCGCCATCGTGCGCGAGCCAGTCGCCTTCATGTTCGATGAGCCGCTGAGCAATCTCGACGCCGGGCTGCGCGTCGACATGCGCATCGAGATCACCAAGCTGCACCAGCGCCTCGGCGCCACCATGATCTACGTCACCCACGATCAGGTCGAGGCCATGACTCTGGCCGACCGTATCGTGGTGCTCGACAAGGGCATCATCCAGCAGACCGGCTCGCCGCTTGAACTCTACGAGCACCCCGCCAACCTGTTCGTCGCCCAGTTCATCGGCTCGCCCAAGATGAACGTGCTGCCTGCCGCGTTCAAGGATGGCAGGATTTCCATCAATGGCGGCGTGGGGATCGAGGCGGGCAAGATGACCGGCACCGACGTGGCCAATGTCGGCATCCGGCCGGACGACATCGAGATTTCGCCCGATGGCACAGGCCTGATCCACGGCAAGGTCGATGTGGTGGAGCGGCTCGGCTCGGATACGTTCGCCTATGTGGCAGTGCCCGGCGCACATGCGGTGACGGTGCGGGCGCCCCGCGACTCCGCCGTTGCGATCGGCCAGGATGTCGGGCTGACCTTCAGGCCGGAGCGGCTGCAGGTCTTCGCCGCCGACGGAGCATCGCTGCGTCCGCGTCCGGGTGTGTAGGTCAGGATGATACCCGGTCAATTTCGCGAGCGTGGCTCTGTATCTGACACGGACGAGTTGACTTGGATGGCGTTCGGGAATCTCGTCGCTCTCAGCTGAAGTCTCTGGGAGGAGAATGATGCCGGGAACGCAGCGCAGCGGCGTCGATGCCGCCATAGACCTCATCATTGCGCTGACGCGACGGGGCGGCAGCGCCCGCAATGTCGAACTTGCCGGCGAACTCGGCATTCCGCGCGCCAGCTTTCACCGCATCGTTGGCATGCTGGCCGACCAGGGGGTGCTGACGCGCATGCGCGGCAGCATTGCCATCGGCCCGGTCGCGGGAGGCCTGGCCACTACCCTGGCCAAAGCCGGCGACGAGCAGGATCGCAAGCGCGAACGGGTGCTTGGCGAAGCGGTGCGGCCGATCGTTAATCCGTACACCGTCGGCCGTGCGCGACCGCCCGAACTCACCAGCCCTTTCGTCAAGCCGCCACGCCGCCGCTTTCGCATCGGCGTTTCCAACGGCGCCATGGACAACCCATGGCAAGTCGCGATGCTTCACAGCATCGAGTTTGCCGCCTCACGCCTGCAGGGCGAGCTGGAATCGGTCACGGTGGTGCACGCGCACGGGGACGCCCGCAAGCAGGTCGACGACATCGAGAATCTAGCCGGCGGCGGTGTTGATGGCCTTCTCATCAGTGCCGTCTCGCCGCGCGCCCTCATCGGCGTCTCCAAACGTATGGATGCCGCTGGCCTGCCGGTGGTCTTCGTCGAGCGCGGCGGCAATGCCGATCTGGCCTGCGCGAGCTTCGTGACCTCGGACAATACCGCGATCGGGCAGATTACCGCGCAATGGCTGGCCGATACGATCGGTCGCAAAGGCACGGTCCTGATGCTGTACGGGCACGCCGATGCCGAGATGACCCAGAGCCGGCAGGCCACCGCCATGGACATTTTCGCCCGCTTCCCGGGCATCAGGGTGGTCGACACTGACGCCACCCGCTTCAACCGCGAGCTGGCCTACGCGACGGCCGCAGATGCCATCGCGCGGCATGGCGAGGCCATTTCAGGCGTGTGGTGCGATAGCGGGCTCAACAGCGCCGGATCGATCCAGGCCTTCCTCGATGCCGGGTTCGAGCCGGGACACATTCCGCCCCATACTGGCGGCGACCTCAACCTGTCCTACAAGCTTGCGGTGCGCCAAAAGATCCCCATGGCATCCATCGACTACCCGCCCGCCATGGGGATACGGGCCTTCGAGGTCCTGTTGGCGGCGATCAACGGGGTATGGGTGCCCAAGCAGATCAGCATGGCGTCGCGCTTCGTCGCCTCGCGGACATCGTCGAGCAATCCCCTGCGAGCCCAGTTGTGGGCCGAGGATCACGTCCGGTGGGACATGCCAGACGACCTTGTATTCGGCGCCGGACTGGGGCCCGCCTACGATCCGCGCGCCTTCCGCGTCAGCTATCCGGGCAACAGCTATAATCGGTCCGCCGCAAGCCTGGGGGCTGAGACCCGATGAGCAGTGACCAGTCGGCAGGGGTGGCGACCCTGGGCCTGATCCTGTCGCGAATGGCGACGGGAGAACCCCTGAGCGTAAACGCTCTCGTGGCCGACGAGGGCGTTGCCCGCTCCACCGCCTTCGCGGTGGTCAAGCGCATGGTGGAGGCGGGGCTCGTCAGCAAGCAGCCCGACGGACGCCTGGTCCCGGGGACGGCGGCAGGGGCTTTCGCCTATGCGGCCAGCAACCTGGCGCCGCTCCATGGCCGTGCCGTCCCGATCCTGACATGGCTGCGGGACCAGACCAATGCGGGGGTCGAGCTGCAAGCCTGCCAGGGAGCGACCTACCAAACCCTGGCACGGTTCTCCGCATCGCCGGGGAGCGAAAAGCCCAGCGGCGCCCCATTGCTGTTCAACGTCAGGCGTGGCGGCAAGGAGGTCGCGATCCTGCGAATGTTCCGCACCGAGGCGAGCATCGAGGACGCGACCTGCCGGACATTGGCCGCCGAGGCGGTGGATCGGCTCGAGCAGATGCTGGCCGACGAACAGGCTTAACGACTTCGACCGCGATGGCTCAAATGCTGGACTGGATAAGCGACTTGCCGGCTTTGCAAAGCCGAGGAACGACCTATGGTTCACTCAAAACAAGAGAGGAGACACCATGTCCAAAACCGACCCCGAGCTACATTGGTCAAAGCCCAAGGGGATGCTGCCCAATAGCCGGTTCCCGCTGCTGGTTTACCGCGGCGCGGTGGCGGGCGGTGGCGTCGAGGCTGTGCGTACACGCCTGCGAGCCAATTCCTGGCTGAACAACTGGCAATATCCGGGCGTCTATACCTACCCCCATTTCCATTCCACGACGCATGAATGCCTCGCGGTAGCCACGGGGTGGATGGAGCTGGAACTGTTTGGTCGCGGCGGCATCCGCGTGCGGGTGGAAGCGGGCGACATTGTCGTCATGCCCGCCGGCGTCTCGCATATGATGGTGGGGCAGTCCGACGACATCATGATGGTCGGCGGTTATCCGGACGGGCGCGATTGGGACAATATGCAGGAGGACCACCTCACCGAGGAGGGCCGCCGCGCCGCCGCCAAGCGCATCATGATGCTCCCTATTCCGTCGCGCGATCCGGTGACCGGGGAGCCCATGCAGCAGTGGATCGATACGCCCTCATCGGTCGATGCCGAACTCAACGATTTCCGCGACGGGCTCGACCCGGTCTAATTCAAGTCGAGAGGCCGCCGGCCAAGGGCGGCCTCTTCGTGCCTGCTGACCAACAAGAAGAATGTGAAGGAACGTCTCATGCCGACATGGCTGAAGCGCGGTAAGGATGTCGAGGAACGGGCCGAGGCGGATCGCCAGGTTCGGGCTACTGTCGAAGCCATTCTGGGCGACATCGAAAAGCGCGGCGACGCGGCGGTGCGTGAACTGTCGCTCAAGTTCGATAAGTGGGAGCGGACCGACTTCCGCCTCAGCCAGCAGGAAATCGACGGATGCATGGCCCAACTCACGGACCAAGATCTCACCGACATCGAATTCGCCCAAACCCAGGTTCGCAACTTCGCCAAGGCGCAACGCGCCACCATGACGGACCTAACAGTCGAAACGCTGCCCGGCGTAACGCTGGGTCACAAGCACGTGCCGATCAATGCCGTGGGCTGCTACGTTCCCGGCGGCAAGTATCCGCTACTGGCTTCCGCGCATATGTCGGTGATCACCGCCAAGGTGGCCGGCTGCGAGCGGGTCATCACCTGCGCGCCGCCGTTCCATGGCAAACCGGCCCCGGCCGTGGTTGCTGCACAGGCCATGGCCGGTGCGGACGAAATCTACGTGCTGGGCGGCATCCAGGCGATCGGCGCCATGGCCATCGGCACCGAGTCCATTGCCGCCGTCGATATGCTGGTCGGGCCCGGCAATGCCTTCGTGGCCGAAGCCAAGCGCCAGCTCTATGGCCGCGTCGGCATCGACCTGTTTGCCGGGCCGACCGAGACGCTGGTGATCGCCGATGAGACGGTCGATGGTGAAATGTGCGCCACCGATCTGCTCGGTCAGGCCGAGCATGGCCCGACCTCGCCAGCTATCCTCTTGACCAATTCGGAAAAGCTGGCCCGCGAAACAATGGCCGAGATCGAGCGTATTCTGCAGATTTTGCCGACCGGCGAGATTGCCCGCAAATCCTGGGCCGATTTCGGCGAAGTCATCGTTTGCGACAGCTACGAAGAAATGCTGGCCGAAGCCGATCGCATTGCCTCCGAGCATGTGCAGGTGATGACCGACCGCGATATGTGGTTCCGCGACAACATCACCAACTATGGCGCCCTGTTCCTCGGGCCCCGCACCAATGTCGCCTATGGCGACAAGGTCATCGGCACCAATCATACGCTCCCCACCATGAAGGCGGCCCGCTATACGGGGGGGCTGTGGGTGGGCAAATTCCTCAAGACCTGCACCTGGCAGACCGTTACCACCGACGCCGCATCCGCCATGATTGGCGAATACGGCTCGCGCCTCTCCATGCTGGAAGGGTTTGTCGGCCATGCCGAGCAGGCCAATGTGCGCGTGCGCCGCTATGGCGGGCGCAATATCCCCTACGGCACGGGCGCGACACTGCGGGCCGAACGGTCTTGATGCCAGAGCCTTTCGCGCCCAGAACGCAGCATCTTCTGCCCGGGATAGGAAGCCCGGCGCGAGACTACCATGTTCCGCGACGTGGCAGCTTCCCTGTCGTTGAGTTTGCGGTGTAGCCTCGCCTCATGGGCCGACAAAAACTTCAAACCTACCGCGCAAAGCGCGATTTCTCGAAAACCACCGAACCAAGCGGTGGGAGCGAAGGTGGGAGTAGCCGTTTCGTAGTTCATAAACACTCCGCCACGGCCGATCACTATGATCTGCGTCTCGAACTGGATGGGGTGTTGAAGAGTTGGGCGGTGCCGAAAGGGCCATCGCTCAACCCTGCCGACAAGCGGTTCGCGGTGGCGACGGAAGATCATCCGATTGAATATATCGACTTCGAGGGTGTCATTCCCGAGGGGGAGTATGGCGGCGGGCCGATGATCGTCTGGGACACCGGTGAATGGGCGCCTATGGGCGACGCGGTCAAGGACATCGCCAAGGGTAGTTTCAAGTTCCGCCTCGCCGGGCAGAAGCTGAAAGGCGGTTGGATGCTGACGCGCCTCAAGCCCAAGCCGGAGGACAATGGCAAGGTGGGATGGTTGCTGTTCAAGGAACACGACACGGCCATGGATATCGCGATCGATGTCCTGGTGGCGCGACCGGAAAGCGTCAAATCAGGCCGCCGGATCGAAGATCTGGTCGCGGTGCCGCCCCAACGGCAAAAAATCACCAAACCGGCGCCGGGTAAAGCCGGTGGTGCGGTCAAGGCGCCGATGCCGGCGACGATTGAGCTGCAGCTCGCCAGCGCGGCGGATAAGCCACCGCGCCACGACAACCGCACGCCATGGCTCCATGAAATCAAGTTCGACGGCTATCGAACCATGGCCTTTATTGAGCGCGGCGTTGTGCGTCTCATTACCCGAGGCGGACTCGACTGGACCCGGCGCTACGGCGATCTGCCCAAGGCGTTTGCCGCGCTCGATTGCCGCGAGGCAGTCGTTGATGGCGAGATCGTAGTGCTGGACGAGCATGGCATCAGCCGTTTCGGCAAGTTGCAGGATGCCCTGTCGGAGGGTGCCGGCAACAAGCTGGTCTTCTACGCCTTCGATCTCCTCCACCTGGATGGCTGGGACTTGCAGCAGGTTCCGCTGCTCAAGCGCAAGGCGCTACTCGCGCAACTGCTCGGAGGCCACGTGACGGCGCGCTCGGCGCTCCAATATAGCGACCATGTCGAAGGCGATGGCGAAGGCATCTACGGCCTGGCATCCAACCGGGGCCTCGAAGGTATCGTCTCCAAGCGTGCCGACGGCCTGCACGTCGGCGGGCGGTCCTCGAGCTGGCTCAAGGTCAAGGCGTTGAAGACCGGCGACTACGTTATCGCCGGCTACAGCGAGAGCGCGGCCAATGGAGGCATAGGCGCTTTAGCCATGGCGGAATGGGTGGGCGATGACCTGATCTATCGGGGCAAGGTCGGCACGGGGTTCGACGCGACGAACATGGCCCATCTGGTGGACCGACTCGAGAGGCTGCGCATTACGGACAAACTCGACGGTGCACCGAAGGAAATCCTGGCCGTCCGCCCCACGCTCAAGGCGCGCATCCAATACGCAACGATCACCACCGATGGCATGCTGCGCCACGCTGTGTTCAAGGGCCTGCGCGAGGCCGAGCTTTCGACGCCAGTCACGACGCAGCGCAAGCGTATCGTCTCCGACGCCGACCTTGCCGGCATCTGGGTGACCAATCCGACGCGGCGCCTGTTCGGCAAGTCCGGGCCGACCAAGCTCGATATCGCCATCTACTACGCCGCGGTGGGCGATTATATGCTGCCGCATCTGTTCAATCGGCCGGTCTCGCTGTTCCGCTGCCCCAGCGGTAAGCCGCATGACTGTTTCTTTCAGCGCCATCCGTTCACCGGGATGCCAGCGACGCTCAAGAGCTTCGAGACCAAGAACTCCGAGGGTGAGCTCAAATCCTTCCTGACGGTGGAGGATGCCAAGGGCTACCTCGCGCTGGCGCAGTTCGGTATCGTCGAATTCCACGCCTGGGGCACCCATGAGCGGCACCTCGACAAGCCCGATCGCATCATCTTCGACCTCGACCCCGGCGAAGGGGTGGCGTGGCGCGAGGTCGTCAACGCGGCTGTTCATCTGCGGGCCGGCCTGGAGGCAATGGGCTTGGTGCCGTTCGTCAAGACCTCTGGCGGCAAGGGGCTGCATATCGTGGTGCCCATCAACCCCAAGCTGAACTGGAAACAGGCCCACCAGGCCAGTTCCGGTATCGCCAGCAAGCTGGCGGCGACTGGCCCTGATACCTTCGTGACCATCATGGGCGCCGAAAACCGAAAGCGCCGCATCTTCATCGATTACTTCCGCAATGCCCGCAGCGCGACCGCGGTCGCCGCCTATTCGCTGCGCGCAAGGCCGCACCTGCCAGCATCGACGCCAGTCGATTGGCGGGACCTCGAGTCCATCGACTCTCCCGAGGACCTGAATTACTCTACTCTTCCAGGTCTATTAACCACAACAGGCGACCCCTGGGCCGACATTAACGAGTCAGCACGGGACTTGCCTGCATGATTTCTTGTGGTGGAGCAGTAGTGCGCGCGTAGGAGGCGACCATGGCCGCAAGGGCGAGTTGGAAGGGGCATCTTCGACTGAGTTTGGTGAGTTGCCCGGTGAAATTGTATCCGGCGACAAGCACGGCGGAGCGCATCAGCTTCAATCAGTTGCACAAGGACACGCACAACCGGATCAACATGAAGGCGGTTGACCCCGAGCTCGGCTTGGTCGAACGATCCGACCTGGTGCGTGGCTACGAGTACGAGCCCAAGCAATACATCATCATCAGCGATGAAGACATCGACGCGGTGCGCATCGAGTCCAACCACACCATCAGCATTGAGGCCTTTGTCGACAAGGACGATGTCGACGCGGTCTATCAGGACGCGCCGTATTACCTAGTTCCCGATGGCGCCATGGCCGAGGAGACCTTCGGCGTCATCCGCGAAGCCATGATCAAGAGCGGCAAGCTCGCCGTCGCCCGCTTGGTGATGACCAGCCGCGAGCGCGTCGTCACCATCGGCGCGCGCGAGAACGGCATGGTGCTCACCACCCTGCGCAATCCGAGCGAAGTGCGCGGCACCGGCGAATATTTCGGCAATATTCCCTACGGCGATCCCGACCCGGAAATGCTCGAACTGGCCCAGAAGCTGATCGAGCAGAAGGTCAAACCGTTCAATCCCAAGGAATACGAGGACCGCTACGAAGTCGCCCTGATGGCGATGATCCGCGAGAAGCTCAAGGGCCACAACCCCATCATCGCATCGGCGCCGGAGCGCGGCAACGTTATCAACCTGATGGATGCGCTCAAGGCCAGCCTCGGGGAAGCCAAGCCGGCTGCCAAAAGCCAGCCCAAGGCGCCCGTCGTTGCCAAGGAGTCGCCCACGAAGGTATCGCTGAAGGCCGCGCTCGACGCGTCGAAGGCCGCAGCACCGAAGGCGGCGCCCAAGAAGAAGGCCTAGGCCAGAATGCACCTCAAGGGGGAAAGTTTCGGCGTTGTTGGCGCCTTGCGAGCCTTTCCCCTGCGTCTGGCAGTCAGGCGGGTCGAGAGCCTAGGTGCGCGCCTGCATCGCAGCGTCACCCGGGGCACCACGACCGTCGTGTTCGGGCGCACGCTGCTATCCAAGAGCGATGAGGCGGGGATCGAGCAACGGGTCGTGGCAGCACGGCCGCGGCGACTGCTCAGCGAGAACGGGTTTCTGCGCAGCCTGGGCACATTGCCTCCAGTTGCCGCATCCAACATGCTGCGGCAGTCGATCCTCGACCAGTCGGGCCTGAGCGGCGATGTGTTCGACTTGCTGGCATTGTTCGACGGCTTCGAGCATGACGCCGAACCGTTTTCGTTTCGGGATTTGATCCTTGCCAAGAAATATGCCGGCTTGATCGCCAGCGGTGCGAGTTGGAGCGCGATCGCACGGTCGGTGCACCAGATCGGGCCCGTTGGATCACTGACGTCGCTCAGCCTACATTCCGAGGGCAGCGACAAGATCTTGGCCCGCGATGCCCAATCCACGTCCGAGCTGGACGGCCAGCGCTTGCTGCCCATGCCCGATGACGAGGGGGAGGCCGAGGACTATTTTGGCCTGGCGGAAACGGCGGAGGCCGCCGAACTCTATGCCGAGGCGGCGACGCTTTATGCGCATTGCTCCGCCATCGATTCAACCGACGCGACGTCGGCGTTCAATCTGGGCAACTGCCTGCGGGCGATCGGCGCGACCGGCGATGCGGCCACCGCCTATGTCACCGCATTGAAGCGGGATCCGCAATTCATCGAGGCCTGGTTCAACTATGGTGGCCTGCTGCGCGAGCTCGGCAAGGTCGATGCCGCGCGCCATCATCTGGCGCACGCGATCAAGCTGGACCACGACTATGCTGACGCGATCTACAATATCGGCGCTCTGGACTATGAGGCTGGTGACTTGGTTGCAGCGCGCGGGTGGTGGCGGCGGTATCTTGAACTCGACGCCACATCGGACTGGGCCCGGCGCGCGCGGGCGGGTATCGCTGTAGCCGACCAACAGCTTCGGACAGCAGGATAGCATGGTAACCAGTTTCATTTTCGACGGCCCCGAAGACGCCGAAGTCACCATCCTGCTGGCGCATGGGGCGGGGGCGCCGATGGACTCCGGGTCCATGAACGCCACCACCAAGGCGCTCGCCGCGGCCGGCTTTCGCATTGCCCGGTTCGAGTTTGCCTATATGGCCAGCCGGCGGACCGATGCCGGGCGTAAGCCGCCTCCGCGAGCCGACAAGGTGATGCCCGAATTTCTCGCTGCAGTGGACGATCTGGGGCCGACGAATGGTCCGCTGATCATAGGCGGCAAATCGATGGGTGGGCGCGTGGCGAGCATGGTGGCAGGCCCGCTCCATGACGCTGGGCGGATCGCCGGCCTGCTGTGTCTTGGCTATCCGTTTCATCCGCCGGGACAGCCCGAGCAATTGCGCACCAAGCACCTGGTGGACCTGAAGACGCCGAGCCTCATCGTGCAGGGCACTCGCGACGAATTCGGCACCCGCGAAGAGGTGACACGGTACGAGTTGTCGCCGACGATCGAGATTATGTGGCTCGAAGACGGTGATCATGACCTCAAGCCCCGCAAGTCGATCTCGGGGTTCAGCGCGGCCGATCATCTGGCGACTATGGCGGCGTCCGTTGGTGCATGGATCGGGCGCATCGTGCCGTGATGGCGCTGTGAAAGTCGCTACGTTCAACATCAATGGCATCAATCGACGCCTGCCCAATCTCATGGATTGGTTGGCCGACGCGGCTCCGGATGTGGTGTGCCTGCAGGAGCTAAAGGCGACCGACCGGCAGTTTCCCGCGACCGCTATTGCCGATGCGGGCTACGGCGCCGTGTGGCACGGTCAATCCGCGTGGAATGGTGTCGCCATTTTGGCTCGCGGCACGGAGCCGGTGCTGACCCGCACCGGACTTCCCGGCGACCCCGATGACGGCCAGGCCCGCTATATCGAGGCCGCGGTCAACGGCGTGCTCATTGCCTCGCTCTATGCACCCAACGGCAACCCACAGCCGGGCCCCAAATTCAACTACAAGCTCGACTGGACCGAACGCCTGATCGCCCATGCGGGCGAACTCCTCACCACCGGCCTGCCGATCATCTTGGCTGGAGACTACAATATCGTGCCCGAGCCGCGCGATATTTACGCGACGACATCTTACGACACCAATGCCCTGGTCCAGCCGGAGCCTCGTGCCCAATTCGCGCGGCTGCTTGAGCAAGGCTGGACCGACGCCATTCGTAAAAAGCACCCGGACGAGACGGTCTACACGTTCTGGGATTACATGCGGAACCGATGGCCGCGCGATGCTGGGCTCCGGCTGGACCATCTGTTTCTGAGCAAGAAATTGGCAAGACGGCTGGTCGATGCGGGCGTCGATCGCGATGTGCGAGGGCGGGAGGGCGCAAGTGACCACGCGCCCACATGGGCGAACCTGAGAGACTAGCGGAGCCTGGCTGCTCATTGCCAGGCGACGTTCTCGCGGATCATCTTGGCGGGGACACCGGCGACAAGCGTGCGGGGCGCCACGTTCTTGGTGACCACCGAGCCGGCCGCCACGATGGCGCCGTCGCCGATCGTAACTCCCTTCAGGATGATCGAATTGGTGCCGATCCAGACATTGTTGCCGATGACGATGGGGCTTGTCGGCACGTGATCGCCGCCGAGAATGGTGTGGCTGTCGCTATCGCGAATGACGACGCCGTCCGCGATGGCGACGTTGTTGCCGATGGTGATACTTTGGAAGCAGGCGATCGAGCTGAAATTGTTGGCAAAGCCGCTGCCGATCCTGAGGGTCGCGCCGCTGTCGACGACGATGCGTGAACCGGTCGCCATTGAGAAGTCGCCACTTACCTCCAGCGTCGCTCTGTCCCACACGGACAGCAGCGTCCGGTAGCTGCAATATGCCGGCCAGCGGGTCCCGACGCTGAGTGATCCGGAGCCGGTCAATGTGGCGGATGGTCGGACATAAACTCTGGAATTGTGAAAAACCCGAAATTTTGGGCCGTTGCGATGTCCTAGTCTCAAGGCAAAGGTGCGAATGAGGTCCATTGACAGGGCTTGGGCTATCTTGCGGTGCATGTCGTCCAATCTCGCCAAGGTGGTGCTGAAATGTACCGACCTCCGAACATCACGGCGGTAAATAAAACGGTGTAGGATCGCAAATCCGGGGACCAGATTGACCCGGGGGAAACGTTGCCGCGAGTGCTTTTCGGGCAAGCAATCATCGTGCCCCATGCTACAATGATGACGTTTTCATTTTGGGGAATTGAAGAAGGCCATGGGACGGCGACCGACGATCAGGGATGTGGCATCGGCCGCTGGCGTATCGATGGGAACCGTGTCGCGGGTGGCGGCCAAACTGAACACAGTCAGCCCCGAAACCCGCCATCGCGTCGAGCAAGCAATGCGCACGCTTGGCTATGTGCCCAATATCGCCGCCCGGACCATGCGCACGAACCGGACCAAGATCGTCGGCCTGTTGCTGCCGGATCTGGCGAATACGGTTTTCCTGCTGCTGGCCAAGGCGGCCGAGCGGTTGCTTGGCTCTGAGGGCTACACGCTCTTCCTCTACTCCTCGGAACGCTCGCCGACGCGCGAAATCGAATTCCTCGAGCTGGCATCGCGCTATCGCATGGACGGGCTGATCGTTAGCCTCTCCGACGAGACCAACCAGTCGGTCGTGGAGGCGCTGTCGAAGATGGAATGTCCAATCGTGCTGCTGGATCGCGATACCCCGATCCGGGCCGATGTGGTGTTCTCCGAGCATGCCGAGGCGATGCAGCGCGTGACCGCCCATCTTATCGAGTTGGGGCATCGCAGGATCGCGCTGATCACCGCGCCGCTGGGTATCCGGCCTGGACGCGAACGTGTGTTGGGCTACCGCGCGGCGCTGCGCGATGCTGGTTTGAGCATCGACGAGACGCTGATCGGCCACGACTACCAGACGAGCAAATACGGCTTCTCCAAGGCGCTGGAAATGCTGCGGCGGCCGGTGCCTCCCACGGCCGTCATCGCGGGTGGCGACGAGATTTTCTACGGCGTGCTCCGCGCGGCGCGGCAGCTCAACCTCGCCATACCGGGGGACGTGTCGATCGTGGGGGCCGACAACCGCATGCTGTCCGACGTCGTCACGCCGATGATCACCATCATCGACCGGGACATGGAGCAGGTCGGCGACACGGCCGCAGACATGCTGATCCGGCGCATGAACGGGCAGGGGGGCGAACCGGTGCATGTTCATCTGCCCAGCGAAGTCATCCTGCGCAACTCGACCGCCAAGCCGCGCCCCGATCTGGTCTAGGCGATGGCGGCGGCGAGCTGGGTTTGCAGGTTCTCGTTATCAACCTGCAGCCGGCGCCGGGCGCGTCCCTCAGTGTCGAAAAGATAGAGATCAGCGCGGTTAAGGGTGAATGTCGCTTCGCTACCGCGATCGACACGCAGCGCCCGATGCAGGTGCGCAACGAGCTCTCGCTCCTGCTGGGCGATGTGACCGTACCAGTACGATGCGTGTCCCATATATTCGACCACCGTGGTCAGCCCGGTGATCCTGACCTCTTCGGAGCCGCGATAGTGCAGGTCCTCGGGGCGAATGCCGATTTCGATTTCGTCGCCGGCCTTAAGGCCATCGGGTTCGCACGGCACCTCGATGATGCCAGGGGCGACGCCGGGCACCGAGACACTGACGCTTTCGGCGGTGACGCCCTGCACCGTGCCGTGCAGGAACTGCATGCGCGGCGAGCCGATAAAGCCGGCCACGAAGCGGTTGGCGGGCTGGTAGTAAACCTGCAGCGGGGTGCCCACTTGCTGTACCTGGCCCAGATGCATGACGATGATCTTGGTGCCCAGCGTCATGGCCTCGATCTGGTCGTGGGTGACGTAGATCATGGTGGCCGCCAGGCTATCGTGCAGCTTGGCGAGCTCGAGACGCATCTCCACCCGCAGTTCGGCATCGAGGTTGGACAGTGGCTCGTCGAACAGGAAAACCTTGGGCTCGCGCACGATGGAACGGCCGATGGCGACGCGCTGGCGCTGCCCGCCCGACAGGTTCTTCGGCAGGCGATCGAGATAGGGCTCTAGCTTGAGAATGCGCGCGGCATTGGCGACGCGCTCCTTGATCAGCGCCTTGGATTCCCCGCGCATGCGCATGCCGAACGAGATGTTCTTGGAGACGCTCAAGTGCGGAAACAGCGCGTAGGACTGGAACAGCATGCCGACGCCGCGCTCGGCGGCGGGCGTTGTGTTCATCACCGCGCCGCCAATGCTGATGTCGCCGCGCTGGTGTTCCTCAAGGCCCGCGATGACACGCAGCAGCGTCGACTTCCCGCAGCCGGATGGTCCCAGGATCACGGCGAAATCGCCGTCGTCGATCTCGACATTGATGTCCTGCAACACCTGTACGCGGCCGTAGAACTTGTCGATATTTTGCAGCGATACAGTTGCCAACTTGGTGTCTCCAGTGTCAGATGCCTTCGATGCCCTTGATGAATTTACGCACCACGGCGACGAAGATGACCATTAATGGAATCGACACCGAAACGTAGGCGGCGAACAGCGCGCCATAGTCGACCTGGTGCTCGCCTTTGAACCCTAGCGCGGCGACGGCGACGGGCATCTTGGTGGCGTCGCCCACGGTGATCAGCGGCCAGAGCAATTCGTTCCAGGTGAACAGCAGATCGAGGATCGCGACCGTGCCCAGTCCCGGCAATGCCAGCGGCAGGGCGACAAACAGCAGGAGCTGGACTTCATTGGCGCCCTCGATCCGCGCTGCCTGGAACAGCTCGCCCGGCAGCCGTTCAAAGAACAGGCGCATGATGTAGATGCCGATGACGATCTCGAACCCGGCGAAAGGCAGGATCAGCGCCCAGGGCGTGCCCAGCAATTTGAGGGCTTTGACTTCCACGAACAGCGGCACCAGCGTCAAAACGCCGGGGATCATCAGCAGGGCAACGACGCACAGGAATGCCACGTTCTTGCCGGGAAATTTCATCCGCCCGAAGGTGTAACCGCCCAGCAGCGACAGGATGAGCACGATGACCAGCGTGCCGAAGGAATACTGAGCCGAATTGAGGATGGCGACCGAAACCTTGGGCCAGACCTGGGCATAGTTGGCCCAGTCAAACGGGAAGGTGAACCACCAATAGTTCTCGAAAAACTGGTTCGGCGATTTCACCGAAGTCGCCAGCAGGAACAGGAAGGGATACCAGGTCAGCGCCGCCAGAATGAGCAGTGCGAACTGTTGGGGTACGGCGTAGCGCTTGAGCGCCCTGAACTCAGTCGACATCGTAGGCACTCCGATAGCGCAACCACATCGAGATGGCGGTGAAGATGAGCCCGACGCCCAGCATGACCACGCCGACCGCGCAGGCCTGGCCGAACTTGCCGTAGTCAAAGGCGGTTCGGTATAGGTAATAGGCCGGCAATTCGGTCGAGGTGCCGGGACCGCCGCGGGTCAGGATCAGTTGCGGCTCGGTGGTCTGTAGTCCTTCCAGGATCAGCAGCACGGCGACGAAGACGATGCCACCGCGCAGCATCGGCAAATCGACATTCCAGATCCGCTTCCAGATCGAGCAGCCCTCGAGCTGGGCCGTTTCGATGATGTCGCGCGGCAGGCCCTCGAGCGAGGCAACGAAGATCAGGAAGGCGAGCGAGGAAACGAAGGGAAAGCCGATAAAGGCCAGGGCGCCCAGTGCCGTTGACGATTGCCCAAGCCAGGGCTGCTGCCAGGCACCCAGGCCAATGAGATTGAGCGCTTCGTTGATCAGCCCGACCTGCGGGTCATAGATGAAGGCCCACATCAGGTAGATCACCGAGCGCGGCACCACCAAAGGGATGACGAAGGCGATTTTCCAGAACATGCGCACCCGTTCGTTGCGAATGCTGAAGATCAATTCGGCGGCGATGAAGGCAAACAGCAGGACCGCGATGGTGCGCAGCGAAGTGTATTTCGCCATGTTGACGAAGGCGTCGCGAAAGACGTTGTCATTGAACAGGTCGGTGAAGTTCTTGAAGCCGATAAAGGCGTCCTTCTTGCGCCCGTCCCAGTTGGTCAGGGAGTGGTAAAAAGCCGAGAAGGTCGGGATATAGCGGAAGATGATCAGCTCTGCGGCGACTGGCAGCAGGAACAGGAATGGTACCCAGCGCGAGGTGAGGCGCAGGCGGCTCCTGGGCACCGACACGCTCGCCTGCTCGATCGCGACGCTGGTCATGCTGGGCCTCCGGTTCGGGAACTAAGCGATGTCACAATAATGCGGAGCGCTCGCCTTGTGAACAAGCGCTCCACGGGAGCCGTTACTGGTTGCACCAATCCCAGCTATTGGCCTCGCACTGATCGGCCACGGCCTTGTCGAGCAGGGCCTGGTACTGGGTCTTCATCTCGTCCCGCGAGATTTCGCCCAGCATGAAGCTCTGCAGCAGCCGGTTGTGCGGCGTGCCATACTGCTCGCCATTGTAGCGGCTGACGGCATCGGTGATGCCACGTTCCGGCAGTTGCGAGATGGCCGAGAACCCCTTGGCGACCTCGGCCGGCTCGACCCCCTTGATGACCGGCAGATTGCCTTCGTCATATCCGGCAATGCGCTGAGCCTGCGCCGGCGCGGTGAGGAACTTGAGGAAATCGACCGACGCATCGAGCGTGCCTCGATCGGCCGCGCCCGAGGAGATGCCGAACTGGCCGCTCGAGGACGGGCCACCGACCCGATAGATGGTGGGCTGGGTCAGGTACTTACTGTTCTCGTTGGTGAAGGGCGGGAAATACGTCGTCGTCACCGAGAACTTGGCCGTATCGCGTACCGTCGGGGCATTCCAGGTGCCGAGCCAGGCCATGGCGACCTTGTCGTTGAAGAACAGGTTCATGATCTGGTCGAGGCTGGTAATGCCCGCGAAGCCTTCGACGAGGCAGTTGTCGGTCACTTCCTTGGTAAGATCGAGGAAGGTATCGAAGCGTGGGTCCGTGGTGCTGAACTTGCCGTCATGGGTGGCCTTGGCCATTTCTTCGGGCGTCAGCTGGCGGTCCTTCATGAACGGATTTTCGTAGGCAGGCAGGTGCCAGCTCGGAATCTGATCAGCGAAGGCAGCGCTGATCAGCAGCGTATCGAGCCACTGGTCGGTGCTCCAGCCCGGGGTCGCGAAGACGCCCAGCGGCTGGATGCCCTTGGCCTTCAAATCCTTGCAGCTCTTGATGAAGTCGGTCCAGCTCGCCCAGTTGGTATCGATGCCGTTGGCCTTCATCAGGTCGTTGTTGATGAACAAGCCCGTCTCCACCCAATTGGTGTTGACCTGGTACCAGTTGCCGTCCGGCGCGCGGATTTGGGCTTTCACATTGTCGAAGAACTCGTCGTTCCACTTATCGTGGCCCGGCTGGCCGGTGGGGATGTAGTCGTTGGGGCCATCTAGGTACTCGTTGAGGGCCGTCCAGCGGTCCGCCTCGGCATTGCGGGTGTAATAGTGCGACCAGCCGATATCGGGCTCATCGCCGGCCGCGTAACGGGTCGACAGCCAGGCGAAATAGGTCGACTGGTCGCCGCCGAGCCACGGCACTGGCTCGATCTTGGTATCGGGATGCAGCTTTTCGTAGTCGGCAATGATCGCGTCCATAGTTTCCTTGGAGCGCGGATCGGAGTCAGGGGCGTAAAGCTGGCCCATATAGATTTTGACAGTGGTTTGGGCATAGGCGGCCCCTGTCAGCGCAGTGAGACCCAGCAGGCCCATCGTCAGGCCCTTGGCGAGTATACTCAGTCGCATTCTCTTCCTCCCTAGTTGAACGTGTCTTAGGCACTCCCCGTCATGCGGCCAGGCGCAAGGTGACCGTGCGGCGGCCGGGACTGACCGGCAGCCCTTCCTGGCTCAGGCTGCGCGCCGCCTCCTCGCGACTCAATGCGCGGTCGTCCATGGTGATATCGGCCGCGCCCGCCGGCAGCTTCAGCCGCGCTTTGGTTCCGGGCGGGGTGGTGAACGAATAGGTGACCCGACCCTCATTATCGACCTGCCAGCCGGCTTCGATGCGGCCGTAGCGCGTGTCGTGGCTCGCTTGGAGCGGCGCCAGTTCGGCATGGAATTCGGGGGCGATAATGATGGAGCCGAAGCCCGGCGCCTGCGGGTCAGCCTGGATGCCGGCCAGATGATGATAGAACCAGTAGACCACCGCCCCATAGGCATAGTGATTGTAGGAGTTCATCGAGGTTGCGGGCGTGCCCTCGAGGTCGATACCGTCCCAACGCTCCCAGATCGTCGTGGCGCCGCGCTTGACCTGATAGAGCCAGCCCGGGCTGGTCTCGACCAGCAGCAGCTTGATGGCGATATCGTGCAGCCCGATCTTGGAGAGGGTGGGCAGCAGTTGCGCGGTGGCGATGATGCCGGTGCCCAGTTGCAGGCCGGGCTCGTTGAGGCCGCCGGTGCGATAGATGGCCCTCTTGAAGTCCTCGATCGCCTTGTCGTGCCACTGCTCGGGGATCAGGTCGTTGGCGAAGGCAAACACATAGGCGCCCTGTGAATTGTAGAGCAGCCGGCCGGTTGGGGTGATGAATTCGCGCTGGAATGCAGCCTTGATCTTGTCGGCCAGGGCCTCGTGTTGCTCGGCAATGGCCGTTTCGCCCAGAATGCGGGCGGCGCGCGCCACAGTGCGGGTCGAGGCGAAGTAATAGGCCGTGGCGACGAAATCATCGCCGGTATTGGGATTGGGTTTGACGGTCGAGCCCTGCGGCTGGACCCAGTCGCCAAAGGTGAAGCCGCGCTCGACGATCCGCGTTGGTGGATGCCGCACGCCGTCGGGTGACATACTGGTGAGGTAGCCGATCCAGCGCACCATGGCGGGCAGGTTCTCGGCCAGGATATCGCGGTCGCCGGTGAAGGTCCAAACCGTCCACGGCACCGCGCAGATCGCGTCGCCCCAACAGGCGCTGCCATAGAAATTGGGCATATTGGCTTCGTGGTAGCGATTGGGATGCGGCACGACATGGCTGATGGCGCCGTCCTCGCGCTGGTCAGCCACCATGTCGCGCAGCCACTTGCGGAAGAACGGGGCGGTATCACGCAGGTAAGAGGCAGTGGGCGAGAAAATCTGCGCGTCGCCGGTCCAGCCCAGGCGCTCGTCGCGTTGCGGACAATCCATCGGCACGTCGAGGAAATTGCCGCGCAGGCTCCAACGGGCATTCTCATGCAGCCGGTTGATCAGCGGATTGCTGCAGGAAAAGCTGCCGGTTTCGACGAGGTCGGAAGTGAACGGCACGGACTCGATCGACACCAGCCGGGCCTGGCCGGTGATCGTCACCCGGGCGTGGCGAAAGCCCATGAAGGTGAAAACCGGCTGGTAGCTTTCTTCGCCACCGCCCTTGAGCGTGTAATCGAGCTGCACCTTGGCGCCACGAAAGCTGGTGCTGTTGAGGTCCTTGCCCTCGGCATCGAGAATTTCGGCGAAATTGACCCGCACCGTGGCGCCGCGTTCGCCCGAGAGGGTGAGCTTGACCGCGCCGGCGACATTCTGGCCGAAATCGACCAGCGTGACGCCCGGCCCGATCGATCGCTGATCGACCGGTTGCAAATGCGGAAGCTCACGAATGGGCGGAGCCTCCTGGGCCACCAATGTCGATTTATCTAGTGGCAATACATCGACGCCGCCAACCGGGCCGGTCTCGCCCTCGAGGCGCGCATCATAGATCTCGCCGGGATAGATGCCCGACATCAGCACCGGCGTCAGGCCGCTGGTCCAACTGCTGTCGGTCACCACCGATCGCGCTGTGCCGGCCTCGTCAACCATGCGCAGTTCGGCGAGGCACCCGACGCGATCGCCATAGGCGTTGACGATGCGATGAGCGGGCCAGCAGATTTCGCCCCTATACCAGCCATCGCCAAGCCAGACTTCGATGGAATTGTCGCCCGCCTGCAAGTGCTCGGCGATGTCATAGGTGAGATAGCCAAGGCGCTCGCGATAGGAGGTCCAGCCGGGCGTCAGCTCATCCGCCCCGACGCGCAGCCCATTGATAAAGCAGCGAAATATCCCGAAACTGGTGATGTAGAGGCGGGCGCTGGCCGGTTTGCTGGCCAGCGTGAACCGCTTGGCCACTGACGGCGCCTGCTTCTCGGCGCCCGGATCGGTCTGCGGGCCGATCATCTCGCCGCGGCAGTCGGCGGCGGACAGTTTGGCGGTTTCGAACCAGGCTGGCTCGCTGCTGGCCTCGGCGCCGGCGTCGCCCCAAATCCTGACGCGCCAATAATAACGCTGATGGGCGGAGAGTGGCCCCTGGTAGTCGACATGCTGCGAGCTGTCGCTCACAACACGCCCCGTGGTCCAGACCATCGAGCCGGCGGCGAAGTCCGACGTTGTCGCGACCTCCAGCTCATAGGCGATCTGACGCTGCGCGCTCCAGTCCGTGGGCAGGTGCCAGCCGAGGTTTTTCGGCGCGGCATCTACGACTGGTGGCTGCGGCGCAATCAGCGTCAACGGCATCTCTTCCCCCTCCGGCTTCGTCTCGGACACTCTTTGGCGTCTCGTTGTCCCAACTCTGCCCAACGATAATGTAAACGTCAACATCCAAGATTACGATTGTCGATCGCCATACGCCGCAAAGCCGAACAAGCAGCCGCAATTAGGGGCGCCAATGAACAATTATTGACGGAGGCCAAATGAGAACGTAAGCATTGAAAGCCTCCATGACCGGAAAATCGGCCGGGAGGCGGAGGCGGGGAAGTTGCGTCCGCGTCGCAATGGGGGGACAAAATGGCAAGCCGTTTCCGCATCCTGACGCCGGATGCGCAATATGCCGACGACGCCGAAATCGAGCGCAACACCGCCGGCAGCGACGTGAGCTGGGACATTTTCCGCGAGCGCGTCGATAGCCGCAAAGTGCCCGATGCGGTGTTTGCCGCGGCCGATGCGATCATCGTCTGGCATGAGGTGCCGATCGACGCCGAGTTGGTCCGGCGCATCCCCAATTGCCGCATCATCGTGCGCGCCGGCGTCGGCTTCGATCACATCGATCTCAAGGCGACCGGCGAGGCCGGTATTCCGGTGGCCAATACCCCCGATTACGGCACCAGCGAGGTTGCCGATCACGCCATCGGCCTGATGTTGGCGCTCTGCCGCGGCATCACGACGTTTCACCAGCAGCTACAAGCTGACCCCATCGGCAATTTCGATTCGGGTCGGGCACCGCTGGTTCGCCGCATCCGGGGACGCATCTTTGGCGTAGTGGGGCTGGGCCGGATCGGCATTGCCACCGCCATCCGGGCCAAGGCTTTCGGCATGCGGGCGATCGCCTACGATCCTTATGCGCCCGCGGGCATGGAAATCGCCGCCGGCGTGGAGCGGGTCGATAGCCTCGCCGACCTGCTCGCCTTGAGCGATGTGGTCAGCCTGCACTGCCCGCTGACCTTGGAAACGCGCGATCTCATCGACGCGGAGGCGCTCAGGTTGATGAAGAGCGATGCCATCCTGATCAACACCGCCCGCGGCGCGATCGTCGATATTCCCGCACTCATCGCTGCGGTGGCATCGCGGCAGATCGGCGGCGCGGGCATCGATGTGTTGCCCATCGAACCGCCACTACCTGACGATGCCTTTTCGATTGCCTATCGCGACCTCGGCGCCAGCAAGCTGCAGGACCGCTTCATCGTCACCCCGCACGCGGCATGGTCCAGCCCCGAAAGCCGCGCTGACGCCCGTCGCCTGTCGGTGCAGACAGCAATGATGTATCTGCAGACCGGCAAGCTGCGCAATTTGGTCAATGGCGAATATTTGCGCGATCGACGGACGCTGGGATAACGCCACTGCTGCTTTTTGGGGCCTCGAGCCGGTGCGGCTCAACCCTAGTGCCTGGGGAATTCTCCGGTGCTGCGGCCCCAGCGCACCATGCAGTCGACGACGCGTTGTTGGGGTTCGCTGGCCGGGGTAAGGCTGATGAATTGGGCCAGGGCATCGCTGACGATGCCGGCCGGAGGCAGGATGGTAGTGATGGAATGGCTGTCCCAATTGGATAGCGACACCCCGTCATGACCCACGATGGCAACGTCGTCCGCCACCTTGAGGCCAAGCAGGGCCGCCGCGTCCTTGGCGCCGATCGCCATCAGGTCGTTGGCGCAAACCAGCACGTCCGGGCGCAGGCGCCGCAGCAGCAAGGCGGCCTCCTTGTAGCCTGACTCGTAAGAGTAATCGCCGTGCTCGACGATTTCGAAGGCCATGCCGTGCCGCGCCAGAGCGTCGGCGAACCAGCGCATGCGCTGCTTGTCGATATGGCTGGAGGCGCGGCCCGACAGATAGACGAAATGCCGTCGGCCCTGGCCCACCAGATGATCGACGATCTGGGCCGTAGCCGCCGTCGCATCGAGCCTGACGTCGAACAGGGCGCGGCCTTCCAGTGGCTCCGACGAGGCGACGATCAGCGTCGCGGAGCGGAAAATGTCGAGCGCATCATCCACCGAAACCGCGTCGGAATAGAGCACCACGTGATCGACCTGGTAGGTCGAGGCGATGCGCATCAAGTGGCCGCGGTCCTCGTGATTGGCGCAGCACAGCAGCAGCGGCATAAGCTCGCGCTCCTGCAGGCGGTGGATCAGCAGATCCAGCCCCTCGGCCTCGGCCGGATTAGCGACGGTATTGACCACCAGCGCGACCAGCCGCGAGCGGCTGTTGTTGAGCGAGCGGGCCATGGCATTGGGGCGAAAGCCATGTTCGGCGGCGAGCGCCAGGACGCGCTCGCGGGTTTCCGGCTTGATGCGCGGATCGTTGGAGAAGGCACGCGAGATCGTCGCGGATGACACGCCGGCAAGCTTGGCCAATTCGACCGATGTGAGCCCCTTACGGCGAATCATGAGCGTTCCCTGGCGACCTCCGATCAGGCCGCGCCCGTATCTATCGCAATTGCCTCGCCGTCGCGAGCGGCGGATGCCTTGATGGCGTCCCACAGCCGTGCGAACCGCAGGCCATTTGCCACGGTGGATGGATTGGCCATGCGGCCGTCGCGTACGGCCTGGAAGGTGTGCATCGGGGTATCGCGGATCTCGCTTTCCTCGCGCAGCTCGGCGACGCCCTCGACCGTGACTTCGCGCCACTTGCCCCAGGCATCGATGCGGATGATGGCCTTGGTGTAGAAGAACGTGATGGCGGATTCGCAGCCCGGAGGGCCATCGCCGGCAGCGTTAAAGGTGACCAGCGCGCCATTGGCGAGGCGGGCGGCGACGGCGCAGACCAGGTCGACCTTGAGGCCGCGATTGTTGGTGAAGGCGCTCAACCGCTCGAACTCGCTGTCGGCGAGCACGCAGACGGTGTTCATCATATGAGCGCCGGTGTCGAACATGAAGCCGCCGCCGGAAATGGCCGGGTTCTGCTTCCACTGGCCGGCATAATTCTTGGCCCAGCCTTCCCAGATCGAGGCGTTGACGCTGACCAGGTCGCCGAAATCGCCGCGACGGGCGCGATCCTTGGTGTCGTGGACGAGGGGCGAGAGACCACCCTGGAAGGCGATGACCACGGTTTTGCCGGTGCGCTTTTCGGCTTCGACCAGTGCCAGGGCTTCATCGACGGTGGTGACCATCGGCTTTTCCAGCAGCAGGTCAAAACCCGCCTCGATCACAGCCAGCGCGTTGGCGCCGTGGAACACGTGCGGGGTGGATACATAGACCGCATCCATCTTGCCGGCCTGGGCTTTAAGCATGGCTTCGGCATCGGGGTATTCGGTCGGGCGGGCCTTGCCGGCGGCTTCGACGACATCGCCAAAGCGTTGACGCGACAGGATACTGACCTCCGCGGTGGCGACGATATCGACGTCGCTCATCGCCGCCCAACCACGCGCATAATCGGCCGCCTTGAGGCCGGCTCCGATGACACCCAAACGCAAAACCATGTCGCAAATCCTCCCGTTTGCGGACACGTGTACATCACCCGACAAAGCCTCGTAAACGGCAAAATGACCGAAAAATGCGAAGCACACACAAAATGGAAGAAGTGTTCGATTTTCTCTTGCCGCAAAAATGTAAGCGTGTACATTGTTGCAGTGTCAGATAGACGCCAGCAGCAAAACGGGCTGCACAGGGAGGAAAGATGAATAGATTGATCGCAGGTGGCCTTGCGGCCATCGCCATGAGCTTGCTTGCCAGCACAGCCAACGCCGAGACCTTGCGCGTCGCGCTGCATGGCCAGGCTGGTATCGATGCCTTTACCCCCACTGCCGAGCGCATCGAGAAGGAACTCGGCGTCACCGTCGAGATCGTCGAATACCCGGCGCCCGACAAGGACTACATGACCAAGCTGCTGACCGAGCTGGCTGCCGGCAATGCGCCGGACCTGTTCTCGATCCCCGGCGCTTCTGACGTCGCCGACATGGTCGCCGCCGGCTATCTCGCTCCGGTTGGTGCCGAGCTTGCGGCTTGGCCGGGGTACAAAGATTTCGTCGATGTGGCCAAGCAGCTTGCTGTCAGCCCCGATGGCGAGACCTATGTGATGCCCTATATCCTGGGCATCCAGCAGATCTACTTCCGCCGCGACGTGCTCGAAAAGGCCGGCATCTCGACCGAACAGCCCAAGAGCTGGGCGGACCTGCTCGATCGTGCCAAGGAAATCAAGGCTAAGACCGGTGCTTATGGCCTGCTGTTCCCAGCTGGCACCAGCTGGGGCGGCGGCGCCTTCGCCGAAGGCTTCTCGCATCTGATCATCGGCTCATCGACGCCCCAGATCGTCACCGACGACGGCAAGTTCGACCTGAACGGAAAAGGCGTTCTCGACGTCTTCCAGTTCTACAAGGACCTGATCGACAACGACCTGATGCCGGTCGACCCGCTGCTCGGACCTGAGCCCTGGGTGATCCCCAAGTATGAAATGTTCCCCAAGGGCGAGCTGGCTGCGACCACTTGCGGCTCCTGGTGCTACATTTTCGATTGGGGCCGCGAGAGCAAGAACCCGATCCCCGATGTGACCACGGTCGTGGGCACCTGGGCTGATCCGGGTCAGGAAAGTGGCGAATTCGTGCTGGCGGGTCTGGGTGCGCCCTGGGCCGTCAACGCCAAGTCTGCCAACCTCGAACTGGCCAAGAAGGCCCTGCTCGAAACCGGCTCGGTCGACAACCAGATCGAAACGGCTGCCCGCATCGGCAATATCCCATCCAGCAATGCCGTGCAGGCGGACCCGCGCTTCCAGGCACTGACGGAACTGGTTCCGATCCAGGCCGCCGCCAACCACGGCACCTATCTCAAGCAGGCGACCGGCATGTCCGCCGTATCTGAAGGCGTGGCTCGTGCCACCGAAGCCCTGCTGCGCAAGGAAACCGACGCTGCCGGCGCCCAGGCCATCCTGGTCGACTACGTCAAGCAGACGCTCGGCGACGAAGCGGTGAAATAAGCATCGATAGCTCCTCCTGCTCGATGCCTCGAGACGCGGCCGGTGGCCGCGTCTCTCTCCTCTTCGCAAAGCGTGGCGCCCGTGGCGTCGCTATCCCTCAACCTGATCCACCGATAGGCGGCAAGAGATGGCCTTCGACGCGTTCCAGAAGCGAAAAGAGCGGCAATTGCTGCGCCTGTTATTGCCGGCGCTGATCCCGCTGGCCGTGCTGGTGATCTATCCCGCCCTCTATTCGGTCTATCTGAGCATGACCAATGAGGCGCTGACCGGCCTTGCCGCCGCCAAACCGCGCTTTGTCGGCGTAGGCAACTACCTCCGCCTGTTCTCCGATGCGCGGTTCTGGAACTCGCTGTTCGTCACCTTCGTCTTCGTGGTCGGCTCGGCCATTATCGGCCAGTTCGTCATCGGCTTCATCGCGGCCCTGGCGCTGAAGCGAAAGATCGTCGGTAGTTCGGTGTTCGGCGCCGCGATCCTGTTGCCCAACGCCGCGCCCGAAGTGGTTGCCGGCTTCATGTGGATTTCCATGCTCGCCGGCGGCGACCACGCCACGCTGAGCAAGATCATGATCGCGCTGGGCCTGCCCTGGGCCGACTGGCTGCAGACTTTCCCGCTATTCATGGTCACCATGGTCAATACCTGGCGCGGCATCGGCACCGCCATGATCCTGCTCACCGCCGGGTTGAGCGCCGTGCCCACCGAAGTCTATGAGGCGGCGCGCATGGATGGGGCCAATCCGCGCCAGATGTTCATGCGCATCACCCTGCCGTTGATGGCGCCGACGATTTTCCTCTACATGCTGATCTCGACCGTTTCGACCATTTCGGTGTTCGGCCTGGTCTATGCGCTGACCCGCGGCGGTCCTGGCGGCAAGACCGAGGTAATCAGCGTTTACATTTACAACCAGTCCTTCACCAACTTCCAGCTCGGCTACGGCGCGGCTGGAGCTGTGGTGGCGCTCGTCGTGTCACTGGCCCTGGGCATCGCCTATGTCCGATCCTTGAAGGTGGAAGTCTGATGGCCGGCGTCAACTCTCCGCGCCAAGGCGCCTATACGGCCTTGGCCTATGTCACACTGATCATCATTTCGATCTTCTGCCTGCTGCCCTTCGTCTGGATGGCGCTGGCCTCGGTGGACAGCAACGCGCAGCTGTTTCTCAAATGGCCCGATAGCTGGACCTTCGACAATTACATCCGGGTGTTCGCCACGGAGAACGGCACGCGCTGGTTCGCCAATTCGCTGTTCACCGTGCTGAGCGCCACTATTCTGGTGGTGATCATTTCCGGGCTCGGCGGCTATGCGCTGTCGCGGTCCAAGGCCTGGTGGAAGCAGCCCTTTCTCTACGGCATCCTGCTGATCCGGGTCTTGCCGTCCACGGCGCTGCTGGTACCGCTCTACAAAATCCTGCTGACGGCCAATAACGGCATGGGCTCGCTGGTGCGTCCGTTGGCGGGCGAAAACTACCGCGCCATTATGCAGATGGTCGGTTTCATCGATGGTTATCTGGGCCTGATCATCGTGCTGGCCACGGGGCAGTTGCCGCTGGCGCTATGGATCATGAAGGTGTTCTTCGACGGCGTGCCCAAGGACTACGAGGAAGCTGCCATTCTCGATGGCGCCACGCTGGTGCAGCGCATCCACCGCGTGCTGATCCCGCTGGCTTTGCCGGGGCTGGCGGCGGCCGGGCTGTTCGCCTTCATGTCAGCCTGGGGCGATTTCCTGCTGCCGCTGATTCTGTTGTCCTCGCCTGAATTGCAGACTCTGCCGATCGGCCTGTTCCGCGCGTTCCTGCGGGTCAACGAGATCGACTATGGCCTCCTGGCAGCCATTGCCACCATCTATCTCATCCCCGCCGTCATCGCGTTCAGCTTCGCGCGGCGGTACCTGGTTCAAACCTTCTCCGGCGGCGTCAAAGGCTAAAGTGATGACCACTCCCATGATTCAACTGTCCGGCGTGCGCAAAAGCTTTGGTGCGGTCGGCGTTATCCAAGGCGTAGATATCGAGGTCGAGGATGGCGAGTTCTCCGTCTTCGTCGGTCCCAGCGGCTGCGGCAAGTCGACCCTGCTGCGCATGATCGCGGGGCTCGAATCCATCGACGGCGGCGATTTGGTCCTCAACGGCCAGCGTATCAACGACGTGCCGCCCGACCAGCGCGGCATCGCCATGGTGTTCCAGTCCTATGCGCTCTATCCGCATATGACGGTGGCGCAGAATATCGGCTTCTCGCTCGATCTCAAGAAAGTGCCCAAGGCGGAAATCGCCAGGGAAGTCGGCCGCGTTTCGGAATTGCTGCAGCTCTCGGATCTGCTGAATCGGCGCCCGGCGGAACTGTCCGGCGGCCAGCGCCAGCGCGTCGCCATCGGCCGCGCCATCATCAAGCGGCCGCGCGTGATCCTGTTCGACGAGCCGCTGTCCAATCTCGATGCCGCCCTGCGCGTGCAGATGCGCGCCGAATTGCAGAAGCTGCATCAGGAACTGCGCCCCACCATCGTCTACGTGACCCACGATCAGGTCGAGGCCATGACCATGGCCACGCGCATCGTCGTGCTCAACAAGGGCCGGGTGGAGCAGTGGGATACGCCCATCGAGCTCTACAATAACCCCGTCAACACATTCGTGGCCGGCTTCATCGGCTCACCGCGCATGAATCTGGTTGCAGGCCACATCGTCGGCAATGCGTCGACGCAGCATTTCAAAGCCAATGCCGGCTGGATGGTAAGCATGGATGGTCGCTCACTGGCCGGAGTTGTCGGGCAGCAGGTCACTCTGGGCATTCGCCCGGAAGATATCCGCCCGGTCGCGAGCGCCGGCGAGGCCGATATGCAGGCCAGCATCGCCATCGTCGAGCGGCTCGGCGCCGAGACCTATCTCAATGTGCGCAACGGCGAAGACACGCTTCTGGTCCGCGCCCAGGGCGATCTTGCCATGAAGCCCGGCGAAGTCGTGCAGCTCGCCATGAACCACGCAGCCTTTCACCTGTTCGATCAGTCCAACAACGTCATCGCGGCCTGATCCCGCTATCATCTACGGAGACTCCCCGTGACTATTCGCCTGACCATGTGGAACGAAGGCCGCCACGAAAAGAACGACGCGCCGGTCGCCAAGATCTATCCCGATGGGATGGACGGCGCGCTGGCCGCCGGGCTGACCGATCGCGACTTCACCATCGAGCGCCGCACTATCGACGACGAAGAGCAGGGGCTGACCCAGGAATTGCTGGACCGTACCGACGTTCTGACCTGGTGGGGCCATGTCGCCCATGACGAGGTCGAGGACAAATATATCGACCGCGTGCAGCAGCGCGTGCTGGCGGGCATGGGCCTCGTGGTCCTCCACTCCGGCCACCACTCCAAGATGTTCCGCCGCATGATGGGCACCAATTGCAACCTGGCATGGCGCGAGCTGCCCGAGGGCGATCTGGAGCGCGTGTGGGTGACCAATCCGGCCCATCCGATCGCCGACGGCATCCCGCCGTTCTTCGAGATTCCGCAGTCGGAAATGTATGGCGAGCCCTTCGATATTCCGGCGGCCGACGAGATCATTTTCATGAGCTGGTACAAGGGCGGCGAAGTGTTCCGCTCGGGCCTGACCTTCTATCGTGGGCTAGGGCGCATCTTCTACTTCTCGCCCGGCCACGAGACGTTCCCGATCTACCACAATCCGATGGTGCAGAAGGTCATCGGCAATGGCATCGAATGGGCGATGCGTCCGCATACCGGCGCGCGCAAGCTAGACAACTGGCACCGCAAGGAGCCGATCCACCGCTAGGGCGAAGGCTCAATAGGTGCGGAAGATGCGGGCGATTTCTTCGGGATCGCGGGTTTTGGTCAGCGCTAAAGCCAGCAGCAGCCGCGCTTTTTGCGGGTTGAGATTGTCCGTGGTCAGGAAACCCAGTTCGCGCAGTCGCGTGCTGCGATGAACGACGCCGCTGCCGGCGCGGCTTGATTGCATGATGATGACGCCGGCCGCATGGGCGCGGGCCATGGCGTCGGCCTGGGCCGGGGTCGACATGCCGGGGGCGAAACCGGCGGAGATGATGCCTTGGGCGCCGGCGGCGGCGAAGGCGTCGATGTCGGCCCCGTCGGCGCCAGCATAGGAGTAGCTGATGTCGACACGGGGCAGGGCAGCGAGGGCCGTCAGGTCGAATTCGGTATTGGGTGCGATGGTTCGCTCGGTTCGGCGATAATAGGCGACGAATTCGCCATCGACATAGCCGAGCATGCCGAAATCGGGGGCGCGGAAGGTTTGCAGGCGGACGGTGGCGGTCTTTGTCACCTCGCGGGCGGCGTGGATTTCGTCGTTGAGCACGACCAGCACGCCGCGGCCGAGCGAGTCCGGCGAGGCGGCGACGCGGACGGCGTTGAGCAGGTTCATATGGGCGTCGCTGCCTAGCGCGCTGAGGGGGCGTTGCGAGCCGACGAGGACGACGGGAATGTCGATTTTGATAGTCAGACCAAGCACATAGGCGGTCTCCTCCAGCGTCGCCGTGCCATGCCCGATGACGACGCCGGCCAGGTCTGGATGCTCGGCGACCAGCGTGCTGCACAGCGCTGCCAGCGCCTGCCATTGGGGAAAATAGATGCTGGGGCTGGGGACGGAGGGGAAGGGGACGGCGAAGACGTGGGCGATTGAGGCCAATTCGGGGATGCGGGCGAGGATGTCGCCGCCCGGGATCAGCATGTTATTGGCGCCGTAGTCGAGGATGTCGAGCGGGGTCTTGCCGAGTGAGGCAATGGTGCCGCCGGTGCCGATGAATGCGATCTTTTTCATGTGAGCTATCCTCCGCCGAGGAGGATAGCGACACGCTGGTGACTCGGCTAGTCAATAGACATCGCTTTGATAACGCTGCGTTTTCTTGAGGTTGGCGACGAAGGCTTTAGCTTGTTCCTCGCCCAAGCTGCCATGCGTTGCGACGATGGAGACCAGGGAGGATTCGACGTCTTTGGCCATGCGCTTGGCGTCGCCGCAGATGTAGAAGTGTGCACCTTCGGTTAACCATTGGTACAGCTCGGCACCGGCTTCGATCATCTTGTGCTGGACGTAGGTTTTCTGGGCGCCGTCGCGGGACCAGGCGAGGGACAAATTTGCCAGCATGCTGGATTTCTTCATCGCTTCCAGTTCGTCGGAATAGAAGAAATCGGTGGCTTCGCGCTGGTGGCCGTAAAACAGCCAGGCTTTGCCCGGCGCAGCGACCGCCTGACGCTCCTCAAGGAAGGCACGGAAGGGGGCGATGCCGGTGCCGGGGCCGACCATGATGATGGGAGTGGCGGGATCGGCAGGCAGGGCGAAGTTATGCGCCTTTTGCACATAGACCAAAACATCTTCGCCGGTATCGGCGCGGTGGCCGAGGAAGGTGGAGGCGCACCCGTGGCGGGTGCGGTCGGCGATGTCGTAGCGGACGACGTCCACGGTGAGGGTGACTTGGCCGGGCACCGTCTTGGGGGATGAGGAGATCGAGTAGAGGCGTGGCTGCATTGGTTCGAGCACTTCGATCAGCGCTTCGGGATCGGGGTGGATGCCGGGGAACTTTTGCAGGGCGGCGAGGACGTCGAGTGTGGCGATATCGCCGTCGGGGTCTTCGCCGCGCGACAGGGCCTGGGCTTTCTTGCGGCGCTCGCCGCCGGTCAGGTAGGAAATGAAGGTGAACAGCGAGTCTGGGGCGAGGCCCAGCGAGGTGTCCTCGATCAGCACGTCGCGAAGGCTGCGGTCAGCGATAGGAAAGTCGGCGGGGATATCGAGCGCGGCGAGAATGGCGTCGGCCAGTTCGGGCGGATTTTTGGCGAAAACGCCGAGGCTGTCGCCGGCTTCGTAATCGAGCGCAGAGGCGGACAGGTCGATTTCGACATGCATGGTGGTCTTTTCCGAGCCTTCGCCATTGAGGCGGCGGCGCGAGAGCAGGCGGGCGGCGACGGGATGGGTGCGGGAGCGGCCGGGCAGGCTGGTGGTTTCTGGCTTGGCGGGCTTGACCTCTTCGGGATCGAGCACGCCGCCGCCCATTTCTTCGACGAGGGTCTTGAGCATGCGGGCGGTGGCCTTGCCGCCGGGAACGCAGAGATTGAGGCGCGGTTCGGCCTGTTCGGTGATGGCACTGGCATAGTTGGCGCAGCTATAGCCGCATTGGCCGCAATCCTGCTGGGCCATGGCGGCCATCATGCGCTGCTTGAGCGGGCGCACGGCGGCCATGGCCATGCGGTCGTCGATGGGCAGGGACGGGTCCTTCCAGGGCGTGCTGGTGTCTTCCTTGGGGGCCGATACTTCGGCGATCGGAGGCTGGGATTTCAGCAGCGTCTCGAAGAAGAAGCCGTTGAGCCATTTGCGCTGCTGTTCGCTGAACGGCGCATTGGCGGGGATGATCTCGATGGGGGCGGCGACGTGGATGCTCATCAGGCAGGCTCGCTGGCGAGAGTTTTGAGGGTGGCGACATCGTGGCGATTGGCAAAGGCGAAGAAGCTTTCGGCGTCGTGATCGCGGTGTCTGAGATAGGCGCCGAGCAGGCTTTCGACGGCGCTGGGGCAGTCCTCGCTGGGAATGTCGCGGAAGATTTCGCGGCCGATCTTGGCATCGGCGCCACTGCCGCCGCCGACGTAGATGTGGAAGCCCTCGACGGGCTCCTGGTCTTCGCCGGGAGTGATCTTGCAGGCGACCAGGCCGATATCGCCGATATAGTGCTGGGCACAGGAATGGTGGCAGCCGGTGAGGTGGATATTGACCGGCTGGTCCATGGTGAGGCGCGCCTCGACCTGGGTGGCGATCAGCTCGGCGGCGCCCTTGGTGTCGGAGGCGGCGAACTTGCAGCCGGTATTGCCGGTGCAGGAGACGAGGCCGGCGCGGATCGGGGTGGCGGTGGTGGCGAGGCCGAGGGTCTCGATGGCGGCGACGGCGTCGGCGACGCGGGCATCGGGGACACCTGACAGCAGCAGGTTCTGCCAGACGGTGAGGCGAATATCGCCGTCGCCGAATTGCGCCGCGATTTCGGCGAGGCCGCGCATCTGGATGGCGGTCAGCTTGCCGCTCGGCAGCACGACGCCGATCCAGTTGAGGCCGGCCTGCTTCTGCGCATGCGCGCCGATATGGGCGAGGCGGTCGGGCTGTGCGCGATCCTTAACCAGATCATCGGCGATGCGGGTCAGCGGGGTGCCCAGCGTTTCCTCGACGGCGGCGAGGAATTTTTCAAAGCCCCAGGCGTCCAGCAGGTATTTGAGGCGGGCCTTGGTGCGGTCGGTGCGGTCGCCGTGGTCGATGAAGACGCGCACGATGGCGTCGGCAACGCGGGTGGCGTCGGCCGGCCTGAGATAGACGCCGGTGGGGCGGGCGAAATCCTGGTGGCCGGTAATGCCGCCAAGGGCCAGGCGGAACCAGACGCCGGGCTCGACCCCGCCGCCCTCGACCACTTCCACGGCCTGGAAGCCGATATCATTGGTGTCTTCCAGCGCCGCTATCTTGCCGGCGCCGTCGAAGGCGACGTTGAACTTGCGCGGCAGGCCATGCAGCGTGCGATTGTTGAGCACGTGATAGTGCCACTCGCGGGCATAGGGGCGGGTATCGAGCAATTCCTGCGGGTCGATGCCGGCGGTGGGGGTGCCGGTGACATTGCGGATGTTGTCGGCGCCCGAGCCTTTGGTGTGGAGGCCCAGATCCTGGATCGCCTCGATCAGGCTGACGGCCTTTTCGGCGGGGATTTCGCGGATCTGAAAATTGGCACGGGTGGTGATGTGGGAATAGCCGCCGCCATGGGTGGTGGCGAGCATGGCCAAGCCCGCCAATTGCCAATGGTTCAAAATGCCATTGGGCAGGCGCAGGCGGCACATATAGGAATTCTGATTGGGCGCCACATAGAACAGGCCGTGGAAGCGCCAGCGGAAATTGTCCTGCGGCTTGGGGTATTGGCCGCTTTCGGCCTGCGTCTTCATGCGGGCATAGGCATCGTGGGGGTGTTCGTCGCGCTTGAAGATTTCCTGATCGACCAGCGTGCGGCCCTCGGCCTCGGTGCGCGCCATGGCCTTGAGGTGGGGCGCATCGGGGCCGACCGGTTCGGCCGGGGCGGCAGAGCCACCTCCGGCCGAGCGGGCCGCGTTCATGCCCGCGACGAGGCCTGCGAGATAACGGCGCTGTTCGGGGCTGAAATCGCTGTCCATGCTGGATTACTCCGCGGGAACGGTGGTGGCGGGGACGGTGGCGGAGAGGCGTGCCTGCTTGCCATTGGCCAGAAAATAGGCGCCGCCCATGAACACCACGCCGGCAATCACATTGCCCAGGGTGACGTAGCCCAGATTGTAGATCGCGCCGCCCAGGGTGACGGTATCGGGATGGGGCGCCAGCAGGGCGATGGCGAAGACCGTCATATTGGCGACGGAGTGCTCGTAGCCGCTGGCGATGAAGGCAAACAGGCACCAGAAAATCATGATGGCCTTACCGGCATCATCCTTGGCGCGGGCGGCGCTCCAGATGGCGAGGCACACCAGCCAGTTGCAGAGAATGCCGCGGGCGATCAGTTCGAGCGGGGCGGCGTGCATCTTGGCGGCGGCGACGGTGAAAATCATGTCGGCGCCGGTTTTGAGGATTTGGCCGCCGCCGCCCATGATGAAGAGGGCGGCCACGAGGACCGAGCCGATCAGGTTGCCGGCCCAAGTCATCACCCAGGAACGGCCGAGGCCCGACATCGGCACCGTGCCGCGGAGGACGCCGATGGTCATGATCATGGTGTGGCCGGTGAACAGTTCGGCGCCGGCGAAAATCACCAACGATAGGGCGATGCCGAAGCTGGCACCCATCACCAGCGGGCGGATCGAGGCATCGACCAATTGGCCGAGGCTGAAAATCAGGATGATGGCGAGGCCCACATAGGCGCCGGCCATGGCCGAGCCGATCATGAAACCAACTGGATTATCGCGAATAGCACGGACTTTTGCGGCGGCGGTGTCGGCGAACTGGTCGATGCTGGATTGATACATTGTCGTCCCCTTTTGCGTGAGCCAAAACGAAAAGGCCGCCAACGGGACAACCCCCCGGACGAGCCGGGGGAATCCTGTTGGCAGCCTTGCCTATCTGCGGCGCCCGTCATTGGACGCCAAACCGATGCGATTGCTCGCTTCGACCTGGATATTGCAAGGGGCGTGCCAGTTGGGGAGGGTTAGTATTATCAGTGGGTTAGGGGATTTGGCGCGGTGCTGGATTGATAGAGGGGCGCACAAATGGGCGGCATATTGGTTATTATTTGAGCGGTGTGGCGATATGATTATATTTTAACCACCCATCATCCGGGTCATTCCCGCGCAGGCGGGAACCTCTGTTTTGGATGGCTGGCGAAGGAACGGAGGTCCCCGCCTGCGCGGGGATGACCCGGTGGGTGGCGGCTATGCCGCGGGTGTTGTTTAGAGCGGTGCGGACCAGTCGAAACGGGTGCCGTCGAAGAAGCCGTCGGGGAATTGTAGCAGGGGGCCGGCGGGGGTGGCCAGTTCCAGGGGTTTGGTGATCAGGCCGTCGATCTTGTAGTCGTCCGGGGGCATTGGAACGCCCAGCGGCGCGAGGGCAGCGCGATAGAGGTCGGGGCGGAACGATGCGGCGGCCAGCGCCAGGTTTTGTGGGCTGGCTTGCACCTGGCCCCAGCGGACCATCTGCGCGTAGAACCAGACGGCATGGCTTTTCCAGGGGAAGTTGGCGGCGCCGGCGTACGGCACGTAGAAGCGCTCGACCTGGCGGGTGGCACCAGCACCGATGGCGAGATGGCCGGTGAGGGCACCGCCGACCAGGTCGGCTGGTTGGTCGAGGAATTGCGGCTGCGCCATGATCCGCGCGGCTTCGGGCAGGTTGGCGGGGGCGCTGCACCAGAGGGCGGCGTTGTGCAGGGCGCGGATCAGCGCGGCGAGGGTATCCGGGTTGGCATCGGCCCAGGCGGCGCGCATGCCGAGGACTTTATCGGGGCTGGAGCGCCAGATGCGCGACTTGGTGGTGACGATGCGGCCATGGCCGGCGCGGACGGCGACGCCGCCCCATGGCTCGCCGACGCAGTAGCCATCGATGGCGCCAGAGGCCAGCGCATCGGGCAGCAAAGGTGGCGGCAGGACGACGATTTCGACGTCGCGATCGGGCACGACGCCGCTGGCGGCGAGCCAGTAGCGCAGTTCGTGATTGTGGGAGGAATCCTGATGCACCACGCCGAAGCGCAGGCGGCGGGGGGAGGCGTGGACGGCGGCGGCGAGGGCCAGGCCGGTGGTGGCGGGATCGAGATCGTCGGTGGCGCCGTGGGCGATCATCTGCGCCCAGAGGTCGAGGCTGACCGTGACCGCGTTGCCGCCATGGCCGAGCGCCATCGCGGCGATGAAGGGCACTGGCAGCGGCGACAGGCCGAGATTGGCGGCGATCGGCATGGGCGCCAGCATGTGGGCGACATCGAAATGGCCGACGCCGACACGATCGCGGATATTGGCCCATGAGGTTTCGCGCACGAGCCGCAGCGACAGGCCTTCGGCTGCGGCAAACCCCTGTTGCTCCGCGACCACCAGCAGCATGCTATCGGTCAGCGGCATGAAGCCGGCGGCGATGATGGTTTGGCTCATCTCATGGCTCCAGCAGGCCCGCGGCGGTGATCAGGCTTTGGGCGATATCGGCCATGCGCTTGTTCTGGTTCATCGCCGTCTTGCGCAGCAGGGCATGGGCCTCGGCCTCGCTGATATTGCGCGAGCGCATCAGGATGCCCTTGGCCTGTTCGATCACCTTGCGGTCTTCCAGCTCGCTGCGGGCTTGCTGCAATTCGCGCTTGAGGGCCGAGAAGGCGTTGAAGCGGCTGATCGCCATATCGAGGATCGGCTTGACGCGCTCCTTGCGCAGGCCATCCACGATATAGGCCGAAACGCCCGCGGCGACCGCCGCCTCGATGGACGAGGTATCGGAGCGATCGACGAACATCGCGATCGGGCGTTCGAGCGCGCGCGACAGGGAGAAGAAGTGCTCCAGCCGGTCGCGGTTGGGATTTTCGAGGTCGATCATAACGACATCAGGCGCCACCTGTTCCACCACGCGGGCGACGGCGTCGATGTCCACCACCACTGCAACGCGGTTATAGCCGGCCTCGCGCAGGCCTTCCTCGATGATCGACGCACGGATGCGATTGTCGTCGATGATGAGTATGGACAGGTCGGGCTGGTTCACGCGTGCATTCTGGCTGAGTGGCGCGAACAAGCAAGGGGCGGTTGTGCATGCGACGTCTGCGGGAGAGCGCAGATTCGTTTTGCCAAGTGGTACTGAAATGGAAGTTGGTTACGTAAAGGCACCGAATAACGCATGGCTATGCCTCCCGGCGGGGCGGCGGAACTGTTAGCCTTGCGGCCCTCCTCTCCCTCTTCGTCCCCAAAGGGCTATCATGGCTAAACTTACTCTCATCAGCTTTCCGACCTGTCCGTTCGTGCAGCGCGCCGTTATCGCTCTCAAAGAGAAGGGCGTCGATTTCGACGTGACCTATATTGACCTGGCCAACAAGCCCGATTGGTTCCTGGCGCTGTCGCCGCTGGGCAAGGTGCCGGTGCTCAAGGTCGAGCGCGACGGGCATGAGCCGGCTATCGTGTTCGAAAGCGCGGTTATCCTGGAATATCTCGAAGAGACCGCTGCGGGCGTGAAGTTGCATCCGGCGGATCCGCTGGAGCGGGCGCAGCACCGGTCGTGGATGGAGTATGGCTCGCAATTGCTGGGCGATATTTTCAAGTTCAACAGCGCCAAGGATGTCACCGAGCTGGATGCGGCGCGGCAGGGCGTGCTGGCCAAGTTCAAGCGGCTGGAGGATACGGTGACCGGGCCGTTCTTCGCGGGCGAGCAGTTGAGCTATGTGGATACGGTGTTTGCGCCGGCCTTCCGCCAGCTCGATGCGCTGGAGACGGTGGTGCATACGGGGCTGTTCGACGGGTTCCCCAAGTTGCAGGTGTGGCGCCAGGCGCTGGCGGAGCGGCCGAGTGTCAAGGCAGCGGTGCCAGACAATTTCGTGGAGCTGCATCTGGCGCGGTTGCGCAACAATGAGGCGCAGGTGCTGAAGTTGGCCGCCTGAAGCAAGATTGCCGGCAGCGGTGACGCTGCCGGCATTTTGGTTATTTGCGGGGCTGGAGCAGGGCCAGAACCATGGTCGATGCGGCGAGGACTGCGGCAAAGGCCAGCGTGCCGACGACGCCGTAGCCGTCCACGATAGCGCCGCCCACAAAGGCGCCCACCGCGATGGAGACCTGGAAGCAGACAACCATCAAGCTGCCGGAGGCTTCGAGCGCATCGAGCGCGGCGCGCGACAGGTTGGTTTGCAGCACGATCGGCGCGGTGCCGAAGGCGAAGCCCCACAGGGCCACGAAGCCGAAGGCGGTGCCGCTATGCATGCCCCAGAGCAGCAGGGCCAGGGTGGCGACTGCCAGGGTTACGCCGGTGACGATGAGGCCAACGCGGACATTGGTATCCGCCATGCGACCGCCGACGACATTGCCGATGACACTGGCGACGCCATAGCCCAGCAGCGCCCAAGCCACCGATGTAGCGGGAAGCTGGGTGACCTGCTCGAGGAAAGCGCGGACATAGACGAAGCCGGCGAAATGGCCAGTGACCAGCAGCAGCACGGCGAGCATGCCGAGCTGGACGCCGCGCCGGCTCATCAGGCGGAAGATTTCGCCGAGGGTCGTGCCTTTGCCGGCGGGCAGGCTGGGCAGGCTGACCAGTTGCAGCAGCATGGCGATGGCCGCCGCGCCCGCGGTGGCCGCCATGGCGGTGCGCCAGCCGAACCAGTCGCTGACCACGGCGCCGATCGAGGGGGCGGCGATAGTGGCGAGCGATACGCCGACGAAGATGATGGACATGCCGCGGCCGAGTGCGTTGACGCCGACTAGCCGGGCGACGACGGCGGCGGAGAGTGACCAGAACCCGCTCAACGCAATGCCGAGGCCAGCCCGTCCAAGGAGCAGTATCCAGAAGTCGGTCGCCATGGCGGCGACGATATTGGAAATGATTGCGAGGGCGCTGAGGCCGACCAGCACGGTCTTGCGGTTCAGCTTGCCGATGGCGACATTGGCGAACAGCGCGGCGACCGCACCGACGCTGGCGGTGGCGGTGACCACTTGTCCGGCGGTGCCTTCGCTGATGCCGAGGTCAGCCGCCATCGGGGTGAGCAGGCCGGCAGGCAGGAACTCGGCCGAAACCAGCGCGAAAGTGGCGACCGCCATGGAGACGACGGCGAGCTTGGTGCTGGTGCTCCACCGGTCGCCGGCAGAGGCGGCGCCGCCCAGCGGTAATGTCGTGTCAGTCATTGAAGAGCCTCCAAAGTTTGGAGGGCTTTCATAAACGAGCCGCACCGGACGATATGTATCCTAAAGTCCGAATTCTATGACCGTTTGTCCGGAAGGTTCCCGCCGGACCGCGCCGGGCGAGGCGCCGGTGGTGCGCTTGAAGGCGCGGGCGAACGAGGCTTCGGACTCATAGCCCAGCCGGGCGGCGACTTCGGCGACCGCCGTGCCGCTCTGGCCGAGCCATTCCTGGGCCAGTTGCATGCGCCAGCGTGTCAGGTAATGGGCGGCGCCTTCGCCCAGCAGCGCGCTGAAGCGCTCGGCAAAGACCGAACGCGACTGCCCGGCGACGCCGGCTAGGCTCTCCACCGTCCAGTTATTGCCGGGGTCCCGGTGCATGGCAGCGAGCGCGCGGCCCACATGCACGTCGCGGATGGCAGCCAGCCAGCCGGTGGTCGAAGAACTGGTGCAATCGACCCAGCAGCGGATCAGCCGCGCGGTCAACAGATCGGCCATGCGCGACAGGATGGTGGCACCACCCATGCGGGGCTGCGCGGCCTCGGCGGTCATCGCGGCGAGGAGGGGGCCGACCATGGGGTCGTTGGCGGCTATGTCGCGGCTTTTGATGATCGACGGCATCAGGCTGATCAAGGGATGCAATGCGCGGGCGCCCAGCGCCATCGAGCCGACGAACAGCGTACTGGTCGCCCCGGTGCCATCCTGCACCATCTCGCACACATTGCCGCCGAAGCGCGTCACCTGGCAGCTCTTGAGCGTATCGCCGGCGACATCGGGGGCGCTGGCCAGGCGATGGGCATTACCCTGCGGCAGCAGTACCAGATCGCCGTCGTTCAGCTCCTGCCAGCCATATTCTTCAGTATGAATCCAGCATGGACCCTTGCTGACGAAGTGGAACCGCAGCAGCGGCTGTTCGGCAAAGCCAATGCCCCAGGGATGCTGCAACTCACAGCGCCCATAGCTGACGCCGCTGAGGCGAAAGTCCTGCAGGACCTCGCTCAGCGCATCCATGGGGACGGCGGACGGCAGATAGGGGTCGGACGAATGGTCAAGCATGGTGCTATTATATGCACTGACCGTCCAGCCGGCAAGCTGCGATCAGCCGACGTATTTATGCCAGTTGTGCTGCTCCCTAAAGCCCAGCACGTCGCGGATTTTCTTGTTGGAGATCGGCGCTTCGCGCTCGCCCATTGCCCGGGTCACCGGAGAGTTCGGGGCATATTTCCGCAGTGCCTCGGCGGTCGTTTCGTTGGTGGTGATCTCGTCGTTGACGGCGTTGAATACCTGATAGCCGAGGCCATCCTTGGCAATGCAGAGGTCAACAATCTGGCCGAGGTCGCGGGCATCGATATAGCTCCACGCATTGCGCTTGCGCGATGCGGGGTTGGCGAGGAAGCCGGGGAACATGGAGTATTCGTGCGGCTCGATGACGTTGCCGATGCGCAGCGCATAGATGTCGATACCGCTCCGCATGGCGAAGGCGCGGGCGGTCTTTTCGTTGACGACCTTGCTCAGGCCGTAGGAGTCCATCGGATCGCTGTCATAGTCTTCCTCGAGCGGAAAACTGTGAAAATCCTTGTCGCCCTCGGCAAAGCAGACGCCGTAGGTGGTTTCACTGGAAGCGATGATGACCTTCTTGATGCCCAGCTTCACAGCCGCTTCGATGACGTTGTAGGTCGAGTTCACATTGGCGGTGAAGGTGGTGTTATCGGGCCGCAGCAGCACGCGCGGCACGGCGGCGAAATGCACCACGGCGTCGATGGGGGCCGGGCCATTGCCGGTGGTGAAGCCATCGAAATCGAAATGCATCGAGAGCGCGTTGAAGGTCTGGCCGCTATCGGTGAGGTCGGTGACGACGGTGTTGACGCCAGGCTGGTTGAGCGGCACCAGATCGAGATTGAGTACCTTGTGGCCCTTGTCGAGCAGGTAGGGCACGACATGGCGGCCGGCTTTGCCGCTGCCGCCGGTGAAGACGATGCGCTTGGTCATGAAGATCTCCGATAGTCAGTTGGTTTTGGCGGCGGGCAAGTCCACGCCGGTGATCTGGGCAATGAGGCGGGCCGGGGAGGCGTCGTCGTCGCGCCCCATGCCGGCGGCGGCGGTCGCGAGGAACAATTGCAGCGCCGAGGTGGCGATGGGCAGCGGGAAGGTTTCGGCGCGGCCGATATCGCTGACGATGCCAAGGTCCTTGGTGAAGATATTGACCGCGCTTTTGGGCGCGTAATCGCCATCCAAAATGTGCGGCACGCGGTTTTCGAACATCCAGGAATTGCCGGCCGAGGCGGTGATCACTTCATAGACCTTGGCGATATCCAGCCCCAGCTTGCTGGCAAAGGTGATGGCTTCGCAGGCGGCGGCGATATGCACGCCGGCCAGCAGTTGGTTGACGATCTTGAAGGAGGCACCGATGCCGGCCTCGTCGCCAAGTTCATAGACCTTGCCGGCCATGATATCGAGGGCGGGGCGCGCGGCGGCGAAAGCCTCGGGCGTGCCGGAGGCCATGAATGTAAGTTCGCCGGTATTGGCGCGCGCGGCGCCGCCGCTCATCGGGGCATCGAGATAGAGTAGGCCGTGCTCAGCGCAGCGGGCGCCGAAGGCCTTGGCGGCGGCAGGCGCCATGGTGGCGCAGGAGATGATGACGCTGCCAGACGCCATGGCGGCGACGATGCCGTTGTCGCCGAACAGCACGGTTTCGGTTTGGGCGGCGTTGACGACGACGACCACAGCGATGCTGGCATCGCTGGCGGCGTCGGCGGGATGGGTTGCGGCGCGGCCGCCTTCGACGGACAGGGCCGCTACGGCTTGTGTCGAGGGATCATAGCCGCTGACGGTATGGCCGGCGCGGAGCAGCGATTTGGCCATGCCCAGACCCATCGAGCCGAGGCCGATCACGGCGATAGTGGTGGTCATTGCCCGTTGTCCTTTGTGGCGATCGGGAGCCGATAAGCGATTGCGGCCGATCGGTTTGGCGATTATGTTAGCGCTGTCATTGGATGGCGATCATGACCATGCTCAGCCCGCCAAGTCAACAATTTTGCCGAGGATAGACTGAACCCATGGGTGCCAAACGGCTGTCGGGACGACAACGGGGAGTGACGCTGGCCGACGTGGCGCTGCTGGCGCAGGTCAGCGAAATCACCGTGTCGCGCATCCTGCGCAATCATGGGCCGATCGGCGCGGACACGCGCGAGCGGGTGATGGCAGCCGTGCGTGAGACGGGCTACGTGCCCAACCGGCTGGCGGGCGGGTTGGCGTCGTCGGGCTCCAAGCTGGTCGGCGTCATCGTGCCGTCGCTGACCAATATCGTCTTCCCCGAAGTGCTGGGCGGTATTCGTTCGGCGCTGCAGGGCACCGGCTTTCAGGCCGTCATCGCAGTCAGCGATTATGATCTCGCGACTGAGCAGGAACTCATCGCCTCGCTGCTGGCCTGGAAGCCCGAGGCAATGGTGATCGCGGGGCTGGACCATACCGACATCGCGCGTGCAATGCTGGTGGGCAGCGGCGTGCGCATCGCCGAGGTGATGGAAATCGACAGCCAGCCCATCGACTTGGCCGTGGGCCTTTCGCATCGGCAGGCGGGGTTCGATACGGGGCAATACTTGTTGGGCCGGGGCTATCGTCGGTTCGGCTATGTGGGCCACGATTGGACGAGCGACCACCGCGCTAAGCTGCGCTATGACGGGCTGGTCGCTGCCCTTGCGGAGGCCAAGGTGGAGCTGCTGGAAACTTGCCGTTTCGACGGGCCGAGTTCGATCGGCGCCGGCCGCGGTATGCTGGCGCAAATCCTGACGCAAAAGCGCGACCTCGACGTGGTGGTGTTTTCCAATGACGACATGGCGACCGGCGGGGTGTTCCACTGCCTGGGCGCGGGCATTCGGCCGAAGCAGGATTTGGCGTTGTTCGGGTTCAATGGGCTCGATGTCGGCCAGGCGCTGCCGACGCCGCTATCCACCGTGCGCTCCAACCGTTTCCTGATCGGCAAGACGGCGATCGAGAAGCTGCTGGGACAGCGCCAGCGGCCGGAAATGCCTGAAATCATCGACACCGGCTATGAGATCATTGCGGGCGCGACCGCCTGACTATTCGAGGATTTTTGGATGCTGCTTGGAGCTATCGCGGACGACCTGACCGGGGCCACCGACCTGGCGCTGATGCTGGCGCGTAACGGCATGAAGACCGTGCAATATATCGGCGTGCCGCCGGAGGGGACGGATTTCGGCGATGCGGAGGCGGTGGTGGTGGCGCTGAAATCGCGCACCATTCCGGCGGACGAGGCCGTGGCGCTGTCGCTGGCGTCCGCGCGGGCGCTGCTGGCAGGCGGGACGGAGCAGGTCATCTTCAAATATTGCTCGACCTTCGACTCTACCGACGCGGGCAATATCGGCCCGGTCGCCGAGGCACTGCTCGAGCTGCTCGATGCGCCCATCGCCATTGCCTGCTCCGCCTTCCCGGCGGCGGGGCGGTCGATTTACATGGGGCACCTGTTCGTCGGGCAGGTTCTGTTGTCAGACTCGCCGATGAAGGATCATCCGCTGACCCCGATGCATGACGCCAATCTGGTGCGGGTGCTGCAGAGGCAAGCAAAGGGCAAGGTCGGCCTGATCCCGCTGTCTGTGATCGAGCAGGGCGCCGACGCCGTGCGCGCCGCGGTTGATGCGGCGCAGAAATCGGGGCATCGCTTGATGATTGCCGATGCGGTGCGGGACCAGGATTTGCGGGTGCTGGGCGCGGCGCTCGCCGATGCGCGGCTGATCACCGGCGGCTCGGGCATTGCCATGGGGCTGCCGGACAATTTCCGGCGTCAGGGCCGCATAGGCACGACGCCGCTGCCGTCACGGATGCAGGCGCCCAAGGGCCGTTCGGTGATCCTGGCCGGATCATGTTCGGCGGCGACGCGCGGGCAGGTCGCCACTGCCATCGCGGCGGGGAGCCCGGCCTTGCGGATCGTGCCGCTTGAAGTGGCATCGGGTGCGCAGACCGCAGCGTCCATCGCCGAGTGGGTTATCGCCAATGCGGGGGTAAGACCGCCATTGATTTATTCCAGCGACGCTCCCGAGGCGGTCAAGGCCGTGCAGGAGCAACTCGGTCGGGAACGCGCGGGCACGCTGGTGGAGCATTTGTTGGCCGAGGTCAGCATTATGCTGCGCGATGCGGGGTTTTCGCGCTTCATCGTCGCCGGGGGTGAAACCTCCGGCGCGGTGGTGGAAGCCCTCGGCACGCGGGCCTTGCAGATTGGGCCGGAAATCGCGCCCGGCGTGCCCTGGACGCGTAGCATCGGCGCACCCGATCTGGCTCTTGCGCTCAAATCGGGTAACTTTGGTGCGCCCGATTTCTTCGTGACCGCATGGGATATGCTCGATGACTGACTCCATCCGCCACGCGGAAAACCTGGCCCGTGACGAGATCGCCAAGGTGGGAAAGTCGCTGTTCGACCGGGGGCTGACCTTTGGTTCGACCGGCAATATCAGCGTAAAACTGGCCGATGGCGGCTGGCTGATGACGCCGACCAATGCATCGCTGGGCAATCTCGACCCGGCGCAACTCTCGCGCTTTGACGCAGAAGGCCAGCATATCGGCGGCGGCCAGCCGACCAAGGAGGCAGTGCTGCATCTGGCCATGTATGGCGAGCGCGCCGATGCGGGCGCGGTAGTGCATTTGCACTCGACCCATTCGGTGGCGGTCAGCGTGATCGAGGGGCTCGATCCGGCCGATTTGTTGCCGCCGTTGACGGCCTACTATGTGATGCGGGTCGGGCGGTTGCCGCTGGTGCCGTATCTGCCGCCGGGCGATCCGAGCCTGGCGCGCGCGGTGGGCAAGCTGGCGGGGGCGCATCATGCGGTGCTGCTGGCCAATCACGGGCCGGTGGTGGCGGGCACGACGCTGGCCAATGCGCAATATGCCACCGAGGAGTTGGAGGAGACGGCCAAGCTGTTCCTCATGCTGCGCGGCATGCCGATCAAGCCGCTGACGCCGGAACAGGCTGACGAATTGCGGCAACGCTACAATCTCAAATAGGCGACGAAGTCGCTGCTTACGGAGGATTTCTATGTTTGACGCACGCGAAACCATCGGCTTTATCGGCCTTGGCATGATGGGCCATGGCATTGCCAAGAATATCGTCGAGAAGGGCTATAAGCTGACCGCCATGGCGCATCGCAATCGTGTCCCGCTCGATGATCTGATCACGCGTGGCGCGACTGAGGCCGGCTCGGTAGCCGACTTGGCCAAGGCGTCGACCGTCGTGTTCCTCTGCGTCACCGGCTCGACTGAAGTCGAGGCATTGATGCGTGAGCCCGATGGGCTTGCAGCCAATCTCAAGCCCGGCTCGATCGTGGTGGATTGCTCCAGTTCCGATCCGACCTCGACCGTCGTGATTGCTGCCCAGCTCAAGGCCTCTGGCATTGATTATGCCGATGCACCTCTGAGCCGTACGCCCAAGGAGGCCTGGGAGGGCACGCTGGATACGATGGTGGGTGCGGAGGACGCGGTGTTCGCGCGGCTACAGCCAATCCTGGCGACTTGGGCTGGCAAGATCGTGCATATCGGCGGGATCGGCGATGGGCACCGGATGAAGCTTTTGAACAATTTCATCTCGCTGGGCTATGGGGCGATTTACGCCGAGGCGCTGGCGCTGGCGGACCGGGTGGGGATTTCGGCGGAGCGGTTTGACTCTGTCATTCGCGGTGGGCGGATGGATTGCGGGTTCTACCAGACGTTCATGAAGTTCACACTGGAGGGCGACCGCGAAGCGCACAAGTTCAGCTTGGCCAATGCATTCAAGGATTTGCGCTATCTGGAATCGATGGCTAACGGGGCGGGGCTGGTGAACAGCGTGGGCAATGCGGTGAAGAATTCTTACGGCGTGGCGATCGCGGCTGGTGGAGCGGCGGACTATGTGCCGATGTTGCCGGGGTATATCGATCAGCTCAATGGGGGCGGGATGGAGTAAAGCCAGAGCGGAGCTCGCGAGAGCTCCGCTCCTGATCCTGTCACTCCGAAGAGCGCAACTGCCGGACCCGTTCGAAGGCCACGGCGATGATGATGCACCCGCCGATGAAGGCGCCTTGCCAGAAGGCATTGATGCCCAAAAGGCCCAGGCTGTTGCGGATGATTTCGATCAGTGCAGCGCCGATCAGGGCGCCAATGGCGGTGCCGACGCCGCCGACGAGGCTGGCGCCGCCGATGACGGCGGCGGCGATGACCTGTAGTTCCATGCCGGTGCCGATATTGGTTGTGACGGCACCCAGCCAGCCGGTCTGGATGATGCCCGCAATGCCGGCCGACAGCGCCGATATCATATAGACGGCGACCTTGATGGGCCGGACGGGGACGCCAGTCAGCGTTGCGGCCTGTTCATTGCCGCCGATGGCGTAGAGATGGCGGCCGAACTTGGTCCAGCGCAGGATGAAGCCGACGATGATCGCCAGCGCGATCATGTACAGAACCGGATTGGCGATGCCGAACAGCCAGGCGCCGCCGCCCAGGTCGAGCAGGCGCGCGTGATCGGGGCCAAATTCGAACACCACGGTATTGTTGGATGCCACCATGGCCAGGCTTCGCGCGATCGACAGCATGCCCAGCGTGACCACGAAGGGTGGAAACCCCAGATAAGCGATCAGCACCCCGTTGAAGGCGCCCACCGCCAACGACGTGACGATGGCCACGGCGATGCCGATTTCCAAGCCATATCCGGCATGCATGGTGATCGCCAGCATCATCGAGGAGAGGCACAACACCGAGCCGACCGACAGGTCGATGCCGCCGATGATGATCACCATGGTCATGCCCAGCGCGATGATGGCGGTGAAGGTGACGTTGCGGGTAATGTTGAAGATGTTCTTGGAGGTGGCAAACGAGTCCGTTGCGAATGACAGGAATATGCAGGCTGCCAGGATGGCGACGAACACCCAGAACACCTGGCTGCGCAGCATCAGGGCCAGAGGCGTGTGGGTTTTTTGCGCGATGGTCTGATCGAGTGTGATTGTCATGTGCCTAAACCCGTTCGATTGCGCCAGTGATGAGGCCGGTGACCTCTTCGGGTGAGCTCTCAGCGATCCTGCGGTCCGCCACCATACGCCCGCGCCGCAGCACGATGACCCGGTCGGCCACGTCGAACACGTCGGGCATGCGGTGGCTGATCAGCACAACGGTCACGCCCTGGTCGCGCAGCCGGCGGATCAGGTTGAGAACCTCGGCCACCTGGCGCACCGAGATTGCGGCTGTGGGCTCGTCCATCAGCACGACCTTGGCGTCAGAGAGCCTGGTGCGGGCGATGGCGACGGCCTGGCGCTGGCCGCCGGACATGCTCTTGATCAGGTCGCGCGGCCTTGTCTCAGATTTCAATTCGGCAAAGATTTCGCCGGCGCGCTTGTACATGCGGGCATAATCGAGCACCCGCAGGGGGCCGAACCAGCGATGCACTTCGCGGCCCAGAAATACGTTGGCGGCGGCCGTCAGGTTGTTGCACAGCGCCAGGTCCTGGTGGACGATTTCGATGCCATGGCGGCGGGCGTCGACCGGACGATGCAGCGACAAAGGTTGCCCGTCCATGCGCATGGTGCCTTCGCTCGGCGGAAAATTGCCGGCGATCATTTTGACCAGCGTCGACTTGCCGGCGCCATTGTCGCCCATCAGCCCCACCACTTCGCCCGCTTCCAGCGAAAACGACACGTCGTTGACCGCCTGGATGGCGCCGAAATGTTTGGAGATGTTCGCCAATTCCAGTATCGCCACTCTCAAGTCCCTCTGCGCGCACGATACCGGCCCCGCTCAAGATGGCGGGTTTGGCAGGCGACTAAGCTATCCGGCTTCTCCTCCCAGGATGAAGACGTCGCCCAGCTTATGCAAATGGGCGAGCAGGCGTCAACTTAACGCTTGAAAAATAAACCTATTGTTCCGTTGACGGCGATAGCGGGGCGATATTAGCTGTGCGCCGGAGACCGAGGAGGCCGTAGTATCGAATAGTTTCGAGCTGCGGACGGTTTCTGCAAATCATCGGGAGGAAACATGAAAAAGATCGTTCTATTTGTGGCCGTGGCCGCGCTCGCCTTGAGCGGAAGCCAGGCCTTTGCTGCCAAGAAGCAACTGGTTATCGTGGTCAAGGGCCTCGACAACCCGTTCTTCGAAGCCATCCACCAGGGCTGCCTGAAGTGGAATTCCGAAAACGCCGACAGCGAATACGAATGCTTCTACACGGGCCCCGCATCCACTTCGGATGAAGCCGGCGAAGCGCAGATCCTGCAGGACATTCTGAGCAAGCCTGATACGGCGGCCGTCGCCATCTCGCCCTCGAACGCCCCGTTGATCGCCAACACGCTCAAGAGCGCCGCACCGACCATTCCGGTGATGACGCTGGACGCCGACCTGACCAAGGCTGATGTCGCCTTGCGCAAGACCTATCTGGGCACCGACAACTATCTGATGGGCCAGAAGATCGGTGAATACATCAAGGCTGCCAAGCCAGATGGCGGCACCATCTGCACTATCGAAGGCAATGCCGCTGCCGACAATATCCTGCAGCGTGCGCAGGGCATGCGCGACGCCCTGACTGGCCAGAAGGGCCTGGCGGCTCTGGCTGGCGAAGGCGGCTGGACCGAAGTTGCCGGTTGCCCGGTGTTCACCAATGACGATGGCGCCAAGGGCGTTCAGGCCATGAGTGATATCCTGGCCGCCAATCCCGAGCTCGATGCGTTCGGCATCATGGGCGGCTGGCCGCTGTTTGGGGCTCCGCAGCCCTATCGCGACCTGTTCAAGCCCCTGGCTGACCGCATTGCCAGCAACGACTTCGCCATCGGCGCTGCCGATACGATCGGCGACGAGGTTGCCATCGCCAAGGAAGGTCTCGTGACGGCCCTGGTCGGCCAGCGTCCGTTCGAAATGGGCTACAAGGCTCCATCTGTCATGATCGACCTGATCGAAGGTAAGCCAGTTGCAGACCCAGTATTCACCGGCCTTGATGAATGCACCAAGGACACCACGGATACCTGCATCCAGAAGTAAGGCATTTGCCTGATCTCTGTTGGAGTTATGTCAGGGCGCGCCACCATGGTGCGCCCTGATTTCGTTGGCGGGGGTGGCATCCATCCTACTGATGGAAATCGAATATTGATCATTGGCAAATGGCAGGTCGCCGATCTTTCCAACTGTGGCCGCTCGGCTTACCAATTGGGGATGTCCGATATCCTGACCCAGCGCGAAACTGCTCCGGCGGGCCGTCACAGTGGAGCCAGTCTCGAGACCCTGCGGCGGGAGGCCGAAATCGGCGGGCCCTATGACGTGGGGCTCGATCCGGACGATCCGGCCTCGGTGTTTCAATTGCTCGAGATGGGGCGGGCGCAGGGCATTGACGGCGCGCTGCTGACGATCGTCGAAATATCGGGCGGGGCGCCGCGGGCGCTCGGGGCACAGATGGCGGTATTGGCCGATGGCCGCTATTGCGGCTATGTGTCGGGCGGTTGCGTCGAGGCGGCGGTGGCGGGCGAGGCGATCCGGGCTATCGGGGCCGACAAGGACGAGGTGCTGCGCTTCGGCACCGGCTCGCCGTTTCTCGATATCAAGCTGCCCTGTGGGGGCAGCATCGACGTGCATGTGCATGTGCGGCCCAAGGCCGAACTGGTTGATCTGGCGCTGTCGTCGCTGGCTGCGCGCACGCCGTTTTCGGTGGCGTTCAATCCGACGGCCGGCGCGGCGCATTATCGTGAAGGGTCCGGCAATCGCGACCGCAGCGAGTGGCAGGGTTTTGACTTCGTGCGGCATTATCATCCGCTGACCAAGCTGATCCTGATCGGGGAGGGGCCAGAACTGGTGGCCGTGGCGCGGCTGGGCCGTGCGGCGGGACTGCCAGTGTGCGCTTATATGACCGCCGATGCGGGCTCGGCTGCAGCGGTGCAGTTGGGGGCCGAGGTGACGGTGCTCAATGGCGCCACCATGCCGGCGCTGCCGGTCGATCCCTATACGGCGGTCATTTTCCTGCTGCATGACCGCTTCAAGGAAAGCCGGCTGATGGAGGCGGCGCTGAGCTATGACCCATTCTATATCGGCGCGCTGGGGAGCCGGCGCACCCATGCGGCGCGGGTGACGCGATTGCATTCGGCGGGTGTTGCCGATGAGCGGATCGAGCGCCTGCACGGGCCGATCGGGTTTTTCGGGCCGACCCGCACGTCGTCGTCGCTGGCGCTGTCGGTGCTGGCGGAAATCACCGATGCACGCATGCGGCTGGACGGCTAGTGGCCGAACTGGGCGGCACGGCGCTGCTGGTGCTCGCTGCCGGCCTGTCGCAGCGGTTTGGCGAGGGCAGCAAGCTGATGGCGCCGCTGCGGGGCAAGCCGCTGGGGCTACATATCGCGGATACCGTGGCTGGGGCGGGGTTTGCGCGCAAGCTGGTGATGTGCCGGCAGGGCGATGCGGTTTTGCAGGCGGCGTTCGCGGGCAGGGGCTTTGAGGTCGTGGTCAATCCCGATAGCGGGCGGGGGCAGGCGTCGTCGCTGGCGCTGGGGGTGAGGGCGTTGGCGCGGCGGAACCCGAAGGCGATTTTGGTGTGTCTGGCTGATATGCCGTTTGTGACTATGGGGCACTTGGAGACGGTTGCCGGGGCGCTTGGCAATGACATGAACGTCGTTGCGTCGCGTTTGCCAGCCGGGCAACCCAGTCCGCCGGCGGCTTTTGCGCGGGTGCATTTTGATGCGCTCACGCGGCTGGAGGGGGATAAGGGTGCAAGGTCGCTGCTGGCCAGCGCTTGTCTGATCGACGCACCGGCCGAAGTGCTGGCCGATTTCGACACGCCGGGGGATTTTGCCAATCTGGGCTAGCGGCGAACCGCCGGTGTTTCGATCTTCAGCACCTGGCCGCGCCAGCGTTCGAACAGTTCCAGATCGACATATTCCTGCGACCCCGCCGGGTAGGGCTCCGCCCGCACCGCTTCGTTGCACCAGGCGAACATGCGGTGGGTGGAGCCCATGGTTTGCCAGAGCGCGCGGTAGATGGGGAAGCCGTTGACTTGGCCCTGGCTGATCGACTCGCCGCGCAGGTGGTCGCCGGCGTGCTGTTCGTGGCAATTGGCGCAGGAGAGGTTGAGCTGGCCGCGGCGCTGGTAGAAGAAGGCCTTGCCGCGTTCGAAGCTTTCGGCGGCGGGGCCGACGATCGCCACGGACTGTGGCAGGCCCTTGGACTGGGCGGAGACTAAGGCGGTGATCGAGAGCAGGGGCTCGGATTCGTAGGGGAAATCCGACTCACCCTGGCGCTCGCGGCGGCATTGGTTGATTTGTTGTTCGAGGTTGATGACGTGGTCGGCCTCGGCTGAGTAGGCGGGGTAGCGGGTGGCGACGCCACGCATGGCGGTTGCCGCATCGCCGTGGCAACTGGCGCAGGATTTGCCGGAGGCGACCTTGGTATCGTCCCAGATAGTCTGGCCTTCTTCGACCCAGAGCAGGCCGGGATTCGCGAAATCATCGTCCTGCAATTGCTGCACTTCGGTTGTCATGAAGTCATAGCCGGAAATGGGCTTCTGCGTCGGCACCTGGTCGGACGCGAACACCGCGGCGAAAGTTGCCACGATGCCGGCACAGGCCAAAATGGCGACGAGGGCGCGGTTCATGTCACGTCGAGCTGCTCGGTGGCGGTGGTTATGGTGCCGTCCTGGTCGACCCAGCGGAAGTCGACCGGGCCGGATTTGGTGGCTTTCAGATAAAACGAGAAATAGGGGTTGGCCGACAGGCCGGGCTCCAGCTTGACGCTGAACACTTCGCCACCGTCATAGGTGCAGGTGAAATCGGTGATGATCTCCACCGGAATGGCGGTGCCCTGGCTATCGAGGCGGAAGCCGTTTTCCATCGGGTGCTGGATGATGGCGCGGATTTCCACGGCATCGCCGGCCTTGGCGGTCTTGGGGACGCGGATGCGGGTATTGGGCATAAGTGTCTCCTAGTACCGCAATTGCAGGGTGTCGCAGGCGCCAACGGTGACGAGGACGCGCACTTGCGTCTGCCACACGGAGCCGTCGCTCAGTTCGGCCATGGCGATGACGTCCTGCGTGCCGCTCAGGCGCATATTGGTGCTGAATTCGGCGGTCGCCGCCTTGGGGCCGAAGGTCATGATGGCGATCAGCGGGCGCGGGTTGCGATTGGCGAAGACGACGACGCGCTTGACTCGCTCGGTGTTGCTCATCGGGCTATCGACGGTCACGGTCAGCGGCACGGTATTGCCGGTTTCGGCGAGAGGGGGCAGCTTGAGGGTGATCTTGCCGTCCCGGCGTGGCGTGTGGCCAAAGGTGTCGGTGATGGCTTGGGCGACGCTGGCGTCGTCGGCGCGCACCGGCATGGCCAACAGCATGACGCCGGCGCCGAGCCCGGCGAGAACGCCGCGGCGGCTCCAGTTCGCGCTATCGCTTTGATCGGTCATCTCAATTGCCTTTCAGGGTCAGCAGGAAGGCGATCAAGTCCTCCACCTGCTGGGCCGTCAGAATGGTCTTGCCGGCGTATTTTGTCTGCACCCGGGTTAGCCCCTCGGTGGCGAAATAGGCCGGCATCAGCGTATTCGGATCGAGCGTCGTGGGATTGACGATGCGCTGCCGCAGTTCTGCGGCGGTGAGCCTTGAGCCGACGCCATCCAGGGGCGGGCCGATATCGCCGTTGGCCCCGTCGGGGATTTCGGGCACCGGAATGTGGTGGCAGATCGAGCAATTGCCGAGGTCCGAATTGACCGCCACGGCCTTGCCGCGCGTGGCGTCGCCCGGCACATCGGTCAGCGGCTGGGCGATGCCGGCCTGTGCCAACGCCATGCCGGGTGCCAGCAGCATGGCGGCCAGACTGGCGGCTAGCCGAACATTTCGGCGGTGATGTTTTCGTACCATGAATGGGCGTATTTCGCCTCGGTTTGATGGACTTCGTCGGGCGCGCCAACGGGGGTGAACCGGTTGTCATCGAACACCAGATTGATAGTGTCGCCCGCCACCTCGAACACGTCGACCACCTCGAAGGCATAGTCGGCCTTGGCGAAGCTGTAGCAGACGTTGATCAACTTGGCGGGGCTGAACTCGGTTCCGGCGATATCGGCCAGGATGGCGGCGCCGCAAGCCTTGGCCTGGTTATTGGCACTGAACCCCGATTTCGGCATGGCGCCCGCAATGGTGGCGTCGCCGAGTACATAGACGCCCTTGTGGACCGTGGATTCGAAGGTCGCCGGATTGATGGAGCAGAAGCCCTGGCCGGCGTCGAGCCCGGCATCGATGGCAATCTTGCCGGCGCGCTGAGCGGGGATGATGTTGGCGACCGCCGGCTGGTAGTCGTCGAAGCTGGTGGAGACGGTCATGCTGGCGGTATCCACCGACATGACGATGCCGGACTGTGAGCCGGGAATCCATTCCACCATGCCCGGATAGAGGTTTTCCCAGGCCTCCTCGAAGAGGGGCTGCTTGGCGAAGCTCTCATTGGCGTCGAGGATCATGATCTTCGACTTGGGCTTGGACTGGGTCAGGTAATTGGCAATCAGGGTGGCGCGCTCATAGGGGCCGGGCGGGCAGCGGAAAGGCACGGCGGGCACGCCGATGACCACCAGCCCGCCATCGTCCATGGCTTCGAGCTGGTTGCGCAACAGCGTGGTCTGCGGGCCGGCCTGCCAGGCATGCGGCATGATTTCGGCGGCCTCGGCGCTGTAGCCCTCGATGCTGTCCCAGACGAACTGGATGCCGGGGGAGACCACCAGATAATCATATTGCAGCACGGTGCCTCCGCCCAAGGTGACGAGTTTCTTGTCGGCGTCGATGGTGGTGGCGGTATCATGCACAACGGTGACGCCGGCGGCGGCGATACTGTCATAGGTAAAGGTGACATCGGCGATGGACCAAAGTCCGCCGATGACGCCATTGCTGAAGGGGCAGGTGGTGAACTGCTTGTCGCGCTCGACCAGGGTCACCGACAGGTCGGGACTGTTGCGGCGCAGATAGCGGGCGATCGAGGCGCCGCCGAAGCCGCCGCCGATAACCACGACCTTGGCCGCAGTGGCGGCGCGGGCGGGGCCGGACATCAGCATGGGGGCGGCCAGCCCGGCGGCGGCTGCGGCGACGAAATCGCGGCGCGATAATTTGATCATGGTGTGGAGCTCATGGCGCTGAAATAGGCGGCCAAGGCGGCGATCTCGCCGTCCGTATAGCCGCGGGCAATGCGGTTCATGATGGTGGCTTCGTTGGGGGCATCGCGGAAGGTTTTCAGCAATGCCACGAGGTCTTTTGCGGGTCGTCCGGCCAGACTGGGCACGGCGCCGACGCTGCGGCCCTGCAGGCCATGACAACTGGTGCAGGCCTGCGCCAATTGTCCGCCGGGGGAGGTTTCCTGCGCGCTGGCGGGAAGTGCGCCGAGTGATATAGGCGCCATAAAAATCAGGGCTATCAAGGCTATGCGCATGCCGATGCCCCTCCCGAGGCAGCGAAACCCTAGCCCAATGCGATGGGGGAGGCCAGGGTGTTAGGACTGTTGCTCAAGCGTCGATATGTTCAATTGAACATATCGGAAGTATTCAATCAATAACGCAGTTTACGCGCCAAGTCATCATCTGCAAAGAGCGCTATTTCCACTGACGCTTATTGGCAAATCAAAGGTCGCAAATCTGGATCGGTACTAAGAACGGTTCTAAGCTTGGGGCAAAATATGACCTGCGATGTTTGCCTGTTGAGGAGGTTTTTATGGCTGTTAATTTGATGATCAACGGTAAGGCGACCGAGGTCGATGCCGATCCGCAGACCCCATTGCTCTGGGTATTGCGCGACCATCTGGGGATGACCGGAACCAAGTTCGGCTGCGGCATTGCTCAATGCGGCGCCTGTACGGTGCATATCGATGGCGTGGCGACGCGCTCCTGCCAGTTTCCGCTGGAAGCCGCCGAGGGCGTCAAGATCACCACGATCGAGGGACTGAGCGCCGATTCAAGCCATCCGCTGCAGAAGCTGTGGGTCGAATTCAACGTGCCGCAATGCGGTTATTGCCAGACCGGCATGCTGATGGCCGCCGCGGCGCTGCTGGACGAAATCCCCAATCCAACCGACGCGGATATCGATCAATACGTGTCCAATATCTGCCGTTGCGGCACCTACACGCGCGTGCGGGCGGCGATCCACAAAGCCGCCGACATGATGAAAGCTTGAGGAGGCGGTCATGAACGAGATCAAGACGACGCGGCGCAATTTCATCATCTCCTCGCTGGCCCTGGGTGGCGCCCTGGTGATCGGCACGCGCGCGCAGGCCGCCATTGTCGATGCCGAGCCGTGGGACCTGGCCAACCCGGCCGGCAGCGTCGAATTCACCCCCTGGCTGACCATCAATGCCGATGGCAGCGTCATCGTGCGCGCTACGGCGGTGGATATCGGCAACGGCACGCTCACCCAGATCGCCGCCTATATCAAGGAAGAGCTTGATCCGGTCTGGGACCAGATCAAGCCGCAATATGCCTCCACCAATCGCGATTACTTGGAGGAGAATGTCTACTCGAACGCCAATGTGGGCGGGGCTTTGGCCTATTTCAGCGGCCGCTCGACCGGGCCGGCGCGCATGGACACCTATATGCAGGTTGCCGCCAGCGCGCGTGAGCGGCTCAAGGCCGCGGCCGCGGCCGCATGGAGCGTGCCGGCCGGTGAAATCACCATCACCGAGGGCGTGCTGAACCATGCTTCGGGTAAGTCGAGCGGCATTGGGGAGTTCGTGCAGGCGGCGGCGGCCATTCAGTTGGCCGAGGAGCCCAAGCCCAAGGATCGTTCGGAATGGACGTTCCTGGGCAAGAAGCATCCCGGCAAGGTGCAGCTTCCGCAGATCGTCAATGGCAGCCTGATCTATGGCGTCGACGTCATCGTGCCCAAAATGGTCTATGCGGCGCTGCGCCAGTCGCCGGTGATGGGCGGCACGCTCAAGAGCTTTGATGCCGATGCGGTCAAGTCGATGCCGGGCGTGTTGGCCGTGGTCGCCGTCAAGCCGGGCGACAATGTTCCCACCGACCTCAAGCCACCATTCCCGTTTGGCGTGTCGACCGCCCAACATGCGGTGGCGGTGATCGCCGAGCATTATTGGCAGGCGCGCACGGCGCTCGATGCGCTGCCGGTCGAATGGGACGACGGCCCGGGCGCGCAGTGGAAAACCACCCAGCAGATGAACAATGCCGCCATCGCCGCGCTCGACAAGCCGGGCGAGAAGGTGGAAGTGAGCACCGGCGATTTCGATGGTGTCTTCAAGGCCGCCAGGAAGACTGTCGAGGGCACGTACCTAACCCCTTATTGCGAGCAGGCGCCGATGGAGCCGCTCAACGGCACGGCCATGGTCACGCCCGAGCGGGTGGATTTCTGGCATCCGTCGCAGCATTCGCAGATGGCCTATATGGTGGCGGCCGACGAGACCGGGGTTAAGCCCGAAAACGTGTTCTTCCACCAGACCTTTGTGGGTGGCGGGTTTGGCCGGCGCGTGTTCTCCGACGATGCGCGCATGGTTGTGGCCGTGGCCAAGCATTTCCCGGGCCGACCGGTGCATGTGATCTGGTCGCGTGAGGAAGCCACGCGTCAGGGGCGCTATCGTCCGCTGATGGCGGGGCGCCTTTGGGCTGCTTTGGGTGATGATGGATATCCGACGGCGCTGCAAGGGCGGGTTTCGGGTGGTCCGGGTTTCTTCGTTTCGGGCATCAACGATACCGCCATTACGGCGCTGCTGCCCAATGTGCAGATCGAGTCGCAGACGGTTCCGTTCCATATCCTGACCGGGCCGTATCGCGGCCCCGGCTACAATTCCAATGCCTTCTTCATCGAGACCTTTCTCGATGAATGCGCGGTGGCGGCGGGCGTGGATCCGATGGAATACCGGCTGCAGATTTTTGGCAAATGGGCCGATATCGGCTGGGCCAAGTGCCTCAATGAGGTCAAGGCCAAGTCCCGTTGGGGCGAAGCGCTGCCCAAGGGGCAGGGCCGTGGCGTGGCCATTGCCAATTGGGGCATGGGCGGCAAGGCCGATGCCGGCACGACGGTGGCGACCGTCGCCAAGGTCGAGGTCAGCAAGGAAGGCGTGCTGAAAATCCTGCAGATCGACCTGGCCTTCGATACCGGCCGCATCGTCAACGAGGACGCAGTGCGCACCGAGCTTGAAGGCGGGACCATGTTCGGGCTGAACATGGCGGTCAATGAAGGGCTCAACATCAAGGACGGCCAGATCGTTGAGGGCAATTTCGACGAATATCCGATGCTGCGCATGGCCGACATGCCGGCACAGATCAACGTGCACTTTGGCGGCCTCAGCGACAACCCGCGCTTTAACGAGATCGGCGAGCCGCCGGCGGGCGTGATCGGGCCGGCAGTGGGCAATGCCATCTTCCAGGCGACCGGCACGCGCATTCGCCAGATGCCGTTCCGCACGCAGGACATGAGCTGGTCCTAGGTTGCGATAGATGCCGGCGGCCCCAGCGGCCGCAGGTTTGGTTTTCATCACGGCGAAGGGGATACCGTGAAAATCCTGCGTATTATCGGCATTATCATTGTCGTCGGCATCGTGCTGTTCGTGGGCTTGGCGTTCCTGCTCAACCAGCGGCCATCCAGCCCGTTCGATGAGGTCGCGGCGATTACCGCGCCGCAATATCCGGTCGAGGAGGCCAGTTATGTGGCCCGGCTAGCCGATTGCGTGGCCTGCCATTCACTGCCGGGGGAAGCGCCGTTTTCGGGCGGCTTGCCGATGGGCAGCCCGCTGGGCGTGATGTATGCGACCAATATCACCCCCGACAAGGCAACCGGCATCGGCAATTACACGCTGGCCGATTTCGACAATGCGGTGCGCCGCGGCGTCGCCAAGGATGGACATCGCCTCTATCCGTCCATGCCCTATCCCTCCTATTCCAAGATGACCGACGAGGACATCAAGAAGCTCTACGACTACTTCATGTTCGCCGTGGAGCCGGTGGCCAAGCCCAATCAGGAAACCGGTATTCCGTTCCCGCTCAATATGCGCTGGCCGCTGGCGTTCTGGAACGCCGCCTTTGCCCCGACCAAGGTTTACGAGAACAAGCCGGAGCAGAGCGCGGAATGGAACCGCGGCGCCTATCTGGTGCAGGGCGCAGGCCATTGCGGCAGTTGCCATACCGAGCGGGGCCTGGCGATCCAGGAAGTGGCACTGGACGACAGTGGCGATGCGTATCTGTCGGGTGCTTTGCTCGATGGCTGGCATGCCTCGAACCTGCGCGGCAACCAGGCGACGGGCCTGGGCCGCTGGAGCGAAGACGATATCGTGCAGCTGCTCAAGACCGGTCGCAACAAGCATGCCACCGTGTTCGGCACCATGCTGGAAGCGTTCAACAACAGCACGCAGTTCATGACCGATGAGGATTTGAAATCCATCGCGGTTTACCTGAAATCGCTGCCGCCACACGGCGCCGATCCGCAATGGACCTATGACGATGCCACCAAGGTGGCGTTTGCCGGCAATGACATGACCGCACCGGGGGCTTCGCTCTACATCACCCAGTGTTCGAACTGCCATGGTCGCGACGGGCTGGGGCGTGGGGCGTTGCAGCCGCCGCTGGCGGGCAATCCAACAGTGATCGGGCACAACGCGGAGTCGATCATCAATATCCTGCTCAACGGGGCCGGTCGCATGGTGGTGGACGGAGTTCCCGACTCCTACCGCATGACCCCGTTCCGGGTGCTGCTGCGTGACGATCAGATCGCCGAGATTGCCACGTTCATTCGCTCGAGCTGGGGCAATGATGCGCCCGCGGTGACGGCGGCGGAGGTGGCCAAGCTGCGCGAGGATACCGACCCGACCAGCGATCACGTGATCATTCTCAATATGCGGTAATTCGGAATCCGACAGGGCGGTGGGGCAGCGCTGTCCCGTCGGGCGATGAACAGCGGTGGCTAACCGTGCACCAGGCCGGCTTTGAGCCGGGCGAGGCCAGCCAAAGCGGCCGGCAATTTCACGTCGTCATAGGCGCTGCGGACCGCTTCGATCATGGCGGTTTCCACTTGCCCGTCGAGCAAAGCCGAGAGCTGCTTCAGCATGGGGTCGGCGGCATCGTCGCCGCGCGCGACGAGCGGTTCCACGGTGGCGATCAGAGCCAGGGCGGTCTCGCGATCGCCGCCCGAGTGGGGCGAGGTGGGCTGGGTGCCGAGCGCCAGCCTGACGCCGATGGCGTCGAGCACGGCCTGCAGATGTTTTCGGAACTCGAGTGCCAGCGTGTCGATATCGCGATCGCCATCGCGGGCGGCATGCTCCAGTTCGCTGGCGGCGGCCGTGAGTTGGCGCGCCTCCATGGTGGTGGCGGCAGCCTTGACCAGTTGTGCCAGCGCCTCGGTTTCGGGCAGGTCCTCGGTGCCGATCAGGTTGCCCAGCTTGGCGGGGATATCGGCGAAGTCCCGCACGAAGCCGCGCAGCAGGCGCTCGAGGCGCTCCGCATCGCCGTGCAGGCGCCGCAAGGCAGTGTCGAAATCGGGCGCGACCACGGTGGCGACCGGCCGTGTGCCGGCGAAGATGTCGGCCAGGACGCGATAGAGCTGCGTCTCCTCGACCGGCTTGATGAGGTGGGCGGTCATGCCGGCGCCGCGTCCGGTGTCGCGATCCTCAATCGCGTCATCGTCAGTCAGCGCAACGATGGGCAGGCGCGTCCAGGCCGGATTGCGGCGGATGCGGCGCGTGACTTCCCGGCCGGCCATGTCGGGCAATTGTATGTCCAGCAGCACGGCGTCATAGGCACGGCGTGCCAGCCGCTCCAGCGCCTCACCGCCGCTGGCGGCGGTATCGACCGTCACCCCGGCCAGTTCCAGCAGGTCGGTGACGGTGTCGCGGTTGGGCGCATTGTCGTCCACCAGCAGCACGCGCCGGTCGGTTAGCGCCGCCTTGGCCTGGGCGGCGGCGTCATCGATCGGCAGCAGGCCGGCGCGGGCGCCATCGCCGGCGGGCGCGAAAATATCCGTCAAAGCATCGAGCATCATGGACTGCGTCACCGGCTTGATCAGCAGCCCTTGCAGGCCAAGCTGATCCACTCGCCGCAGCAAGTCCTCGCGGCCGTAGGTGGTCGCAATCAATATGACTGGCAAATTCTTCAGCGCTATGTCGGCGCGCAGGCGGCGGGCCAGTTCGAGCCCGTCCATGCCCGCCATGCGCCAGTCGATCAGCACCAGGTCGAAGGGTTCAGCCGCCTCCGCCGCGGTGTTGAGGGCGGTGAGCGCATCGCTGCCCGAGGCGACGGTTTGCGGCGTCATGCCCATCCCGTCCAGCATGTCCGAAAGGATGGTGCGGGCGCTGGCATTGTCGTCGACGATGAGGACGCGGCGATTGCCTAACGCTGTGGCGGGGGCCGCGATTGCCTCGTCGGCGGGCTGCAATGCGATGGTGAAACGGAACGTCGTATCGCGCCCGGGCCAGCTTTCGATGACCATGGTGCCACCCATCTGTTCCACCAGCCGCTTGCAAACGCTCAGGCCAAGCCCGCTGCCGCCATGGCGCGGCGAGCCGCGCGACGCTGCCTGCTCGAACGGACGGAACAGGCCGGCGATCTGCTCGGCATCGAGCCCGATGCCGGTGTCGCGGACGCTGAATTCCAGCAGCGGCGCCCCGTCATCTTCCGGCAGGCGATCCACCGAGACTACGACTTCGCCGGTTTCGGTGAACTTGACGGCATTGCTCACGAGGTTGACCAGCACCTGCGACAAGCGCTGTTGATCGCCCCGCAGGCTGCGCGGCACGTCGGCGCCGACGGCGAAGGCCAGCTCGATGCCCTTTTCCTCGGCCCGCAGCGCGGTGGCGGCGGACACGGCGTCGAGCACCGCCTCCAGCGTGAACTCGCTATCGTCCAGCTCCAGCCGTCCGGCCTCGATCCGGGAGAAATCCAGCACGTCGCCGACAATCGCCTGCAGGCTCCTCGTGGCGGTGTCGATCTTGTCGAGATAGTTGCGCTGCTTGGGCGCCAATTCGGTTTGCAGCGCCAGCCGGGTCATGCCGACCACCGTGTTCATCGGCGTGCGGATTTCGTGGCTCATGGTGGCCAGCAGGTCTTCCTTGGCCTGCTCCATGGCGAGCATTTTCTGCTCGGCCTGCCGCAGCGCGTCGCTCGATTGGCGCTCCGTGGCGATGTCGCGCAGCACGCCGTCCCAAACGGTGGTGCCGTCCGGGCGAACATGCGGCACCGCGCGGCTGTGCAGCCAAATGACCGTGCCATCGGGGCGCGTGACATTGAACCGGCAGTCGAACATTTCGCCGGACTGACGCGCGCGCTCGAATTCGTGCAGGTAGAACCGCCGCTCGGATTTGGCCATGGTCTTGGGGAAGGCGTCGCGATCGGCCAAGAGGGTCGCGGCTGACACGCCAATCAGCGCCTCGATGCCGGCGCTGGCATCGGTCAGGACGAAATGAGCGTCAGTCCATTCGAAACTGTAGATCGCGCCGAGCGGCAAGGCCCGCGCCAGGGCCGCCACGCGGGCGCTTGCCTCCTCGCGCTCGGACATGTCCTGCAAGGTGCCGACGACGCCGATAATGGCGCCCCCGGCGTCGCGCTCGGCATGGCCGCGCACATTGGCGAGGAAACTGGTGCCGTCGGGCCGCAGATATTGCACGTCCAGCGCATAGGGCTTGCCGGTCTTGAGGCAATGTTGCACCGCGTTGGTGGTCCCATCCTGGGACTGCGGCGACAGCAATTGTTCCAGGTCCGCCTGGGTCAGCGCCGGGGCGTCGGGGTCGCTGTCGTTCAGCTCATAGAGCATGTCCGAGGCGAAAAATTGCTGGGTGGCGCGGTCGAAACGCCAATTGGCCAGCCGCACCAGCTTTTCGGTGCCTTGCAGCGCCGCCTTGGTGCGGTTGAGCGCCTCATTGGCGCGCTGCGCCTCGGTCACGTCCAACACGAAGCCGCGCAACCGCTTGGGCAGGAGCGCCGTGGCTTCGCTCAGGTGCACGGTACAGGAGACAAAGCGGATTTCCCCGGTGGGGCGCACAACGCGGAAATTCAGCTCCAGCGGCGCCTGTGCATGCTGGGCCATGGAATTGAAATCGAGCAGGTGGCGATCCTTGGAATGCACCCGGCTATGGAAAACGTTGGGACCGGTCAGGCTGCCGGGCTTGACGCCGAAAATGGCGCTCAGGCTGGCATCGCCCTGCAGCGTGCCGGTATCGATATTGAATTCCCAGATGCCCAGCCCGCTGGTGCCGGCGGCGAGTTGCAGGCGTTCGCGCACATCCTTGATGACGCCCTCGGCCTCGAGCAGGGCCACCCGGCCCTGGCGCAGCGCCGCGTCCGTCATATGGCTATCGGTGACGTCGACCATCACGCCGACCGTGCGCACCGGCGTGCCATCCAACACCCGCGCCGACGAGCGAACCCAGCGCGTTTCGCCATCGGGCCGCACTAGGCGGAAAACCACGCTGCTCGCCGCGCCGCCGGCATCTTCGGTCAGCCCGAGCAGGTTGTCGTCGGTGATGCGCGCCGTGTCGTCGGGGTGGATGAGGCGCTTGAAATCCTTGAGCGACGCCGGCGCCTCGGCGCCGTCGAGCCCAAGCAGGCGATGCCATCCGGCGTCGCCCTGCAGCAGGTCGGCGCCGATCTCGTAGTCCCAGGCGCCAAAATCCACCATATCGGCAGCCAAAAGGCCGATTTCGCGTTGCCGCCGGTTTTCGCCTGCCATCTGGGTCCGCTCGGCAAGGGCGGCGATATTGCGCAGATGGTCTTCGATATTGTCGCGCACCTGCGTCGCGAGCCGCCGGTGCAGCGAGGTGAACGTGCGCAGTTCCGCCGTCAGAACCTCGATGACGCCGAATACCGTGCCGTTCGGCCAGGTGATGGGCAGGCCCAGATAATCCTTGATGCCCTGGGCGGCCTCGGAACTGCCGGACCATTGGGGGCTGGCCACATCCAGCGTCGAGCGCTCTCGCGCCACGTCCTGATACAGCAGCTTGGAGCCCTTGACGGCGACGCGCATGCCTTCGCCGGGCAGGGGCGAGCCATAGGCGATGATGACTTCGGCCTCGCTGCCGGACAGGCTCCAGATGCGTCCGTCGCACATGCCCATGGTTTCGGCCAACGTGCCGAGCATGCCGCGCCAGCGCACCCGCGTGGCGGCGTCGACCGGCGGCATGGCCTGCGCATCCCGTTCAGCGTTGCTCCACTGTTGCATGATCCGCTGGCCCTCTCCACTGAGTGGCTGTTGGTGGGCAATCGTCTGTCCGCTATCACGCGGACGAAGAATCACTACTTCTGCTTGCGTGCCGGCTTTGGGCGTAGAAAACGATATCGCGTTGTCTTGCATCATTGGATTGACGGGTCAGGGCGCTGTTCCGCGAGAATCGCAGGCGATCAGGCGGTCTATGGGATCATAGTCCGCAGTTCCGCCAGGGAAGACAAGCCGCTCCCACCCAAGCATTTCCGCTTGTACACCTCAAAAAACGCAAATATTGCAAGAGGAACATTTGATCCCGATGGACAGGTTTAGGCAATGGCCCCGACGCGGCGTGCAAACCAGGCAGATATAGCCGAGCGGCTGGGCGTATCGGTCAGCACGGTGTCGCGGGCGCTCGCCAACGAGATCGGCATCAGCCCGGCGGTGCGGCAGGACGTGCAGCGGATGGCGCGGACCCTGGGCTATAAGAGCAAGCACGCGGTGGGCATCACCACCGACAAGCGGGCCGTGGCCCTGGTGCCGCTGGGCAGCGCTACCAGCGGGCTGTCTGGATTCTATTTCGGCATTGTCGAAGGCATGAAGACGGCGGCCGCCGAGGCGGGCATGCTGCTGGACGTGCGGCTGGTCAACGAGTCGGCGGTGACGCTGGACCTGATCAAGCGGCAGATCGCACAGGCCGATGCCAATGGCGTGCTGTTGGCCGGCATCGACGCCTGGGACGGGCTGGCGGCCTGGTGCGCCGAGGCCAATGTGCAGGCGGTGCTGGTCAATGGCAGCGATCCGCAAATGCGCCTGAGTTCGGTGGCGCCATCCAATTTCTACGGCGCGTTCCTGGCGACGCAGCGGCTGCTGGACGCCGGGCATCGGCGGATTTTGCACTATACGCATCAGTATCGGCCCACCATTTTGCAGCGGCAACGGGGATTCGAGGCGGCGATCGCGGCCACGCCGGGGGCGGTGGGGAGCATTATCAATACGGCGGAGCGGGCGACGGCCGACCTGTTGGCGGATCTGCTGGCGGGCAAGCACGACGTGACGGCGATGTTTAGCTGGAACGACATCGCGGCCGTGGAAATGCTGGAGGGGCTGTACGGCAGCGACAGCTCGCTGCCGGCCAATTTCTCGATCATCGGGTTTGACGACTTGCCGATTGCGGGGATGGCGACGCCGCGGCTGAGCACTGTGCGGGTGGATCGCGAAGCCATCGGACGGGGCGCGGTGCGGCTTTTGGCGCAGCATATGGAGGGAGAGCGGGCCGTGCAGCAGTTGGAGGTTGGGGTGTCGATTGTGGCGGGGGAGACGGTGTTTTCGGTTTAAGGGCAGTTCTGCCAATACCCAAACTATCCCACCCACGGTGTCACCCGGCGAAGGCCGGGGTCCGTCTCCTGAGATCGCGCCATGCGCCGCGAGGTCTGGCAGTCGGACACCGTCACCTTGCGGCCGTGAGGGTAACTCGGGATGGCTTCCGGCTCGCGCCGGAATGACACCGAGTGTGAGAAACGCATGTTCGCCAAAGCGAGTTTGGGTGTCAGAACTGTTGATGGGGCGCGGGCCCGAGCACGATTTTTCGGCCTCTTAGCTATACTCCCCGTCCAATCCCACGCCCGTCCACACCCTATCCCGCTGACTCCCCAACGCAAATCACGCAAAATTGCGTAAATTGCGTGATTTGCGCAAAATACTTGCGAAAGCGCAAATTGGCGGCTAACTTGCTCGACGTGCCACAAGGCGCCGGGCCGGGGAACAGACGGCCGCGAGGGAGAGGATTTTCATGATGAACAGCCGACTTTGGCATGGCGCATATGCCGGCCGCGTCGTTACCGGCGCACTCACCGCCGTTCTGATGCTGAGCACCGTAGCGCTGGCGCAGCAGCAATCGCCCATACTCGATCCATTGGTGGCGGACGGCACGTTGCCGCCAGTCGCCGAACGCCTGCCCACCAATCCGCTGGTGGTGACGCCGGTCGAAACCGTCGGTAAATACGGCGGCACCTGGCATTCGGGGCTGCGTGGCGGGCTCGACAACGCCTGGATCGGGCGCACCGTGGGCTATGACGGGCTGGTTCGCTATGACCGTGAATGGAACAAGGTCATCCCCAATCTGGCCGAAAGCTGGGAAATCAGCGAGGACGCCAAGACCTATACCTTCCACCTGCGCGCCGGGCTCAAGTGGAACAATGGCAAGCCCTTCACCAGCGCCGACATCGCCTTCGCGGTCGATCTGCTGCATGAACCCACCTATGCGGGCGGCGGCGGCTTCGTGAAGAGCCCGCAGAACCCGGTCAGCATCGAGGTGGTGGACGACACCACGTTCAAATTCGTGTTCGAAAAGCCCAATGGCGTGCTGCTCGACGAGTTGGCCAGCATCAACGGCCTGACCATCGTGTCGCTGAGCAAGGACTATTGCGGCCAGTTTTATCCCAAGACCAATCCGAACGCTGCGGCCGATGCCAAGGCTGCCGGGTTCGAGACCTGGGAGCTCTACATGCAGGATCGTTGCTCCTGGGCCACCGAAACCATTCGCTGGGCCAATCCCGAGCTGCCCTTCATGAATGCCTGGATGGTCAAGGAGCCGTTGAAGGGCGACAGCACCCGCGTCACCTTCGAGCGCAATCCCTACTATTGGAAGGTCGATACCGAGGGTAACCAGTTGCCCTATATCGATACGCTCGAAATGCGCGTGTCGGATTCGCTGGAAGAGCTGACGCTGATGGCGCTCAATGGCGAGATCGATTTCCAGGATCGCCATATCAACACCATCATCAACCAGCCCATCTTCTTCGATGGGCAGGAGGCGGGCGGCTATCACCTGGGCACGGAAGTATCCTCGTTCTCCAATTCCATGGTGCTGCAGTTCAACCTGAACCATCCCGATCCGGCGCGGCGCGCCGTGTTCGGCAACAAGGATTTCCGCATCGGCATTTCCGAGGCCATCGACCGCCAGGAAATCATCGACGTGGCCTTTACCGGCCAGGGCACGCCATCGCAGGTGGCGCCGCGTCCGGAATCGCCGTTCTATGACGAGGAAATGAGCACGCAATATACCACGCTCGATCCCGAGGATGCCGCCAAGCATTTCGAGGCAGCCGGGCTCGGTGCCAAGAACGCCGACGGCTTCTACACCATGCCCGATGGTTCGCCGCTGGTGGTCACTATCGACACCATCGCCGCGCTGCATCCGGAATGGGTAGACATGCTCGAGATGATGCAATTGCAGCTCGCTGCGGTGGGCATCAAGGTCGAGATCAACAGTATCGATCGCACGCTCTATTACGACAAGCGGCCGACCGGCGATTATGACGCGCAGATTTGGACCGGCGACGGTGGCCTCGAAGTCATGCAGGAGCCGCGCTACTACTTCCCCTTCAGCCCGGAAAGCGTGTGGGCCTTCCGCTGGCAGGCCTGGTATAACGGCACGACGCCGGAAATCGCCGAAGAGCCCGCCGATTGGGCGAAAAAGCAGATGGAACTCTATACCCAGCTCCGCGCCGAGGGCGACGCCGACAAGCGAAGTGCCCTGATGAAGCAGATCCTGGCGATCACCAAGGAGAACTTCCCGGTCATCGGCATCAACCTGCCCGGCGACGGCTATTACCTGGCCAAGAACAATCTGCACAACATTCCGGACACGCTGAAGCAGGCCTACCTGTTCCCGACGCCGGCTCCCTATGATCCGTTCCAGTGGTACTTCGAGTAAAGTCCCTCTAACGGATCCCTCCCGCCCCTCGCGGCGCTCCCAATTGCCGCGAGGGGTTGAGAATTGACGGTGGCAGAGTTTTGCCACGCCCACGATGCGGCTCCTCCCCCTCGACGGGGGAGGATGGGTGGGGGTGTGCGGAGCCCGGATTTCACGATGGGGGCTAAACATCCCCCACCCTTGATCCCTCCCCGCAAGGGGGAGGGTGTCGACTGACAGATCGACAAATAAATTAGGAACACGCCCATGCTGGGTTTCATCACCAACAGGCTGATATCGATGGTGTTCACCATCTGGGCGGTGTCGTTCATCGCCTTTGCCATCATTCAGTTGCCGCCGGGCGACTATCTGACCACCTATGTGGCTCAGCTCAGCGCTGATGGTGATCGGGTGGATCCGGCTGCCATCGAGGCGTTGCGCCAGCAATATGGCTTCGGCGAACCCTACCTGGTGCAATACTGGAAATGGCTCGGTGGCCTCGTACATGGCGATTTCGGCCGCAGTTTCGAATGGAAGGCGCCGGTCAGCGAATTGATCTGGGGGCGGCTGGGCAATTCGATCCTGCTCGAAGGGCTGGCTGTCGTGGTGATGTGGCTGGTGGCGCTGCCTATCGGTATCTACGCCGCCGTGCGCAAATATTCGCTGGGCGATTATCTGGCGACCATCGGGGGCTTTTTGGGCCTCGCCATTCCGAACTTCTTCTTCGCGCTGATCCTGATGTATCTCAGCTTCATCTGGTTCGGCGAAACCATTGGCGGGCTGTTTTCGCCCGAATACCAGAATGCTCATTGGAGCCTTGGTCGCATCGCCGACTTTGCCGCCCACGCCTGGGCGCCGATCCTGGTGCTGTCAATGGCGGGCACGGCCGAACTGATCCGCATTCTGCGCGCCAACCTGCTCGACGAGCTGAAGAAGCCCTATGTGACCACCGCCCGCGCCAAGGGGCTGAGCGAGTTCCGCACCATCATGAAATACCCGGTGCGCGTGGCACTCAATCCGCTGGTCTCCACCATCGGCTGGCTGCTGCCGGCGCTGGTATCGAGTTCGGTGATCGTTTCGGTGGTGCTCAACCTGCCCACCGCCGGCCCGCTGCTGCTGCGCTCGCTCACCTCCCAGGACATGTACCTGGCCGGCGCCATCATCTTGCTGCTCGGCATCCTCACCGTCATCGGCACGCTGATCTCGGACCTGCTGCTGGCCTGGATCGATCCCCGTATCCGCTTCGGGAGCAAGTGATGGTCACCGAAACCATGACCGATATCGCCATGCCTGCCATTGTCAAAAAGCCCGTGCGCGAGAGCCAGAGGGCGCTGATGTGGCGCCGCTTCAAGCAGCACAAGCTGGCGCTGGTTGCCCTCTGGATCGTCGCCGCCTTCTATCTGGTGGCGCTGCTCGCCGAGTTTCTCGCCCCAGTTGAGCCGGGCGCCTACAATCCGCGTTACACCTATGCTCCGCCGCAGGGCATCCAGTTCATTTCGAGCAACGAGGATGGCTCCTGGTCGTTCGGGCCCTATGTCAACGGCTACAAATCCACCGTCGACCGCAAGGCGATGCGGCGGACCTTCACTATTGATCCCGAGGTGAAAATCCCGCTGCAGTTCTTCGCCCCGAGCGAGCCCTACAAGCTGGCCGGCTTCATCCCGCTTTCGGTCAAGCTGTTCGGCGTTTCCGATCCAAAGACGCCGCTTTATATCCTGGGCGCCGACCGCCTCGGCCGCGACCTGCTCAGCCGGCTGATCCATGGCACGCGCATTTCACTCTCCATCGGGCTGGCGGGCGTCACGCTCAGCCTGTTCTTCGGCATCATCATCGGCGGCTTTTCCGGCTATTACGGCGGCTGGTTTGACAGCGTGGTGATGCGGGTGATCGAGTTCATCCGCTCCATGCCCACCATTCCGCTGTGGCTCGGCCTCGCCGCCGCCTTGCCCAAGGACTGGTCGGCGATCCAGACCTATTTCGCCATCACCGTCATCCTGTCGCTGATCGGCTGGACCGAATTGGCGCGGGTGGTGCGCGGACGGTTCCTCAGTCTGCGGACGGAGGATTTCGTCACCGCGGCGCAGCTGGATGGCGCCAGCGACTGGCGCATCATCACGCGGCACATGGTGCCCAGTTTCATGAGCCACATCATCGCCGCGGCGACGCTGGCGGTGCCCGGCATGATCCTGGCCGAGACGGCGTTGTCGTTCCTCGGGCTGGGCCTGCAGGCGCCCATCGTCAGCTGGGGCACGCTGCTGCAGGACGCGCAGAACATCCGCACCCTCGCCACCGCACCCTGGCTACTGACGCCGGGCATTTGCGTCGTGGTGGTCATCCTGTCGCTCAATTTCTTCGGAGACGGCCTTCGCGATGCCGCTGATCCCCATGGCCGATAAACCGCTCCTCTCCATCGAAAACATGTCCATCACCTTCTCGTCCCCCGACGAGGCGGATATCGAGGCGGTGCGCCAGGTCGACCTCACCCTCACCGCCGGCAAGACGCTGTGCCTTGTGGGCGAGAGCGGCTGCGGCAAGTCGGTGACCGCGCGGGCGATCCTGCGTCTGCTCGACCAGAACGCCAACATTCGCACCGGTAAGATTCTGTTCTCCGAAAAGGATGAGCCGACGATCGATCTCGCCACGCTCAAGCAGGACAGCCTGCCGCTGCGCAGGGTGCGCGGCAACAAGATCGCCATGATTTTTCAGGAGCCGATGAGTTCGCTGTCGCCGGTGCACACCATTGGCGATCAGATCGACGAGATGATCCTGATCCACGAAGGGCTGAACCAGAAGCAGGCGCGCGAGCGCACCGTGGCGCTGCTCGATCAGGTCGGTATTCCGGGCGCACGGGAGCGGGCGGATGCCTATCCGTTCCAGCTATCGGGCGGGCTGCGGCAACGCGCGATGATCGCCATGGCGCTGGCCTGCACGCCGGACCTGCTGATCGCCGACGAGCCGACGACGGCGCTGGATGTGACGACACAGGCGCAAATCCTCGACCTGCTGCGGCAACTGCAGGCGGACTACGGCATGGCGATGCTGTTCATTACCCATGACTTGGGCGTTGTCGCGGAAATCGCCGACGAGGTGGCGGTGATGTATTTGGGCGACGTGGTGGAGCAGGGCAATGTCTATGACGTGTTCCGGTCGCCGCAGCATCCGTACACTCGGGCGCTGATGGCCTCGATCCCCAAGATGGCGCGCAAGGCCGACCGGGTGCGGCTGTCGCCCATCAAGGGCACGGTGCCCTCGGCCTCGGACCGGCCCGAAGGCTGCGCCTTCACCAGCCGGTGTCCCCACGCGTTCGAGCCCTGTGCCACGATCCGGCCGGAGCGGACGGTGGTGGGCGACGATCATATTGCGCGGTGTCACCTGCTCACGCAGGCGCCGGCCTTGGCGGAGGCGAACGCATGAGCACGCTGCTGAAAGTCGACAACCTGTCGAAGAGCTATTCGCTGAATTCGGGCCTGTTCGGACCAAGCCGGACGCTGGATGCCCTCAGCGATGTCAGCTTGACCGTCGAGGCGGGTGAAACGCTGGCGGTAGTGGGCGAGAGCGGTTGTGGCAAGACCACGCTGGGGCGCTGCATCATCAAGGCGCAGCCGTCCACGGCGGGCACGGTGACCTATTATCCCAAGGGCCACGAGCCGGTCGAACTGACAGCGCTCAACAAGCGGCAGATCAAGCCGTGGCGGCAGGATATCCGCATGATCTTCCAGGACCCGATGAGTTCGCTCAATCCGAATATGCGGGTGTTCGATATCGTCGCCGAGCCGCTGCGCATCCACAAGATTGCCAAGGGCCGCGAGCTGGAAGACCGGGTGGTCTCTACCCTGGAAAAGGTGGGTATCGCCGCCGACGGCGTCGGGCGTTATCCGCATGCCTTCTCCGGCGGGCAGCGGCAGCGCATCGGCATCGCCCGGGCGCTGGTGCTCGATCCGAAACTGGTGATCGCTGACGAGGCGGTTTCGGCGCTGGACGTGTCGATCCAGGCGCAGATTCTCAACCTGCTCGAAGACCTCAAGAGCGATTTCGGGCTCACCTACATTTTCATCAGCCACGATCTGGGCGTGGTGAACTACATCGCTGACCGGGTGGTGGTGATGTATCTGGGCCATGTGGTGGAGAATGCGCCCACCGAAATGCTGTTCGAGCGGCCGCGCCATCCCTATACCGAAGTGCTGCTGGAAGCCCTGCCGATAGCCGATCCGCTGCGCCGCAAGGGGCGCAACGTCGAGGTGCGGGGCGAAATCCCCTACTTGGGCAATCGCCCGGTCGGCTGCCCGTTCCACACCCGCTGCCGCTATGCGCAGGACATTTGCCGCTCCCAACGCCCAGCTTTGCGCCCCATCAATGGCACGGCACAGGAAGCGGCGTGCCATTTCGCCGAAAGTTTAGACCTCAAGGGCGCCTATGAAGCGCCCGCCACCGGGACTTATGCCTAAATGACCTATGATCCGCTGAGTGCCAATCCACTGGCCGGCAATCCACTCAAGTCGCGCGCCGATGTCGAAACGGGCCTGAACGACCTGTTCGCGCCGCTGCTGCCGTATTTTTCCGAGGGCGGCGCGCGGGTGCGGCTAGACGCGGCGGCGGCGCATTTCGACCGGGCGGCGGCGGACCTCGAAGGCTTTGCCCGCCCACTCTGGGGGCTGACGCCGTTGGCGGCGGGCGGCGGCAAGTTTGAGCATTGGGAACTCTACCGGCGTGGCCTCGCCAATGGCACCGATCCCGAGCATCCCGAATATTGGGGCGCGGTCAATTCCACCGACCAGCGCATGGTCGAGCTGGCGGCGATCGGTTTCACGATGCGTATGGTGCCGCAGCTTGTTTGGGAGCCGCTACCACAGAAGGCCAAGGACAATCTCGCCGCCTATCTCAAGCATGCGCGGCAGTTCGATTATGCCGACAATAACTGGAAGTTCTTCCGCATACTGGTCGATCTGGGCCTGGAGGAATGCGGGGTCGAGTTCGACCGCTCGCTGACCGATAAATACCTCGAAGAGCTGGATGGCTTCTATCTTGGTGAGGGCTGGTATCGAGACGGCAATGTGCGGCGGATCGATCATTACATTCCCTTCGCCATGCACTTTTATGGGCTGATCTACGCCAAGCTGGCGCGGGGCGATGAGGCCCGCGTGGCGCGCTACAAGGAACGCGCGGTGTTGTTCGCGCAGGACATTCGCTCCTGGTTCGATGAGGATGGTGGCGTGCTCGCCTTCGGGCGCAGCCTGACCTATCGGTTTGCTTGTGGCGGGTTCTGGGGGGCGCTGGCGTTTGCTGATGTCGAGGCGCTGCCCTGGGGCGAGATCAAAGGCCAGTTCATGCGCCACCTGCGCTGGTGGGCCGACAAGCCCATCGCCAATCGCGACAGCGTTCTCAGCATCGGCTACGGCTATCCCAACCTGTTCATGTCCGAGAGCTACAATTCGGCCGGCTCGCCCTATTGGGCGCTCAAGGCCTTTTTGCCGCTGGCGCTGGCGGCGGACCATCCGTTCTGGACGGCGGCGGAAGTGCCTGTCGAGCCCAGCAAGAAACCGCTGCCGCTCAAGCACCCTGGCATGGTGATGATGCACACGCGGGGCAATGTGGTGGCGCTGTCGAGCGGCCAGCAGAATTGGCAGATGCGGGCGGGCGCCGAGAAATACGCCAAGTTCGTCTATTCGTCGCGCTACGGCTTCTCGGTGGAAGTGGACGAACGCGCCTACCACATGGGCGCCTTCGACGGTGCGCTGGCCTTCTCGGATGATGGGCGGCACTACCGGGTGCGCGAGGCCAACGAGGTCGCGCAGATCGCCGAGAATACGCTGTTCGCGCGCTGGAAACCCTGGAGCGATGTGACGGTCGAAACCTGGCTCATCCCAGCCAATCTCTGGCATATCCGCGTGCATCGGATCACCACGCCGCGCGTCCTGCACGCCACCGAGGGCGGATTTGCCATTGCGCGGGCTGACCTCAATGCGGATCGCACCATCGAGGAAGCCGGACGCGGCGCGGCCATCAGCCCAACCGATGTCAGCGCCATCGTCGATCTGGCCGGCCAGCGCGACGGACGGGCGCACAAGGCCTATCCCAACACCAATCTGATCGTGGCGAAGACCCTGGTGCCGCAGTTGCGGGGTGAAATCCCGGTCGGCACCACGGTGCTGATGACGGCGGCGATGGCGCTGCCGGCGGGAGCGGAAGCCGATGCCGCGCTGACGAGGCCACCCCATGCGCCGGACCTTGCGGCGCTCGAAGCCCTGTTTGCCCGCGAGGGCATAGACGTCAGCGCCATTCTGGTGGCGGAGAGGTTTTGATGGCACCCAAGCTCGCCTTCGCCATGGCGGCGGACAAGACCAAATATGTGTTCGACGAGGCCTCGCTGGCGCGGCTGTCGGCATGTTGCGAGGTCGTGTCGCCCACTCCGATCGAGGATTTTTCGACCCCCGAGGCACGGCGCATCCTGCGCGACCTCGATATTCTGGTCACCGGCTGGGGCTGTCCCCAGATCAGCGCCGAAGTTGTCGCCGCAGCGCCCAAGCTGCGCCTGATTGCCCATGCGGCCGGCACGGTGAAGTACACGCTGGACGCGGCCGTCTACGACGCCGGCATCACCGTCACCCATGCGGCCGATGCCAATGCGGTGCCGGTCGCCGAATTCACCCTCGCGGCGATCATTTTCGCCAACAAGCACGTGTTCCAACTGCGCGATCTCTATCGCGCCGATCCCAGCCGCCGCTCCACCTATGCGATGATGGACGAGCCGATCGGCAACTATCGCCGCACCATTGGGCTCGTCGGCGCGTCGCGCATCGGCCGCAAGGTGGCGAAGTTTCTCGAAGCCTTCGATTTCGAGGTGCTACTGAGCGACCCCTATGTGTCGGCCAGCGATCCGATCACGCAAAGCGTGCAATTGGTGGATCTCGATACGCTGATGCGGCGCTCGGATGTGGTCTCGGTGCATGCTCCATCGCTGCCATCGACGCGACACATGATTGGGGCGCGCGAATTCGGGCTGATGCGCGCCAATACGGCGTTCATCAACACGGCGCGGGGCGCCATCATTGACGAAAATGCGCTGATCGCCGAACTGCAAACCGGGCGCATCCATGCGGTGATCGACGTCACCGATCCGGAGATTCCGGCGCAGGATTCTCCGCTTTATCACTTGCCCAATGTGTTCCTGACGCCGCATGTTGCCGGGGCCGTCGGCACCGAGCGGTTGCGGCTGGGCCAGATGGTGGTCGAGGAAGTCGAGCGCTTTGTCGCCGGAAAACCGCTGGAATTTGCTATCGAACCGGCGATCCTGGAGCGCCTTGCATGACCCTGCTGAGCCATGACGAAAGCCCGTTTTCCCGCCTTGGCACGCTGTCGTCCGCGCAGGAGGATATCAAGGCCGCCGATCACCAGGCGCGGCTACAATGGCTGACTTGGGACCGCACGCCCGAGGATATCGCCAGCCCCGAGCATGTTGCGCGCAAGGAGCGGTTGGCGCTGACGGCAGGCGCCAGTTTTGCGCCGACTGCCTATGTGGCGGCGGAGGCAGCGGTTTTTACCAGCCATCTGGTGCTGGGCGAGCATAGCTGGATTGCCGGCCATGCCCTGGTGCGTGGCGACATCGAATTCGGCGCGCATTCCACGGTCAATTCATATGCCTGCATTTCGGGCAAGGTGCGGTTCGGGGATGGCGTGCGCATCGCCTCGCATGCCTCCATCGTCGGGTTCAACCACGGTTTCGATGATCCAAACGTGCCGATCCACGCGCAGAAACACTACAGCGCTGGCATCGTGGTGGAGGATGACGTGTGGATCGGCGCCAATGCCGTCATCCTCGATGGCGTCACCGTCGGCAAGGGTGCAGTGATCGCGGCGGGGGCTGTGGTCAGCAAGGACGTGCCGCCCATGTCGATCGTGGCTGGTGTGCCCGCCAAAATCGTGCGGCGGCGGGGTGAGTTGGCGGCCGGAAAGCAGGTGCAGGCCGATAGCGAGGCGGCCCTTAAGCGTCTTGGCGAGATGGCGAAAAACCAGTGGCCGGACATTTTGGCACGGCATCGACGGGATGGTTCGTACCTGTCGTTCGAGGCCAGTGGCCAAGCCAAGCAGAGCATCCGGCACCTGTGCGATGCCGTGGAAATTGCCACCTCGTTTGACGCACTTCCAGAGGGGCTCGATGTCCCCGCCACCATTGCGCAACTGCAGGATGTGCAGGACGCGGCGACGGGCCTGTTCCCCGATCCGTTCCAGCCGCCGGCCCCCGGGCAGGCGGTGCGCGACAACGGGTTGGCGCTCTACAACGTGCTGGCGGTCGGCTATGCGCTAGAATGCTTGGGCAGCCAGCCGCGACAGCGGATCGGGGCGGTCGAGGATCTTGATGCCAATGCACTCTGCGATTGGCTGGACGGCTTGAGTTGGCGGGAGCGGGCCTGGGGCGCTGGCGCGGCCGTCGACGCCATCGGCACGGCGCTGTATTTCAACGCCCGTTATTTCACCACGGGCCGCAGTCGCGAGACGCTGTTCGGCTGGCTGGCGCTGAAGCAGGATCGCGCCACCGGACTGTGGGGCTCGACCACCGAGGCCGAAGGATTGCTGCAGCCCGTCAATGGCTTTTATCGGCTGACGCGCGGCACTTATGCGCAGTTCGGCCTGCCGGTGCCGCAAGCGGAGGCAGCGATCAATTCGGTGCTGCTGAACTATCGCAATTACGGCGGCTTTTCCGGGCCGACCTACACGGCGTGCAATCTGCTCGACACTATCCATCCGCTGCGGCTGTGCCTGCAACAGACCGATTATCGCCGCGCCGAGGCCGAGGCCATCGCGCATGCGATCATCGGGCGGGCGGCAGAACGCTGGGTGCCCGGTGAAGGATTTGCCTTTGCCGATGGGCAGGTGACCAGCCTGCAGGGTACCGAGATGTGGCTGTCGGTGGTGCATCTGGCCGCCGATCTGCTGGGCTTCGCCGATGCTTTCCCGTTCGTGCCCAAGGGCGTGCATCGCACTCGCGCCGTGGGAATGGGGTTGTGAGGCGCAAGGCGCTCGTCGTCTGGGGCGGGATGGAGCTGCATACGCCGGAACGCAGCGCCAATGTGGTGCGCGAACTGCTGGAGGCCGAGGGATTTTCGGTCACCGTAACACCGGATTACGACGCGCTGGGCGCCGAGGGTATCGCGGACAATGCGCTGGTGGTGCCGGTGATCACCGATGGGGTGCTGGCGCCGGAGCTGATGGCGCGACTGGTGGGCGCGATCCAGGCGGGCACGGGTTTGGCCGGGTTTCATATGGGGCTGGCCACCAGTTTTCGCTCAAGCGTGCCGTTCCGCTATGCGGCGGGCTGCTATTGGGTGTCGCATCCGGGCAATATCATAACCTACCGGGTCGATGTGACGCGCGGCGATCATCCAATCATGGCGGGGATCGAGAGTTTCGAGCATACGTCCGAGCAGTATTATCTGAACTATGACCCGGCGGTCGAAGTGCTGGCGACGACGACGTTTTCCGGTGAGTTTCATCCGTGGCGCAAGGATGTGGTGATGCCGGTGGTGTTCACCACCATGCATGGGCAGGGGCGGGTGTTTTATTCGTCGCTCGGGCACACAGCGGATGAACTGGCGCTCCCGCAGGCGCGCGAAATTCTCAGGCGCGGCCTGCTGTGGGCGGCGCGGGACTGAGATTTTCTAGCCATCACCAGACCGACTCCTCCCCCTTGACGGGGAGGATGGGTGGGGGTGTTCGGAGCCACAATGTCGGTACCGGGCTAAACTTCCCCCCACCCTTGATCCCTCCCCGCGAAGGGGGAGGGAGTTGACTGATGGATAGGTTACAACGTCCCAGCAGCCTGTCTTTTCAGATATTCCGACTCCGGTAGCGCCCCGGCATATTTGAGTTCACGATTGGCGCGTTCCCAGAATAGCGGATGGACGCGGTCGAGCAGCGCGGGCGGCGTCGCGGCGAGGCCCAGTTGTGCGGCGGTGTCCGCATCCAGATACAGCACCACATTCTGCTTGTACCAGGCAGGGATTTGCTCGTCGGTCCAGATGGTGGGCCGAACGACATCAAACGGCTTGTAGCCGTGGCTGGCGAAGTGGGCGGCCCAATAGCCCTGCCATTGCTCGTTGAGATGGTTGACGCCGCCCTGGCCTGGAATGGCGGCGCTGAACAGCACGGCGGGTGCGAGCGCGACAAGGTCGGCAACGAAGCTCCCGGCGCGGTCGGGGGTCAGGTGCTCAGCGACTTCGAGCGACATGGCCAGGTCGACGCGGGGTCCGGTGAAGCGCTGCTCCAGGTCTTGGGGCGCAAAGACGATGCGGGGATCATCGAGCTGATCGGACGTGACCCAGTTGCCTTCGATACCGAAGGCGGTTGCGGCACCATCGGCCAAAGCGGCCGCGAGCCAGGTGCCGGTGCCGCAGCCGATATCAGCGACCGCGCGGCGGGGCAGACTGGCGGGCAGGGCCGAGAGAATCCGCGCGGCGGCGTGGGCGGTGCCGGCGCGGCGGTTGCTGTAGAAATCGCTGGGATAGATCGAAGCTGTCATGGTCTCGCCGCTCGCAATACCCGGCGACACTAACCCGGACAGCGGCTTTCAACCAGCCGATGTGCCCTTGGCCAAAGCGAAAGTCCTGCACAAAATCCACGGACATTGTTGCCGATGGCCGGAGGATAGGCGCGCGACCGGGCAATTGACCGGCCCGGTCCGGCGTGTCAGTGTACACGTGTGCAAAGGATCAATTCCGCATGAGACGGGATTTCTTTGTACACGTGCGCAAAATGTCACGAGGCCGTTATGAACGGCCCCTACAGCACCATAAGCTGGACTTGCGCCAGAGGAGTTTGCGGCCGGCATCAGCTTGATGGGTGGCTGTTCTGGGACCAGCCACCTGACGGCTCAATGGGAGAATACGGATGACAATTCTAAGAGGTTTGATGCGGGCGACCGCACTTGTTGCCGTGACGGCGGCACTCGCCGGCCCGGCTCTGGCCAAGGACGTGACGATCAGCGTTTGGGCTGGCGGCACCGGGCCAAACGACGTCTATCGCGTCGATGCGATCGATATCGCGGCCGACATTCTGGAGCGTGAAGCCGCCATTCGCGGCGAAGAGCTCAACATCACGGTCGAAAAGACCACCTATCCGGGTTGGCCCGATTTCAAGCAGGCGCTGACCCTGTCGGCCGAAGCCGGCAATCCACCCAATATCGTGGTGTCCGGCCATGAAGACATTGCCCCCTGGGCGCAGTCGGGCCTGATCGTGCCGGTCGAGGACTATGTAGATCTCGATGCCTGGCCGCTTAGCGCCATCTATCCGAACTTGATGGAAATCGCCTCCTATAGCGGCAGCGTCTATGGCATTCCGCAGGATGCCGAGTCGCGGCCCTTCTTCTTCTGGCGGCCTTCGATGCTGGCTATCGGTTACACCGATGCCGATCTCGATGCATTGCCGCAGAAGATCCAGGACGGCGGCTATACGCTGGCCAATGTCATCGAAGACGCCAAGAAGATGCAGGACGCCGGCGTCGTGCAGCCCGGCTATGGCTTCTATCCGCGCCCGTCCAATGGTCCCGATTACTGGCAGTTTTACCGCAGCTTCGGCGGTACGCTGGAGGAGAACGGCAAGCTGGTGTTCGACAAGGCCGCGATGACCAAGTTCTACCAGTTCTTCGTCGATGCGGTCGCCGCGGGCGTCACCAAGAAGAACCATATCGGCATGGACGACGCCACCTGGTGGGCCGATATCGGCGCCGGCAAGGCTGGCATCTGGCATGGCGGCACCTGGCATTATGCCCGTTACGTCAACCAGGAAGGCATGCAGGATTTCTTCGGCAATGTGCAGTTCTCGCTGATCCCGGCTGGCGATGCCGAGGGCAAGGCCAATACGCTGACCCATCCGCTGGTCTACCTGCTGACTGCCAACAAGGACGCAGAGCTGGTGCAGATCGCCGCCGATCTGATCACCATCGCGTCCGAGCCGCAGATCAACGTGCTGCACGCCATCAAGTCGGCCCATCTCGGCATTTCCGAGGAAGAGACGACGCTGGCGCTCTATAGCGACAACCGCTGGGCCTCCGAGGCCAGCCAGCGCCTGCTGCCCTATGCCACTGCCATGCCGAACAACGCCAATTTCGGCGTCTATTGGGATGCGATGTGGGCGGGCCTGCAGGCATCGTGGACCGGCACCAAGACGGTCGACCAGGCCATCGCCGATGTCGAAACCACGCTCAAGAGCGGCCTTGGCGACGCGATCATCATTCGCTAGTCGCGCCATCCAACCGGCGGGAGCAATCCCGCCGGTCCTTCCCGGCAGCAGGAGGCCTCGATGAACAGTTCCAGATCGCTCGGCCTGATGTTGCTGACGCCGGCAATTGTGCTGGTGGTGTTGTTTTTCCTCGTGCCGGTGGCGCTGACGGCGGTGTTCTCGTTCACCAATATGAGTACCGCGACCGGCATTACCGGCGGAGCCTATCAGATTGGTCCCAGCTCCCTGCAACGGCTGGGCGATAGTTATGGATTTCCCGAGCTGGCCGAACGGCTGAGCCAGCCGAGCTATGTGATCGACGAACGGGGCCTCACGGCGTTGGAGAGCGCCGGCGTCGACGCATCCGCGATCACAGAAATGCGCACCCATCTGGGCGAGGTGTTTCCGACGCGGCGTGAAGCCGAGCGGATGATCAAGGGGCTGGATGCTCGGCCGAGCACGCGGGAGGTCAAGCAGATCTCCGAGCAGTTCAACCGCTCGCTGCTCGATACCCGTTATGAAAGCGAGGGTGATCTTCTGGCTGGGCTCGATGCGCTGGGCGTCGAGGTGACGCCAGCGGAGCGCGACGCGGTCGCCGCCTCCAGCTATTCGGGCTGGACCTGGACCACCGACAATTTCCGCCGCATGGTGTCGACGCCCGATACCTTGCGAACGCTGATCAATACGGTGTTCTACGTCGCCATCGTGCTGGTGCTGTTCAATACCGGCTATGCGATGTTCCTGGCGATCACCACCTATTATATGCCCGAGACGACGGGCGGTATTTTCCGCTCGATCTGGCTTTTGCCGCGCATCACGCCGCCGGTCATTTATGTGCTGATGTGGAAATGGCTAGCCTGGGACACGGGGTTCATCTCGATGTTCCTCGGGCAGTTCGGCGTGGCGCCGAAAAACTGGATGCTGGATAGCTCGACCAATGCCTGGGTGTTCGTCATCCTGATCAATGGCTTTGTGGGCGCTTCGATGGGCATGCTGGTGTTTTCGTCGGCGCTGCGGGCCATTCCGAAATCGCAGTTTTATGCCAGCGAGGTGGATGGCGCGAGCCGCTGGCAGCAGATCCGCTACATCATCCTGCCACAGATGCGTTGGCCGATCCTGTTCGTCACCTGCTACCAGACGCTGTCGCTGCTGGCCTCGTTCGACCTGATCCTGTTGTCGACCGAGGGCGGGCCGGGCGGCGCCACCGAAGTGTGGTCGCTGATGACCTATCACACCGCGCTCAACAACTATGCGGGCAACCTCGAATACGGCTATGGCACGGCGCTATCGCTGGTGCTGGTGGTGATCGGGGTCACGCTGTCGCTGATCTATCTGCGGGTGTTCAATTACAACGCGCTGGTCGCCAAACCGCTGATCGAGCAATAGATATGGCCACGCAAACCCAAGTTTCGGCGAATTTCAAGAGCTGGCCGGTGATCCTGGCGCTGGCCATCGTCAGCCTGCCGCTGATCGTGATGTATCTCTACTTTTTCATCGATACGATCACCGACTCCGCGCCCGGCTCGCTCATTCCCAATGCGATCACCTTCCGGCACTGGGACTTCCTGTGGCAGGCACGCGGCAATCGGCCGAGCATCTGGCCGGTGGCACTCAACACGCTGGTCTTCGCCACCACGGTGACGATCATCGTGCTGCTGGTGTCCTCGACCGCCGGCTATGTGCTCAGCCGCCTCAACGTGCCGGGGCGTGGCTTCTTCCTCGCCGGCGTCATGGTGCTGCATGCGTTCCCATCGGTCACGCTGATCGTGGCTATCTTCCTCGTGCTGCAGATGGTGGGGCTGTATAATTCCCTGATCGGCGTGATCCTGGTCAAAGCAGCGCTGGAAATGCCCCTCGGCATCTGGCTGATGAAGGGCTTTTACGACACCGTGCCGTGGGAAATCGAAATGGCGGGGATCGCCGATGGGGCGTCGCGCTTCACCGTGTTCCGCCGGCTGGTGCTGCCGCAGGTGCGGCCGGCGCTGATGGCCCTGGGGCTGTTCGCGTTTCTCTCCAGTTGGAGCGAATATATCCTGCCGCAGGTGCTGGCGCCCGGCGCCAAGGCGCAGGTGCTGAGCGTCTATCTCGCCAGCCTGATCGCCGACGACAACAATTTCGACCTGTCCTTGTTCAAGGCGGTCGGCGTTTTCTACATCATCCCGGTGCTGATCCTGTTCCTGTTTTTCCAGAAGCACCTCATGAACATCTATGGCGGGGGCTCGAAGGGCTGATGCGGATTCTGCTCGATAAATTCTCCAAGAGTTTCGGCACCACCAAGGTCATCGAGGACCTGACGCTGGAAGTTGCCGATGGCGAAATGCTGGCTTTGCTCGGCCCCTCGGGCTGCGGCAAATCCACGACGCTGTTTGCCATCTGCGGCATCCACAAGGTCACTGGTGGGCGCATCCTGTTCGGCGACCGCGATGTCACCGATCTGCCCAGCCAGGCGCGCAGCGTCGGGGTCGTGTTCCAGTCTTATGCGCTTTATCCGCATATGACGGTGGCGGAGAACATCGCCTTTCCGCTGCAGGTCAAGAAGGTCGCGCCCGACCAGATCAAGCGCGAGGTCGATGCGATCGCCGCGCTTGTGCATATCGAGAACCTGCTCGGGCGGCGTCCGGCGGAACTGTCGGGCGGCCAGCAACAGCGCGTGGCCTTGGCCCGGGCGCTGGTGCGCAAGCCCGATGTGCTGCTGCTCGACGAGCCGCTGGCCAACCTCGATGCGAAACTGCGGCTGGAAATGCGCTCGGAAATCCGCCGCATCCAGTTGGAAACCGGGATCACGGCGATACTTGTCACCCACGACCAGGTCGAGGCGATGAGCATGTGCGACCGCATCGCCATCATGAATGCGGGCGAAATCGTGCAATTAGCCACGCCGACCGAGATGTATCACAATCCGCGTACGGCCTTTGTGGCCGGGTTCCTGGGCAATCCGCCGATCGCGTTTCTCCGCGGTACCGCCAAAGACGGCGGCTTCGCATTGGACAATTCCGACATTCGCTTGCCGCTGCCGGCGGGCACGCTCAGCCCCGCCGATGGCAGCAAGCTGACGTTGGGCATTCGCCCCGAGGATTTTGGACCGCTCGGCGATATCGCTATCCCGGGCAAAATCGCGTTCGTGGAAACCCAGGGCCGCGAGAACCTCTATGACGTGCGGCTGGCCGATGGCAGCATGCTGCGCTCGATCCAGCCGGTGCGCGGCGATATCGCGGTGGGCAACGAGGTTGCCTGGAGCGCCAGCGGCGCCAAGGTGATGGTGTTCGGCGAAGACGGAGCGCGGCTATGATCCCGGCCTATGTGCATGAACTAGCGCTGCGCTATGGCTGGCCGGTTACGGCGGCCGAATTGCCGATGACCATCGGACATCGCGGCGCGAGCGGCCACAAGCGCGAAAATACGCTGGCGGCGTTTCAACTGGCGGCAGATATGGGCGCCCGCATGTGGGAGCTGGACACCCAGCTCACGGCGGACGGCATTTGCGTGGTCAGCCATGACGATCACCTGCAGCGCGTGTTTGGGCAGGACCTGCACATCTCCAAGCTCAGCTTTTCCGAATTGCGCGCCGTCGTGCCGGATGTGCCCAGTTTTGCCGAAGTCGCGGCGCTGGCTCGCGAGACCCATTGCGGGCTCTATGTGGAACTGAAGGCAGCGGGCACCGGCCAGTTGGTGTGGCAGGAATTGCTGGCAAACGAGCAGCGTTTCGCCTGCCTGGGCTCGTTCGACGTGGCGCAGGTGCGCGAGTTGCGCGACAGCGGCTGCGATTATCCGCTGTCGGTGCTGGTGCGCGTGGGACACGATCCGCATGCGCTGGCCGACCGCGCCGGAGCCGACATCATTCACCTGTGCTGGGAAAATGCCGGGCCGCGACCGCAGGACCTGGTGGATGCGGCGCTGATCGCCAGGGCGCGCAGTGCCGGCAGGGGCATCGTGCTATGGCATGAGGAGCGGCCGGATATCATCGCCGATATCGTCATGCTGCCCGTGTTGGGAATTTGCACCGACCTGCCCGATTTATTCCAGAACCAGGCCAAGGCATCATGAGCGACACCGAAAACCGTTCGCGCAAGGTGACTTCGTTCGATGTGGCGCGACGCGCCGGGGTGTCGCGCGCGGCGGTGTCGCGCACGTTCACGCCCAATGCCAGCGTCTCAGCCGAAACGCGCGCCAAGGTGCATGAGGCGGCCAAGCATCTGGGTTACCGTGTCAATTACCTGGCGCGGAGCCTCACCAATCAACGCTCTGATTTCGTCGGCGTCGTCGCGGCGGGCCTCGATAATCCGTTCCGCAATTTGCAGATCGAGCAGATTTCGCGGGCGCTGCTGGCGCGTAATTTCCGGCCGGTGCTGCTGCCGACCGATACGGAGGACCAGGCCGAAGTCATTGCCCAATTGCTGCATTATGCGGTGTCCGGTGTGCTGGTCACGTCGGATGCTCCCCCGACCTCGCTGTGCGAAGAGTTCGCCGACAATGGCGTGCCCATCGTGCTCATCAACAAGGGCGATGACATTCCCCTGGTGGACCGAGTGGTCTCCGACGACAAGGCCGCCGGGCAGATCGCCGCGATGCAGTTGATCGACGGTGGCGCCAAGCGTCCGGCTGTGATGGGGGCGGCTGGCGTGTCCTATACAGCGCGGCGACGCATGGAGGCGTTCCTTGCCCGCTGCAAGGCGATGGGCGTAGTGGCCGACGTGCTGCCCATAGAGCGCAATGATTATGCACACGGCTTCGATGGCGCCGAGAAACTTGACGGCACCAATATCGATGGCCTGTTCTGCATCAACGACTACCTGGCCTGCGGGGTGATTGACGGCCTTGCCCGACAGCGCAAATCGCGCGGCGCACCTCCACTGCGCATTATCGGGCATGACAACATCCCGCAGGCCGGGTGGGGTGCCTATGAGCTGACGACGATCTTGCAGCCCTGCGATATCCAGGCCGAGCAGGCCATCGACCTTCTGACCAGCCGCATGGCCGATCCGACAATGACCGCACGGGTGGAATTTACCCCCGTTTCCCTGATCAAGAGGCAGACCGCGTGATTGAGGCCGAAACCAAAGCCCCGGGCCTTTCGGCGCGCGTCAACGCCGCGATCGATCTGGCGCGCCAGGTGGGACGCGCCGCATCGGCATTCCGCGACAGCGGCGCGCTCAATGTCGAGAACAAGGGCCTGCAGGACTTCGTCACCATTGCCGACCGGCAGGCGGAGGACACCATCCGCACCACGCTGGCGCGCCTGTTCCCCGATGACGGCTTCATGGGTGAAGAAGGCGGTGGAACGCCGAGCGGGCCTGGCTTCTGGGTCGTGGATCCCATCGATGGCACCACCAATTATATCCGCGGTTTCCGCCATTGGGGTGTGTCGATGGCCTATGTGGCCGACGGGGAAATCCGCGTCGGGGTGATCTATGACGCGGCGGTGGACAAGGTCTATTCGGCGGTCAAAGGGCAGGGCGCCTTCAAGGATGGCAAGGCGATCCGCGCGTCGTCCGTAACCGATCCGGCGCGGGCGATTGCCATTCTGGGCCATTCGCGCCGCACCGACTTTGCGGTGTATCAGGGCGTCTCGCAACGGCTTTACGATCTGGGCATTGACTACCGTCGCATGGGCGCAGCGGCGATCGGCCTGGTTCGCGTGGCCGACGGGATCGCCGATTTGTACTACGAACAGCATCTCAACGGCTGGGACATGATGGCGGGGGCCTTGATTGCGCGTGAAGCGGGGGCCATGGTCGCAATGCCGCCACTTGCTGCGTCGCTTAATGAAGGTGGGCCCATTATTGCCGGCGCCGCCGGTCTTGCTGCCCAATTCGCATTCCTCGCCGATATTGCCGGTGCCGATTGCGTCCCCCTGCCATGAACCGAGGACCACTTCCGGGATGAACATCTATCTGCTGATCTTGCATCTTGCTGGCGCTGCGACACTGTTGCTATGGGCGGTCCGAATGGTCCGAACCGGTGTCGAGCGGAGCCAGGAACCGGCCCTGCGGCGCGCATTGCGCGAAAGCCGGGGCAGCAAGGTCAAGGCGGCAGGGATTGGTGCGATTATCGCGCTGCTATTGCAGAGTTCGACCGCGGTGGCCGTGCTGGCCGCCGGGTTTGCGGGCATCGGCATCATGAGCGTGGCGACGGGGCTGGCGCTGATGCTGGGTGCCTATTTCGGCTCCTCGATCGTGGTGCTGGTGCTGTCGGTGGATTTGACCTGGCTAGTGCCCCTGCTTTTGCTCGCCGGTGGTGGCCTGTTCTTCAAGGGTACGGCGCGCGAACAGCGCCAGTTCGGGCGCATCCTGATCGGGATCGCGCTGATCCTGATTTCGCTGCAGATGATCGGCGAGGCGACGGCGCCGCTGCGCGGCAATGCCGAACTGCCGGTGATTGTGAACTATCTCAGCGGCGACTTCGTCACGGCGTTCCTGATCGGGGCGGCGTTCACCTGGCTGGTACATTCCAGCGTGGCTTCGGCGCTGCTGATCGTGACGCTGGCGGCGCAGGGCGTGATGCCGATCGAGCTTGGCATATCGCTGATCCTGGGCGCCAATCTTGGTGGGACGCTGGCGGGGATGGGCCTGACCGGCAACGGTACCACCGAAGCGCGGCGGATTGCCTATGGGCAATTGCTGTTCCGCGGGCTGGGTGCTGTCGCGGTGCTGCTGGCCTATCACTTGCTCAATCCCGACCTATCCTGGCTGGGCAGTGACGTGGCCCGGCAGGTGATCAATCTACACCTGGCGTTCAACTTGGCTGTCCTGCTGGTTGGCCTGCCGCTGACCGACGTCGTGGCGACGCTCATGGAACGCCTGATCAAGCCGAAACTGACGGCCGAGGAAATGGCCAATCCGCTGGCCGGTGCCACCAGCGCGCTCGACCAGAAGGTGGTCAGCCAGCCCGATCTGGCGCTGGCCAGCGCGACGCGCGAATTGCTGCGCATGGCCGAAATCATCGAGCGCATGCTAGCGCCGCTGATGGAGCTGTATGAAACCGGCGACCGCGAGAAAATCCGCCAGGCGCGGCAGATGGAGGATGCGGTCGACCAGGCCCAGCAGGAGATCAAGCTTTACCTAGCGCAAATCCAGTTCGGCGACGACCCTGACGAGGTGCGGCGTGCGCATGACCTGTCGAGCTTTGCCATCAATCTGGAATATGTCGGCGACGCCATTTCCAAAACCTTGCTGCGGCTGGCCGAACGGCGGCGCGACCAAAAGCTGTCATTCTCGGCGGAAGGCTGGCGCGAACTCAACGAACTTCATCACCGGGTGATGGCAAACATGCAGTTGGCGCTCAACGTGTTGGTGTCGCAGGATCGGGAATCGGCGCGCAAGCTGCTGTCGGAAAAGGAAGCCATGGGCTGGGCCGAACGCGCCAGCCACGGCCAGCATTTGCTGCGGCTACAGGCTGGAGCCAGCGACAGCATCGAGACCAGCAATATCCATCTGGAAACCCTGCGGGCGCTCAAGACCATCAACTCGCTGTTCGCCAGCGTCGCCTATCCGATCCTGCGCGCCAGTGGCGATCTGCTGGATAGCCGCCTGAGCGGCAAGGCTTAGGCCGGGTCTTCGACCGCGACGCGACGGGCCGAGACGCGGTCCCGGATCCAGGTCTGGGCGGGGCGCTCGATCCAGCGATAGCTGGCGATGGAGATGGCGATCAGCACGGCAAAGAACGCCACGAAGCCCAGCGGGCTCTGGATCGGCGCCAGCGGCACGCCGCCCAGCATCACCGCCGAGGCGATGGCGAGCTGCAGCGGGAAATGCCACAGATAGAGCGCATAGGTCAGGTCGCCGATGGGTGACAGTTTTTGCCAGAATTTTGCGCCATGGCTTTCGTGCAGGGCGAGGGCGAAAACGGTCAGCGGCACGAGCCCGAGGCGGAAGATCATTTCGACCCACCACCAGCCGATAATCCCAAGGCTGCTCAGCCAGTTTGACAGTGGGTGGTACCCTGCTTCGACGAGGGCATAGAGCCACAAGGCCACCGTCAGGCCGAACAGCGGCGTGACCAGCCGCGCCATCCACTGTCGGTCGCGCAGCCGGCGCCAGGCTTCATAAACGACGCCCCCCGCGAAGAAGCCGATAATGCCGCGTCCGAGTGCCCATTGCGTCTGCATGACCCAAAGGCCGACGATCACTGCGCCAAGCAGAGGCACAATCCAGTGCGGCTTGAGCAGCCGGCAATAAAAGCAGAACAGCACGTAAAGCAGGATCTCGACGCCGACCGACCATTCAGGGCCATTGAAGGTCCAACCCGGGACGAAATATTGCAAAAACAGCAGGTTGAGCCCGAAATTGGGCCAGGTGGTGCCACCATAGACGAAGCTGTCATAGCCACGGCTCATCAGGTTGACCTGCAGCAGGGCGACTACGATCAGGGTGATGAAATGCAGCGGATAAAGCCGCGAGAACCGCGCCAGCCAGAATTTTCCCAGGCCCAGCGATTGCTGGCTGATGGCCTGCCCATACAGCCAGAAGAACACGAAACCTGAGAGCGTGAAGAAAAACTCCACCGCCAGCCAGCCGTATTGATAGAGCGGGAACAGCAGCTCGTAGAACGGCTGCACGGTGCGGTCGGTGAGCTTGCCACCACCGATCAGATACATGTGCTGCCAATGCCAAACCACAACGGCCAGCGCGGCGATGCCACGCGCTGCGTCGAGCGAATGCAGACGTTTGAGTTCAGTCACGCCTACATCCTCGGGTGTGCTGTACGGTTGGCTAATGGTCGGCGATGGCGCGAGCAAGACCAATTTTGCAAAATTCGCGCGCCTGAGGGTAATGCGTCGCCGGCGGATCGGTTTCGTATTTATCGCAACGTTGCGACGGCGCCACCAGAATCGCGATAGAGCGGGCGGCAATAGACAGTGCGAGGCGGGCCATGACCGACAAAACCATCCATCTGGTGTTCAAGACCCATCTCGATATCGGGTTTACCGACCATGCCGAAAAAGTGCGGCGGCAATATCACGAGCAGTTCATTCCGCAGGCGCTCAACACCGCCGAGCACTTCTATGCCGAGAATCCCGCCGCCCCGGCCTTCGCGTGGACCACGGGCGCCTGGCTGATCTGGGACCATCTCAACAGCCAGGACGCCGCCAAAGTGGCGCGGCTGGAGCGGGCCATCGAGCGTGGACTGATCGTCTGGCATGGATTGCCCTACACCACCCATACCGAGCTGATGTCGCTGGCTTTGTTCCGCGCCGGGCTGAGCTATGCGCAGGAGCTGGACCGGCGCTTCGGCAAGACCACGATCGCGGCCAAGATGACCGACGTGCCCGGCCACACGCTGGGCATGGTGCCGCTGCTGGCGGAGGCGGGGATCAGGTTCCTGCATCTGGGCGTCAATACCGCGAGCCCGGTGCCGGACCTGCCGCCCATTTTCCGCTGGCGCGCGCCCAATGGCGACGAGGTCGTGGTGATGTACCAGGCGTCCTATGGCGAAACCGATTTTCCGGCGGGGCCTGAGATTGGGCTGAGCTTTGCCCATACCAACGACAATATCGGGCCGCAAAGCGTCGGGCAGACCGTGGAGGCCTATCGGGCGCTCGCGCATGCGCATCCCGGCGTGACGATCAAGGCGTCGACGCTCGATGCGTTCGGCGCAGCGATGTGGGCGCGTCGGGACGAGTTTCCCGTCATCGATCTGGAGATCGGCGATAGCTGGATCCACGGCGCGGGCAGCGATCCGGTCAAGATCGCAAAATTCCGGCAGTTGCAGCGGCTCTACGATGGCTATGCGGCGGGCGATCTGACGCCGGAGCGGCTGGCGTTCGGACGCGGGCTGGCCATGGTGGCTGAGCACACCTGCGGCGTCGATATCAAGACCTATCTGCGCGACGAGTCGGCCTGGGACCGGCCGGCCTTCGAGACAGCGCGGCAGGCCGATTATCGATTTGCCTATGCGGAGGCCTCGTGGGCCGAACAGCGGCACTATATCGATGCGGCGGTTGCAGGGCTTGGGCACGAGGACCGGGGCGAGGCGCAGCGGGCGCTGGCTGAACTGGACGTGGGGTCAGTGCCATCGGAGGCGCTTGAGCCAGCGAGCAAACTTCAGGTGGACGGCTGGGTAGTGGCGCTGGACGCCGCGACCGGCGACGTGGTTTCGATCACGCGGCCGGACGGTGTTGGTCTCACCGGAAGCGATGGCTCACTGCTGGGCTATCGCTACGAGAGCTATGACAGTGCCGAACTACAAAAGCATCTCGACAGCTATCTGCAGCACCGGATCGAATGGGCCATTCTGGACCACGACAAGCCGGGACTGCAACACGCCAAGACTGCCCACAATGCGGTGTTTGCGCCGCGTCTCGCCGGAGTGGCGGGCGCAACCGCGATCGGAACGCTGCCGAGGGAGGCCCATGAGACGCTAGGCGCGCCGCGGCAGGTAGAAATGACAGTGCGGGCTTTGGATGGGCGACGGATCGAACTGAGCTGGGTCATGCGCGACAAGCCGGCCAATCGGATGCCGGAGGCCAGTTTCATCACGCTGACGCCACAAGGCAGCGCGGCATGGGACTATCATAAGCTGGGGCTGTGGCAGGATGGGGCGCGGATCGCCCGCAAGGGCGGCGGGCAACTTCAGGCCGTCGCCGCTGTCCGCAACCAGGCTGGCGACGTTCCACTCACCGCGATCCCACTGGATACGGCACTGGTGGCGCCTGCCACGAGCCCGTTCATGCCGTTCGCAGCCGAACCGCCGGACCTGTCGCAAGGCGTGCGATTTAACCTCCACAACAACAAATGGGGCACCAATTTCCCGATGTGGTGGGAAGGCGACTTCAAGAGCCGCATCGTGCTGGAAATCGGCGACTAGTAGAACACCGGCTCGGCGGTCAGTCCGATGCCGAAACGCTCGAACACGGCCGCCTTTATCCGCGCGGCCAAGGCCTCGACTTCGGCGCGGGTGCCGCCGCCGTGGTTGACCAGCACCAGCGCATGGCGTTCGGAAACGCCCACCTGGCCTTCGCGCGCCCCCTTGAGGCCGCATTGCTCGATCAGCCAGCCGGCGGAGAGTTTCATGCTGCCGTCAGGTTGCGGATAGGCGGGCGCGGCGGGATTGGCAGCACGGACTGTCACGTGGATGTCCGAGGGCACCACGGGATTGTGGAAGAACGAACCGACATTACCGATCTTCTTGGGGTCTGGGAGCTTGCTTTGGCGCAGGGCGATGACCTGCTCCATGACGGCGTGGGGCGAGGCGTCGCTGGGCAGCGTGTTGAGCCCCGCATAGTTGAGGATCGGCGTCCATTGTGTCGGCAGGGCAAAGCGGACGCTGGTGACGATATAGCGGCCCGGTTCGGCCTTGAAGACGCTCTGGCGATAGGCGAAGCGGCACTCAGCCGCGCTGAAGCTGCGCGATGCCTGGCTCTGCGTATCGAAGGCGGTGAGATTGTCGAAGCGGTCGGCCAGCTCGAGCCCGTAGGCGCCGATATTCTGCACCGGCGAGGCGCCGACGGTGCCTGGGATCAGCGCCAGGTTCTCAAGTCCGGGCAGGTCATTGTCGAGCGTCCAGACCACAAAATCGTGCCAGGTCTCACCGGCTGCGGCCTCGACAATATTGTGGCCACCCGCCTGTCCGATCAAGGTTTTGCCCTTGAGCGCCATCAGCAAGGTCAGGCCATCAAACTGCGGCGACAGGATGACATTGCTGCCACCGCCAAGTACATGCACGGGCAGGCCGTGCGCGCGGGCATGTTCATAGGCCGCCGCGAGTTCGTCTGGGCTCGTGATGATCGCGCCGAAGCGGGAGCTGGCGGATAGACCAAAACTGTTGGCGGGGGTCAGGTCCATGCCCTGGATCAGTGAAAATGTGGTCACGCGCGGTCCTGCTGAGCGGCGCCATCACCGCTAATGCGGGATACCGCCGAAATGGTGGCCGCGCAATCGGCAGCGCGAGGTGGGCCAAACTGTACGGTAGGAGTCACTGATGAAGTCGGAACTTCGCTTGAGGATTTTCGTTCACTGACCAGCGTCACCCCACTACCACTGGAGTGCAAACACATGGCTGAAGAAAAAACCCTCGACGACCTCTTTCTCGATACCCTCAAGGACATCTACTACGCCGAAAAGCAGATCGTGAAGAACCTGCCCAAGATGGCCAAGGCTGCGACCGCGCCGGAGCTCAAGGCCGGTTTCGAGCAGCACGCTGAAGAAACCCAAGGCCATATCGATCGGCTGGAGCAGGTGTTCGAGCTGATCGGCAAGCCGGCTCGCGGCAAAACCTGCGACGCCATTCTGGGCATTCTGGAAGAAGGCAAGTCCATCATGGAGGACTTCAAGGGCACTGTCGCACTGGACGCCGGCCTGGTGTCGGCCGCGCAGGCGGTCGAGCACTACGAAATCGCCCGCTATGGCACGCTCAAGACCTGGGCCACCCAGTTGGGCCTGACCGAGGCGGCGGCTCTGCTCGATGCCACGCTTAAGGAAGAAGTCGCCACCGACAAGAAGCTGACGCAGGTCGCCACTGCTGTCGCCAACCGCAAGGCAGCTTAAGTTCATTTGGCGCGGAGCAAGCCTCCGCGCCATTTTTCCAGTCATGCGACAGGCACAATGCGCAAGAATACGGCAGTGGCAGAAGCCATCAGGCGGACGGCATATTTTCTATGGGAACACGATGGCCGCCCAGAGGGGCGCAGCTTCCACTATTGGCTGCGCGCCAAGGACATGCATATGCGCCAGATGGCCTATGACCAGTGGCTGGCCGAAGGCGCGCCACAGGGACGCGCCGTCGCCCATTGGCTGGAAGTCGCCAAGGAAATCGACAAGGACACTTAGTCCTTGGCGCGCTCCACATACGAATTGTCTTCGGTCAGGATCACGATACGGGTGCCGGCGCCGATATGGGGCGGCACCATGACGCGCAGGCCATTGTCGAGCAGAGCGGGCTTGTAGGACGAGGATGCCGTCTGGCCCTTGACCACTGGCTCGGTCTCGACGATTTCGGCGGTGACGCGCTGTGGCAGCGCCAAGGCGATAGCGACGCCCTCGAAGGTCTTGAGATAGACCTTCATGCCATCGTGCAGGTACGCCTTGTCGTCGCCGAGCACGTCGGCGCTCACGGTGATCTGGTCGAAGTTTTCCGGGTTCATGAAGTGGAAGCCTTCGGCGTCGCCATACAGATAATCGTATTCGCGCTCGTCGACATCGGCCTTTTCGACCATCTCGACGGTGCGCCAGCGGCCGACGACCTTCACGCCGTCCTGGATGCGGCGCATGTTGACGTTGGTGATGGAATTGCCCTTGCCGGGGTGCACGTTCTCGGCTGTCAGCACGATGTGCAGCTTGCCGTCCTGTTCGACGACATGGCCCTTGCGCAGCGAGGAGGCGATGACCTTGACCATTATTCTTCCTTGTTCAAGCGGTGGCGGCGGCCTAAAGGAGCGGCAACAGAGACGATCCGGGCGCACTAATTGGTGTTGGGTGCCCCGATACCTCAATTCCGCCGAAACTGCCAGTCCCGAGCACGAAAGAGCAAAGCTGTTGGCCACAATCCCGCAATCGCCGTGGTGGACGCCTGCGGTTCATGCCGACCGGCGGCCGATCCTTTTGGCGCGCAACTTTATCGAGGCCGCCATCAGGGGGTTTCTGGTGGATCAGGATTTCCTCATGGTGGACCCGCCCGGGCTGCAGCGCTCGCCCGGCAATGAGACGCATCTGCATGCGTTTTCAACCACTTCCATCGGCAATGATGGGCAGGCCGAGACGCTATATCTGCATACCTCTCCCGAATTCACCATGAAAAAGCTGCTGGCGGCGGGTGAGCAACGGATCGCGAGCCTCGGCCATGTGTGGCGCAACCGGGAGCGCGGGCCGCTGCACAGTCCCGAATTCACCATGCTGGAATGGTATCGGGTGGGTGAGGGTTATGAGGCGGTGATGGACGATTGTGCAGCCATGCTGCGTCTGGCGGCGGCAGGGGCGGGGAGTAGCGTGCTGCGCTATCGCGACCGCGAATGCGATCCGTTTGCCGAGCCTGAGCGGCTGAGCGTGGTGCAAGCCTTTGAACGCCATGCGGGAATTGACCTGCTGGCGAGCATGGACGCGGATGGCTCCACCGACGCGGAGGCCCTCGCGGCGCAGATGCGCGCGAAGGGGATAAGCGTGCCCGATGAGTACACGTGGTCCTATCTGTTCAGCCTGGTTTTGACCGAAAAGGTCGAGCCGCAACTGGGGATCGGGCGGGTGACGATTCTCGACGAATATCCCTCGGTTGAGGCGGCGCTGGCGCGAAAATCAGGGCGCGACGGGCGGGTCGCGGAGCGGTTCGAGGTTTATGCCTGCGGGGTCGAGCTCGCCAATGGGTTTGGCGAATTGACTAACGCGGACGAGCAGCGCCGCCGGTTTGGTCTGGAAATGGATGAGAAGCGGCGGCTCTATGACGAGGCTTATCCCCTCGATGAGGATTTTCTGGCCGCGCTGGCGATCATGCCCGAGGCGAGTGGGATCGCCATGGGATTTGACCGCGTGGTAATGCTGGCGACGGGCGCGCCGAAAATCGATTGGGTTATGTGGGCACCCGTGGTGGAGGCAGGGGCATGACGCTGCACCGCGCTATCAAGAGTACCGACGAGCTGGTTGAGGCCGGGCTGATCGAGGTTGGCGATCGCGACAGCATCGCGGCGGTCACGCAAAAATACGCGCTGTCGATTTCGCCGACGATGGAATCCCTGATCAATCGGGACGATCCCAACGATCCGATCGCCCGGCAATTCGTGCCCGATCCGCGCGAGCTTGTGACGACGCCGGACGAGCGGGCCGATCCAATTGGCGATCTCGCGCATTCGCCGGTCGAAGGCATCGTGCACCGTTATCCTGACCGGGTGCTGCTCAAGGCGGTGCATGTGTGCCCGGTCTATTGCCGGTTCTGCTTCCGCCGCGAAATGGTGGGGCCGCAGGGCTTGGGCACGCTGGCGCCCGAGGCGCTGGAGGCGGCGTTTGGCTATATCGAAAGCCATACCGAGATCTGGGAAGTGATCCTGACCGGCGGCGATCCACTGGTGCTGTCACCGCGCCGGCTGCGAGCGATGATGGAGCGGCTGGCGCAGATTGCGCATGTGAAGATCGTGCGGTTCCATACCCGGGTGCCCGTCGTGGAGCCGGAGCGCTGCGATGCCGAGCTGATCGCGGCGCTCAAGTCCTGCGGCAAGCAGGTTTACATCGCGCTGCACGCCAACCATCCGCGCGAGATGGGCGAGGCGGCACAGGGTGCCTGTTCGCGGCTGGTGGATGCGGGCATCGTGATGCTCAGCCAGTCGGTGCTGTTGCGCGGCGTCAACGACGATGTCGAGACATTGGCAGCGCTGATGCGGGCCTTCGTCGAAAACCGGGTGAAGCCGTATTACCTGAACCATCCCGACCTGGCGCCGGGGACATCACATTTCCGGCTGAGCATCGAGGAAGGCCAGAAGCTAGTCGCGGCACTGCGCGGGACGATATCGGGGCTCTGCCAGCCGACCTATATCCTGGATATTCCGGGGGGATATGGCAAGGCCGACATCGGCGCGAGCAGTATCGAGGCGCTGCCCGACGGGGGCTACGAAGTCAGCGATTTCCGCGGCGGCGTGCATCAGTACCCGCCGAACCCCTCACCCTGACCCTCCGCTGAACGCGTCGAGTCTGTCCCTCTCCCACAAGGGGCGAGGGAGGACGACTGTGAACTCTCGGCTCCACCCCTTCTGCCCATCCACGGAGCCCCCTTCTCCCCTCGTGGGAGAAGGTGCCCGAAGGGCGGATGAGGGGGCTCCTTACCCAATGTCACTTAGCTCTTGCGCTAACTATTGCACTCTGATACTTAGCTTTATGGCTCAGCAATCACACCAACTCGACGGCATTTTCCAGGCTCTCGCCGATCCCACCCGCCGCGCGGTGCTGGGACGGTTGGGGCAGGGGCCGGCCAGTATCAGCGATCTGGCCAAACCCTTCGACATGGCGCTGCCGTCGTTCATGAAGCACATCCATTCTCTGGAAGGCAGCGGGCTGATCCAGACCCGCAAGGAAGGTCGCGTGCGCACTTGCGCCATCGACAAGCAGCGCTTTGCCACGATCGAGACCTGGTTGAGCGACCAGCGCGCTCTGTGGGAGGGACGCACCGACCGGTTGGAACAATTCGTGCTCAAGACGCAAGACAAGGAGACACAAAAATGAACTTCATGTTGAACCCCGACACCGACCTGACGATTTCGCGCGTCATCAAGGCACCCCGTGCGCGGGTGTGGAGCGCATGGAGCGATCCGCGCAGCTTCGAGCAGTGGTGGGTACCGGAACCGGCCAAATGCAAGGTGGTGGAGATGGAGTTGCGGGCTGGCGGCGGGTTCATGACCCAGATCAGCGAAAATGATGGCCCGTTCGGCCCGCATCTGAGCGGCTGCTTTCTCGATGTCGTCGAGGGCGAGCGGATCGTTTTCACCAACGCACTGCTGGGCGGCTGGCGCCCGGCGGCGCAGCCGTTTATGACGGCGATCATCACGCTGGCGGACCATCCCGAAGGCACCGAATATCTTGCCCAGGTGATGCACAAGGACAATGCCGACCGCAATATGCACGCCGAAATGGGCTTCTATGACGGTTGGGGCACGGTGATCGAGCAGTTGGCCAGGCGGGTAGAAGCGGGGGCGTAATAGCGCCCACTGGGTCATCCCCGCGCAGGCGGGGACCTCTGTTGCACTTCCGTGCGCAGTAAACGGAGGTTCCCGCCCACTGGGAATGACCGGGTGGAGGTTGGGCGTTTTGCCGGTGGGAGCTGAGGCGTTCATAGAACGCTCTATTCCGCCAGGACCCGCTCAATGAAATCGGCGCGCTCGGTGACGCTGATCTTGGGCAGGATGATCGGCTCGTAGCCGAGCGACGGATAGACCTGCAGCAGATTAGCGTATTCCGCCTCGGCTTCGGCGAGACCGTGGCGGCGTTCGGGGTCGGTGACGTAGATTTCGGGCCAGGGCGGGGTGAGGAAGACCCGGTGGTGGTAGCGGTGCGCTGCACGGAGCGGCGCCAGTGTGAGCTCGCCGGTGAGGCGTTCGACGCCAGCGGCCGCGTCGATCAGGCCGCGATCGAAGAAAACCAAGCCGGCATGGGAGGCGACGGCAGCGCGATCCGCCAGGGCCATCGCCATGGCACGGCGGATGAAGGCCTCTGTGTCAGCCCAGGGCAGCGCTGTGCCGCCGCTTTGCAGTTGCTGCTGCACGATACGGCGCCCCGGTTCCTCCACCACGGTGTGGCCACGCCGGCCAAGCTCGGCGAGCAGTGTGGACTTGCCACCGCTCGAGCAGCCGGAAATGACGACGAAGTTCTCCATTCCTCGCTCCGGCTATTCCGCGGCGGCGCGCCCAGCCGGGAATATCCCCGACATCACCATGAAGCCGGGAATGCGCCGCACCCGGTCGGTCCAGCGGCGAATGGCGGGGTAATCCATGCGCGAAATGCCGCCTTCCTCGCTGAGCATCACGTAGGGGAAGCAGGCGATATCGGCAGTGGTGGGGTGCGGGGCGGCGCAAAGCCAGTCGCGACCCTCGCGTTCGCCGAACCAGAGGTGTTCGTCCATCAGGCGAAACAGGCGGTGGGCGCCGGCCTGCACCTTGGGCAGGTCGAAATCGTAGAACATGCCGAGCGCCAGGCGGGCTGCCGAGGCAGTGGCGGTGATGTCGTCGGCGAAGGCGTGCCACTGCAAAACTTCGGAAAGCTGGGCGGGTTCGGTGGGGAACCACAGGCCGCTGGGATCGTACTTGCGCGCCAGATAGGCCAGGATCGCGCCGCTGTCGCGCAGCACGAGCCCATCATCAACCAGAACCGGGAGTTGGCCGAGCGGGTTCAGCTTGAGAAACCAATCGGATTTGTGCTGGCGGCCGGGGTAAAAATCGACCGGAATGATGTCATAGCGGACGCCCAGAATGCTCATCAGCAGGCGCAGCTTGTAGCAATTGCCGGAGAGTTCGAAGTCGTAAAGGATGATGGTCATGGTCAGATATCCAGCACGAGGCGCGGGGTGAGCGAGCGGGAGACGCAGGTCATTATGCAGTTGTTGGCGCGCTTTTCGCTGGCGTTGAGATAGACGTCCTGATGGTCGGGCGTGCCCTCCATGACGCCGGTGAGGCAGGTGCCGCAGGCGCCCTGTTCGCAGGAGGAAGAGACCTGGAGGCCGGCCTCGCGCATGACTTCGAGGATGGTCTTGCCTGAGGGGATGTGCAGCGTCATGGCGGAGCGGGCGAGTTCGACCTCGAAGGCCGAGCTGTCGTCGATGACGCGGTCGTTGCGGAAGTATTCGTAGTGCACCGCCTCGTCGGGCCAGCCGAGATCGGCGGCAGTGCTGCGCACGGTTTCGAGCAGCGAGCCGGGGCCGCAGATATAGACGTGCTGGGCGAAGCTATGGGCGCCAAGGGTTTTGGAGATGGTTTCGGCGATCGCCGCGCGGGGCAGGCCGATATGGAGGGTGACATTGGCGCCCAGGGCGTCGATCTGGTCGCGGAAGGCGATTTGGTCTTGCGAGCGGACGATGTAGTGCAGCTCGTAGGGCAGGTTGGACTTGGCGAGGAACCGCGCCATCGAGAGGATGGGCGTGATGCCGATGCCGCCGGCGATCAGCACGGTGCGGATGGTGTCGCGGCGGAGCGGGAAATTGTTGCGCGGCTCGGAAATGGCCAGCACATCGCCTTCGCGGACACTGTCGATCAGGGCTTCGGAGCCGCCTTTGGAGGCGAGGTCGCGCTTGACGCCGATGGTGTAGCTGAGGAGTTCGCCGGGGCCATTGGTGATGGAATATTGCCGGCTGAGGCCATTGGGCAGGTGCACGTCGATATGGGCGCCGGGCTGGAATGTGGGCAGGTGATTGCCGTCGAGCGCGGCCAGTTCAAAGGCGGTGATGCCGGCGGCGGTGGCCCATTTTCGCTTGACCACGGCGCGCAGGGTCAGGGCGCTGCCGATGGTGATTTCGGGCATGGTGGAGAGTTCGACGGAGACTTTTTCGAAGCTCGGGGTGAGGGGCTCGGGGGCTGGTTTGCGGGCGGCAGCGCGCTCGAGGCGGTCGCGGAGGGCGGTGAGGGTGGCGTTGTGGTCGTGCAGCCGCTCAATCGCGTCCTCAGGCGTGCCCTCCAGCAGGCCCCGAATTACCGAACGACCAGCATCGACAGGTTGAACAAAAAACACTGCCGAGGATGATCCTTTGACCGATCGGGCGGTCATGCGAATGCCCAAGCCCGGCAGGCGCTCGGCGACTGTCTCCGCCCTGAAATCATCATCCGCCGGCGCGAAGGCGAATTGTTCCAGCGCCTCGATCACGGCATCTGCCGGGGCGTTAACGGGCACAGGACGCAGCGCGAACCAGTCACCGGCTTCTGCATCAGCGAAGGGCGCAAACTCGCCGGCGCCGTTATTGGCGGACCAGACGAGGCCGAAGGCTTCGACGACGGGATAGGTCGTATTGGTGATGCGGCGGGCTGGGGCGTCGGCGGGGTGGGCGGGGATGTAGGTGCAGCCGGCGGAGCGGTTGGCGTAGCGCCATCCGTGATACTGGCACTTGAGTTCGCCGCCCTCGTTGATGCCGATGGAGAGGCGCACGCCACGGTGCAGGCAGCGATTTTCCCAGACATTCACATTGCCGTCGTCGGCGCGCCAGATCGCGAGTTCGCGGCCGAGAAGCTGGCCGTGAAAGACGTGGCGGAGGGGCAGGTCCGTGCTGGAGGCGACGGGGTACCAGGTGGTGTCGGTGGTGGAGAGCGTCATTGTCATTGATCCGGGGTCGGTCGGATCGCGCCACGATCATTGGAGTTTAGGACAGCTACCCTGGCGTACGGGGCGGCTTGGGGGAATATCACACCCACCGGCGCTTCCCGCGGACTTGATCCGCGGGTCTCTATCGGCATGTAACGCGTGTGGAGAGTGGCCTGCGGATCAAGTCCGCGGGAAGGTCGGTGGGCGGGGCGATATCGGGCCATTTCTGGTCGGCTTGCCCTCAATCCTCAGCTCGCCATTGGGATCGTGCCGTAGGTGATCCCCTTCTGGCTCAGCCATCTCCGGTAGGCGATGGCGGATTTGTCGGCGCGGATCGGGGTTTCGGCGCGGGGGTCGAGCGGTAGGCGCTTGGGGTATTGGTTTTCGAGGATGGGCTTGTCCTGGCCGAAAATGGTCTGCTGGAAGCGGCGCAGGTCCGTAATGGTGGAGGTGCTGTCGATCATCGATTGTAGCAAGTGGGCGCGGGTGGTTTCGGCGGTCATCGGCTGCAGGAAGATGGCGATGACGTCCTGGCGGCTCACATCCTCGGGGCAGGATTTGTAGAGCACCGAGCAGAACGGGTGCGGCACGCGGTAGATATATTCGACCTCGATGCCCTCGGTCGCGCTGAGCGCGGCGCGGGGCTGGAAGAAGCGGCAGCGGGTGGCCAAAACCTCGTCGCGTTCCTCGGAGACTTCGACGTCGTATTCCTTGACCTCGGTATGCGGCTCGGCGCCCAGAATGTCGGTGTGCACATAGGGGAAATGGCCCATGTCGAGAAAGTTTTCGACGATGCGCGGGGCCGACGAGCCGACGCCAATGGAGCCGCAGCTCATGTTGACGCGGTCGCTCTCGGCGTATTCGGGGATGGGAAACAGGTGATCGGGCGGGTTGCCGAAGCTGGTCCAGATATAGCCATAGCCGATGATGACGGGCAGACGCGCGGTCACGGTGGCCAGGTCGATTTCGTCGCCGTGTTCCTCATTGGTGCGCAGCCAGACGACGGGATTGCCCTCGCTGTCACGGGAAAAGGCGAGGCGCTGGTCGAGCAGCAGCGTGGTGCTGACCACGCCCACGGGTGTCTCGTCTACGGCGGCGATGACCTGCCAGAGGTCGCGGGTGACGGCGTCGATCGGGGATGGGGTGGTCATGGGCATTATCTCGTGGCAGGTGTGATGTCACATTAAACGGGTCGCGCGGCGTTGCCAGTATAAACTTGGAGGATGAGATGGCTGTGGGTGAAGCAGCGCGGTTTCCGCTGGCGGAACTGGAAGTGCGGGTGGCGGAGGCTTTGCGGCAGGCGGGGGCCAGCGAAGCGTCGCTGCAGGCGGCCACCAAAGCCATGCTGCACGCTTCGCGGGTTGGCGTGGATAGCCATGGCATCAGGCTGGTCGAGCATTATTGCACCATGCTGGCGGGCGGGCGGCTGAACAAGAATCCCGAGCTGAAAGTGGATATTCGCGCTCCGGGCAGCGCCATGGTGGATGGCGACGACGGGCTGGGGCACTACGCGGCCTATAAGGCGGTCGAAGTCGGCTGCGAGCTGGCGCGGACCAGTGGCGTGGCCGGCGTCGGCATCGCGCATTCATCCCATCTGGGGGCGGCGGGGGCTTATGCGCTGGCGGGGGCCGAGGCGGGGTTCGTGGCCTTTGCCACCACCAATACCGATTCCATGGTGGCGCTGCATGAGGGCGCGGCGCGGTTTCATGGCACCAATCCGCTCGCCTTCGCCGCGCCGGTGCCGGGACAGAAGCCGTGGTTGCTGGATATGGCGACCTCATCGATCCCGATGAACCGGGTGCTGCTGCATCGCTCGATGGGCGTCGACCTGCCCGAGGGCGTGGCCGCGGATGCGGCCGGGCAGATGGTCACCGATCCGCACGCGGTGGAGATGTTGCTGCCACTGGGCGGGCAGGGCTACGGCTATAAGGGCGCAGGGCTGGCCGGGGTGGCGACGCTATTCTCGGCGCTGCTGACGGGCACGACGCTAGACACCGATTTCATCCCGATGTTCGGCGGCGGTGATATTTCCAGCCATCGAAACATGGGACACTTCGTGATGATCGTGGACCCCGACAAGTTCGTCGGGCGCGAGATATTCGGGATGATGATCACGCGCTATCTGGAGAGCCTGCGCGGCGCGCCGGCGCGGGCGGGCGGCGTGGTGATGGCGCCGGGGGACCGGGAATGGGCGGAGGCGGAGCGGCGCGAGGCCGAGGGTGCGCCGGTCGATCCCGATACGATCAGGTTTTTGGGGCTGTAGCCACGACGCCGCCCTGGGCAACGAGTCTCGGGACTTCGGACAGGGTGAAGTCCTTGGGCAAGAAGATGATGACCGCCAGCGCGGCCATGATGAGTACGGTCCACAGGATACGCATTACTAAACTCCTAAAGCCTCACGCCAGTCCCCGTTTCAGCGCCTCGCGGGTGGCCTCCGCGCGGCTCGAAATGTTGAGCTTCTGGTAGATCACCTTGACATAGGACGCCACGGTCTGGGGTTGAAGGCCGAGACGGGTGGCGGCCTCCGATACGGTCATGCCACGTGCCAAGAGGGTTAATACTTCGGTCTCGCGCGGGCTGAGCCCGGCTGCGTCGGCGGGCGCCGATGCGGGGCCGCGGAAATGGGCCAGCATGCGGTGGGCGATGGAGGGGGAGAGCGGCGGCTCGCCGCTTTCGATGCGCTTGAGGTACCCGACAAGGAGGTTGGCTTCCTCGTCCTTGAGCACATAGCCACGGGCGCCGGCCGCGATGGCCTCGAACAGGTGGGCGTCATCGTCGTAAATGGTGGCGACGACGGGCAGGGCATTGGGAAACTCGGCGGCGAGGCGCCGCACGATATCGACGCCCGAGCCATCGGGCAGGCCGATATCGACGACGGCCAGCGTCAGCTTGGTGCCATTGGCATCGAGCCACTGCTGGGCGGCCTTCAGCGTGCCGGCAGTGGCGACGCGCAGGCCGGGAAAGGCGCTGGCGAGGACGCCGAGCATCCAGTCGCGCGTGTGCGGCTGGTCTTCCACCAGCAGGCAAAGGCCGGTTTGGGGTGAACTGTTCATGGAGCAGACCCTAGCGCTTCGGGCAGGGCTGACAGCCCCCGATCCGGGGTGGACACGGCGGCGCGCAACGGGACGTCGATACCGATGGCGGTGCCTTTGCCGGTATTGGTCAGCGTCAGCCGGCCGCCGACATCCTCGATGCGGTGACGCAGATTGCGCAGGCCAAAGCCCTGGGTTTCGCCCGCCAAGGCGGTAGTGGCGAGACCGATGCCATTATCGGCGAAGTGAAGCGTGAGGTGATCGTCGTCGAGGTAGAGACTGACGGCCAGCGCGCTCGCCTCGGCGTGGCGGATGACGTTGGAGACGATTTCGCGCACCGAGGAGGTCAGCGCCTTGTGCAGGCGATAATCGAGCTGGATGGCGTCGCCACTCATGTCATTGACGGGCCAATCGAGTGCGATGCCGGCCGCTTCAAGGCGACGTGCGGTCTCATGGCGGGTTTCTGCAAGGACGCGGTCGAGACTGGCCTCATCGCCGGACAGGCCTGAAACGATAGCGCGGATGTCCGAAAGTGCGGCCTGCAATATGGGACGGGTGGCGGCGTCGGCGGTGTGCAGGCCGGTCAACAGGCGGGCGCCGACATCGTCGTGCAGGTCGCGGGCCATGCGGCGGCGCTCCTCGCCGACGCCGCGCGTATAGGCGGCGCGGCCGGCTTCGGCGTGTTCGGTGAGGGTAACGAGTTGATTGGCGAGTTGCAGGTGTTCGGGCGTGAACAGGCCACGGCCGGCGAACGGATAGGCCAGGCGGAGCGCAGGGGCGCCCGCAATGGCTGGCAGGAACAGGGTCAGCCCATCGCCGGGGAGGCTCGGCTGGGCGATATCGGCCTCGGCTTCGGCCAGCTCCAGCGGGTCGAACAGGCGCGCCAGCAGGTTGCGCCAGCGGATGGCGCTGTCCTGGCGCGAGGGGGCGAAGGCCACGTCGATGGCGGCGGCGAAAAGCTGATGATCCTCGATCTGGCGGCTGCGCATCAGGCGCCGCCAGAGCCAATCGCGCAGCGGCAGGTAAAGAAAGCCAACCGCAACGAGCGCCAGCCCGAAAGCGGGGGCGCTGTCGAGATCGAGCGCAATCACCAGCACGGCGTCGAAGGTGAGCAGCAGCAGCGCGCCCACGGTATAGAACAGGATGCGGTAGGCCCAGCGGCCCAGCTCGAACAGGCGATAGCGCAGCAGGCCGAGCGCGAGGCCGACATAGATGACGACGAGCACGCCGGTGACGTGGCTCTGCGGCACGCCGAAGGGCAGGTGCAGCAGCACCGGCGCGGCGCCGAGCAGCGTATAGCTGCCGGCGCCGGCGATCACCGACAGGCCGATCCAGCCCAGCGCCGCGCGGTCCGACGGATGCCGACGGGTCGACCACCATTGCGCGGCGATGGTGATGAAAATGGCCAGCGTTTCCACCGCGACCCACAGATAGAGCTGGGCCGGGCCGGCGCCGATTTCGGCCAGGTCGAGCCCCATGGCGACCAGCAGCACCAGCGGCAGAATCAGCAGCCACCGCGGGCGAACCAGCCGGCACGGATAGCACAGGAACAGGCCAATTATGGCGAGGCCGAACATGAGCGAGCCGGCGTGATTGATCGGGATCATCGCGGCGAACCAGTCGCCGTTGATAGCCAGTTCGCGATTGGCGTAGATGGCCGATGTCGTCGTGGCGCCAATCAGGCCCACGGCGGTCAGCGCGAACATGATGGGCCCCAGCGCGCGTGGCCGCAGCGCCCAGACCCAGCCGGCGATCAGCGTGCCCGCAATGCCGGTCAGGAATTGCACCCAGAAGCCGCTGGGCAGTGTCCACCACGGGCTGCCCTTGGGATAGGCGACGACGGTGTAATCGGCCCCGGTCAGCGGGTTGACGAGATAGAGCGTTACTCGGGGTTGGGCCACGATGGCCGCCAGCATGGATTGACGGGCATAGAAGGCGTCGAGCGCCGCATAGGTGTCGAGGCTATCAGGCTCGGGGCGGACGTCGTCGGCCTCGAGCAGGATCGGGTCGGCGGGGGCGCTGCCGGGGGCGGGCACCGTGCCAATGGCCCGCAGCCGGGCGCCCGGAACGATGCCCGGATTGTCGATCCGCGCGTTCAGGTCCACGCCCGCGATAGTGACGACGCTTCCATCGGGGGATGCGAGCAGCGTCAGGCCCATGCGGGGCATACTGGTGGCCGCCGCAAAGGTCACCCACGTCAGCACCACGCAGAGCAGCACGACGGCGACGAGCAGCAGACCGGGCGAGGCGGCGGCGGGTTTCATCCTCGCATATGAGGGGGGATTTTTTTCCGGTGCAACTAAATGGTTAGGGGATTGTTAAGGGCGGTCTTCACCTCTCCCTTTGGGGGAGAGGTCGGCCGAAGGCCGGGTGAGGGGGCCTTTACTGGGTGAGGTGTGTGGGGAAGGCCCCCTCACCCGACCCAAGAGGGTCGACCTCTCCCCCAAGGGAGAGGTGGAGAGAAGCCTCACCCCTCCCGATGAATCGCAAAAGGGCCCCAGGCTTGGGTCGTCGCCATCATTTCGAGGCGGTTGATATTGACGTGGGCGGGCAGGGTGGTAGCCCAGAAGATGGCTTCGGCGATGTCGTCGCCGTTCATCGGCGTGGTGCCCGCATAGGGGGCGGCCGCCTTGGTGTCGTCGCCCTTGAAGCGGACCAGCGAGAATTCGGTTTCGGTCAGGCCCGGCTCGATATTGGTGACGCGGACATTCTTGCCCTGCAGGTCGCTTCGCAGGTTCATGGCAAACTGCTTCACAAAGGCCTTGGTGGCGCCGTAGACGCTGCCGCCCGGATAGGCATATTCGCCGGCCACCGAACCCAGGGTGACAATGTGGCCGCCGCCCCGGGCGATGACGCCGGGCAGCAGGGCGCGGATGGTGACCATCAGGCCGCGGATATTGGTATCGACCATGGTTTCCCAATCATCGAGGCTGGCTTCGGCGGCGGGCTGCAGGCCCAGCGCCAGGCCCGCATTGGCGAGCACGATATTGACCGCGTCGAAGGGCGCGGGCAGGCCGGCAATGGCGGCTTCGAGGGCGGGACGGTCACGGACATCGAGTTCGATAGTGTGGCAGCGCTCGCCCAGCTCAGCCTTGAGATCGGCGAGGCGATCGCCGCGGCGGCCGGAGGCGATCACACGGGCGCCTGCGGCGACATAGCGGCGGGCGGCGGCGGCGCCGAAGCCGGAGGTGGCGCCGGTGATGAAGACGGTGAAGCCAGCGGGGTCGAGGGTCTTGTACATAGGGCGAGTCCGGATCGGAGGGATTGGCGGCAAACTGGGCTGGAGCGTTGGAGCAGTCAAGGGTGCAATGCGGAGGAGAACTCCCCCTCATCCGGCCCTTCGGGCCACCTTCTCCCCGGTGGGAGAAGAATAAGAGAGCGCCGGGTTTTCAAGATTCCTCTCCCCCTCGGGAGAGGGTGGCCGAGCAAAGCGGAGGCCGGGTGAGGGGGATTGGTGCGGCGAGTAGGAAGCTTGCCGAATGGCAATGCAGCTTTCCAAGTCCTAACGTTACGAACCTCCGGATCGTCCCTATATTGCCAGACGAATGGGAGTGTCCGGGTTTGAAGATTTTTGTCCGCCTGCTGCTAGCCGTGGTGATAGTGGGTGGCCTTGCGGCCGCCGCGTGGTGGCATTTTGCGGCGCCGCAGGCAGCGAGCGTGCCCAATACGGTCGCGGTCAAGCGGGGCGATATCGAAAAGACGGTGCTGGCATCGGGTGTGCTGGAGGCGGCCTCGCTGGTTAGCGTCGGCGCCGAAGTGTCGGGCCGGATCGATAGCGTCAATGTGGTGCTGGGGCAGAACGTCAAGAAGGGCGACCTGATTGCCCAGATCGACTCGCTGAACCAGGAGAATGCGGTCAAGGCCGCGGAGGCGGCACTGGCCGGTATCCAGGCGCAGAAGCGGGCGCAGGTGGCCAACCTGGCCCAGGTCAAGGCGGCGCTGACGCGCGCCACGCAGATGTTCCAGCAGAGCCTCATCGCCCAGACCGATTTCGAGACCGCGCAGGCGGCTGTGGAATCGGCGGAAGCTCAGATCGACGGGTTGGATGCGCAGATCGCGCAATCGACGCTGCAGGTGGAAAGCGCGCAGCTCAACCTGAGCCGTACCAAGATCGTGGCGCCCAATGACGGGACCATCGTGGCGCTGCTGGTGGATGAGGGGCAGACGGTCACGGCGTCGCAGCAGATTCCCACCATCGTCAAGATCGCCAACCTGGACACGATGGTGATCAAGGCGGAGATTTCCGAGGCCGACGTGGTGCGCGTGGCGCCCGGACAGCGGGTCTATTTCACCATATTGGGCGAGCCCGACGTGCAGATCGATGCCAAGCTGCGCGCGGTGGAGCCGGCGCCGACATCGATTAATTCCGAGACCACCACGACGGACGCCGCCATCTATTACAACGGGCTGTTCGATGTGCCGAACCTGGACCACCGGCTGCGCATTTCGATGACCGCGCAGGTGACCATCGTGCTCGACGAGGCCGAGAAGGTGCTGGTCGTGCCCTCGGGCGTGCTGCGCAAGGATCGCGACGGCAAGCCGATGGTGCTGGTCTATGATCCGCAGACGCAGACCACCAAGCCGCAGCCGGTGACGGTGGGGCTGGACAACAATGTGAGCGCCGAAATCACCGATGGGCTGAGCGAAGGCGACCAAGTGATCCAGAGCGGTACGACGACCGCGGCGGCGCGGCCAACGGGCGGCGGGCAGCGCGGATTTGGCGGACCGGGCGTGTTCGGCGGGCGGCCCTGATGGCCGATCCGATCATCGCGATAAGGGGCCTCAGCCGGCGGTTCCAGACCGGGCCGGAAACCGTCACCGTGCTCAAGGACATCGACCTCGATATTTTTGCGGGTGAGATGGTGGCCATCATGGGCCAGTCGGGCTCGGGCAAATCGACGCTGATGAACATCCTGGGGTGCCTCGATCGACCCAGCGCGGGCACCTACAAATTCGCCGGGCGCGAAGTGGGCAGACTGGGCCCGGACGCGCTGGCGGAACTGCGGCGCGAGCATTTCGGCTTCATCTTCCAGCGTTATCAATTGCTGACCGATCTCGACGCCGTCGAAAACGTGGAAATGGCCGCCATCTATGCCGGAGCGCAGCCGGCGGCACGGCGCAAGCGAGCGATTTCGCTATTGACGCGGCTGGGCCTGGGCGACCGCCTAAGCCATCGGCCCGGGGCGCTATCGGGCGGGCAGCAGCAGCGCGTCAGCGTAGCGCGGGCGCTGATGAATGGCGGCGAGGTGATCCTGGCCGACGAGCCCACGGGGGCGCTGGACTCCAAGAGCGGCAAGGAATTGATGGCCCTGCTGGCCGAGCTGCATAGGGACGGCCACACCATCATCATCGTGACGCATGACCCACTGATCGCCGCGCAAGCGGAGCGGGTGATCGAGATTTCCGACGGGGCGATCATTGCCGATCGGCGGAACACCGAGACCTTTGGGGCGGTGCGCGCCGAGGAGCCGATGCGCAAAGTCGCGCGCTGGCGCGAGGGGGTTTCGCGGGCCGGCGAGGCGCTGCGCATGGCGATGCGGGCCATGGTGGCGCACAAGCTGCGCACGTTCCTGACCATGCTGGGCATCATCATCGGCATTGCCTCTGTGGTCAGCGTGGTGGCTTTGGGACAGGGCAGCCAGGAGACGGTGCTGAGCAATATCTCCTCGCTCGGCACCAATACGATCAACATCTATCCGGGGACCGGCTTCGGTGACCGGCGCAGCGCGCGCATCCAGACGTTGCTGCCCTCGGATGCCGACGCGATCGCGACGCAAAGCTATGCCGACAGCGTCAGCCCGCAGGTGACGTCCAATGCCACGGTGCTGTTCCGCAATACGTCCTCGAATGCCTCGATCACCGGGGTGGGCGACAGCTATTTCCGGGTCAATGGGCGCACCTTCACCCAGGGCGTGCCGTTCTCGGCGCAGAGCGTGATCCAACGAACGCAGGAGGCGGTGATCGACCAGAACGCGGCCTCCGCCTTCTTCGTCAATGGCGAGGACCCGATTGGTCAGGTGATCCTGCTCGACAAGGTGCCGGTGCGGGTGATCGGGGTGGTGGAGACGGTGACCGGGTTCGGGCCGGGCAATAACAGCGCCAATGTCTACCTGCCCTATACGACCGCAATGGATCGCATCCTGGGGCAGAATTATCTGAGTTCAATCGCCGTGCGGGTCAGCGACGATGCCGATATGGACCAGGCCGAGGACGAGATCACTGCGCTGCTGACGCGCCTGCATAGCGGCAAGACCGACTTCTTCCTGCAAAATACTGCCACCATCCGCGACACTATCGAGTCGACGGCGCAGACTCTGACGCTGCTGATTTCCACCATCGCGGTGATCTCGCTGGTGGTGGGCGGGATCGGGGTGATGAACATCATGCTGGTCAGCGTCAGCGAGCGCACCAAGGAGATCGGCATTCGCATGGCGGTTGGCGCGCGGCGCGGCGATATCCTGCGGCAGTTTCTGATCGAGGCGGTGCTGGTGTGCTTTGTGGGCGGAGCGCTGGGGGTGGCGCTCTCGTTCGGGCTGGGGGCGACGTTGACTTCGCTGATGGCGGGCGCGCGGGTGACCTATTCGGCGCAAACGATCATCCTGGCATTCGTGTCATCGAGCCTGATCGGGGTGGTGTTCGGCTTCATGCCGGCCCGATCGGCAGCGCGGCTGGACCCGGTGGAGGCCCTAGCGCGGGAGTGAGGTTCGCCGCCCACCGCACTTCCCGCGGGCTTGACCCGCGGGCCGCTCTCAATCCGGCACAAGCGGCGAGAGGCCCGCGGATCAAGTCCGCGGGAAGACCGAGGGTGCGGCCACATTGCTGCCCGAGCTATACTTGTCTTCGTGGCTGGCTTCCCCCCAACTGTTCCCCATCCGCAACGATCCCGCCCCGACACCGAAACTTTGTGACCGGCAGGGTGTTCATTGCCTTGGGGTAGCCCTAAACTTGCCACAGAGTTGAACGCGTTCTAGCCGCGCACGGCGTCAGTGCGTTCGATTAGAGTCAAGTTTAACTGAATCTTCTGGCTCGATGAGGCAGAGTGGCAGTCCTCGCCAATGGCGGGTAGGGGCGGAACGAGCGACGGGAACGGTCCACTGAAGCTGGCGCGGATAGTATTGAGTTTGGGGGCGCTTGGCATCGCCCTGCCGCTGGCGAGCGTCGCTTGGACGCCGCAGGCTTCAGCTTTTGAAATTTTTGGCATCAAGCTGTTCGAAGACCAGTCGGACAAGGATGCCGACGCGGTGATCGCCGATCCGCAGCCCTATACGGTCGATGTTTCGGTGACCCAGATCGGGTCCGCCGAAGGCGTGGTGCGCAATGCCTCGGCACTGGTGGCCGACGCCGGGGAGCCGGCCTCGGGCGCGGCGGGATTGCTGGCCAAGGCGCGCGGCGACTACCGGCGCATTCTGGCGGCGCTCTATAATGAGGGCTATTACGGCGGCAGCATCAGCATTCGCGTCGGCGGGGTGGAAGCCTCAAGCCTGGCGCCGGATGTGAACCTGCCCGATCCAGTGGCAGTGGCGATCGTGGTGACGCCGGGGCCGCTGTTCAAGTTTAACCGGGTGCAGGTCGTCAACCAGGCGCCCCTCACCAATGATCCGGGCGATTTTGTCGAGCCACCCTCCAGCGAAGGCTTTGGCAGCGGCGAGATCGCGCGCTCCAGCGTCGTGCTCAAGGCCGAGCAATTGGCGCTCGAGGCGTGGCGGCAGCAGGGTTATGCCAAGGCCGAGATCGCCAATCGCGAAGTGGTCGCCGACCATGCCAGCTCGACCGTCGATGTGACCATCACGGTCAATCCGGGCGCCAAGGCGGCGTTCGGCGATATCGTGGTCAGCGGCACCGAGAACATGGACGCCGATTTCGTGCGCTGGCAGACCGGGATCTCGCCCGGCCAGGAATATGATCCCGACGATCTGAAGCTGGCGCAAAAGCGGCTGGATCGGCTCGAAGTGTTCAGCGCGGCACGGATGCAGGCGGCCGATGCGATCGGCTCGGACGGGCTGCTACCCTATAATCTGATCGTGCAGGAATTGCCGGGGCGGCGCTTTGGCGTCGGCGCGACCTATTCGACCATCGACGGGTTGGGGATCGAGGGCTTTCATCTGTGGCGCAATCTGTTCGGGCATGCCGAACGGCTGCGGCTGGATGCCAAGATCGCCAGCATCGCCTTCCCGATCGATACCGAAGAATTCGACTATCAGTTCGGCGGCACCTTCACCAAGCCGGGCGTGTTCACGCCGGATACCGACCTGATCGCGGCCATTTCGGCGGAGAGAACGCTCTATCCGACCTATACCGAAACCTCGATCAATGGGCGGCTGGGGTTGAACCATACGTTGACCGACCAGATCAGTTTCGAGGGCGGCGTCGAATATGAGCGCAGCCGGTTCGATGACGTATTCGGCACCCGCGATTTCTCGCTGGCGGGCCTCTATGGCGGCATAACCTATGACGGGCGTGACGACGCCGTCGATCCGACCGGCGGCATTTTCGCCTCGGCCAATGTCGAGCCATTCTACGAATTCAACTACGGCAATCCGGCTGCCCGCCTGACGCTGGAAGGGCGGACCTACTTTGGCTTTGGCGAAGACAATCAATTCGTGCTGGCTGCACGGCTAAAGGCCGGCGCACTCGTCGGGCCAAGTCTGTCGGAAATCCCGCCCGACAAGCTGTTTTTCGCTGGCGGCGGTGGCTCTGTGCGCGGCTATGGTTTCAAATCCATCGGCGTCGATGACGGCAACGGCAATGTCACCGGTGGGCGCTATCTGCTGGAAGGCTCGCTGGAAGCGCGGGCCAAGGTGACCAAGGATATTGGCGTCGTCGGTTTCATCGACGGTGGCTATGTGGCGGCTGACCGGTTCCCCGGCCTTGAGGACCTCAGGCTCGGGGCCGGCATCGGCGTGCGCTATTATACCGGGCTGGGGCCATTGCGGGCCGATATCGCCATCCCGCTCAACAAGCGCGCCGGCGATCCCGACTATGCAATTTACGTCGGCATAGGACAGTCGTTTTGATTTCGCGCCTCATATCGCTGCCGCGGCGGCTGGTTGTTCTCGTGCTCGTCGTGCTGGGGCTGGCTGTCGCCGTGCCAGCCGTCATCGTCGCGCAGGACGTGATGACGATGAGCCCGGACGAGCAGAAGGACTGGCTCACTAGCTTCGTGCAGGACCGGCTCTCGACGCCGGAGCGGCAGATCCGGCTCAGCAATATCGAAGGCGCGCTGGGTTCGGATATCGCCATTCGCGAAATCACCATTTCGGATGCCGAAGGGGTGTGGCTGCGGGTCAATAATGCGCGGCTGACCTGGAACCAGGGGGCGCTGTTCCTGGGGCGGCTCGAGGTCAAGTCGCTGACGGCGGACTCGATCGATTATCTGCGCAATGCCAAGCCCGCCGAGGGCGTCGATCTGCCGCCCGCGGAAGCGGGAACGCTAACCATTCCCGAATTTCCGGTGGCGGTGATCCTGGAACAACTGTCGATCCCCAAGGTGACGTTCGGCGCGGGCGTGTTCGGGCTGGGTTCGGCGATTTCGCTCAACGGTGCGTTGACGCTGGAGGGGGGCAACCTGACCTCCAAGCTCGATATCGTGCGGCTGGACGGGCCGGGCGGCACGCTGGCACTGATGGCCAATTATACCAAGGCCGACAACGTCGTGGATGTGGGCGTGACGCTGACCGAACCGCCCAATGGGGTGATGGCCAACCTGCTCAATATCGAGGGAAAGCCTGCTGTCGAACTGGCGATCGCCGGCAAGGGGCCGGTCGCTGACCTGCAGACCACGCTGACGCTCAAGGCCAATGGGCAGACGGCTTTGGGCGGCGGCGCGACGGTGAACCAGACAGCAGACGGCTTTGCCATCGCGGCCGATCTGCGCGGGCCAGTATCAAGCCTGATGGCGCCGCAATACCAGCCGTTCTTTGGCGCCGAGTCGGCACTGACGGCCAACGCGCTGGTGCGCACGGGCGGCGGGCTTTCGATTTCGGGCCTGAAGCTGAGTGGCGGGCAATTGCTGCTCGAAGGCGCGGCGGAAACGACGCCGGACAATTTCCTGCGCCAGTTGACGCTCAACGCCGTGGTGGCTGACCCAGCCGGAACGCCGGTATTGCTGCCGGTGCCGGGCGCGCCGGTCAGCGTCAATGGCGCACAGGTGGCGATCAATTTCGGACAGGACAATTCGGAAAACTGGAGTTCGACGCTCGACGTGAAGGGCCTGACCACCGGCGATTTCGCAGCGCAGACCATGGCGCTGACGCTGGGCGGCGTGGCGGCCAACCTGAGCGATCCGGCAAAGCGGCGGCTGACGTTCAACGGCGACGGCACCATCGCGGGCATCGAGGCTGCGGACGAGGTCAAGGCGGCGCTGGGTGACAGTATAGGCCTGGGTATTGCCGGGCTGTGGAATGCGGGCGAGCCGGTACAGCTCGCGCAGTTCCGGCTGGTCGGCAAGGCGCTGACGGCGGGGTTGGCCGGGGTGCTGGATGGCCCCGAATTCAGGGGCGACGTGGCGGTCGAGACGAGCAGCATCGCGCCGTTCTCGGGAATGGCCGGGCGTGATTTGAATGGTGGCCTGTCGCTCAAGGCCAATGGCACGCTTAGCCCGCTGACCGGCGGGTTTGACCTGACGCTGGACGGAACCGGCACGAACCTCAAGATCGACGATGAGATCGCCGACGGCATTCTGGCCGGCACCGTGGCGCTGTCGGGTCGCGTGGCGCGGACCGAGGCGGGGCTGACAGCTCAGAATTTCAAGCTGGGCAATCAACAGGTGCAATTGCTGGCCGATGGCAGCTATTCGAGCGCCGTGGCGGATTTCACCTTCAATCTCGACCTCGCCGATCTGGCGCTACTGAGCGATCAGGGCAAGGGCGCCGTCAAGGTGGTCGGCACGACCAAAGGCCAGGACGGGGTGCTGGACCTGAACCTGAATGCCGGCTTGGCGGCGGGGCAGTTGGCGGGACGCGATTTCCGCCAGGGCACGCTGACTTTTGCGGGGCGCTCGGACAAGAGCGGGCTGACGGGCAATATCACCGGCGACGGCATGCTCGACGGGTTCAAGACCAGCCTCGTGGCTAAGGTCGATCTCGGCGATGGCGGCCAGGCGCTGAACGATATCGACTTCCAGGCGGCTGGAACGCGGGTGACCGGCGGCTTCAACCGCGACACAGCCGGGTTGGTCGATGGCTCGCTCTATGTGGACTCCCCGGACATCTCGGTGGCGGCAGCGCTGGCCCTGCTCGATGCCAAGGGCGAAGTGCATCTGGAAGTACAAATGACGCCGGATGGCGAGCGGCAGAACGCGACCGTCAAGGGCACGTTGCGCAATGTCGTTGTCAACGATATCAGCGTCGGCGCGGCCGATATCCAGGCGGGCGCCAGCGATGCGTTCGGCGTGCCGGAAATCGACGGAACGGTGACGGCAAGCGCGGTGCATGCCGCCGGCCTGACCATCGATACGCTGACCGCCAAGGCGAGCCAGCAATATCAAAGGAGCCTGACCGGCGTCGCCACGGCATTCGACGCGCAAGCCCATCTGGCGACCGGCACCAATGTCGATGTCGCCGGATCGCTGGCCGCGATCACCGGCGGCTATCGCCTGGCGCTCGATCGGGCGCAGCTGGACCAGGGACAACTCTCGGCGCGATTGGCCAAGCCGACGGTGCTCACCGTGGCGGGCTCGACGCTGTCGCTCGATGCCGTGCGGTTCGATGTCGGCTCGGGCAGCATCACCGCCAGCGGTTCGGCGGGCGAGGCGCTGAACATCGCGCTCGACATCAGCCAACTACCGCTGTCGATCGCCAATGCGGTCGTCCCAAGCCTGGGGCTGGCCGGAACACTGGACGGCCGCGCTACGATCACCGGCAGCGGCAGCGACCCCAAAGTGGCGTTCGAAGCGCGTGGTGCAGGCATCAATGCGGCGGCGATCAAGGACTTTGGCATCGCGCCGCTGAGCCTGAATGCAACCGGCACCTATGCCGCCCAGACCGTGTCGCTGGCGAGTTTGTCGGCGAACGGGAATGGTGGATTGACCATCAGCGGCTCGGGCAGAGTGCCGTTGAGCGGGAACGGGCTGAATGTGACGCTCAAGGGTAACGCGCCGCTAGCATTAGCGCAGCGTTTCGTAGCCGATCGCGGTGGTCAGTTGAGCGGCTCGGTGAGCCTTGACGCGCAGGTGTCTGGCAGCATCGCGGCGCCGAAATTCGGTGGACGGGTGTCAACCAGCAACGCCGGTTACATCGACCCCGAACTGAATTTACGGCTGCACGGCATCACCGGCTCGGCCAGTCTCAGCGGCAATAATCTGGTGATCGACAGCCTTACGGCCGGGCTCGCGACTGGCGGCTCGGTGGCGGCATCGGGCTCGATTGGACTCAGCGGCGGTTTCCCCGCAAACGTAAAACTGGCTTTGAATTCAGCGCGTTACGCTGACGGCAATATGTTCGTGGCCACCGTGCAGGGCAATCTGGCACTGACCGGGAACCTCACCGGCAACCCCCTCCTGAGCGGCAACGTACTGGTAGAAAAGGCCGACATCACCGTGCCCGAAAGCCTCGGCGGTGGCGCCACGATGATCGACGTCAAGCATGTCGACGCACCCCCGCAAGTCGAGCAAACTCTTGTTCGCGCCCGCGTCGATGCCGCCGGCGCCCCGGTCCCCCAGACCCGCCCCGGTGGTGTCCTCCTCGACATCACCGTCAACGCCCCAAACCAGATTTTCATTCGCGGCCGGGGACTTGACGCCGAAGTTGGCGGTTCGGTGCGGCTCACCGGACCGATCGGCGACATCCAGCCGGTAGGCGCTTTCTCGCTCAACCGCGGGCGGTTGGCGATCCTGGGCCAGCGGGTGACCTTCGACAGCGGCACCGTGACGCTGGTGGGCGATCTCGACCCTGAGTTGAACCTCGTGGCGCGCACCGAGGGTGAGGGCATCACGGTGTTCGTCACCGTGTCCGGCCGGGTTTCGGATATCAATGTGAGCTTCACCTCGACCCCGATGCTACCGCAGGACGAAGTGCTGAGCCGGCTGATCTTCAAGCGCGGAATGGGCGAATTGTCGCCGCTGCAACTGGCAAAATTGGCGGGAGCCGCGGCTGAACTGGTCGGCGGCGGCTCGAACCCCTCGCTGCTCGATAGCCTACGCGGCGCCGCGGGGCTGGACGATCTGGATGTGGTCACCGACGCTCAGGGCAATGTCGCCGTGCAGGCGGGGACCTATATCCAGGACAATGTGTATTTGGGCGTGCAGGCCGGCGCTAACGGGCAGAGCAAGGTGACGATCAATCTGGACGTCACCAATGATCTCAAGGTGCAGGGCGCCGCCGGGCAGGACGGCAATTCCAGCCTCGGCGTGTTTTATGAGAGTGACTACTGAGTGCCACGCCCTCGTGGTTCGAGGCGCCAAGCGGCGCACCTCACCATGAGGGCTGTTGAGAACTCGGTCCAGGAGTAGCCCTCATGGTGAGGGGCGAGCTCTTTGCGAGCCTCGAACCACGAGGGCGTGCCCCCGCTATTGCCCACCCACCTTGGCCGCCTTGGCGTCGTCGTACCACCAGGTGGTGGGGAAGCCGATCCCGAATTCGGGCAATGGTTCGGGGTGGCTGAAGCGGTCCCAACGGGCGACGCGGGCGGTGCGCAGCGTGTAGCTGGGGACGACGTAGTGGTTGGCCAGCAGCACGCGGTCGAGTGCCTTGGTGGCGGCTTCCAGGGTGTCGCGGTCGGCGGCGTAAATGACCTTGTCGATCAGGGCGTCGACGCCGGGATCGGCGATGCCGGCATAGTTCTGCGAGCCCTCTTCCTTGGCCGAAGCCGAGCCCCAGAAATAGCGCTGCTCATTGCCGGGCGAGAAGGACTGCGCCCAGGCCTCGTAGATCATGTCGTAGTCGAAGCTGCGGACGCGGTTGATATATTGCGGGCCATCGACGATGCGGATGGTGGCATTGATGCCGATCTGGGCAAGGTTGGTCGTGAGGTTGGTGGCGACCGGCTCGATAGTGGGGCTATCGAGCAGGATCTCGAAGCTGAGCTGCGTGCCATTGGCATCGATGAGGCGGTTGCCGTCGAGGTGGTAGCCGGCCTCGGTGAGCAGGCCCAGTGCGGTGCGCAGGTTGGTACGCAATTTTTGCGCGTCGCCGCTGACGGGATTGGTATAGGGCGTGGTGAAGACGCTGGCGGGGATTTTGTCCTTCACCGAATTGAGGATGTCGAGTTCCTTGCCCTCGGGGAGGCCCGACGAGCGGAACGGCAGGCCGAAGAAATAGCTGTCGATGCGCTGATACTGGTTGAAGAACAGGGTTTTTTGCAGTTCCTCGAAATCAAAAGCATAGTTGAGGGCTTCGCGAACGCGCGGGTCCTGGAATTTCGCTTGGCGCAGATTGGGGATGAAGGCCCACATAATGCCCGAGCCGTTATAGGTCTGGGGAAACAGTTCCTTGATGATGCGGCCATCCTTGACGGCGGGAATGTCATAGCCGGTGGCCCAGCCGCGGGCGGAGGGCTCGATCCACCAATCGAACTGATCGCCCTTGAAAGCCTCGAATTCGACGGTCTGGTCGAGGAAATATTCGATGCGATATTGATCGAAATTGTTCTCGCCGACCTGGGTGGGGTGATCCTTGCCCCAATAGTTTTCGACGCGCTTGTAACTGATGGTCTTGCCGGCTTCGAAGCTGGCGAGCTCGTAGGGGCCCGAGCCAAGCGGCGGTTCCAGCGTGGAGGCGCCGATATTGCGCTTATTGCCCTTGGCGTCGGTGCCCTCCCACCAGTGCTGGGGCAGGATCATCAACTGGCCGAGAATCTTGGGCAGTTCACGGTTGCCGGTCTGATCGAAGGTGAAGGTGACTTCGCCGGGAGCGGTCTCGGTGACGCCGGTGACATTGGCGTAATACTGGGCGATTTGCGGGCTCAACTCCTTGGCGGTGTTGAACGACCAGATCACATCGGCGACGGTGACCGGTTCGCCATCGTTCCATTTGGCCTTGGGGTTCATGCGGAAGGTGACCGAGGAATAGTCGGCGGGAAATTTCAACGCCTCGGCCAAGAGGCCATAATCGGTCAGCACCTCGTCCTGCGAGGGGGTCATCAGAGTTTCGTAGATCAGGCCAAGACCACCGGCCACCTCGCCCTTGGGCAGGATGGGATTGAAGGTATCAAAGCCCCCCAGTGCGCCCATACGCACCGTGCCGCCCTTGGGCGCATCGACATTGACGTAGTCGAAATGGGCGAAGCCTTCGGGATATTTTGGCTCGCCGATGGCTGAGCTGGCATGCAGCCAGGTGTCGGGTTTGTCCTGTTGAGCAAGCGCGGGCAGAGCGGGGGCGAGCAGCATAAGGGCGAAGGCGGCGAGGGCTGCGAATTTCATGGGGCGCTCCCGGGCGGATGGCGGTTTTGTGACGGCAGTTTAGGGGGAATGGAGGGGATGTATAGAGGCGATGCGCTCAAGTTTTCGCGTCAGATCACCGCGACATCGAAGGCCGCGGCCATGAGGGCTTTGGTATAGTCTTCCTGCGGGGAGGCGAAGATATCGGCGGCGGGGCCCTGCTCGACGATGCGGCCATTGCGCATGACGATCAGCGTATTGGCAAGGGCGCGGATGACCTTGAGGTCGTGGGAGATGAACATATAGGTGAGGCCGTGCTTTTGTTGCAGCTCGCGCAGCAGGTCGACCACGTTGGCCTGGATCGACACGTCGAGCGCCGAGGTGGGCTCGTCCAGCACAACGAATTTGGGCGACAGCACCATGGCGCGGGCGATGGCGATGCGCTGGCGCTGGCCGCCGGAGAATTCGTGGGGGTAGCGGAAGCGGGTTTCGGGCGGCAGGCCGACCTCCTCCAGCGCCTTGATGACCCGGTCTTCGCGCTCGGCCTTGCCGATACTGGGCGCGTGCACCTCAAGGCCCTCTCCGATGATGCCCGCGACCGAAAGGCGGGGGCTGAGCGAGCCGTAGGGGTCCTGGAAGACGATCTGCATATCGGCGCGGAGCGGGCGCATGGCGCGCCAGGATTTTTGCTGGATTTCATTGCCGAGCACGACGATGCGGCCCTTGGAGGAAATCAGCCGCAGCAGCGCCGCCCCCAGCGTGGATTTGCCCGAGCCGCTTTCGCCGACGACGCCGAGCGTCTCACCCTGGCGGATGGCGACATCGACACCGTCGACGGCCTTGATGTGGCCGACGGTGCGGCGCAGCAGGCCGGCCTTGACGGGGAACCAGACGCGGATGTCGGTAGCTTGTACAACGAGTGGCGCTTCGGTATTGGCCAGAGGCGGCTGGCCCTTGGGCTGGGCGGCGAGCAGGCGCTTGGTATAGGGGTGCTGCGGGCTATCGAAGACCTGGGCGACGGGGCCGGTCTCGACGATTTCGCCCTGGGTCATGACGCAGACGCGGTCGGCGATGCGCCGGACGATGCCAAGGTCATGGGTGATGAACAGCATGGCCATGCCGAGGCGCTGCTGGAGTTGCTTGAGCAGCAGCAGGATCTGGGCCTGGACGGTGACGTCGAGCGCGGTGGTGGGTTCGTCGGCCACGAGCAGGTCGGGCTCGTTGGCGAGTGCCATGGCGATCATGACGCGCTGGCGCTGACCGCCCGAAAGCTGGTGCGGGTAGGACGCAAGGCGGCTGGCCGGATCGGGAATGCCGACCTGTTCGAGCAGTTCGATGGTGCGGGCGCGGGCGGCATTGGCCCGCAGTCCCTTGTGGATGGCGAGGACTTCCTCGACTTGCCGGCCGATGGTGTGGACCGGGTTGAGCGAGGTCATCGGCTCCTGGAAGATCATCGAAATATCGTTGCCGCGCACGGCGCGTAGTTCGGCAGCGGAGACGGAGAGCAGGTTCTTGCCTTTGAAGTTGACCTGGCCGGAGAGCGCCGCGGTGGGCGGCAGCAGCTTGAGGATCGACAATGCGGTGACGGATTTTCCCGACCCGCTCTCGCCGACCAGCGCCACGGTTTCGCCGGGGGCGATATCGAAGGACACCGACCTAGCCGCGGTGCTGGGGCCGAAGGCGATGGTCAGATCGCGGATAGAGAGGAGCGGCGCGGTCATGCCGGTGTCTTCCTTGGATCGAAGGCGTCGCGGACGCCTTCGCCGATGAAGACGAGGAGGGTCATCATGATGGCGATGGTGAAGAAGCCGGTGAGGCCGAGCCAGGGGGCCTGGAGATTGTTCTTGCCCTGCGCCAGCAATTCGCCCAGCGAGGGGGAGCCGACGGGCAGGCCGAAGCCGAGGAAATCGAGCGAGGTCAGCGTGGCGACGGAGCCCGAGAGGATGAAGGGCACGAAGGTCAGGGTGGCGACCATGGCGTTGGGCAGCAGGTGGCGCCACATGATGGTGAGGTTGGAGACGCCCAGCGCGCGGGCGGCGTTGATATATTCGAAATTGCGGCCGCGCAGGAATTCGGCCCGGACAATGCCGACCAGCGATACCCAGGAGAATAGCAGCAGGATGCCGAGCAGCACCCAGAAGCTGGGGGCAATGACGCTGGAGATGATCAGCAGGAGATAAAGCGCCGGGACCGAGGTCCAGATTTCGATGAAGCGCTGGAACAGCAGGTCGGTCCAGCCGCCAAAATAGCCCTGCACGGCGCCGGCGGCGACGCCGATGATGGAAGACAGGACCGTCAGCACGAGGCCGAACAGGATGGAGATGCGGAAGCCGTAGATTAGGCGGGACAGCACGTCGCGGCCGCGATCGTCGGTGCCCAGCCAGTGATAGGTCCCCCAATTGCAGCCGGGGTCGGCGGCGAGCAGGGGATAGCCGGCACAGCGAGCGTCGCGGCTCATCATCCAGCTGGGAGCGACGGCGCCAGACTGAGGGGTGAAACTGTCCACGGTGTTGTAGCTGAAGCGGATGGGCGGCCACAGCATCCAGCCATTGGCGGCGATCTCGTCGGCGATGAACTCGTCGCTGTAGTTGGTATAGGCGAGGAAGCCGCCGAATTTGGACTCGGGGTAATCGACGAAGGCGGGGGTCAGCAATTCGCCCTTGTAGCTGACGAGGATCGGCCGGTCATTGGCGATGAAATCGGAGCCCAGGGTGATGACAAACAGGACGAGGAAAATCCACAGCGACCAGTGACCGCGGCGGTTGCGGCGGAAGGCGTCGAGGCGGCGCCGGTTCATCGGTGACAGCCAGTCGGCGCGCGGTTTGGTGGCGCCGGCCTCGGCGGCGAGCTCGCTCATACCTGGCGGCTTTCGAAATCGATGCGCGGGTCGACCCACATATAGGCGAGATCCGAGATGAGCCCGATGACCAGGCCCAGCAGCGAGAAGACATAGAGCGTGGCGAAGACCACGGGATAATCGCGGCTGGTGATGGCCTCGAATCCCAGGCGCCCAAGGCCGTCGAGCGAGAAGATGGTTTCGATCAGCAGCGAGCCGCCAAAGAAGGCGCCGACGAAAGCGCCGGGGAAGCTGGCGATGATCAGCATCATGGCGTTGCGGAAAACGTGGCGGTAGAGCACCTGGTTTTCGGTGAGACCCTTGGAACGGGCGGTGGTGACGTATTGCTTGCCGATCTCGTCGAGAAACGAATTCTTGGTGAGCATGGTGGTGGTGGCGAAAGCGCCGAGCGCCATGGCGATGATGGGCAGCACCAGATGCCAGAAATAGTCGATGACCTGGCGATACCAGGGGAAGCTGTCAAATCCCGTCGAGGTCAGCCCGCGCAAGGGGAATAGCGACCAGAAGCTGCCGCCGGCGAAGACCACGATCAGGGCGATGGCGATGAGGAACCCCGGAATGGCGTAGCCAACGATGATGACGGTGGAGGTCCAGACGTCGAAGCGCGAGCCTTCGGTGATGGCCTTCTTGATGCCCAGCGGGATGGAAATGCCGTAGGAAATCAGTGTCATCCACAGGCCTAGCGAGATCGAGACCGGCATCTTCTCCTTGATCAGGTCGACCACCGAAATGTCGCGGTAATAGCTGTCGCCAAAATCGAAGCGGAGGTAGTTCCACAGCATCATGCCGAAGCGCTCGAGCGGTGGTTTATCGAAGCCGAACTGCTTTTCGATGCGGGCGATAAGTTCGGGCGACAGGCCGCGCGAGCCGCGATAGGTGGAGCCGTTGGCGGCATTGGCTTGTTGGGGCGCAGCGTCGGTGAAATCGCCGGTATCGCTGCCCGTGACGCGCTGGGTCATCGAGTTCTGGGCGCCGCTCATATTGGCGATGGCCTGTTCGACAGGGCCGCCGGGGGCGAACTGCACGACGAGAAAGGAAATGGCCATGATGCCGAAGACGGTCGGGATCATCAGCAGCAGGCGGCGAAGTATATAGGCGCCCATTCCGTTCCCTTTGACGAGCGTGTCGCCGCGTACCCTAAGTCCTGCCTACCGAGCGGCAAATCACCTTGCGGTGAAACGGCTTGCTGGCGAATGCACCATGCAAGCGGGGGGAATGCAAGCGATGCACGCGTGAGGGGTTGCGGCCAGGACGCGTGCCGGTCAGGATCGAATAGTCCAAGCGGAGGCAATTCATGAGCTTTGAAATCATCGCCCAGGTCGAGGACCCGTCAATGGCGCGGGTGCTGGTGGTGGCGCTTAAGGCGCATGGCTTTCATCCGCTGGAAAGCGGCGAGGGCGGCCTTCCGGGATTGCCGGGGGTGTTCGGTCCCAAGGGCGTGCCGGTGCAGGTGCCCGAGGAGGAAGCGGCGGACGCGCGAGTGCTGGCGGACGACTTGTTGCGCGAAATGCTGGAACCATAGAGTTTGGCGGGCATTGACCCCAAAATGGGCCACATTCACAGGCATTGCTGAGTTCGATAGGTTCGACGATTGAACATGTGGTGTGGTTTGGCTATAAGCCGGCTAAATGTTAACCTTTATTAAGCCTTAGGCAGGAGCAAGCCGATGATGGTTTGGATGCGCGGATCGTTGTCAGCAGTTGGCTTGGTGATGATGGCAATGACTGTCGTCGGGTGCTCGACGGCGTCCAACACGGCTGGTCTCAATACCATTCAGGCGCCCTCGACGCTGCGTCCGGTGCAGGGTTCGACCGTGGCGCAGGGCAGCTTGCCCGCAATCGGCGCGACTGGCGCCCCGGCGCCGGGCCTATCCGGACAGCCGGTGCTGGGTGGCGTTGCCGCGCAGCCAGCAAGCGGGTTCAATACGCTGCCGCCGGTCAATGGCGCGGCGACGCAGACCGCGATGGTCAATGGCCAGTTGGCGCCGATTGCCCAGCCCGGCATGGTCAGTGCTGGCCCCGAAGGTGTGTGGACCGCGCTGGCGGGCACCAGCCAGTGCCGCCTCAACCTGCCACTGACGCTCAAGGAAGGCTCGAACTATTATCGTGCCTCGGCTCCGGGCTGTGCCCTGCCGAGCCTGGCCGCAGTTGCCGGTTGGCAGCAGGTCGGCTCGCAGCTGCAACTCTATGATGTGAATGGCAATATTGCCGGTTCGCTCACGCCAAGCGGCGGCCGTTACATTGGTGTGCTCGGCGGCGGCCAAGCCATCACCATGCAGCGCTAGGATTTGACTGAGGCCGGTCTGCAAACGGCGGTTCACTGCGCTTCCGGTGCTCACGTACAAAAGTACGCTCCGCTCCGGTTCTCGCGAACCACCGTTTTCGACTCGGCCTGAGCCAAATCTCCCAAACTGCAGCGTCGTAGTGACCATTCAAGAAACTTCTCCTCGAACTGAAGGACCCGTCAGTGCTGCTTATGCGGCGTTGGTGGAGCGGGGGGCGTTTGTGGGGGACGGGGCGCAGCGGGAGGCGGCGCGGTTGCTCGATGGGGTGGCCGAGGGGCTGGCAAACGGCAAGCGTGCGGGATTTCTTGCGCGGCTGAGGGACAAGCCGGAGCCCGTGAAGGGGCTCTATCTGTTCGGCGAGGTCGGGCGGGGCAAGACCATGCTGATGGACCTGTTCTTTGCCAATGTGCCCATCGGCCAAAAGCGGCGGGTGCATTTCCACGAATTCATGGATGAGATCCATGCGGGGATCGCGGCGTTTCGCAAGAAGGCGAAAGCCAAGGGCGACGATGGCGACCCGATCGAGGCGGTGGTCAAGCCGATTATCAAGTCGGGACTTCGGCTGTTGTGCCTCGATGAATTCCATGTTCACGACATCACCAATGCGATGCTGCTGTATCGGCTGTTCGACAAGCTGTTCGTGGCCGGGGTGACTTTGGTGGCGACCAGCAATGTGGCGCCGGATGGACTCTACAAGGATGGGCTCAATCGCGAATTGTTCGTCCCGTTCATCAAGCTTTTGAAAGAGCGTACGCTGGTGGCGGAATTGCCGGCGGCGCGGGATTATCGGCGGCTGAAATTTGCCGGGCAGGATGTTTATTACTTTGGGACCGGTCCGGCGGCGCGGGCGGCAATGGACAAGCTGTGGTTGCGCATCACCGGGGGCGAGGCGGGCGCGCCGGCGAGCGTCGAGAGCATCGGACGACAAATCGCCGTGCCGCTGGCGGCGCTGGGGGCGGCGCGGTTCGGGTTTGCTGACCTCTGCGAAAAGCCGCTGGGATCGCGTGATTTCGTCAGGATCGCGCACGCGTTCGATTCGATCATCATCGATGATGTGCCGCAAATGGACCGGACGCGCAGCGACTGGGCCAAGCGGTTTATCCTCTTGATCGACAACCTCTATGATCGCGGGGTGAAGCTGGGGGCCAGCTTCGCCGTGCCGTTGGAGCAGTTGGCGAGCGACGACAAGACGGCGTTCGAGTTCCAGCGCACCGTGTCGCGGCTGATCGAAATGCAGTCGGAAGACTATCTGGCACAGGGCTTGCGGGACGCGGGGGCTGCCGAACCGGCATAGGGCCTTGACCCATGGGCATGGCTGCAAAGCCCTTTAAGACGAAGGGTTCACTTGCCCTGAAATGGGTACAGGGTTAAGAGGTGCGCCAAATCAACGCAGTCGGAGATTGAGGCTTATGGCGCGCAAAAAGATCGCTCTCATCGGTTCGGGGCAGATCGGTGGAACTCTGGCTCATCTGGCGGCCATGAAAGATCTGGGCGATATCGTGCTGTTCGACATTGTCGACGGCGTGCCGCAGGGCAAGGCTCTGGATATTTCCCAGTCCGCCCCGGTCGAAGGCTATGACGCCAAGATCACCGGCACCTCCAAATACGAAGACCTCAAAGGCGCCGATGTGGTGATCGTCACCGCCGGCGTGCCGCGCAAGCCGGGCATGAGCCGCGACGACCTGCTGGAAATCAACCTCAAGGTGATGGAGCAGGTTGGCGCGGGTATCGCCAAGTATGCGCCCAAGGCTTTCGTCATCTGCATCACCAACCCGCTCGACGCGATGGTTTGGGCGCTGCAGAAGTTCTCGGGCCTGCCCACCAACATGGTGATCGGCATGGCGGGCGTGCTGGACTCTTCGCGCTTCGTGCATTTCATCGCCGACGAACTCAAGGTTTCGGTCGAAGATATCAATGCCTTCGTGATGGGCGGCCACGGCGACACCATGGTGCCGCTGGTGCGCTATTCGACCGTTGCGGGCATTCCGCTGACCGACATCGTCAAGATGGGCTGGATGAGCAAGGAAAAGCTCGACGCCATCGTTCAGCGTACCCGCGATGGCGGCGCCGAAATCGTCGGCCTGCTCAAGACCGGCTCGGCTTTCTATGCGCCGGCCACTTCGGCAATCGCGATGGCGGAAAGCTATCTCAAGGACAAGAAGCGCGTGCTGCCGGCAGCGGCGTTCCTCGATGGCCAATATGGCGTCAAGGGCACCTATGTGGGCGTGCCGGTGGTGATCGGGGCCGGTGGCGCTGAGAAAGTCATCGAAATTTCACTTAATAGTGCTGAACAGAAGGCGTTCGACAAGTCCGTTGGGGCTGTCGAGGGGCTGATCGAGGCGTGCAAGGTCATTGCGCCGAAGCTGAAGTGACAAACCGCGGAGTCATCCCCGCGAAAGCGGGGACCTCCGTTTCTCTTTTGGCATCGCCAACAGAGGTTCCCGCCTTTGCGGGAATGACCCGGTGATAGGGTGTTGACCGGTGCACCAGGCCCATCCAAGGGGACTTTGAATGAATATCCACGAACACCAGGCCAAGGCGCTGCTGAAGGCTTATGGCGCGCCGGTGGCTGACGGCGTCGCGATTTTCTCCGCTGACGAGGCGGCCGCGGCGGCCAAGTCGCTGCCAGGGCCGCTTTATGTGGTCAAGAGCCAGATCCATGCGGGCGGGCGCGGCAAGGGTAAGTTCAAGGAACTCGGTCCCGATGCCAAAGGCGGCGTGCGGCTGGCCCGGACAATCGAGGACGTGGTTGCGTTCTCCAAGGAAATGCTCGGCAATACGCTGGTGACCAAGCAGACCGGCCCGGCCGGCAAGCAGGTCAATCGCCTCTATATCGAAGACGGCGCCGATATCGCCCGCGAACTCTATTGCTCGCTGCTGGTCGATCGCGGCACCGGGCGGGTGTCGTTCGTGGTGTCGACCGAAGGCGGCATGGATATCGAGGCCGTCGCCCATGATACCCCGGAAAAGATCATCGCCGTGGATATCGATCCGCTGGCCGGCGTGACCGACAAGGACGTGGCCGAGATCGTCGCCGCGCTCAAGCTCGATGGCGACGCCAAGGTCGATGCGGCCAAGCTGTTCCCAATCCTCTACAAGGCCTTCGTCGAGACCGACATGAGCCTGCTCGAAGTCAATCCGCTGATCGTTCTGACCGACGGCCATCTGCGCGTGCTCGACGCCAAGGTCAGCTTCGACAACAACGCGGCGTTCCGGCATCCCGAGCTGGCCGAGCTGCGCGACCTCAGCGAAGAAGACGCCAAGGAAATCGAAGCGTCCAAGTTCGACCTGGCCTACGTGGCGCTGGATGGAAACATCGGCTGCATGGTCAATGGGGCGGGCCTCGCCATGTCGACCATGGACATCATCAAGCTCTATGGCGCGGAGCCGGCGAACTTCCTCGACGTTGGCGGCGGCGCCACCAAGGAGAAGGTGACGGCAGCGTTCAAGATCATCACCGCCGATCCGGCAGTTGAAGGCATCCTGGTCAATATCTTTGGCGGCATCATGCGCTGCGACGTCATCGCCGAGGGCGTGATCGCCGCAGTCAAGGAAGTCGGACTGCAGGTGCCTCTCGTCGTGCGGCTGGAAGGCACGCGCGTTAAGGAAGGCAAGGAAATCCTCAACCAGAGCGGGTTGAACGTGATTTCGGCTGACGATCTCGATGACGCCGCACAGAAGATCGTGGCGGCGGTGAAGGGCTAGGCCGATGGCCCCCCGCAAGATCAACCTGGTCGAGGCGGCCGAGGCTGGCATCAAGGGTGTGTGGCAGCCCCATATCGCCGGCGATGTCAACGACAGCCAAGTCAAGATCGCCAAGTTCGGCGAAGTCTTTGACTGGCACGCGCACGAGCAAGAGGACGAAGCGTTCCTCGTGCTCAAGGGCCGCATCGCCATCGATTTTCGCGACGGCGTGGTGGAACTGGGCGAGGGCGAATTCCTCGTCGTGCCCAAGGCCACCGAGCACAGGCCACGCGCGCTGACCCATGAGCCGATCGTGCTCATGGTGGAACCTTCGACGACGCTCAATACCGGCAATGCGACAAGCGCGCTGACCGTCACCGAACTCAATCGACTGTAGGAAAATCCATGTCCATTCTGGTCAATAAAGACACCAAGGTTCTCGTGCAGGGGCTGACCGGCAAGACCGGGACGTTCCACACCGAACAGGCGCTGGCCTACTACGGCACCCAGATGGTGGGCGGGGTGAACCCCAAGAAGGCCGGCGAGACCTGGACCAGCGGCGTGGATGCTTCGGCATCGCTGCCGGTGTTCGCGTCGGTCGCCGAGGGCAAGGAGCGCACTGGCGCGACGGCATCGGTCGTCTATGTGCCGCCTCCGGGGGCGGCCGCAGCCATCATCGAAGCCATCGAGGCGGAAATTCCGCTGATCGTGTGCATCACCGAAGGCATTCCGGTGCTCGACATGGTGCGGGTCAAGGCGCGGCTGGAAGGCTCCAAGTCTCGCCTGCTCGGGCCGAACTGCCCGGGCGTGCTGACGCCGGAAGAATGCAAGATCGGCATCATGCCGGGTTCGATCTTCTCGAAGGGGTCGGTGGGCATTGTTTCCCGCTCGGGCACGCTTACCTATGAGGCAGTGTTCCAGACCACCAATGAAGGCCTTGGCCAGACCACCGCTGTCGGGATCGGCGGCGACCCTGTCAAGGGCACCGAGTTCATCGATATCCTCGAAATGTTCCTCGCCGACGAAGCAACGAAATCGATCATCATGATCGGCGAAATCGGCGGTTCCGCCGAGGAAGACGCCGCGCAGTTCCTGATCGACGAGGCCAAGAAGGGCCGCAAGAAGCCGATGGCCGGCTTCATCGCGGGCCTGACGGCACCGGCCGGGCGCACGATGGGCCATGCTGGCGCCGTAATTTCGGGTGGTAAGGGCGGCGCTGAAGACAAGATCGCCGCGATGGAAGCGGCGGGCATCAAGGTGTCCAAGTCGCCGGCACGCATCGGCAAGACCCTTGCCGAAGTCTTGAAGGGTTAAACTCGACCGTGTGATGCAATTCATCATTGCGGTCACAATTGAATGATAGGCAACGCGCACCCGGCGCGTTGTGGCCGGTAACAGGATACTAAGGATGTGCGGGCAGTATCCGGTTCAAACGCAATGACCGCATGTGGCCGGAGTTACCCGGCCCGTTCAGAAGGATGGCGGGGCGTGGGCCTCGCGACAAAAAGCGATGACACGACAGGAAAAGAACGACACGTTCTTGCTGACCTCGTTCCTCTATGGTGGGAACGCCGACTACATCGAGCAACTCTATTCCAGCTTCAAGGCTGATCCGTCCAGCGTCGATCCGACCTGGGCGAGCTTTTTCGGCAAGCTGGACGATACCGGTAGCGACGCCAAGAAGAGCGCTGATGGCCCGAGCTGGGGCCGCAAGGACTGGCCGCAGAGCGCCAATGGCGAACTGGTCAGCGCGCTGGACGGCAACTGGGGCGAAATCGCCATCAAGACCGAAAAGGTCATGGCCAAGAAGGCCGAAGCCACTGGCGCTCCCGCAGCGACGGCGGCCGATGTGCTGCAGGCGACGCGCGACAGCATCCGCGCCATCATGATGATCCGTGCCTATCGCATGCGCGGGCATCTGCATGCCGATCTCGACCCGCTCAAGCTCAAGGCCGACGAGCCGGCGCCGGAACTCGATCCGCGCAGCTATGGCTTCACCGAGGCTGATTTCAGCCGCAAGATTTTCATCGATAACTATCTGGGGCTGGAATACGCCACGATCCCCGAAATGCTGGCGATCCTGGAACGCACCTATTGCGGCACGGTCGGCATCGAATTCATGCATATCTCCGATCCCGAAGCCAAGCAGTGGATTCAGGAGCGTATCGAGGGACCGGAGAAGGAAATCACCTTCACGCCCGAGGGCAAGAAGGCGATCCTGTCCAAGCTGATCGAGGCCGAGGGCTTTGAGAAGTTCCTCGACGTCAAGTTCACCGGCACCAAGCGGTTTGGCCTCGATGGCTCGGAATCGCTGATCCCGGCGCTGGAGCAGATCATCAAGCGCGGCGGCGCCATGGGCATCAAGGACATCGTCCTGGGCATGGCGCATCGCGGGCGGCTGAACGTTCTGACGCAGGTGATGCACAAGCCGCACCGCGCGCTGTTCCATGAGTTCAAGGGCGGCGCTTACTATCCCGAGGACGTGGAAGGTTCGGGCGACGTCAAGTATCACCTGGGCGCTTCGTCGGACCGCGAGTTCGATGGCAACAAGGTGCATCTGTCGCTGACGGCGAACCCCAGCCATTTGGAGATCGTCGATCCGGTGGTGCTGGGCAAGGCGCGCGCCAAGCAGGACCAGCATATCTCGCCGGACAACAAGCTGATCAATATTGCCACCGACGGCAAGCCGGACCGCTCCATGGTGCTGCCGCTGCTGCTGCATGGCGATGCGGCGTTTGCCGGGCAGGGCGTGATCGCCGAATGCCTGGGGTTGTCGGGCCTCAAGGGCCATCGTACGGGCGGCTCGATCCACTTCGTCATCAATAACCAGATCGGCTTCACCACCAGCCCGCTCTATTCGCGCTCTTCGCCCTATCCGACCGATGTGGCCAAGATGATCGAAGCGCCGGTGCTGCATGTGAACGGGGATGACCCGGAAGCGGTGGTGTTCGCCGCCAAGATCGCCGTGGAATTCCGCCAGAAGTTCGGTCGCCCGGTGGTGATCGACATGTTCTGCTATCGCCGCTTCGGGCACAACGAAGGCGACGAGCCTTCGTTCACCCAGCCGATGATGTATTCCAAGATCCGCGCGCACAAGACGACGCTGGAGATCTATTCGGAAAAGCTGATCGCCGAAGGCTTGCTGACGGCCGAGCAGCTCGAAGAGCAGAAGGCCGGCTGGCGCGCGCATCTGGAAGGCGAATTCCAGGCTGGGCAGGACTATCGCCCCAACAAGGCCGACTGGCTCGATGGTGCCTGGAGGGACCTGCGTCCGGCCGAGCAGGAAGGCCCGCGCCGCGGCGATACCGGCGTGGCGATCGATACGCTGGCCAAGCTGGGCGCCAAGCTGAGCTATGTGCCGGCCGATTTCAACGTCCACAAGACGGTCAAGCGGTTCATGGACAATCGCCTGGCTGCGATCGAGGCGGGCGAGGGGATCGACTGGGCGACGGCGGAAGCGCTGGCATTCGGCACGCTGGTCACCGAGGGGCACCCGGTGCGCCTCAGCGGCCAGGACGTGGAACGCGGCACCTTCAGCCAGCGCCATTCGGTGCTGAACGACCAGGTGGACGACCACACCTATACGCCGCTCAATAACCTCTCCGAAGACCAGAGCCGCTACGAAGTCATCAACTCGATGCTCTCGGAAGAGGCGGTGCTGGGCTTTGAGTATGGCTATTCGCTGGCCGAACCGAAGGCGCTGACGATCTGGGAAGCCCAGTTCGGCGATTTCGTGAATGGCGCGCAGGTAGTGATCGACCAGTTCATCTCCTCGGGCGAGCGCAAGTGGTTCCGCATGAGCGGCCTCGTGATGCTGCTGCCGCATGGTTATGAAGGGCAGGGCCCGGAGCATTCCTCCGCGCGTCCCGAGCGCTTCCTGCAGCTCTGCGCGGAAGACAATATGCAGGTTGCCAACTGCACGACGCCGGCGAACTATTTCCACGCCCTGCGCCGCCAGGTGACCCGCGATTTCCGCAAGCCGCTGATCCTGATGACGCCGAAGAGCTTGCTGCGCCACAAGCGAGCCACCTCGGGCCTCAACGAAATGGGGCCGGATTCGTGCTTCCATCGCCTATTGTGGGACGATGCCGAAGCGCCCGGCGCGCCCAAGACGACGGTGCGGCTGGCGAGCGACGACAAGATCCGCCGCGTCGTGGTCTGCACCGGCAAGGTCTATTATGACCTCTTGGAGGACCGCGAGAAGAAGGGCATCAACGATGTCTATCTGCTGCGGCTGGAGCAGCTTTATCCGTTCCCCGCCAAGGCGTTGCTGGACGAATTGAACCGCTTCCCCAATGCAGACATCGTCTGGTGCCAGGAAGAGCCGAAGAACATGGGCGCCTGGGCGTTCATCCAGCCCTATGTGGAATGGGTGTTCGACCAGATGGGCCGCAACGGTCAGCGCGTGCGCTATGTCGGCCGGCCGGCCTCGGCCTCGACCGCGACGGGCCTGATGCGCACGCACTTGGCCCAGTTGCAAGCGTTCCTCGATGAGGCGTATGCCAGCTAACAAGCCAATGATGGCGCTTCAAAGTGCCATCATTGCGCGCTAATTTGTAGCGTCCCGCTCAGGGGCGCTTGAGACATAAAAAAAGGACCTGCCAATTATGTCGACCGAAATCCGGGTGCCGACCCTGGGCGAGAGCGTTACCGAAGCCACGATCGGGCAATGGTTCAAGAAGGTGGGCGACACCGTCGCTGCCGACGAACCACTGGTCGAGCTGGAGACCGACAAGGTCACCATCGAAGTGCCGGCCCCCGCAGCCGGCGTGCTGGAAGCCATTGCGGCCAATCCGGGCGACACGGTTGACGTCGGCGCATTGCTGGGCGCCATCGGTGGTGCCGGTGCGGTGGTGACACCCAAGCCGGTCGAGGCCAAGGCGGCCGTTCCGGCGGCGAATGCCGCTGGCCCTGAGCCGATCAAGCCGGCTGTGGCCGGCGCAGCCCCGGTCAATGGCACCACGATGCCACCGGCTCCGGCGGCGCAGAAGCTGATCAACGAGAACGACATCAACGGCTCGGAAATCGAAGGTTCGGGCAAGCGCGGGCAGGTGCTCAAGGAAGACGTGCTGGCAGCTTTGAGCCGTCCGCTGACGCCGCCGGCTGCGCCTGCAGCCCAGGCTGCGGTGCCCGCGGTCGCTGAAGTCACGAAGCCCGTCGAGGCCCCCAAAGCTCCCGCCGCGCCACGTGCACCGGTCGCTGCCGACGACGCATCGCGCGAAGAGCGGGTCAAGATGACCCGGCTGCGCCAGACCATTGCGCGCCGCCTGAAGGATGCCCAGAACACCGCCGCCATGCTGACCACTTTCAACGAGGTGGACATGAAGCCGGTGATGGATTTGCGCAATTCCTACAAGGAGTTGTTCGAGAAGAAGCATGGCGTCAAGCTCGGCTTCATGGGCTTTTTCACCAAGGCCGTGGTGCATGCGCTCAAGGAAATCCCCTCGATCAATGCCGAGATCGATGGCGACGACCTGATCTACAAGAACTACGCCCACATTGGCGTGGCCGTGGGCACCGAAAAGGGCCTGGTCGTGCCTGTCGTGCGCAATGCCGATACGATGTCGATCGCCGAGATCGAGAAGTCGATCAACGTGCTTGGCAAGAAGGCGCGCGACGGACAGTTGTCGATGGCCGATATGCAGGGCGGCACCTTCACCATCTCCAATGGTGGTGTATATGGCTCGCTGATGTCGACGCCGATTTTGAATGCGCCGCAGTCGGGCATTCTGGGCATGCACAAGATCCAAGAGCGGCCGATTGCCGTGAATGGCGAAGTGGTCGTACGGCCGATGATGTATCTGGCGCTGAGCTATGATCACCGCGTGGTCGACGGCAAGGAAGCTGTTACCTTCCTCGTGCGCGTCAAGGAAAGCCTTGAGGCGCCGGAGCGGCTGGTGCTGGACCTGTAACGGTCGACACATTCATTTTTGAAAGGGCGCGGGTGACCGCGCCTTTTTTTGTTTGGGCGGCTGTCGGGCCTTGATATCGCCGGTGACGGCGATGGTTGGCACCCGAAAGCCCATGGCGATCCAGGAGCCGAGCAACTTGGCGTAGAACCCGGCGGTTGCCATTGCGCCAGCGGGGATATCGCCAGTGAGCTCAGTACCCGGTGGCAGGTCGCCGGTCTGGGTGCGCAGGTTGAGCGGGGGCAGAGGCTTCCCGGCCCAGAGCCCGGCATAGAGGCTCAGCCAGTGGCCGTTCTTGAATTCGGTGAAGATGGGGGTGTTGCAACAGTTGGCGAGCACGCGCCGGGTGGGCGAGGTCGGCGTCAGGTGAAACTGGACGAGGTTTTGGGTGCCGTCTGGAAAGCGAACGCGATCCTTTCGGTAGAGCAGATAGTGGGTTCCGCCATTGGCTTCCTGGAGTGGAAAGGCTGGTGGTACGGAAGCGAGCCGGGCGCCAGCCTCTCGGCAACTCGTGCAATGACATTCCGCGTTGATGAGCGGCTCGCCGATGACCTCAAGGTGGAACTGGCCGCAGGCACAGCTCAAGCGTGTCGTGGAGTGGGGCATCGGAACGCAGATCCTTTTGGCGACGACGAAAGCGGCTGCATCTCGACCCTGGGGAGGTGCGGAGAGGGGTGCGCCCATCAACATTACGTCCTAGACTGTACACATCCAGGGAGATTTGGCGATGTCTGACAAGGTTCTGATCGTTACCGGCGGGTCGCGCGGGATTGGCGCGGCGACGGCGGTGTTGGCGGCGGAGCGGGGTTATGGGGTCATCGTCAATTATGCGGGCAATGTCGAAGCGGCGGAGCGAGTTTGCGCGACGGTCCATGGCAAGGGTGGCGAGGCCGTGGCGGTGCGGGGCGATGTGACGCTGGAGGCGGATATCGACCATATTTTCGCCGCGGCCGATCGCATGGGGAGGCTGGCGGGACTGGTCAATAACGCTGGGACGATCGAGCCCAGCATTCGGGTCGAGGATTTGGACCTGGCGCGGTTGCAGCGGATTTTCGCGGTCAATACGTTCGGGTCGATCCTATGCGCCGGGCGCGCAGTGCGGCGGATGTCGACCAAGTTCGGCGGGCAGGGCGGGGCCATCGTCAATGTGACGTCAGCGGCGGCCAAGCTGGGCGCACCCAATACCTATGTGGATTACGCGGCGGCCAAGGGCGCCATCGACAGCTTCACCGTCGGGCTGGCGCTGGAAGTGGCGGGCGACGGTATTCGGGTCAATGGCGTACGGCCGGGCATTATAGCCACCGATATCCATGCGGCGGGTGGCGATCCGGACCGGGCAAGCCGGCTTGGACCATCGCTGCCGATCCCGCGGCCGGGCACGGCGGAGGAGGTGGCGAGGGCGATTTTGTGGCTGCTGTCGGATGAGGCCAGTTACACCACCGGCTCGGTGATCAATGTGACGGGCGGCCGGGGGATCGCGCCCTAGGCGATTGGTTGCCGCCGTCGGTCTTGCGTTCGTTGAAGAGACCCCTCCCCGCAAGGGGCAGCGAAGGGAGGGGCGCTGGGCGGCAGGGAGGCCGCTACATCGATTCGGCTAGGCGAATTTGCCGATTATCTCGTGCAAAAGTGATGGCCCAACCGGTGCACAGCAACAAGCGGGCAAGGTTTTGCCGGTATCAGCCCCCTAAAGGTGCTATGGCGCGGGTTGAGTGTTCCGGAGTGGTTTGGTTGACGGGTTTGAGAGCGGTTGCATGCGTGGCGATGGTGGTGCTGACGGGCGGGGTGGCCAAGGGGCAGGACGGCGACGCCAAGCTGGTCGGTGAGTTGATGGCGTTTCACGCCTCGGCCGCCATCGTTTCGGCGATGACCTCGCATTGCTACGAAACCACCGGGCTTGACGGCGCCTATGAGGAAGCCGGCGACAACTGGTATCTGCGCAATGTGGGATTTCTGGACCTAGCCGACCGGGTGATCGAGCGGCTGGGTGGCGGCGCGCCGGGGCAGCTTGAAACGGCCGAGACTTATGGCGGGGCGCAGATCATGGCCGCCTATAACCAGGCCGGGGACAAGGAGGAGTTTTGTCGCAACTTCCTGGCCGAGGTCGAGGGCGGGGCGATGGATATCGATAAACAGTTGTCGGGCCCATTAAAAAAGGCCCAGGAAATCGCCTCGCAGTGAAAGCATGACTTGGCGGACGGCGCCGATGCGATAAGCTCATCATCGCGGGGAGGGCGGCGATGCGGCTGTTGGGGGCGTTGTTGGTGGTGGCGGGAGTGATCGCGCCGGCATTGGGAGCAGAGTGCCCGCTGGTGAATGCGCGCTACGATCAGCCGGGCAGCGACTGGATCATCGAATTTCATGAAGTGCCGGTTTCGGCGATGGTCAACCAGACCGCCGCCTTCACCATGACCCTGCCCAAATCCGGCGTGGTGCTGCGCGGCGACGTGTGGCAGCCGAACGGTTACGCGCAATCCTGGGGCGCTTTGGAAGGCCCCTGCGATCCTAAGGCCGACGCCAAGAAGGTGCAGACCTGCCGCCTGTGGGAAGCGGTGGTCTATACCGAGATGGTGAACGGCATCAGCGTGCTGGCGAGCAATGATCTGGCGCCGGCACCGCTGCAGATCCTGTTGCCACAACTGACCTCGGCGATGTGGTATTCGAGCTATCGGCGCGAGTTTAATGACGCCGATCCGGGCGATGTGTTCACTTTTGCCGGGTGTGCAAGGTAGCGGCTGGCTTTCTAGCATCAGCACGCGATTCATCCCCACCCCCTGCCTTCCCGCGGACTTGATCCGCGGGCCTCTATCGGTATGGCACAAGCGGCCAGTGGCCCGCGGGTCAAGCCCGCGGGAAGGACAGGTGTGAGATTTGGGTAAGCAGGAGCGCCAGCGGCTGGAGAGAAAATGCAGTCGGCTGGAGTGCCCCATCCGCTTTCTACGTGCAGAATGGGCTGATGAGACCGCCGGATTTCGGCTTTCGCCCCAGCGACGCCCCGTATAGGTATGGATCGTCATAACTGCGCGGTGGTCCGATGAGCTTTCCATGGTTTGAATTTGCCGGCCTGATGCTGGCATTCGCCATCAATGCGGTCATTCCGGGCGCGGATTTCGCCATGGTGCTGCGGCAATCGATTGCGCAGGATCGGCGGGCGGCTTTGTTCACCTCGGCGGGGATCGCCACCTCGATCCTGGTGCATGGCAGTTACACGCTGCTGGGCGTTGGCGTGATCGTGGGGCAGTCGCTGCTGCTGTTCAACATTTTGAAATGGGCGGGCGCCGCTTATCTGGTGTGGCTGGCGATCGCGGCGCTGCGCAGTCCAGCGCCGACGCCGCCGATCATTGGGGATGAGAGCGAGGCGCGGCGCAGCGATTGGGCGGCGTTCGGCCTGGGTTTTTTGACCAACCTGCTCAACCCCAAGGCGGTGCTGTTTTTCCTCGCGCTGTTCACCACGCTCGTGTCCGCGCATACCGGCGGCGACATCAAGGTGTTCTATGTGCTGTGCATGAGCATGATGCTTTTTGCCTGGTTTGCGCTGGTGTCGATTTTCTTTACGACGGCTAGCGTGCGACAGGGCTTTTTCCGTCTGGGCCGGTGGTTTAATCGTGTCACCGGCATTACATTCATTTTACTGGCCATTCGTGTAGCAGTGGCACAGCAGCACTAGCAGTTTGGGGCTTTCCATCATGGCAGACGCGTTCGATCTCACCATCATCGGCTCGGGTCCGGGCGGCTATGTCGCGGCAATCCGTGCGGCCCAACTGGGGATGAAGGTTGCGGTGGTGGAGAAGTGGAGCACGCTGGGAGGCACCTGCCTCAATATCGGCTGCATCCCCTCCAAGGCGCTGCTGCATGCCAGCGAAATGTTCGAGGAGGCCGGCCACGGCTTCAAGGCGCTGGGGATCGATATTCCGGCGCCGGTGCTGAACCTGCCACAGATGATGAACCACAAGATCGACACGGTGGCCGCCAATGTGGGCGGGGTGGATTATCTGTTCAAGAAAAACAAGATCACCACGTTCCGCGGCATCGGCACCATTGCGGCGCCGGGCAAGGTATTCGTGACGCCCGAGAATGGCGCACGCACCGAGATTGAGACCAAGAACATCGTCATCGCCTCGGGGTCGGTTTCCGCCAACCTGCCGGGAATCGAAATCGACGAGAAGCAGATCGTGACTTCGACCGGGGCGCTGAACCTGGACAAGGTGCCGAAGCGCCTGCTGGTGATCGGCGCGGGCGTGATCGGGCTGGAACTGGGTTCGGTCTGGGCGCGGCTGGGGTCGCAGGTGACCGTGGTCGAGTTCCTCGACCGGATTTTGCCGGGCATGGACAGCGAAGTGGCGCGGCAATTCCAGCGCATGCTGCAAAAGCAGGGCATGGAATTCAAGCTGTCGAGCAAGGTCGCGGGCATCGACAAGCAGGATGATGGCTCGCTCAAGGTGCGGATCGAGCCGGCCAAGGGCGGCGACATGGAGCTGCTGGATGCCGACGTGGCGCTGGTGGCGATCGGGCGGAAGCCGTTCACCGACGGGCTGGGGCTGGATATCGTCGGCGTGGCGCTGGACGAGCGTGGGCGCGTGCGCGTCGATGCGCAGTTCAAGACTTCGGTGGATGGCATCTATGCCATTGGCGATGTGATCGCCGGGCCGATGCTGGCGCACAAGGCTGAGGACGAGGGCATTGCGGTGGCCGAGATTCTCAATGGGCAGGCCGGGCATGTGAACTACGCGGCAATGCCGGCGGTGGTGTACACCAATCCGGAAATCGCCACGGTCGGCAAGACCGAGGACGAACTCAAGGCCGAGGGCATCAACTACAAGATCGGCAAGTTCCCGTTCACCGCCAATGGCCGCGCCAAGGCGATGCTGGCGACGCAGGGCTTCGTCAAGATTTTGGCGGATGTCGAGACCGACCGGGTGCTGGGCGCTCATATCGTGGGCAAGAATGCCGGCGAGATGATCCACGAACTGGTGGTGCTGATGGAGTTCTCGGGTTCGGCCGAAGACCTGTCGCGGACCACGCATGCGCATCCGACACTGTCGGAAGCGGTGCGCGAGGCGGCACTGTCGCTCGAGGATGGCGCGATCCATATTTAGGCAGGAGAACCCCCCCTGAAGGCCAATCCACGGTGCTGCCCGCGGACTTGATCCGCGGGTCGCTTTCCACTCGGCACAAGCGGCGAGAGGCCCGCGGGTCAAGCCCGCGGGAAGGCCGGTGGGTGGGATGGGTGAGAGTTTCTTGCGCCCTCCGTCTTCCATACCAGATGGCCGCAGGCTAGAAGGGCGGGGCACGCGCTGAGGAGCTCCGCATGACCACCGATTTCGAAATCCGCTTTGCCATCGACCCGGTCAGCGCCGCGACGATGAATACCGACGAGCTGCGCGAGCACTTTTTGATCGAGGAATTGTTCACGCTGGGTGGGGTGAACTGGACCTATTCGCACTATGACCGGCTGGCCATCGGCGGGGCGACGCCCGGTGGCACCGCGCTGGCGCTGGAGGCGATCAAGCCGACTGGGACGGCCAATTTTCTGGATCGGCGGGAGCTGATCGCGGTCAACATCGGTGGGGCCGGGAGCATCAGCGTCGATGGCGCGAGCCATAAGCTGGCGGCGCGGGATATGCTTTATGTGGGAATGGGCGCCAAGGCGGTGAGCTTTGCTTCGGACGATGCGGACGAGCCGGCCAAGTTTTACCTGATCAGCGCGCCGGCGCATGCGAGCCATCCGAGCAAACTCATCAAGATCGACGATGCCAAGCGGGTCGATCTGGGGAGCCAGGCGACGAGCAATGAACGCTCGATCTTCCAGTTTATCCATCCTGAAGGCGCCAAGACCTGCCAATTGGTGGTTGGGATGACGACGCTGGCGGCGGGATCGGTGTGGAACACCATGCCGAGCCATTATCACGACCGGCGCAGCGAGGCGTATCTGTACTTCGATCTCGCCGATGACGCGCGGGTGGTGCACCTGATGGGCGAATATGACGAGACGCGGCACCTGATGGTCAAGAACGAGGAGGCGGTTTTGTCGCCGTCCTGGTCGATCCATTCGGGGGTGGGGACCGCAAGCTATACCTTCATCTGGGCGATGGCGGGCGACAATGTCGACTATACCGACGTTGACAAGGTGGCGATGGAAGAACTGCGCTGATGGATTTGTCGGCGTTCAGCCTTGAGGGCAAGGCGGTTCTGGTGACGGGCGCCAATACCGGGATCGGGCAAGGGATTGCGGTGTCGATCGGTCGGGCCGGTGGACGGGTGATCGGCGTTGGACGCTCATCGCTGGATGAGACGGCGGGATTGATGGCGGCGATTGGCGCGGAGTTCGTGCCGGTGAGCGCGGACCTGTCGAGCGGCGCGCCGGAAATGTTCGAACGGGCCTGGGAGGCGCATGGGCCGATCGATGGGCTGGTGAATAATGCCGGTATCATCAAGCGCGTCGACGCGGTGGATTTCACCGAGGCCGATTGGGACGAGGTGATGGACGTCAATCTCAAGGCGATGTTCTTTTTGTGCCAGGCGTTTGGACGCAAAGTTCTGGCCGCAGGGCGGGCGGGGAAGATCGTCAATATCGCCTCGATGCTGAGCTTTCAGGGCGGCATTCGGGTCGCGAGTTATACGGCGTCCAAGCACGGTGTTTTGGGCGTTACGCGGCTGTTGGCCAATGAGTGGGCGGCGCGCGGGATCAATGTGAACGCCATCGCGCCCGGCTATATCGAGAGCAATAATACCACGGCGCTGCGCGCGGATGCCGATCGGTCGGCAGGGATTTTGGCACGAATACCGGCGGGGCGCTGGGGCGAGCCGAGCGATATCGGCGACGCGGCGGTATTCCTGCTGTCGCGGGCGGCGGGATATATGCACGGCGCTGTGGTGCCGGTGGACGGGGGCTGGTTGGCGAGGTGAGCATGGACAAGGTTTTTGCGCAGGCGGGTGATGCGGCCTGGATCGAAGTGGCGACGGGAAATCGGCGGCGAGTGCTGATCCACACGCCGGAGCTGATGCAGGTGGAGTTCGGGTTCGAGGCGGGTGCGGTGGGGGCGCTGCATAGCCATCCGCATGTGCAGGTGAGCTATGTTGCCGAGGGGAGCTTTGAGGTGACCATTGACGGGGTGACCCAGGTTGTGGGGACCGGGGGGAGTTTCATTGTCCCCAGCGGGTTGGTGCATGGAGTGAAGGCGCTGGAGGCGGGGCGGTTGGTGGATGTGTTTACGCCGGCGCGGGCGGATTTTCTTTAGCTAGAATGCGATCTACCCAAACCACCGCCCTTCCCGCGGACTTGATCCGCGGGCCTTTGGCCGCTTGTGCCGTGTTGAGAGGGGCCCGCGGATCAAGTCCGCGGGAGGGACAGTGGGTGGGGAGTCTTGAGGCTTACCCAATTTCATCCAGCATCGCGGCGTAAGCCTGCTCATGCTTCCCCGCCCAGTTCGCCTTCCCCGGCTCCGTCAATCTCCCACGCCTCGGCGGGATGAAACTGTAAATCCCCCGTATCGGCTCTTCCCGCCATTGCAGGTTGAAAGCCGCGAATTTGGGGAAGAATTCCATATCGGAATAAGGCAAGTGGTCGTGGACCCACCAGGCCATGGCTTCCCAATCGCCGGTGCGTTCGTAGTAGGGGATGAAGCGGTTGACGATGATGCAGGCGGTGGCGCCCATGCGGTCGGCGGCGTCGCGACGGTCCCAGATGTGGCCGGCAAAATTGCCTTCGTTGCTGCCGCAGTTCAGCCTGTTGATATTGCCGAAATGGTTGACCTCGGGCGAGCGATAGGCCGAGCGCACCGAGAGCCGGCCGAAGCGGGCTTGTAGCGGTTCGAGCAGGGTTTCGCAGAGCACTTTGCCGGCGGCGATGGCGAGATCGGGATCGTCGGGGAGGTTCTGGAAGCCGTTGATGATGGCGATTTCGGAATAGAGAAAATCGCGCATGAAGAAGTTTTCCGACAGGCGGACGCGGCCGAAGGTTTCAAGGGCCTTGACGCTCTGGGGTTTTCGCATGACCAACTCCTAAGACGTCGAACTCTCCATTGGTAACGGAGCGGCGGCAACCCGGTTTCCACGCCAAGGATAGTTCATGCTCACCGTGATTTTCTATGTCGCCATTACCGTCGAAGCGATGACGGCGGCGCTGGCTGCCGGGCGGCGCAAGATGGATTGGTTCGGGGTCTGCGTGCTGGCCTGCGTGACGGCGCTCGGAGGTGGCTCGGCGCGCGATATCATCCTCGGGCATTACCCGCTGAGCTGGGTGGAAAATCCCTACCTGCTGCTGATCAGTTGCGGGGCGGCGTTGCTGACCATTGCCATTGCGCGGGTGGTCGACCGGCTGCGCTGGCCGTTCCTGCTACTGGATGCGCTGGGCCTTGTGGTGTTTTCCATTATCGGCTGCAATGTGGGCATGGCGATGGGCGTGCATCCGATGATCGTCATCGTGGCGGGCATGCTGACGGGGATCACCGGCGGGATTTTGCGCGATGTACTGTGCAACGACGTTCCACTCGTGTTCAGTGGCGAGCTCTACGCCACGTGCTCGGCGGTGACGGGCGCGATCTATTACTTTGGCTTGCAGTGGGGCGGGCATGCGGATGTGATGATCGTGGTGGCCGGCGCGATCGGGTTTACCATGCGGGTGCTGGCGATCTTCTTCAAATGGGAGATGCCGAAATTCGTCTATGACAAGGATTTGCGATGAAACCACAGCGGCTGGTTCTGTCGAGAAAGGCCGGGTTCGACCTGCAGGGCAGTTCATTGGCGCTCAATGGATTACCGGCACAGAGCGTGGCTCGGCCGGGCAAGTGGGGCAACCCGTTCACCATTGCCGAGGTGATGGCGGAACTGGGCGTGGGCAAGGGCGCGGCCCAGGCGGAGGCCGTCAGGCGCTATGGGCGCTGGGTGAACGGGACGCTCGATCCGGAATTGTCGCCGGGACCACCGCCGGAGCTGGCGGTCATCAAGGCGGAACTGGCGGGGCGGAACCTGGCCTGCTGGTGCAAGGCGGGCACACCGTGCCATGCCGATAGGCTGATCGCGCTGGCAAACGGCGAATAGCGCTTTATCGGCGCAGGCCGGTGTGGCAAAGCACTACCATACAAGAATGGAGTCTTTGTCGTGCGACAGACGTGGCGGTGGTTCGGGCCAGCCGATATTACCTCGATCGACGATATCACCCAGGTCGGCGCCGTGGGCGTGGTCAGCGCGCTGCACCATGTGCCCAACGGGGTGGTGTGGAGCCCCGAGGAGATCGCCAAGCGGCATCGTGAAATCGGTACGCGCAAGGACGGCACGGCATCGGGGCTGACCTGGGACGTGGTGGAAAGCCTGCCCGTCACCGAGGACATGAAGAAGCAGAAGGGCGAGTGGCGCGCCCATATCGAGAACTACAAGATTTCAATGCGCAACCTGCGCGACAGCGGCGTCGAAGTGATCTGCTACAATTTCATGCCGGTGCTGGACTGGACCCGCACCGACTTGCGCTGGAACCTGCCAAACGGCGGCTCCTGCATGCGCTTCGACATCAATGATTTCGCCGCCTTCGATATCCATATCCTGGACCGGCCCGGCGCAGGCGCCGACTATACCAATGCCATCGCAGATGAGGCCGCGCGGCGGTTTGGGGCGCTGGACGAGGCGGGCAAGAAGGCCCTGGCGCGCAATGTGACCATGGGGCTGCCCGGATCGACTGAGTCGATGAGCCTCGACGACGTGCGGCAGCATTTGAGCGAATACGATCGTATTTCGGCCGAGCGGCTGCGGGCCAATTTCGTGGATTTCCTTGAGGCGGTAGTGCCGACGGCAGAAGACCTCGGGGTGCGGCTGTGCTGCCATCCGGATGATCCGCCGTTCGCACTGCTGGGACTGCCGCGGGTGATGTCGACGGAAGCTGATTACAAGTCCATGCTGGACGCGGTGGACAACCCCGCCAACGGGATGACGCTGTGCTCGGGCTCGCTGGGCGCGCGGCCGGATAACGATCTGCCGGGAATAATGGAGCGGCTGGGCGACAAGGTGCACTTCCTGCACCTGCGCAACGTCAAGCGCGACAACAGCGATATGGTGGGCTCGTTCTACGAGGCTGAGCATTTGGGCGGCGATACCGACATGGTGGCGCTGATCGCGGCGATCGTGCGCGAGGAGAAAAAGCGCAAGGCGGCGGGGCGGGCGGATCACATCATCCCGATGCGGCCGGACCATGGGCAGGATATTCTGGACGATCTCGGCCGGCGCTCGCAGCCTGGTTATCCGACCATCGGACGGATGAAGGGGCTGGCGGAACTGCGCGGCGTGATGGCGGCGCTGGAGCATGGGGTATTGGGGGTTTAGGGGCATCGCAACCCCTCACCCAGATCATTCTGCTGAACGCAGAATGATCTGTCCCTCTCCCGCAAGGGGAGAGGGGTAACGACTGAGGAGACTCGGTTCTTTCCCTTCTCCCCCTGCGGGAGAAGGTGCCCGAAGGGCGGATGAGGGGCGGTTTTCACCGCAATCCCCAGTCACTTCACTCTGCAACCAATCCTTTACGAGTTCTAAAAGGGTTGGGGCCAATGTCGCGCCGAGCGGGTAGCGAGACGGCTTATGGGAGCATTGGCGAAATTTCGGGCGCTGCCGAAGCTGCTGCCGTGGGCCCATGCGCTGCTGGCGCTGGCGAGCGTGGTCAATCTGGGTTTCGCGGTGGTGTATGGCGGCGTCGGTTCGCGGTGGCTCGTGCTGTCGGTGGTGGGCGCTGGTGTCTGCGTGATCGTGATGGTGGGCCATTATGTGCGCATGGCCAGGCGCCAGGCCGAGCTGATCGAGGAGATCGAGCGGCAGCAGGACAGGGCGAACAAGCTGGCGGCAGCGAGGGACGAAGCCGAGCGGGCCAATGGGGCCAAGTCGGAATTCCTGGCCAAGATGAGCCATGAACTGCGCACGCCGCTCAATGCGGTGCTTGGCTATTCGGAAATGCTGTTGCAGGACGCTGAACTGGACGGGCACGGTCAGCAGATTGCCGACCTGCAGCGGATCAGCGCGGCGGGCAAGCAGCTGCTGGCGATGGCCAATGACATCCTGGACATTTCCCGGATCGAGACCGGCAAGATGGCGCTGCACCTGGCCGATGTCGACCTCAACACGCTGATCGACCAGCTGGAGGCGACGGCGCGGCCGCTGGCGGCGCAAAATGCCAATGTGCTGGTGGTCGAGCGCGGGGCCAGTCTGGGCACGGTCCACTTGGACGCAGGCAAGCTGCGGCAGGCGATTTTCAACCTGCTGTCGAATGCGACCAAATTCACCCGGAACGGCAGGGTGACGCTGTCGGTGCGGCGCGAGGGCGACGGGATCGAGGTGGCGGTGGCCGATACCGGCATCGGGATCTCACGCGAGCAGCAGCGCGTGCTGTTTTCCAGGTTCACCAGAATGGGCGCGAGCCATGGTGGCGCCGGGCTGGGGCTGGCGCTGAGCCAGAACCTGTGCCGGCTGATGGGTGGTGGTATTTCGGTCGAGAGTGAATTGGGCAAAGGCAGCCGCTTTGTCATCCGCCTGCCGATCAGGGTCGCGCAGGCGACGCCGGAGGAAACACTGCCGGCCGTGATGCATCGGGGCCCGAGCGCGGACGAGCAGGCATTCCTCGACGAAATCGATGCGGAGACCAGCGTGCCCAGCGTGGCGTTGGCCGATGCGGTCGTCATCGACGATACGCGCGAGCGGCTGCTGGTGGTCGATGACGATCGCAATTTCCTGGAACTGGCCGAGCGGCTGTTCCTCAAGGAGGGCTATGTGCCGATCTGCACCGATGCGCCGCAATCGGCGCTGCAGATTGCGCGGACGGTGAGGCCGACGGCGATTTTCCTCGATATCCTGATGCCGGGTTTCGATGGCTGGGACGTGCTGGCGGCGCTGAAATCGGACCCTGCGACGGCGGCGATCCCGGTCTTCATGATCTCGATACTGTCGGAACGCACCAGGGCCCTGGCTGCAGGCGCCGATGGGGTGGTGATGAAGCCGCTCGACGCGGCCCGGGTGAAGGCGGCGATCACGGGTCTGAAGGCGGCACGCGGCGGCGGTGGGAAGCGATCCGAAATTAACAGGCGTTAACTGCGATTGTTGTAAGGCTGGCAAGAAGTCCCGATCATTGTGCATACGCAATATTAAACGCTGTGCGGCATGGTCTTGTCATGAGTGTCCCAGGACTGTCAGTCATGCTTGGCCTGATTTCGTCGGTCAACGGAATGATCGATCGGCTGATTGGCGCGGATAAACTGGCGGTTCCAGTCCGCAACAAGCTGTTGCGGCAACAATTGCGCTCGGTGGGCCAGACGACGCCGGCGCTGCTGGCGGGATCACTGGTGGTCAGCGCCATCTTCCTGATACTGACTTGGGGCACGGCGCGGTTTGCGCCGCTGCTGGCGTGCCTTTTGGCGCTCAACCTGATCTATGGTGCGGCCACGGTGATGGCGCGCCGATCAGCGCCGCCGACCACTTTGGGGTTTCCGCTCGCCGCTGTCATCAAGGCCATCTGCTTTGCCATCGCGCTGGGCGGGCTATGGGGCGCGACGCTCAACATCTTGCCGGTCGGGGACAGCGCGCTGGTGCGCAGCGCTGCCACGATCGGCGTCGGCGGGCTGATGTGCATCTCGATGATGGCGATGGTCAATTATCCGCAGGCTTTCATCGCCTTCACGCTGCCGCTGCTGGTGGGGGCATTCTGGTCGGTGGCGGGATTGCACAGCGTGCCCGACCTGTGGGTGCAGGTGCCGCTGCTGGCGGGCTTTTCGATCATCATGATGGCGATTGCGTTTCGCCATGCGCGCTCGTTCATCGATCATCGCGTATCCGAAGGCCAGGTGCAGGAAAAGCGCCAGATCATCGGGCTGCTACTGCGCGAATTCGAACAGAATACTTCGGACTGGATCTGGGGCTTTGACGAGAGCGGGCGGATCAACCGGATTTCGGGCGGCTTCACGGCGGCCACCGGGGTGACCGAGGAGGCGCTGCTGGGCGCCGATTTCGTGCATTTCCTGGCCTGCATCACCCCGCCTGAGGACCCGCTGATGGCGCAGGTCGAGTTCGACGTGGCGGACCGGCAGACGTTCCAGGATGTCGAATTGCGGGTGACGGCGGGCGGGCAGGAATGCTGGTGGAACCTGACTGGCAAACCGGCCTTCGACGATAGCGGCGTCTATCTCGGCTATATCGGCACCGGCTCGGACGTGAGCGAGCGCAAGATCGCCGAGCGGCGCATCACCAAGCTGGCGCATCACGACCCGATGACGGGGCTGCTCAACCGCACCAAGTTTACCGAACAGCTCAACCAGGCGGTCGCAAGGCTGGAGCGTTATGGCGCGCCGTTTTCGGTGCTGTATCTGGATCTGGACCAGTTCAAATCGGTCAACGATACACGCGGCCACATGATCGGCGACAAGCTTTTGGTGCAGGTGGCCCGACGCGTGCAGCGGTCGGTACGCGATACGGATGTGGTGGCGCGGCTGGGCGGCGACGAATTCGCCATCATCCTGCCCAACGACGCGATGGCCGAGAACGTCGCCACGGTCGCGGCGCGGCTGCTGGAGGACGTCAAGAAACCCTATGATATCGACGGTGAGTTCGTCTCGATCGGGGTCAGCATCGGCATCGCGCTTGCGCCGATAAACGGCACGCGTCCCGACGAGATTTTGCGTAACGCCGACCTGGCGCTGTATCGCGCCAAGGCGGACGGGCGCAGCGTGTTCCGGTTTTTCGAGAGCCAGATGGACAGCGAGGCGCGCGAGCGGCGCCTGCTGGAGGTGGAACTGCGCGACGCCATCGGCAATAATGAATTGGTGCTGCATTACCAGCCGTTGGTATCGGCCGTGGATGGCCAGCCGACCGGATTCGAGGCGCTGGTGCGCTGGAACCACCCGATCCGCGGACTGGTGCAACCGGCCGAATTCATTCCGATCGCCGAGCAATCCAACCTGATCGTCGAGGTCGGCGACTGGACCATTCTGCAGGCCTGCATGGCGGCCGCGACCTGGCCCGATCACCTGACGGTGGCGGTCAACCTGTCGGCCAAGCATTTTCGGCGCTCGGACATCGCGCTGGTGGTCGAGCGGGCGCTGTCGCTATCGGGCATCGCGCCGGAGCGGCTGGAGATTGAGATTACCGAGGGGCTGTTGATGGAGAGCCTCGACGAAGTGACCGAGAAGCTCGCGGAAATCCGCGCGCTCGGCGTCACCATCGCCATGGACGATTTCGGCACGGGCTATTCCAGCCTGAGCTATCTGCTGAAGTTCCCGTTCGACAAGATCAAGATCGACCGTTCGTTCGTCGAGGCATCCAGCACCGATCCGGTGGCGCGCGATATTCTCAAGGCGATCGCGTCGCTGGGCAAGACGCTCAAGCTCAAGATTACCGCCGAGGGCGTGGAGACCAGGGAGCAGGCTGAGTTCCTCAGTGGGATAGCTTGTCATCAGTTGCAGGGGTTCTATTTCGCCCGGCCCCTGGATGCGATCGAGTTGCCGCACTATCTGCTGACCACGGTGCCGACGCGGGCGCGGCTGGTGAAGGCGGAGGCGGAGGCGGTTTTGACACAGTTGGCGGGGTAGGGCCGGTCCGGCTGGTCGCTTGGGCTAACCCCACCCACCGGCCTTCCCGCGGACTTGATCCGCGGGCCTTTTTCAACACGGTGTGAGCGGAGAGTGGCCCGCGGATCAAGTCCGCGGGAAGGACAGTGAGTGGGGAGAGGACCTACTTCTCCCTCCCTCTTGTGGGTGGGGAACCACCTCTCACCGGTCTGACATTAGTCTTCCAGCAAATATCCACCCGTCCTTGTGGGCAACGGCTCCGTCCCCACAATCTTGGCAATCGAACTCCCGCGCTTCACGTACTTTGCGGAGGCGCGGGACAGGATGAAGCCGTCGGTGCCGGCCAAAATCGGGCGGCGGGAGAGGAAGGCTTCGGGGCCGTCCATGGCGATGAGATCGGCGACGGGTTGGCCCTTGGTGACCCGGTCACCCAAGGCGACGTGGTAGGCGAGGAGGCCCGGCGCATCGACGCGCAGGACTTCGGTGGCTTCGAAGGGAACTGGCGCTGGGGCAGGCTTTGGGCGCGGGCCGGGATCGGCGGCGATCAGGCCGCGGTCGGCGAAGAAATTGAACAGGGCCTGCGCGTCGGCATGGCCGATGGCATCGAACACATCGGCCTGGCCGCGATATTCCAGGGTGGCGGTTTCCGAGGCCATGGAGATGGGAAAACCGGGATTGGCGCGCTGAGCCTTGCGGTAGAGCAGGGGCAGGACCTCATCGAAAGAGCCGCCGCCGCTGTCTTCGGCGGTGAGGGTGGCCTCGGAGCCGAACCAGTCGGCGAGATCCTGCAGGCCGGGCATCAGTTCGGGCGAGGTGAAAATGTGTTTGAGGCTGTCGTCGTCGCAATGCAGGTCGAGCACGATGTCGGCGTCGTGGGCGGACTGCAGGGTGATGAGGCGAAGCTGCTGAGCGGCCGAAGTGGGGCGCTGGGTGGCGATGAAGGCGGCGACTGCCGCGCGGATAAGCCTGGTATTGGTGGCGGCGTCGCTGGTCAGTTTGCCCGCAATGGCATCGGCGATGGCGGGATAGAGATCGGGCCAGCGGCGGTTGTAGTTGAGGCCGGTCTGGGTGTCGTAGCGGCCGATATGGTGGCGCAGCGAGCCATTGGCGAGGCCGAGCGGATTGACCGAGGGGAAAGCCACGAAACGCGCCTTGAGCTGGCCGGCCGCATCGGCATCGCGCAGCATGGGCAGCAGGTGATGCAAGGCCATGGTGCCGGGCTGCTCATCGGCATGGAGCGCGGCTTGCAGGTGAACCTTGATGGCCGCGTCGGCAGGGCCGGCGGTGTAGCTATAGAGCGTGGTGGCCGTCCCGGGGGCGTCGCCGATGAGGGTGGTCTGGTGCTGCGTGAAGGTCATGACGGTCTCTAATCGGCGATGGCGGCGAGTTTGTCGGCCATGGTCTGGGGCTTGTCGGTGCGGGTCGAGAACACCAGGGTGCAGAACACGCGTTCGACGCCAAGCTCGGTCAGCCGGGCGCAGCAGGCTTCCACCACGGCGGTGACCGCCGCCATTTCGCCTTCGATATTGGTGCCATTGGCGTGCATGACATGGACGAGGCCGGAGGCCTCAATGATATCGCGCACGTCGCGGATGTAACGCGATACCGATGGCCCGACGCCCATCGGGACGATGCACAGATCGGCGATGATCTTCATGATGGGGCTACCTGATCCATTTGGGGGCGAAGCGCATGCGCGGCTGCACGGGCATGTGACGCATCAGGCGTTTGTAGACCAGGCCGAAGAGGAAAAACACCACCAGCGACACGGCGAGGAAATACAGCGCCGCGACCGAGAAATGCAGGAACGTGTTGTAGTCCTTTTCGAAGCGCGACTTTGCGGTGACCAGCAGGTCCATCTGGTTGTCGATGACCGGCAGGGCGAAATAGACGATGGCGGTGGCGTGGAACAGGAACACCACTTCATTGGTGTAGGCGGGCCAGGCCAGGCGGATCATGTTGGGCCAGGTAACTGAGCGGAACTGCTGCCAGCGGCTCATGCCATAGGCGCGGGCGGCTTCGGTTTCGCCGCGCGGCACCGCGCGCAGGGCGCCGTAGAAGATTTCGGCCGAATAGGCGGCGGTGTTGAGGATCAGCACGACGGGGCCGATGAAGAGCGGGTGCAGCACCCAGCCGGATACGCCCCAAGGCTTCCACAGGCTGATATTGAGCGACAGTGCCAGCGAATAGAACATGAAGAACTGGATGAACAAAGGCGAGCCACGGAAGGCATAGATATAGGCGCGCGACAGGCGCGAAATCCACGGATTGGGCGAGCCTTTACCCAGCGCGAACAGCACCGCCAGCACGAAGCCGACGGGAATCGAGGCGGCGGCAAAATAGATGTTGAAGAGCGCGGCGGGGGCGAAGGCGGCCAGTTCGTTGAGGAAAATGTCCATCAGCGGCGGCTCTCGTCCAAAATGCCACGGCCGGCCCAGCGCATCAACACGTTGAAGCCCTTTTCGGAAACCAGCGTCACGAGGATGTAGAACACGAACAGCACCAGGTAATAGCGCCAGCGCCAGTCGTCATGCACCAGGCCCACGCTTTTGAGGAAATTGGGGGCGCCGAGGCGATCGGCCCAGAGCACGATATCGGCGATCTGCAGCAGCGACAGCAGCGAGGTCGCCTTGATGATCAGCATCCACACATTCGAGAGGCCGGGCAGGGCATAGACCCACATCTGGCGGATATGGATGCGCCACAGCACCTGGCTGGCACTCATGCCATAGGCGCGGGCGGCTTCGAGCTGGCCCTTGGGCACCGCGCGCAGGGCGCCGTGGATCACGTTGGTGGCAAAGGCGCCGTAGATGATGCCGAGGGAAACGCTTGCCATCACCAGATATTCGGGGGTGCTGAGCAGCCAGTTGGCTTCTTTGCAGGGGGGCCACGCGGCGGATTGGGCGGCGAGGGTTTCGGGGGTGCAGACCTGGCTGGCCATGACCCATTCGACGCTCTGCTCGAAGGCCAGCGGGAAGAAGATGAAGAACAGCACATCGGGCACGCCGCGCACGATCGAGGCATAGATAGTGCCGATCAGCCGCGCGGGGGGAAAGGTGGAGTTCTTGAGGGTAGCGCCGAGGAGGCCGAACGTCACTGCGAGGAGGCTGCCGAAAACGGCGGCGAAGACGGTGAACTGCAGGCTCGCATACCAGGTCAGGTGCTTGCCATTGGTCAGATAGCCCAGCCAGAAGAGCACGTCGTCGCCGAGGCCGTCGCGCATCCATTGGGGCAGGAAATCGAACATTGGGCGTGGGGTCTCGGTGTGGTGATATTCGGGCTTGAGGTCGAAGCTAGCAATTTCGTGAGTGGATAGAACCCCTCACCCGGCTTACCCCGCTGAACGCGGAGCAAGCCACCCTCTCCCGCAAGGGGGCGAGGGTGGGTTTCGAGTTTATCTCATCCACCGAGCCACCTTCTCCCCTTGGGGGAGAAGGTGCCCGTAGGGCGGATGAGGGGTGGGATGGGGCCACAGCTTACTTCTTGTAGAACGGGCCGGCGCCGTCGAACCACTTGGCGATCAGGGTATCGACGGTGCCGTCGGCCTTCAGCGCGGTCAGGGCTTCGTTGATCTTGCCCTTGAGCTCGCCTTCGTCCTTGCGCAGAGCGGGGGCGACACCGCCGCCGATTTCCACGGGCTCGCCGACGAACTCGACTTGGCCGGTGGCCACGATGGGTTCGAGATAGGCGCCATCGGCCAGGATGATGTCGAGATTGCCGGCGGCCAGATCGGCCATGGCCTGGTCGGCAGTACCGAAGGCGACGACGGTGTTGTCAGCGGCGAAATGCTCCTGCGCGTAGCCTTCCTGGATGGTACCGCCCTGGGCACCGACGCGCTTGCCCTTGAGGGCCGCAAAGTCGATGCCTGCGTTGGGGAGGGCGACGAAGCGCGATGGATCGACGGGCTTGTACTCATCGGCGAAATCGACGGTCTGCTTGCGCTCGTCGGTGACCGACATGCCGGCCATGATCACGTCATAGTTGCCCGCGACCAGGTTCGGAATGATCGAATCCCACTCATTGGTCAGGATTTCGCAGGTGAAGCCGGCCTTGGCGCAGATGGCATTGGCCAGGTCAATTTCGTAGCCGGCCGGCTTGCCGGCGTCGTCGAGGAAATTCCACGGCGCATAGGCGCCTTCGGTGGCGATGCGCACGGTATCCTGGGCCTGGGCGACGCCGGACAGGGCCAGAATGGCCGCTGCGGCGAGGAGGATCTTCTTCATTATGTGGTTCTCCGTTGAATGACTTTTCTTATGGTCGCCCGTTGACCGGGCTTGTCGCCAAGGCTGAGCCGCAGTGATCGCGTGGGCAAGTCACTCGTGGTTGGCAGCATTGAGGAACTGTTTGAGGCGCGGCGAGCGCGTGGCGCCGAATACCTGATCGGGGGTGCCTTCCTCTTCGATCAGGCCCTGATGCAGGAAAATGACCCGATCGGACACAGAGCGGGCGAATTCCATATCGTGGGTGACCAGCACCATGGTGCGGCCTTCATCGGCCAGGATCTTGATGACGCGCAGCACTTCGACTTCCAGCTCAGGATCGAGCGCGGAGGTGGGCTCATCGAACAGCATGACGCGCGGATTGATGCAGAGGGCACGGGCGATGGCGGCGCGCTGCTGCTGTCCGCCCGAGAGCTGGGCCGGATAGGCGCCGGCCTTTTCCCGAATGCCGACCTTGGCCAGCATGGCCAGAGCCTCGGCCTCGACTTCGGGGCGGGGGCGCTTCTGCACCACCAAGGGTGCTTCCATGACGTTTTCGAGGATGGTCATGTGCGCCCAGAGGTTGAATGACTGGAACACCATGCCGAGCTCGGAGCGGATGCGGTGGATCTGGCGCTCGTCGCCGATGCGTCTGTCATGGCCCTTGCCGCGCAGCCGGATTTCTTCGCCGTCGATGGCGACGGTTCCCTGGTTGGGCACTTCGAGCATGTTGATGCAGCGCAGCAGGGTGGACTTGCCGGAGCCGGACGAGCCGATCAGCGCGACGACTTCGCCTTCGCGGGCGTCAAAGGAAATGCCCTTGAGCACTTCGAGCTCGCCGAAGGATTTATGCAGGTCGCGGATGGACACGACATTGGGCTTGCTCGCCGTTTCCGGCGCCGATTGCGTCATACTCAAAGTCTGCCTGTCGCCATTCCTGATGGGGATTGCTCATTTTTTCGGCTGGCAATCGTTCCCGCTCCAAGAAAAGCAAAAGCGGGGGAGATAGCAAGCACCAAATGCATGATAGAGAAACCGCGCTGTGGGTTAGCTATGGATGAGCCATGTTCCTGATCGTCGCCAAAATATTCTGGACCGTGGCGCAGCCTCTGGCGGCGTCGCTGTTGCTGATCGTGTTGGGCCTGCTGCTAGCGATCCGATTCCGCAAGTCCGGTGTCATTGTCGCGGTGCTCGGCGTGCTGGTGCTGGCGGTGTCGAGCTTCACGACGACCGGGGCCTTGCTCATCCGGCCGCTGGAAGAGCGGTTCGAGCGTCCGGCTTGGCCGGAACATGTCGGCGCCATCATCCTGCTGGGTGGGGCCACGAACGGGCCGATCAGCGCGGCGCGGCAGATCAGCGAGTTTAATCTGGCGGGAGACCGCTTTGCCGAGACTCTGCGGCTGGCGCAGCTTTATCCCGAGGCCAAGATCGTCATCAGTGGCGGCATGGCGGTGCTGATGGATGGCGGTGAGCCCGAGGCGGAGACGGCGCAGCGGTTTTTCCTTGGCATGGGTATCCCGCAGGATCGGCAGGTGCTGGAGAACCAGGCGCGCAATACCGAGGAAAATGCCGAATTCAGCAAGAGCCTGCTGGCGGGGATCGAGGGCCCCAAGCTGTTGGTCACGTCGGCGTTTCATATGCCGCGTTCGATGGGGCTGTTCCGCAAAGCGGGGATTGAGGTTCTGTCCTGGCCAACCGATTATCGCAGTAGCGGGTTGGAGGGATTTGGCGTGGACGTCACCAATCCGGTGGACAATCTGATGACCACGACAACCGCAATTCGCGAATGGGTCGGGCTGGCTGTGTATGACTGGACGGGAAAAATCGACGAGATTTTTCCCGGGCCCTAAGGCTCGAACTGATCGGACGGCACGGCCAGCCGGTAGCGCACCTTGTCATCGTCGATCTCGAAATGGGCACTGCCGCCGACAGAGAGGGGCACGATGCGTTCGAGCACCATGGTGCCGAAGCGGGGCGCCTGGCGGACTTGCTGGGTGTCGATGCCGGTTTCCTGCCATTCGATGATCAACTGTTCGGGCAGGCCGGCGGCTTTTTCGATCTGCGCGTTGACCCAGACATGGCCAGCCTGTTCCTCGGCCAGCGCGCCGTGGATGACGGCATTGGCGGCCAGTTCATGGATGGCCAGGCCAATGTGCAGGCTGGCATTGGGGCCGAGCAGGGGGTTGTCGCCGGTAATGCGGGTGTCCTTGAGCACGGCGGGACTAACGCGGGCGAGTTGGGACATGACCAGGGTCTGGAAATGGGTGCCGCGCCAATTGCTCTCGGTGACCAGGTCCTGCGTGCTGGAGAGGGCGTGAAGGCGCCCGCGGAACTTGTCGAGGAAGTCCTTGATGTCTCCGCTATGATGGGCGGTCTGCATGGCGACGGACTGCACGATGGCCAAGAGGTTCTTGGAGCGGTGGCTGACTTCGCGCAGCAGCGTCGTGACCGCGACCTCGCGATTGCGCTCGTCGGTAATGTCGAACAGGGTGATGACCACGCCGGGGGTATCGGGGCTGAAGCGGGCTTCGAAACGGCGGCGGCGCGTCGGCTCGGGCAGTTCGAAATCGATGATCTGCTCAAGGCCGGTGGCCACGCATTGCCGGCGGGCGCTGGTGATGTGATCGGCCAGCAGGGGCGGCAGGATTTCGGCATCGGTCTTGCCGATGATATCGGCGGGCCAGGCCAGCGGCAGGTTTTCCGCCAGATCGTAACGCCCCTCGGCATCCTGATGCAGGATGGCAACGCCCCGGGCGCGCAGGCCGATCGACAATGCGCGGAGCCGACTGGGTGGTGGATTATCGGCCGATAGCTGGGGCATGGTCCAGAACCTCGACTAAAACAGGCTGGACGCTGGAAAGAAAAGCGGCTCGCCGGGAGGCGAAGCCGCTCATGGCGTAAGAGGTCAGGATATCGGCCTGAGCATGGCTAACCTTAGACACGCCGGACAAAGCCGATGATCAGCGAGATGACGAGGAAGGCCAGGAACAGGAAGAACAGGATTTGCGCGATGCCGGCCGACGCGCCAGCAATGCCGCCAAACCCGAGAACGCCGGCGATCAGCGCGATCACCAGAAAGACAAGCGCGTAGTACAGCATTTGTGTCTCCTACCGTACGCTTCAAGTGTGGGAGAACAACGGGCGGCGCTAGCGGGCGGTTCCGAGGGGCAATGAAAAAGGCCGGGGAAATCCCGGCCTTCTGCAAAACGTGATCGTGCGGGTCTCTTAGGCCGCGGTGCGCGAGCCTTCATCGAAGAACAGCGCCTGGCTGATCAGAGCCTTGACCATGTCCGGATTGAACGGCTTGGTGACGAGGAATGTGGGCTCGGGGCGTTCACCAGTCAGCAGCCGCTCGGGGAAGGCGGTGATGAAAATGACCGGCACCGAATGGTGGTTGAGGATGTCGTTGACCGCATCGATGCCCGAGCTGCCATCGGCGAGCTGGATATCGGCCAGGATCATGCGCGGCTGGGTCTGGTTGAACAGGTTGACGGCTTCCTTGTGGGTGCGGGCAACGCTCACCACCTTATGGCCGAGGCTTTCGACAAGCTGCTCGATGTCCATGGCGATCAAGGGTTCGTCCTCGATGATCATGATCTCGGTCGCAACTTGGCGCGAGATTTCCACGGACGCTTCATCGAGCAGGGAGCCGAATTCCTTGTCGGATACCGACAGGATTTCAGCGGCCTGAGGGTGGGTGAAACCCTCGACGGCGACCAGGAGGAAAGCCTGGCGCGGACGGGCGGCGAGGTTGGCCAAATTGGCGGCGGCCCGCTTTTCCCACGCATAGGACGAGGTGGGTTCGGGCACGCGCACGGCTGACGAGGAAAACAGCGCCGAGAATAGCTTATAGAGCGCGATGCGATCGTTGCTCGCTTCGGGGAAGAGCGAAATATCGGCGATCAGCGCTTCGAGGGTGGCGGCCACATAGGCATCGCCGGACGTTTGCGAGCCAGTGGTGGCCCGCGAGAACCGCCGCAAATACGGCAGGTGCGGAGCGATCCGCGTTGACAAAGTCATGTAAACTAACTCCCCAGTGACGCTATGCGAAACCGATTAACGATAGGACAGGGCGAAAGTTCCACTCTGCGAGGGAACTTTTTTGCGGCGGGCGCATTTCCAGCTTGAATGCGGGCAAATCAAAACACATCTGGCGGTTTTCACGGTATGATAAAGGAAGACATTGTGTCCCAGCAGCGTACGCGGGTGCAGGCGGGGCGGGCGGACGACGGCTTGGGTCCCAATACGGATATCGGCTCGCGGCTGCGTGCACTCTACGGCTCGGTTCAGGACGAGGGCGTGCCCGAGCAATTGCTCGATCTCCTCGAAAAACTCGATAGCGCCGAGCAGGCGCAGAAATCCAAAGACGCAACTCGTGGCGGGGAATAGCGCCATGACAGAGATGACGCGCGTCGAAAAAATCGCCGCCGAACCAACTTCGTTCAAGCGAGAGATGCTGTCCACACTGCCCAGCCTGCGCGCCTTCGCGGTATCGCTGACGGGTAAGCATGACAAGGCCGATGATCTGGTGCAGGACACCGTAATGAAGGCCTGGGCCAAGCAGACCAGCTTCGAGATGGGCACCAATATCAAGGCCTGGCTGTTCACCATCCTGCGCAACGAATTCTATAGCCAGATGCGCAAGCGTGGCCGTGAAGTGCAGGATAGCGACGGGGCGTTCACCGAGCGGCTGTCGGTGCATCCGCCGCAATACGGTTCGATGGATCTGCAGGACTTCAAGAAGGCGCTGGCCCAGTTGCCCGACGACCAGCGCGAAGCGGTGATCCTGATCGGGGCTTCGGGGTTCTCCTATGAAGAGGCTGCCGAAATCTGCGATTGTGCCGTCGGTACGATGAAAAGCCGGGTGAGCCGGGCACGCACGCGGTTGCAGGATATCCTCAAGGTCAGCGGTGAAGCCGATTACGGCCCCGATGCCGTGGCGACGCAGGTGACGACCCACAATCACTCATTCTGAGATCAGCTGGCGAGCGCCTGCTTCAGGGCGCTCGCCAAGTCTTCCTCCAGGAACGGCTTCATGACCACGGGCGCGGCGGGAAAGTCGGAATGGCCGCGGCGCAGCGTGGTGTCGGCGGTCAGCAGGACCAGTTTGATGCCGGCATCTTTCAGCCCGCGCAGCAAGGCGGCATCGTCACAATGCTGGTGACGGACCTCGACCAAAGCCAGGCTGAAACTGGGCCAGCGGTCGATGGCGCCGAGCGCCTCGGCGGGGTTGCGCGCAAACACGGTCTGGGTGGCGCCAAATGCCTCCAGACAGCGCTGGATATCCAGCGCGATCAGGAATTCGCTCTCGACGATGAGGACCGTTTGGCCAGTAAGCATGAAAGATTCCGCGCCAATGTTGAACCGTCTCATGCGCCTCAAGGGCGTGAACTGTCATTTAAGTATGACATGACCGTACGCTTTTACGCGGTCGAGGTCAGAGCGTGAGCATAGTGCTGCCCAGCCCCGGCCGCCGCGTGCCGTGCGAAGAGTGCCCGCTGCGCGCCATGCCGCATTTCCGGGCGTTCGAGCCGGCCGAACTCAAGTTCATCTCATCGTTCAAGGCCGGGGAATTGCAAGCCGAGACCGGCACGACGCTGCTGGCCGAAGGTGCGCATAGCGCACATATGTACACGCTGCTGTCGGGCTGGGCGTTCCGCTACAAGACCCTGCCGGACGGGCGGCGGCAGATTCTCAACTACATGCTGCCAGGCGACCTGCTCGGATTGCAGGGGTCGATCATCGGGGAGATGGAGCACTCGGTGGAGGCGCTATCGCCGGTGGTGCTGTGCGTCTTCCAGCGTGACCGGCTCGACGAATTGTTCCGCAACCATCCGGGGCTGGGCTTCGATATCACTTGGCTGGCCTCGCGCGAGGAGCGCATGCTGGACGATCACCTGCTGAGCCTGGGGCGGCGCACGGCGATGGAACGGGCGGCCTATCTGATCGCGTTCCTGCATCAGCGGGCGGCGGCGGTGGGGCTGGATGGCAGCCGGACGCTGCACATTCCGATCAGCCAATCGCATGTCGCCGATACCCTCGGGCTGTCGATCGTTCATACCAACAAGACGCTGCGCAAGCTGGCGGACCGCAAGCTGATCCGCTGGCATGATCGCGCCTGCGAAGTGCTTGACGTGGACGGGCTGATGCAGATCGCCGAATGGGACGGCCTGCCCGAGCGCAAGCGGCCGCTGATTTGAAATCACTGGCCTCAAAACGGCCATTGGCACCGGCTACACGGCAGCTATGCTTGGGCCACGAGACGGCAAAGTTGGGGCGCAACGGGCGGAGCGCATGAGCACGACGACCAGTTCAGCACAGCCGGCAGTCAGGCCCGTTCGTAAGGCTGGGCAGCACTTTGCCACGCTTGTGTCGCTGGCCCTGGTGGTGGTAGCGGGCCTGTCAGCGCTGTTCCTGGTGCAGGGCGTCGATAGCCAGATGAACGACGTGCTGCGCAGCTACGAGGTTCGCAACCAGGCGCGCGAATTGACTATTGCGCTCAGCGAAGCCGAGAGCAATCAGCGTGGTTACCTGCTGACCGGCAACGAAGACTATCTGGAGCCCTACGAGCGGGCGTCGTCCACCATCGACACAAGGGTGGCGGCGCTGATCGAGGTCACCAAGTCCAATCCGGCGCAAAGCGAGCGGGTGAAGTCCATTGTCGGCCAGATCAACATCAAGACAGCCGAAATGGCGCGTACGGTGGAGTTGTATTCGACGCAGCGCCGGCAGCAGGCGCAGAACCTGACCGATAGCGGCCTGGGCGCGCGGATGATGGAGGAAGTGCGCGGCACCCTGGAGCAGTTCATAACCGAAGAGAACGCCAATCTGCTGCAGCGCAACGAAGACATGGAAGGCTCGCGCCGCTGGCTGGTCGCCGCGATCCTGGCGGCGCTGGCGGGTGCGGCGATCCTGGGGGTATCGCTGCTCGGCCGCACGCGGCAGGACATCAATATGTTGTCGCGCAACCAAAGCGAATTGCGCAGCCAGAATGAAACGCTGGAGGCGCGGGTGCGTGAGCGGACCCAGGCGCTGGAAGAGGCCACGACCCATGCCGAGCGCGAGCGCGAACGGGTCGAGGCGCTGTTGCAGGACACCAATCACCGCATCGGCAATTCTCTGGCGACGGTGTCGTCGCTGCTGGGGCTGCAACTGATGCGCTCGAAATCGGGCGAGGTGCGCGAAGCGCTGGAGGCGGCGCGGGGGCGCGTGCACGCCATCGCGTCATCGCATCGCCGGCTGCGGCTGGGGGGTGATCTCGAAACCACCGACGCGCAGGAATTCCTCAACGCGGTGCTGGACGATCTCAAGGGCACCACGACCGACGCAGGCGCGATTGAGCTGGTCGGCGAGGTCGAGCCGATCGTCATCAATGCGCGCGACGCCACCACGATCGGTATCGTGGTTGGGGAACTGGTGACCAATGCCTATAAGCACGCTTTCCCCAACGGACGGCGAGGCCGGATCGTGGTCAAGCTGTTCCGGAACGGCGCCGGCGTGCCGACACTGGCGGTGGAAGATGATGGGCAGGGCATGGCCGAGGGGATCGAAGCGGGCGATGGCGGGCTGGGATCGGTGATCATCAAGCAGTTGGCGCAACAGTTTGGTGGCGTGCCGGTTTACGAAGGCGGCGCCACAGGCGGCTTGACGGTAACGGTGCCGCTGCCCAATCTCGAAGGCGCCGGCAAGCCAGCTTCCGAGACGCCATCAGCCTGACTTGGAGACCTGCCCATTGCGCTTTGTAGCCATCCTCAACCGCGATGGCGGCACGCTCCGGACCATGGACCTCGACGCATTCTGCGTGCAAGCCAAGGCGATTTCCCAGCAGCATGGGCACGAACTGGATTGCCGCCTGGTCAAGGGCAAGCAGGTGGAGGCCGCTTTGCGCGCCGCCGCGCAAAGCGAGGGTATCGACGCGCTGCTGGCCGGGGGCGGCGACGGCACGATTTCATCGGCGGCCGGGATTGCGTTTGCATCGGGCGTGCCCCTTGGCGTGCTGCCGGCGGGCACGATGAACCTGTTCGCGCGGGCGCTCGGCATGCCGCTGACGCTGCCCGAGGCACTGGAGGCGATTGCGAGTGGCGAAATCGGCGCGGTGGATATTGCCAGCGCCAATGACCGGCCGTTCGTGCACCAGTTCGGCGTCGGCGTGCATGCGCGGCTGGTGCGTATTCGCGAGAACATGAGCTATGGCAGCCGCATCGGCAAAATGCTGGCGAGCCTACGGGCGATCGCCGCCGCCGCGATCAATCCGCCCGAATTCACCGCGGAAATCCGCACCGAGCATGGCGTCGAGACGCGCCGGGTGGCGGGCATCGCGGTCAGCAATAATCCGCTGGGCAGTGGGCGCGTGCTGCATGCCGACCGGCTCGACGGGGCGGTGCTCGGTGTCTATGTGGCAGCGCCACTCTCCACGCCGGCGCTGCTGAAACTGGCGATCGATCTGTTTCTCGGCACCTGGCGGGAAAGCCCGGTGGTGTCGGAAGAAGAGGTGGCTGAAGTGACGCTGCATTTCCCCAATCGCAAGCGCGGAGCCATGGCGGTGATCGACGGTGAACTGATCCGGCTCGACCGCTCGGTGACGCTCAAGGTGCATCCGCAGGCGCTCAAGGTGGTGCTGCCCAAGGCAGCGGCTTCCACGGCCGATGCCAGCGAATAAATGTAAAATGTTTGCAACCTTGTCGTCTGGTCCGCGTTTGCGCGTATGGCGATGGTGTTTTGTGAGTCTCCAGCCGGGTGGGCGCGTTAGCTTCAGGACGACAAGTGATTGATCAGATAACCCCCCTTTCGGACGATGTCCGCAAGGTTGTGGATGACCCCGCGCGGCGCGACGTGCTCGCAGCGCTGGAGGTGATGGATTCCGAGCCCGATCCGGATTTTGATCGTCTGACCCGCATTGCGGCGCGTCTGTTTGGCACTGAATTTGCCCAGGTGACGCTGGTAGACGTAGACCGGCAGTGGTTCCGCTCCTGCTTTGGCGTGGATGGCCTGACCGAGACGGTGACCGAGGTTTCGTTCTGTGCCCACACTATCGCGGCAGTGGATCGCGATCATCTGGTCGTGCTCGACATGACCCAGGACGAGCGCTTCAAGAGCAATCCCTTCGTGACCGGATGGCCGGGCGTGCGGTTTTATGCCGGGGCGCCCGTGACGGTGCGGGGGCAGCGTATCGGCACGCTCTGCGTGTTGGGCACCAAGACGCGGGAAAGCGTCGATCCCGATTTGATCACGCAATTGATCGACATGGCGGAAGTGGCGGCGACGCTGTTCTCGCTCAAGGACGAGGCGCGGGTGCGGGCGCGCACGGCCGCGGCGCTGATCAAGGAAGAATGGCGCCACGCGTTGACGTTGGAGGCCGGCAAGGTCGGTAGCTGGGTGTGGGATATTCGTACCGGGGCAGTGTCGTGCAACGACACCTTCCGGCGCATGTACGAACTGCCCGAGGTCGGCTCGATCCATGTCGAGCAGATCCTGGATGCACATGATCCGCGCGACCGTCCGCTGGTGGAAGAGGGCATTGCGGCCAGTTTCGCCGACGGGCTGGATTACAATGCCGAGGCGCGGGTGGGCAAGAACGGCCGCTGGCTGACCATGCGCGGCCGGGTTTATCAGCGCGATGCCGAGGGCAAGCCGCTCATCATGATGGGCGCGAGTCTCGATATTTCCGAGAGCAAGCAGAGCGCCGAACAGACGCGGCTGCTGCTGCGCGAACTTAACCACCGGGTCAAGAACACGCTGGCGATGATCCAGTCGGTGGCGCGCCAGACCATCAAGAAAAATCCCGATCCCGAGCGGTTCATCGAAGCATTTTCGGGCCGGCTGCGGACGATTTCGGATGCGCATGTGCTGCTGGCCGACCGCGACTGGTCGGGGGTGCAGCTTTATGAAGTCCTGAGCTCGCAACTGGGCGAAAACTTCATCCGCGAGCCGGACCGGGCCGAGGTGAGCGGTGAGGATGTGACCCTTCCGGCCGATCATGCACTGGGGCTGGGGCTAATCCTGCACGAACTGACCACCAATGCGCATCGCTATGGTGCGTGGTCGGGCATCACCGGCGTTGTCGCCATCGATTGGGAAGTGCTCAGTGCGCCGGTGCGTGGGCTGTCCATTCATTGGCGCGAAACCGGCGGTCCGCAGGTGACTACCCCCAGCGAAGCGGGCCTGGGCGTGCGGCTGATCGAACGGAGCCTCGCCAAGGTGCTGGATAGCGAGGTCAAGCTGCGCTTCGAGCCGCAAGGTGTTGCCGCGGATATCTGGATGCCACTGCCGTTGTATGAGGGGTGAGACGGTGGGTGCGGAGAGACCGCGCTTCTCACCCTGACTATTCTGCTGAACGCAGAATAGCCTGTCCCTCTCTCACAAGGGGCGAGGGATAGCATCGAGTTTGGGTTATGCCGCAGTGCCCCCTTCTCCCCTGGTGGGAGAAGGTGCCCGAAGGGCGGATGAGGGGGCCTACTCGTCCGTCTTGTCATCCCGCGACTTGCCAATGAACATCGCCGCGGCCACGACGGCGGCCAGTGGCAATCCCACATTGCGGATCAGCGGCGATTTCAGCAGGACCGGCAGGGCGGTCAGCGCAGCGGTGGTGACGAAGGCGCTGGTGTCGGTGGAGCGGCGCTTTTCGGCGAGGCGGCGCTTGCGGGAATTTTCCGAGATCTGCATGCCGATGACGATCCCCACGGTGATGACGAAGAACACACCGGCAAAGATCAGCGCCGCATAGATCGGACCAAGCTGGGCCGCGAGCGCCAGGAACCCGGCGACCAGTAGGAACACCAGCGTCAACAGCCCGAACAGGGCGATCACCGCATTGGCGATCGCCAAGGCTTTCAGACGATCGGTGATCTCCTCGACTTCAAAGCCGAGGAGGGCAGCGATGGGAATCAGCAAATGCATGGCGATCAGCGGCGCGACAGCAAAGCGAGCACAAAGCCAATGCCGATGGCGCTGGCAACGGCGGTCAGGGGCTTTTCGCGGATTGTGTCCTTGAGCTGCTGCTCCAGCGCGCCAGCCTGGTCCTGTACGTCCTCGATGACGTTCTGGCCCTGGCGCTGCAAATGGCGCGCTTCGCTGGTGGCCACATCACGCACTTCGGAAACCTTGCTATTGGTCAGCTTGGCGAGCGTGGAGGCGATCCCCTTGAGGTCAGCCTGCAACTGGGAAATCTGCTCCTCGAGCTGGGCTTCCTTGGCGGCGCTGCTGGCGCGGTTGGCCCGGCGGCGAGCGGAGGCAGCGGCAGGCGTGCGGTTGGGGGCGAGATCGGGTGTTGTGGACATTACGACGCTCCATGAGTTGGGAGTTTAACGCTGCGCGCAGCGCGGAGTTCCTTGGGCCGGCAAAAAGAGACGCCCCGATACGCTGGGGGAGCGCATCGAGGCGTCATGGGGCGGGCGGAAGGTGGGGCGACCTTGGCCCGCAGGGCACAATCTACCTTGAGGTAGAAGCCGGCCGAAGCCGGGTGCCCGTTTCTGGATCTGCGTCAGATGCGTCCCATCAGCACAAGGATGAGGATGACCACGAGGACGACGCCGAGAATACCGGAAGGGAAGTAGCCGAAGCCGCGCGAATAGCCCCAATTGGGCAGAGCGCCGATCAACAGCAGGATCAGGATGATGATGAGAATGGTGCCTAAAGTCATTGGAACTCTCCTTTACGGTTGACGCTAAGGTTCCGGACGCGAACGCTTACAGAATAAGCAACATGAGGGCGGCGGCGGCGGCGAGAATGAACAGCGCGGGCGCCAGAGCCTTGAACACGTCGGCGTAATGGGTCTGCCCATCATAGCCTTCGGTGGACCAAACCATCGAGCTGCGGCCGGCGTCTTCGATTGCCTTGATTTCCATGTGGGTCATGTCGGCCTCCGCAACTCATCACCAGCCAAGTATTGGGTGGAGATTGTTTGAACTTTGGAGCGCGTTTGTTGCGCTTGCCCAATGAACGGGCAACGCGCGATTTTGGTTCCATTACAGAAGCGTAAGGGGTTATTCGACCCGGATAACGTCGACCGATTGGGTAGTTTCGTGGCCGCCATGGGTGCGCAATACGCCGACGATGGGCGAGATATCACCATAGTCGCGGCCATGGCCGATGGAGATATGATCGGGGCCGGCGATCATCGCATTAGTGGGGTCGAACTCGATCCAGCCGGCATGCTGGCCGCACCAGACGCGGGCCCAGGCATGCATGGCATCGGCGCCTTCGAGGCGGGCCTTGCCGGCGGGCGGGATGGTGCGCAAGAAGCCCGACACATAGCCGGCGGGAATGCCGACGCCGCGCAGGCCGGCGATCATGATATGGGCGAAATCCTGGCACACGCCCTTGCGCAGGGCAAAGGCCTCGGCGGGCTTGGTGGCGACGTCGGTGGCTTTGGGGTCGTAGGCGAAATCGCGATGGATGGCCATGCAGAGCGCCAGCGCGGCCGACTGCACGGAAGAGGCGGTATCGACCACTTCGCTTGCATACTCGGTGATGGCCGGCACCAGCTGCACGCGGGGTGAGCTGGCCAGGAAATGATGCGGGCTATCGGGCGCCACCGACCAGAAGCGGGCGATTTCCGCGGCAAGGCTGGGCAGCGTGGGTGACAGGTCTGCGGGCGGATGAATGTCCTCGACCTGGACGCGGGCGGAGAGCCGCACGTCGAGCGTGTCGTGCGGCGCGTCATAGGCGATGGTGGTGACCGAATTGCCGAAGAAATCGGTGAAATGGCTTTCGCGATGCGGTCGCGGTTCGAACGACAGGCTGGAGGCGACGACGCGCTGCACGCCGGGCACGCTGATCGGCGCGACGCGGATCAGGTGACGGCCGCCATGGACGGTAGCGTCGTAGTCGTAATGGAGATCGAGTTTCACATCGTAGAGCATGAGTTAGTTTTCCGCTCCAGGGGCCCAAAACCCACCGTGGCCTTCCCGCGGGCTTGACCCGCGGGCCTCAGCGGAAGCCGCGATCATGGTGGGTGCGATGAGCGGCCCGCGGGTCAAGCCCGCGGGAAGGGCGGTGTGCAGGAAAGATCGTTCCATCGCCCGCCCCATCATACGAAATACGCGGCGGCAACGAGGCTGGACAGCATGCCGATATCGGCCGCCAGCCTTTCGAGGCGTTCGGGGGTCATGTCGGCGGGTTCGGCGATGACGAGGTCGGTGTGCAATTGCAACGCGGCCTTGGCGGCCGGGGAGAGCTGGCCGTCATCGACGCCCCCGGGCAGGATTTCGATCTGGGCGCGCAGTTCGGTGAGCTGGAACAGCACCGAGCGCGGATTGAGCGGGTCGAGGACCAGCAGGTCGATGGCGCTCTGTGTGCCGGCGCTCACCGAATAGCGGCGGCGGTGGGACATGACGCTGTCGCCGATTTCGAGCAGCATTTCGAGCGAGCCGTCCGGCGCTTCCTTGTCGGTCAGCCAGGCGGCGATGCGGGCGATCTGGATGGCGCGCTCGAGCCGGCGGCCGAGTTCGAGGAAGCGCCAGCCGGCAAAGCGGTACATGTTTTCGTGCACGAGACCCGAAAATCCGGCCAGCTTGCGCAGGATCACCGTCATGGCGCGGGTGGCGTCGTCGCCGGGCTGCACGCGGGCGGCGAAGCGCTGGGCGCTCTTTTGCAGATCGGCGAGGGCGAGCCAGCCATCGGGCGAGAAGCGGTCGCGGATCTGGCTGGCGCTGTGCACGGCGCTGTCGATGGAGGACAACAGGCCTTGGGGCAGCGCATCGGTGGCGTCGACGTCGATGGTTTCGAGGAATTTTCGCGCGTGCGTCAGGATGGGCAGGTCGGGCTTGGAGAGTTCGGCCAGGCGCGCATTGTAGGCGCGGAGGATGCGCACCGTGGCTTCGCAGCGTTCGGCGTAGCGTCCGAGCCAGATCAGGTTGTCGGCGGCGCGGCTCGGCAGGCTACCGGGCGAGTTGCGGACCAGCTTCTGCCCATCCTGCGGCAGCAGCGAAAAGCGGTCGACCGGCTTACTCGACAGCACCCAGACGTCGGCGGCCTGGCCCCCGCGCTGCATGGCGATGGCGGTGGTATCGAGCGAGGAGCCGACGCGGGCGAAGCCGCCGGGCATGATCGTCCAACCCTTGTCGGTGCGGGCGGCGTAGACGCGCAGGGTGATCGGGCGCGGTTGCAGCTTGCCCTCGACATAGACGGGGGCGGTGGAGAGCTGCACCTGTTCCTGGCCGACATAGTCGGCACCGTTGGCGCGGATGCGCGCGATCAGGTCGGCCTTTTGCTCCGGCGTCATCGATGAGCCCAACGCGGTGCCGCGCGGATCGTCGAAGGGCAAAGTGGTGGCGAAGGCGGGGCCGATCATCAGCTTGTCGAAATTGTCGATGACGTAATCGCGCTCGGCCGGCTGGCCGCACCACCAAGTGGCGATTTCGGGCAGTTCGAGCGGCTTGCTGGCGATGGCCTTGGAGAGGCGCGGCAGGAAAGCGGCCAGCGCGCGGGTTTCGAGAATGCCGGTGCCCAGCGCGTTGATCATCGAGATCGAGCCCTGGCGCAGAGCCTCGACCATGCCGGGAGTACCGATGCGGCTGTCGTAGCGCAACTCGAGCGGGTCGGTGAACGACGCATCGACGCGGCGCCACAGCACGCTGACGGGCTTGAGGCCGGCCACGGTGCGCACCATCACCTTGCCGTCCTCGACGGTGATGTCCTCGCCTTCGAGCAGCATCAGGCCGAGATAGCGGGCGATATAGGCGTGCTCGAAATAGGTTTCGTTGAGCTGGCCGGGGGTGAGGATGCCGACGCGGCCGCCATCGCGGCGGCCCTGCTCGAACAGTGTATCGCGGAAGCCGCGGAAGAAGCCGGCGAGACGATGCACGTTCATGTCGGCGTAGATTTCGCTGAGCGCGCGCGTCGTGGCGACGCGGTTTTCGATGGCGAAACCGGCGCCGGACGGAGCCTGGGTACGGTCGCCCAAGACCCACCAATTGCCATCGGGACCGCGGCCGAGTTCAAAAGCGCAGAAGTGCAGGAAATGGCCGGAGGCGGGTTTGACACCAACGAGCGGCCGCAGGAATTCGCCATTGCGCGCCACGAGGTCGGGGGGCAGCAGGCCGCGCTGCACCAGCGTATTGTCGGTGTAGATATCGGCGACGATCTGTTCGAGCAGTTCGGCGCGCTCGATCAGGCCGTGGCTGATGCGCGTCCAGTCGGCTTCATCGATCAGCAGCGGAATATGGGCCAGCGGCCAGGAGCGTTCCTTGCCGGCAGCGCCGTCGTACTTGCGGTAGAACACGCCGGCATCACGCAGATATTGATCGGCACGCTCAAAGCGGGCGGCCAGTTCGGTGGGGCCGAGATCGTCGAAGGCCGACATCAAAGCCGACCAACCCGGACGGATATTGCCCGCCGGGTCGATCATTTCGTCAGGCACGCCCGGTTGCAGCCGGTAATCAGCGATGATGCTGGGACCGGCTGGGGGCTTGCCGCGAGGCTTTTGCTGTCGTGTTTCCATCGCAGTCAAATCATCTGGGCGGACGGCGCAGGTCAAGCGTCAGCGGGAATTCATCCGCAGGCTTTTCATCGCGCAGGATGAACCCGCCGCCAGTGTAGTTCTGCGGCACGAACCGCGCCAGGCGGCGGGCCTCAGCCTCGTTGCCATTGACCGGGAAGGTGTCGTAGCTGCGCCCGCCCGGATGGGCGACGTGATAAACGCAGCCGCCGACCGGGCGCTGGCTCCATTTGTCGTAGATATCAAAGACCAGCGGCGTGTTGACCGGCAGTTCCGGGTGCATGCCAGAGGCCGGTTGCCAGGCCTTGTAGCGGACGCCGGCAATGGCGGTTCCTGCTGTGTCGGTGGTGCGCAGCGGGACCGGGCGCTGGTTGCAGGTTACCGCGTAGCGCTCGGGGTTGATACCTTCGAGCTTGACCTGGAGGCGTTCGACCGAAGAGTCCACGAACCGTACGGTGCCGCCTATGGCGCCCTGTTCGCCCATGACATGCCAAGGTTCGAGCGCCTGGCGCAGTTCGAGGCGAACGCCCTCATATTCGACCTCGCCGCAGAACGGGAAGCGGAATTCGAGCTGCGCGGCGAACCAGGCGGGATCGAGCTTGAAGCCGTGGCTATCGAGATCGGCCAGGATATCGAGAAAGTCGGCCCAGACGTAATGTGGCAGCATGAAGCGGTCATGCAAGGTTGTGCCCCAGCGCACGAAATTGCCATCGAGCGGATCGGTCCAGTACCGGGCGATGAGGGCGCGAACCAGCACCTGCTGCGCCAGGGCCATGCGGGCATTGGGCGGCATTTCGAAGCCGCGGAATTCGACAAGGCCAAGCCGGCCGGTGGGGCCATCGGGGGAGTAGAGCTTGTCGATGCAGATTTCGGAGCGATGGGTGTTGCCGGTGACGTCGGCGAGCAGGTTGCGGAACAGCCGGTCCACCAGCCATGGGCGTGGTGCCGGCTGGCCGGACGCGGGATGCGGCACCTGGGCAATGGCGATTTCGAGTTCGTAGAGGCTGTCGTGGCGCGCCTCGTCGAAGCGCGGCGCCTGGCTGGTGGGGCCGATGAACAGGCCCGAGAACATATAGCTCATCGCCGGATGGCGCTGCCAATGCAGGACCAGGGATTTGAGCATGTCCGGGCGGCGCAGGAATGGCGAGTCGTTCGGCGTGGCGCCGCCGACCACGACATGATTGCCGCCGCCAGTGCCGGTATGGCGCCCGTCGATCATGAACTTGTCGGCGCCGAGGCGGGATTGGCGAGCTTCCTCATAGATCGCCGTGGTGGTGGCGACGCAGTCATCCCAGTTCGAGGCCGGGTGGATATTGACCTCGATGACGCCTGGATCGGGCGCGACGCGGATGACGTTGAGGCGCGGATCGTGCGGCGGGGCATAGCCCTCAAGATGCACCGGATAGCCGACGGCTTTCGCTGCGGCCTCGGTGGCGGCGACGAGTTCGAGATAGTCCTCGAGCTTTTCCACCGGCGGCAGGAAGACGCAGATGCGGTGGTCACGCACTTCGGCGGTAACGGCGGTGCGCACCTGGCCCTCGATCTCGCTGATCTCCTGCTCGGTGCGATCCTGCTGCTCGGAGGCGGCGGTGAACGAGGAGGTGGTCTGCGTGCGCGGATCGACGGCCGGACCGCCGGTATTGCGGCGCAGGATTTCGTCGGGCTCAGGCAGTGAACCGCGCGCTTCGCCGGGGTCCTGCTGGACCACATGCGGGTAGTCTGTCGCCTTAAGGTGCTTGAGTGAGGACAGTGGCAGGCGATAGCCGGCAGGGCTATCACCCGGTGCGAGGAACAGCTTGCCGCGGCGGGTCTTCCACTTTTCGGTCAGCCATGGGCTCGACGCCTGGGCGTTCCAGCGCTGCACCGGCAACACATAGCCGGTTGGATTGGTCAGACCGCGCTCGAACACTTTGGCGATGCGCGAGCGCGCTTCAGGATCGGCGAGTTCGGAATTGGCGGGATCGACATTGGCGGGAAGATTGGCCTCCTTGAGCAACCACTCGCCCGGGTCCTCATAGGCCTCGTCGATGGTCTCGCCGGTGAGGCCCAGATTGTGCGCGAAGGCATCGAGGAACTTCTTGGCGTCCTCGTGCGTCGCTGCGGTCTTGACGCCTTCGCGGGCGACGAGGGCCTCGTCCTTCCACACAGGTTTGCCATCGACGCGCCAATAGAGCGAGAAGGTCCAGCGCGGCAGGGTCTCGCCCGGATACCACTTGCCCTGGCCGTAATGCAGCAGGCCGGTGGGGGCAAAACGGGTGCGCAGGCGCCGGATCAGGTCATCGGCAAGCGCCCGCTTGGTGGGGCCGACAGCGCCGGTATTCCACTCGTCGGCTTCAAAATCATCGATGGAGACGAAGGTGGGCTCGCCACCCATGGTTAGGCGGACGTCGTTTTCGGCCAGCACTTTATCGACCTGATGGCCGAGTGCGTTGAGCTCATCCCAAGCGGCGTCGGAGAAGGGTTTGGTGATGCGCGGATGCTCGGCGACGCGGGTCACCGTCATGTCGAAGGCGAAATCGACTTCGGCGTAACTGGCGAAGCCCGAGATAGGCGCGGCATTCTTATAATGCGGCGTGGCGGCGAGCGGGACGTGGCTTTCGCCTGTAAGAAGGCCCGAGGTGGGGTCGAGGCCGACCCAGCCGGCGCCGGGAAGATAGACTTCGCACCAGGCGTGCAGGTCGGTGAAATCATGGTCGGTGCCGGCCGGCCCATCGAGCGAGACCAAATCGGGCTTGAGCTGGATCAGGTAGCCGGAGACGAAGCGGGCGGCGAGGCCGAGATTGCGCAGGGTCTGCACCAGCAGCCAGCTCGAATCGCGGCAGGAGCCGCGGGCGTTGCCGAGGGTTTCCTCGGGCGTCCACACGCCGGTTTCCATGCGCACGATATAGGCGATGTGCTGCTGGATCGAGGCATTGACGGCGGTGACGAAGTTCACCGTGTTCATCGGCGTCTTGTCGATGCCGTCGAGGAATTGCTGTAGCAGCGGCCCAACCGGTTCGGGCTGCATATAGATGGAGAGATCAGCCCGGATATCCTCGGGATACTGGAACGGCCAGATTTCGGCGCTCTCTTCCACGAAGAAATCGAACGGATTGTAGACCGTCATGTCGGCGACGAGATCGACTTCGATCTTGAGCTCGGTAACCGGCTCGGGAAAGACGAAGCGCGTCAGGAAATTGCCGTAGGGGTCCTGCTGCACATTGACGAAATGATTGCTGGGCGAGACCCGGAGGGAATAGCTCAGAACCTTGGTCTTGCTGTGCGGGGCGGGCTGGAGCCGGATGATCTGGGGCTGCAGGACAACCGGGCGATCATATTTATAGTGCGTCAGATGATAGACGGCGGCTTTGATCGACATGCGTTCGCGTCGCTCGCTTCAAGTGCCACGAAATTTGACTTCCCAAGGAGGAGCTTAGCGGGCTTTGGCGAGGAGGGATAGGCAGGATGGAGGCGTGGGTGGGTTGCGATTTGGAGGAGGATTTGAGTTGTGAGGCTCCCAATGTTCCCCCACCCACCGTTCTTCCCGCGGGCCTGACCCGCGGGCCTTTCGCTCCTTGCGCCGGGTTGAGAGCGGCCCGCGGGTCAAGCCCGCGGGAAGGGCAGAGGGGGTTAGGTGCTGGCAGGGAGTGGTGTTCAGCTCATCGCGTCAATAATCTGCCTTTGCCGCAGCATCTCTAGGAAAATGGCGTAGTCCTTATCGAAGCGGGGGCGTGCCGAGGCGTCGGGTTTTCGCTCAGTGCCGCCCTGGTGCATGGCCATGCAGGCCTGGTCGAGGCTGGGATAAAGCCCGGCCGCCGTGGCGGCAACCATAGCCATGCCGAGGAGCGTCGCATCTTGCGCGGCGGGTTCGACCACGGTGCAGCCGGTGGCGTCGGCGTAGAGTTCCATCAGCAGCGGGTTCTTGGTGTGGCCGCCGGTGACGTGCAGCGTGTCGATGGCGTAGCCGCGCGTGTTGAGGGTTTCGAGGATGTGGCGGACGCCCAGCGCGATAGCGACCGCGGTGCGCCAGTAGAGACGGCAGAGCTGGTCGAAATCGCTGTCCAGCGTCAGACCGGAGATAACGCCCAGCGCATGCGGATCGCCCAAGGGCGAGCGGTTGCCGTGGAAATCGGGCAGGACGTGAAGGCGCAGGGCGAAGTTTTGGCCCTCGATCGCGCGCAGTTCCATGATGCGCTGGGCGATGCGGCGATGCATGGCGGGAACGGGCTCGCCACCGGCACCATGCCATTTGATGATGTGATCCAGCAGCGCGCCGGTGGCGGATTGACCGCCCTCGTTGAGCCAGACGCCGGGCAGGACGGCGCCAAAATAGGGACCCCAGACGCCGGGGGTTGGACGGTCTTCAGCCGAGAGCGCCATGACGCAACTGGAGGTGCCGGCGATCAGGGCGAGGTGACGGTCGATGGTCTCGACATCGCCCGCAAAGGTGCCGAGCACACCGAGCGCGCCGGCATGGGCATCGATCAGGCCGGCGCCGACGTGGCAGGCCGGGGTGAGGCCGAGTTCAGCGGCGGCGTTAGCGGTCAGCGGGCCGAGATCGGCGCCGACTTCACTAGCGGCTTCGGGCAAGGCGGCATGATCGAACAGGTCGTCGAGGCCCACCGTGGCGAGGAAATCGCGGCGCCAGGGGGCGGCGACATGGCCCAGATAGGTCCATTTGCACACCAGCGTCGATTGGCTGCGGGCGAGCGAGCCCGTGGCTTTCCAGGACAAGAAATCGGCGAGATCGAAGATTTGCCCAGCGCTGGCCCAGGTGTCGGGCATATGGCGCTTGAGCCACATCAGCTTGGGCACTTCCATTTCCGGCGACATGACGCCGCCGGCATATTTCAACACTTCATGGCCGGTGGCAGTGCATTCCTCGGCTTCGGCGAGAGCGCGGTGATCGAGCCAGACAATGGTGTCCCAACGAGCAAGGCCATTGGTGGAAACGGTCAGCGGCGCGCCTTGGGCATCGCGGACGACGAGGGAGCAGGTGGCGTCGAAGCTGAGGCCGACGACATTGACGGGATCGGTCTTGGCCAGCGCCATCGCTTCGCGCACTGCGGCGCAGACGGCCGACCAGATATCCTCGCTGTCGTGCTCGGCGTGATTGGCGTCGGTGCGGTTCATGGCGATGGGCATTTCGGCGCGGCCGAGCAGCGCGCCTTGCGGCGTCAACACTCCGGCCCGGGCACTCCCCGTGCCCACATCGACTGCCACCAGGAGGCTTTGCTTCAACGCTATCGCGCCTTCTTCTCGGTTCGGAGCGAGCTTAGCTGATCGGGCAGGGCGTGCATATCGTCGAAAATCGCGTCGGGGTGGAGCGCGGCGATGGCGGCGCGCAGACCAGCCGGCGCGACGTGGCTGCCGCCCGTATAGCCGAACACCGCCATGCCGGCATTGCGGGCGGCAATGATCCCCGCCGGACTGTCCTCTATGACGAGGCAGTTGGCGGGAGCGACACCCATTTGCGCGGCGGCGTGGAGGAACAGGTCGGGCGCCGGCTTGCCGTTTTCCACCATGCTGGCTGAAAAAATATGGGGTTCGAACCAGTCTAGCAGGCCGGTCAATTCGAGGCTGAGGCGGATGCGTTCGAGTTCCGACGAGGAGGCGACGCAGAACGGGATTTTGAGCCGGCCCAGCATTTCGGGCAGGCCGGGGCTGGGGCGCAGTTCCCGGCGGTAGAGCGCGTAAAGGTCGCCGCGCATGCTGGCGAGGGCGGCTGGGCCTAGGGGAGCGCCGTGGGAATCGAGCAGGCTGGTGGAGATGGAGGCGAGCGAGCGCCCAAGGAAATCGCGGTAGGCGGTTTCGGTCGTGACCTCAATGCCCTGCGCGGCAATCGCGGCGACGAGCACGCGCATGGCAAGGGGCTCGCTATCGACGAGCACGCCGTCGCAGTCGAAGATGACGAGGTCGATAGTCATGGGCTGTCTATAATTCCGCCCCGGCCACCGTTCCTTCCCGCGGACTTGATCCGCGGGTCTTTCAGGCGATCAGCGGTTGTGGTGAGTGGCCCCCGGATCAAGTCCGGGGGAAGGGTCGGTGGGTGGGGCAGCTTTGGCGCCCGGTTCATGATCAGAGGCTATTCGCCAGATACCGCTCCAGCGTGGCCTTGGTCCCGATTGACCACAGCGTCGTCAGCGCGTGGCTGAACGCGCCGACAAACGTCGTGTTGCGGGCGAGGTCGCCGTAGATGTCGGTCATGGCCAGCCAAGCCTTAGGCTCGTCCTTGGCCAGCTTAGCTTGGGCGGTCAGGCGGTCCCAGCTTGGGTCGTTGGGCTCGATCACGATTCCCGAGTCCGTCGTGCCATAGCAGTAACGGCACCAGAGGGCGGAGACCAAGGCCAGGCCGGTGACCGATTGCCCCGCCGCAACCCTGTCGGCGGCGGAGGGGATGATGAATTTGGGTTGGCGGTTGGAGCCGTCCAGCGCCAGCCGGCGGATAGTGTCGCCGATCTTGGGATTGCCGAAGCGGCGCTCGCATAGGGCAAAATAGTCATCAAGATTGGTATCGGGCACGGGCGGCACGATGGGGATGATCTCGTCGTTTTCGACCTTCTTGAGGAAGGCCGCGACCAGCGCGTTTTCCATAGCTTCATGGACGAAATGGATATCCATCAGCCCGGCCGGATAGGCGATGGTGGCGTGGCCGCCGTTGAGGATGCGGATTTTCATGTGCTCGTAGGGCGCGACGTCCGTGACGAACTGTACGCCGACCTTTTCCAGCGCCGGGCGGCCGGCAGGGAACTTGTCTTCCAGCACCCATTGGCGGAAGCTTTCGCAGAACACCGGCCAGTTATCCTCGATGCCAAAATTCTGCGCGAGGAGGTCGCGTTCGCGATCCGAGGTGGCGGGGGTGATGCGGTCGACCATGCCATTGGGGAAGGCGACGTTGTCCTTTACCCAGGATGCCAGCTCGGGATCGATCAGGCGGGCCAGCCCGATCACGGCGTTTTCGGTGACGTGGCCGTTGCCCGGAATATTGTCGCAACTCATCACCGTGAAGGGCTCGATGCCAGCTGTCCGGCGGTCGAGCAGGCCGGCGAGGATCAGGCCGAACGCGGTCTTGGGCGCATGGATGTGGGCGGCGTCGTAGGCGATGTCGGGGTGCTTGGGATCGAACTTCTGCGATGCCGGATCGATGTAATAGCCGCCCTCGGTGATGGTCAGCGAGACGATGCGAATGGCAGGGTCGATGAGCTTGGCGATTACCGCGGCGCTGTCGCCGGGCTTGAGATAATCGATCATGCCGCCGGTCACCCGCGCGGTGCTGGCATCGGCCTCCTGCTCGACCACGGTGGTGAGCAGGTCCTGCGCCAAAAGTTTCTGGCGCATGGCTTCGTCAGCCTCGCGCACGCCCGCGCCGACGAGGGCCCAGTCATGATCAGAGCCCGTGGCGAACAGGTCGTCCAGATAGACGGCCTGATGCGCGCGGTGAAAATTGCCGACGCCGAAATGGACGATGCCGGCGGTGAGGCTGCTCCGGTCGTATTGCGGGACTGAGGCCGTTTTGGCGACGGCGTCGAGCGTTGCGGCGGAGAGCTTGGTGGTCATATTCTTAGTCCTTGTCGTTCAATCCACGACGTCATTCCCGCGCAAGCGGGAACCTATTCTGTCTGCGCCGGCCCGAGAGTGGGTTCCCGCTTGCGCGGGAATGACGCGGTGGTTGCGCTACAGCGCTTTGCCGTCCGGCCCGAACTTGTAGATGCGGGTCGGCTCGGGCGTCAGGTAGACATCGTCGCCGTGCTTGTAGGTATCTTCGCCGCCGGTGCGCACGGTGAACAGGCCAAAACTGTCGACATTGACGTGGAGGAACGTATCGGAGCCGAGCAGTTCGGCAACCGCCACTGTGCCCTTCCAGGCGCCCGGTGTTGGGGTGCGGCTCAGGGTGAAGTGCTCCGGCCGCACGCCGATGGAGTGGGCCTGGTGCTTCGCGGCTTCGGCGCCGTCGACGAAGTTCATCTTGGGCGAGCCGATGAAGCCGGCGACGAAGCGGTTGGCGGGCTTGTTGTAGAGATCGAGCGGGCTGCCGAACTGTTCGACATTACCTGCATTAAGCACGACGATGCGGTCGGCCATGGTCATGGCTTCGACCTGGTCATGGGTCACGTAGATCATCGTGGTCTTGAGCTGCTGGTGCAGTTCGGTGATTTCCAGCCGCATGTTGACGCGCAGCGCCGCATCGAGGTTGGACAGAGGCTCGTCGAACAGGAAGGCTTTTGGCTCACGCACAATGGCGCGGCCGATGGCGACGCGCTGGCGCTGGCCGCCGGATAGGGCCCGCGGGCGGCGGTCGAGATAGGACGCCAGGTTCAGCGTGCGCGCGGCATATTCCACCTTGGCGTCGATCTGCTCCTTGGGCATCTTGGCCATCTTGAGCGGGAAGGCGATGTTGTCGCGCACTGTCATATGCGGATAGAGCGCGTATGACTGGAACACCATGGCGAGGCCCCGGCGGGCTGGGGGTGCCTTGGTCATATCCTGCCCGTCGAGCAGGATATGACCGCTGGTGGTGTCCTCGAGGCCGGCGATCAGGCGCAGCAGCGTGGACTTGCCGCAGCCCGAGGGGCCGACGAAGACGACGAATTCGCCGTCCTTGATGTCGAGGGTAATGTCCGGGATGACCTGGACGTCGCCGAAGGACTTGTTGACGTGGTCGAGTGCGATGGAGCCCATTTTGATCAGTCCTTACTTAACAGCGCCGAAGGTGAGGCCGCGGACGAGTTGCTTCTGGCTGAACCAGCCAAGGATGAGGATTGGCGCGATCGCCAGCAGCGACGCGGCGGAGAGCTTGGCGAGGAACAACCCCTGCGGGCTCGAGAACGATGAGATGAAGGCGGTCAGCGTTCCGGCGCGGCCCGAGGTCAGCGTGATGGTCCAGAACGCTTCGTTCCAGGCGAGGATCACGTTGAGCAGCAGGGTCGAGGCGATGCCGGGGACGGCCATGGGGACGAGGACGTGGGTGATTTCGTTCCACAGCTCGGCGCCATCCATGCGGGCGGCTTCGAGGATGTCGACCGGGATTTCCTTGAAGTAGGTGTAGAGCATCCAGATGATGATCGGCAGGTTGATCAGCGTCATGATGATGGTCAGGCCATGCACTGTGTCGAGCAGGTGCAGGTCGCGGAAGATCAGGTAGATGGGGATCAAGACGCCCACGGCCGGCATCATCTTGGTGGAAAGCATCCACATCAGGATGTCCTTGGTCTTCTTGGATGGCGCGAAGGCCATCGACCAGGCGGCGGGGATGCCGATGATCAGGCCGAGCAAGGTCGAGCCGACCGAGACCAGGATCGAATTGGTGACGTGCTTGATATAGTCGGAGCGATCCTGAACGGCACCGAAGTTTTCCAGCGTGAAGTGCTCCGGCAAGAATGTCGGTGGATTGGCGATGGCTTCCGCCTCGGTCTTGAAGGCGGTCAGGATGACCCAGAGGATCGGTGAGAACAGCAGCAGGGCGATGGCCCAGGCGCCGATGGTGAAGCCGACTTTGGCTTGCGTTGATACGTTGCGTGCCATGATGTTCTCCTACGCGTCCAGGTTCTTGCCAACGGCGCGCATCAGGAAGAAGGCGACGATGTTGGCGATGATGACGGCGACCACGCCACCGGCCGAGCCGGCGCCGATGTCATTGGAGAGGATACCCGTCCGGAACACCAAGAAGGCGATGTTGGTGGAGGCAAAGCCCGGTCCGCCGCCGGTGGTGACGCGGATTTCGGCGAAGATGCCCAAGAGAAATATGGTCTGGATCAGGATGACGATGGTCACCGCCCGGGACATGTGCGGCATGATGATGTACCAGAACCGGTTGACGGCATTGGCTCCATCCATCTCGGCGGCCTCGCGCTGCTCTTCGGAGAGCGACTGCAGGGCAGTCAGCAGGATCAGCGTGGCGAACGGCAGCCATTGCCAGGCGACGATGATGATGACCGAGAGCAGGGGATATTGTGCGAACCAGTCGATCGGCTTGAGGCCGACGAACCGCATCAGATGCGAGATCAGGCCGTAGTCGGCATGCATGAAGCCGTTCTTCCAGATCAGCGCGGCCACGGGCGGCATGACAAAGAAGGGTGAAATCACCAGAATGCGCAGGATGCCCTGGCCCCAGATCGGCTGGTCGAGCAGCAGCGCAATGAAGGTGCCGCCGATAACGGTGATGATCAGGACGCCGAGCACCAGGATCAAGGTATTGATCAGCGCCTGGACGAAAGACGGATCGCTGATGACGTAAGTGTAGTTCGCGAGGCCGGCGAAGCCCGTCATCATCGGGTTGATCAGCGAGTAGTTCTGGAACGAGAACCACAGCGTCATCACCAGCGGCACGATCATCCAGATGAACAGCAGCACGACTGCCGGTGCCATCATGGTGCGCGCAAGGTTGCGCGTCTGCGCGGTAGCCATCTGCTGATCCTCCCCCGAGGGCCGGTGCGTGGACCGGCATGATTTTGAACTCAGTATTAGTCCGAGTCTGCCCGACTTCTAGAGGGTGCTATTGGCCGGGCAGTCTCTGAACGAAGCGCGGGGCAGCCGCGCCTCGAAAGCTCATATCCCTGGCGGACTGCAGCCGGCTTTGGACCGGCTGCAGTTGCCGTCGGGGGGAGACTTACTTGATGTAGCCGGCGCGGGTCATGTCGCGTGTCGTGGAGTCCTGGGCTTGCTTGAGGGCGTCGTCGGCCGACATCTGGCCGGCGAGGGCTGCCGAGAACAGCTGGCCGACATTGGTGGCAATACCGGCGAACTCAGGAATGGCGGCGAACTGGACGCCGACATAGGGCACCGGCTTGACCGTCGGATGCTGCGGATCGGCCGAGTTGATCGAGTCCAGCGTGGTCTTGGCGAACGGCGCGGCCGCCTGGTATGCTGGGTTGTTGTACAGCGATGTACGAGTGCCCGGGGGCACGTTGGCCCAGCCTTCCTTGGCCGCTACGGTCTCGATATAGGCCTTGTTGGTTGCCCAGTTGATGAACTTCTGGGCAGCGTCGGCATGCTGGCTGCTCTTGGGAACGGCGAGAGCCCAGGTCCACAGCCAGTTGCCACGCTTGCCGAGCCCGGTATCGGGAGCAAGAGCGAAACCGACCTGGTCGGCAACGGTGGATTTGTCACCGATCAGCGCCGAGGCCGCCACCGTGGCGTCGATCCACATGCCGCATTTGCCCTGCTGGAACAGCGTCATGTTTTCGTTGTAGCCGTTGGACGAAGCACCGGCCGGGCCGGCATCGGCCATCAGCGACAGATAGGTGTCGAGCGTGGCTTTCCATTCTGGCTGGTCGAACTGGGGATGCCAGCTCTCGTCGAACCAGCGGGCGCCGAAGGAGTTGGACATGGCGGTCAGGAAGGCCATGTTCTCGCCCCAGCCGGCCTTGCCGCGCAGGCAGATGCCGTTGATGTCATTGGCGCGGTCGGTCATGGCGCGAGCGGCCTTGCCGATGAATTCCCAAGTGGGGGCGTCGGGCATGGTCAGCCCGGCCTTTTCCATCAGGTCCTTGCGGTAATAGACCATCGAGCTTTCGCCATAGAATGGCGACGCATAGAGGGTGCCATCGACCGACAGGGCGCCGCGCATGGCGGGCAGCAGGTCGTCGATATCGAAGCCCGGATCAGCGGCCAGAGCGTCGAGCGGCGTTAGCCAGCCCTGCTTGGCCCAAACCGGCGCTTCGTATGGGCCGATCATCATCACGTCGTACTGGCCGCCATTGGTGGCAATGTCGGTGGTGACGTTCTGGCGCAGCGTGTTTTCTTCAAGCACGACCCAGTTCACGTCGACGCCGCTGGCAGCGGTGAAAGCGGGCGACAGCGCCTGCATGCGGATCATGTCGTCGTTGTTGACGACGGCGATGGTGATGGTTTCGGCCGATGCCGTCCCGACGAGGGCAAGGCTGAGCGCGCCCACGATAAAGGGTGTCAGTTTCATGGATATCCTCCCAGTAACCGAAACGAGCATTTGTTCCGGCGATGGGCAAATACTCACAACTTATGCGTGAGAGTCAAGCGTGCTATGCGCTCATCGCGTGATGTACGTATAGCAGAAAACGTTTCCGAACGCCGGAAATGCTTATCGATACAAGGGGTTGTGCTAAGCTAACAAACCTTCAGCGGTTCGCTCGTCGGTGATCAGTCCGTTAACGAGTCGGCGGTTCAGCGTGGCGCGAATGCCGGGCAATTTTCTGCGCCCCATGGCAATTGCCACGACCAGAGAGCGTTCGCGCGATGGCATCGGGGCGCTGGCGACGCGGTCATTGGTCAGCCCTTCGATCAGCTTGCCATCGGCATCGAAGCACCAGCCGCAGATTTCCCCGACCGCGCCGGCCTTCTGCAAGGCCTTGAGTTCGCTCTCGGTGATGAAGCCATCGAGGAACAGCGGCGCGTCGGGCCCGATATCGCCGATGCCGAGGAACGTGACATTGGCCTTGGCGGCGAGCGCCAGGGTCTCGCGGATCATCGGCTGGGCGTGCAGCAGTTCGCGTTCGCGCGCCGAGGAGGCAATGACGGGCAGGGGCATGGGAAAGCTGCGCGCTTTCACCGTGTCTGCGACGTTGAAAATGACGTTGTAGAACGCGGCCGAGCCGTCCGGCGCGATATTGCCGGTGAGCGACACCACCTTGTGGTGCGGGCATTCCATCGGCTGCAACTGCTCGATGGCGGCCTTGAGCGTACGGCCGGTGCCGACCGCCATAATGATGGGCTCGGGATGGCGCAGCCAGCGCTCGATCTCGGCAGCGGCGGCTTCGGCAACGCCGATCGTGGTCGATTCGCTGGCCGGATCGGACGGCACCACCTCGACCAGGTCGAGCGCGAAACGCGATTTGAGGCGGGCGGCCAAGTCCATGCAGCGCCCGATCGGGTGGTCGAGCCGCACCTTGATCAGGCCTTCGCTGACCGACAGCGATACCAGCCGCTGCGCCGATTGCCGCGAAATGCCGAGCTTGGTGGCGATCTCTTCCTGCGTATTGCCGGCGACGTAATACAGCCAGCCCGCGCGAGCCGCGTCATCCAGCCGGTGGCTGGAACTGTCTTGTCTTGGCGCCATGAACCGGTCCCGCACTTTGCGGCGGATTATTCTGCCATGCAGCGCCAAGCCGCAAGGGCCTTATGGTCGCTACTCGGTGCGCAGGGGGCGGCCGCTCAGCGCAGCTCGGATGTCGCGTTCGGTATCCTTGAGGTGAAAACGCATGGCGTCGGCGGCGGCTCGGCCATTGCCGTCCTTGATGCAATCGAGGATGCGCTGATGGGCGTCGATAGTGTCCTGAATGGTGTGGCCGCGCCGCTCGTGGCCGCGCCGGCTGATATAGAAGCCCTCGCGCAGTGGCTGGGCCATGGCTTCGAACAGATAGCCAAGCACGCGGTTGCCGCTGGCCAGCGCAATGGCTTCATGGAAGCCGACATCGAAACTGTGAAAGCGCAGTTCGACCGCGTCGGTGGGAAGGTCGATGGCGCCATCGGCGGCCTCGCGCATGCCCTGCAACGCGGACTCGATCGCCGCGACACCGGCGCGGGTGGAGTGGCGGGCCGCCAGGGTTGCCGATTGCACTTCGAGCGACAGCCGCACCTCGATCAGGTCGAACAGGCCCTTGGCGTCGTACCGGATCACCGAGGTGAGGAAATCGGCGAAGGCCGAACCGTCGGGCGCGCGCACCAGCGCCTTGCGGCCACGGGCGATTTCCAACAGGCCCCGGCCCTCCAGCATCTTGACCGCCTCGCGGATGGTCAAGCGGCTGACGTCATAACGCGTGGCGAGATCGGCTTCGCTGGGCAGGCTGGTGCCAGGCGTCATCTCGCCCAAAATCAGGCGCGCCAAATCGTCCGCAACAGTGCTGGCGGCACTGTGGGAATCGTGCCGGTCTTCCGGATCGGGTTGTGTCATATCTCCTCCGAGATATCAGATACCTTTTAGTAACGTTACGACTCTTGGTGGTCGATACAGACGGATTCGAGGCATCAATCGGCCGCACCATATCCAGAGCGCCAAAGCGACGCAATCGCCGAAAACGCTGGAATTATGATTAACTTTCGATGCTCGAAAAAAATACCGGAAGCACGTCGAACCCGCTTTACAAGGGTATCTGATTATCCTAAGCAATTGCCCATGGGCTTGGGAGGGCCCCGGCGGGTTTACCGCCGTGCAGGAGGACTTCATGCAAATCAATCTGGTGGCTCGCTCCGGCGTGTCTGCTTGGGCTGTTGCACCGTGGTTTTGCGGTTGTGAAGTCATTAACGAGGCCAGCGGGATTTATGCTGCGGCCTTTCTTCTTCTGTCATCCCCCCAGGATATCCATTCAAGCTTCTGAACTCGAAAGACACAAAGGGAGTCGAGATGAAGGTTCTAAAGACACTTGCTACCGTGCTGGCCGTCGGCGCCATGGCGCTGACTGCATCGACCGCGGTTTTCGCTCAGGACAAGGGCTCGATCGGCATTTCCATGCCGACCAAGTCCTCGCTGCGCTGGATCTCGGACGGTGATGCGCTGGTCAAGGCGCTGACCGAAAAGGGTTACACCGTCGATCTGCAGTACGCAGAAGACGATATCCCGAACCAGCTCTCGCAGGTCGAAAACATGGTCACCAAGGGCGTCAAGGCCCTGGTCATCGCCGCCGTCGATGGTACCACGCTCAGCGCCGTGCTGCAGCAGGCTGCTGATGCCGGCATCAAGGTTGTCGCTTATGACCGCCTGATCCGTGACAGCGCCAACGTTGACCTCTACACCACCTTCGACAACTTCCAGGTGGGCGTGCTCCAGGCCAATTCGCTGCTGACCGGCCTTGGCTACCCTGCAAAGCCCGGCCCGTTCAATATCGAGCTGTTCGGCGGTTCGCCGGATGATAACAACGCGTTCTTCTTCTATGATGGCGCGATGTCGGTTCTGCAGCCGCTGATCGACAAGGGTGACCTGGTCGTGAAGTCCGGCCAGCTCGGCATGGACACCGTTGGTACCCTGCGTTGGGACGGTGCTGTCGCACAGGCCCGCATGGACAACATCCTGTCCGCCAATTACTCGGACGGCTCGCGCGTCGACGCCGTTCTGGCTCCCTATGACGGCCTGAGCCGTGGCATCATCTCGTCGCTGCGCGGCGTTGGTTATGGCACTGCCGATCAGCCTTGGCCGATCATTTCGGGCCAGGATGCCGAAGTACCGTCCATCAAGGCAATCATTGCCGGCGAACAGTACTCGACCATCTACAAGGACACTCGTGAACTGGCTGCCAAGACCGCTGAACTGGTCGACACCCTGCTCACCGGTGGCACCCCTGAAGGCCTCGACACCACCACCTACAACAATGGCGTCAAGGTTGTTCCCTCGATCCTGCTGACCCCGTATGCGGTCGATGCTTCCAACTATCAGAAGCTCGTCGTCGACTCGGGCTACATCAAGGCCGAAGAACTGCAGTAAGCCACACTGAACGACGAGGCCCCGCGGTAACGCGGGGCCTTTTCCCGTCACGTCCATGTGCCTCTATTGTGCCGGGCGAGAATAAGCGCTAAGCGCCGCGCTTGCGTGAAATCGAGAGATAACGATGGAAACGACAATTCTGGAGATGCGCGGCATCACCAAGACTTTCCCCGGCGTCAAGGCGCTGTCGGATGTGAACCTGGATGTGCGCGAGGGCGAAATCCACGCCATCGTGGGCGAAAATGGCGCCGGCAAGTCGACGCTGATGAAGGTTCTGAGCGGGGTCTATCCCGCCGGCAGCTATGACGGCCAGATCATTTATCGCGGCGGCGAAGTTCAGTTCAAGAATATCCGCGACAGCGAACACCAGAACATCGTCATCATCCACCAGGAGCTGGCTCTCGTGCCGCTGCTGTCGATCGCCGAGAACATCTTCCTCGGCAACGAAGTGGCCAAGAACGGCGTGATCAACTGGGACGAAGCCCGGGCTGGAGCGCGCAAGTTGCTCGCCATGGTGGGCCTCAAGGAAGACCCCGACACGCTGATCACGCACATTGGCGTCGGTAAGCAACAACTGGTGGAAATCGCCAAGGCGCTGTCCAAGGAAGTCAAACTGCTGATCCTCGACGAGCCGACCGCGTCGCTGTCGGAAAAGGACAGCACGGCGCTGCTCGAACTGCTGCTGGAATTCAAGAAGCAGGGCATTACCTCGATCCTGATTTCGCACAAGCTGAACGAGATCAAGCGCGTCGCCGACCGCGTCACCGTGATCCGCGATGGCCGCACCATCGAGACCATGGACAAGGCCGATATCAGCGAAGACCGCATTATCACCTCGATGGTGGGCCGCTCGCTGGAAGATCGCTACCCCGACCGCGTGCCCAATATCGGCGAGACGCTGTTCGAGGTGAAGGACTGGTCGGTCTATCATCCGCTGCATGCCGACCGGCAGGTGGTCAAGAATATCGCCCTGCACGTCAACAAGGGCGAAGTCGTCGGCATTGCGGGCCTCATGGGCTCGGGCCGCACCGAATTTGCCATGAGCGTCTTTGGGCGCACCTACGGGCAGAAGATCAGCGGCCAGGTGCTGATGAACGGCAAGGTGGTCGACACCTCCACCGTGCGCCGGGCGGTCGATGCGGGGCTGGCCTATGCCACCGAGGATCGCAAGACCTATGGCCTCAACCTGATCGACCACATCAAGAACAACGTCACCATCGCCAACCTGCCCGGCGTGTCGCGCAATGGCGTGCTCGACGACATGGCCGAGATGAAAGTCGCCAACGACTATCGCAAGGCCACCAATATCCGCTCCTCGAGCGTGCTGCAGCTCACCGGCAACCTGTCGGGCGGCAACCAGCAGAAGGTGGTGCTCTCCAAGTGGTTGTTCTCCGACCCCGAAGTGCTGATCCTGGACGAACCCACGCGCGGCATCGACGTCGGCGCCAAGTATGAAATCTACACGATCATCAACAAGCTGGCGGGCGAGGGGAAGGGCATTCTGGTCATTTCTTCGGAAATGCCCGAGCTGCTGGGGATTTGTGACCGCATCTACGTGATGAACGAAGGCCGCATCGTTGGCGAACTCTCAGGGGATGAGGCCAGCCAGGAAAAGATCATGCGCGCAATCGTGCGTGCAGAAGGAAGAACCGCATGACCACCGAAACCGCACCCACTCCCAGTGAAGTGCCGACCCCAGTGTCGGCGGGCCCATCGGGCCGCTCGATCCTGCAGGCCAACCTGCGCGATTACGGCCTCGTCGTCGCGCTGCTCGCCATCATGGTGTTCTTCCAGATCTTCACGGCCGGCACGATGTTCAAGCCGGTCAACCTGACCAACCTGGTGCTGCAGAACTCCTACATCATCATCATGGCGCTGGGCATGCTGCTGGTCATCGTGGCCGGCCATATCGACCTGTCGGTCGGCTCGGTCTCGGGCTTCATCGGCGCCATCGCGGCCATCCTGATGGTGCAATATCACGTGCCGGCCATTCCGGCGGGCCTGTTGTGCCTGGTGCTGGGCGCCATCATCGGCGCTTCGCAAGGCTATTTCATCGCCTATGTGAAGGTTCCGTCCTTCATCGTGACCCTCGCGGGCATGCTGGTGTTCAAGGGCCTGTCGCTGGCGGTGCTCGGCGGCAAGTCGGTGGGCCCGTTCCCCACCGAATTCCAGCTGCTCAGCGCCGGCTTCATTCCCGATGTCATTGGCCCGATCACGCTGGTCGCGCCGAAGCTCGATGCCGCCGGCAAGGCAATTGTGGGCAGCAGCATCGTGCTGCATTCTACCACGATGGTCATCGGCATCCTGATCGTGCTGGCCATGGTGTTCTCCAGCCTGCGCACCCGGGCCCGTCGCCGCAGCCATGGCTACGACTCCGAGCCGTTCCCGCTCTTCGTGGTCAAGACCGCGATCATCGCGGGCCTCGTGCTCTACATCACCTATCTGGTGGCCTCCTATAAGGGCCTGCCGAATGTGCTGATCGTGATGTCGATCCTGATCGCTTTCTTCGTGTTCATGACCAAGCGCATGACCATCGGCCGCCGCATCTATGCGCTGGGCGGCAATCCCAAGGCGGCGCAGCTTTCGGGCATCAAGACCGAGCGGCTGACCTTCTACGTGTTCACCATCATGGGTGCGCTGGCGGCATTGGCCGGGTTGATTTTCGCGGCGCGCCTCAACACCGCGACGCCCAAGGCCGGCCAGGGTTTCGAGCTCGACGTGATCGCTGCCGTGTTCATCGGCGGCGCCTCGGCGCTGGGCGGTGTGGGCCAGGTCGCGGGCGCGGTGATCGGCGCCTTCATCCTCGGCGTGATGAACAACGGCATGTCGATCCTGGGCATCAACATCGATCTGCAGCAGATGATCAAGGGCGTCGTCCTGCTCGGCGCCGTGGTGTTCGATCTGTACAATAAGAACAAGGCCTAATCGGTTTTCGATCGGGAGTTTATGAATCCGCCGCGATCGCACGATCGCGGCGGATTTGTTTTGAGGGGGGTGTTTTGAGACGCCTCCTCTGGAGGCCCGTGTCCTGAGACACGGTATTTACCCCACCCACCGCCCTTCCCGCGGACTTGATCCGCGGGCCACTAACCACTCACGCCGCGCTGCGAGGGGCCCGCGGATCAAGTCCGCGGGAAGGGCGAGTTTGGGGAGGATGTGGTGATTAGCGGCAAACGTGGCGGTTCATATCTCGAATGCCGCCTACGCCTTCACATCTCAACCTCAGCGTCCTTCCGTCCACCCCACTCCGTCCATGACCCATCATAGACTGCGACCTGCCTGGCGCCGCTGAGTTCCAGCGCCAAAGCCAGGCTTGCCGCCGTCAGGCCAGAGCCGCAGCTGGTGATGATGGGCTTGTTGAGGTCCAGCTTCTGCTCGGCAAACAGCGCCTGCAGCTCTGCCACCGGCTTCATCTTGCCGTCCACCGTCAGCGACCCCACCGGAACATTGACGCTGCCGGGGATGTGGCCGCCACGCAGGCCAGCGCGGGGCTCGGGCACTTCGGCTGTGAAGCGGCCGGCGGCGCGTGCATCGGCGATCTGGGCGGCGTGATCCTTGCTGCGATCGCGCACGGTGTCGAAATCAACGACGCGCGCGGGATCGAAGCTGGTGCGGAAGCTCGCTGCCGGGCGCGATACTGCGCCGGCCTCGATGGCCCGGCGTTCAGCCCGCCATTTCGGCCCGCCGCCCTCGAGAATGCGAACATCCGTCGCGCCCATGGTCTTGAGCGTCCACCACACGCGCGGCGCGCTGAACAGGCCCACCTCGTCATAGACGACGATGGTCATGTCCTCGCCAATGCCCAGCGCGCCGGCCATGCGGGCGAAGTCATTGGGCGAGGGCAGCATGTGCGGCAGGTCGGTGCTGGTATCGGCCACGGCATCGATATCGAAGAACACCGCGCCCGGAATGTGCCCGGCGAGATATTCGGCATGTGGATCGCGATTGGCCGCCGGCATGTGCCAGGAACCGTCAAGCACAACGAGATTGGGATCGCTCAGGTGCTGGGCCAGCCAGTCGGTGGTGACGAAGGGATTGTTCATGGCGGCTCCTGCGATGCGGTTATGCGGCGGCGAAGATGGCGCGACCGCGGAAGCGGGTCAATGCGCTAACGCATATCCCGGAGCGCAGCGGTCAGAACGGCGCGCGCAGTCCACTGCACGAGGGACCGCGTGCCCGCGTCATCGAGCCCGCACACATCCTTGGCGACGATCACCGTCTCGATGCCGGTCAGCAGCGCCAGCGCATGGGTCAGCCGATCGACCAGCGCCTTAGGGATGCGCGTTGTATCGGAACCATAGGCATCGTGTAGCCAGCGAATGCGGCGGGCCCCGCGGCCCTGGCGATCGTCACCGGCGACGACCCCTTTGAGATAGGTGCGGAACAGAGCCTCGTTGGCCAGCACCATATCGACAATGGCGGCGACGGCGACGTCCACGCGCTCCTCCAGGCCATCGGCGTCCTGGGCGTTTTGGGCCAGTTGCAGGCCCTCGACCTGAACGGCAATGCCATCGAGCACCGCCTCCTGCAACAAGGTGTCTATGCTGGAGTAATAGCGATAGGCGGTCGCCCGCGAAATGGCGGCGTGATCGGCCACTTCCTGCAATGTCGGCTCCCGGCCAGCGCCTAACATTTCTCGGGCCGCCAGGAGCAGAGCATTACGGGTCCGCTGTTTTTGCTGGACGCGGCCAACATCGGCTTGACTCATTCTATCGCGTTCCTTATGAGACAGAAATCTCATAACGAGATTCAATTCGCACAAACTTATAGGATACGATCATGACTTTGCAAGCTACGTCTGCCCAAATCAACGGCCGGCCCAATGTCGTCCATCTCCTGGGCAATCTCATACAGTTCAAGGCCGTCGGCGCCGCGACCGGCAATGCCTATTCGCTGGTGGAAGTGACCACGGCGCCGGGCGCCGGCACTCCGCCGCATTTTCAGAAGGAAGACGATGAAGCCTTCTTCGTGCTCGAGGGGAGCTACGAGTTCATGCACAATGGCCAAACCATCAAGGGAGTGCCGGGAACTTACGTGTTCATCAAACGCGGTGAGCCGCATGCATTCCGCAATACCGGCACGGCCCCGGCGAAGATGCTGATCATCAATTCGCCAGGTGGGCTGCACGAAAACTTCTTCCTCGAAGCTGGTGACCCGATTGCCGTCGGCGCAGGTTTTCCCGCTCCCGCCGCGCCCGACATGCCCCGTTTGGGCGCCGCCGCCGCGCGCTATGGCATCGAGTTCTTGCCACCGCAGGCATAGGATGAAGCGAAATCGTCGGTGTGGGCACGGGTGCCACACCGACGATATTTCCAGTCTAAAGGATCAGCAGATCCTTGCTCGCGAGGCTCACCGTGATGGCATCGCCGCGCGCGGGAGGGGCGGTACGCTGGTCGTTGAAGGTATCGAGACTGATGATGTTCTTGCCCAGGGCGACCCGCACGCGGATCACCGAGCCCAGGAAAGTGACATCGGATACCGTGCCCGTCAGCGCGATGTCGGAGCCGGCGCGTTCGCCGACCGACAGCACTTCGGGGCGCAGGGTCAGCGATATCGGTGCGTTGTCCTTGGCGCCTGACGGCAAGCTCGGCAGGGTCACGGTCTGGCCATCAATATTGACTTGATGATTGGCGGCGCTCGCCACCGTCGCCTCGATGGTATTGAGGTGACCCACGAAGGTCGCCACGAACCGGGTCGCGGGCTTGTTGTAGATTTCGTGCGGGGCGCCGAGCTGGTCGATATTGCCGGCATTCATCACCACGACGCGGTCGGAGATCGACAGCGCTTCTTCCTGATCATGCGTCACGAAAATCGTGGTGATGCCCAGGTCGAGCTGGATGGCGCGGATCTCCTCGCGCAGCGACACGCGGATCTTGGCGTCGAGCGCCGAAAGCGGCTCGTCGAGCAGCAGCATGCGGGGGCGGGGCGCGATGGCGCGGGCCAGAGCCACGCGCTGCTGCTGGCCACCGGACATTTCATAAGGATAGCGCTTCTCGAAGCCGGGTAGGCCGATCAGCTTGAGCATCTCTTCGACCCGGGCGCGGCGCTGCTCGGCCGGCATGCCGGCGATCTTGAGGCCGAAGGCGATATTGTCGCCGACGTTCAGGTTCGGGAACAGCGCATAGGCCTGGAACACCATGCCGAGCTGGCGCTGGTTGGGCTTGAGATGGGTAATGTCCTGCCCATCGACTGTGATCGAGCCGCTGGTTGGGTTCTCGAAGCCGGCGATCATGCGCAGGATGGTGGTCTTGCCGCAGCCCGACGGGCCGAGCAGCGAGACGAACTCACCCTTGTTGAAGGTGAAATTGACGCCCTTGACCACCGTGGTGGTGCCGAAGCTTTTGACGAGGTTGTCGACGCGAAGGAATTCGGCCATGGGTCAGTCCGTCCGGGCGGAAGTGCGGGGGGCAAAGCGCGAGAGCAGGTTGATCATGCTCATGGCGCCCCAGGTGATGATGAAGGAGATGATGGCGAGCGCCGCCGGCTCATAGGCCCGGTTGGCGCCGATATTCTGCAAGTACGGTCCAAACGCCGGCCGGTTGAGGAGGCTGGCGATAGTGAATTCGCCGATGACGATGGCGAAGGTCAGGAAGGCGCCCGACAGCACCGCGACCAGGATATTGGGCAGGATGATGCGGCCGATGATCTGGGGAGTGCTGGCCCCGGCGATCTGGGCCGCCTCAGTCAGGGTCTGCACATCGATGGTGCGCATGCCGGTATCGACGGCACGATACATATAAGGCAGGGCCAGGGTGACATAGGCGAAGGTCAGCAGGATATCGGTGCCCACGGCGCTGCCGGTAAACGGAATGATCGAGCTGGAATTGTAGAGCCGGATATAGCCATAGACCAGGATGATCGCCGGGATGATCAGCGGCAGCAAGGTCAGGAATTCCACGTAGGGCCGCAGCCAGGCCATACGCAGGCGCACGAAGTAAACCGCCGGCACCACGACCAGGATGCCGACGATAATCGACAGCAGGCCAATCACCGCCGAATAGGTGAAGGTCTGCTGGAATTTGGGGTCGGAGAACACGGAGGCGTAGCTGTCGAAACTGTAATAGCCGCGCCGCATGCGCAGCGAAAACTCGAAGGTGGCGATCAGCGGGATCAGGAAATAGGCGGCGCCGATGCCAAAGACCAGCCAGGCCCAGAAGCGGGATTGTTTCATTTCAGCCACCTCTCGGCGCGCGAACTGATGACAAGGTAGATGACGTTGGCGAAGCCGGTAATCAGGATCATGCCGACGGCAAGTGCGGCGCCAAGGCCGGGGTTCTGCAGGGCATCGCCGCGAATCTGCGCATAGAGCAGGATGGGCACGATGTTCAGCGACGAGCCGGTCAGCGCGTACGCCGTGGCGATCGCGCCGAAGGCATTGGCGAACAGCAGCGACAGTGTGCCGAGGAAACTGGGCCACAGGATGGGCAGGCCGACATAGCGCCAGAACTGCCATGGAGTGGCGCCCAGCGTCGAGGCGGCTTCGCTCCATTCCTTCTTCAGCCCGTCGATCGCCGGGGCGATGATCAGGATCATCAGCGGGATCTGGAAGTAGAGATAGGTGATGGTCAGGCCCCAGAAGCTCAGCAGGTTGAAGCCGGCCTTGTAGATGTCGATGCCGAAGACGAATTTGAGGATGACGGTCGCCAATCCGAGGCGCCCAAGGGTCGAGATGAAGGCGAAGGCCAGCGGCACGCCGGCGAAGTTGGAGGCGACGCCCGAAAACGTCATGACTGCGGCGCGCAGGCCAGAAGGCAGCTTGCCTCGGATCAGCGCCAGGGCGATAGCCAACCCGATCAGCGCGCCCAAAATGGCCGAGGCGCCGGAAATGCGAATGGAAATCCAGTAGGCGGCGACGATCTGCGGCGTGCCGAGGCCGGCGAAATTGGCCAGCGTGAAGCCGCCCTGCTCATCGACGAAAGCGGCACCGACGAGATAGAGCGTCGGCAGGATCAGGAACATGATGGCAAAGACGATGAATGGCGCGACCCCGAGCCATTCAAACGATAGAGCGCGCTTTTTGCCCGGCGCGGTCGTGCCGGTATCCAGTGTGGTCATGCTGTCCTCGTACCCCCGGAGGATTTTGCTCTCTCGCCCGAACCGATGGGTGAGAGAGCGTTTTGTCGTCTAAAGCTTACTGAACGTTGGCGCCGACAGCGGCGTCCCACTGACCGGTGATGACGGTCTTGGCGGCGTTCTGTTCGTCGATGGTCGGGAACACAGCCTTGGCATAGCCTTCTGCCGGCGGCAGCGCGTCAAGCATGTCCTGCGGGATCGAGCCCTTGGCAGCCAGATCGTTGAAGCGGATCGGGTGGCAATAGCCCTTCAGCCAGCCGAGCTGACCTTCGTCCGAATAGAGGTATTCCATCCACAGCTTGGCAGCATTCGGATGGGGTGCGTAGGCGGAGATGGCCTGGATATAGACACCGGCGACGACGCCAGTGGCGGGAACGACGATCTCGGCTGCCGGGTTGCCGGCGAAGCTATCGCGCCAAGCTAGCAGGTTATAGTCCCAGGCGACGACGATCGGGGTGGTGCCCTGAGCCAGCGATGCGGACTTGCCGATCACGGGAACGAAGTTGCCGGCCTTGTTCAGGTCGCCAAAGAACTTGAGGCCCGCGTCAGCCGCACCAGCGGCGTCGGCACCGGTCGAAAGGCCGGCAGCGTAGACGGACTGGATGGCCTGAGAAGACGCACGCGGATCACCGGCGAGGGCGACGGCGTTGGCGTATTCCGGCTTGGCCAGATCGGCCCAGTCGGTTGGCATGGTGGTCACGATGTCCTTGTTCACCAGGAACGCCATGACGCCGTAATAGTCGCCATACCAGAAGCCATCGGCGTCCTTGGCGTCAGCCGGGATCGAGTCCCAGGTCGAAACCTTGTAAGCCTGGATCAGGCCATCGGCCTTGGCCTGCGGGCCAAAAGCCAGACCAACGTCGATCACGTCGGGAGCCTGCGGGCCGGTATTGCCCTGGTTTGCCTTGATGGCTTCGATTTCGTCGGCCGAGCCGGCATCGGGGTTCAGTTCGTTGACGGTGATGCCCGGATACTTGGCCTTGAAGCCTTCGATCACGGCGCCATAGCCGCACCAGTCATGCGGCAGCGCGATGGTGGTCAGCTGGCCTTCAGCCTTGGCGGCGTCGTAGAGTGCAGTCAGATCGGCCTGGGCAAACGCCGGAGCGCTTACTGCCATCACGGTGAGCATCGATACCGATGCCGCGAGCGCCTTCTTCATGATCATGTTCAGTCTCCCTGATTTTTTGACTTGCCTCACGCTATCCGTGCCGACAGGTCGGAACGGGGCGCCAGGCGGGTAGATTTGTCGCAAGTCCGGCGAATGTGGTGCCCCGTTTCGCCGGTCACACGCCATGGCCCCGTCTCCGGAGCGCTGGCGAAGTGCCGGTGAAGTAATGAGGCGACATGACAGTTGAATGACGGAGCAAAACGGCCCTCAGGACCGTTTCAGCGGGCTATGCGCACCGCTGCGACCGGTTCGTTCGACTGTCTGTGTGGTCCATGAGCATCCCCCCGATTGCAATTGTGACAGTGCATGTTTGGATGAACTTAGTCCAGATGGTCAAAAATTGGTGCTGCAACGTTGCGAGAGGCAATTACGACACTTTACCCATGACAGAACGAAACGTCGGACTCCGTCATATGGAATTTTTGGAAACTTGCCGTGAGCGCGCGAGGGAATCGCAATGGACAGAGGCAAGCATCGGAAACCGCACAGGTTTTTTATCGCGAGCTAAGCGATGCATATCAATGTGCAGTTTAGACCTCTTCTAAACTACTGGAATTGTTATTGATTTTATAAGTTGATATTGATAGTCCGCTTTGGATCGTCGCGTCCCATGCCAGTGGCCCGCGCAGAAATTAATCCTCTGGAGGAATTTTCCATGGTCCTGACCGGCACCAAAGCGCTCAAGCGCTTCGCCCTGGTTCTCACACTGTCCGTCGCGCCCGTTGCTGCCTTCGCGCAGGCGCCGGCCGATGCCGATGTGTTGACCAATTATGCCAACATTGCCGAAGCCGGTTATGGCGATGCGCTGAGCACCGCCAAGGCGCTGGAAGCAGCCGTCGATGCGCTGATCGCGACACCCAGCGAGGCTACGCTGACCGCCGCCCGCGACGCCTGGAAGGCCGCCCGCATTCCCTACCAGCAGACCGAGGCGTTCCGCTTCGGCAACCCGATCGTCGACGATTGGGAGGGCAAGGTGAATGCCTGGCCGCTCGATGAAGGCCTGATCGACTATGTCGACGCCAGCTACGGCACCGAAAGCGACAGCAATGCGCTCTATGTCGCCAATATCATCGCCAATCCGAAGATCACCGTCGACGGCAAGGAAATCGACGCCACCGAGATTACCCCGGCGCTGCTGCAGGATAGCCTGCAGGAAGCCGCTGGCGTCGAGTCCAATGTGGCAACCGGCTACCACGCCATCGAATTCCTGCTCTGGGGCCAGGACTTGCACGGCACCGGTCCGGGCGCCGGCGAGCGCCCCTATACCGATTACTCGACCGCCGAGCATGCCGACCGCCGCGCCGCCTATCTGAAGGCTGCGACGACGCTTTTGGTCACCGACCTGGAAGAAATGGTCGGCGATTGGGCAGAGGGCGGCGCTGCCCGCGAAGCCAGCCCGGGCCTGGGTATCGCCTCGATCCTGACCGGCATGGGCTCGCTGTCCTATGGCGAAGTGGCCGGCGAGCGCATGAAGCTGGGCCTGCTGCTGCACGATCCCGAGGAAGAGCACGATTGCTTCTCCGACAACACCCATGTGTCGCATCTCAATGACGGCATCGGCGTGCGCAATGTCTATCTGGGCAAGTATACCCGCGTGGACGGCTCGGTCGTCGAAGGCGCGTCGCTGTCGCAACTCGTGGCCGCCAAGGACCCGGCGCTGGACACCGAAATCAAGGCGCTGCTCGACGACACAGTGGTCAAGCTGACCGCCATCGCCACCCGCGCCGAAAATGGCGAGGCCTATGACCAGCAGATCGCCGAAGGCAATGTCGAAGGCAATGCCACCGTACAGGCCGGCATCGACGCGCTGATCGCCCAGACCCGCGGCATTGAACGCGCCGTGGCGCTGCTGCAGCTCGACAACGTCACCATCGAAGACAGCGACAGCCTGTCGAACCCGGATTCGGTGTTCGAGTAACTGACAAAGCGTGGGTGGGGAAACACCCCGACCCTGTCCCTCCCCCTCGAGGGGGAGGAGACGATGAACCGCTTGGACAGAGTTGGTGGCTACAAAGGTTGATTGAGAGGGTCTCCTCCCCAGGTCCGGGGGAGGGACAGGGTGGGGGCAAACCTAACCATGCTGCGACATCGCCGCAGCCAAACTGCCATGAACGGCTTGAGTTCACCGGCAAAACGCTTAAAGCAGCACCCATGAAAATCGGCCTGACCCTCACCCTCGTCGCGCTCCTCGCCAGCGGCATTGCCTTCGCGCAGGACAAGGTCAATGTCCGCACCGACCTGAGCCCCGAAGACCTCGCCCGCGTCCTCCGCGTCACCGCGCCGACCACGGATTTCTCCAAGCCCGAAGCTTCGGAAAACCTGCAGGCGGGCAAGGGCACGACCAAATTCACGGTCAATGCCGACTCGTTCTCCCATTTCATGGATAATCTGAGCTTTGAGCAGGAAGAAACCTTCAAGCTCGGCAATGCGCTGTTCCGCAAGATCTGGGTCTCCTCGCCGTCCTCGACGCAGGCATCGGATGGGCTGGGCCCGCTGTTCAACGCGCGCGGCTGCCAGAGCTGCCATCTCAAGGACGGTCGCGGACATCCGCCGACCATCGGCAATGACGGCGTCTCGATGTTCCTCCGCCTCTCGGTGCCGCCCGGGGAGCATGACACGCGCCTGGCCATGGACGGCGTCATCGCGGGCGAGGTGGGCGACGCTACCTATGGCACCCAATTGCAGGATTTCGCCGTGCCCGGCCTCAAGGCTGAGGGCCGCATGGTGATCGACTATACCGATCTGCCGGCAACGCTGGGCGATGGCACCGTGGTGACCCTCCAGAACCCGCATTATTCCGTCGCCGACCTCAACTACGGTCCGATGGCGCCCGATGTCATGCTGTCGCCCCGCGTGGCGCCGCCGATGATCGGGCTGGGGCTGGTCGAGCAGATTCCGGCCGCCGATATCCTCGCCCATGCCGATCCCGAAGACCTTGATGGCGACGGCATTTCCGGCAAGGCGAACTGGACCATCGATCCCGTCAGCAATACGGTGATGCTCGGCCGCTTCGGCTGGAAAGCTGGTATGGCAACAGTGCGTAGCCAATCGGCGGGGGCCTTTGCAGGCGACATCGGCATTTCGACGCCCATCAACAATCTGCCGCATGGCGATTGCACCGAAGGCCAGCCCGAATGCCTTGCCATGCCCACCGGCGAGCAGGCGCGGCTGGGTGTGTCGGAAGCGCCAGACCCGGTTATGGACCTCGTCACATTCTATTCGCAAACCCTCGGCGTGCCCGAGCGGCGCAATGTCGGCGATGCGGCGGTGCTGCGCGGCAAGGCGGCGTTCTACGGCGCCGGCTGCGCCTCCTGCCACATGCCCAAATTCGTCACCAGCCGCGACGCGCCCGAAAAAATCCACCAGTTCCAGCTCATTTGGCCCTATTCGGATTTTCTGCTGCACGACATGGGCGAGGGCCTTGCCGACAACCGCCCCGAGGGGCAGGCCGATGGCTACGAATGGCGCACACCGCCGCTCTGGGGCATCGGGCTGACGCAGACAGTTTCGGCGCATACGCAGTTCCTGCATGATGGCCGCGCGCGCAATCTGACCGAAGCCATCCTGTGGCACGGCGGCGAGGGTCAGAAGGCGCGCGACGCCTTTGCCGAGCTGCCCAAGGCCACCCGCGATGACCTCATCGCCTTCCTGGAGTCGCTGTGATGCGGATTGTGCTGGCTCTGCTTTTCGCGTTGAGCGCCGGCCCGGCCATGGCGCAATTGTCGACGTCGCCCGGCGAGGTGATGCGCGGCGCGGTCAACAACTTCATCCGCCCGGCGATGACCGATTTCGGCGGCAAGGCCGATGCACTGAGCACTGCCGTGGCCCAACTTTGCGCCACGCCATCGCAAGCCAATCTGAGCGCCGTCGACACCGCCTTTGCTAATACCGCGCTCGCGTTCGGCCGGATCGAAGCGATCCGCGTCGGACCGATCATGGAGGAAAACCGCTCCGAGCGTCTGCTGTTCTGGCCCGACCGCAAGGGTATCGCCCTCAAGCAAGTGCAGGCCATTCTGTCGAGCCAGGACGAGAGTGCGACCTCGCCGGATACTCTGCGCAGCAAGAGCGTGGCCGTGCAGGGGCTGACGGCGCTGGAATTCGTGCTTTACGGCATCGGATTCGACACGCTGAAAACCGCCGATGGCGCCTTCCGGTGCCAGTACGGCTCGGCCATTGCCCAGAGCGTTGCCGGCGTCGCCAATGAACTGGTTGCCGCCTGGAATGCCGAGGACGGCATTGCGCTGCACCTGATGAAGCCGGACGCCACGTTCACCGATTTCCGCACGCCCATCGAGGCGCAGGAGGAGCTGGTCGGCATCCTGTCGCATGGCATCGAGGCGGTGCGCGATACGCGGCTCAATCCATTCCTCGCCAAGGGCGATGCCACCGCCAAGCCCAAGCTGGCGCTGTTCTGGCGCTCCGGCCTGACCGTGCCGATGATCCGCGCCAATATCGATGGCCTGCAATCGCTGTTCGCGCTCTCCGGCATCAGCGGCGGCGTGCCAAACGACAAGGCGGATTTGCCAATCGCCATCGCCGCCGAGTTCGCCAATGCCGATGTCGCGCTGGACCTCGTAACCGAACCTGTCGAAGCCGCTGTCGCCGATCCCACCCAGGCGCAGGCTTTGGCCGACGTCGTCACCGCGACCCAACAGCTTGGCGTGCTGATCGGCGAGCAACTCTCCGCCGCGCTGGGGCTGAGCGTCGGATTTTCCTCCCTAGACGGAGATTGACCATGTGGCAACGGCGGGCATTCCTGAAAGCGGCCGGCGTCGGCTTCGCGGCAAGCCTCATGCCGCAACAGCTTATGGCGCTGGAGCGGAACGAGCTGGTCTTCGCCTCCTCGGTGCAGACCAAGGCCGGCGGCTATGGCGCCGTGCTGATGGGCGAACGTGGCGATGTCATCACCACGCTGGCGCTGCCGGATCGTGGCCATGACATCACCGTCAGCTTTGAAGCGGGCAGGGGCGTGGTGTTCGCCCGCCAGCCGGGTACGTTTGCCGTCGTATTCGATCCCGCCGGCAAAGAAGCCCCGATCACCCTGACCAGTCCCGAGGGCCGCCATTTCTACGGTCACGGCGTGTTCTCGCCCGATGGCAAATTGCTCTACGCCACCGAAAGCGATTTCGAAGCCGCCAAGGGCGTCATCGGCGTCTATGACACCGTCGGCGGCTACCAGCGCATCTCCGAATTTCCCACCTATGGCACCGGCCCGCACGAATTGCTGCTGATGCCCGATGGCAAGACGCTGGTTATCGCCAATGGCGGCATCGAGACCCACCCCGATTACGGCCGCACCGAGCTTAACCTCGATACCATGGACCCTTCCGTGGCTTTCGTGGACCGCACGACCGGCGAACTCATCGGCCAATTGCGGCTCGATGCCGGCCTGCACCAGCTCTCCATCCGCCACATGGCCATCGATGCGCGCAGCCGCGTCTGGTTCGGCTGCCAGTTCCGCGGCAGCGCCAGCGCCAGCCCGCAATTGGTCGGCTACGCCACCATGGACGGCGAAATCAAGCTGATCGAACTTCCCTCCGATACGCTGCTTGATCTGCGCAACTATGTCGGCTCCGTCGCCGCCTCGGCCGATGGCACCACCATCGCCGTATCGTCCCCGGAAGGCGACCTGCTGGTTGCCATCGACGCCGAAGGCAAGCGCCCGGTGCTGGTCGAAACCCTGCGCAATGGCTGTGGCCTGGCGCCCGATGGCACCGGCTTCGTCGCCAGCAGCGGCGAAGGCGAGTTGATCGGCATTGCCGGCTCGGGCGAAGCCCGCCGACAGTTCGATTTCATGTTCGACAATCACATGTTGCGGGTAGGGTAGGCCCCCTCATCCGTCGCTGAGTTTCCCCTTATCCCACGAGGGGAAACTCTGCGGGCGCTTTACACTCGGTGCCACCCCTCTCCCCTCGTGTGAGAGGGTGCCCGAAGGGCGGGTAAGGGGGGCCTACTTCTCCGCCATCACCGGTCCCGAACTCTCGCGCAACACCAGTTCCACCGGCCATAGTTCGTGGATATCCGCGACCGGCTTGCCCGACAAAATCTGCAGGATCAGCTCGGCGATCCGCACCCCGGCGGTTCGGATGGACGACCGCGTCGTCGACATGGTCGGATACATGTTGTCGGCATTGAGATACGGGAACACGTCGTCATGGGCGATCATGGAGACCTCTTGCCCCAGCGTCAGCCCGGCCTGCCGGATGGCGCGGAATACCCCCAGGGCGGTCATCATTGAGCCGGCCAGGAAGGCCGTAGGCCGCGGTCGTAGTTCGAGCATGGCCTGGGCCAGGCGGAACGCGACTTCGTCGGTGAAGGTGGAATTGCCCATCAGCGCGGGGTCAAAAGACACCCCACGGGCCGACAGGGCGGCCAGATAGCCTAGTTGGCGGTGCTCCGCGAAGGTCTGTCCCTTCATGCCATTGAGCAGGGCGATGCGCCGGTGCCCAAGATCGAGCAGATGCGAGGTGGCGCGTTCGATGGCGCCGGTATTGTCGATATCGAGCCAAGCCAGCGGCCGGGCGGCATTGGTGCGGCCGTGCAGCACGAAGGGCAGGCCCAGATCCATCAACAGTTCGGCGCGCTGATCGTTGAGCTTGGGCGATTGCAGGATGACCGCATCGACGCGCTGGCTGGCGGCGAAGCGGCGATAGGCGGCGATTTCGTCCTGGTAAGTCTCGACCGTCGAGACCAGGATATCGATCTCCTCGGCCGCCAGCCTCTCCCCGACGCCGCCAAGGAATTCGCTGGAATGCGGGCCGAATTCGGTCGAGGCTCGCAGCACCATGCCGATGGCCCCGGCGCGGCCGGTGGCCAGGCGCAAGGCGCTGGCATTGGGGCGGTAGCCCAGCCTCGCAGCGGTCTCGGCAACGCGCAGGCGTGTTGCCTCATTGACCTCGGGATAGCCGTTCAGAGCGCGGCTTACCGTGGTTTGCGACAGGCCCAGATGTTCAGCGAGATCTTTCAGCCGCATTGATTGAAACTGCCCCGGGCCATCATTGAACAGTCGCGCAATGCCGGTAAAACCGGGCGATTTGGACTGTCTGAAACTTGCCTTAGGGGCACGCGTCCGCTTTGAACAGCGGTTTCGCGCATCTCCTCCTGGGATCATTCAAAGCGATTTCAAATTTTTGCGCAAGCCCGGATTTTGGCGTGGTTTTCGTGAGGTACGTTCCTCACCCTGGATTCCGGCAGCAAGCCGAACGTTAGGATTTGCTCCTCTACAAGCCATTGTAAATAAAAGATAAATTCTGAAAGTCTTAAATTGTCCTGAGAATCTGTGTCACCGCCGCTTGACAGAAATTGTGCGCTCTGGTTGTTTTCTCCCCAAAGCGCTTTGGGAACTCGAGTGATTTCAGTCACCGATCCGGGGCGCTTTTTGGGGGAGGACTTGCGAAACCTGGTTGGCGCCCATGCGCGGCAGCCGGTTTGGGCGCTCTCCCTGACTGTTGGTTCATTCGGGAGGATATCTATGAAAATCAATAAGTTGCTAGCCGGTCTGCTCGCCAGCGTCACGCTGATTGCCAGCGTTGCCCAGGCAGCCGAGCTGGCCGTCGTGTCCGGCGATACCGGCAATGGCCTGGCGTTCCTGCAGGAACAGCTCAAGAAGTTCGAGGCTGATACCGGCAACACCGTCACCATCGTGCCGATGCCATCCTCGACCACTGACCAGTTCGGCCAGTACAAGCTGTGGCTCGCTGCCGGCAATGCCGATATCGACGTCTACACCACCGACGTGATCTGGGCTCCCCAGCTCGCCGACCAGTTCCTGGACCTGACCGATGCCGCCAAGGGCGTCGTGGCCGACCATTTCCCCTCGATCATCGAATCCCAGACCGTGAACGGCAAGCTCGTCGCCATCCCGGCCTATACCGATGCGCCCGCCCTGTTCTACCGCAAGGATCTGCTGGAAAAGTACAGCAAGGAAGTGCCGAAGACCTGGGCTGAGCTCAAGGCAACTGCCCAGGAAATCCAGGACGGCGAACGCGCCTCCAACCCGGATATCTATGGCTTCGTGTTCCAGGGCAACGCCTATGAAGGCCTGACCTGCAACGCCCTGGAATGGGTGAAGTCCTATGGCGGCGGCCAGATCGTGGAAGCCGATGGCACCATCTCGATCAACAACCCGCAGGCTATTGCCGCTCTCGAAGAGATCAAGAGCTTCGTCGGCACCATCTCTCCTGAAGGCAACCTGGCCTATATGGAAGAAGAAAGCCGTGGCGTCTGGCAGCTCGGAAATGCCGTGTTCATGCGCAACTGGCCTTATGCCTATGCGCTGGGCAATGGCGATGACTCGGCCATCAAGGGCAAGTTCGACGTGGCTCCCCTGCCGGCTGGCGAAGGCGCCGATGCGCGCTCGGCAGCAACGCTGGGCGGCTGGAACTATGCCGTGTCCAAGTATTCCAAGTCGCCCGACGAGGCGATCAAGCTGGCGCTCTTCCTGAGCTCCACTGAAGTGCAGAAGAACCGCGCCATCCAGCAGACCAACCTGCCCACGATCGCATCGCTCTATGACGATGCCGACGTGCTCAAGGCCGCGCCGTTCATGGCCGCCTGGAAGGAAATCTTCCAGAATGCCGTGCCGCGTCCTTCGGCTCCCACCAAGGCCAACTACAACGAAGTGTCGTCCAAGTTCTGGAGCGCCGTGCACAACACCCTCGCTGGTGACGGCACCGCGGCTGAAAACCTGGAACTGCTCGAAGCCGATCTGAACGACCTCAAGGGCTCCGGCTGGTAAGCGTCCTCCAACCAAGCCACGCGAAGCGGGCGGCAGGGCTTTCCCCGCCGTCCGCTTTGCGCAAAGATAAGCTTAAAACTGGGGAGGAGACTGAACGATGGCGACGGACACTCTAGCGCCGCCGATGGCAATGCCCGGCGTAAGAATCAAATCGGAACTGATGCAGCAGCGCGTACGCGCCGCCCGTTGGTTCCTCCTGCCCATGCTGATCGCATTGGCGGTGGTGGCGGGCTGGCCATTGCTGCGTTCGATCTACTTCTCATTCACCGATGCCTCGCTGAACAACCTGTATGGCGCCGAATGGGTCGGTTTTAACAATTACCTGCGCTGGACCACGCTCGACAGCGGCAAGACCGTCTATCGCGGTCTGCTGGTCGATCCGAAGTGGTGGGGTGCCGTCGGCAATACCCTGCGGTTCGCCGCCTATTCGGTCACCTTCGAAGCTATCTTCGGCATGATCGTCGCGCTGGTGCTGAACGCCGAATTCAAGGGCCGCGGCATCGTCCGCGCCGCCATCCTGATCCCCTGGGCAATTCCGACCATCGTCTCGGCCAAGATGTGGAGCTGGATGCTCAACGACCAGTTCGGCATTCTCAACGACTTGGGCATGCGCCTGGGCTTGCTGAGCCAGAAAGTCGCCTGGACCGCCAATTCCGATACCGCCATGACGGCGGTGCTGATCGTGGATATCTGGAAGACCACGCCGTTCATGGCGCTGCTGATCCTGGCCGGCCTGCAGATGATCCCTAAGGATATCTATGAGGCCGCCGAGATCGATGGCGTGCATCCGGTCAAGCAGTTCTTCCGCATCACGCTGCCCTTGGTGCGGCCTGCTCTCATGGTGGCGATTATCTTCCGCCTGCTCGATGCGCTGCGTATTTTCGACCTGATCTATGTGCTGACGCCCAACAGCGACTCCACCAAGACCATGTCCGTGCTGGCGCGCGAGAACCTGTTCGATTTCGACAAGTTCGCCTACGGCTCGGCGATGTCGACCCTGTTGTTCCTGATCATCGCCATCCTGACCATTCTCTATATCTGGCTCGGCAAAGTTCGCTTCGACGGGGGAGATCGCTGATGGTCGGCACATTCAATCTGTGGGGCGCCACCAAGACGACCCTGTTCTACCTGCTGGTCATCTTCATCGTCGTGGAGTCGGTATTTCCGTTCTACTACGCGATCCTCACCAGCTTCAAAACCGGCACCGACCTGTTCCGCGTCAGCTATTGGCCGGACTCGTTTAGCTGGGGCAATTATGCGGCGGTGCTGAATACCGGCAGCTTCCCGCGTAACCTGCTCAACTCGGTGTTCATCTCGGCCACCACGGTGCTGCTGGCGCTGTTCCTGGCCATCACCGCCTCGTTCGCCCTCAGCCGCGTGCGGTTCCGTGGTCGCGGCCTGTTGCTGATGACGATCCTGGCCGTCTCGATGTTCCCGCAGATTGCGGTGCTGGCCGGCCTGTTCGAAGTCATCCGCTCGCTGGGTATCTACAACACCCCCTGGGCGCTGATCTTCAGCTACACGATCTTCACGCTGCCGTTCACCGTGTGGGTGTTGACCACCTTCATGCGCGACTTGCCGCTCGAGATCGAGGAAGCCGCCATCGTCGACGGGGCGACGCCCTGGGTCATCATCACCCGCGTATTCATGCCGCTGATGTGGCCGGCGCTGGTGACGACGGGCCTCTTGGCTTTCATCGGGGCCTGGAACGAGTTCCTGTTCGCGCTGACCTTCACCTCGTCGAACGACACGCGCACCGTGCCGGTGGCCATCGCGCTGCTCTCGGGCGGCTCGAGCCACGAAATTCCGTGGGGCGCCATCATGGCGGCCTCCGTCATCGTCACCGTGCCCCTGGTGGTATTGGTGCTGATCTTCCAGCGCAAAATTGTTTCCGGCCTGACCGCCGGCGGCGTCAAGGGTTAGGGAAACACCACAATGGCAAATATTCAACTCCGCAACGTCCGCAAGGCCTTCGGCGCCGTCGAAGTCATCAAGGGCATCGATCTCGATATCCAGTCCGGCGAATTCATGGTGTTCGTCGGCCCGTCGGGTTGTGGCAAATCCACGCTGCTGCGCCTCGTGGCGGGCCTCGAAGACATCACCTCGGGCGAATTGTCGTTCGACGGCAAGATCGTCAATGGCCTGGCCCCGTCCAAGCGCGGCATCGCCATGGTGTTCCAGTCCTATGCGCTCTATCCGCACATGACGGTCTACGCCAACATGGCCTTCGGCATGCAGCTGCAGGGCGGCGGCAAGGAAGAGATCAAGAAGCGCGTCGAAGCGGCGGCCGAACTGCTGCAGATCACGCCTTATCTCGCCCGGTTGCCCAAGCAGCTCTCCGGCGGCCAGCGCCAGCGCGTCGCCATCGGCCGCGCCATCGTGCGCGATCCGAAAGTGTTCCTGTTCGACGAGCCGCTCTCCAACCTCGATGCTGCGCTGCGCGTTGCCACCCGGCTCGAGATCGCAAAACTCCATCACGACATGCACAACGTCACCATGGTCTATGTGACGCACGATCAGGTCGAAGCGATGACGCTCGCCGATCGCATCTGCGTGCTGCGCGATGGGCTGGTCGAGCAGGTCGGCACGCCGCTGGAACTTTACGAAAACCCGCAATCGCTGTTCGTCGCCGGTTTCATCGGCTCGCCGAAGATGAACTTCCTTACCGGCAAGTTCGCCGAACCCTTCAAGGCCAAGACTATCGGCGCCCGTTCCGAGCACCTCGAGGTCAAGAGCAATGGCTCAGGCCTCTGGAAGGGGGAGGTGATCCACTCGGAAAACCTCGGCTCGGACAGCTATATCTATGTCAATGTCGGCTCCGATGAGCCGCTGATCGTGCGCGAGAACGGCACCGCCCTGCACCAGGCCGGCGACGTCTTGAGCGTTGGCCTCATCGAAGGCGAAAAGCTGCACAAATTCGACGCCGTCGGCAAGCCGTTCGACGCGTAAAATCCTATTCCGCCGCCAGCCTATCCGGCTCGGCGGCAGGCGGCAGGTGGCTGACCGTCGCGTGGCCGGCATAGATGTGGCTGGCTTCCGTCAGCTCACGATGCAGCCGCGCCTCTTCTTCGGCCTTGGGCTTCGAGAAGCGGGCCAGCCCCAGATAGGCGATCGGGGTGAGGTAGAGCGTCGAGATCGCCGCAAAGCCCAGGCCCCCGACCATGATATAGCCCAGCGCCTGCCGCGCCTCGGCGCCGGCCCCATGCGCGATCACCAGCGGCACGCCGCCCAGAACCGTCGCGATCATCGTCATCATCACCGGCCGCAGCCGGATATTGGAGGCCTGCTCGATGGCATCGCGCACGCTCAGCCCCTGGTCGCGCAACTGGTTCGCGAATTCGACGATCAGGATGCCGTTCTTGGCCATGATGCCGACCACGAGGATCAGCCCGATCTGGCTATAGACGTTCAGGCTCCCTCCGGTGAGGCGCAGCGCAAAGATCGCGCAGGCGAGGCCAAACGGCACCGTCGCCATCACGATAACGGCGCTCCAGACGCTCTCGAACTGCGCCGCCAGCACCAATAGGATCACCACCAGTGCAAAGCCGAAGGTGACGGCGAGACCGTTATTGGATTCGCCGATGGTCTTGGCTTCGGCGAGCGGCAGGATGGCAGCGCCCGCCGGCAGCAATGGCTTCGCCATGGCATATGCCATGGTGTAGGCATCGCCCAGCGCCAGGCTGTCGCTGAGCGCGGCGGTGATCGACACGGCCCGGCGTTGCTGCTCGCGGCCGAGCGAGGGCGAAATCGGTCCCTCGTTGATCGAAACGATGGTCGACATCGGGACGAAGCGCCCGTCTGAAGTCTTGACGAAGATGCTTTCGAGATCGTGCGGATCGTTCACCGGGTTACTGGTCGAAAGGATGTTCACCGGATAGCTCGAATCCTGGATGAACACCGTTGCGACCTTGGTGCCGTCGATCATCGCCTGCATGGTGGTGCCGAGGCCGTTGATGTCGATGCCCAACTGCGCCGCCTTGTCGCGATCGATGGTGAGCGTCAGCTGGGGCTGCGAGGTATCGTAGTTGACGGTGACCCGGCCAAAGCGCGGGTCCTTCTGCATCTCGGTGCTGATCTTGTTGGCGGCATCGGCAAGCGTTACGTAGTTGTCGCCGACAACGGCAAACTGCAGGCCCGCGCCGCCGCCGCGAATGCCAAGGCTGTTCGGCTGGTTCACCTGCGCCCTGACGCCGGGCACGCGCTGCACGATCTGCGTCACATCGGCCGCGATCGCCTGCTGGCTGCGCAGGCGCTTGTCCCACGGCGCCAGTGTCAGCGTCAAAAACCCGTTGCTGGTGTTGCTGCCAAAGCCCGAGATCGAAAAGATCGACTGGACTTCGCCGGAGGCGCGCAGCGGTTGCAGCATGTCCTCGATCTTTTGCATCTGCGTACGGGTGAAATCGAGGCTGACCGTCGCCGGCGCCGATATGCGCAGGCTGATCTGCGCCCGGTCCTCGGTCGGCGTCAGTTCCTGCCGCAGCGTGCCGAAAACCAGATACGCCGCGCCCGCGAACAGCAGCGCCACCAGCAGGATCACCATCGGCATATTGAGGCACCAGCGCAGGGTGACCCGATAAATATCGGCCAGAACGCCGCCGAAGCGCTGGATCAGATTGGGCTTGCGCTTCTTGCCGCCAACCATTTCGTCGTGGCTCTTGAGCATGCGCGAGGCGAGCATCGGCCCCAGCGTCAGCGCCACCACTGCCGAGAGACCCACTGACATGGCAAGGGTAAAGCCGAACTCGCGGAACAGCCGCCCGGTCTGCCCGGGCAGGAACGATAGCGGAATGAACACCGCAGCCAGCGCTGCCGTGGTTGCGACCACGGCGAAGAACACTTCCTTGGTGCCCAGCACGGCGGCAGCCCGCGGTCCGGCGCCCATGGCGCGTCGCCGCACGATGTTTTCCAGCACAACGATGGAATCGTCCACCACAAGACCTGTCGCCAGCACCAGCGCCAGAAGGGTCAGGATATTGAGCGAGAAGCCGGCGAGATAGATGCCGGCAATGGTGCCGATCAGGGCGATCGGCATCGACAGGGCCGGCACGACAATGGCCCGCCAGTCGAGCAGGAACAGGTAGATGATGCCGATGACGATGGCCACGGCGATGATCAGGGCGACCTCCACCTCGTGCACGGCGCCTTCGATGAACACGGAATCGTCGCTGGAAACGTTGACGTTGACCCCGGCCGGCAGCGTGGTCTTGAAGCTGTCGACAACCTTGTGCACGCCCTCGGAAATCTGGATGGAATTGGACTGCGCCTGGCGCACGATGCCCAGGCCAATGCCGGTCTTGCCATTGGCGTGCAGGCCGCTGGCGCTGGACTTTGGTGCGAACACCACGCCGGCCACATCACCCAGCCGCACGCGGCCATTGATGATGATATCCTCGAA
>NZ_JAQGJM010000048.1 GCF_028290625.1 Devosia sp.
TCATCAACCGCACCAGGCGGTCGAAGACGATCTCGAGCATCGGCAGGCGCTCGTAGGAGACCAGGGCCGAGTTGATGATGGCGCGGATGCCGGTGCGCTCGCCGCCGTCGTCGCCCGACAGGTCGAAGCCCAGCAGGCTGTCGATCTCTTCCTGGTTGAGGATGCGCTCGTTGGTCGACTCGCCGTCGGTCGGGGGCGCCCAGGCGTCGGGGTCGGCGTCGGCGATGGACGCCGCGGCCGGAGGCATGGCTGCGGGACCGTTTTCAGCGGCCCATTGGGCCATCGCGGCCTGATCGTCGAGTTCTTCCGCCATCGGGGGTCCAGACCAGCGCTAGCTGATCAACATCTCCTCGATCAGCACGGCGTTGACCTTCTGCGGCGCGGCCATCAGCCCGACCCGGCGCAGCAGCTCCATGCGCAGCTGATAGCTGCCCTGGCTGCCCGACAGGTCCTCGGGGCGCAGTTCGCGCAGGAAGCTTTGGAACATGTCCTGCATCCGCGGCATGTTCGGCGTCAGCTCCTCGGCCACCTCTTCGCTGGGCAGTTCGAGGGTGAGCTTGAGCTTGAGGAAGGTCGGGCGGCCGTCCGGCGACTGCATGTTCACCAGCAGGTCGGGCAGCGTGTAGAACACCACCCCGTCGGGGCCTTCCCTCATCACCGGGGCGTTGGGATCTTCCTTGCCGCCCTCGGCCTTTTCTTCCTTTTTCTTCGGCTTCTTCTCGGCCGCCGCATGCTCTTCGCCATGCGCGGCGGGCTTGGGCTTGAGGAACAGGAAATAGCCGGCGCCGCCACCGCCGCCAAGCAGCACGACGGCCGCCCCGGCGATGATCAGCAGCTTGAGCGGCGGGCCCTTCTTGGCGGACGCGCCTTCGCCTTCGGCGCCGTCAGCGCCTTCGGCATCGACCTCAGCGTCCGGGGAAGGCTTCTCCCCCTTGGGCGGTTTGGGCGGTTTTTTGGACACGCGCGCGGCTCCATAGAATCTATACCCACCCTGGATGCGGCTTGGTTGGTTAAGGATCGATGAGTACGGGCCTTCCGAGCCCTGCAGAACCTGCTCGGAATCTTTGACCGCACGGCGCCCGTTAACCATTCTAATCGCTGATTTTTAAACGCTTTTTTCTTGGCCCGGTCCTTGCAGTCCACCTTGCGAGACCGATGCGACCAATTGGCCTGAGGCGTTAGCGAAATGGACAATGCGATTTATGTGGGCCTGTCCCGCCAGATGATGCTCCGGCGCGAGCTGGACGTGATCGCCAACAACATCGCCAACGCCGACACCTCGGGCTTCAAGGTCGAGGACACCCTGACCAAGACCGAGGCCAAGACCGCCCCCCGCACCCGCCAGTCCGACGCCATCAATTTCGTCATCGACGACGGCGTCGCCCGCAACTTCGGCCAGGGCGGCCTGAACCAGACCTCGAGCCCGCTCGACCTGGCCATCGAGGGCCAGGGCTTCTTCACCGTCAATACGCCGGCCGGTCCCCGCTACACCCGCGACGGCCGCTTCACCCTGGACTCCACGGGCCGCCTGGCGACTCAGGCCGGCGCGCCGGTGCTTGGCGCCGGGGGCGGCGAGATCGTCGTCGACCCGCTGCTGGGCCCCGTCGCCATCGCCAAGGACGGCACGGTCAGCCAAGGCATCAACATTATCGGCAAGGTCGAGGTGTCGCGCTTCGACGACCTCGCCTCGCTGCGCAAGGACGGCGACAACCTGTTCCGCAACGTTTCCAACCAGACCGCCAACGCCGCGCCCGACGCGCGCATCCACCAGGGCATGCTGGAAAGCTCCAACGTCAAAACCATCGAGCAGGTCACGCGCCTGATCGAGGTCAACCGCGCCTACGACTCGATCAGCAAGATGATGGCTGACACCTCCGACCTGTCGCGCCGCTCGATCGAGCGGATCGGCAAGCTGAACTAAGGGACCCAGACCAATGCAAGCCCTCCGCACCGCCGCGACCGGCATGGCTGCTCAGCAGCTCAACGTCGAAGTCATCTCCAACAACATCGCCAACATGAATACGGTTGGCTTCAAGAAGCAGCGGGCCGAGTTCCAGGACCTGCTGTACCAGACCTTGGAGCGCGCCGGTTCGCAGTCGTCGGACCAGGGCACGATCGTCCCCACCGGCGTCCAGATCGGCGCCGGCGTCAAAGCGGGCTCGACCTATCGCGTCACCACGCAAGGGGCGATGACCGCCACCGGCAACCAGTACGACGTGGCCATCCAGGGCCGCGGCTACCTGCAGGTGCTGATGCCGTCGGGCGAAACCGCCTACACCCGCGCCGGCAACCTCGCCATCAACGACCAGGGCAACCTGGTCACCGAGGATGGCTACGCCGTGCAGCCGGCCATCACGATCCCCAACGACGCCACGTCGGTCTCGATCTCCAAGAGCGGCCAGGTCGAGGCGGTCACGGCCGGCGCCACCGCACCGCAGACTGTGGGCCAGCTCGAACTGGCCGGCTTCGTCAACGAGGCCGGCCTGGAGGCTATCGGCGACAACCTGTTCCTCGAAAGCGGCGCCTC
>NZ_JAQGJM010000027.1 GCF_028290625.1 Devosia sp.
GCCGTGGGGAGTTTGGTGGGAGGGGAATGCGGTCGCGCGATCCCTGGGCCAGCGCGACGTTCGTCATCCCACTCAAAGGATGGCCACGTTCGGGCGGCCAGAAACCCCATCGCATGCGGCGAGACGCGGTCTCGCTTACTAATATAACCCATGAGGCACGTCTCGCCGCATGCCGCAGTCTTTCAACCGCAGGTGCAAGCCATGCGTCGCTTCAACACGTCTATTTTCGAGGGAAACCGGGGCCAATGCCCCACCGCACTCAGTTCGGTGCGTAGAACAGGTGCGAGCCGATCTGGGCGACCTGCGTGTAGGTATTGGACCAGGACGGGTTGGACGAGCGGGTATGGTAGTACAGCACCGAGCGCGGCAGCGAGTCCATCTGCTGGCCGGTGGCGAATTCGGCATAGACGGCTTTGGCGATGGCCTTGGAGCGGTTCCAGGCATTGCGTTCGCCGGGGGTGTCATCCTTGCCGTCGCAGGCGAAGGTGAACTGGCAGCGATGATAGCCCTTGCTGGCATTCTGGTAGATCACGCCGCACAAAGTGGCGGGGAACTTGCCCGAGAGCGCGCGGTTGACGATGACATTGGCCACCGCATATTGGCCGGCTTCGCTCTCGCCGCGGGCTTCGTGATAGATCGCTTGTGCCAGGCAATCGCTTTCGGACTGGCCGGCGCCGGTCGCGGCCAGCGCCAGGTTGCGCTTCTTGACGCGCTCGGCCGTGGGCTCGAAACCAGCATCGATATAGCGCGCCAGAAAGGTCGGGTTCAGCGCCGGCTCGGCGGGCTTGGCCGGGGTGGTGAAGCTGGCAATGGCCGACAGCGCGCCATTATCGCCACCGAAGGAGGCGCGGGCGATATAGCCCATCAGCACGTCTTGCGTCAGCTCGGCCTGCGGTTCGGCGGCATCGACGTTGAAATCGTGCAGCGCCTTCTGGCGGGCAACGTAATTGGCCAGCAGTTCGGGCGTCAGCGCCTGTTCGCCCGGCGCCGGCGCCACCATGGCGGGCTGCGAGCGTACCTGCACCAGATCGGGCGGCAGTTGCACGGGCATTATATCGGCAACCTGGGTGGTTTCAGCGTGGGCGACGCCAAAGGTGATGGCGAGCACGAGCACAGCGGCACAGACGGCAAGCGCGCGCGAAGCGGCACGCGATGCGATGGTCAGCCCGGATTGCGTCAATGCCCCGTCCTTGCCCCTGAGCCGCGTCCGGTCGTATCCGGCGGGCCTTCTTGGTGGGTCCCTCATTGGAGACCCCGTCACTTCCCGGCTGCACCCTATCCAAGCTTTTGCCCGGAGGGAACCCAAAATTTACCGGTAATTAACCATACCGGTTAGTCTCTTAAGTTAGGGTTAACCGAGAGGGCGCCATCTGAAAACCCTTGCTGGGCAATGGTTTGCCGGGTGGAGAACAGGACTTTAAGGGGATCGCTAAAGGTTTACGCAGTTCCGGGCCGCCCGAGTCGCTTTTCCACCGCGTGTTGCGTGGCAGAAACGCAAACGCCCGGCACGAGGCCGGGCGAGTGGAAAAATCAGCGGTGAAAAGCGCGCTAGTGGGCGGGGAAAGCCGCGTGCCGGACGTGGTCGAGGCTCTCCATGATGGCGATGCCCAGGGCGCGGATTTCGTCGCTGGGATGCACCAGATCGGGCACCATGATGGTCTGCATGCCGGCGGCATGGGCTGCCCGCACGCCGGACGGGCTATCCTCCAGCGCCAGGCACACCAGCGGATCGACCCCCAGCCGTTCGGCTGCCAGGAGGTACGGTTCGGGATGCGGCTTGGGATTGATGACGTCGTCACGCGTCACGATGGTCTGGAACATATCGATCAGCCCGACGGCCGCCAAATGCGTCTGCGCATGGGGCGAGCGCGAGGACGTCGCCACCGCCATGGGAATATTGCGCTCGCGCAGTTCGACCAGCAGTTCGCGCGCCCCGGTCTTGACCGGCACGCCCTCATGAGTGCGTTCGCGCATGGTGATGCGGCAGCGCTCGTCGAACTGCGTATAGGGGAAGCTCACCCCATAGGCCTCCACCAGCAGCCGATTGGTGGTCTCGTGGCTGGAACCCACCATGGACATGTGGACCGCTTCGGTCATTTCGAAGCCGAGATCGGTGCAGACCTCGAAGACGATGGTCTTGAAGACGCTCTCGGTATCCAGAATGGTGCCATCCATGTCGAAGATGACGGCCTCGAAGGGGCGCAGGCGCAGTGTGTCGAAATCAGTTTTCATCTGTCCCGATATAGTGCCGATCACGCCGCTTCGCTAGCCGCCTGCGCGAAAGGCTGGGTTGCAGCCAGGCGCCACGATGACTAGCTTCCGCTCCATGGACTCATTCAAGCCAGCCCGCCAGCACGAAAGTCTGGGTGATGCGTTTTATGACCGCGTCGCCCCGGCCAACTTCCCCAAAACTATCCTGCGCCACCGCGACCAGCGCTGGGCCAGCCGCGTTGGGCTGGACGGATTGGACGAGGCGGAATGGCTGGCCCATTTCGGCCGCTTCGAACCCCTGCCCGGCTCGCTGGAAACCCCGCTGGCGCTGCGCTATCACGGCCACCAGTTTCGCACCTACAATCCCGACCTCGGCGATGGACGCGGGTTCCTGTTCGCGCAGGCCTATGACCTCAAGGACGGGCGGCTGCTGGATTTCGGCACCAAGGGCAGCGGGCGCACGCCGTGGTCACGGGGCGGCGACGGGCGGCTGACGCTCAAGGGCGGCGTGCGCGAGGTGTTGGCCACCGAGATGCTGGAAGCGCTGGGCGTCAACACCTCCAAGAGCTTTTCGCTCATCGAGACCGGCGAAGAACTGCAGCGCGGCGACGAGCCATCGCCGACCCGCTCATCGGTGCTGGTGCGGTTGAGCCATTCCCATATCCGCATCGGCACCTTCCAGCGGCTGGCGTATCTGGAGGAGCATGCGGCTATCCGGCAACTGCTCGACTACGCCATCGCGCAATATTATCCCCACCTCGCCGGCGAGGGCGATACTGCAGCCAGGTTCCTGGGGGCGGTGGTCGCGACCGTGGCGAAGACAGGCGCACAGTGGATCGCGGCGGGTTTTGTGCATGGGGTGCTCAACACCGACAATATCAACATCACTGGCGAGAGCTTCGATTACGGCCCGTGGCGGTTCCTGCCGGTTTACGACCCCAATTTCACCGCCGCCTATTTCGATGAAACCGGGCTCTATAGTTTTGGCCGGCAACCCGACACGCTGGCCTGGAATTTAACGCGGCTGGCCGAATGCCTGCTGCCGCTCTCCAGCATCGAAGCGCTGGAGCCGGCGCTGAATAAGATCTGGCCGATTTTCCGCGCCGAATTGCCCAAGGCCATGCTCCGGCGGCTGGGGCTCAAGCCGCGCGGCGAGGAGGCCGACAGCGCTTTCATCACAGCCCTGTTCGGCTTTCTGTCGGCCTCGCAGGCGCCCTATGAGCAATTCTTTTTCGACTGGCGCGGCGGCTCACAAAGCGTCGAGCGCGCGGCCCGGGGCCCGAGCGCGGCATTTTATGCCACCGAGGCCTTCGTGCCGATTGCCGATGCGATGGAGGGTTACGAGGCTACCGATGACGTCAATCTCAACCATGCCTATTTCGCCCGCAATACGCCGCGTACCATGCTGATCGAGGAGGTCGAGGCGATCTGGGCGCCGATTGCCGAACACGACGACTGGGGCGTGTTCCACGCCACCCTGGCCGAAATCGCGGAAATGCGCGAGGCCTATGGCGTGACGATCTGACTTCCGCAACGCCTTCCCTCAGGTTTCGCTTTGCCCTAATTTGCGCGTGAAACGAAAGGCAGGCCAGTGGCGGGATTGAGCGAGCGGCACCAGCGGATATTGGAGCTGGCACGGGTGCGCGACCGGGTAACGGTCGAGGGCCTCGCGGCCGAATTCGGCGTCTCGGTGCAGACGATCCGCAAGGATCTCAATACGCTGTGCGACAACCAGGTGCTCAAACGCGTCCATGGCGGGGCTGAGCTGCCATCGGGCATCGAGAACTTGCAATACGAAGCACGGCGGCTGATCGCGGCCGCCGAAAAGGACGCGATCGGGCGGGCGGCGGCGGCGCTGATCCCCAATGATGCGTCGGTGTTCATCAATATCGGCACCACAACTGAGGCCGTCAGCCAGGCGCTGCTCAACCATTCGGGCCTCATGGTGGTCACCAATAACATCAACGTCGCCAATCGCATGCGGATCTATCCGCAGTTCGAAGTGGTGATCGCCGGTGGCGTCGTGCGCGGCTCGGACGGCGGCATCGTGGGGGAGGCTGCGGCGGCGTTCTTCTCGCAGTTCAAGGTCGACTATGCGGTGATCGGGGCCTCGGCACTGGACCAGGACGGCGCCCTGCTCGACTATGACTACCGCGAGGTCAAGGTGGCGCAGGCCATCATCGCCAATGCGCGCCACGTCATCCTCGTCGCCGATGCCAGCAAGTTCGCCCGCACTGCGCCGGTGCGGATTGCGCGCATCGACCAGATCGGCACCTTCGTGACCGACCGTTGCCCGTCCGAGCGCTTCGCGGCCCTCTGTCGTGCTGCCGGGGTGGTGCTGGTGGAGACGGAGGGCCAAAGCCCCGCCAGCTAGCCGTTTGCATCCTGTTTACCACGCTGGCGAATGGGGCCACCGGTAAGCCAAATGGTAACCGTCGTTCCGTTAATTTGGCGGCAGGGCGGCCTTAGGGGCCAAGGGGCGGTCAGGCTGGTGGCGTTTTTAGCTTCGAAAGACGGACGACGCAGTTGGCTGCGCCCGACGCTGATCCCGGCTGCCATCGCCCTGGTGGTGATCGTGGCCGCGGGCTTCTTCGCGGACCGTCAAAACAACGTCATCAGCGAAGAGCGCAGCCGCAGCACCGTGCTGGATCAGGTCGCGGTGATCCGCGCCAAGCTCGAAGGCAATCTCAACGCCAATATCCAACTGGTGCGGGGCCTCGTCTCCACCATTTCCACCGAGCCGGATATGGACCAGGCGCGCTTTGCGGCCTTGGCCAGCAACCTATTCGAGGAACAGAGCCAGTTGCGCAGCCTCGCCGCCGCGCCGAACCTGGTGGTCAGGCTGATGTATCCGATGGCGGGCAATGCCCAGGCGGTCGGACTGGATTATCGCACCAATGATGCGCAGCGCGCCGCCGCGTTCCTGACGCGAGACAGCGGCAAGCTGGTGCTGGTGGGGCCGGTCGATCTGGTTCAGGGCGGCCGCGCCTTTATCGGCCGCTTCCCCGTCTATGTCGACGGCACCGACAAGCGGCAATTCTGGGGGATCGTGTCGGCGGTGGTGGATGTCGATCGGCTCTACGCCGATAGCGGCCTGCTCGATCCGAACCTGCCGCTCGATATCAGCATCACCGCCACCGATCCGGCGACCCACCTCAAAGACCGTTTCTTCGGTCCCGACCTGACCGGCACCGATCCGGTGACCGCCACCGTGCTGGTGCCCTCGGGCGGCTGGGAGATCGCCGCACAACCCAAGGGTGGCTGGGGTGATACGCCCAACGCGTGGATGTTGCGGCTGGGCATGGTGGTATCGGCGCTGCTGATCCTGTGGCCGATCGTGGTGACCGGCCGCATGGTGGGCGAGCGGCAACAGCATTTCCGCGTACTCAAGGACCGCGAGGCCGAACTCGAGCGGCTATCGCGGCGGCTGGGCCTGGCGCTGGACAGCTCCCAGGTCGGCGTCTGGGAGACCGATATCGCCACCGGTGACCTGGTCTGGGATGCGCGGATGAACGAACTCTATGGCCTGCCGGAGGATGGCGGGCTGCGCGACTACAATCATTGGCGCGATACCCTGCATCCCGACGACCTGGCCCAGGCCGAGGCCGACTTTGCCCTGGCCCTGCGCACCGGTAGCTATCGGTCGGAATTCCGCGTGGTGCACAAGGATGGTTCGAGCCGCAACATTCGTGCCATCGGAGCCGTCTATGTGGGCGCCGACGACGCCCCCAAAATCCTGGGCGTGAACTGGGACGTCACCGCCGACGTGGCGCTCAACGCCGATTTGAAACGCGCCAAGGAGCTGACCGAGGCGCGCAATCACGAGTTGGAACTGGCGCGGGTCCGCATCGAGCATAATGCCCTGCATGACAGCCTGACCGAACTGCCGAACCGGCGCTATCTCGACGAAGTGCTCAAGCGCCACGCCGCGACCGGCTACCTTGGCAGCGGCAGCATCGCGCTGCTGCATATCGATCTCGACCGCTTCAAGCAGATCAACGACACGCTGGGCCATGCGGCGGGCGACGCCATGCTGATCCACGCGGCACAGGTGCTGCAGCGCAATAGCCGGCCGGGCGATTTCGTGGCGCGTATTGGCGGCGATGAGTTCGTCGTGGTGTGCACGGCCAGCGACGGCGACAGCGAACTGGCGGCATTAGCTGACCGCATCGTGCAGCAGATGCGCCAGCCGGCGACCTATGAGGGCCACCAATGCCGCTTCGGCGTTAGCATCGGCATTGCGGTGGAACGCGGAGCCGAGCTCGACGTCAAGCGCCTGCTGATCAACGCCGATATCGCGCTCTATCGCGCCAAGGGCCGGGGCCGCAATCGCTTCGAATTCTTCAGCGCGGCGCTGCAGGCCGAGGTGGTCAAGACCAAGCGCGTGGCCGACGAGATTTTGAGCGGGCTGGAGCGCAACGAATTCGTGGCCTTCTACCAGCCGCAGTTCGACGCCCACACGCACGACATGGTGGGCGTCGAAGCCTTGGCGCGTTGGCAGCACCCGACCCTGGGCCTCAAATCGCCCGACGCCTTCCTCGCCATCGCCGAAGAGCTCAACGTGGTCGCCACCATCGACCGGCTGATTCTCGAACAATCGCTGGCCGATCTCGACCGCTGGGCGGCAGCTGGGCTCGATGTGCCGCGCGCCTCGGTCAACGTCTCGCTGCGCCGGCTGCACGACGAAGACCTGATCAAGGGGCTACGCCAACTCGATATCCAGCCGGGCCGGATTTCGTTCGAACTGGTGGAATCCATTTATCTCGATGAGAACGACGCCATCGTCGGCTGGAACATCGACCAGATCAAAGATCTGGGCATCGATATCGAAATCGACGATTTCGGCACCGGCTACGCGTCGATCGTCTCGCTGCAAAAGCTGCGACCCAAGCGCCTCAAGATCGACAAGCAATTGGTGGATCCCATCGTCGAGGAACCGGGGCAACGGCGCCTGCTGGCCTCGATCGTGGACATCGGCAAATCCATGGGCATCGAAGTGGTGGCCGAGGGCGTCGAGACCATGGAACAGGCGCGGCTGCTGCGCGAGCTTGGCTGCGACATCCTGCAGGGCTATGTGTTCGCCAAGCCGATGAGCGCCACGGACCTCGCCGCGTTCATCACCGAACAGCGCTGGCGCAAGGCGTCCTAGGATAGATCGATGACGAACCCAAAACGCCTCGGCCTCGGCATTGTGGGCGCCGGCATGGGGGCCAAGCCGCATGCGCTGGCGCTGCAGGCATTGACCGCCGAAATTGACGTGCGCGGCGTCTATCGGCGCAACGCGGCCGAGCTGCAGACGTTCTGCGACGCCTACGGCTTCCCGACCGCCGCCAGCTACGAGGCGCTGCTGGCTGACCCGGAAATCCAAGCCATATTGGTGCTGACGCCGCCCAATGCGCGCGAAGACATCGTCGCGGCGGCGGCGCAGGCCGGCAAGCATGTGCTGCTGGAAAAGCCTGTGGAACGCACCATCGCGGCCGCCGAACGCATCGTCGCGAGTTGCGCTGAGGCCGGGGTGACGCTGGGCGTAATCTTCCAGCACCGCTTCCGTGCGGCTTCAAAAGCGCTCGCCGCCAGCATCGCGGCCGATGCCTTCGGGCCATTGCGCGCGGTCCATCTAACGGTGCCGTGGTGGCGGCCGCAAACTGGATACTACGACCAGAAGGGGCGCGGCACACTGGCCCAGGACGGCGGTGGGGTCCTGATCACCCAGGCGATCCACTCGCTCGACCTGATGCTGAGCCTCTGCGGACCCATCACTGAAGTGACCGCCATGGCGGTGACGACTGGCTTGCACCAGATGGAAACCGAAGACTTCGTGTCAGCCGGTCTCTTGTTCGCCAATGGCGCCGTTGGCGCGCTGGTGGCGACGACGGCCAATTATCCCGGCGGGCCGGAAATGCTGGTGCTGAATTTCGACCGCGCCAGCGCGACCCTGACCGCCGGAGCCCTGACCATAAGCTGGATGGACGGCCGGATCGAAGAGATCGGCGAGCCCGGTGAGGGCGGCGGCGGGGCCGATCCAATGGCGTTTCCCTTCGCCTGGCACAAGGCGCAGATCGCCGATTTCGCGGAGGCGATCCGGGCCGGACGGCAGCCGCTGTCGACCGGCGTGAGCGCATTGCGCGTGCATCGACTGATCGACGCACTAATGGAATCGGCGCGACAGGGAACGAGAATTCGCCCGGCCGACGAAAGCTAGCCCGCCAAAGCGGCCTTCTTCGCCAGTCGGGCCTTGATGCTCTCGACATCGGCACGGGGCGTCGCGGCGAATAGCGAGCGGGTGTAGGTGTGCTGCGGATCGCCGAATACGGCGTCGCGGCTGCCGTGCTCGACCACGTCGCCGTAATACATCACCATGACTTCGTCGGCGATGTAGCGCACCACCGACAGGTCGTGACTGATGAACACATAGGTCAGGCCGAACTCGTCCTGCAGATCCTTGAGCAGGTTGAGGATCTGTGCCTGCACGCTGAGGTCGAGTGCGGACACGGGTTCATCCAGCACGAGGAAGCTGGGATTGAGCATCAGGGCCCTTGCGATGGCGATGCGCTGGCGCTGGCCACCCGAGAACATGTGCGGATAGCGGTTGAAGTGTTCTGGGGCGAGACCGACCTTGGCCAGCATGGCGCGGGCGCGGTCCTGCCGTTCCGACTTGGGCATGTCGGTATTGAGCAGCAGCGGCTCGGCCAGTACGTCGCCGATCTTCTGGCGCGGATTGAGCGATCCATAGGGGTTCTGGAACACGATCTGCACCTTCTGGCGCATCTCGCGGGTGACGCCGTGGGTGGCGTCGACGGGCTTGCCGTCGATCAGGATCTCGCCCGAGGTGGGTTGGTCGATCAGCGTGATCATGCGCGCCAGCGTGGACTTGCCGCAGCCGCTTTCGCCGACCACCGCGAGGGTCCGGCCCTTCTCCAGCGTGAAATTCACGCCCTTGACCGCATGGACGACCTTGGCCGGGCGAAACAGGCCGCCGGAGCCGTGATAGTCGCGCTTGAGGTCTTTGACTTGCAGGACTGGGACGCTCATTGGGCGGCTCCGGTTTCCGGATCGAAGGCAAAATCGGCGACGGTGGGCAGCCGGTTCCCCACGGCGTTTTCCGGCAGCGCCGACAGCAGCGCACGGGTGTAGCTGGAGGCTGGGTTTTCAAACAGGGTCAGCACATCGGCCTCCTCCATCTTGTGGCCTTTGTACTGCACGATCACCCGGTCGGCCGTCTCGGCGACGACGCCCATGTCATGGGTGATCATGATCAGCGCCATGCCGTATTGCACCTGCAAATTTACCAGCAGGTCGAGGATCTGCTTCTGGATAGTCACATCGAGCGCGGTTGTCGGCTCGTCGGCGATCAGCAGTTTCGGATTGCAGGCGATGGCCATGGCGATCATCACGCGCTGGCATTGCCCGCCGCTCATCTGGTGCGGAAACGCCCCGAGGCGCTGGGCGCCATCGGTGATGCCGACCAGGCGCAGCAGTTCGATGGCGCGCTGGCGGGCGGCATTGCCGCTCAGACCCATATGGCGGTTGAGCACTTCCTCGATCTGAAAGCCGACGGTGAAGCAGGGATTGAGACTCGCCACCGGCTCCTGGAAGATCATGGCGATATCCTTGCCAATGATCTGGCGACGCTCCTGGTCACTCATGGTGAGCAGGTCGCGCCCCTCGAACAGCATCTTGTCGGCGGTCACGGTGGCGCTGGAGGGCAGGAGGCCCATCACTGCCAGCATGGCAACCGACTTGCCCGAGCCGCTCTCGCCCACAATGGCCAGCACTTCGCGCGCATCGACCGAAACATCGATGCCGTCGACCGCCTTGAACAGGCCGATCGAGGTATCGAAGGCGACGGTGAGGTTCTTGATTTCAAGCAGGGGCATGGCCTCAGCTCCGCTTCAATTTTGGATCGAGCGCATCGCGCAGACCATCGCCGACCAGGTTGATGGCGAGCACGGTGATCAGGATGGCAAGGCCCGGGAAAGTCACGACCCAGGGTGCACGCAAGATGAATTCGCGGGCGGTGGCCAGCATGGTGCCCCATTCCGGCGTCGGCGGTTGTGCGCCCAGGCCCAGGAAGCCGAGCGCGGCTGCTTCCAGAATGGCGTTGGAGAAGCTCAGCGTCGCCTGAACGATCAGCGGACCCACGCAATTGGGCAGGATGGTGACCAGCATCAGGCGGATATGGCCGGCCCCCGCCACCTTGGCGGAGGTCACATATTCACGGCTCTTCTCTGCCATCACCGCAGCGCGGGTCAGGCGGGCGAAGTGCGGCTGTAGCACCACCGCGATGGCTAGCATGGCGTTGAACAGGCCCGGCCCCAGGATGGAGACCAGCACCAAAGCCAGCAGCAGCGACGGGAAGGCCAGGATGATATCCATGACGCGCATGATCAGCGCATCGACCCAGCCGCGGAAATAGCCGGCCAGAGCCCCCAGGATAATGCCGGAGAACAGCGACAGCACCACCACGACGAGGCCGATGAACAGTGAGTAACGCGAGCCGTGGATCAGGCGCGACAGCATATCGCGGCCCACCGGATCGGTGCCGAGGAGGAACGCGGCTTTGCCGCCGGCCTCCCAGACGGGGGGCGTGAGCAGGCTGTCGCGGAACTGCTGGTCGGGCGAATAGGGCGCAATCCAGGGGGCGAACAGCGCCACCACTACGAGCAGAACGAAGACCACGAGGCCGACGACGGCCCCCTTGTTCATGGCAAAGTAATGCCAGAATTCGCCCAGGGCGCTGGGCGGGCGGCGGGTAACGATGGTGCGGCTATCGGTCATTGTGGCCTCACTGCACACGAATGCGCGGATTGATGACCGCGTAGAGCACATCGACGATCAGGTTGACCGCCATGACGATGAGCGCGATCAGCAGCAGGCCCGATTGCACGACCACATAGTCGCGCTTGGAAATGGAATCGATCATCCACTTGCCGATGCCGGGCCAGGAGAAAATGGTTTCGGTCAGGATGGCGCCAGCCATCAGCGTGCCGACCTGCAGGCCAATGGTGGTGACCACCGGGATCAGCGCATTGCGGAAGGCATGCAGGCCCACGACACGGCGTGGCGACAGGCCCTTGGCGCGGGCGGTGCGCACATATTCCTCGCCCAGCACTTCGAGCATGGCCGAGCGCGTCTGGCGGGCGATGACCGCCAGCGGAATCGTGGCTAGCGCGATCGAGGGCAGGATCAGATAGCGCAAGGACGACACGAAGGCCGGCCAATTGCCATAGAGCAGGCTATCGATGGTCATGAAGCCCGTAATGGGCTTGAGGAAGAAATTGAGCGCGATGCGGCCGCTCACCGGGGTCCAGCCCAGGTAACCGGAAAAGAAGATGATCAGCAGCAAGCCCCACCAGAAGATTGGCATGGAATAGCCGGTGAGGGCGACGCCCATGGTGATCTGATCGAACCAGGAGCCGCGCTTGACAGCGGCGAAAATGCCGGCGGGAATACCCAGCGCCACCGCGATGATCATGGCGACCAGCGCCAGCTCGACCGTGGCCGGGAACAGGGTCAGGAATTCGGTCAGCACCGGACGCTTGGTGGCAACGGAAATGCCGAAATCGCCATGCAGCACGCCGCCGACATAATTGAAATATTGCTGCCAGATCGGCAGGTTGAAGCCGAACTGCTCCTTGAGGATTTCGTAGCGCTCGGGGGTGATGCCGTGTTGGCCGGCCATGGCCAGGATCGGGTCACCCGGTAGCAGCCGGATAAAGGCGAAAGCCGCAATGGTGATGCCGATCACCGTCGGTACGATCAGTGCCAGTTTTTGAAGAATGTATCGGAGCATGGGCCTGCCATGAAATGAGGGCGGCGCCGCGAAGGCGCCGCCCTGCTTGAACTGTGGCTTAGACTATTCGGTTACGTCGACATTGTCGAAGCGATGAATGCCCAGCGGGTCCATGGTGAAGCCGGAAACGCGCTTGTTCATGGGCATGAAGACCTTGGAGTGCGCCAGGGTCAGAGCCGGAGCCTGCTCCTTGAAGACTACCTGGGCCTGCTCGTACAGCTTGGTGCGCTCGGCCTGATCGGAGGTCTTCTTGGCATCCTGGATCAGCTTCTCGAAGTCGTCATTGCACCAGCTCGAATAGTTCGAGACGCCAATGGCCGAGCACGAGAACAGGGTGGCAAAGAAGTTATCCGGATCACCATTGTCGCCGGTCCAGCCGATCTGGAATGCGCCCGGACGATCCTTGGCCTTGCCGAGTTCGCGATATTCAGTCCACTCGTAGGTGACGATATTGGCCTTGACGCCAACAGCGGCCCAGTCGGCCTGGATCAGTTCGGCAACGCGCGCGGCGTTGGGATTGTAAGGACGGCTAACGGGCATGGCCCACAGGTCGATGGTCAGGTCCTTGACGCCGGCGGCTTCGAGCGCGGCCTTGGCGGCTGCGGGATCGTAGGCGTCGTCGACGATGTCCTTGTCATAGGACCACATGGTCGGCGGGATCAGGTTGACGGCAACCTGGCCGGCGCCCTGATAGACTGCGTCGATGATCGCGGGCTTGTTGATGGCCATGTTGAGGGCCTTGCGGACCGCCACATTGTCCATCGGCGCGATGGTGGTGTTGTAGGACAGGTAGCCGATATTGAGGCCTTCCTGTTCTGCGACAGTCAGGTTCGTGTCGGCCTGCAGGTCAGCGATGTCGGCAGGATTCGGATAATCCATGATGTCGCATTCGCCGGCCTTGAGCTTCTGCACGCGCACCGCGGGGTCCGTGGTGATGGCGAAGATCAGATCGTCGATGGCGACCTTGCCCTTCCAGTAGTCGGGGAAGGCAGCGTAGCGGATGACCGCATCGGTCTGGTAATCGACGAACTGGAACGGGCCAGTGCCGACCGGCTGGGAGGCCAGCAATTCCTTGGTGCCGGCAGCGTCGAGCTGATCGGCATATTCCTTGGACATGATGGACGCGAAGTCCATGCCCAGGTTCGCGATCATCGGGGCATTGGGCTCGTTGAGCGTCATCTTGACGGTCAGGTCATCGACCTTTTCGATCGACTTGAGGAACTTTGGCATGTCCATGCCCTGGAAATAGTCCCAGGAAATGCCCTCGAGGTAGTTGTAATAGGCGTTGTCTTCTTTCCACTGGCGCTCGAAGGAGAAGATCACGTCGTCGGCGTTGAAGTCGCGCGTCGGGGTGAAATACGAGGTGGTATGGAACTTGACGCCCGGACGCAGGTGGAACGTGTAGGTCAGGCCGTCTTCAGAGACGTCCCAGCTCTCAGCCAGGCCCGGCTCGACATCGGTGCCGCCATGCTTGAACTCGACGAGGCGGTTGTAGATGGTGCGCGAGGAGGCGTCGAAGTCGTTGCCGCCAGTGGTCGGACCTGGATCGAAATGAGCGGGCGAGGCTTCCGAGCAGAATACCAATTGTTTGGCCTGCGCGGCGCCAGCGCAGACGGCAAGCGTCGCGACAGCGAGCATCATGCCCTGCATCAGTTTTTTCATGATTGTTGTCTCCCGATAAGTTTTTTGCGCATCCGGTTAGCCGGCCGGAGCTTGGCGGCCAACAAAGCGTAGAATCTGTTTGGGCGCAATGGGGAGTTTGACCATTTGGTCAATCTCATGACGGGTGCAAGACCTTTGCGTGAAACCAGGCCCGATTGGACGATCTTTCCAAGAAGCGTTCGGCGCTTGACGCGGGTGGCGGCGCGGTGGCCAAATCGGGCATGACCCAGACCATTGCCACCATGACGCTCGTCGTCGCCGACTATGACGAAGCCATCGCGTTCTACACCCAAAAGCTGGGTTTTCGGCTGCATGCCGATACCGATCTGGGCAAGGGCAAGCGCTGGGTTGTGGTCGGACCGGACGGCCCCGGCGCTCGACTCCTGCTGGCACAGGCGGACGGGGAAAAACAGCGCGCAGCCGTCGGCAACCAGACTGGCGGGCGGGTGATGGGTTTTATCGAAACACAAGATTTTGTAGGCGATTTCGCCGCCATGACGGCGCGGGGCGTCAGCTTCATCGAGGCGCCACGGCACGAAGCCTATGGCAGCGTGGTGGTATTCGAGGACCTCTATGGCAATAAATGGGACCTGATCGAGCCCAAGGGGTTAGCAGAATGCGGGAAGCGATTATCGTCGCGGCGCTGATGCTGGCGGCGCCAGTGTGGGCGCAGGAGGCGGGCTGGCATTATTCGCCGCTGCCGGGCGAAGGCGACCGGGCGGCCCTGGGCTGCGCCAGCGGTTCGACGCCCGAAAACTACGCCTGCGTGGCGGTGCGCTGCGAAGATGATTTTGGCGTCGGGCTGCATCTTTATACCAGCCGTAGCGAGGGCGACGCCGGCGACTGGGTTGTGGATATCGACGAGGACGCCCACCCGGTTTCGGCGCAAACCGACACCGGGCCCTATGGCGCCAGAATCACTGGCGACGGAACGGCGCTCCGCGATGGCCTGGAGCAGGGCGCGGTGGCCTATCTGCAGCCCAAATCCGGCTCACCGCTGGAGCTGGCGGTGATCCCGCTGAGTGGGTCGCTGACCGCGATTAACAATGCCCTAGCCTATTGCGCGCCGCGCGTGCCCAAGGCCGTGGCCGAACCGAATGCCGATGCAGGCGTTGAACAACACAGTATCAAGGAGAACTAATATGGATCGTCGCCCGCTTGGACGCAGCGAACTCGTCACCGAACCCTGGGTTTTCGGGGGCAATATCTTTGGCTGGACGGTGGATCAGAATGCCGGTTTCCAGGTGCTCGACGCCTTTGTGGATGAAGGCTTCAACGCCATCGATACCGCCAATGTGTATGGCAAGGGCAAGTCCGAGACCATGATCGGGCAATGGATGAAGGAGCGCGGCAATCGCGAAAACCTGCTGATCTTCACCAAGGTCGGCGCGGACATGAGCGACACCGAAAAAGGCCTAAAGACCGCCTATATCAAGACCTCGATCGAAGACTCGCTGAAGCGCCTGCAGACCGACTATGTCGATCTCTACCAGAGCCACAAGCCGGACGACAGCACACCTTATGAGGAGACGCTGGAGGCCTATGACGTGCTGATCCGCTCGGGCAAAGTGCGGGTGATTGGCTCGTCCAACTTCTCGCCCAAGCAGATTCGCGACGCGCATGACACCGCGGTGGTCAAATCGCTGCCACGCTACGAGACCGAGCAGCCGCTCTATAATCTCTATGACCGCGAGGTGTTCGAGGGCGAATTGCAGGACCTGGCGGTCAAGGAGGAAATCGGCATCCTGCCGTTTTTTAGCCTCGCGGCGGGGTTCCTGACCGGCAAGTATCGCTCGGCCAAGGACTTCGACAAGAGCCCGCGCGGCGCGCGCATGGAGAAGTATCTCAACCCCAAGGGGTTCAGGATCCTCGACGCGCTGGACAAGATCAGCAAGGCCAATGACGCCACGCCGGCGGAAGTGGCGCTGGCGTGGCTCGTGGCACAGCCCGGCGTCAGCGCGCCGATCGCTTCGGCCACCTCGGTGGAACAGGTCAAGAGCCTGGCCAAGGGCGTGCGGCTGGCGCTGAGCGATGAGGATTTGGCTGAGCTGACGGCGGCAGGGAAGTAAGACCCCTCGCCCGCCCTTCGGGCACCCTCTCCCACGAGGGGAGAGGGGAGGCTCGGTATATGTGGCAGGAGTGGAGCTCCCCTTCTCCCTTGTGGGAGAAGGTGGCCCGCCAGCGCCGGATGAGGGGGCTTAGCCTACCACTCAAACGGCTCGGCGTTCACCCGCGCACCCAGCAGGAACGCGTCGGCGACCAGCCGCAGCGGGGCGGCGTGGACATCGCTTTCGTGATTGTCCAACAGCACGGCAAAACGCTCGTAGATACGCTCATATTCTTCGGACGGCGCCTCTACGATGATCTCGTCATTGACGCGCAGCACCGTGCCGCCTTTTTCCAGCTTGAGGCTGTCGCCCGCCACGGTCTCGAAAGCGATGGTCCAGATCTCGCCGCTCTCTTCGAGCCAGTTGAAGCCGGCGCTCATGGTGGGCTGGTGAATCTGGCCGGACTTGAACACGATCTCCACATCGACCGGAGTCTGTTTATTGACCGGGAAGGTCAGCTTCGAGCTTTGCACGAAGACCGGGAACGGCATGACCTTGGTGAAGATCGAGAGCGCGTTGATGCCCGGATCGCAGACGCCGAACCCGCCGGGCTCCCAGACCCAGTCCTGGCCCGGATGCCATTTGCGCACGCTTTCGCGCCAGTCGATGCGCACGGACTTGACCCCATCGGCGGCCAGGATATCGCGAGTGCGGTCGACCGCCAGATTGTACTGGCTGTGCCAGGTCTGGAACAGCACGCGGTCTAGGCTCTTGGCATAGGCCACAAGGTCATCGAGTTCGGAAATGGTAGTGGTGGGCGGCTTTTCCATCATCACGTCCTTGCCGGCGTCGAGCGCCTCGCGGACATATTGATGGCGAATGCCGGGCGGGGTGCAGATGGCGACCAGGTCAATCTCGGGCATGGCGGCATAAAGCTCGGCCGGGGTCTTGAACACCGGCTTGCCATTGTGGCCCAGGCCGCGCGTTGACACGGTGGCAGCGAGTTCGAAATCCTCAGATTTGTCGATCACCGGCAGATGCTGGTCCTGCGCGATCTTGCCCACGCCGATGACGGCGATCTTACGTTTGGCCATGACTTAGCTCCCCTCGGGTTTTGGCGGAGGATAGAGCAGATCGGGGGCGCGATTGGAAGCCAGTTTGCGCCGCTCAGTCCGCGGGCGGCTGCCACAGTTCGATCTGGTTGCCTTCGGGATCGGCAATGCGCGCGAAGCGCCCAGTCTCGGGCGTATCCCATTCGGCGCGGGTCTCGATGGCGATATCGGTGGCGGCCAGCTGGGCCATCAGCGCATCCAGATCATCGACGCGAAAATTGATCATCCATTGCTTGTGGATGGGGAAATAATCGGTATCTGCAAAAAAGGGCGCAAAGACCGTCATGCCGGCGTCCTGGCTCCAGTAATTGCCAATGCCGAGATGGATCTCGTACCAGGAGGCGAGCCCCTTGGGGTCGCGGGCGCGGAAGAAGACGCCGCCAATGCCGGTTGCCTTCGCCTTTGCCATCAATGCACCTCCCCTGTTTTGCAAGGCAGAGCAAAGCAGATCGAATGGGTGATGGGAAGCTAGCCCAGCAGTCGATTTGCCTCCCCACAAGGGAGGAGGGTTACTAGATCGAAGGCGCTCGATCGTCGCGGCCTACCGGATCAAAATCGCCCGGAAATCATTCACATTGGTCCCCGTCGGCCCGGTCACCAGCAGGTCGCCGATAGCGGCGAAGGCCGAATAGGCGTCGTTATTAGCCAGCGCCCCGAGCGGATCGATGCCGGCCTTGCGCAGGCGGGTGGCGGTGGTGCCGTCCGCATAGGCGCCGGCATTGTCCTCCGAGCCATCGATGCCATCGGTATCGGCCGCCAGCGCACTGATGCCTTCAGTGCCGTCGATGGCGATGGCGAAGGCCAAGAGGAACTCGGCATTGCGCCCGCCACGGCCCTTGCCGCGCAGGGTGACGGTGGTTTCGCCGCCCGATAGCACCACGACTGGTTTCCTGAACGGGCGGTTGCGGGCGGAAATTTCGCGCGCAATGGCGGCATGAACCTGCGCCACGTCACGCGCCTCGCCCTCGATGCTGTCGGACAGGATGGCGGCCTCGACACCCTGGCTGCGCGCCAGGTCGGCGGCCGACTCCAGCGACAAGGCGGCCGACGCGATGGTGCGCACGGTATTGGCCGCAAAGCCCGGCGCGTCGGCCAACGGCGCCGGATTGCCGTCGCCTTCGAGCAACGCCGCGGCGGCGGGTGGCAAAGCCAGGCGATAAAGCGTGGCATATTTGCGCGCCAGCTCGCGCGTGCCGGTGAGCGCAATGGTGGGGCCGGAGGCAACCACGGCGGGATCATCACCGGGCACGTCGGAAACCACCAGCGTGGCGACGCGGGCCGGGCCCGCATGGGCCGCCAGCCGTCCGCCCTTGATGGTGGAGAACTGGTTGCGAATCAGGTTCATGACGCCGATGGGCGCGCCCGAGGCCAGCAATTGCCGGTTGATGGCCTGCTCGTCTTCCAGCGTCAGGCCAAGCGCCGGCGCCGGCAGCAGCGCCGAGCCACCGCCCGAAATCAAGGCGACGACCAGATCATTGGCGCTGAGGCCGGACACGGTTTCCATGATGCGCCGCGCGGCCAGATAGCCGGCTTCGTCGGGCACCGGATGGGCGGCCTCGACGATTTCGATCTGCCGGCAGGTGGCTCCGTAGCCGTAGCGGGTGACGACGAGGCCGGAGAGCGGGCCATCCCAGGCCGCTTCGAACGCTTGGGCCATCTGGGCCGAGGCCTTGCCGGCGCCCACCACGACGGTACGGCCGCGCGGCTTGGGCGGAAGATTGAGGCGCACGGCAAGGGCGGGCTGAGCTTTGGCGACAGCACGAGCGAACAATGCGTCGAGCAAGGAGCGATCCATTGCGGTCTCCGGCTTGCGATTCGGTCGGGGCAAGGGTAGCCAGACGATAGGGGGCAAGCCGCAAGGCTGTCCAGCCAAGCTTGGATGAACTGACACGGGACCGACATGTTTGCCGGGTAATCGAGCCCGTCTGGAGTAGCAATGGCCGAACGTTATGCGATTTATCATGCCCCGGGGGTAACGGGCTCCCTGTGGGAGAAGGCTTCAACCTGGCTGGGCCGGGATGCGGCGACCGGCGATCCGTTCGACGGGCCCGTGGCGGGAATCGACCGCGACCGGCTGCTGAACCTGACACAATCGGCCAACCGCTACGGCTTTCACGCCACCATCAAGGCGCCGATGGCGCTGGTGGATGGCGCCCTGCCCGAGGATTTGCACGCTGCGTTGCAGGCTTTTGCGGCCAAGCACGAGCCGGTTGATATGGGCCGGATGACGCTGGCGCTGATCGACGGGTTCATCGCGCTGGTGCCGGCTGAACGCAGCGAGGCGCTGCAGGATTTCGCCGCCCATGTGGTGGAAACCTTCGAGCCGTTCCGCGCGCCGATGAGCATCAAGGACCGGGCGGCTCGGGTCGCCAGGGGATTGACGCCGCGGCAGGAGGAACTGCTGGACGGCTACGGCTATCCCTATGTGTTCGAGGAATTCCAACTGCATATGACGCTGACCGACCGCTTGAGCGCGACGGACCGCGACGAGCTGTTCGCGGCGGCCACCACTTGGTTCGGCCCGCTGCTTGAGCAGAACATGCTGCTCGACCGGCTGACGCTGTTCGAGGAGCCCGAGCGCGGCCGCCCCTTCATCCGCACTGCCGAATTCATGCTGGGTTCGGTGCGCTGATGGCCAGCTTTCGCAATGCAAGGATCGTGCTGGCCGACCGCGTCATCGAGGGTTCGCTCAACGCCGAAGACGGGTTGATCGCAGCCGTTGATGACGGTGCGACATCGGTCGGCGAGGATTTCGAGGGCGACTATCTCATCGCCGGGCTGGTCGAACTGCATACCGACCATCTGGAGAATCACTATCGGCCGCGGCCCAGCGTGTTCTGGGACCCGATGGCGGCGCTGCATGCCCATGACGTGCAGATTGCCGGCTCGGGCATCACCACAGTGTTCGACGCGGTGCGCATCGGCTCGGACCTCGATGTGCCCGACATGAAGCCCCATGCCGAAAAGCTGGTGCAGGCCATCCGCACCGCGCGCGACGACGACCGGCTACGCATCGAGCATTTCATCCACCTGCGCTGCGAATTGCCCAGCCACGACGTGCTGGAGCATTTCGAGGCCTTTGCCGACCACCCGACCACGCGCCTTGCCTCGGTAATGGACCATACACCGGGACAGCGGCAGTTCACCTCGATCGAGGCCTATAAGCTGTTCTACAAAAAGCAGATGGGCGGCACCGAGGCCGAAGGCGACGCCTATGTGGCCGACCGACTGGCCGAACAGGCGCGCTACTCGACGCCCCATCGCAAGGCCATTGCGCGACGCGCCAAGGAGCTTGGCCTGGCGCTGGCCAGCCATGATGACGCCACGCTCGCCCACGTCGAAGAGGGCGTCGAGGACGGCGTGCGCATCGCCGAATTCCCCACCACGCTGGAAGCGGCGGCGGCGGCCCATGATGCAGGGCTTGCAATCCTGATGGGCGCGCCGAACGTGGTACGCGGCAAGTCACATTCGGGCAATATCTCCGCCACCGACCTGGTGCGGGCGGGCATGATGGATATTCTAAGCTCCGACTACGTGCCGTTCGCCCTGCTGCAGGCGGCGTTCCTGCTGCCGGAGCGGATCGAGGGTTTTGGCCTTGCCAAGGCTTTGGCCATGGTGACGGGCAATCCGGCGCGCGCGGCCGGGCTGGACGATCGCGGCGAGATCGCCGTGGGCAAGCGCGCCGACCTGGTGCGAGTGCGGCTTATCGGCGGCACGCCAGTAGTGCGGGCGGTGTGGCGACAGGGCAAGAGGGTGAGCTAGGCGATGGCAAGGCCACTGGGGGCGCTGGTGCTGGTGGTCGGCCCTTCCGGGGTCGGCAAGGACACGCTGATCGCCGGGGCCAAGCAGGCGCTGGATGCGGACAAGCAATACGTCTTCGTGCGCCGCATTGTCACCCGCCAGGCCCATGTGGAGGTCGAGGACCACGATAGCCTCGATCTGCAAACCTTCATCGCCCTGGAGGCGGCTGATCGCTTTGCGCTGAGCTGGGAAGCCCATGGCCTGCGCTACGCCTTGCCGCTGAGTGTCGAGACCGATATCGCGCTGGGCAAGGTCGTGGTCGCCAATGTGTCGCGACATATGGTGGCTGGCGCCTGCGCCAAATATCCCAATTGCTCGGTGATCCTGATTACCGCTGAGATTTCGCTGCGGGCCGAGCGGTTGACCCGGCGCGGCCGCGAGAGCCGCGAACAGATCACCGGTCGGCTGGCACGCGAGAGCGCGCCGGTGCCGGCCGGCATCTCGCCGATCGTCATCGACAATTCCGCTTCGGTGAGTCTCGGGGTAACTGCCTTCGTTCTGGCGCTGCGCCGCATTGCGGGAGAATGAACCCCTTGGGTTCTGGCGCGTTGGATCATGATCCAGCAGCGTCAGGAGCTTTCATGGAACGGAATGGACTTTACCTTGTGATCGCGGTGTTGCTCATCGCTGTCGTCGGCTTTGGCATCTATACCTACCAGCAGCAAAACCGCCCGGGCGTCGAAGTGCGCGTGGACAATAACGGGATCTCGATCGATGGTAATGGCTGACGAGGTCGTGGCAAGCCGCCGCGAAAGTATCACGACGGCAATCCGCGCGGAGCTGCAGCGGCAAGGCGTGAGCGGTGTCGATATCGAGGCGCTCGCCGAAGCCATCGAGACCGCCATCGCCGCTCATGCGCCGCTCAGCGAGGGCCGGCACCCCGACGAATTGAACGCCACAAACGACGACTGATCGCCAGCCTCCTACCTCCCCATAGAGGGAGGCAGGGAGATGGTGACAGCCAGGCCGAGCGCGACTAGGCCGCGTCTGAACTCTTGTTCACCGCGGCCTTGACGGCGAAATGGGCCTTTTCGACGGTCTCGAACTGATGGCCGTCGATGGCAAAAGCGGGCAGGCGCACGGCGACGAAGCGGTAGCCGCCTTCATGCGGCACGACAATGCCCTGCGGCTCGCCCGCAACTTCGATGACTATGGGGCGTAGGGCCGAAGCCCGGTCGACAGTTGATTCATGCATGGGTGGATGCTCCACTTGCGCGTCCGGCGAGAACCTGACCTTAATCGAAATTCGTGGCGCGGTTCTGGCAACGCTGGGGTCTTATCGGGTCTGTGAGACAAATGCGTGACCGGTGGTCACATTCGTTTCGAGAGACAGATCCCTTGCCAGCGTTTGAGGCTTTGCAGGTGGGTAATGCGTACGTTCAGGCACCCGGAATGGATGGTGAAGGTCGTCGATGGGGTCATCTTGCTTCCTCTCCTGGGTGGTTGAACACGCACGCCGACCCTTGGTCCGGCGCCAGACGAAGATAGGACGAGGCGCGCCAATTTTCCAGCCCCCTGATCGCTCAACCTCGATACAATTATGAAAAAGCCTGCTCGACTTTAGTCGGGGCTTAGAATGGGCCGAATTGATGCATCCTATGTCTTGCTTGTCCTCTTGATGACAATCTGATGATGTCTGCACACTGTCAGCCGGCCGATCATCGCCGGCACAGGGGGAAGTCCAGTGTCCGAAGACGACGTCACACCCATTGCGCGCAAGCGCGGCGTCAAGCCGTCCGGCAAGCCTACGCTCAAGACCATCGCCACCATGACGGGCCTCGCGGTCACCACCATTTCGCGCGCGCTCAACAACGCGCCCGAGCTGGCGCAGGACACGCGCGACCGCGTGCAGAAGATCGCCGCCGAAATCGGCTATCTGCCGGACCGCGCGGCTTTGCGCCTCAAGACCGGCCGCACCAATGTGATCTCGCTGGTGCTGGAGCCGGACGAGCAGATTTATGGTTTCGGCTCGTCCATCGTCACCGGGCTGACCGAGGCGATGCGCGACACCGCCTATCACCTCGTCATCATGCCGCAATTCCGCAATGCGCAGCCCATGGAGCCGATCCGCCACATCGTACGCAACCGCATGGCTGATGGGGTGATCTTCTCCAAGATCGAGCCGTTCGACGAGCGCATCCGCTTCCTGATCGACAGCGATTTCCCCTTTGTCAGCCACGGACGCAGTTCCTGGCCGGACCGGCATGCCTGGGTCGATTTCGACAACGAGGCGTATGCTTATGGCGCCACCAGGCGCCTGGCGCAGAAGGGCTGCAAGAAAGTCTCGATCGTGCTGCCGGACAGCGCGCTCAGCTATACCGAGCATCTCAAGAACGGCATTATGCGCGGTGCGGCCGAGACGGGGATCGCCTATGAATTTGCCGCCGACGTCAATATCAACAGCCCCACCGACGCGATCCGCAATTATGTGGTCAAGCGCGCCAAGCGCCCGGACGCGCCCGATGGCTACATCTGCGCCTCGGAGATTTCAGCACTGGCGGTGATCGGCGGGCTGACCGATACCGGCATGGTGGTGGGCAAGACCGCCTACGTCGTGGCCAAGCAGGCCTCGCCACTGTTCGATCAGTTCCAGCCCGGCGCCGATACGGTGCACGAGGATTTCGCCAATGCCGGCCGGCACTTGGGCAGGCTGCTGCTGCGGCAGATCAATAGTGAGGAATCCGAAGGGTTGAGCTACCTGGACGAGCCGAAGTTCGAGTGGAAGGACTGAGGGGCGTTTAGGGCGCTGCGTCGAAGCGCTACCGCCCCACCACCCACCGACCTTCCCACGGGCCTGACCCGTGGGCCTTCCTCCACTTGTGCCGAGCTGCCAGAGGCCCGCGGATCAAGTCCGCGGGAAGGAAAGAGGGGGAAGTTTCCTGCCCGAGCAGGTAAGCGTCCTGCCCCGACCTCTTACCCCTCCAGCTCTTCCCGCAGCACTTCCAGCTCCAACCATTCCTCTTCCGCCTTCGCCCGCTTGGCCTCGGTGGCGGCCAGCAGCTTCGACTTCTCCGCAAAGGCGTCCGGGTTCTTGGCATAAAGCTTCGGATCGGCCAGCGCCGCATTCAAAACCTTGATCTCGCCCTCGAACTTTTCGATCTGCTTGGGCAAGGTCTCCAGCGCGTGCTTTTCCTTGAAGGACATCTTGCGCTTGGCGGTCGCCAAAGTGGTCTGCGGCAGCGCGGTCTTGCCGGCGCGGTGCGCCTTGGTGATGGCGGCGCGGGCATTCACGCCTTCGCCGCGCTGTACCACCATGTCAGAATAGCCACCGGCATATTCGGTCCACACGCCCTCGCCTTCGGCGATGATGATCGAGGTGGCGACGCGATCGAGGAAATCGCGGTCATGGCTGACGATGATGGCGGTGCCGGTATAGTCCGACACCATCTCTTCGAGCAGATCGAGGGTTTCCAGATCCAGATCGTTAGTCGGCTCGTCCAGCACCAGGAAGTTCGACGGCAGTGACAAGGCCCGTGCGAGAGCGACTCGTGCCCGCTCACCACCCGACAGCTTGCCGATCGGGGTATTGGCCTGTTCGGGGGTGAACAGGAAGTCTTTCATATAGCCCACGACATGGCGCGGTTCGCCATTGATGTGGATGGTGTCGCTGCCGCCGCCGGTCAGGGCGTCCTTGAGGCGGGTTTCGGGCAGCAGCTTGGCGCGGCCCTGGTCGAGCATGGCCAGCTCCAGCGCCGAGCCCAGCTTGATCTTGCCGCTATCAGGCGCGAGCAGGCCGGTCAGCATCTTGATCAGCGTGGTCTTGCCGGCGCCATTGGGGCCCACGATACCGATCCGGTCGCCGCGCAGCACGCGCGTCGAGAAATCGCCGACGATGACGCGATTGCCGTAGGATTTGTGGATGTTCTCGGCTTCCACCACGAGGGCTCCCGAGGTGCGGCCCTCGGAAACCTGCATATTGACCGAGCCGGTGACACGGCGCTGTTCGCGGCGGTCCTGGCGCAAATCGCCCAGCCGTTCGAGACGGCCAACATTGCGCTTGCGGCGCGCAGTCACGCCATAGCGCAGCCAATGCTCTTCACGCACGATCTGGCGGTCCAGCTTGTGGCGGTCGCGCTCTTCTTCTTCCAGCACCACATCACGCCAGGCCTCGAAAGCCGAAAAACCCTTGTCGAGGCGGCGGGTGAGGCCACGGTCAAGCCAGACGGTGGCGCGGGTCAGATCGCTGAGGAAGCGCCGATCATGGCTGATCAGCACCATGGCCGAGCGCATCGAATTGAGTTCGGACTGCAGCCACTCGATGGCGGGCAGATCGAGATGGTTGGTGGGCTCGTCGAGCAGCAGGATATCGGGCTTGGGCGCCAGCACGCGCGCCAAAGCAGCGCGACGGTTTTCGCCACCCGAAAGCGATTTCGGATTTTCCTCACCGGTCAGTCCGAGCGAGTTCAGCAGATACTGGGCGCGATAGATATCGTCGCCTGGCCCTAGGCCGCCTTCGACATATTCCAGCGTCGACTTGAACGCCGACAGATCTGGCTCCTGCGGCAGATAGCGCACGGTGGCGCTGGGCTCGAGGAAGCGCAGGCCGCCATCATGGCCGACCTCGCCCGAGGCGATCTTGAGCAGCGTCGATTTGCCCGAGCCGTTGCGGCCGACCAGCGCGATGCGCTGTCCCGGCGAGACGATCAGCTCGGCGCTTTCGAGCAGGCGGGTGCCGCCAAAGGTCAGCGAAATATTCTGGAGCGAGAGAAGGGGTGCAGCGGCCATAAGATTTCCGGTGGTTTGGCCGGGATAGAGCATAGTGGGGGGTTCAGATCAATGCGCCGTGGCGGTGGCCGGGCATGCAGCAGGAATCCCACCGGCGCTCGGTGCCGGGATAGACTGCAAATGGGGAGATGAAAGGGGCTAGTCAAGAAAAGGCTGACCAAGGTGTTGAGGACCTTGGTCAGCCCGGGGAGACGGCAGCAGCAAGCCCCGTCATTCCGCAATCGCCACTGGCGGAGGTCAGCCCGTCGCAATCTGTGGAGGGAGATAATCATGATTTAATATGAGTGTCAAACTCATATTTGAAACGACGCCGAAACCGGCTTTTTGGCCGCTTCGGGCGCGCATGTCTGCCTTGAGCTGTGCGGGCAGCACGAGCCTCGCGACGCGGAAATGCCCAGAAATGCTGGGGTTTGCGAACACGAACCCGCGAGCGGGCGGAAAAAAATGAGGTGGCGTCTCGCCCCATTGCGGGCATCATCTGCGTCGACCATCGCGCCCAGCACAGTAGCGAGGACACGCCATGCGAGACGATCCGATGCGAACGCGGCGATCGGCGCGACACTTTTTGGGTATTGCGGCCGTCAGCCTGATGCTGGTGGGCAGCACTGCCGCCAGCGAACCCTATCTGCTGTCCATCTCCGACAAGCTGGTAGTCAAAGTCGTGGAATGGGATGCCGGCCAGTCGACCTTCGAGGAACTGACGGCTTTGGGCGGCGAATATGTCATCGGCGCCGATGGCCAGGCGTCGTTCCCCTTCGTGGGCGCCATGCCGAGCGCCGGCAAGAGCACCACCGAACTGGCGGCCACGCTGGGCACCCAATTGCAGCAGGCGCTCGGCCTGACAGTCGCCCCCAATGTCACCATCGAGATCGCCACCTATGGGCCGGTCTATGTCAGTGGCGATGTCAGCACCCCGGGCGCCTATCCGTACGCACCCGGCTTGACGGTGATCAAGGCGTTGACCCTGGCGGGCGGCGAACGCGGCGCGGCGAGTGCCGCCAGCCGCCCCGAACGCGAATTGCTGACCAATTCGGGCGCGCTCGACCTGCTGGTGGACGAGCATATGCGGCTGCAGGTGCGGCTGGCACGGCTCGATGCCGAACTGGCCGGGGCGCAGACTGTGACCCTGCCGCCGGAGCTGGCCCAGGTCGAGGGCACGCAGCCGCTGGTGGCGGCCGAACAGTCGATCCTCCTGGCCCGGCAACGCCAGATGACCGCGCAGACCACCTCGCTGGACGAAGAAGTGGCCTTGCTCAATCGCGAGATCGACACTTTCGAGCAGAAACGCACCGCAATGGAGCAGCAGCTCGAGCAGGCGCGCGATCAACTCAACAAGATCAACGAATTGTCCGATAACGGGCTGGCTTTGGCCTCGCGCGTCACCGCGCTCCAAACCAGCGTGGCGGACCTACAAAGCCGCTTGCTCGATCTGGATACCTCGAGCCTGCAGGCCAAGCAGGATATCGGCACCGCCGAGCGCGAACGCGCCGAACTGGGCGATGCACGGATTTCGGACCTGTCGCTGGAGCGGCAGACCGTGGATGGCCAGATCGCCGCCCTGGCGCTCAAGATCACCAACCAGCAGGCGCTGTTGCAGGAAGCCGCGGTCTATTCGGGCGTCACCGCCACGGCCAATGCATCGCTGCCGATCTACACCTATTCGATCGTTCGCGACGGCGCGGAAGTCAGCGCCGAAATGAATACCGCGGTGCAGGCCGGCGACGTCATCGTCGCCCGGCTCACCCTGCCCGATGGGGCCGCCGCACCCGTTCCCGATCAGGCAGCGGCCGCTCCTTCCAATTGATCAGCGTAAAGGCGTATCCATGACCAAGACGATACAGAACCGAATGCGGGCCCTTCTCCCCATCCTGATGGTACTGGCACCCACGGCCGCCATGGCGCAGGGCGCCAGCTTCCACGACGGCTTCGACACTCTCGACACCAAGCGTTGGTATGTTTCGGACGGCTGGGCCAATGGTGCACACCAGAACTGCACCTGGTCGACCAGCCAGGTCAAAAGCGTGGACGGCATGCTCAATGTGGGTCTCGCGCCGCTTCCCAAGGGCGACCGGCAATATAGCTGCGGCGAGGTCCAGACCAAGGAAGCCTATGGCTACGGCACCTATGAGGCGCGCCTCAAGACGCCCAAGGGCTCGGGCCTGAACGCGGCGTTTTTCACCTATATCGGCGCCGAACAGAAAAAGCCGCATGACGAGATCGATTTCGAGATCCTGCTCAAGGATACCTCGACCGTCCAGACCACGACTTTCGTCAACGGCAAGAGCGGCGATGGCAAGGTTGGCTCCGGGCAGAAGCATACCCTGCCCCATCCCTCGGATAGGGACTTCACCACGTTCGCCATGACCTGGGAGCCGAGCGAGATTCGCTATTACATCGACGGGCAACTGGTCCGCACCATGAGCGACCCAACCACCATCCCTACCAATCCGCAGCGCGTTTTCTTCAGCCTGTGGGGCACCGATACGCTGACCGACTGGATGGGCAAGATGGACCCGCAGACTGGCCCCATCGCCATGCAGGTGGACTGGGTCGCTTTCACCGCCCAAGGCGAAGCCTGCGCATTCCCCGAATCCGTGCTGTGTGCGCAACCGTAATGGCCAAAACCATCACCAATTCGTAACAATAAGAGGGCTTTGATGAAGCTGGTATTCTTCCGGGGCACCGTGCCCAATTTCGGCGATGAGCTGAACCTGCATGTGTGGCCGGCTCTGCTACCCAAGGGGTTCCTCGACGAGGATGAGAGCGAGCTGTTCGTCGGCATCGGCTCGATCATCGGCACGCAGATGGACCCCAAGGCCCGCAAATTCGTCATGGGCTCGGGCTATGCAGGCTATATGGGCCTGCCCGATGTGCATGACGGCACCTGGGACATTCGGTTCGTGCGCGGGCCGCAGACCGCCAGCAAGCTCAAGATTTCGCCGGACCTCGCCATCTGCGACAGCGCCGTATTGCTGCGCGCCATGGACCTGCCGGACCCCGCCAAGGACGTCGGCGTGGCCTTCATGCCGCATTACGAGAGCCTCGAGCGCGGTAACTGGGCCGAGGCCTGCCGGCTGGCCGGGATCACGCTGATCGACGCCACCGAGCCGGTCGACAAGGTGCTGAGCCAGTTGCGTGGCGCGAAACTGTTGATCACCGAGGCCATGCATGGCGCCATCGTGGCCGATGCCCTGCGCACACCCTGGATCGGCGCCAAGCCGATCTATGGTGGCCATCACATGAAATGGCTCGACTGGGCCGGCGCACTCGATATCGACCTGCGCATGAACCTGCTCAAGCCCACCAGCGTTCTCGAATACTATATCGGGCGCACCGGCCGCGGCGGTGGTCAGGGCAAGGTGGGCAAAATCAGCCAGTCGGCACTGGCCGGCATTCCCAACACCATGCTGACCCACTCAGCCGCCCGGCATCTGCAGCGGATGGCCAAGCTGGAACCCCAGCTCAGCGCCGACAGCAATATCGCCCGGGCGACCGAACGTGCGCAAGCGGCCGTGTCCGACTTCGTGCAGAGCCGCGTTTCGGTGAGTTGATCTTTCACCTCGCCCGCTGGGAAGAATAGAACCTGCGGCGTCGGGCAGGAAAACTTTCCATCCACTGTCCTTCCCGCGGACTTGATCCGCGGACCTCTGGCAGCTCGGCACATGTGGAGAAAGGCCCACGGGTCAAGCCCGTGGGAAGGACCGTGGCTGTGGCAAGGTGAGCTTTACTGGGTGTGATGCCTGGGGAAGGCCCCCTCACGCTACGCGCCGACCTCTCCACCAAAGGGAGAGGTGAAGGCTCCCGGCCCTACCTACGCCGCTGCAGCGTCGCCATGATCGCCAACATCTTGCGGCGGCCGAGCAGCAGCACGACCGCCCCGTAGACAAGGCCGGACGCCCCGATGGTCGCGCCGAGCCGGACGAGCGGGGTGCTCCCCGCCAATTCATACTGCACCAGCATCCCCGCCCCCAGCATGATCAGCGTGGCAAACGCCGGCAGGGCAAAACTGCCCAGATACGCCCAGGGCGAAATCCGTAGCAGCCGCACCACCATATGTACCGTGGGCAGCCACATGATAAAGTTCTGGATGACCAGCGCATTGGTGAGTGCACTCACGCCCCAGCCGCTGAACAGGAACACGTAGAGCACCGTGATCGCCATCTTGCTGGCCATGTAATAGAACCAGAGATCTGCCTGGCCCTGGCTTTTGACCAGCGACGCCTGCAATACGCCGATGGCCGAGAGCAAGCCGAGCGCACAGAATGCCTGCACCACCGGCACGGCCTCGACCCATTGCGACCCAAAGGCGAAGGGAATGAAATCGGGCGCGATCAATGCCAACCCGACGAAAACCGGGAAGGCGATGATCGAGGACGCGAACGTGCCGAACAGATAGGCCTCGCGCAGTTTTTCCTGTTCCTGCTGCATCGAGGACAGCAGCGAATAGGACACCAGGTTCAGCGCCCCGGTAATCAGATCGGTCAGGATCTGGAAGATGCGCCGGGCAAAGCCATAAATGCCCAGCCCGGCCGGCCCCAGCAACACGCCGATCAGCAACTGGTCGATGCTGACCGTGGTGATGAAATTATTGCCGGTGGCGAACAGGCCAAAGCTGCGCAATTCCTTGAGCGCCTTGAGATCGAAACTGAAGCCCGGCCGCCAGCGCGAGGCGACCAGCGCGCCCACGCAGGTTACGATCGAGGTTGCCAACTGCGAAAAGGCCAGCGCCCAAAGCCCGAAGCCGAACCACAGCAGCACGAGGCAACCAATCGCCGCGACCAGCGAGGCGGCGGCGGTGCGCAAAGCCAGCTTCTTGAACGACATGCCGCGGACCAACAGGCCGTTCGGCACGGTGGCGGCCATGTCGAACACGACGCGCAGGCCGATGAATGGAATGAGCAGTGTCAGTTCCGGCTCGCCGTAGGCGGTGGCGATGGGGTGCGCCGCGGCGACGATGACGCAGTAGATCAGCACGGCCGAGCCGACGCTGAGCCAGAACACAGCATCGAGATGGCGCGCGGTGATGGAGGTGCGCTGGATCAGCGCATCGCGGAAGCCAGCCGGCGCCACTGCCATGCCGAAGGTGGCAATGCTGGCGGCAAAGGCCACAATGCCGAATTCGGACGGCCCCAGCACGCGCGAGGTCGCCATGAACACCACGATGCCGAAGGCGGCCGGCGCGAAGCTCGACAGCATCGACCACAGCGCGCCGCGCATCGCCGCGCCGGCCCGTCCGGTCTTGACGTGGTTGAGGTCGGGGCCGGAGCCCAAAACGTCTATCGCCGCCATGGGCGCACCGACTGGAGGAACTGGCTCAGGAATGGGACAACGGCACGGCGCCGCGCTCCCGCACAAAAGTGTTGAACTCGGGCGTCACGCGACCCAGCAGCCGAATGGCTAGCCCCCGCCCACGCAGCCGCCAGGCATCCTGCGACGGGAGGTAATCGCCGATCGGCTGTGCCAGCAGCGCCTTGGCCACGCCAAGGGCCCTCCCCTTGGGGGAAGCCGCAAACCGTGGATTGGTCATGAAGCCAGCGCGCTGTGCCGGTGTCGCTTCGTGCCACACCTGACGCTGCAGCGCCTGGATCGAACGCTTTAGGTCCAGTTCACGGCGCATATAGGACGCCTTGAGCTCCGCATTGCGCGTCGTCTGCTCGGCATTCTCGGCCCATACCGCCAGTGGCGTCATCGCCACGTAAACCGGCTCTGCAATGGCGAACGTGCGCAGATATTCCTGCAAGGTCGCCGTGCAGCCATACTGGATTTCCAATTGGCTGCGCGCATGGCGCGACCAGAACAGCCCGCCATTGGACACCCCGATGCCGATCAGCAGCGACAGACGGAAATCGGGCGCGTCATAGAGCCCCTCGACGAACAGCTCATCGAGCACGCCGCCCTCGCTCAGCCGGGCCGCATCAGTGCCGCTGGCATGTTCGACCAACTGGTTGCGCAGCACGATCTCGACGCCCTGCTCCTGGCACAGCGCGATGTTCTCCGCGCAAAACGTCGGCAGGATGAAATTGTCGTCCTCGACCACGCAGAAATAATCAGCACCGCGCGGATTGTCCGCGGTGAAGCAGCCATCGATATTGCGCGAGGCAAACCGCTGCGGGACGTTGTGGGTATAGTGGATACGCGGATCGCCCAGCGCTGCGCAGACGGCACGGCCCGACGCCGCTGGGTCGTCATCATAAACATCGCAGACCCAGTTTTCCCAGGTCTGGGCGATCATCGATTCCAGCGCCCGCTTGAGGGCGGCGGGACGCTTGTAGGTGGGGGTCCGAATCTGGACCAGGCCGGCGGTGGCTTCACGCATCGATCAGTCCTTTTCGCTGGTAGGGATAAACATTGCGGGATCGCTCGCGCGCTTTCGCCTCGGCGCGCAGGGTCAGCAGGCCCTGCGCCGCATAAATGAAGGTGCAGACGGCCAGCATCGAGCGGATGGAGAACTCGAAGAACACTTCCACCTCGATGAAACTGCGCAGGATCATCAGCACCTGCATGCCCAACAGCAGCGCATTGGCCGGGTTGGGCCGCGCCATCGCATAGGCGCCGATCATGGCGGCTCCGCCATACATGATCATCATTTGCAGCAGCAGACCGATCATCCCGATCTCCACCGCGTTGGAAATATAGGTGTTGTGGAAATTAAAGCCCGCGCCCGAGGGCACAAGGAACATGGCCCACAGCTCTTCGGCCGGGGCAAAGCCGCTCACCCAGAAGGCGCGATAGCCCAGCCCCTGCAGCGGGCGTTCGGCAATGAAACTGAACCCTGTCGCCCACAATTCCGTGCGCCCGGTCAGCGTGGGGTCCTTGCCCGACCCCTCCAGCACGTCGGCCAGTATTGTATCGCCCATCGTGACAACGACCAGCGCCAGCGCGGCCAGCACGATAGCCATGAAGATGCCGAGGAAAAGCTTCTGCTGCGGGCTCAACCGCCCGGTCAGCAGCACCAGCACGATGATGATGACGCAGGGCACCACCATCATGATGGCGCCGGCCGATTGCGCCAAAATCAGCAGCGGCCCCGAGATCAGCGCGCCGCCAATGGCCCCGATCCGCAACAGCGGATGGGCGCCACGGTCGGCCGCCATGGCCACGGCGATCAGCGCAAACACCGCAATATGGGCCGCAAAGGCGTTCTTGCTGCCGAAAATACCGAGCCAGGCCGCCCCGCCATTGCGGCCGATGACGACGCTGAACACGACGCCAATGGCATAGACCACGAACAGGCCGCGCATCAGCGTCGTCGTCGACATGCGCCCGGTAATGACCACCGCCACCACCAGCGTGAAGGTCAGTTGCAGCCCGTAGCGCAGGGTATTGTCGGGATATTGCGACCACAGCGCGCTGAGCAGGCAATAGGCCGGCAGCAGCAGTACGATCCACCAGCGCATGACGCTGTCCAGGCTTTGGGGAATATTGGTGAGGATCAGCAGTCCGCCGCAGACCATGAAGACCAGCGCCGCCATGGAGCCCAGCATGGCGTTTAGGACCAAGGCCGCCAGAGCGAGAAAGGTCAGCACAGCGGCGAAATTGACCGTGAGGTAATGGCGTTGGCCGGGCTGGCGCATCATCATTTGACCAGCTCCGCTTCGGCTTGCGCGACCGCTTCGCGTATCCGCACCAGCGGAATGAAGCCGGCCGCATGGCGCGACGCGTCATCCAGGCAGATAACGTCGATAGGTTGGCCATGGCCGAGATCGGCCAGTTCAAGCCAGGCCTGGCGCTGACGGGGAGCGGTCCAGTCCTCGGCGTCCACCGGGACATAGTCAGGCACACCCCGCCCGGACGGCCCAAGCGTCACTGCCACGGGCGATTGTTGAACGCGCGGCGCCTGTGCCTTGCGGCGCCGGCCTTCGCTGAACGACTGCCATAGCCGTTGGCCCAAGCGCGGCTCGCGCACCAGCAACGAGGCCACCTGTACCAGACGCCGGCCTTTGACGGCGGCCACCAATTCTTCGAAGGCAAGCCCGTTGCCAAGTTGCTCTTGCCGGCGATCGAACGATTGCGCCAACTCCTCAGGCACGTTGCCCAGCCAGGCCCGCATGACCGTCTGGCTGATCAGCATGGCTTCGAGATCCGCAACCGACAGGCGATGGGAAATCGAGCCGCTGTGGCGACGGTAAAGGTAATAGGGCTCCGGGAGAATGCTCATGCTGGCGCCGGCTAGCAACAGGCGCAGCACTAGGTCATAATCCTCCCCAATGCGCAGGCTCTCGTCATAGCGCAGATCGGCCAGCACCTCAGCACGGATCATCGGCTTGAGATAGCCTAGCGGCGCCGAGCCATCGAAACCGGCACCGACCCACTGCGCCGCATCGACGGAAAATAGCGTGTCCTGCCCAGCACGAAGCAGCAGGGTGGCCTGCGCGCCATCCTCATAAAAGTGCAGCAGATCGTCGGCGATGATATCGGCGTCCGCATAGTTCGCGGCGGCCAGCAGCCGCTCGAAGCGTTCGGGATGAATGATGTCGTCGGAGTCCACGATCGCGATCCACTGCCCGCGCGCCACCTCCAGCCCGCGATTGCGGCTGCGCGCCGGCCCGCCATTGGCGTCGGCCCGGATCAGGCTGATGCGGGGATCATCGCGCATGAAGCGCTCGGCAATGGCGACGCTGTCGTCGCCCGAGGCGTCGTCGCAGACGATCAGTTCGAGATCGGCCACGCTTTGCCGCAACACGGACTGCATGGCCGGAACGAGCTTGTCGCCCGCCTGATAATTGGCCATGACCACTGAAATCAATGGCGTGGCGATACGTGCCGCTTGCGGGCTGATCGATCGCATAGTCTCACCATTTTGTTTGTCGGCCCAGCGTGCGCTAGGCCGCGGCATCGCTCATGATGCGATCGAATTCGGTCAACATAGTGCCGAGTTTGACGATCTGGGCGTCGATCTGGCCGATCCGCGTGGTGGCGATGGCGGCCTGAGCCTCGGCATCGCGGATCGACTGCTCGTCCTCTTGGCTGCGTTCGCCATATTCGCCCGAATTATCAAGCAAGTTGGTGGCCTGGGCGTAATAGACGTCCACGCGCAGCTGCAGGCCCTGCCGTTCCTGCTCGGCATCCGCAATGGCGGCGGCGAAGGCTCTGCGCACGGTCATCAGGCGATCGAGGTCCGTATTGCTATCACGGGCGGGGTTGCGGGTGCGGAACAGCTTGGGTCTCAGCGAAAGCATGGATGCCATGGTGGGCTCCTTAGCGGCTGCCGGTGCGTGCGATCACGACTTTGACGGTCTTGAGCAGAATGAGCAGATCGCCGGCAAAAGTCCATTCCCGCACATATTGGCTGTCGAGCCTGACGCGATGGTCATAATCGACGTCGCTGCGACCGCCGACTTGCCAGAGGCCGGTAATGCCCGGGCGCGTCGCCGTATAGTGCTCGATCTCGGCGGCGTAGCGGACCACTTCGTCCTGCACGATGGGGCGGGGACCGACGAGGCTCATCTCACCACGGATGACATTGATCAACTGGGGGAGTTCATCGAGGCTGGTGACCCGCAGGAACCTGCCGATGGCGGTGATGCGCGGATCGTCGCGCAGCTTCTGGCTGGCTTCCCATTCGGCGCGGGCCAGGGGAAACAGTTCGAGATGACGCGCCAGAGCCGTTTGGGAGTCCACCACCATGGAGCGGAATTTGAGGCAGCGGAAACGCTTGCCGTTGTGCCCGATGCGCTCGTGGCCGAACAGAATTGGCCCGCGATCTGTCGAGAACATGATGACGGCGATGAAGAACATCGCCGGCAAGGCAAACAGGAGCATGGTCGAGGCGACAACCACATCGAAGGCCCGTTTGGCCACTCCCCCCTTGGGCACTTTCAGCTTGGATGACTGGCTCGATAGATCAAGTTCAGCATTTACGATCGACATGGCGCTATCTCGCTAAATGGAAGGTAGAGTGGCCGGCGGATTTGGCCTTCGAACCGTTCTTTCTTGGCGCTTAAGTACAGTTTACCGAGAATTTTACCTCTCGCGCACAACACCAGCAACAGACGCAATTGTCCGACGTATTTTGATCAATACGTCTTGACGAATACCGGGATTGGTCTTGCTCCAGTGCGCCGCAAGGCGAAGCAAAACGGGGTGGCTATCCGTCATCACCCGAATGGGACCATGATTGCCGGTGAGTGGCAACCCTCCGGCTGCATAGCTGCAATGCACTGTAGCTGCCGCAAAATTGGCCAAATTGGCACCGGCAGCGAACATGCGGCGCGTCGCTTGCGGATCGCGACGGGCGAGAAACAGTCGATCTTCAATAGACCAAACGGGCTATGAGACTAAGGAGCCACAGTTGCAGTCAGCCGGGCAAGACTGCAATTATTCTTTCGAAGATCCAACTATAGCTGCGACAGGAACACAAAGCCGTTCCACAGCAGATAGACCCCCACCCAACCCAGCGCGAGGATGGCCACGGCGATGATGCCCCAGGGCCAGTGTATGACCGCGCGCTCGACCGGCAGCGGTTTGCTGGCCTTGTTGACGACCGGCTCGTCTGGCCCGTCCTTCTGCATGTCTGGCCTCCCCGGAGGCTTCTGCCTCGTTGATGCAATGAGCGTAGACTGTCGTCCTAAAAACTTAATGCAAGGTCACGTCGGACGCGCAGTTTGCAATCTGCGCTGTTCTCGAACCGACATGCGCCCTCAGTAGTCACGAAACTGTGAAAACCAGCCCGTCGATAAATTTCAAGTGTCCAAACCGGACGAGCATTGCCCATTGGAGCGTCAATACAGTGTTGCCGAGCGCAGCACAATGCGTCAACTATCACGGTTTTTTGCGAACCGTCGCAGTCAGTCAAAAGGCGAAGTAGAATCCATAGATACACTCAAGCAATCAATCGGAATACGCAAAACACCAAACAAAGTAGAAATTAAAACTTTAGGCAATAGCGTCAATAGATGGCCCCAAATTTGGCAGGTTTATGACGGTTTTATAGGCCTTTAGCCTAATTAAAACTCTGCCCTCAGCGCATCATAGCTATGCGTTTCGTTTGGGCATTTTGGGTGGACTTGCGGCACCTGCCTGTGTTGCCCTTGCGCTGTTTCCAATGCTCAATCAGGAGTTTGCCGTGGTTAAGCGCGTTAGAACAGCAGTGTTTCCGGTAGCGGGGCTCGGAACGAGGTTCCTGCCGGCGACCAAGGCTATGCCCAAGGAGATGCTGACGGTCGTGGACCGTCCTCTCATCCAATATGCGGTCGATGAGGCCCGCGAGGCGGGCATCGATCATTTCGTATTTGTCACCGGCCGCAACAAGGGGGTCATCGAAGACCATTTCGACCGTCAGTTCGAACTGGAGACCACGCTCGAAGCGCGGGGCAAGGACAAGGCTTTGTCCGAATTGCGCCGGGACCTGCCCTCGGCAGGCCGAACCAGCTTCACGCGCCAGCAGGAGCCGCTGGGGCTGGGCCATGCCGTGTGGTGCGCCCGCGAAATCGTCGGCAACGAGCCGTTCGCCCTGTTGCTGCCGGACATGCTGTTCCAGGCCAAGCGCGGCGTGCTCAAGCAGATGATGGAAACCTATGAGGAGACCGGCGGCAATGTGATTGCCGTCGAGGAAGTGCCGCCCGCCGAGGTCTCATCCTATGGGGTCATCGCGCGGGGCGAAGGCCCCGATTCGGGCTTCCGCATCAGCGGCATGGTGGAAAAGCCCAAGCGGGACGAAGCACCGTCGAACCTGATCATTTCGGGCCGCTACATTCTGCAGCCCGATATCTTCAACCTGCTGGCCGACCAGCCCAAGGGTGCGGGCGGGGAAATCCAGCTCACCGACGCGATGCAGACACTGATGCACGAGCAACCCTTTGTGGGCGTGCAATATGAGGGGCAGTCCTTCGACTGCGGCTCCAAGATCGGCTTTCTCACCGCCAACGTGGCCTACGCGCTCGATCGCGAGGACATTGCCGACGATTTCCTCGTGGCATTGACCAAGCTACAGCTCGATTCGGCACTGTCGGAAGGCTTCCGCAACGCGGCCGAATAAAGCCAGCCCCACCAACACAAACGGCGCGCTCCAATCATGGAGCGCGCCGTTGTGCTATCTGGGATTTTAAGGACCGGTGGTCCTAGCGCGCCGCGGGTTCCACCTCAGTCTCAACCTGATAATAGCGCTGATAGACATCGACGAACCGCTCGACCCCGCCGGCCTCGCTGTAGCGCGGCAGCTTCTTGAAATCGACCTTGTTGAGCACAACGCCCAGCAGCTCGCCCGATAGCTCGGGTTCGCGCCCGATGATGGTGCGCACCAAGCGGCGGGGTGTCTTGCCCCACTCGGTGACGAGGATGAACCCGTCCGTCCAGGGCAGCACCGACATGGCATCGACCACCGGGCCGAGCGGCGGCAGGTCGATCACCACATAGTCGAACTGTCGCCGCGCTTCGGCGAGGAAGGTCTGCATAGCGGGCGAGGAGAGGAAGTCATTGGTGCGCCCAACCACGCCCGAGGTATTGGCCGGCACGGTGACGAGGCCGGTTTCGGGATCGGTCTGGGCGATCTCGCGCCAGTTCTTGCCTTCGGCCAGGTCCATCAGGCCAAATTCGGCTGCGCTGGCGATCAGCCTTGTGGCGCCGGGCTGGCGCAGATCGGCGTCCACCAGCAGCACCTTGCTGCCGCTACCCACCAGCATTTCGGCAAACGCCACCGCGAACGTGGTCTTGCCCTCGCCCGGCAGGGCCGACACGACGCCGACCACGCCGCCGCCATCCTTGCGGGCGGAGCGCAGGGCGAGCTTGCCCGACTTGAGCGTCTCAAGGAACGGCGTTGTCGGAGTGTTGCTGCCGCGACGGACCACCTGATTGCGCAGGAAGCGGTGAATGAGATTGGCGCGCTGCTTGGGATCGCGGCTTGCCTTGCCCAATTCAAGCTGCGGCAGGTAGCCTAGGAACCTGACACCCAGCTCGTTGCTGACCTGCGCGCCGGTGCGGAATGCCCGCTCGCGCAATTCGTTGAACGTGCCGAAGCCGAGGCCCATGAACAGGCCGCCGATCAAAGCCGCCGCCAGCACGATCAGCGTACGCGGGCTCGACGGGCTATCCGGCAGCAGGGCCTCGGTGATCACCCGAACGGCGGGGATCGGGAAGGACTGCTGCTGGATGGCCTCTTCATAGCGGCCGAGGAACGTGTTGTAGAGCAAGCCCAGGGCCGTCGAGCGCTGCTGCAGCTCGTTGAGCTGGATCTGCGCCTGGTTGGCGTCGCTATCGGCATTGCCCTCATTGTCGATGTCCCGACGCAGGCCGACTTCCTGCTGTTCGGCGATCTGCAACTGGGTCAGGTATTGCTCATTGAGGCCCTGGAGCTGAGCGAAGATTTGCCCGTTCAGCGCCGCCTTCTGGGCATTGAGCGCCACCAGTTGCGGGTGGTTGGGTCCGAAGGCGCTCGTCACCTCGGCGATCCGGCTGACCAGATTGGCATATTGGGTGCGCACGGTGGCGACTTGCGGATTGGCGGTGGTGGTTTCCGACTGCGCCAGCAGCCCCACATTATTGGCTGCAGCCTCGGGGCCGGCGGCAATCACCGCCTGCACCTGGGCGGACAGGGCGCGGATGCGGCCGGTTTCGGCCTGGGCCGTCGCTAATTGCTCCGACAGCGCTTCGACGCGCTTGTCGCTCAGGGTGCGGTCCTGATCCACCGACAGGCCAGAATCCTGACGGAATTTCTGGATCGCGAGGTTAGCCTCGCGCTGGCTGGCGCCGATTTCGGTGAGGCGTTGCTGCATCCAGTCGCCGGCCGCCTTGGTGGCGTCGAGATCGGCATTGAGCTGGTCCTGCACCACCGCATTGCCATAGGCGCGGGCGATGCGCTGCGCCAGTTCGGGCGAGGACGCCTCATAGCTGACGCGAATGATGGCGCTGCGCCCCATGCGATCGACCTGCACATTGGCGCGCAGCATGCCGGCGACATCGTCGATGCTGGCCTGCGGCGGCGCTGCGTCGACCACAGCACCCCGCCCGAAAAAGGGCGACAGCAAGCTACTGAAGGCTCCGCGTATCCGGCCGGTAAAGGACGGCGGCGGGCTGAGGAATTCGGCATCGGTGGTCAGGTTTTCCGCCTTGGCGACCGCCATGGCGATCCGGCTCGAACGCAGCACCTCGATCTGGTTGAGCACCTGGGCTTCCAGATCAACAGCGCTGACCGACACCGTAGTGCCGTCTGCGACCTGTTCGAGATTCTTGTCGATCAGGATTTGCCCGGCCGACACGTAGCTGCGCGGGGCCAGCGTCAGGTAGATCAATCCCAGCGCCAGCATGATGGCGACGCACAGCCCGATGACCCGCATTTGCCGCCGCAGGACGGAAAAGATCCGATCAAGATCGATGAACTTGAGGTCCATCGGCTGCGGCGCCAGGGTTTCTGGATAGTTGCCTCGTTCAAGCATGGTTTGCCTCCGGGGGCAGGTCTAGTGAATGGGGTTGCTCGCGCTTTGCGCGGCGCCGTCGCCATAGTGGACGGCCGGGCGAATGCCCATGATACCGCCGACCACTCCCATGTGGAGTACGGCGCGCAGCAGGTTCTTGCGCCGCGCAATGGGCGAAAATGCGGTCAAACCGGTCATGGCGACACAAAAGCCCGCTTTTGCGCTGGCGACGGCCGCAGCGGTCAGCCGCGAACCGCCGATCAGTTTGCCATGGGTCTGGCCCATGCGCAGCCGCCGGCGGACCAGCCAGGCCATGACGGCGCGGTCGGCCGGCACCGGCTCGTAGACCAGCGCCTGGGGCGCTTCGACGATGGTGCCGCCCAGAGAAGTCAGGCGGTAAAAGTAGTCGGTATCCTCGCCGCCGGACTTGCCGAGCGACAGATCGAAACGCAAGGCGGCCAAGGGTTCGACACGCCGGATCAAGACGTTACAGGTGTAGCCGGTGCGGATGGCACCGTTGACCACGACAGGCAATGTCGAGTGGAAATCGCCTCGCACCATCCATTCGGGGGTCTCGGGATCGTAGACGGCGCGAACCGGACCAAGAACTGCATCGGCGCGGGTTTCCTGTGCGGTCGCCAGCAGCGCGCCGAGCCATTGCGGCGAGACGGTCTCGTCGTCGTCGATGAAGGCCACATAGTCGGCCGAAGCTGCATCCAGGCAGGCATTGCGGGCGATGCAGATATTGGCCGAGGGGGCATGCACATAGATGATGGCGTGGGGAAAGCCGGCTCGCGCGCTGTCAACGAGCCCTTGAGCGGACGGCGTGATGTCGTTGTCGGCGATGATGACGCGCACATCGACGTTCTCGATCGCCAGTGCCGCGACGGAAGCCAGAGTTTCAGCCAGGAAGGGGCGGCGGAAGGTGCAGATGCAGATATCGACGGAAACCATGGCGCCCTCCTATGCGGTGCCGGGACGTGCGGTGGCGGTGCGGGCGAGATGCAGCCAAAAGCCTGATGACCAGGCGAAATGCATGATCATCGCCGCCACGCCGACCAGAGGCACCTGAACCAGGCGCAGGCCATACTCCTTGACGTGCTGTCGCGCCGCGACGGCGCCGAGCGCGAAACAGGCCGCTCCCCAGGCCAGCAGCGGCACGAGGAAGCCCCAATGCACGAAGCAGAGCACCGCGAGCAGCACCGTCGGCAGGATCACCAGCGGCACCATCTGGCGAATGCGCGGCTTCATGCGGTGCTTGACGATATTGCGCGCCCGCCCGCCCCCATAGCCGAAATACTGCTTGAACAGGCCCGACATGGTCGAGCGCGGGAAATAGGTCATCGATGTCGCATCGGTCAGCCAGACGCGATAGCCGGCCTGGCCCAGGCGGTAGTCGAGTTCGGCGTCCTCGTTGAAGCGAAAAGTCTCGTCATAGCCGCCAACGGCGCGATAGGCCGCGACGCGCATCAGCGCATGGTGGCCGTGATCGACCTGCTGCGCCCGCTTGCCGGTCCGGTGCGCCGAGCCGCCGGTGCCGACCAGCGAATTCTGCGCCGTCGCTACCGCGCGCTGGAACGTGCTGCGCCCAACCGTCGTCATCGGCACCACGATGCTGTCGACACCAAGCCGTTCGGCCTCGGCCAGCAGCTTGCGGCAATAGTCAGCCGGATATTTGCCATGAGCATCGATGCGAATGACGAAGTCGGTATCGTCGCCAAATTCCGCCACCGCTAGGTTCATCGCCGCGCTCTGGATGCGCTTGGGATTGTGGATCAGCGTCACTCGTTTCTCGGTCGCCGCGATATCGGCGACGATGGCGGGCGTGCCATCGGTGCTGCCGCCGTCGGCCACGACGATCCGCGCATCCATAGCTTCGGCCTCGATGAGCAGGTCGTGCAGCAGCGGTCCGATATGACGCGCTTCATTAAGCGTCGGCACGACGATCAGGCAGGTCTGGCTCATGCGGCCTCCGTCAGTTCTGGCCGTGTGCCGGGCAATCCGGCGAGCCTGTCAACCAAAGCCGCGCAGGCCTTGGCATTGACGGCAAAGTGGCCGGTATCCTGCGCCGCGACCGCTGTTGCCAGTTGCACCAGCCGCTCGCGCGTCAATCCGCCCAGCATGGATCGCAGGGTCTCCGGCGCGATATCGGGCAGCACGATGCCGATGCCCTTATGGGCGATGAAGGCCGCTGTCTCGGTCCCGGCGAGCGCCACGGGGATGGCACCATGTAGGCAGCCCTCATAAATGCGGTTGGGGAGCAGCCATTGCGAATTCTGGCCGTCCTCGAAGAAATCGATGGCCCAGGCCAGATGCACGTCCGAATAGATCGCCGCCAGATCGTCGGGATTGCGGTACGGACCATCGAAGCGCAGATGCTTTTGGCGCGCGACGATGGCGGGGAAATCGTCGAATTCGGTCAAGGCCGGCCGACCGCGCAGCACCACTTCGACATCGCCATCGAACGCATCGGCCAAGCCGCTCAGGGCCTGCAAGGAGCGGGTGCAGCGCAAGGCGCCAAACCAACCGATCCGCACCGGGCCGTCGCCGGCGGCTTCGGCCAGCGCCGGATTGCCGCCCCGTTCGCCATCGTCCCAGATCACCTTGTTCTCGACGATTTCCGTCGGCAGGGCATTGTGGATGTCGAAATAGTTGCGCACGAAAGCGGGCGAACTGGTCAGCAGCAGCGAGGCCTGCCGGCTCCAATGCCGCTCGGCCCCACGCATAGTGCGGCCGATCGCGTCGCCGCGCAGCATCAGGCGGTGAACGTCGAGGCACTCGTAGACAATCGGCGGATTGCCGGGCCAAAAGCTCTGCAGCCGACTGGCCAGCGCCAGCATTTCGAGATTGCGCGCGACAATCACGTCTGGCCGCGGCAGGCGGGCCGCCCAGGTGCGCACCTTGGAGCGCGCCCGGACCGTCGCCAGCATGCGCTGGGCGAAGCGCGCATCGAAGGTTTCGTCGAGTTCGAGATAGGTCTCGACATCAAGACTAGGCACTGCGGTGCCAGCGCGGCGAAAGCCGGCGACATCGATTTGCGCGCCGCCGAGGCGCAGCATGTCCACGCGCCGCGCGACGGCCGGGTCTGCAAGATTGGGGACGAGATAGAGAATTTTCAGCAACGACGCGTCTCCTGTCGCAAGCGGTGGCCGGGCTTGTGGCGGTGTGGGGCGGTTGCTCGCAATTGCTCGCGAACAGAGGCAGCCAGGGGCTGTTGAATATCGCGGCGCCCCCATTTCAGGAGCACCGCTAGATCATATGATGGAGTAGGAACCGATGCCGCCGCAGGGTCAATGAGGGCAGGCGGGCAACTGAAATGCGGTCAGCGCATGCCTGAAAAAGGGCTCAATCGTCTGCAGACCGGGGTTTGGGGCAAGTCGAACAGCGGCCACAAGGTGAGCTCTGGGCGCGCCATTGTGCGCGGCGCCACAGGCCCGATCGCATTGGCGGCGTTAGGGAAAGTCGTCGCGCAGCAAGGGCCGCGCGAACAGGTCTCGGTCAGGCGAGGAAATGCGGCATCAATGGGCGACGGCGAGTTCCGGCTCGGGCAGGAGCAGGCCGAGGCGTTCGCGCAGGGAGCGTTTTTTCTGTGCGAGATCGGCAATGGTGTAGCCTTCGAGCACGGAGAAGAAGGCGCCGAGGGCTTCACGCAGAGCACTATTGAGGTCGCATTCGCCGATCAGCGGGCAATCGGCGCCGCCATCCTCGAAGCACTCGGCCAAAGCAAAGTTTTCTTCGGTCAGCATGATGGTTTCGAGCAGGGTGATCTCATTGGCCGGCTTGCCGAGGCGCACGCCGCCATGGCGGCCGCGCACGGTTTCCAGAAGGCCGTTTTCCACCAGTGGCTTGATCAGCTTGAACAGGAACAGTTCGGAGATGGCGTAAGCCTTGGCGATGTCGGCCACGCGGCTGAGGCCGGGCTGGTTGACAGCGCAATAAACCAGGGCCCGAATTGCATAGTTGGACTGGCGCGTAAGTCTCACTTGGGACCTTTTCCCGGGCAATGCCCGCCGATTCGTCTGCTTGAGCGGAGCCAGAGCTCCAGCTATTCCGGGAGCCTTCACCCCTGGAACGGCTTATAGAATGCTCGCCAGCTTATAACCATTCTAAAATATGTCAACTTAACTTGAACAGTTTCGTCATGTTTCTAAATGTGATCGCCACCCGATAGACACGTTTTTAAATTCCTCGTATGAACTTAAATGTAATGAGGAGGTAAGATCGTGACGGAAACGATCACCAAGGCGATGTTATGCGCCGCCGTGGCACGGCGGACGGGCTTGCCCAAGGCCGATGTGGCGGCAATCAGCGACGCAATGTTCGCTGCCATGAGCGCTGCGCTGACGGCCGGCGACTATGTCAAGCTAAGCGCCTTCGGCACGCTGGCGGTTCGGCCTCGTGCCGAACGGGTGGGCCGTAATCCGCGCACCGGCGAACAGCACCGGATTGCCCCCCGCCATACCGTAACCTTCATCCCCAGCGGGCAATTGCGCGAGGCGCTGTGCGACCTGACAGAAACCAGGACGTTGGTGTCAGCGGATAGCTAGGCGTCGAGCGCTGACGGACGAAGGCGCAGCAGCATAGACAGGGTTCCCCGACGCCAGTAGCGTCTCCTCGGAGTCGGGGGATCGTCATGAGCTATACCGCGCCGCTTGCCGAGATATGCTTCGTTCTGGACGAACTGTGCGGTTATGCCGACATCGTTTTGCTACCCGGGCTGGGAGATGCCGATCGGGACCTGGTCGCTTCGGTACTCGAAGAGGCAGGCAAGTTCGCCAGCACTGTGCTGGCCCCACTTAATCGTGTCGGCGACAAGCAGGGCGCGACATGGTCTGCGGGGGGCGTAACCACGCCGCCGGGCTGGGTCGCGGCCTACAAAAGCTTCACCCAAAGCGGCTGGAACAGCCCGTCGGCGAGCGCCGAGACCGGCGGCATGGGCCTGCCTTACGTGGTCAATGCGGCGATCCAGGAAATCTTCCAGAGCGCTAACATGGCCTTCGCGCTGTGTCCCATGCTGACGCAGGGCGCGATTGAGGCGATCGACAAATATGCGGCGCCCGAGCTGCGCGCGATCTATCTGGACAAACTGGTCAGTGGCGAATGGACCGGGGCGATGGACCTGACCGAGCCGCAGGCGGGCTCGGACCTGGCCGCGGTGCGCACCACCGCCATGCCCGACGGCGATGCCTTCCGGCTCAAGGGGCAGAAGATCTTCATCACCTATGGCGAGCACGACATGGCGGACAATATCGTCCACCTGGTGCTGGCGCGGTTGCCCGATGCGCCGGCGGGCGTGAAGGGGATTTCGCTGTTCCTGGTCCCCAAACTCCTGGTTGAAACCGATGGCAGCCTTGGCGCGCGCAACGATGTCAGCTGCGTCTCGATCGAGCACAAGCTGGGCATCCACGGCAGCCCGACCTGCACCATGGTCTATGGCGACGGGCCGGGTGCGCTGGGGTTTCTGATTGGCGAGGCCAATCGCGGGCTCGAATATATGTTCACCATGATGAACGCGGCGCGGCTCAGCGTCGGCCTGCAAGGTGTGGGCATTGCCGAGCGGGCCTATCAGCAGGCATTGGCCTTTGCGCGCGAGCGTAAGCAAGGTCGCGCGACGGGCGCCAGCGGATCGTCGGCTATCATCGAGCACGCCGATGTCGCCCGCATGCTGGGCCTGATGCGTGGTAAGACCGAAGCGGCGCGGGCAATCTGCTACCAGGCGGCGGCGGCGCTGGATCTAGCGACCCGTTCGGAGGATGCGGAGGAACGCGCAAGGCAGCAGCGACGGGTCGATTTGCTGATCCCGATTGCCAAGGGCTGGTCGACGGAAATCGCCGTCGAGGTCGCGTCGCTGGGTATCCAGGTGCATGGCGGCATGGGTTTTATCGAGGAAACTGGCGCAGCGCAGCATTTGCGCGATGCGCGCATCACCACCATCTATGAGGGCACGACAGGCATTCAGGCGCTGGACCTGGTGGGCCGCAAGATTGCCCGCGACAAGGGCCAGGCGGTGCGCGAACTGGTTGAGGACATGCGCAATAGCGCCAGCGCAGGCGGCCGCCCGGTCATGGGCATGACGACCCAGGCCGCCTATTTGATAGAAGAGGCGGCGCGCTGGTTGCTGGACGAAGGGGCCAAAAATATCGCCCTGCCCAGCGCGGCGGCCGTTAACACGCTCCATCTGTTCGGCATCTGCATCGGCGCCTGGCGGGCGGCGGAAGCGTCGCACGCGGCAATCGATACCGCCTTTGCCGAAACCAAAGCGGCGATGGCGGCCTTCTATGCCGACCAGATATTCCCCGAAGCGCGGGCTCGGCTGGACGGCATTGTTGGATCGAGCGCCGTGCTGAACCTGCGCCCCGACCTGTTCAACTGAGGCTCAGTCGAGGGCCTTGACCAGCGCCGGCACCAGGGTGAACAGATCGCCCACCAGGCCGAAATCGGCGACCTGGAAGATTGGCGCATCGGCGTCCTTGTTGATGGCGACGACGATCCGGGAATCCTTCATGCCGGCCAGATGCTGGATGGCGCCGGAAATGCCGATGGCGATATAAAGCTCGGGCGCGACGACCTTGCCGGTCTGGCCGACCTGCATGTCGTTGGCGGCGTAGCCGGCATCGACCGCGGCGCGCGAGGCGCCGATGGCGGCATTGAGCTTGTCGGCGAGTGGGGCCAGCACTTCATCGAACTTTTCGGCCGAACCCAGGGCGCGGCCGCCGGAGACGACGATGCGGGCGCCGGCCAGTTCGGGACGAACGGAAGCGGAAAGTTCGGCACCGAGCCAGCGCGATCTGCCGTCATCGGCGGGGACGGCCAGGGCCTCGATTGGCGCATTGCCGCCCTCGCCTGTGGCGGTGAACGCCGAGATGCGGATGGTCAGCACCAGCTTGCCGGAGGCCTGCACGGTTTCGATGGCGTTGCCGGCATAGATCGGGCGCTCGAAGGTATCGGGGGCGATGACCTTGCTGACTTCGGAAACCTGCATCACGTCGAGCAGAGCCGCGACGCGCGGCAGTGTGTTCTTGCCCGTCGAGGTGGCGGGCGCGACGATCGCGTCATAGTTGCCGGCCAGCGATACCAGCAGAGCTGAGAATGGCTCGGCCAGTTGATGGGCCAGGCTTTCGGCATCGGCGCTCAGCACCTTGGCGACGCCGTCGAGCTTCGCTGCGGCAGCGGCAATGGCACCGACCTCGTGGCCGGCGACGAGGATATGCACCGGCGCGCCGAGCGCTTTGGCGGCGGTCAGGGCCTTGGCGGTGGCTTCGTTGAGGGTTTTGCCGTCGTGTTCGGCGAGGATCAGGGTCGTCATGTCAGAGCACTCCCGCCTGCTTGAGCTTGGCTGCCAGTTCCTCGGCAGAGGCGACGATGATGCCGGCGGTGCGACCGGCGGGCTCGGTGGTTTTGAGTACGGTCAGGCGCGGCGCGATGTCGACACCCAGGGTTTCTGGGCTCGTCTCATCGAGCGGCTTCTTCTTGGCCTTCATGATATTGGGCAAGGACGCATAGCGCGGCTCGTTGAGGCGCAGATCGGCGGTGACCACGGCGGGCAGCATCAGGCGCAGGGTTTCGAGACCGCCATCGATCTCGCGGGTCACATCCATGCTGCCGGTGCCGATGACGATCTTGGAGGCAAAGGTCGCCTGCGGCCAGCCCAGCAGGGCCGAGAGCATCTGGCCGGTCTGGTTGCTGTCGTCATCGATGGCTTGCTTGCCCAGGATCACGAGGTCTGGCGCTTCTGATGCAATGACGGCTTTTAGCACTTTTGCGACTGCCAGCGGCTCGATGCGGGGGGCGTCGGTCTTCACATGGATGGCGCGGTCGGCGCCCATGGCAAGGCCAGCGCGCAGGGTTTCGGCGGACTTTTCAGAGCCCACGGTGACGATGACGACCTCGGTGGCCGTGCCGGCTTCCCTGAGGCGCAAAGCCTCCTCGATGGCGTTTTCATCAAACGGATTCATCGACATTTTGACATTGGCGGTATCGACGCCCGATCCGTCGGGTTTGACGCGAATCTTGACGTTGGCGTCCACCACCCGTTTGACGGGCACGAGAATCTTCATGTCGGAAAGTCCTCCGCAAGCACTGCCGCGCTTAAAGCAGGACGGGGCGGAGCGCGCAAGTTTTAGCGCCCCGGCTGCGCCTCACATATTGACGTAGTTCGGCCCGCCACCGCCCTCGGGCGGGACCCAATCGATGTTCTGGTTTGGGTCTTTTATGTCGCAGGTTTTGCAGTGGACGCAGTTTTGCGCGTTGATGACGTAGCTGCCGTCCACCCATTCATAGACGCCGGCGGGGCAATAGCGGGTGGAGGGCCCGGCGAAGACATCCAGTTCGCTGGCTTTCTGCAAGGCCAGATCGGCGACATGCAGATGGGGCGGCTGATTTTCCTCGTGATTGGTGCCGGAAATGAACACCGAGGAGAGCCGATCGAAGGTCAGCATGCCATCGCGCTTGGGGTAATCGATCGGCTGGTGCAGGGCGGCGGGTTCGAGCGTGGCGTGATCGGGTTTGCCGTGGCGCAGCGTGCCAAATAGCGACGCACCGAAAAGGGTATTGCACCACATATCGAAGCCGGCGAGGCCCATTCCGAAGAGGGTGCCGAAGCGGGAGAGCAGCGGCTTGACGTTGCGGACCTTGTGCAGGTCCTTGCCGATGGCGCCCGCGCGGAGGGCGGCGTCGAGATCGGCCAGCGTATCGCCGGAACGGCCCGCGGCTAGAGCGGCGGCGACGTGTTCGGCGGTGACGATGCCCGAGAGCACGGCGTTATGGCTGCCCTTGATGCGCGGGAGATTGACGAAGCCGGCCGCGTCACCAATCAGCGCTCCGCCGGGGAAGGCGAGCTTGGGGATGGACTGGTAGCCGCCCTCGGAAATGGCGCGGGCGCCGTAAGATAAGCGCTTGGCACCCTCGAAAGTGCCCTTGATGGCCGGGTGGGTCTTGAGGCGCTGGAATTCGTCGAAGGGGGAGAGGTATGGGTTTTTATAGTTGAGGTGGACAACGAAGCCGATGGCGACCTGGTTGTCTTCGAGGTGATAGATATAGGAGCCGCCGCCAACTGTATCCTGCAGCGGCCAGCCCAGTGTGTGCTGCACGAGGCCGGGCCTGTGGTTGGCGTCGGCGACCTGCCAGATTTCCTTGAAACCGATGCCGTATTTCTGGAAATCGGACTCTTTGGCCAGGCCGAATTCGGCGATGGCCCGCTTGGTGAGCGAGCCGCGCACGCCTTCGGCGAGGAGCACATATTTGCCCTTGAGCGCCATGCCGCGGGCGAAATTTGGGCCCGGCTGGCCGGATTTCTCGATGCCCATGTCGCCAGTGGCGACGCCCACCACGACACCGTCCTCGACCAGCAGTTCGGCGCCGGCAAAGCCGGGATAGATGTCGACGCCCAGCGCCTCGGCTTCGGTCGCCAGCCATTTGCAGACGTTGGCGAGCGAGACGATGTAATTGCCGTGATTGCTCATCAGCGGTGGCATGATGAAGTTGGGCAACGGGAAGGCGGATTTTTCCGTCAGCCAGACGAAGCGATCATCGGTGACGGCCGTCTTGATCGGCGTTTCGCGTTCTCGCCAGTCGGGGATGAGCTCATCGAGGCCGGATGGATCGATGACCGCGCCCGAAATGATGTGCGAGCCGACTTCGGCGCCTTTTTCCACGATCAGGACGCTCAGGTCGGGCGAGAGTTGCTTGAGCCGGATCGCTGCGGCAAGGCCTGAGGGGCCGGCGCCGACGATGACAACGTCGAATTCCATCTCTTCGCGCGGCTCGGTCATGGTCTGTCTCGCTGGGAACGTGGCTGGGCCTTACCATCCACGTTTCGGCGACTGCAAGCACGCAATTATGTGAGTGGAAATGCTTTTCGCCGCAGCCGCCCGCGACAGCACGATGATGCCGGATCAGCCGCGAACAAAGGCCAGTGGCACGGTGAAGGCCCAGCTATTGCGATCGGCCCCCGCGGGGATCGGCGGGAATGGCGCGGCACGGGTCACGGTATCGACCCCAGCCTGGTCGATGGCGGCATTGCCGGACGACTTGACCACGCGGATGCCCGAGGGCTGACCACCAGCCGAAACGGTGAACTGCACATGCACTTCTCCAGCGGCACCGCCGCCGCCACGTGGATAGCGCAGGGCACGGCGCAGCTTGGACACGACCTGGGTGGGATAGCGGGCCACATCGGCATCGCCGCCCGAACCGGAATTGCCCTGCTGGCCGGCCGAGGGTTTTGCCGCAACGGTGTCGGCCTGGTTCTGGCCGCCATTGCCGGCAGGGACGGACGGACGCAGCTGCGCCTGTTGCTGCACCGGCGGCTTGGGCGTGGCGCGCGGCGGCGGGGCGGCGGCGACCTGCTGGCGGGGGCGCTGCATCGGCTCGGATGGACGGGGACGGCTGAGGGTATGGGGAACGGGCGCAACCTTGAGGTCGGTGACCTCGGTGGGCTGCAAGCTTTCCTGTTGTACCGGCTGGACCGGGGTTGCGGTTTCGGCCCGCGCTGCGCTCGGGATGAGCGGCGCGACGGCTTCGGCTTCCAGCGGCTCGGGCGAGATGGCACTCAATATGGCCACCTCCACGCGGTCCGGTTCGACTTCGCTCAACTCGACCGGCTCATCCGGGGTCACCGGGGTGGCGCTGGTGGCTTCGACCGGCTCGATCTCGGTGGGTTCGACGGGCTTGGCCTCAGTGGACTTGACCGGCTCGGGTGGTGGCGGTTCGGCGGATTCGCGTTCCACCGGCGGCTCGAGCGTTTCGGGCTCGACGGCCTCGATGGTCTCGGGCACGGTCGGCGGCAGCGCTTCCGCACCGGCGGATACCAGCGTTTCGGTGGCGTCGCTTTCGACGGTGCTGGTCTGGTTGGCGGAGACCGAGGCGATGGAGATGACGTCGACCGACACCGATTGGGCGGCCGGCGCATCGTCGGGTTCGGGCCAGGCGAACATCAGGAGGCCAACGCTGAGCACGGCTGCATGCACCAGCGCTGATCCCGGCAGGGCAAAGTGCATTTCAGGGCGCCTGCTGCTGTTCGGTGATGAGGCCGATCTTGTCGAAGCCGGCGCCGGACAGCGCGCCCATCACCTGCATGATCATGCCGTATTGGGCGGTGGAGTCGCCGCGCACGTAGAGGCGTTCGTCGGTCCCCTGGTTGGCCAGGGACTGCACCGTTGAGACAAGCGCGTCGATGGCGACCGGCTCGTTGTCGATGGAGATAGCGCCATCAGGCGTCACGGTGACGGTAATCGGCTTGGCATCGACCGGCATGGCCTTGGCGCGGGTCTGGGGCAGATCGACGGGGACGCCCATGGTCATCAGTGGGGCCGCGACCATGAAGACGATCAGCAGCACCAGCATGACGTCGACCAGGGGGGTGACGTTGATCTCGCTGATCGGGCTATTGCCACGGCCGCGACGGCCTCGCCGGCCGCCGGACTTGGCGCTGCCTGCCGACATGCCCATCAGAGAGCCCTGCCCGCATCGATCTGGCGCGACAGCAGCGCGACGAGGCGGTCGGCGAAGCCTTCGAGCCGTGCGATCAGCTTGCCGGCATCGGCGCTGAGCTTGTTATAGGCAATGACGGCGGGGATGGCTGCGAGCAGGCCGAGAGCGGTGGCCAGCAGGGCTTCTGCAATACCGGGCGCAACGACGGCAAGACTGGTGTTCTCGGCATTGGCAATGGCGGTGAAGGCATTCATGATGCCCCAGACGGTGCCGAACAGGCCGACGAACGGTCCGGCGCTGCCGATGGTGGCGAGAAAGCCGAGGCGCTGTTCGAGCTTGGCGCTTTGTTCGGTGACGGCGAGGTCGAGGGCGATTTCGAGGCGGCTTTGCAGGCCTCCAGCGGCGGCTTGGGCGGCGTGGCTTTTATCCCATTCGTCCATGGCGGCGGCGAACACGGCGGAGAGGCCGCTGGGGATCTTGCCGGCATAGTCTTGACGCAACTCGGCCAGGGGGCGGCCGGCGGCGAAGGCCTTGTCGAAGGCCGCCATGTCACGGCGCGCCTTGGCATAGGCGGCAATGCGGTTGGCGATGATGGCCCAGCACCAGATCGAGGCGACCAAGAGGCCGATCATGACGCCCTTGACCACCCAATCGGCCTGCAGGAACAGGGCCAGCATGGAGAAATCATGGGCGGGGGCGGTTTCCATCAAAGATATCCTTAGAGGCCGAAGGTGATGCTTGGTCTTGTCGTGGTCTTGAGATTGTCGAGGCAGGCCGTGGGCGCGAGCCCGGTGCCCTCGCAGGCCGAGACAGTGTTGATCAGCACGCGGCCGATGCCGTCACAGGGCAGGTCAGCCAGTTCGAACTGCAGGACCTTGGTCTTGCCTTCGGTCAGGCCCTTGAAGTCCAAGTTGACGATCCGGTCGATGGCACCATCGGCATCGAACAGGGCGGTTTCGATGCCGGCACGGTCGAGCGGGGCACCCAGCTTGTTGGTCGCGAGGAAGGTGACCTTGCAGCCCTTCTCGGTGGGCTGGAGCGCGTTCAGTTCCAGATCGAGCGAGATGGGCGCAGTCGCCTGCGCGAAGGCGGGAGCGGAGAAGGCGAGGACCAGCCCGATGGCTTTGAACAATGGGGACATCAGGCGACCTTGGTTTGAATTGCGTCGCGGCGGACGGCGGATTGGGGGAGGACGAAAGGCATGCCGGGGGCCGGGGTGTGATTGACCTGCATCGGGCAATCGAAGACGTCCGCCAGTAGGGCATCCGTCAGCACTTCGGAGGGCGTGCCGAAGCCGGCGACACGGCCCTGGCGCAGGGCCAGGATCTGGTCGGCATACATGGCGGCCAGGTTCAGATCGTGCAGGATGGCGATAACGCCACCGCCCGCATTGGCGAAGGAACGGGCCACATCCATGATCATCAACTGGTGCTTGATATCGAGGCTGGAGACGGGCTCGTCGAGGAACAGGTAGCGCGGCACGCCATCAAGCACCGGCATCCAGACCTGGCAGAGCACGCGAGCGAGCTGGACGCGCTGCTGTTCGCCACCCGATAGTTCGCCATAAAAGCGGCCAGCGAAACCATTGAGATCGACGCGGGCCAAAGCCAGTTCAGGCAGACGCTTGCGGGCAGAGAGCGGCACGCCGGAGAGGCCTGCGGTGAGGCCGAGAGCGACGACTTCGCGCACCGTGAAGGGGAATGGCAGCGCGCTCTGCTGCGGCAGCACGGCGCGGAGCGTGGCGGTCTCGATGGAGCGGAGCAATTGCAGATCGCGGCCATTGATGGAGATCAGGCCGTCATAGGCGTAGTCGCGGCACAGGGCCTTCATCAGCGTGGTTTTGCCGGAACCGTTGGGGCCGATAACGGCGGTCAACTGGCCGGGTTTAGCCGTGAGGCTGACCCCTTCAAGGATGCGGCGACCGGAAATTTCGACGCTGACGTCGTACGCTTCGATCATGGCATCACCACGCGATCGCATTGCGGCGGCGCAGCAATATCCAGAGGAAGAACGGGCCGCCGACGGCAGCGGTGACGATGCCAATGGGCAATTCAGCCGGGGCGACGACGAGGCGGCTGACGGCATCGGCCATCAGCAGGAACGAAGCGCCCAACAGAGCGGAGGCGGGCAGCAGGTAGCGGTGGTCGGGCCCGATGACGAGGCGCAGCAAATGCGGCACGACGATGCCGACAAAACCGATGCCGCCCGAGACCGCGACCGAGGCGCCGGTTGCAGCAGCGACGGCCACGATGGCGGCGAGCTTGAAGCGCTGCACCGGCAGGCCGAGGTGACCGGCGGTGGCTTCGCCGAGCGTCAGGGCGTTGAGACCCTTAGCGAGGAAGGCCGAGGCGGTTAGAGCCACGACAATGATCGGGCCGGAGGCCATGATCTTGGTCCAGTTGGCGCCCGAGAGTGAGCCGAGGCCCCAGAACGTCAGGTCGCGGAGCTGGCTGTCGGTGGCGACATAGACCAGAACACCCGTGATCGCGCCAGCGAGGGCGCCGATGGCGATGCCGGCGAGCAGCATAGTGGCAATGGCAGTCTGGCCGGCCTTGGTGGCGACGCGGTAGAGAATGAAGGTGGTGATCAGGCCGCCGATGAAGGAAGCCATCTGGAGGGAATAGATGCCCAGCAGGGCGGTCAGCGGCGCCAGCATGGTGGTGCCGAGGACGATGATGCCGACGGCGCCGAGACCCGCGCCGGCCGAGACGCCGACGAGGCCCGGATCGGCCAGGGGATTACGGAACAGACCTTGCATGAGCAGGCCCGAGGTGGCGAGCGCCGCGCCGACGAGGACGCCGAGGATCATGCGTGGCAGGCGGATATTGTAGATGACGGTCTGGTCGCGCAGCAGGGCGGCCGGGTCGGCGGTGGTGCCGCCAAACCAGGAGCCGATCAGGTTCAGCGCTGAAGCGCCGGAGGCACCGGTGGTCATCGAAATGACCATGGTAACGAGAAGCAGGACGGCCAGCACGACGATGGCCAGCCGGCCGAGGGACGAGCGGTCACCCGCCAGGCGCTCGGCGCGGCCAAGTCCGCCGGACATGGAAAGCGCAGCAGTCATAAGGCCTTACCATAGAGGGCATCGACCAGCTCGCCGACAGCACTGGCGGTGCGGGGGCCGAAGCCGAGGAGGTAGGCGCCGTCGAGGCGGATGATGGCGTGGGCCTTGCCAGCGTTAGTGAGGGCGATGGCGGGGTGGGCAAGCAGTTCGGCATCGGTGCCGCCATGGTCGCCGCCGCGGTCCATCATCAGGATGACGTCGGGATTGGCGGCGATGATGGCTTCTTCGGTCAGCGCCTCGTAGCCGGAATAATCTGTGACGGCGTTGAGCGCGCCGGCCAGTTCGATAATGCCATTGGCGGCGGTATCCGTGCCCGAGGCCTGGATCTTGCCGCCTTGGGTGGAGAGGATGAAGAGGACCTTCTTGCGCTCTGGAATGGCGGCGGTGCGGGCTTCGACGGCCTTGAGCGCGGTATCGAGTTGCGCGGCAAGAGCCTCGGATTTATCAGGTACGCCAAGGGCTTGACCGACGGCGCGGACCTTGGCGAGAATGCCTTCGTGGGAGAAACCTTCGGAGACGGTCTGGTAGTCGACGCCGGCATGGGAGAGTACGTCGAGGGCTTCGGGCGGGCCGCTACCTTCGATGACGAGGAGCGCGGTCGGGGTGACTGAGAGCACGCCTTCCGGGGCGAGGGCGCGCATGTAGCCGACGTCGGGGAGCGCCAGTGCGGCCTCGGGGAAAGTGGCGGTCTGGTCGCGGGCGACGAGGCGCTTTTCTTCACCGAGGGCGTAGATGATCTCGGTCAGTGAGCCGCCGATGGAAACCAGGCGCGAGGTGTCGGCGAAGGGTTTGAGGTCCTGCGCAAAGGACTGCATCGGGGTCGAAAGTGCTAGCATTATGCTAACGGCGACGATCGCTTTCGGGGCAAAACGCATCACAGGTCCTCAGGCGGCGTTGGTCTGGGCGTAGAGCGGCAGGTTTTGCACCAGATCGCGCCAGGCGCCGCGTTCGTCGGAGCCTTCGACGCGCTTGCCGAAGAACTGGATGATCAGCTCGCGGTTTTCGTCGTAGACCTCGACTGAGGTGACGTGACCGTCCGACGTGGGCTTGCGCACGCCCCAGACCGAGGCGACCTGATCGAGCCGTAGGTGCAGGTGGAAGGTGTCGTCGAGCACGTTGAGCCAGGGGCCCATGGTCTTGATGTTCTGGATCGGGCCGGAATGGATCTGGATGCAGCCGTGATTGCCGACGAAGGCCATGACCGGGAGGGTCTGGTCGGCCGCGGCAGCGCTGAACAGGCCGGCGACGGCGGTGTGATCGAGCTGCCAGGCGTAGTCTTCGCCGACGGTTTCGAGCGCGGTGAGGCGGGGGTAGTTCAGTTTCTTGAGCAGGCCGAAGAACTGGTGCGTGTCGGTCAGGGCCGACCAGCCGGCGCGGAGGTCTTCCAGCGGCGCAGGGGTGCCGAGCGCAACTGGAACCGGCTTGGGCTGGGTGACGATGGGCGCCTGCTCGGGCGAACGCAGGTTGGCGACAAGGATGGCCCAGGCTTCGAGGTTCGTCGCGGGACGGGCATGGACCTTGAACACGGCATCGCCCTGGGCGTCGAAGAACTGCACCGAGTGGCGGATGGTGCCATCGTCTTTGGCTTTTTCGACAGCGAAGCCGAAGGCCCACTTGGATGGGAAAATACGCAGGTCGATCTGCTCGCCCAGCACCATAGAGGCATGCGGGCCGATGACGACCTTTTCCACGGGGCCGATCTTTTCGTGCACGGCGCTTTCGTTGCGGGTCAGGGCCATGATCTCGCCGCAGGCGGTCAGGCCGTTGAGCAGCAGGTCGATATTGGGTTCGATGCGGGTGACGTTGAGGCCCACATAGGCGGCAACCAGCTCGGCCTCGGAAATGGCATGGATGCGGGCGAAATCGCGCTCGCGCATTTCGGGGTGCAGCGCGCGCAGGTCACGGATTTCGGCTGGGGTCTTGGTCTTAGAATTGGTCACTGGATCGGGCCCTATTTGGTCAGAATGAGTTTGTCCTGGCGCGTGATGCGCAGGCGGTACGGGCTGCCATTGTGGATGATGATCAATTCATTGCCGCCAGCGAACAAGGCGGCTGAATCGATCGAACGTGGCGCAATCTGGGCGCCCTGTGCGGTCTTGTCGCTTTCGTCCATTGCTGTTGCTTCCATCCACATAGGCACAAGAGTCTCGTCTTTTCAGGACGTTACCGCGTGGCGGATGGCTGGCGGGTCATGTCGTTATTAGTTGACTCTCATAATCAGCTTATTTACCAAGCGCAATAGGTGATTTTCTGGGTCATGTTTCATGGCCCATCACAGCCAGCCAGCCTCCGCCAGCCAGCACACACAAGAACACTCAGGAGTTTTGAATGGGGCTGGTAAAGTCGAGCGCGGCTGTGCTGATGTGCGGCGTGGCTTTGAGCGCGATCGGGTTGCAGGGGGCTGCGGGCCAATCAACGAAGCCGACGAATGTGAATGCGACCAATATCACGCTGCTGGAGCGGCTGGTGATCGGCGCCGGCGCGCCCAAAGTGGCGATCAACACGCCCCAGGCCGTGACGGTGATCAACCAGGCCGATATCGACCAGGTGCAGGCATCGACGACGGGTGAGCTGTTTGAAAGCGTGCCGGGCGTGACCATGGTGGGCAGTGAGCGCCAGTTCGGCGAGGCGTTCAATATTCGCGGCATCGGCACGACGGAAAATTCGTCGGATGGCTCGCGCGTCATCGTCAATATCGATGGTACGCCCAAGTTTAACGAGCAGTACCGCATGGGCTCGTTCTTCTCCGATCCCGAGCTCTACAAGCAGGTCGAAGTGCTGCGCGGTCCGGCGTCGTCGACGCTGTATGGCGCGGGTGCGCTGGGAGGGGTGATCAACTTCACCACCAAGGACGCCTCGGACTTCATTCAGGAAGGCTACACCGGCGCGGCGCGGCTCAAGACCAGCTTCTCCAGCAATGGCTTGCAGACGCTGACTTCGGCGCTGGTGGCCCAGCAGGTCACCGATAGCTTCGAAGTGCTGGCGACAGCAAACTGGCGCCGGTCGGAAAATCTGGACCTGGCCAAGGGAACAGAACTGGCCGGCTCGGGCTTTGATACGCTGTCGGGCCTGGTCAAGGGCACCTACCATTTCGGCGATAACAATGAGCAGACGCTGCGCGCGTCGTATCAGCGCTGGTACAGCGACGCCAAGGACCAGCCCTATGCGCAGACCTCGACGCAGGCGGCGTTCGGCGTGACCGACCGCACTGTGGTCGACCAGACGGCGGTACTGACCTGGGAAAATCCGGCGGTGGACAATCCATGGGTCGATTTGAAGGTGTCGCTGAGCTATTCGGACACCACCAATGAGCAGACCAATCACCGCTATGCGCTGGGTGCGCCACGCACGGTCGTTGGCCCGGTGTCGCCGGCTTTTCCACAGAACGTGACGGCCGACAGCATCCTGCTCGACACCACCTATGGCTACAAGACCTGGCAGCTCAAGGCCGACAATACGGTCGAGTGGATCGGCGACGATTTCGAGAATTACTTCACCTTCGGTTTCCAGAGCAGCACCCTGGAGCGCACGGCAACACGGCCGGGCGGCACACCTCTGCCGGCCCATCCGCAGGGCACCGAGGACAAACTGGGGATTTTCGCCCAGAACGAATATATCTGGGATGAGAAGCTGACGCTGATCGCCGGCGCCCGCGCCGACTTCCACTGGGTCAATCCGACCACCACCGGGGTGCCGGATATCGACGGCGCCGCCGTGTCGCCCAAGCTGGCGGCCCTCTACGAGATCAACGACAATGTCGGGGTGTTCGCCTCAATCGCCCATACCGAACGTCTGCCGACGATCGACGAGCTTTATTCGGTCGCTGCGGCGACGCCGCCAAGCGTGCGCAACCCGGCAGGTGGATCGGGCAAGACGGCCAGCCTGGCCCTGCGCAAGGAGCAGGCCAATACGATCGAGGGCGGCTTCACCCTCAGCAATGACGACATCTTCCAGCCGGGGGATACGGCCAGCATCAAGACCACGGCGTTCTACAGCGACCTGACCGACCTGATCGCCTCCAACGCCACGCCGGGCATCGCGGTGCCGCCTCCTTCCTATTACGGCAATATCGGCAAGGCCCGGATTTACGGGCTGGAAGTGGAGGGCGCCTATGACAGCGAGGTATTCTTCGCCAGCCTGGCCTATTCGATCACAGTGGGCGATAACCTGGTGACCAATACGCCGCTGACCACCGTGCCGCAGAGCCGGCTGGTGGCAACGCTGGGGGCGCATCAGTCCGAATGGGACCTGGATTACGGCGCGCGGGTGACGCTGGCACAGGTGGGGCGCTATATCGCCCCGGCGATCCAGCAGGGCCAGGTCGTTGCCGACGGCGAGGCCGAGGCCTTCGCCACGGTCGACCTGTTTGCTACCTGGAAGCCCAAGCATGGGCAGTTCAAGGGACTAGAGCTCACAGGCGGCATCGATAACCTGTTCGATGCGGACTATCGCGAGAACCTGTCGGGCGACCGCTCGATCGGCCGCACCTTCAAGGTGACGCTGGCCAAGCAGTTCGACTACTAAGCCGACGCTGTTCAGCCTATTTTGATGGTTCCCACCCCCTCATCCGCCCTTCGGGCACCTTCTCCCACGAGGGGAGAAGGGGGCCTCAGTGGGTGGGTTTGACTGGGAGCCAACCCTCGCCCCTTGTGGGAGAGGGTGGATCGGCCAAAGGCCGAGACGGGTGAGGGGTTGTCGCCGCAAGTGTGGAACGTCGATTCGGGTTAGGCCAAGCAAGGTCAACAAATTTGGGCGCGGTGACCTGCCGCGCCTTTTTTTACGTGGCGTAGCAAGGCCCTCACTCGGCGCGGCGCGCCGACCTTCCCCCGCAGGGGCGAGGTGATAAGTGCATTGTCTGGCAGCGTACGAGGAACCGAAGCCGGCTTGGGCCGTTGTGCAGGAGCTACAGTTTTTTGACGCTAAAAGCTGGAGCTGCCCTGGTCCTCTCACGAGGGTCAGGGCTTTTTCGTCCCATGGCGAGTACGATATGACCGATACCAGCCTGTTCACCAAATTTTCCCATCATGTGGCCCATGCGGCGGGACGGCCGCAGACCTTTGCGCTGGCTTGCGCGGGGATCGTGATCTGGGCCGTCAGCGGCCCGGTGTTCGGGTATTCCGAGACCTGGCAATTGGTGGTCAATACGGCGACGACGATCATCACCTTCCTCATGGTGTTCGTGGTCCAGAATACGCAGAACCGCGATGGCGAGGCGATCCAGGCCAAGCTGGATGAGTTGATCCGGGCGAGCCAGGCCGAGAACCAGTTTATCGGCGCTGAGCAGTTGACCGAAAAAGAACTGCATCACTTGCGCGAGATGTACGTCGAGCACGCGGCCCGAAAGGCCGAAGCGACGGACTAGGGTCGATCGACACTGCGGCTTCACCGCAGGCTGGCGGCTACCCCGCGGCCGCTTTGTACGCTTTGGTACCAGGCGGTGTGGCGACGATCCAACGCTGCATTTGTGGCGTAAGACCTTGTTGGGCACAGCAGTTGAACTAATTTCGAATTGTGAATTAGTCTTGTGCTGTTTCGCCCGGAGGGGACAGGCGTGCGGCCGATGGCGTCTCGAACCAGTGTGGGAAAGATCAGTGCGCCGGTCGCGACCATCGCGCTGGCGGCGTTGTTCTTCGTGCTGTTTTCGGCGCTGACCGCCTTCATGCTCTATTCCGCCTATCGCGACACGATCGACCGCGCGGAGGCGAGGGCAGCATCATCGGCCTATGTGGTGGCCGCCCATACGCAATGGCTGATGGAGGCGAGCTTCCAGGCCCTGCGGCGAATCGACGACGCCGCGGGCAATCGGCTGCAGGACCCGCCCGCCGACGCCATCGGCGATCTCAACGAAGCAGTGCAGAGCCTGCCGGGCAATGTGCAGGCCTGGGTGTTCGACGCCAATGGGGTGCCGCGGCTGACCAATGCCATGACCACACAGGCGGTCAATGCGGCGGACCGGGACTATTTTCTCGCCGTCAAGGCTGGCAAGCCGTTCGACATATCGCAACTGATCGTGTCGCGCTCGACCGGCGAGGACGTGTTCGTGGTGGCCAAGCGGCTTGAGCGCAATGGCGTGTTCGTGGGCTGTGCCATCATCGTGCTGCCCGCCGCGGCGCTGTCGCAGTTTCGCAGTTCGCTGGAACTAGGGCCGCTCTCGACGGTCGGCTTGTTCCGCGACGACGGGCTGATGGTGACGCGGGACCCGGTGCCCGAGCAGGTGCAGGACCTGAGCAAATATGTGTTGTTCACCGACTATCTGCCCAAAGGCTCGAATGGCACGTATTTCGCGCGGTCGCCCACCGACGGGGTCGAGCGGATCGTGGGCTATCGGCGCGTCGAAGGCCTGCCGCTGGTGGCCGTGGCGGCGATCGCCCAGTCGGAAGCCTTTGCGGACTATTGGGAAATCGTGCGCAATGTGCTGATCGTGGCGGTGCCGGGGCTGATCGGGCTATTGGCGATGGCGGTGTGGATCACCCGGCTGCTGCGGCGCGACGAGCGCTCGCGGCAGGAGCTGAGCCAGGCGCTGGAGGGCAACCAGACGCTGTTCCGTGAATTCCACCACCGGGTGAAGAACAACCTGCAGCAGGTTTCAGCGCTGGTGCAGTTGCAGAAGCTGCCACTTGAAGCCAAGCAGGAAATGGAGCGCCGTATCGCCGCGATGGTGGCGGTGCACGAGCATATTTACCGCTCCGACCAGTTCGACCGGGTCGATGTGGCCGACTATATCCCCAAGCTGGTGCAGGAATTGCGCGACAGCTACGGCGACGGCATTGTCATCGACTGCGCAGTGGCGCCGGCCGAAGTGGACCGCGAACATGCGCTGCCGCTGGGCCTGTTGATCAACGAGGTGGTGGCCAATGCGGTCAAGCACGGCTTTACCGATGGGCGGGCCGGCCGCATCAGCATCGATCTGGTGGCGCTGGACGATGCCCGCGCACGCCTGACAATCAGCGACAATGGCGTGGGATTCGATCCCGCTAGCCATTCCAAGGGCATGGGAACCAAGCTGATTCGCGGACTGGCGGCGCAAATGGAAGGCGAACACAGCTTTGATGCGAGGGAAGGCACCCGATTCGTATTGCTGTTCCCGCTGATGCGGGTCACGACCTAGCAGCGAAGCGAGGCGAGCCTCAGCCTTGCTCTGCGCTATCCGCGGAGGCGGCTACCGGTGCCGTCCGGCGGCTGTTGCGGGCGCGGAAATCCTGGCCGAGCAGGCGGGTATATTCGCTCTCGGCCAGGCCGTAGGAGCCGTTTGCCGCCTGCTCCAGCCCCTCGCGGTCGAGAATGATGATGTGGCCGCGATTGGAGCGGATCAGCCCCTTGCCCTCGATCAGGTGCAGCGTCACGGTGACGCCGGGGCGGCGGCAGGCCAGCATGGTGGCCAGCAATTCATGGGTCACGTCAAGCCGGTCGCTGCTGAGGCGGTCATGGGTCATCAGCAGCCAGCGTGCCAGGCGCTCTTCGAGCTTGGCGCGGCCATTGGCCGAGGCCGTGGAGGCGGTCTGGATTTCGGCGGCGCGCACGAAGCGCAGCAGATGGTCGTGCAGCCGCCGGCTGGTGCGCAGCGCTTCGGTCAACACATCGGCCGGCAAGCGCTGGGCATAGCCGGACACCTGCACATTGGTGGCATAGGTGGAGCGGCCGTCATTGAGCAGCAGGGGCGTGCCCGACATGCCTTCGCGGCCGACAACACCCACCTCGACATCGCGGCTGGTCTCGAAGCGGGAGATGACCGAGAGCATGCCTTCGTCGGGGAAATAAACGAAACTGATGGGCTCGCCGGGGCGTTCGAGAACGGTTTTGGCTTCGAGTTGCACCGGCTCCAGCAGGGAGCCGATCAGCGCGAAGTCTTCAGGGTCCATACCGTTCAGGAGCAAGTTTCGCGATCGGTCGCCAAGTGATGGGGACACAGCTCTTCCCTTGGGCAAGAGCAATTATCTCCCAGCCGTCCGCGCCCGAAAAGACGTGCAGACGATGGGGTTAAGGGTATGCGCCATTCGGCTCAATAGACAGTAAAATATGTACATTCGGGTGAGATCGCCGAAACCAATTGTACAATTTGGACAATTGGTCTGATATTTCTATATTGAGCAATCTTCTTGGTTAAGGGCGTCGGCTTGTGTCCAGTTGCATGGCGACGACGGGGTGGGTTGCCAAGCGGGCGGGCTTGAGCGAGCCTGCGGCAAAGCCGGGGGAAGCGCGCATGAAGCATCTGATCACCACATTGGGACCCTACCGCAAGGATCAGCTCGGCATGATCCTGCCGCATGAACATGTGTTCGTGGATTTGCGGACGCCCGACCAGCCTGGCTATGCAGAGGGAAACGCCGACGAGGTGGTGGCGCTGATGGCGCCGCAGATTTCCGCGATTCAAACGCAAGGGATTACGGCACTGGTGGAATGCACCACCGGCGGCGTGGGGCGGCGGGCGGATCTCGACAAGGCGGTGTCGGTGGCGACGGGACTGCCGATCGTGGTGCCGACCGGCAATTATCGCGAGCCGTGGATTCCGGACTGGGTCCGGGCGGCCAGCGATGGGGAGCTGGAAGGCTGGATGGTGGGCGAGCTGACCGGGCAGATCGAGGACAGCGGCGTCATGGCGGCCTGGATCAAGATCAGCGCCGGCGATGACGGGATCACGCCGCTGGAGGAGCGGATTTTGCGCGCGGCGGCGCGGGCGGGGATGCAGACGGGAGCGGTGATCGGCTCCCATACCATCCGCGGCCGGGTGGTGATGGACCAGCTCGATATCATCGAGGATGAGGGTTATCGGGCCGAGCGGTTCATTTCGATCCACACGCAGGCGGAGCCGGATTTCGAACTGCATAAGGCGGTGGCGGCGCGGGGGGCGTGGATCGAGTACGACCATATCGGGCGTGAGCCGGATGATGAAGTCTGCGCGTTGATCCTGCGCGCGCTGGAGGCCGGACTGGGGCCGCAATTGCTGCTGAGCCACGACCTGGGATGGTTTGACCCTGCTTTGCCGGGCGGAGGGACGCCGCGGGCGTACACACATCTGGTGGACGTGATGTTGCCGATGCTGCGAGCGGCTGGAGTCAGCGAGGAGACGATCGTGGGGCTGACACGGGATAATCCGTTTGAGGCGTTTGCGCGGTAAGAGGGCCATAGCCGACGCCCAATACCGCCGCCGTCATTCCCGCGTATGCGGGAATCCATTCGTTCAGAGGCGGGCGTAAGGAGAGTGGGTTCCCGCTTGCGCGGCAATGACGCCGTGGTGTTGGGGCGGCGTAGGCGTAGCGGCGCTGGACCTGTTCTACCGATCCACGTCCGTCACGTTGCCGCGTTCGGTGATGGCGAAATTGTGCAGGGCCACGCTGGCTTCGATATCCTTGTCGGCGGCGGTGATCAGGGACGAGAAGGCGGCCCGGATGATTTCCTTCTTGGAGGCCTTGGGGTGCAGTTTCTTGGCCTGGCGCAGCATTTCCTTGGGGGACATGTTGGGGGTCGCCAGCTTGAGCAGAGTGGTTTCGAGAGTGTCGGAATTTTCAAGATTGTGCATCGTTCGCTCCGTACGTTTTGCGACAAAATGCACAGATGACTGTCACAAACTAGAACAATCTCTGATTCAGGACTGATGCATCTTGGCAATGCAGCGGTTGTCAGTGCTGCACCTTGCCGATCAGGCGGGTACGCAAGGCATTGGAAATATTATCGAAAATGAACACGACGGCCAGGATCAGCAGGACCATGTAGAACACATTGGACCAGTTGGAATTGGTGCGCATGGATTCCCACAGCTTGAGACCAATGCCGCCGGCGCCAACTGCACCAATGATGCTGGCCGAGCGGGTATTGGACTCCCACTGGTAGAGGGTTTGCGAGATCATCACCGGCAAGACCTGCGGCAGGACGCCATAGCGCTGGGTGGTGATGACGCCGGCGCCGGTGGAGGCAATGCCCTCGCGCTGCTTGTCGTCGATATTTTCCAGGCCCTCGGAATAGAGCTTGCCCAGGGTGCCGGTTTCGGTCAGCGCGATGGCGCCGATGCCGGCGAGCGGGCCGGGGCCGAAAGCGCGGGTGAAGAACAGCGCCCAGATCAGCATATCGACCGAACGGAAGAAGTCGAACAGGCGCTTGATGATCTGGTTGACGGGCTTGTTGGGCATGATGTTGCGGGCGGCGAAGAAGGCCAGCGGGAAAGACACGATGGCGCCGATCAGTGTGCCCGCAAAGGCCATGACGATGGTCTGCAGCAGCTTGGTCCAGACGTCGCCGTGCTGCCACTGGGCGTTGAACCAGATATTGTTCGCGGCCAGCGCGACATTGGAGGTGCCGGGGACCAAATCGGGGCCGGAAACCAGCAGCGAGGTGACCTCACCCGCAGATTTGCCGAAGAAGGGCGAATTGATATCGAACAGGAAATTGGGCCAGCCGAAGGCGCGCTTGCGGAACTTGACGCGATCGGGGCTGACGCGCACGTCGCCCACAAAGCCCATATCGGCGATGGCCTCGCCGCTCTTGACCACGAACCAGGACGGTAGATCCTGCGTCAGGACGCGCACTTCGGCGCCGGTCAGGTCTAGATCGACGCTCTGGCCGGCATTGGTCAGCGTGGCGGCGGTCTTGGTGAAGGTGACAGATTGGCCAGCACCGCCCAATTCGATGGTGTAACCGCCTTCACGGGGAACCAGCCAATCGGGGTGCGGGTCGGCGCCAAGCACGGAAAAGCGCGGGTATTTGCCGACGATGGTGGGTCCATCAAGCCGGTATTCGGCATTGATGTCATAGGCGATCCACTGCTGCATGTAATCGCCGAGGCGATCCCATTTGCCGCCTGAGATGACCGACGGCAGGGCGAAGAACCAGACCGCGTAGAACAGGTAAAGCACGACCGCGACCAGGGCGATCAGCGGCGCGAAGCGCTTGAGCACCGACTGCTTAAAAACCGCCGGATAGCGCTGCTCGAGGGTGAGGGTCATATCGGTCATGGGATCACCTCAGCCGTGGATCAGGAAGGCGGCATCGCCAACCAGCTTGCGGCGCACATACGCGGAAATCTGATCAACGATGATGATGGTGGTGAGCAGCAGGGCAATCAGTGCGATGGTCTTGGGACCGAAACCGCGCGAAATGGAGAGCTTGAGCTCCTCGCCGATACCGCCGCCGCCAACCGCGCCGATAATGGTGGAGGCGCGCACATTGATCTCCAGCCGCAGCATCGCATAGGAGACGAAATTGGGCATGACCTGCGGCAGGGCGCCGAAGCGGACGCGCTCGATCCAATTTGCACCCACTGCTTTCAAACCCTCGTCGGGCTTCATGTCGATGTTTTCGATGACCTCGAAATAGAGCTTACCCAGCGCGCCGATGGTGTGCAGGCCGACCGCGATGATGGCGGCGACGGGGCCAATGGAGAGTACGGCGGCAAACAGGCCGGCGATGACGATTTCGGGGAAGGCGCGCAGCACTTCCATGACGCGCCGAACGACCGAGCGCACCAGGAAGGACGGCATCATATTGCGCGCGGCGAGGAAGCACAGCAGCAGGCCGCCGGTGAAACCGATAATGGTCGACACCATGGCGACGTTGATGGTGATCAACATCAGGTAGAAATATTCGGGCAGGTAGAAGCCGGCGCCGAGCTCGACCCGGCCATCGGGGAAATTGTATTCCAGCGTGCCGTTATCGGCGGGGGTGGGCAGATCGAACAGCGCGCGCGGAACATCCATCCAGTCGTGCGGGATCAGCCAGGAGAGAAAATCGAACAGATGGGGCAGCCGGTCCACGAAATGGCCGGCATTGCTCTCATCGGCAAAGATCAGGGAGCCGACCAGCGCCAGCGCCAGGCCACCAAAGCCGAGAATGGAATAGAGCCGCCGCTGCCGCGCCAGATGGCGCCAGGCCAGATCGACGGTACGAACGGTGTCGGAGGCGGGCTGAGCGAGCACGGTCATGGAAGCAAGGTCCCGATAGACGAAGGGCACCTGCCGGATGGCAAGTGCCCTTCAGAGGCGTGAATTAGCCGCCGATGGTGGCTTTGCGGATGTCGATGATCGGCTGGTAGAATTCAGCCTTCACGGGGACGTAGCCCTTGAAGTCGCCGCCTTCGATGGCCGAGAAGCAAGCTGCGTCTTCGGTGGGCAGGTTCAGGTAGAAGTCGGTGATCTTCTTGGTCAGATCAGCGCCGAGATCGTTGCGAACAACCAGCGGGCCATTCGGGATCAGGGGCGAACGCCAGACTTCGACGAAATCTGCGGGATCAACGGCGCCCTTGTCAACGAGCTTGCGGAAGGTGCCCGAGGTGTAGCCGTCAGCGAACTCACCGATACCCGAGGAGTCGTCAACCGAGACGTCCGACTTGCCATCGAGCAGAGCCAGGACGTTGTTTTCGTGACCGCCGTTGAAATCGGCAGAAGCGAAGAACTGGTCGTTCGGAACGCCGGTGGTGACGGGGATCTGGGTCAGCGGGACGAGGTAGCCCGAGGTCGAATCGGGGTCAGCGTAGCCGAGCTTCTTGCCCTTGGCGGACATGATGTCGGTGATGCCCGAGGACTTGAGGGCGAGGCCGATCGAGTAGTAACCGGTCGAGCCGTCAGCCTGCTGGGTGGTCAGGATCGGGGTCACGGCATCGGGGTTTTCGATGGCGATGGCCGCATAGCCCGAAGCGCCGAGGCCGGCAACGTCGAGGGTGCCGCCGAGGAGGCCCTGGATCACGCCGTCATAGTCAGCGGCGGGGAACAGCGAGACCTTCTCGAAGCCGAGGTCGGTCTTGAGGTGATCGGCGAGGCACGCGTAGTTGCGCAGGCGGTCGGCTTCGTTTTCGCCGCCGAGGATGCCGATACGCAGTTCCTTGACGTCCTGGGCGAAGGTGGCGGTCGAGCCGGCACCGAGGGCGACGAGCGCAACGGCGCTCATAAGCATAGTTTTCAGCATGGTTCTCTCCTGGGTTTAGGATCCGCCCCGCTTTTGCCGCGGGGTTGGATGAGGTGTGCTCGGCGTCAGTTGGCGAAGGCTTCGGCCCGTTGATCGAGGGCTTCGATGCGACCGCTCTTGCCGGCAATGGATGTGGAGGTGATGGCCTCCGAAAATGCTTCCTTGAGGCCATCGGCGCCGTAGATTTCGCGGGCGGCGGCTTCGGTCAACTGCGCGGGCGAACCGTCGAACACCACTTTGCCGGCCGCCATGCCGATGATGCGCTGGCAGTAGACGCGGGCGGTATCCAGCGTGTGCAGGTTGGTGATGACGGTGATGCCGTGGTCGCGGTTGATGTCGCGGAGGCTATCCATGACGATCTGGGCATTGCGCGGATCGAGCGAAGCGATCGGCTCGTCGGCCAGGATCATCTTGGGGCTCTGCATCAGGGCGCGGGCGATGGCGACGCGCTGCTGCTGGCCACCCGACAGGGTGCCGGCGCGCTGGAGCGCAGTCTGGGCGATATCGAGCCGATCAAGCGCCTGCAGCGCATCGAAGCGCTCGGCATGGGTGAAGATGTTGAGGAGGCTGGTGATGGTGGAGCGGCCGTTGAGGCGGCCGAGCAGTACGTTGGTCAAAACGTCGAGACGAGGGACCAGGTTGAACTGCTGGAAGATCATGGCGCAATCGCGCTGCCAGTCGCGGAGCGCCTGACCCTTGTGGGTCGAAACCTTGGCGCCGTCGAATTCGATATGGCCGTCGGAGACATCGGCCAGGCGATTGATCATGCGCAGCAGGGTGGACTTGCCGGCGCCGGAGCGACCGATGATACCGACCATTTGCCCATTGGGGATTTCCAGATCGACAGTGTCGACGGCAGTCTTGTTGCCGAAGCGTCGCGTAACCTTGGAAATCTTGAGCATCGCTGCCCTCCGGCGTTGAACCGAGGGGATGACTAGGGCGCGATGATAAACCTGCGATGTCGGTTGCGTGACGGAATGATGACGATATGGGGGGGTCGGGGCACGCCCTCGTGGTTCGAGGCTCGCGAAGAGCTCGCACCTCACCATGAGGGCTACTGGAGGATAGCGCTTGAGGATACGGCTACTGAACTGCGGCAGTTCAGTAGCCCTCATGGTGAGGCGGGAGTTCTTTCGACCCTCGAACCACGAGGGCGTGGCACTAGGCTTCGTACTTGTCCAGGAACGCCTCGGTCGACAGCGTGCGGAAATCCTTGAGGCCCAAACGCAAATGCTCGTGATCCCAGTCCCACCAGGCCAGGGCATCGAGCCGGGCGGCGATGGGATCGGTGAAGCGCTGCTTGATGGTTTTTGCCGGGACGCCGACGGCGATGGCGAAGGCGGCGACGTCCTTGGTGACGACGGCGTTGGAGCCGATGATGGCGCCGTTGCCGATGGTGATGCCGGGCATGATCACCGCGCCATGGCCGATCCAGGTATCGTGGCCGATGGCGATCGGCGTACTGGCGCGCCATTCGAAGAAGGACGGATCATCTTCCTCGCCCTCGAAATAGGAGGCGGAGCGGTAGGTGAAGTGGTGCAGGGAGGCGCGTTCCATGGGGTGCATGGAGGCGTAGATGCGCACATTGGCGGCGATATTGGCGAATTTTCCAATGGTGGAATAGGCGATCTGGGTGCCGCCCACGGCGTAGGAATAATCGCCCATGCTGGAATGGGCGACATGGGTGCCGGCGCCGATTTCGGTGTAGCGGCCCAGGGTGGAGTTGGTGACTTTGGCCGTGGGGTGGATGGTCGGGGTTTCGGAGAGCTTGGTCATGCGGCGATCCTGGGGGCGAAAGCGGTGACGTCGACGATGCGATCGGCGACCTGGCTGCGGACATCCTCATCGTGGAAGATGCCCAGCAGGGCGGTGCCGGCGGCCTTTTTCTCGGCGATCATGGCGACGACGACGGCGCGGTTGGTGGCGTCGAGCGAGGCGGTGGGTTCATCAAGCAGCAGCACCTTGTGATCGGTGATGAAGCCGCGGGCGATGTTGACGCGCTGTTGTTCGCCGCCCGAGAAGGTGGCGGGCGGCAGGGACCACAGGCGTTCGGGCAGGTTGAGCTGGGCGAGGAGCGTCCTGGCGCGATCCTGCGCTTCTGCCTTGTCGGCACCGCGGATGACCAGTGGTTCAGCGACCACGTCGAGCGCCGAAACGCGAGGCACGGTGCGCAGGAACTGGCTGACATAGGCGATGGTGTCGCGGCGTAGGGTAAGCACGAGGCGCGGATCGGCGGTGGCGAGGTCGATGTCGACCCCGTCATGGGTCAGCCAGATATGGCCGGCATCGACGCCGTAATTGCCATAGACCATCTTGAGGATAGAGCTTTTGCCGGCGCCGGAGGGACCGCCGAGGACGACGCATTCGCCTTCATTGACCTCGAAATCGACGTTATCGACCACGGGGAGGACGACGCCATCGCGCAGGTGCATGGTGAAGGTTTTTGCCAGAGACTGGACGCGGAGAGGGGTCACATCACACCTGCAGGATCGAGGAAACGAGAAGCTGCGTATAGGGCTCGCGCGGATCGTCGAGCACCCGATCGGTGAGGCCCGATTCGATGACGCGGCCATCCTTCATCACCATCATGCGGTGGGAAAGCAGGCGCGCGACCGCCAGATCGTGGGTGACGATGACGGCGGCGAGGCCGAGTTCACCCACGAGACCCCGCAGCAGATCGAGCAGACGGGCCTGCACCGAAACGTCGAGGCCGCCGGTCGGCTCATCCATGAAGACGAGACGCGGGGAGGTGACGAGATTGCGGGCGATTTGCAGGCGCTGGCGCATGCCCCCGGAGAAAGAGCGCGGCTGGTCGTCGACGCGGTCCTCGTTGATCTCGACGCGGCCAAGCCAATCGACGGCCGAGGCGCGGATATTGCCGTAGTGGCGGTCGCCAATGGCCATCAGGCGTTCGCCCACATTGGCGCCGGCCGAGACAGTCATGCGCAGGCCGTCGGCGGGGTTCTGGTGCACAAAACCCCAATCGGTGCGCATCAGGAAGCGGCGTTCGGCTTCGCTGAGGTCATAGATATTGCGCCAGACGTCGTCGCGCATGCGGTATTCGGCGCGGCCGGAGGTGGGGGCGAGATTGGTGGAGAGGCAATTGAGCAAGGTGGTCTTGCCGGAGCCGCTTTCGCCCACCACGGCGAGGACTTCGCCGGGGTAGAGCTCGAAATTGACATCGGTGCAGCCCAGGCGGGCGCCGTAGTATTTGGAGAGATTGGAAACGCGCAGCAGCGGAGTGTCGGTCATTCTGCGGCCTCCAGGGCCTCGCCGCTCAGGGCACCACGGTGGCCATGGGCGCGGCGGTCTTCGCAATTGTCGGTATCGGAGCAGACGAACATGTGGCCGCCGTGGTCATCGAGGATGACCTCATCGAGATAGACGCCGGTGGCAGCGCAAAGGGCGCAGGGCTCGGTAAAATGCTGGATGGTGAAAGGGTGATCTTCGAAATCGAGGCTGACCACCTTGGTGAAGGGGGGCACGGCATAGATGCGCATTTCGCGGCCGGCGCCGAAGAGCTGGAGCGCGGCGGACATGTGCATCTTGGGATTGTCGAATTTCGGCGTCGGCGAGGGGGACATGACGTAGCGGTCTTCCACCATCACCGGATAGCCATAGGTGGTGGCGATGCGGCCGTGGGTGGCGATATCCTCATAGAGCTTGACATGCATCAGGCCGTATTCCTTGAGCGCGTGCATGGTGCGCGTCTCGGTTTCACGCGGCTCGAGCATGCGCAGCGGCTCGGGGATCGGCACCTGATAGACCAGCGTCTGGCCGGCCGAGAGCGCCTTTTCGGGAATGCGGTGACGGGTCTGGATGATGGTGGCGTCGGCGGTATGGGTCGTCGTCTTGACGTTGGCGACCTTGGCGAAGAAGGCGCGGATGGAGACCGCATTTGTGGTGTCGTCGGCGCCCTGGTCGATGACCTTGAGCACGTCATCGGGGCCAACGATAGCGGCCGTCACCTGCACGCCGCCGGTGCCCCAGCCATAGGGCATGGGCATTTCGCGGCTGGCGAACGGCACCTGATAGCCGGGGATGGCGATGGCTTTGAGGATGGCGCGGCGGATCATCCGCTTGGTCTGTTCGTCGAGATAGGCGAAGTTATAGCTGGGGGTGGCGCTCATAATGCTGGCTCCATGATTGTGGAGAGAAACCCCCACCTAGCCTCCCCCTGGGAGGGGGAGGAATGACGCGGTGGATGGGGCTGAATGGTGAAACTGTCGCGGAAAGGTTCCTCCCCCTTCCAGGGGGAGGCTAGGTGGGGGTCCAGCACGAAAGCGGTAATTAGGAGCGTCATTCAGCCGCCTCCTGGGTGGCTTCGAACTTGGCGCGCATGGTGCGGATCAGGTCGAGTTCGGCCTGGAAGTCGACGTAGTGCGGCAGCTTCAGGTGTTCGACGAAGCCGGTGGACTGCACGTTGTCGAGGTGGGAGATGACGAATTCCTCATCCTGGGCGGGGGCGGAAATGTCCTCGCCGAACTCGCGGGCCCGCAGGGCCCGGTCGCACAGCGACATCGACATCGCCTTGCGTTCGGACTGACCGAACACCAGGCCATAGCCGCGGGTAAACTGCGGCGGCACCTTGGCCGAACCCTTGAACTGGTTGACCATCTGGCACTCGGTGACGCGGACGCGGCCGAGACTAACGGGGAAGCCCAGTTCGGGAATATCGAGTTCGACCTCAACTTCGCCGATGCGGATTTCGCCGACCAAGGGATGGTTGCGGGCATAGCCGCGCTGGGTGGAATAGCCCAGAGCCAGCAGGAAGCCTTCGTCGCCACGGGCAAGCGCCTGCAGGCGCAGGTCGCGGTCGAGCGGATATTGCAGCGGCTCGCGGGTGAGGTCGCCGACCTCATCCTGTTCCACCGGATCGAAGCCCAGATCGGGCTCCATCAGACCCTGGTGGCCGAGCATGTCGGTAACGCGGGGCGCCCGAGCCGGATCGGCTTCGGCGGTGACGGGCTCGGCAATATCATTGCCCTCGGCAATCGCCGGGTCGAGCAGGCGATGGGTATAATCGAAGGTGGGGCCGAGGAGCTGACCGCCGGGCAGATCCTTGAAGGTGGCGGAGACGCGGCGTTCGATCAGCATATCAGCGGTATCGATGGGGCGCGAATAGCCGAAGCGTGGCAGCGTGGTGCGATAGGCGCGGACCAGGAAAATGGCCTCGATCAGGTCGCCGCGCGATTGCAGGATGGCGAGGGCGGCCAATTCGCGATCATAGAGCGAGCCTTCGGCCATGCAGCGATCCACGGCGAGGCCGAGCTGCTCGATGATCTGTTCGGTGCGCAGGGCCGGCACCGCGCGGTCGCCACGGCGGCGATCGGCGAGCAGAGCGTGGGCATTGGCGATGGCGGCTTCCCCGCCTTTGACGGCAACGTACATGGGTCAGGCCTTCTTGATACGGGTGGTGCGGGGCAGGCCGATCAGCTGACCATCGGCAACGAGCAACAGGTCGACGCCGCGCGGGAATTGAGCGCCGTTTTCGGCCCATTGGGTGAGGAAATCGGCGGGCAGGCCGTGGGGCGCGATGGTGATGGAGCCGTCGATGCCAGGGCCGGTCAGGCTCAGTGCCTGACCACCGGAAACCGACTGGATGGCCAGAGCCACGGTGGTGGAGCGATCGGGATAGAGATCGGTGCCCTGGTCGAAGTCGGCCAAGGTCATGGTCGGATCGCGGGTGAGGGCGAACTGGGCCTGGGCGCGCTCGGAGGTGATGGGGGCGCTGGTGTGGAAGCGCAGCCAGCCGAGGACGGCGTCGGTGGCCAGATCACGGTCGAGCCATAGGGTGGTGTCGTGATCGCAAAGGGTCAGCGCGATGGCGGCGAGCTCGGGTGACAGCGACGATGGCGGGACGAGGCCCAGGGCCAAATCCTGCACGGTGCCGGGGTTGGCAAGGCCATCCATGACGGCGCGGAAGGCGGTTTGGGACTGCATGACGGGATCGGCGAAACCGCCGTCGAGAGTGTTGGTGTCCATCAATTGTCTCCCCGGACCATGGTGAAGAAGTTGACCTTGGTGGCGGCGGTTTCCTGTTTGCGCTTGGTGTCGGCAGCAGTTGCGCCGGCGCGCAGCGGGGCCAGGATCCAAGTCTCGACCGTTGCGGGATCGCGCTGGAACAAGGCGTCGAAGACGGCGATCAGGCGGGCCTTGTCGAGATCGCGGCCGAGGCAATAGCCGTGACCGATTTCGCCGCTTTCAAGCCGCACGGTGGCGCGGCTGACGCTGGCTTCGCCGAGATTGAAGGGCGCGCCGCCGCCCCCTGCCCTGCCACGCACCATGACGAGGCCGGTTTCGGGACCACGGACAGGTTTGAAGTCGGGCTTGTCGGACCAGTTGGACCAGGCGGCGGTGAGCGCATTGGCATCAGCGGCGGCCAGGGCGTTGAGCGCCAGGCGGCGCGGGTCGGTATCGGGAACGGGTAGTGCGGTCATTTTGCTTGCCTCAACTTGTCTAATGAACTAGACAACTTAGAACGTAATTTCGGTCTTAGGCCTCTCGTGTGAATTTGCAATGACAAAGGTGACGGCGGTTTCAGATTCGCATTTGAGCGGGGTGGCGATCTGGCGACGGATCGCCGACGCGGTCCGGCTCGATATCGTGGGTGGCAAGCTGGCGCGGGGCGACAAGCTGGCCGGGGAGGTGGAGCTGGCGGAACGGTTCGGCGCCAACCGGCATACGGTGCGGCGGGCCTTGCAGGCGCTGGCGGCGGAAGGGGTGATCCGCACCGAGCAGGGGCGCGGCAGCTTTGTGGATTCCGCCAAGCGGCTGAGCTACCGGATCGGCAAGCGGACGCGGTTTTCCGAGGGGCTGGCGGGACAGGCGAGCGAATTGCGCCGACAGGTGCTGGGCACGCGGCTGGAGAATGCCAGCGCCAGCGTGGCGGCGGCGCTTGGGCTGGTCAGCGGCGCCAAGGTGACGCGGCTCGATACGGTGTCGCTGGCGGATGGGCGGCCGGTGTCGCGGGCGACGAGCTGGGTCGGGTATCGCGATTTTCCCGAATTTGCCGCGCGGTTTGCGGAGGAGCAATCGACCACGGCGGTGTTCGCGGGGCTGGGTGTGTCCGACTATGTGCGGGCGAGTACGCGGATTTCGGCGCGGCATGCGGATGCGGAAGAGACGGCATTGCTGAAGCTGGCGCCCGGGGCGATTTTATTGGTGTCCGAAGGGGTGGACGCCGACGTGGACGGGCGGCCGATATTGTATGGGCTGAGCCGGTTTCCGGCGGATTTGATGGAATTGGTGGTTTAGGTGGGCAGAAACCCCCTCACCCTGCCCGCTCCGCTGGACGCGTCGCAGGCTGCCCCTCTCCCACAAGGGGAGAGGGGTGACGACTGAGAGCTATCGGCTCCATCCCTTCTCCCCTCGTGGGAGAAGGTGCCCGAAGGGCGGATGAGGGGGCGTCGCGACCGCCTAAGCCCGTGCCGGCCAGACCTGGCGTTGGGAGGCTTCGAGCAAAATATCCACCAGCCGCTCCCCAGCCAACACCAGCGGACCGGAATTATCCAGTCGCACTGTGGTTGGCCCCAACGCATCTGCATCGACCATGCGGGCGAGGCGGGCAGTGATGGCTTGTGCATCTTCGCGGCCGCGGTTGGCGAGGCGTTGGGCGATGATGTCGGGGCTGGCGGAGAGCGCAACCACGGTGGAGCGGGCGTAACGGCGTTCGATTTCGCTGACGATCTGGCGCGAGACATTGGCGATGACCACCCTGCCCGCATCGATATCGGCATCGATGGACGCGGGCAGGCCATAGCGCAGGCCGTGGGCGGGCCAGGCCAGCGCAAAGCCGCCGGAGCGTTCCAGCGCGGCGAATTCGGCTTCGCCCAGGCTGTCATGGTCCTCGCTTTTGCGATCAGCGGGGCGAGTGACGACGCGGCGGACGAAGACAAATTCGGGCCGGTCGGCGAGACGTTCGCGAGCGAAATTGATCAGCGTGTCCTTGCCGGAGCCGCTAGGGCCGACAATGGCGACGAAAACCCCACTCATATGACGCGCTGGCCTTCGCGCCAGACGGTGCGCACGATCGGGATGCCGTCGCTGAGCCGGACGCGCACCAGATCGGCGCGCTTGCCGGTGGCGATTTCGCCGCGATCATCGAGGCCGCCAGCGGTCGCCGGGTGCTTGGTGACGAGGCGGACGGCGTGGGGCAGCGAGATGGAGTCCACCGAGTCGCCCAGGGTGAAGGCGGCCTGGATCAGGCTGAAGGGGATGTAGTCGGAGGAAAGGATATCGAGGATGCCGGCTTCGGCCAGGGTGCGGGCCGAAACATTGCCCGAATGGGAGGAGCCGCGCACCACATTGGGCGCGCCCATCAGCACGGCGAGGCCAGCTTCGTGGGAGGCACGGGCGGCTTCGATCGTGGTGGGGAATTCGGCGACGTCGATACCCTGGGCGATGGCTTCATCGACATGGCCCAGCGTGGCGTCGTCGTGGCTGGCCAGCACGATGCCATGGTCGCGGCAGAAGGCCGCGATGGCGGCACGGTGAGGGGCCGCATAGGTCTCGGAATCGTGGGTGCGGCGGGCGGAGAATTCAGCCAAAGCGGCGTCGCTCATCTTGAGCTTGCCCTGGTAGTAAATCTTGTAAGCGTCGAAGCTGGCGAACTGGCGCTGGTTGGGGGCGTGGTCCATCAGCGAGGCCAGGCGCACCAGCGGGTCATGCTGCAAGGCGACGAAGTTTTCTAGGCAATCGGGCGCCGAGACTTCGCAGCGCAGATGGATGAAATGATCGGCGCGGAGGCGATTGGCGGCCTTGCCGGCGGTGATTGCCTCGGCCAGCACCTTCATTTCGGCGCTGCCCATATCGGCCTGCTCGTCGGTGCCGACGCGCAGGGCGTCGAACACCGTGGTGATACCGGAGGCCGCGACCTGGGCGTCATGCGCCTGCACCGAAGCGATCGGGTTCCAGCGCACGCGGGGGCGCGGCGCATAGTGGTTTTCCAGATGATCGGTGTGCAGTTCGACGAGGCCCGGAATGATGTAATCGCCGTCCATATCCTCGCCGGTGGCGGAGGTGTCGCCGATTTCGACGATTTTTCCGTTCCGCAGCACGATGGAGCCGGTGATGACGTCGTCGGCCAGGACGATGCGGGCATTGGTAAGCACGGTTTCGGCGGTCAGGGTCATGGGATCAGGCAGTCTTGCGTTGCTGTTGGGCGGTGAAGCGGTGGATGGAATCGATCAGGAAGGGGGCATTAGGCTCTGGTTCGACGAACAGCGCCACCTGCGAAATGCACAAAGGTTCGTCGGTCAGGCTGCCGAAATGGCGATGCAGCATTTGGGCGACGTATTCGCGCTCCAACTCGTCGATGGGCCCGGTCAGGGTCATGTGGAAACGGAACTGGTCGAGCACATAGGGATGGCCCCAGGCCATCAGGTTGGCGAATTGGCGGCCGTTGAGCCGGCCGATATCGCCGCGCGCCAGGTCGAGATCGGTGGTGGGGCTGCGATATTGATCGAACACGGTGACGAAATCGGTGGCCAGCTCGTGCAGTTCAAGATTGGGCGTGGCGGGCACCAGCGCGAAAAAATTCTCGATGAGGGCGATGCGCATGGCATCGACGGTGAGCGGGGGAACGCGGCGGCAGAACTTGACCAGCGCTGCCTGCACGTCGCTCACCCCATGCTCGTCGGCGATGCGGAACGGCGCCTTGAGCGAGCCGTGAAAGCCGATGCGACGGGGCGCGGCGGTCAGGAAGGCGTGGTCGGTTTCCACCAGCCCTTCGACGGGCCAAGCGATGCGCGCACCCGTATAGGGATCGCGCCGCAACCACCGCGCGGCCGCGATCGTCAAGGCATCGTCGGCCGGTGGGGTGAAGCAGATGGCGCAGCGCATGGGGGCGTCCGTTGAGTCGATCCGGCAGGCGCTAGCTGATTTATGTGACAGTGACGCGAATTGGCCGCCACTCCTGCGACCCGGCAGATGAAAGGGCGATGAACGCGGCGCTCAGGCAACATGAAGGCTGGCCCCGTTAGCAAGGCGGCCAAGCGGTGATCACGCCGCACATTCATGGAGAATTCAAATGAAGCTGTCCCGCCGCATCGCCCTGGGCGCCTCGCTTGCCGCAATGGTTCTGACCGGCGTCACTGCCACCTTCGCCGAGGAAAGCGACATGGTGCTGTTCAAGGTCGTTTCCTCCAAAGACGAAGTCATCATCGGGCTGACCGAAGGCCAGTTGACTGCAGCGGGCGGGCTCAATGCCGGCGTCGTCGGCAAGATGCTGGTGGCAAGCGGCGAGCTGGCGGCCTGGCAGTATGTGGTGTCCCGCAATGAAGCCGGCGATCTGGTGGAAGCGCCGACCAACTGGATTTCCATCATTGCCAATGACGCGCTGCGCATCGAGCCCTATCAGGCCGAATGGCCAGTAACGCTGCCTGTCAGCGAATAAACAATCACGACGGGAGCGCCGTCAGGTGACAGCGCTCCCGCGTCTGCACCAACCCTTGGGAGATTTTCATGCGCCTGCCCATTCTCGCCAGCCTGATCATACTGTTTGGTGCGGCGCCCGTTTTTGCCAGCGGTGGCGTGGTCTGCACGTCGGGGGCGGGGCTGGCGCAGTTCGAGGTTTCCATCAGCATGGGACGCGACTTCGGAGCGGGAATTTTGAACATCGGCGGCGAGCTGATCGCCAAAATTCCAAATGTCGCCCCTGACCTGCGGCAGTTGCATTTTGCGCCGGAAAATCCCAACCAGATATGGATCGACCGCGACGTGGTGTATTTCGAAATCTCGATACCGCACCGGGGCGACGGGCCCTACGGCTATGCCGATCTCATGATCAAGACCCAGTCGGTCGACGAAGGCAGCTATGTGGGCACCTATGTTTTGGACATTTATGACGCGGGCGTCGAAGTGGACGGCGTGCCGCAGAACATCACGGTGGACGGCGCCGTCAGTTGCATGACGGATTAGCCATGCGCTTTGTTCCCCCGGCGCTGATGGCAATCATTGCGGCCGGGTTCTTCCGGCTGTTCCTGACGCGCTACTGGTTCTATCGCGATTGTATCGAGGCGGCGGCATCGAGCTGCATAACCCCGGACGGCGTCAATCTGATCCAAGGCGGAGCGCTGTGGATCGTGCCCTGCGCGATTTTCGCGCTGCTGGCCCTGCTGATGCTGCGGCACCGCCGGTAATCCCAACACTGTGAGACCCCCCAATGGCCGTCAATCTTGCCAAACTCATCTGGACCACGGTGCAGCCGCTGTCGTTGACGCTGCTGCTGATGGTGTTGGTGCTGCTAGCTCTATGGGTGGGTCGACGCCGGACCGCCGGCATCCTGCTGGCGCTGAACTGCGCGCTGTTTTTCCTGATGACCTTTACCAGCCTGGGCTATCTGCTGATCGCGCCGCTGGAGAACCGCATTGCGCGCCCGGAACTGCCTGAGCGGATCGCCGGCATCATCGTGCTGGGTGGCGGCATCGATGGCGAGGTGGGGCGGGCGCGTTCGATCACCGAACTGACGGCGGGCGGCGACCGGTTCGTGGAGGGCTTGCGGCTGGCGCTGTTGCATCCCGAGGCCAAGATCATCATTTCGGGCGGGTTTGGCTCGCTGGTGGCGGAGGGGGACAGCGACGCCACGGCGGCTGAGCGGTTTTATACCGGTATGGGCATTGCTCGCGACCGGCTGGTGCTGGAAGGGCAATCGCGCAGCACGGCCGAGAATGCGGCGATGACGCGCGAAATGCTGGGTGCGGACGAAGACGGCGCGCTGGTGCTGATCACATCGGCCTTCCACATGCCGCGCGCTACCGCATTTTTCCGCGCGGCGGGGCTGAGCGTGGTGTCGTGGCCAGTCGACTATCGCTCGACCGGCAATGAGCCGTTCCGGATCGATCCGACCAATCCGCCGGAAAACCTTTTGACCACGACGACGGCAATCCGCGAGTGGATCGCGCTGTTGATCTATTCGACGCTGGGGCAGATCGACAGCATCTATCCCGAGGGCAATCCGTAGGAGACCGGCGGGGCTAATCCCGCCGGCCCGAGGATCACGCGGCCTGTTCGGCCACGACCATGCGGTGCTCTTCGGCGACTTCCTGCTTGCGGGTCGAGCCACCCCACCACGACGCCCAGGCCGCGGCGAGGTAGAGCACCAGCGAGATCGAGAACGCGATCTTGATACCCACCATGAACGGGCCCGACAGCAAGTCGGGGAAGAAATGCTGGCCGGTGATGATCGCCACCTGATCGGCCGACAGTGCATGCAGCGCGGCGGCGGGGATCAGTTCGCCCATCGGATTGTAGCCGAGGAAGGCCGCGAAGAGGCTGGCGACCGGCGGGGCCGAGGCGACCTGTGCGGCGACATCGGCCGGCAGGCCCTGGGCGATCAGGCGAGATTCCATCACCGCCGGCAGGCTCCAGGCTAGGCCGATGATCATCAGCGTGAAGAACACGCCGATAGAGAGCACCTGCCCCGCATTCATGGTGGTGGCGCGCACGCCCGAAGCCTGGCCACGCTCGGAAGCGGGAACCGCATTCATGATCTGGGTGCCGTTCGGCGCGCTGAACAGGCCCGAGGCGACGCCGTTGACGAAGAGCAGCGCGGCAAACACCGGATAGGGGAAATCGGCGCCCAGCAGCATCAGGCCAAGAAAGGTCGTGGCGCCCAGCACCATGCCGCCAGCGGCAAAGCGATGAGAGCCGTAGCGATCCGACAGGATGCCGGCGGCGGGTCCTGACAGCAGCACGCCAACGGTCAGCGGCAGCATGAAGATGCCAGCCCAGAGGGGCGTGGATTCAAAGCTATAGCCGTGCAGCGGCAGCCAGATGCCCTGCAGCCAGATGATCAGCATGAACTGCAAGCCACCGCGGGCGATGGAGGTCAAGAGGCTGGCCGTAATGCCGGCGGCGAAGGGGCGGATGCGCAAGAGGTTGAGATCGAACATCGGCAGCTTGACGCGACGTTCGATGATGTAGAAGGCCACCAAGAAAGCGATGCCGATGAGCAATTCGGCCAGCACTTTGGGGCTGCCCCAGGCCATCAGATCGGCGCCATGCGGCTGGATGCCGTCATTGACGCCGACCAGCACCAGCACGAGGCCGATGGCGAAGGTGATATTGCCCCACCAGTCCAAGCCACCGCGCTTTTGCGGCGCAGCCTTGTCGCGCAGGCTGATGAAGGCCCAGATGGTGCCCACAATGCCGATCGGGACATTGACCCAGAAAATCAGCCGCCAGTTGATGTCGGCCAGCAGGCCCCCGGCGATCAGGCCGATGAACTGGCCCCCGATAATGGCCATGGTGTTGATGCCGAGCGCGAGGCCTCGCTGATGTGGCGGGAAGGCGTCGACCAGGATAGCGGTGGAGGTAGCGGTGAGCATGGCGCCGCCAATGCCCTGGATAATGCGCATCCACACCAGATAGCTGGCGGCGAAGTCGCCGGTGGGCATGAAGCTCAACGCGATCGACGCCAGGGTGAAAATCAGGAAGCCCAAATTGTAGATTTTGGCACGGCCAAAAATGTCGCCGAGTCGCCCGAAGGTAACGACCAGCACGGCCGTGGCCACCATATAGCCCATGATGGTCCAGAGCAGGGTATTGGTATTGCCCGGATCGAGCGGCTGCAGGCCGATGCCGCGGAAAATCGCCGGCAGGCTGATAAGGATGATCGATCCGGTGACCGAAGCGGCAAAGACGCCGAGCGTGGTATTGCTCAGCACGATCCACTTGTGACGGTCGCCGTGGGCGGCACTTGTATCTGGGTTCGACATGATTTCAACATGGATGGCGTGTCGCGTCCGGTCGGGCCGTTTATCCTTGTGATGGCGGCCGCGGACGTCCGGGGGTAATATAACGTGACACTGTATATAGCTAGGATGCTAACTAATTAATATGAGCGATTTTGCAGAGCTGCTGCGCATTTTCACCGCCGACATGGTTGTTTCGGCCCGGCTATGGCGAAAGCTGGCGCGGGAACAGGTGGCGCGTTATGGCGTGGCTGAAGCCGGCGCCGGGCCGCTGTTGTGGATCGGCAGGCTGGGCGGCAAGGTGCGCCAGAACGTGCTGGCGGAATATTGCGGCATGGAAGGCGCCTCGTTGGTGCGCATCCTCGATGAATTGCAGGCCGCGGGGCTGGTGGTGCGGGTGCCCGATACGACGGACCGGCGGGCAAACCTGCTGGACCTGACCGAGGCGGGAGAGACCAAGCTCAAGGAAATCGAGGCTGAACTGGCTGCGTTTCGGCTGCGGACATTCGAGGGGCTCAGCGCGGCGGAGATCGAAGCGGCGCTCAGGGTGTTTGCCGCCGTCAAGGCGGCGGCGGCGCGGGACGAAGAGGGCAAGGACGCCGACTAGCTCGGATCTTCCAGGTCTTCGGGGTCGTCGGGCTGGCGCTCGATATAGCCCTGATCGGTCAGCCATTCGCGCAGGATGGCGTTGATGGCGTCATTGCGGCTGAGATGGCCGGCACCTTCTTCGGCACGATCGGCAATGAAGCGGTCGATGCCGTTGATCAGGTCTTCATCGAGGTCAGGTATCGGGCTGAGATCGGTCACGATGGACTCCGGGTTATCGCCGGAGCAACACTGGACAGACCAGTTGGTTCCACAAACGCAAACGGCGCCCGAAGGCGCCGTTCTTTTTCAATGTGCCGCGCTAAAAAGCGCGGCGTCTCGTATTTACTGAACGAGGGTCAGGTTCGTTGCCGAGATCTTGCCGTCGCGGCCGGTCTCGAGTTCGTAGGTGACCTTGTCGCCTTCATACAGGCCCTGCAGGCCCGAACGCTCGACGGCGGAGATGTGGACGAATGCGTCCTTGTCGCCGCCTTCAGGCGAAATAAAGCCGAAGCCCTTGGTGGTGTTGAAGAACTTGACGGTACCGTTGATGGTGGCCATGATTTTAATCCTGATAGCCCGAAGCAGAAGCGAACGAGCGAATGCCCAATGGCAACATGCCAAAGGGGTCTAAACGTTCGCAAAATAAGAAGGGAGCCGGGGGCCGGCGAACCGGCGATCAGGCAGCCGACGATGGCTGAAAACGTGAATGAGGTTATCTACGCCTTTTGCGGCGAAGTAAAGGCGTTTGCAAAAACGGGCCGTGGCGGTCATGCGACAGGCCGCAACATTGCCTCTTGCCTCGAGCCGCCAATGCGCTGAAATGGCGAGCAAACAGGGAGGCGGGCAATGGGCGCTTTGACGATCGGCATCGATCACGTGGGGCTGACAGTCTCGGATTTGCAAGCTTCGGTGGCGTTCTTCACCGGCTGCCTGGGCTGGAACGTGATCGGAGGCAAGCCGGACTATCCGGCGGCCTTCGTCAGCGATGGGACCAGCCGGATCACGCTGTGGCAGGTGGCCGATGGCGACAGGTTCGTCCCGTTCGACCGGCAGCACAATGTGGGGCTGCACCATCTGGCGCTGAAACTGGCGAGCGAGGCGGAGTTGGAGAGGCTGTTCGCACTGGTGTCGGACTGGGACGGCGTCGTCGTGGAATTTTCGCCCGAGCCATCCGGCGGAGGCCCCAAGATTCATTGCATGATCCGTGAGCCCGGCGGGTGCCGGATCGAGTTCGCCTGGGACCCGCGCTAGGTCTTGTCGAGCCGAGGCGCCCACATATCGACATCGGGGAATAGTTTTCCGCGCCTTTTCTAGCACGGGCAAAAGCGAACCTTCGCTACACCTTGAGTAAGTTGGTAGACTAACTAAATTGATGCGTCCGATGCGGCGCAGGCCGCTCCTTCGCCAAATCAGCCAAGAGCGTGCCATGACCTATCAGCGTAGCCTCAACCTCAATGTCGGGATCAACACCACCGGCTATTTGGGCAATGCCTGGCGCTATCGCAGCGGCAGCCGGGCGGACATCAACGATCCGGCATATTACACGCGGTTGACGCAGTTGGCGCATCGCGGCCGGTTCGACGCGGTGTTCTTCTCGGACCACCCGGCGCTGATGACCGATCCCAAGGGGCGGCCGTTCCACACGCTCGATCCGCTGATCCTGTCCGCGGTGCTGACGGCGCAGGTGCCCGATATCGGCGTCGTGGTGACGGCGTCCTCGACCTACAATTCGCCCTACAATTTCGCGCGCCGCACCCAGACGGTGGACATCACCTCGGGCGGGCGGCTGATCATCAATATCGTGTCCTCGTTCAACCCGGCGGTCGCCGCCAATTTCGGCAATGCGCCGCTGCCGCCGCGCAGCGAGCGCTATGCCAAGGCACAGGAATTCCTCGATGTGTGCAAGGCGCTGTGGAACAGCTGGGACGAGGACCGCGAAGGCGAGGTGCCGCCCGAGCTGTTCTGGGACGCTGCCAGCGCCCATCCGATCGAGCATGAGGGCGCCTTTTACTCCGTGAAGGGGGCGCTCAACGTGCCGCGCGGGCCGCAGGGGCATCCGGTGATCGCGCAGGCCGGCGCCTCGGAGGGTGGTATCGACCTGGCGGCCCGGCATGGCGAGATCATCTATTGCAACGTGCTGTCGCGCTCGGCCGGGCAGGCGTTCGGCAAGAAGGTGCGCGACCGGGCGGCGACCTATGGGCGCGACCCAGCAAGCATCAAGATCGTGCCGGGTTTGGTGCCGATTATTGCAGATAGTCGCGAAGAGGCGCTGCGCAAGCACGAGCTGTTCAGCGGCGCCGGCTCGGAAGACGGTCTGCTCAAGCGGTTTGCGAACGACCATGGTTTCGATCTCGCTACGTTCGATCCGGACGCAGTGCTCGATGCCGAGCGGTTCGTGCCGGACCCGAACCGGGTATTGGCCGTGGGCATGGGGCTGGGCCTGTCGGACCTGCTTGGCCACGAGAAGCTGACGGCGCGCGAGGCCGTACGGCGCTCTGAGGGGGCGCACCGGTTGCTGCTCGGCACGCCGGAGGAGATTGCCGACGGGCTGATCGATCTGTGGGCCGATGGCACGGTGGACGGCTATACGATCCAGCCGCCACGGGCACCGGACGATATCGAGCTGTTCGTCGACAAGGTGGTGCCGATCCTGCAGGACCGCGGCGTCTATCGCCGGGAATACGCTGGCGACACCGTGCGCGAACGCTACGGCCTGCCCTTGCCGCCCGCGGAGGCGGCGCCGTCAGGCCTGAAGCGCGGCGCCGCTTGAGGCGTCGAACAGGCGGACCTGTTGCGGATCGACCGACAGGGTGAGCGTATCGCTCGGCCGGGGTTCGACGCGCTCGCGGAACAGGCAGGTCAGGTCCTTGGTGCCGAGACGCACGACGATCTGGGTTTCCGAGCCCATGGGTTCGACCACCTGCACCCGCGCGGCAAAGCCGTTGGGATCGATGCGGAAATGTTCCGGGCGGATGCCGTAGGTCACGGGCTTGCCCTCGATGGCGCTGGACGTGGCCGGCAATGGCAGGCTGACCCCATCGGTGGTGAAGAACAGACCGCCCGTCACCGTGCCATCGATGAAGTTCATCGCCGGGCTGCCGATGAAGCCGGCGACGAACTTGTTGGCCGGATTGTCGTAGAGATCGAGCGGACGCCCGATCTGCTCGACCCGCCCGTCGCGCATGACGACGATCCGGTCGGCCATGGTCATGGCCTCGACCTGGTCATGCGTCACATAGATGATGGTGGTCTGCAGCCGCTGGTGCAGTTCCTTGATTTCGGCGCGCATCTGCACGCGCAGCTTGGCATCGAGATTGCTCAAGGGCTCATCAAACAGGAACACCTTTGGATCGCGCACGATGGCGCGGCCCATGGCGACGCGCTGGCGTTGCCCGCCCGAAAGCTGCTTGGGAAAGCGCTGCAACAGCGGTTCCAAATCGAGGATGCGCGCGGCTTCCTGCACGGCCTTGGCGGTCTCCTCCTTCGAGGCGCGGCGCAGTTTCATTGAGTAGCCCATGTTCTGGGCGACGGTCATGTGCGGGTAGAGCGCGTAGTTCTGAAACACCATGGCGATATCACGCGCCTTGGGCGGCAGCTCGTTGACGGTCCGGTCGCCGATGCTGATTTCGCCGCCGGTGATGTCCTCCAGCCCCGCGATCATGCGCAGGAGCGTGGACTTGCCGCAGCCGGATGGCCCGACCAAGGTGACGAATTCGCCATCGGCGACATCGATATTGATGCCGTGCAGCACCTGGGCGGTGCCATAGGCCTTGCGCACGTCCGCGATTGTTACCGAAGCCATGGTGCGGTCTCTCCTTGCGAGAACTTGCGAGCGCTCATCCCTTCACCGCGCCGGCCGTCATGCCCGCCACGATCTGGCGATTGAAGAACAGGAAGACGATCAGCGGCGGAATGGTGATGAGCAGGATATTGGTGAACAGCAGGTTGTAGGACGTGTTGTACTGGCTCTGGAAATTGTAGAGCGTCAGTTGCACCGTCACGTTCTTGGTGCCCGGCAGGTAATAAAGCGGGTTGGTGAAATCGTTGAAGATGGCCACCGATTGCACGAGGATCACCGTGATCACCACGGGTCGGAGCAGCGGCAGCACGATCTCGAAGAACAGGCGCAGGGGGCTCGCGCCATCGATGATCGTCGCCTCGTCCAGTTCGCGCGGAATGGTGGCGACGAAGGCCTTGAACAGCAACACGCAGAAGCTAAGCCCATAGGCCACTTCGATGAAGATCAGGCCGTGCAGGGTCTTGAACAGGCCCAGGCCCTGCAGCACCCAGATGGTGGGCACCACGGCGGGCGGAATGATCAGCCCGGCGAGGACGAGGAAATTAACCAGCCCGGTCCACGCTGACGGCTTGCGCTGCAGCACGAAGCCGACCATGGCGGCGAAGATCACGAGGAGAGTGACGCTGGCGACGGTCAGGATGGCGCTGTTCACGAAGGCGGTCAGCACCATGTAATTGCGAGTCTGGATCACCTCGACCAGATTGTCCCAGAGGTGAAATCCGTTCGGTAGCGAGAATTCGCGCAAGGACGATTGCCGTTTGTCCTTGAGCGCGGTCAGCACGATGAAGGCGAAGGGCACGAGGAACACAATGGTCGACACGAGGATGGCCAAAATGCCGATCCAGTTGCGGCGCAGATAATTCACTGGCCATCCCCCTGGCGGTTGAGAAAGCCCGAGAGCGGAATGATGATGATGGCGACCATGACGAACAGCACCACATTGCCAGCGGTGGACAGGCCATAGAAGCCGGCCTGATACTGCTTGTAGATTACCGAGGCGATGACGTCGGAGGTGAAGCCCGGCCCGCCCTTGGTCATGGCCCAGATCAGATCGAAACTGCGCAAGCCGCCGATCAGGCTGAGGATGATGACGGTGACTGTCGCGGGCTTGGCCAGCGGCAGGGTGATGTTCCAGAAATTGTCCCAGGCGCTGGCGCCATCGATCAACGAGGCCTCGTAATATTCCTGCGGAATGGAGACGATGCCGGCGATGTAGATGACCGTGGCGAGACCCACGCCCTTCCACACATCGACCAGGGCCACCGAGAACAGCGCCAGGTTGGGATCGGTCAGCCAGCCGGGACCCTTGATGCCGAACAGGCCCAGCGTTTCGTTGATGACGCCGGTGGTGGGGTGCATCATCACGGTGAAGGTAATGCCGACGCCGACGGTGGAGACCAGCACCGGGAAGAACAGCACGGAACGGAGATAGCCGCGGGCGATGATCCGGGAGGTCAGCAGCACGCCGAGCAGGAAGCCGAGTACGACCTTGAGGCCGGATGTGAGCACCGCATAGATCAGCGTATTGACCAGGCCCTTGACCAGGAACGGCTCGCGGAAGAATTGCACGAAATTGTCGAAGCCGATGAAGGTGGCGTCGAACAGGGTCCAGCGCGTCAGGCTGAAGAACAGCGAGGCGACCGTGGGGAACAGGAACAGGACAGCATAGATGATGGCGGCAGGCAGGTAGAACCAACTCGGATAGGCCGAGGTGGTTCGTCGCTTGGGTCGCGGCGCGGCGTGGGTCGCGTCACTCATGGCATCGTTCCTCCCGGTCGCCGAAGCCCGGCCCCATATCACCATGGGGTCGGGCTCCGATCTCGATCAAACCTGACAGATTACCAGCCGGCAATGCCAAGCTGCTGGGCCTGCTTCTTGACGTCCTCGTCGTAAAGCGCGGCGCCGTCGGCCGCCGAGCGGATGCCGGAGCCGACTTCAACGGTGATCTGCTCCAGTGCCGGCCCTTTGATGGGCGAGAGGAATTCGAGCGCAGGAGCGGTGCCGCCATCGCGCTGGAAGTAGGGAAGCAAGTCGGCCACCACGGCCGGAACATCGGCCGGCAGGGTGCAGTCCTTGATCAGGTAGGGACCGGTGACGCCGACGGCCTTGGTCTGCACATCGCAGCCTTCGGTCGAGGCCACGAAGGCCAGGAACGCCTTGGCCTGATCGGCATGTTCGGTGGTCTTGGGGATATAGAGGCTCGATGGCATCCAGGCGGTCAGGCCGTTCTTGGCAGCGTCGTCACCCGGCAGGGCGAAGAAGCCGACATCGGCCTGATTTTCGGGATAGTTGGAGACCACGCTACCAGCGGCGAAGCTGAGCATGGGGTAGTGCGCGCCTTCGCCGGTCGCCAGCATGCGAATGGCGTCGTCGAACTTGGCGGCGGCGAAGTCTTCGTTGAGATAGCCGCCCTTGAACACGGCTTCCTGGCGCTCGAAGCCTTTGATGGCTGCGGCGTCGGTGGCGTATTTGGCCTGATTGTTGGTGTATTTATCCGCGAAATCGGGCTCGGCGGTGATGACGTTGTAGAAGTCGCCCAGCACGAACAGCTGGCTGGTCCAGGTATCGGCGAAGCTCTGGATCACCGCGACCTTGCCGGCGGCCTTGATCTTTTCGTTGTTGGCCATGAACTCGTCCCAGGTCTTGGGAACCGAGAGGCCGAGATCGGCATAGATTTTCTTGTTGTACATCACGCCGCCACCCATGGCGGTGGCGAAGGGCACGCCGAACACGTCGCCACCGGCGGTGACGGTTTTCTGGAAGGTGTCGATGACATTGGCCTCGAAGGGCTCGGCGGTCAGCGGCATCAGGTTCTGCTGCGGATTGATGGCCTGGAACAGCGAGCCGGCATTGTAGAGGAACACATCGGCCATTTCGCCGGTCGCCAGGCGCGTCTTGACGATGTTGTCGCCCTCGCCGCCACCCGGACGGGTTTCCAGTTCGATGGCGATATCGGCGTTCTTGGCCATGAAGGCGTCAGCCAAAGCCTGGGCGACCGTGACGGTGGACGCATCGGTATTGTCGACCAGGAACGACAGGGTGACATCCTGCGCCATGGCGGTGCCGACGAAGCTGGCCGAGAGCAGCAGGCCGGCGGCCAGGCCCGCAAGCCGTGATCCCTTGAATTTTGAAGTCATGCAGTTTCCTCCCATTGGGCCCGCTTGCTGCGGGCAGTTTGACGTGCCGCTCGTTTATGGCGTGCGCGAGTGACCCATCGGCCCGCCGTGAACCTCCCGCGGCGGGACCGAATAGATGAAGTCGACAATGTGCTCGCCGGGACCGGCGCTGATGTCCGCGCCCGATGCGATCGACACGCCATCAAGGACAGCATCGCGATATTCCGGACGCAGGCGGAGCGTTGCGGTGGCGCCGAGGGGCACGACGAAGCGGTAGCGGATGCGGTCGCCATCGACGGTCCAGCCGGCCTCGATGCGCCCATTGGGGCTATCGTGATGCGCGGCGACAGGTGACAGGCCATCGAGGATGGTCGGCTCGAAGATGATGTGGGCAAAGCCCGGCGCCGTGGGATCGGGACGGAAGCCGGCCACGCCTTCGAGCAGCCACTGGCATACGGCGCCATAGGCGTAGTGATTGTAGGAATTCATCTGCGGATTGTAGATCGAGCCGTCTTCCTGGATGGCGTCCCAGCGCTCCCAGATCGTGGTCGCGCCCTTGCGCACCTGGTAGAGCCAGCCCGGCACGTTTTCCTGCAGGAACACTTCGGAGGCGAGGCCCATCTCGCCGATCTGGACCAGCGCCGGCAGCAAAGCCGGGGTGCCAATGAAGCCGGTGCCGATGCGCCCATCGGTGCGATGGATCGAGTTCTTGAAATAGGCCTTGGCGGCGCCCTGGCTGTCTTGCGGGATCAGGCCATGGAGGAACGCCAGCGCATAGGAGGTCTGGTCGTCGCCGGCCACGCGGCCATTGGGCGTGATGAATTCGCCAGCGAAGGCGGCCTTCACCTTGCCGGCGATATCGGCCATGCGGATGGCGGTGGCTTCGTTGCCGACAATGCCCGCGATACGCCCGACCAGGGTCGAGGTGATGAACAGGTACATCGTCGCCGCGGCGTCGTCGCTGATGGTCGGCAGGGGCTTGGCGGAAGGACCGCTGGGCTGCAGCCAGTCGCCGAAGGTGAAGCCGCGGCCGCCCCAGGCCCGCGGCGGCTTGACGATGGGGCCATTGCTGATCGACCAGACGAAGTCGACCCATTTGACCATAGCGGGCAGGGTTTCGGCGAGGAAATCGGTGTCGCCATAATGCAGGTAGACTTGCCACGGCACCATGGCGATGGCATCGCCCCAACCGGTCGAGCCATAAAAGCCCGGATAGTCCTTGGGATTGAGGCGGGTGGGATCGGGCACCACATGCGGGACCGCGCCGTCTTCGCGCTGGTCGGCCATAACGTCGCGGATCCATTTACGGAAAAAGCCCTGCACTTCGCCGAGATAACAGGCGGTGCCGGCAAAGACCTGCGCGTCGCCGGTCCAGCCCAGGCGCTCGTCGCGCTGCGGGCAATCGGTGGGGACTTCGATGAAATTGGCGCGCTGCGACCAGACAGTGTTGAGGAACAGCCGGTTGACCAGCGCATTGCCGGAGGTGAAACCGGCCTTGAGTTCGTGCACTGAACTGATCGGCACCGAGACGATATCGATGAGTTCGGCCTGCCCCTCGATGGTCACGCGCGCATAGCGGAAGCCCTGGAAGGTGAAGGTCGGGCGGTAGTGTTCGTCGCCGTTTCCGCTCAGTGCATATTCGAGGCGCGCGGCGGCGGTGCGTAGGTTGCCATTGTAGAACTGGCCGTCCTTGTCGAGGATTTCGGCGTGTTCGACGATGATGCGGGCGCCAGCCTGGCCTCGCACGGTGAAGGCCACATAGCCGCCGCTGTTTTGGCCGAAATCATAGACCCGGCGGCCGGCATCGTCGGTATGGTTGGCGACCGGTTCCAGCGCCGCGAGTTCGCGCACCGGCGGCGCTTCATAGGCCACGAGGCGAGCCTGATCGAACGGCACAACTTCGCTGCCCGCCGTGACGGCCGGGGTGAAACCGGCATCGTAGATTTCGCCGAAATAGATGCCCGACTTGCGGATCGGCAATTCGCCGCTCTGCCAGCTCGCATCAGTGGCCAGCAGCAGCTTGCCGTCGCCACCACGCAGTTCGGCAATCGCCGCGATGGTGTCGCCCCAGGTATTGTAGATCGGCGCCTCGCCCCACATCATCTGCGAGCGGAACCACCCATCGGCCAGCCAGATCTCGATGACGTTATCGCCAGCCTGCAGCAGTGGGCCGACATCATAGGTCTGGTAGGACAGGCGCTGGTCATAGGCGGTCCAGCCGGGTGTCAGCAGGTCATTGCCGACGCGCTGGCCATTGATGAAAGCGCGATACAGCCCCTGCGCGCTGATGCGCAGCACGGCATCGCCGGCGCCATCCACAGTGAAGCTCTTGCGCAGGAAGGTGGCTGGCGTCTCGACGCCGCCATCCGCCAGAGGGCGCACCATCTGCGCCGTCCAGTTGACCTTTGGACGTGCGGACAGGGCTGTTGCGGCCCGGACGGGCGACGCGTCATTCATCAGAAATCCTCCCAGAGCAGACGAGCCGTTAGCCGGCTTCTCCTGCGGCACCCGGCTAACCCGAGTGCATATCATTGCGCGTGTATCGTTCTACGTGTATCGTTCTACACAATCTAAGCACGGCACCAAATTCCCCACAAGAGAAAAAATGGGAGTGGTGAAGTGTTGGAATCGACCATGGGTGCGACCCCTGCTAACTGTGGCGACCGGAGGATGGACGGGACATGGCGCCGAGAAAGAAAAGCGAGCGGGTAACGATTCGCACCGTGGCCGAGGATGCCGGGGTGTCGGTGGCCGCGGTCTCCAAAGTGCTGCGCGACGCCTATGGGGTCAGCGACGCGATGCGCCTCAAGGTCCGCCAATCCATGGACAAGCTCAGCTACCGCCCGCACTCGGCGGCCCGCGGCATGCGCGGCCAGACCTATACGGTCGGCGTGCTGATGGCCGATATGAAGAACCCGTTCTTTCCCGATCTCATCGACGGCATCGATGATGGCCTGGCGGGCACGCAATACCTGCCGCTGTTCGGCGTCGGCCGGGGGTCGTCCTCGGTGGAACGGGCGATCGTGCATGCCATGGTCGACCGGCAGATCGATGGCCTCATCATGATCGGCCAGCGCATGGCGACCGTGGATCTTGAAGGGATCGCCAGCGAAGTTCCCATCGTGGTCATCGGCCACCATGCGCCGGATGCGCAGTCGTTCGATTCGGCCAACAATGATGACGTGCGGGGCGGCGCCATCGTGGCCGAACACATGCTGGCACAGGGTTACCGGCGGCCGGCGATGATCACGCTGGGGCGGAACGACCTGATGTCGGCAGACGTGTCGCAAAAGCGCGAACGGGGCTTTGCGGATGCATTGCGTAGCGCCGGCTTTGCCGAGCACGACATCCGCATCGCGTCGGCCGATGACGGGCTGGATGATGTGACGGCGACGGTTCGCGCCTTGCTGGAGAGCCCCCAGCGCCCCGATGCCATCTTCGGCTGGGCCGACTATTATGCGCTCGAAGTGCTCAGCGCTGTTCGCGCACTCGGTTTCCGGGTGCCGGACGATATGGGGATCATCGGCTATGACAATTCGGCGCCGTGTGCCTTCACCCAGAACAATCTGACTAGCGTCGACCAATTCGGCCGGGAAATCGGCCGTCAGGCGACGCGGTTGCTGATCGAGCGCATCAAGGGCCGCACGCAGGCCGAGCACTTCGTCGTCACCCCGAGGCTGGTCGCGCGCGGCAGTTCGATGGCGGTCACAGGAGCCGATCAGGGCGCGTAGGCGCCGAAGGCCCTGGCCTCCTCTGCCAGCCATTGGCAGAACATTGCCGACTTGCGATGCCGGTGCGATCGGCGCATCGCCACATATTCCTGCCCGCTGGCGATGAACCCTAGCGGCGCCGCCAGGACACCGGCGCGCAGGTCGTCGGCCACCATCGGCCAGGGTGCGATGCAGACGCCAAGCCCGGCGGATGCCGCTTCCAGCATGAAGTAGAAATGCTCGTATTCGTTGCCGCCATCGCCGCTGGTCGGCACGCCGGCGCGACGGCTCCAATCGGTCCAGGCATGGCGGCGCGTGCGCGAATGCAGCAGCGGCACGGTGGCGATATCGTCGGCCACCGCCCGCGCCAGGATTGGCGCCGCGACGGGGCCGATCTGTTCGTCGAACAGATGGGTGACCTCAAGACCGGCCGGCCATGGACCGGCGCCGGCCCGGATGGCGACATCGACATTGTCGCGCGCGATATCGACCGGCTTGCTCGACGCGCTCAGGCGCACCTCGATCTCGGGATGCGCCTGCCGGAAGCGATACAGTCGCGGGATGAGCCAGCGCATGGTGAAGGTGCCGGGACACGATACGTCGAGCGTCCCCTCGTCGGTATCGGCGACTGACCGCACCGCCAGGTCCAGCTGATCGAAGGCCGGCGTCAGGCCCAGCATCAGCCGATTGCCGGCATCGGTCAGCCGTAGCGCATTCTTGGGGCCCTCGAACAGCGCGACGCCGAGCCGCTGCTCCAACTGCTGCACCTGGCGGCTGATGGCGCTGTGGGTGACATGCAGTTCCTCGGCCGCAAGCGTCATTCGTCCATGCCGACCAGCCGCTTCGAAAGCGCGTAAAGCGTTGAGCGAGGGGAGTTTTCTCATGTGAGCTTTCCGAACATAGCGTGTTCGATCATATCGGTTTTCAGCGCGCGCCGCATGCTGTCTTCTGCCGGCAGATCGAGGAAAACCAGATGACACAGCGACATGTCGACGGCAGCGCCGGCGACGCCAATTACGGCGTGATCGGCGTAAACTACACAAACTACCGCCAGCCGGAACCGTATTTTGCACAACGGATTGGTGACGCACTGGGCGCGGCGCGAAGCGTGCTGAATGTTGGGGCCGGTGCCGGTTCGTACGAGCCGGTCGATCGGGAGGTGACGGCGATCGAGCCCTCTGCCTCGATGCGGGCGCAGCGTCCGGCGCATCTGGTGGCTGCCGTCGACGGCGTGGCGGAGCGCCTGCCCTTTGCCGACCAGAGCTTTGATGCCAGCATGACGACATTCTCGGTGCATCAATGGCAGGACCTTGCGGCGGGCCTCGCCGAAATGCGGCGCGTCACGCGCGGGCCAGTGCTGATCCTAACCTGCGATCCGGCGGCGCTCGATCGGTTCTGGCTCAATGATTATGCGCCCGAAGCCATCGCCACCGAGGCGCGGCGTTATCCCACCATGGCATCCATCGTCGAGGGGCTTGGGGGACAGGCGGAGGTGCAGGACATACCGGTACCGCTCGGCTGCATCGACGGGTTTAGCGAGGCGTATTACGGCCGGCCGGAACGGCTGCTGGAGCCGGGCGCGCGGCTGGCAAACTCGGCCTGGAGCTTTGTCGATCCAGCGGTCGGGCCGCGTTTCGTGGAGCATCTGGGACGCGACCTGGCGGATGGCACCTGGGATCGCAAATATGGGCATTTGCGGAGCCAGCCATTTTTCGATGGTTCGCTGCGGCTCATCGTGGGGCGGCCATGACCGCCTCGCCCACCCGCCTTTTGCTGCGCAAATTGCCCAGCCTTGCCGGACCGCTGCCGGACTTCGATCCGGTGGCGATCGCCGAGGTGCCGCAGGACCAGTTTGTCATCTGGCTCCGCGAGGCCATTGCGGCCGGCATCACGGAGCCACATGCCATGACACTCGGCACCGTGGACGCACAGGGCCGGCCGGATGCCCGGGTGCTGATTCTGAAGGACCTGGACGAGCGCGGCTGGCATTACGCCACCAGCCGGAAAAGCCCGAAGGGCCAGCAAATAGCGGGCACGAGCGAGGTGGCGCTGACCTTCTATTGGCCGTTGTTGGGGCGGCAGGTTCGTGTTCGCGGCACGGCAGTGGATTTGGGTCGCGAGGCGGCCGCGGCCGATTTCTGGGCGCGCTCGGCGGAAGCCCGCTCCGGTGCCGCACTGGAGCGGCAAAGTCAGATCATGGATGCCGACCTGGAACAGAGTGCCGCCGATCCGAGCGAAGTGCCGGGCGGTTGGTCGGTATTCGCGGTCAGGCCCGACAGCGTCGAGTTCTGGCAGGGCTGTACCGACCGGCAGCACGTCAGGCTGCTCTACAATCGCATCGATCGCGGCTGGAAAGCCACGCGGCTCTGGCCCTAGGGATCGATGCGCTGCGGCGCGTAGAGGAAGTAGCTGAAATCGGCGGCGGTCGCGGTGCCGTTGAGGTCATTGGCGGCGACGCCGACGAAGGCGCCGGTAAAGCTGCCGTCGACCCCATAGGCACCGCCCTCGTCGGAAAGCAGGGAAGCATCGAGTACGGGGCCAATGGGGATGAGATCGCCGTCGGCTCCGAGGCCGTAGAAGAATTGCAGCCGGGCCTGCCGGATCGATAGTGCCAGACGAACGGCCCCCGTCGGCGGTAGCCGGACCGGCGCGGCGGGGAACCGCAGATTGCCGTCGGGGAAACTGCTTTCCGAGCTCATGATCAGCAGTTCGCGGTTGCCGTCCGCATCGGCGGTAACCGCGAGATAGTGGAAATTGTAGCGCTGGTAATAGGCGACCAGACCGGCCATCACGCGTTCGTCGGTCGGCGAGATTTCCACCAGGGTCTCGGCGTCATAGTCGAAATGGGTCTGTCGGCGGGCGACCAGGGCCTGTTCGAACCATGAGCCAATCGATTCACGCCCGAACAGGCGCAGCCGGCCATCGGCGACGGCAAATATCCGCTCTGGCTCCGGTGTCCTCAGCCACTGGAAATCGGCGGGCAAGCCGGCGTCAAAGTCATAGTGTTTCGGCGCCCAAAACAGGTCATCGTCGCGGGTGCCAGCCACATCCGTGGCCAGATGGGGCAACAAACCGCCGCCCTTGAGCCACAGCCAGTCGTCGCGCCATTCGACTTCCTGGATCGCGGTTTCGCGGCCCAGCACGCAACGCCGTTTCTGGGTGATGGGCCGCCCGGCCAGATGGACGATATAGTGGCGGCCATCAGGCGTCTCTACCCAGTCGCCATGGCCGGTGCGTTGCAGGGGATGAAGCGGGGCATCCTTGGCGGTGAAGATATGTTTTTGCGGATGTGTCTCGTAAGGACCATCGATCTGGCGCGATCGCGCCAGCGACACCGCATGATCGTAGCCGGTGCCGCCCTCGGCGGTCAGCAGATAGTACCAGCCATTGCGCTTGTAGAGATGGGGGCCTTCGGTCAGTCCCAGCTCGGTGCCATGCCAGATCGTCTTCATCGGCCCCACGAGAGAGCGCGCGACGGGGTCGTATTCCTGCAGGCGGATGCCGGCGAACATGTTGGGCCGGCTGCGGTGATCCCACAGCATGTTGACGAACCACTTGCGGCCGTCATCGTCGTGGAACAGGCTGGGGTCAAAGCCTGAGGAATTGATGTAGACGGGATCGGACCACGGCCCTTCGATCTTGTCCGCCCAGACGATATAGTTGTGCGTGTCCTTGAACGAGCCGTCCTTGCGCTTGACGTCGGTATAGACCAGCCAGAATTTTTCCCCGTCATGGCTGAGGCAGGGCGCCCACACCCCGCAACTGTCGGGGTTGCCGCGCATGTCGAGCTGGCTCTTGCGGTTGAGAGGCCGCGTCAGCAGCGTCCAGTTCGCCAGGTCGCGGCTGTGATGGATCTGCACGCCCGGATACCATTCGAAGGTCGAGGTGGCGATGTAATAGTCATCGCCGACACGCAGGATGGACGGGTCCGGATTGAAGCCGGGTAGGATGGGATTGGTGACCAGTGGCATGGGGACCCTCAGATGTTTGAAAGGCGATAAGGGCTAGACGGCGTCAAGGACGCCGCCGAGCGCGGACCCACCAAAGCTCTTCATGGCTCGACCTGAACCTTGATGACGCCATCCTTGCCGATGGCGCGATCCATGGCGCTGGCCATTTCATCCAGCGGCATCACCGCATTGACCAACGGCGCGACATCGACACGGCCGGAGGCCATCAGATCGAGCGCGATGGCGAAGACATTGGCGAAGCGGAACGAGCCCACATAGCTCAACTCGCGCGCCATGATGGTGTTGAGCGGGGCGGTAACATCGGCTGGCAGGGTGCCGATCTGCACGATGGTGGCGCCGCGCCGCGCCAGCGCGATGGAGAGAGGAACGGCAGGTGGCGCGCCGGAGGCCTCGAACACCACGTGAAAGCCGCCCGGTGTCAGGGCCAAACCACGTTCGACGGCAACGGGATCGGAAGCATCGAGATTACTGTCGGCGCCGAGCTGGACTGCCAGATTGCGCGGAAAGGCCGCGATGTCGGCAAGCGTCACCGTGGACGCGCCGAATGCCCGTGCCACGAGGGCCGTCAACTGACCGATGGCGCCGCCACCGGTGACCAGCACGCTCTTGCCGGCCACGCCGCCGGAGCGCATCACCGCATGCACCGCCACTGACAAAGGTTCGGTCATTGCGGCTTCGGCCCAGCCCAGGCCGTCGGGCAGGACATGACAATTGGCGGCGGGCGCGACCACATATTCGGCAAAGCCGCCATCGACATGCGGATCGGTGCTCGCCGAGCCGTAGAAGCGCATGTTGAGACAGAGGTTGTAGCGTCCCTCGCGACAGAACGCGCAGGTGCCGCAGGGTATCGATGGATCAACCGCCACACGCCTGCCGGCAAGCGCCGGATCGACGCCCGGGCCGAGTTCGGCAATTTCGCCGGCAATCTCATGGCCCAGAATGAAGGGGCGCTTGGGCACGAAACTGCCGGCACGGCCATGCACAAAGTAGTGGATGTCGGAGCCGCAGATACCAGCCCGCCTTACCCGCACCAGAACCTCGCCAGGGCCCGGCATTGGGGTGGGGACCAGCTCGGCCCGAAGGTCCCGCTGGCCATGAAGGACGAAGGCTTTCATAGGTCTACTTTCGGTTCAGATCTCGGTCTGCGCGCTTGCGGGGCGCAGAGTATTGCCATCGGCACCAAACAGGTGCAGCCGGCTTTGCGGCGCGGACAGCGCCACCGCGTCGCCCTGCCGCAGGGCGCTGTCGCCCGGCAGCTTTACGATGAGCGGTTCAGCACCCCCGACATCCACGTAGGCGATGGCCAGCTCACCGAGATTCTCGATGATGGACGCGGTGCCGCGCACCAGCGCCGGGCCGGTGGTCAGTACCAGATCCTCGGGCCGCACGCCGAGCATGAGGGAGCCGGAGGGCTGGAAGGCAAATGGAATGGCCACCGGATCGCCCGAGCTGGACTTGACCTGGCCGTCCACAATGGGGGTAACGGCGACGAAATTCATCGCTGGCGAGCCGATGAAGCCGGCGACGAACTGGTTGGCCGGATTGTGATAAAGTTCGAGCGGCGTGCCGACCTGCTCGATATGGCCGGCGCGCATCACCACGATACGGTCGGCCAGGGTCATGGCCTCGACCTGATCGTGGGTGACGTAGATCATCGTGGTTTGCGGCATGGACTGCTTGAGGCGGGCGATTTCGATACGGGTCGCCACGCGCAGGGCGGCGTCGAGATTGCTCAGTGGTTCATCGAACAGGAACACTTTGGGATCGCGGGTGATGGCGCGGCCGATGGCGACGCGCTGGCGCTGGCCGCCCGAAAGCTGCTTGGGCAGGCGATCGAGCAGCAGCGTCAGTTGCAGCATGTCGGCGGCGGCGTTCACGCGACGGTCGATCTCGGCCTTGGGCGCCTTGGCCATGCGCATGCCGAAGCTCATATTGTCGCGCACGCTCATATGGGGATAGAGCGCGTAGGACTGGAACACCATGGCGATGGCGCGGTCGGCCGGCGGCATGTCGTTGACCACCTGCCCGCCAATGGAAATAGTGCCCGCGGTGATCTCTTCGAGGCCCGCGATCATGCGCAGCAGCGTTGATTTTCCGCAACCGGACGGCCCCACGAAGACGACGAACTCGCCCGAGTGGATCGACAGGTCGATGCCCTTGAGCACCGGCACGGCACCGTAGGACTTGTTGAGGCCAGAAATCTGCAGGTCGGACATCGTGGCCACCATTGCCAAATAAACTGATATATCGGTATATTGCTATATCGGTAGTGTCAATGTCCGCCGAGCCGGATAGGATGACGCATACGATCCACCTGTTCGAGACCGCCCATGCCAAGGCCGAGACTGAGCGCCGCCACCGACATAGCGAGCTCAATCAACTTCTCCGTTGCCGATATCAACCAGGCGCTGCCCAAGACCGCGCAGGTCTATGAGCTGGTGCGGCGGGCGATCGTATCGCTGGACATGCCCCCCGGCATGGCGATCAATGAAAAGAAAATCTGCGAGGAGCTGCAGATTTCACGCACGCCCCTGCGCGAGGCCATCCTGCAACTGCATGCCGAGAACCTGGTCGACGTGCGCCCCAATGCGGGCACCTTCGTTGCCCCGATCGACCTGCGCTACGTGCTGGAAGGCCAGTTGGTGCGCGATGCGCTCGAGATGAAGGTCGTGCGGTTTGCGGCACGGCGCGTCGACAAACAATTCCTCGCGCGCCTCGACCTCAACATGCATCAGCAGCGCACGCTTGCGGGCGAGCGGGACTATGACCAGTTCTACGAGCAGGACGAGGCCATGCATCAGCTGATCTGCGAACACGGCGCATCCCAGCGTATCTGGCGGCTGGTGACCGGCGCCAAGGCACAGCTCGACCGCGTCCGCCGCCTGCAGATGCCCGAACCCAATCACATGACCATCGTGCTGGCCGAGCATGTGGCCATTGTGGAAGGGATCCGCGCTGGTGACGAAAACGCCGCCGCGCAGGCGATGAAGATCCACCTGGACCGGGTGTTCCTCACCATCCGCCACCTCATGGCGGAACGTGCCGAACTGTTTGCCCCCCAGGCGGGACCCTTGCTGGAAGAGTTCGAGCGCTTTTCGGCTTAGCGAGCAGGGTCGGCGGAGCGGGTGGAGGTCCGCGCCGCCGACCTTGCTAGCGTCGGGGCCGGAAGCTCACGGCGACCGGGACCGTCGCCGATAGTTCCACCCAGACGATAAGGTCGCTCCGCTCGGCGCTATGCCGCCAGCCGATGCGCAGGCTGTCGCCCTCGGGCCGCACCTGGCCGTCGATCACAACATCCATGGCGCCCGCTGACCAGCCTTCCAGCACAAAGGCCGGATTGATGACCGGGGAAGCTTCACTTGCCTGCAGCGTGAAGGACAATTCTGCCGGGCCTGATAGCAGGTAGGCCTTCTCCAGCGGATCGAAGACGCCGTTCGCGCCTTCGGTCAGGCCGGTGAGGGGCGCGGGCGACAGCCATGCGGCGGCCAGCGGGACCAAGTCCTCAGCCTTCTGCGTGGTCAGACCATGCAGCATCACGCGTTGGCGCGAGGTGGGCGTGACCTTGTAATCGGCCCATTCGGACCCGGTCAGCACCGAGGAATGCGAGGCCCGGTCGGCCGCCACGGCGCGCCGTCCGTCCGAGGGAATGTCGCTGGTCGGCCAGTGATTCCACCAGGGGAAGGTCTGACCGTCGCCCAGGGTCTCGTGATAATAGGGCGGGAATAGCGGCCCCGGTTGCGGACCGTCATCGCGCGTCAGGCATGGCTCGTCCGACACGATCATGTAGGGCCGCTGGGCGGATTTCGTGTTGATCATTGCGATATTGGCGCGGGCCGGCTCCGGTAGGTGGCGCGGCCGCCCATTGGCCCAGGAATAAGTGTGGGCTTCGCCCGCCATATTGGCCAGGGTCACGGGTTCGAGCTCCAGCACATCCTCGGGGCGCTGGCCGGGGCCGAGCACGACGATGGATTCCTGGAATTCGTGCGACTCCATGGGCTGGGTGGAATGCAGCGTTATCGAGCGCGTGGCCGAGCCGTCCGGATAGATGGTGTAGACTTCGTCGGAGAAATCGCTCCAGCCGCTGACGGGGTCCTTGCGCGGGCGCACGTCGAGCACGTCGACCAGCGCGTAGCGCCAGTGCACCACGACGCGAGCATCGTGGCTCTCGATGATGCGCACATGGGAATAGGCGCAGTGCTTGTCCGACATCGGTTCGGCGCAACCGGTGGCGCCATTGCCCCAGGTTTCGTTGAACTCGTTGGTGTACCAAATGCCGTCGCCGCTGACCCAGCAGGGGATGTAATTGGTGCCGCGCCAGAACACGACGCGATAGTCGGCCTTGTCGAAGCGCACGAGGACGTCGGGGTGCTCTCCTACCCGCCAGCGGCGATCCCAGCCATCGTAGTATTTGAGGTGTTCATAGGTCGCGCCGAAGCGTCCGGCGCCGACAGGACCGGCCGGCAGGCGACGTGGGGCGATATCGGCCCTGCCCTCAGCTTTGGCTGCCGTCACCGGCGCTGGACCGGTGCCGACCGTTACGCCCTCGATGAGGCCATCGAAATAGACGGTGATCGGCAGATGCGCGTAGGGGCGGATCGGGCCGGTGGGGATGATCTCGTGGCGCGTGCGGCCAATCAGGGCTTCGGCGGCCTCGGACGGACGGTAGCGCCCGGAAATGCTGGTGCGGCCGATCTCGACGCCATCGAGGGTGATGGAGAGCGCGACGTCCGGTTCGAACGCGAAGACCAGGCGGTGCCACTGATGCAGGTCTAGCGCAGTTTCGCCATTGACCACGTGAAGGCCCGTGTGGGTGACAAGCGCGAAGCGTGGCCGGCCACGATCGCCGATACCGACGCTGAAGCCGGATTCGCCGCCATCGCGCTCGAGGGTCAGCACGTCGAGGATCGGGCAGACATTCCACGGATAGGCAGCCAACGCCACATTGGCCGCGATATGGAAGGCGCCAGGCAAGGTGCCAGGCAGGGGCGCGGCCACATAAGCCGAAAAACCATCAAAGTTCAGCGCCGTGGCGCTGTCGAGCCCGGCGGCCGGAACCGCGTGGCCGTGGCGCACGAAATCGGGCTGTTCGGCGGCGGCGCTCCAGCGGAACGCGATGTCCGAAGGTGTGGTCTGAGACATGAAAAGTCCTTGGATTAGCGGATCAGGCCTTGAGGGCGCCTTCGATCAGGCCGTTCTGGATTTGGCGACGGAAGATCAGGAAAATGACGAGCGGCGGGCCGGTGGCGATGATCAACGCGGCCACCTTCAGGTTCATCAGCGCGGCATGGCTGCCCTGGAACGCCATCATGCCCAGCGTCACGGTGCGCAGGGACTGATCGTTGAGATAGATCAGCGGCCACATGAAATCGTTGAAAATCCAGATGAAGTAGACGATGCCCACCGTGGCCATCGCCGGTTTGGCCAGCGGCAGCATGATGCGGATGAAGATATTCCACTCCGAGACGCCCTCGACGCGCGCGGCTTCCGCCAATTCCTTGGGGATGCCGCTGAAATAGGCGCGGAAGAAGAAGATGGCGAAGGGCACCCAGGCGAAATAGGTGAGGATCACCGCCGCATAAGTGTTGATCAGGCCCAGCGTCGCCATCAGCTTGAAGCTGGGGACCATGATGACCTGGGGCGGGATCATCATGCCGGCCAGGAAGTAGATGAACACCGCTTCCTTGGCGCGGAACTCGAAATGGGCGAGCGCATAGCCGGCGGCACTGCAGAAGGCCAGCAATCCGGCTACCGCTACGACAGTGATGCCGAGGGAGTTGAGATAGAGCTTGGTGAAATCGCCCTGCACCCAGGCATCGACGAAGACCCAGAAGTTGGGCGTTGCGGGCAGCGAGAACGGGGATTGGTTGATCTCGCCGGTGGTCTTGAGCGCGGTCGAGATCATCCACAGGAAGGGCAGTACCACCGATGCCGCGAGGGCAACCAGCAGGATATAGGCGAAGATGCGGACGAGGAGCGGCAGGGATTTGAACATGATCAGGCCTTCTGTCCGCGCCCGCTCAGGGCAAGCTGAATGCCGCTGACGCAGAGAATGATGACGAACAGCATCATGGCGATCGCAGTGCCATAGCCGGGATTCCCCTTGAGGAAGGCCTGGCTGTACATGAAGACGCTCAGCACTTCGGAGCCATGGAAGGGGCCGCCATTGGTCATGACGATGACCAGGTCAAACAGCAGGAAGGCATTGGTGGTGACCAGCACGATGACCACGGTCAGCACCGGTCGCATCAGCGGCAGGGTGATATGGCGGGTGATGTTCCACGGGCTGGCGCCATCGATGCGCGCAGCCTCGATATAGTCGTTGGGAATGGTCTGTAGTCCCGCCAGCAGCAGCAGGATGGCAAAGCCCAACTCGCGCCAGATATAGACCAGCATCACCATGGGCAGCGCCGTTTCCTTGCTGCCCAGCCATTGATATTGCTCGACGCCCGGTATGCCGACGGCCGCCAGCGCCGGACCGACGAGCCCCACAGTCGGGCTCAGCATCTGGGTGAACAGCAGCCCGATGACGACGCTCGAGAGCACGATGGGGATGAAGAAGATGGTTGAAAATACCGAGTGTCCGCGCGGCTTGGCATTGAGGATGAGCGCGTAGGTCATGCCCAGGATGATGATGGAGCTCAGCACCACGGCGACGAACAACAGGTTGTTGCGCAGTGCGTTCCAGAACCAGCGATCGTCGAAAAGTTCCAGGTAATTGGCCACTCCGACCCAGTGGATGGAGGCGAGGCTGATGCCGTTCCACTGCGTGAAACTGGACAGCAGCGCGATCAGCGCCGGGGCAATCCAGAACACGGTATAAAAGACAAAGGCCGGTAGCAGCAGCCAGATGTGAAAATTGGTCCGGCCAGGGCGCGCCACGGCATTCTCCTATCAAGGCAGGGCGGCGGCGACCGCTTGGGCCGCCGCCGTCGGGGGAGCTTACCAGCCGCGCTCTGCGCGCAGGTCGGTGACGCATTCCTGATGCATGTCGCCGGCTTCCTGCGGCGACAGATCGCCGGTCAGGACTGCCACATTAGCCTCGTTGACGTTTTCCTGCATGCACTTGACGTCCTCGATCATATCGAGAAACGGCGAGGCATTCTGGGCATTGTCGAGCAGGCCGGCAATCTGGCGCAACATGGGATCCATGGTCCAGCCTGAGCTGTCGTACTGATAGGGGCTCAGGTCGAAGTTCTCCTCGACATAGAGCTTCTGGACGGGCTCGCTGGTCAGGAATTCGAGGAATTTCTTGGCCGCATCGGCGTCGCTGGTCGTGGTCGGGATGGTGAACAGCAGTGAATTGGTGACGATCGCGGTCGGCTCGGGGCTATCGGCCACGGGCGGGAACAGCGTCAGGGCGACGTTTTGCGCGCCATTGGCCTTGGCCATGCCGACACCCCAGCTCCCCGTGGAGTAGAACGGCGCCCGGCCGGCGAAGAACAGGCCCGCCGCGGTGTCGTTGTCGTCCGACAGATAGCCCGGGGTGAAGTAGCCGGCATCGGCCACGGCCTTATAGACCTCCCAGGCGTGGACCGCCTTGGGGTCGCTCCACTTGAGAGCCGACGTGATCGAGGGATCGAGTGTCTGCAGACCGATATGGTCATACTCGTCCTTGGTCAGGATGCCGTGCAGGATGTGGTTGAAATAGTGATTGCCGGTCCACTGGTCGCGGTCGCCGAAGGCGATGGGCGTAATGCCGGCATCGAGGAACTTCTGGCTGGCGGCCATGAAGCCTTCCCAGGTGGCCAGCGAAGCGGGATCGATCCCCTGCTCTTTCAGCATGACGGGATTGTAGTAGAGCACATTGCCGACCTTGAGGCCCCAGAGCACGCCATAGGACTTGCCGTCATACTGGTACATGGTCTCAAGACCCGGACGCAGCTTCTCCTCGATGGGTTTTACGAAATCGGTGAGGTCCATGAGCTGGCCCGACTGGGCATATTGGAACGCGTTGGAGCCAGCATTGACCTCGGCGATATCGGGCGGCGTGCCACCCGCAAAGGCGGTGCGCAGCGCGGTCTCATAAGCGGTGTTCTCGAACGAGGTGTGCTTGACCACGATGCCCGGATTGGCAGCGTTGAACATCTCGACGGCTTTGTTGAGCACGGTGGACTCTGGCGGAGCCGACAGCTCCGACCACAGATTAAGCGTGACGGTCTGGGCCATTGCGCCGCCATGGGCGATCAGCAAGGCCACCCCGGCTAGGGTCAGGGCACGCAGACTACGAAACTTTGACATGACGGATCGATCCTCCCTTGGAAAGGTATTTGGTCCATGACCTAAATACTGATATATCGGTATATCGGAAAGATCGAGCCGTCAAGACAGCCGCGTATGGGCTTTGGCCAAGCTCACCGGCCGCCATCGACGGCAATATTCTGACCGGTGATCATTCGTGTGAGATCCGATGCGAGGAAGCCGACTCGGCCACATCCGTGGCTTCGATGCGTCGTGAAGCCCTGCTTGTCCCGCACCCAGCCGTCGTATCGCTCGAGCCGGACCGCGGCTTTCCGAAGCGTTTACGCTTGGCGTGGCATGCTTGTCGCCATGAAGATGGCCGAGACATTGGCGCTGCGGAACGCGCGGGCGCTGCTGCGTTTCAACAAGGCTCTGCCGGAGGTATTTCCTGCGGCTGTGCTGGCACACGCCATGGCCAGACGTTGGACCCCGCCGACACCACGGCTCGCCATTGACAGCTATTGGCGGGCGCATCCATTGCGAGCCGACCGGCTGGCACGGGCCTTGGCTGCCAAGAGCGGGACACCCAAAGGTTGGACATGGCGGCTTCGGTCTACCGATGAGCCCGATCTTGCCGCCAGTTTTCGCCTGCCACCCGCGCCATACCGCCAACAGGCCTTCTCACGAGGACCCGGCCACTGCGTGGTCTGCGGACAGCCCGTCTATCGGCTTGGCTGGCATGTCGATCTCTGGGACAAGGGCCCCAACAAGAACGCCGTCTGGCACACCGCTTGCGTCACCGCCTGGCAGTTGTGGAACGCGCCTAGCAACCACGTCAAACTGCTACGGAAATTGCAAGCCCGGCGCTGCGCGACAAGCGGAGCGCGGCTCTTGCGCACTTCGGAAGTCGACCACCGCACGCCTCTGTTCCGCGTGTGGGGTGAGCATCGCGATGCCGACTGGCCGACGCTTTTGAATTATTGGGGCTTGCCCAACCTGCAAGTCATCAATCGCGATGCCCATGCGCAAAAATCCGCAGCCGAAGCAACGACCCGCCGGCGTGGCAACGTCATTGACGATGGTAAAAATCAGTTTCCCTAACGGCTTCAAAAGACGAGTCGCCGTCCGTGGCGCTCCGACCGGTCACATAGACCGTCGCCCCTACTGCGTAGCGGCGATAGGCAAACGCCTTCATCTGAGCCGCCGTCTTCAGAAGGCAAACGGCAGATTGTGGATGATCCGGAGCGCTTCGATCAGCCACGCCCCATCCACCCGAACGAGCGACTGACGATAGTAGCCCGACTCGATCGGGGTGATTGTGCCCTGAGCGCCAGAGACGCCCCTCGGCCAGCCCGTGTCGGGCTTCTCCGCGCCCACGATATTGAAGACCATGAACTGAGCATCGACCGTCGCACGATCACCGTCGATCTCGACGAGGAGCCCGTCGGTGGCGTTGTGGCTCCATCCGCGCGGCGGGTGCGGCTTCATCAAGTTGACGACACCGTTGGCGATCGCGTCACGCCCCACGAGTTCGCCCAGCGGCTCCAGCTCGCCAGCATTGTTGTAAAAGATCGTCACACGTGCCTGGGGCGTATAGAGGGCCCCCATGGCGGCGCCGTCGCGCCGATCGTGAGCCCGAACGTAGTGGGCGATAACCTGCTGCACAGCCAGTTCATCAGACATCGAAGGTCTCCTTGAGAGATATATGCGCCAAACATGGATACATATACCGAGCTTGATATGCAAGAGTGAAAGATACATATTATCGGAGCTAGGAGAAGAGCCATGATCGATGTCCGTTTCCCGACCGCGTTGCAGATGATGCTCAGCCTGGCGCTGGCTCAGGCCGAAGGCACCGAACGGGTGAGTTCCGCCGAGTTGGCTGAGGGGGTCGACTCCAATGCAACCTTTGTCAGGCGATTATTGGTGCCCCTGATGCAGGCGGGTCTTGTTCGTTCGACCATGGGGCGAGATGGCGGCGTCAGCCTGAGCGTCGACGCCGCCGCGATCACGCTCGGCGAAATCTACAAGGCGACTATGGGCGACAAGAGGCTGTGGACCGGACGTAGCGATATCCCCCACCGATGCGTCGTCACGCGCAATGTCGAACGATTCTTTGGGAACTTGGCCGACGAGGTAGACGAGTCGGTGGAGCGCCTGTTGGGTGGGCAAACGCTGGCCGATGCCCTCTTGGAGCTTCGCACCCTCGATGCGGCGCCCGTTTAGAAAGAGAGTCTGCTTTAGGCAAGCCGGACGGGACCGAACATTCATCCTACTCTATTGCTGGTCAGGCCAGATAGGCTGCGCGCCAGTTTTCCGAAGCGCCAATTGCCTGTCCGGTGGCGTCAAACAGGTGCACGAAATCCTCGCTAAACCCTATGCTCATCGTGTCGCCCGATTGCGTGCCGCGGATGCCGGGCAGCGCGGCGGTGAAGGGCTCGCCTGATGCGAGCGTGGCATGGATGATGGTCTGCGAGCCGAGCACTTCGGTGGTTTCAACACGCAGGTTTAGCGCCCCACGACCGACCACGGTATGCTCGGGACGGATGCCCAGCGTTACCTCACTGCCGTCGGTCAGGTCGACCTGGCGCCCGGGCAGCGGGATAGCGGTGCCATCGCCGAGCGCCACGGCAAGGACATTGCCGTTTCGTTGAATCGTGCCCTTCAGCATGTTCATCGGCGGCGCGCCGAGAAACTTGGCGACGAAGGCATTGCGCGGGCGGGCGTACAGTTCCACCGGCGAGCCCACCTGCTCGATCTGTCCTTCATTGAGCACGACGATCGTGTCCGCCATGGTCATGGCCTCGACCTGGTCATGGGTGACGTAGATCATGGTGGATTTCAGCCGCTTATGCAGGCTGATCAGTTCGCCGCGCATCTTGATGCGCAATTCGGCGTCGAGATTGCTCAGCGGTTCGTCGAAGAGGAAGGCCTTGGGCTCCTTGACGATGGCGCGGCCGATGGCGACGCGCTGGCTCTGGCCGCCGGAGAGCTGATTGGGACGGCGCGCGAGCAGATGTTCGATCTGCAGGATTTCCGCCGCCTTGGCGACGCGGGCAGCGATTTCGGACTTGGCGAGCCTTTGGTTTTCGAGGCCGAATTTGAGGTTCTGCTCGACGCTCATATGCGGGTAGAGCGCGTAGGACTGGAACACCATCGCCATGCCGCGGGCGGAGGGCAGCAGGTGATCGCAGCGGGCGCCATCGATCTGCACTTCACCGGCGGTGACTTCTTCGAGCCCGGCCATCATGCGCAGAAGGGTGGACTTGCCGCAGCCGGAGGGCCCGACGAAGACGGTGAAGGAGCCGTCCTTGATATCGAGATCGATGCCGTGGATGACCTCCACGCCCTGGAAGCTCTTGCGGACGGATTTGAGTTCGATACCGGCCATCAGATTGCCTGGAGCTGTTGGGTGGCGCCGGCGGCGAGCACCGTGGAATTGTCGAAAGTCTTGGAAGCGAAGCCGGCCACCGAAAGTTCGCTTAGCTTGATCGAACCGCCGAGGACTTCGAGGATGACTTTTTCGCCCTCGCGGGTCAGCGTACCAAAGCCGGTGCCGGCCGACCAGAACAGGCGGTAGTCGCCACTGATTTGCGGCGCAAATGCTAGCGTTCCGCTAACGAAATCGGCACGCAGGCCCGAAAATGCGTTGACGAGCTGCCAGGCCGACATGGAGCGGGCGTAGTAGGAGCCGCATTCGATATCGTTCCAGGGATTGCGGCGCGAACCGTCGTGGCGGTTGCGGGCGGCGCGGACGATGTCCCTGCCCTCCTCGACCAGGCCATGCATGATCAGGTGCGAGGCGGACATGTATTCGATGCCGGTCCAGACCTCCTCGGCGTAGGGCGCAGCGACCATGGGCTGGCGGATGCCTTCGGGGTAGGTGGCGATCAGCAGACCGCCCTCGTCCTCGAAAGCGTAGTTGCGGCCGGGGTTGAAGTGATTGCTGAGGTCCGGGCGGAAGTTGTTGGCGTGGACGGAAGTCAGCGCGGTTTTGACCTTGTCGGCGTCGAGGAAGCCACCAATGCCGGCGACTTCGGCGTGCCATTGACCGAGGATCTGGTCGGAGATGCAGCCTTCACCCATCTGGTATTTGGCTTCGGAGAATTCCTCGGACCAATAGGTTTCCATGAAGCCATCGGCAAGCACGCCCGCGGTGCGGCCGACATCGAACGGGGTGAGCACGGATTTGTCGGAGAGGTCGATGTTCTGGATGAACCAGCGGCCGTTGAAGAGGTGTTCATTGATGTAGTCGGCGCCGGCCTTGCCGAGGCGAGCGGTCTTTTCGGCGAAGTCGGTATCACCGACGGCCTTGGCCATTTCGGCAGCGCCGAGGAGGGCGGCGACATACATGGAGGCGAGCCAAGAATTGGGCTCGAACAGTTCCATGTCCAGCGTGTGGTGCTGGCGGCCGGAGAGGATGCCGGTCTGGTTGGGGTCCCAGCGGTCGGGGTTCTGGTCGCTCCAGGCGTATTCCACGGCGCGTTTGACGTGGGGGAACCAGGTGCGGAGCCAGTCGGTGTCGCCCGAGAGTTTCCAGTCGCGGAAAGTCTTGATGACGGCGCCGAAGTGGCCGTCGGCGCAGGGGCCGATGATGTCGAAGCTGGAGCCCAGGGGTAGTTTCTGGCGGAAGGTCAGGCCGCCGGAGGGGAGCTGGTTGAACTTGAATTCGGTCTCGCGTAGCGAGCGTTCGAGCGTCGGGAACAGGTGCGATAGCGCCTGCTGGTAGTTCCAGACGTGAGTGCAAGAACCCTCGCACGAGCCGTCCTGGGTGTGCTGGCCCTCCCAGCCCCAGAGTTCGCCGCCTTCGAGGCGAATGACGGTGGCGGTACGCAGCAGAGCCAGGGTGGCGCTTGAGGCGTCCTTGACCTCGGCGGGCAGGGTGGTGCCGAAGAGGCCATCGCGGAAGGCGGTGGTCTGGGCGGCGAGATCGTTCCAGCGGGTCAGGGCATCGGTCGCGCTGGCGGTCGAGTCGGCCCATTGGGTGGCGTAGAAGTTTTTCCAGTTGGGGGTGGCTTTGTCGGGGATAATGCCATCGGGCTTGGGGCGGTAGGCCCAATAGATATCGCCGTGCGGGAAGCTCCAGGAGATGACGAAGCGCACTTTTTTGGCTGTGCCGGCGGGGACAGTGACGCGGGCGCCGAGCGTGCCGTGCTCGGGCTGCATGCTCATGTGCTTGGACGCGCGGGGCTGATCGTAATGCCGGGCCGGGAGGCGGCCGGGGCGGGCGAACTCCTTCCAGTAGACGGCGAGGTCGTCGAACCACTGGCCACGGAAATGGTGGTCGGTGTGGTCGACATCCTCTGCATCGGTCGCGATGGTGAGGTCGCCGCGCTGCGTCTCGGGCAGGTCGGTATCGGACGAGGTCAGATGCAGGCTGGAAATGCCGTTCTGCTGCTTGAAGGTGTGCCTGCCGGAGTTGGAGAGGTAATTGCCCAGCGTTCCGGCCAGCGTGTAGGTCAGCTCGTCGGCGGTCGAATTGACGATTTCGAATTCGAACATGGCGACCGGCATGGAGCTGTCGCGGTCGTTGTGGGGAATGAAAGGGCTGAGCGCGGTCAGGCGGATATCGCCGGGGAAACGCTCGTCCTTGTAGACGAGGTCGGCGGTGGGAAAGCGACCGTAGAACTCGACTTCCTTGAAATGCGGAACGCCGGCAAGGGTCTGGCGATTGGCGCCGTGGCCGAAGCCGTCGAACATTTTTCGCACGGCGGGCGCGCCGGAGGGATTGAGGTCATAGGGGCCGTTGAGGACGCGGGCGTCGACCAATTGGCCATCCTTTTCCGCCTTGATGGCGAAATGGGAATAGCCGTTATAGCCCTGAATGCCGGGGCGGTTGCGGATCGACCAGTCGATCAGCCGGCCGCTGCCGGAGATGGAAAAGCCGCCTGAGCCAATGCCGCCGAGCGGAAAGGCCAGGTAACGGGTGCGCTGGCCCGTATAGGCAAAGCGCTGGTCGATGGCGGCGAGGTCGTCCCACATTCTTGATGATCCTAGGAAAATTAGCCCCTGATTCCGCTCATCGTGACGCCTTCGATCACGAATTTCTGGGCGAGCAGGAACAGGAGGACAACGGGCAATACGGCCATGCTCATCGCCGCCATCACCACCGCCAGGTTGCCCGAGCCGAGGTAGCCGCGCAGGATGTCCATGGCGAGCGGCAAGGTCATGGCGTTTTGCGGCCCGAGCAGGGCCTTGGCCTGGAAGTAATAGTTCCAGGTCTGGGTGAAGGTGATGATGGCGAGCGCCGAGAGCGCCGGGCGGAGCTGGGGCAGCGAGATGCGCCAGAAGATCTTGAGATAGCCGGCGCCATCCATCAGCGCGGCTTCCTCCAGCGCCTTGGGCTGGCTCTGCATGAACTGGCGCATCAGGAAGACGCCAAAGCTGGAGGTGAGGTACATGAGCGCGAGCCCGATCGGCTTGTTGATCAGCCCGGTCTTGGCGTAACCGAGGAAGATCGGCAGGATGGTCACCTGCGCGGGAAACATCAGCCCGACCAAGAGGATGAAGAACAGGCTATCGCGCCCCGGAAACTTCAGGCGGGCAAAGGCAAACGCGGCGAGCGTGCAGGTCACGAGCTGGCCCAGCGTCACCACCACCGCGATCATCACCGAGTTCATGTAGATCTGGAGGAACGGCACGTTGGCCTTGAGCACCGCCGCGTAGTTCTTGAAATCCAGATTGGGCGGGATGAAGCTCGGCGGCATCTTGTAGGCGTCCGCGACGGTGCGGAACGACATGGAGAACAGCCAGGCAAAGGGCAGCAGCATGAAAATGCCGAGCAGGACCAGCACGGCGATGATTGCCCGATCGATCCAGCGGGCGGCCGCCTTGGTCTGCATGCCTTGATGTGCGGTTTTGCTCATTTGGACACCAACCAGCTTGAGGCAAGCATCTGCATGCCGGTGATGATCAGGATAACCACCGTCATCACCACGGCGACCGAGGCGGCGTAACCGATCTGGAACGAGCCGAAGGCCTCCTCGACGATGTTGATCGACATTGACCGCGTCGTATCGCCGGGACCGCCCTTGGTCAGGATCCAGATTGATTCATAGACTTGCAGCGCCCCGATGGAGGCATAGACCACGGCAAAGAACACGACCGGTGAAATCCAGGGCAGGGTGATGCGCCAGAACCGCCGCCATGGGGGCGTGCCGTCCATGATCGCCGCTTCCATGATGGTTTTTGGCACGCCCTGCAGCGCCGCGATGAAGATGACCATGAAGAAGCCGGTGTTCTTCCAAACGTCCATGAACACGATCGAGGGCATCGCTGTCTGCGCCGACGTCAGCCAGCGCACGGTGGGAAGGCCAAGCAGGTTCAGGTAATAATTGAAGATACCGCTGTCCTGGTAGAAATAACCCCATACGATCGACACGAAGGCGGCGGCGATGATCACCGGCAGGAAAAATGCCAGCCGGAAGAAATACAGCAGCCAGCCGGGCATCGACCGGTTCAGCGCCAGCGCCAGCAACAAGCCGACCGACACGTTTCCGGTGACCGCGAACAGCGTGAACTGCAGCGTATTCCAGAAAATCTGCACCGAGCGGCGGTCGGTAAAGAAGCGCTTGAAATTGTCCAGACCCACCCAGTGCGAGCCCAACTGCGGGTCGTAATAGGCAAAGCTTAGCACCACCGTGACGATCGCGGGCGCAAGCACAAAGGTCAGGTAGAGCAGCATGGCCGGGAACACCAGCACGTAGCCGGTGCGCATCTGGCTTGTTGCCAAATCGGAATGTCGTGCGGTGGTTGCCATCTATGCCCCTGTCGGAAGCGGGGCGCATCGAAATGCGCCCCCTCCTTCGCCGTCCGGGAGGACCGTCGAAACTGTCAGGCGCCGAGCGAGGCTTTGAGCCGGGCGAACGAGTCGTTGAGCTCGGCATCCGCCTGCTTGCAGCCATCGGCGATCGACACTTCGCCGGCCATCATCGCAGTATAATAGCGGATGAAAATCTTCTCGACTTCGAGGAAGTTGGCGGGCGACGGCACCGCCTTGGCGTAGTCGAGCGTCTGGTAGTAAAGCGGCGCGCTCGGCGGGAAGGCGAGGAACTCGGGGAGTTCAGCGGCTGCCTTGGAGCCGGGCACGGAGCTGCCTGATTTTGCCACGTCGGCCTCGAGTTCCGGCCCGGTCAGCTCGGCGACCATAGCCTGCACGGCTTCCATGTTCTGCGCGCCCTTGGAGATACCGACAGCGCCGAAGCCAACGACGGTGGCCTGCGTGGTCTTCTGCGGCGGCGGCACGACGTCCATGTTGAGGTTGGCGTTGCGCACGTTGGGGATGATCCAGTGGCCGCGATTGATCATTGCCACCTGGCCAGCGAGAAACTGGTTGTCCATGGTGTCGCTGCCGGGGATCGGCGACGAGCCGTCGACATGGATGATGTCGTAGAGGAACTGCAGCACCTCGGCGACCTTGGGGTCGAGCATGTTGGAAGCCGACCAGTCGTCGTTGAGCACCCCGGTGCCATTGGTGAAGAACCAGGGCTGGATGAAGAAGTTCTGGTTGGGAACCTCATAGCCCCATTGGCTGACGTTGCCCGAGCCGTCCTTGACGGTCAGCGCCTTGGCGGCGGCGCGGAAATCGTCCCAGCTCCAATCTGCCTTCGGATAGGCCTGGCCCGCCTTGTCGAACAGGTCGCGGTTATAGTTGACCATGATGTTGTTCCAGGACGTCGGCACGAAATAGGTCTTGCCCTGGTACTTGCAGGCCTCGAACAAAGCCGGCGCGAAGTCGGAATAATTCGGGTTCTTGGCGATGAAATCGTCGATCGGTTCCATCAGGCCGCGCGCCGCAAAGGTCTGGAACGTCTCGATGGCGGTGCCATAGATGTCGTATTGCGAGCTCGAGGCGAACTGGCCGATCACCTTGGTGACGAAATCGCCCCAGCCCGTCGAGATCGGGTCCATATCGACGCTGACCTGGAAGTTGGGATACTTCTTATTGAAGCGGGCGATGGCGTTGTTGGTGTTGGCGAGATCGGCGTCGCCGCCGTTCATCAGGATGCGGATGGTGCCCGAGGCATCCGACTGGCCGAGGGCGCGGCCGACACTGGCGGCGGCGGCCAAAGCTGCCGAAGACACCAGCAGGTTGCGGCGAGAAATATTGAACATGTACGTCCTCCCTGTGCGCCACTCCCCGGCGCGTTGTCGTTCCGCCGAGTTTTCGGTCGAAACGTTTCGTTTGTGTCGTCGAAAAAATCGCGGCTTTGGTTCCCAACCACGCCACGACGGTCTATTTGCTAACACGAAACGTTTCGTATAACAGCATTTCAGTAGGCCGCTGGCAAGAGGGTCTGCAAAAACGATTTGGAGGAAGCGTGGCCACCATCAAGGACGTGGCGAAATATGCCGGGGTCGCGATCTCGACGGCGTCGGCGGCGATCAACCGTTCGGCACCAGTCAGCGACGAGGTGATCGCCAAGGTCGAGGCGGCGGTGCGTGCCATTGGTTATGTGCCTCACGCCGCGGCCCAAAGCCTGCGCATGGGCCAGTCGCGGCTGATCGGTCTGATCCTTCCCGACATAACCAATCCGCATTTTGCCAATGTCGCGCGGGTGGTTGAGTCGGCTTGCCTTGAGGCCGGCTACATGGCCGCGGTCTATTCCACCAACGAGGATTTCGATCGCGAACGGCAAATACTCAAGATGATGCGGGCGCAGCGCGTCGCCGGCCTCATCATCATTCCCACCCGCTCCGACGCGGCACACGGCGCCCGCCTGGCCGGCGAAATCCATGTGCCAACGGTGCTCCTTGATTCCTACGTCAACGGATTGCCCTACGACGTGGTCAAACTGGACAATGTGCAGGCAGGGCGCCTTGCCACCGATTACTTGCTGGGTTTGGGCCATCGTCGCATCGCCGTCACCACGGGCCGCGATAACATCGTTACCGGCGAAGACCGCCTCCAGGGCTATCTTGAGGCCCACGCCGCACTTGGCGTTCCGGTCGATCCGCACCTTCAGATCACCGGCAAGTTCCTGCAGTCCGTGGCGCACGATAACACGCTCACCTTGATGCGACGCCCCGAGCCCCCCACCGCCATTTTTGCGCTGTCCAACATGATGATGCTTGGTGTGCTCAATGCCTTGCGGGAGCTGAAACTGTCGGTGCCAGGAGACGTTTCGGTCATCGGCATCGACGACTTCGACTATGCCAACATCATGAACCCGCCGCCCACGGTCGTGGCGGCGCCTGTAGCCGAAATGGCCCAAACCGCCATCGAACAACTGTTCGGGGAGATCCTCAACAAGTCACAGCCAACCATGGCCGTACGCCAGTTCGTGCCCGAACTAATCGTCCGCGAGAGCTGCCGTCGCATATAAAGGGGCTAGCGTCCGCCTTGGGCCCGGCAGTGGGCTGGCGGCTAATCGCCCGCCGACCTGGCCGCTCTTTCGAAAGTGGATATTGTAGGCTGAGCAGGACGTCGTGCAGAATTAGTTTGGCTCTACATCGGGGAGGATGGCCATGCTTGAATGCGACCTGATCATGAAGGGCGGGGTGACTTCAGGCGTTGTGTACCCGAACGCCATTGCCGAGGTTGCCGAGACCTATCGGCTCCGCGACATCGGTGGCACTTCCGCCGGAGCGATCGGTGCGGTGTTCGCCTCTGCGGCCGAGTACCGACGACAAACGACCGCCCCCGGTGGCGACACTATGGCGGGCTTCAAGGCTATCCGGTCGGTCGCAAAAGAGCTTGGCACCGTCATGCAGTCCTTGTTTCAACCGAGTCCGCCGTTTCGCACCGTATTCTCGATTGCCATGGGATTTCTTGATCGCTCCAGCTCTGCCGGCCCGGTTCCTCCATTCCTCCGGCCGCTACTGGTCGGCTTCTGGTGGCAGTGGTCGGTAGCCCTGGCGGCCGGTATCGCGACGGGAGCCACTGGAGCCCTTAGCGGCAACGGCTGGTTGCTTGTAGCGACTGTGTTGCTCGGCATTATCGTATGTGCGGCTTTGGCGCTTGGCTTGGTCGGCCTGACACTGGTCAAACTCGTGGCCAAGGACCTGCCGAAATATGACTTCGGCATATGCAGTGGGCTATTCCAGGACAACCCGACGAAGCCAGGATTCACGGACTGGATTGCAGACAAGATCGACCTTATCGCGGGCAATGTCGATTCTGCCGGCAGGCCGCAGACACCCCTGACGGTCGGGCAATTGCTCGATCAGAACATTCGGGTCGCTGCCATGACCACCGATCTGTCCAGCGGGCGGCCTTACCAGTTGCCGCTCAAGGCTCGTTTACACCTTTTCAGCCGGACTGAGTTTTCGGATTTGTTTCCGGAGCGTGTCGTCAATGCGCTGGCACTGGAAGAGAACAGATTCGAGACCGACACACCCGGATTGCCGAAGGATCTTTACTGGTTGCCCGTCGATCGGGACTTTCCCGTCGTATTGGTTGCCCGCATCAGCCTGAGCCTTCCTGGACTGATCCAGGCTGTCCCGCTCTATCGCTTCGACGACGGCGTCCGCACCGGCCCGGATGGTCAGGCAGAGATCCGGCGGTGCCTATTCTCCGATGGCGGTATTTCCAGCAACTTCCCGATCCACTTTTTCGACGCCTTGCTACCCGCGCGGCCCACATTCGGAATCAGCCTCGGCAGCTGGGAGCAATCGCGCCACGGCGACGAGCGCGTCGTGCTGCCCAAGCTCTGGAAGCAGAGCTCCAACCTCCCGATCCGACCGATCAGAGGAGCGGTGGGTTTCCTGTTCGCGATCCTGGATGCCGCCAAGGACTGGCAGGACACGCTCCAATCGTTGTTGCCAGGCTATGCCGAACGTATTGTGGAAATTCGCCTGGATGGCGACCACGAGGGCGGATTGAACCTGAATATGGGGGCTGACGTCATCGCCAAGCTCTCCGAACTTGGTACGCTGGCAGGCAAAAAACTGGTGACGGAGTTCGACTTCGACGAGCATCGCTACAGGCGAGCTTTGTCGCTCTTGCCTGAGGTCGAGGAGAGCCTTGAGGGCTTCTCTGCGGCCTACGATGCGCCTCGTGAATCGGCGGCGTCCGGCCGCACCTATCAGGAAATCCTGACCGAATACGAGCCGAAGAGCTACAAGGGAAACTCCCCGCAATGGCGCAGAGAAGTATTGGACGCCTTTACCAACCGCCTGGCGACCATTGGCAGGGACGCCGCGATCGCACAGAAGGCGCCGGGTCGCAGGAGCGTTCGCAAAGGCGAAACCCCTGCGGTCGAGGCAAGCCTACGGCTGATCGCCGGGACCGATCGGGCTCCCAAGGACATGGGCTAAAGGTCGGCTCATGGTGCCGGGACCTGCCTGACCGCTCACGGCCCAATCTGGATATCGCCGGCGGCGGGCACCACTGCCTTGGCGATGTCGCAGAGATGTCGGTGGTGGCGCCCCCCGCACCCCTCACCGCACCAAAGCTGCGTGCCAGATGCCTTCGGCGCCGTCGCCCTTGACGTCGCCGGCCTTGTGATCGCCGCTAAAGCGGTAGAGCGGGTGACCCTTGAAGGCCCAGATCGGCCCGCCGTTGGCCTCGACCGGGGCGAAATTGCCGCTCGCCTTGGCGCCGTTTGCGGCGCGCTGCGGCGGCCAGGCCAGCCGGCACAGGCCATTGCAATTGGAAACGCCGGGACCGTCCTGGTCATAGACGTAGAGCGTGCGGCCCTGCCCGTCGGTCAGCATTTCGTGGCCGCCGACCGTCACCGACTTGATGACGCCGCCGGCATAGTTCGCCGCCATGGCGCCACCGGTCATCATGAGCGTCACGCTCGCCGCCGCCAGCATTATCGAACGAATGGTCATCTCAACTTCCTTTCCCGTGAGGGGCGAAACAACTGTTCCGCATGGGAGAGACAACACCGACCGACCGCCCTTATTCCCTCCACGCGAGAACGTGATCGGGGGCACTCCCGTGCCTGAGCCTTACCTCCTCGCCAACCTTCTCCGTAGCCGTATGCCTCCGCTCCCCTCCCTCGCATCACTTTGCCAATGCCGGACTAAACCCCCGCTCCGCGGTGTTGATGTGTCGACGGCCCATCGCGCGCTGCGCCGTCGACAAAGAGAGCGAGACAATTCCCGCGAACATGAACGCGCCCATGGCGCCTTCCAGCCTCCTCGGCCTTGGCACTGCCGTTCCGCCCCACTAGCGGCACCGTCGCTATTCAGCGGCTTTGGCCTGAAGTGAATCCCTTTGGAGCAGAGAGACCATTTCATCGTGCCGGAGCTGCGCGCCGAAGATCGGGGTTCCGGCGTTGAACTTCTGTCCGGCTGCCAACTCGCCGGCGTCGACCGGATCATAGCCCAGCCGGTCGATGAAGCCGGCAACCGCCTGGCGGGCATCGGCATCGTCGCCGGCGAGAGCCAGCGCCTGCCGTTCTGGATGGCCGGGCGGCCGCCCTTGCTCCTCGAGTTCGTGATAGCCGATATGGTTGAGCGTCCGCACCAGTCTTGCCTGGGGCAGAAAGCGCCGCACGACTTCGCTGCTCGAGGACCCGCGATCGAATTCGGGGAGGATGCCGTCGATCGGCGGCCAGTAGTTCATCGCGTCGATGACGATTTTGCCGGCGAGTGTCTCGGGCCGCAAGCTACGGTACTTGCCGAGCGGCAAGGCGAGCACGACGATGTCGCTGTCGCGCGCCGCGGCTTCTGTCCCCACCTGCCGGGCACCGGGCGCCAGCAACTCGACGATCAGCGCGGACTCTGCCTGTGGCCGCGTGCTGGCGATCAGCACCTCATAGCCAGCTTTGAGGGCCTGGCGCGCGAGTGCCGTGCCAACCCGTCCAGCTCCGAGGATGCCGATTGTCCGAACTGCGCTAGGCATCTGCCGTCTCCTTGTTCTGGTCAGTCGCGAGCTGCGCATCGACGAGCGGTTTCACCCGGGTCCCCAGCAACTCGATGGCGCGCAGGAAGTGCTTCTGCGGCAATTGGCCGAGATCCATCTGGAAGAACTGCCGCGTGTGTCCGAGCCTATGGTGCAGGGCGACGATGCGCTCGGCGATCTCTTCGGGACTGCCGACGAACAGCGCGCCGCCGGCGCTTGCCTCATGCTCGAAATGTTGGCGGTCCGGCGCGGCAAAGCCTCTAATCTTGCCGACCGTGGTCATGATCTCATGCCAATGGCCGTACCAAAGAGCCTTAGCCGCCGCCGAATCTTCACCGATGAAGCCGGGGCTTGCTACCGATACTTTGATGGTCGCGCCCGGGACCTGCGCCTGCGCCGCGGCGCGGCGGTAGAGATCGGCCAGCGGTGCAAAGCGCGCGGCCTGGCCACCGATGATGGCATAGGAGATGGGCAGGCCCAGCAGTGCGGCCCGCACGGAGGACTGCGGATTGCCGCCGGTGCCGAGCCAGATCGGCAGCGATCCGGCATCCGGGCGTGGCACGATGAGGGCGTTATCGAGCGCCGAGCGGTGCTTGCCGCTCCACGTCACCGTGTCGGTCGCCTCGTTGATCGCCAGGAGGAGATCGAGCTTTTCGGCATAGAGCTCGTCATAGTCGTTGAGGCTATAGCCGAAAAGCGGAAAGGACTCGGTCGAAGACCCACGCCCGGCAGTGATCTCCGCGCGGCCGTTCGACAGCGCCGAAAGCGTTGCAAACTGCTGGAAGATGCGCACCGGATCATCGGTGCTCAGGACCGTCACGGCGCTGCCGAGCCGAATATTCTTGGTCACCGCAGCAGCCGCTGCCAGAATAACGGGCGCTGCCGAGGCAGGCATCTCCCGGGTGTGGTGCTCACCGATGCCGAAATAGTCGAGGCCGACTTCATCGGCCAGCTTGATCGCCTCAAACAAATTCCGTGTTGCCTCAGCGGTCGAGCCAAGCTGCCCGGTTTTCGGGTCGCGCTGCACGTCTCCAAAGCTGTAGATGCCCAGTTCCATTTCTGTGATCCTTAGTTCTCGCGCCGCGAGCTGTGCCGTCGCGGCAGTATCGAATTGTGTCTAAGGATAGAAATGGCACTGTGCGCACGGGCTGCAAGAGGGCACAGCTTTGACACTTGCTCACTAGGCACCACCGCTTCGTCAGCCACCGGCGACGCAGTTGAACTAGCGGAATTCAGGCGGCAGCGGGGTGTGCATGGCGACTGTTGGCTAGGAACGCTTCGAGGTGGCGGTTGCCCTATGCGACCACGTCCAAGCGCAAACCAAGTCGATATTTCAACTTGCCTTCTGCGCCTAAATTATAGGCGAATTGCTGCACCAAGAACAGAAACTAGGCGGACGGATTTTCGCAGCCGCGCCGAACCCATTGATTCCTGCAGATTTTTGGTTTGGCACGGGGTTTGCTTTTGAATGGGTGCAGCCGCGTTTGGGTGATCCAGGTGCGGCTATCATTTGATCGCAACTAGAAACTCCGATTTCGTTCTCTGAAACAAAGAAACTTTCGTTTCAGACACGGCCGGCCAAAGACAGGGATGTCGTTGATGAAAAGTTCGAATTTCTGGATTCACCCAGCAGCCTTGCTGGTTCTTGTGCCGACGCTCGCTGTGGCCACAGCGCCCGCGCAGGCCGATACGCTGGCCGATATCAAGGCAAGGGGTACCATGGTTGTCGGGCTCGATCCGACCTTTGCCCCCTATGAGTTCACCGACGCGACGGGCGCCATCACCGGCTACGATCCGGCGCTGCTGGAGCAGATCGCCAAAAGCATCGGCGTGAAGATCGAGTATCGCCAGATGGCGTTCAGCGGCATCATACCGGGCCTGGTGGCCGGCTCCTTCGATTTCACCGCCACGGCGCTCAATGTGACGGCCGAACGGGCTGCGCGCATTTCCTACACCATCCCCGTCAGCCAGTCGGTCAATGGTATCCTGCGCCGGGTCGGCGACACGCGTGTGGACGGCAGCGACGCCAGCAAGCTTGCGGGCCTGTCGGCCGGTGTGAAGCAGACCAGCACGCCCGAGCGCGTAGTCCAGGAAACCAGCGACGCCCTGGTGGCCAACGGCGCGGCACCCATCAACATCGTCAGCGTTGAGACCACGGAGCAGACAGTGACGGCGCTGGGCACCAAGCGCGTGGATTTCATCGTCGACGACACGAGCGTGCTGGCGCAGATCATGAAGGAACGTCCGGGCCAGTTCGAGTTGGCGGGCGAGCTGGGCGCGACCGACTATATCGCCTGGGGCGCCCGCAAGGACGACACCGCCTTGACCGACCTGCTCAATGAGGAACTGCGCAAGCTCAAGGCTTCCGGCGAGATGAAGGCGCTGCAGGAGCAGTTCCTGGGCATTTCATTCGAGCTTCCGGAAGCAGACTTCATCCCCTCGGCAAACTGACCTACGAGGGCCGGCCTGGCCGGCCCGGAAATCCAGAGACATGTGCAATCACCATCATACTTCCGCGCCGGACGGCAGTCTTCTCGTGCCCGGCGGCTTCGGCCGCGGGTTCGAGGCGCAAGCCGGGCAATTCATCACCATTGTCGATCTCAAGGGCGAGCAGGCGGGGGACTTCGTCGCGCTCAACCGGGGCGATCTCACCGAAATTCTGTCGCCGGTGCATACCCGCCGCAAGAACCTGTCGATTTATTTCAAGGAGGGCGACTTCCTGATGTCGTCCGAAGGCCGCCCGATGTTCGAAGTGGTGCTCGATACGGTCGGCATTCACGATGCCAATGTGCCGGCTTGCGATCCGACCCGCTATGCCGTCGATTTCGGCGTGCCGGGCCACCGCAATTGCCTCGAGAACATGTACGAGCCGCTCTCGGCCTATGGCATCGACATTCTGCAGGTACCCGAACCGTTCAACTTCTTCCAGAACGGTCCGGTGACCGCCGATGGGCGGATGGCCGTCACTGATCCGATCAGCCGCGCCGGCGATCATCTGGTGCTCAGGGCGCTGATGGACGTGGTCTGCGCCATCTCGCCCTGTCCGCAGGATATTATCCCGGGCAATGGGCTGGTGGTTACCGACATGCGTGTCGCCGTCACCGATGCCAAGCCCAATGCCCAGGAGTTGGAGGCCCTCAAATGCTCCTGATGAAAGCGCCGGATACGCGGCCCGCGCCGCCGGAAATCGAGCGGATCGTGGCTCACGGCAGCGTCGCCGCGGTTGATGTGGTGCAGGGGCAATTGCTCACGGTCACCGATATCGAAGGCGGGCGCGCCGCCCAGCTCTACGCCTATACCAAGGCCGATCTCGGTGAATTCCTGTCGCCGCACCACACGCGGGTGTTCAGCAATTCCTACCTGCTGAATCTCGGCATGCGCCTGGTCACCAATCGGCGCCGGCCGATCATGGTGCTGGGCAAGGACAGCGTGCGGGGCCATGACCTGCTGTTGCCGGGATCGACATCGGGGAGTCTGCGGGCCGCGGGCATCCATGGCGAGACCGGCGGCCGCGAGGCGTTCCGGACCGCGATTGCGGCGCAGGGGCTGGCGCCGATCAAGGTGCCTGACCCAGTCAATCTGTTCCTCAATGTCGGTATCGGCATGGATGGCAGCATCAAGCCGCGCCCGCCTGGTCATGGGGCTGGCGGATATGTCACCCTGCGTGTGCTGATCGACTGCACGGTCTTTGTCGGCGCCTGTGCCTCGGACCTCGATGCGGCCCAGGCGCGCGGACCGATCGCCGTCAGCGTTCGCAATCAGCTCTGATGTTCGACCCGGCACGGCTCATCGCGGCGCTGCCCGAACTGGCGAACGGCGCGACCAATACGGTCATGCTGACCTTCTGCTCGGCTCTGTTGAGCTGGGTGGTGGGCAGCGTCATCGTGGTTGGCCTGCTGTCGCCCGTGGCGTTGTGGCGGCGGGCCGGGCGGGTCTATGTCAGCTTCATGCGCGGCACGCCGGCACTTGTGCAGCTCTTCCTCGTCTTCTTCGCGCTGCCCATGATCGGCGTGCATGTACCGCCCTTCATTGCCGCCAGCATCACGCTGGGTCTCAATTCCGGCGCCTACGTGGCCGAAATCCTGCGTGGTGCACTGCTGGCGATCCCGGCGGGGCAGATCGAGGCGGCCGAGGCGCTGGGCATGCGCAAGGCCGCGCTGTGGCGGCGCATCCTGCTGCCCCAGGGCATCCGCATCGCCCTGCCATCGCTGACCAATGAGCTGACGCTCCTGCTCAAGACCACACCGCTGGCTTCGGTGGTGGCGGTGACCGAATTGACCTTTGCGGGCCAGATCGTCATCGCGCGAACCTTCGAGCCGGCCGAAGTGCTGCTGGCGGTGGCGCTCGGCTATATCGTGGTCAGCCAGGCCCTGGTGCTGGGCGCCCGCGCTCTCGAACGCCATCTGGCCGTGACGTGAGGGGCCGCCGATGAGCTTTGATTGGGCCCTTATCTCCGAAACATTGCCGCTGCTGGCGCAAGGCACACTGGTGACGCTGCAATTGAGCGCCATCACCGCCCTGGCGGCTCTTGCGGGCGGCGCCGTACTCGCCTCCTTCTGTGCGTCACGAGCCAGGCCATTGCGGTTGATGGCGCAGATTTTCATCGGCGCCATGCGCGGCATCCCGCCTCTGGTGCTGGTGCTGATCGCTTTTTACGTGCTCCCGGCGCTGGGCTTGCTGCTCGATCCGATGACGGCGGGCGTCGTGGCACTGGCCAGCTATTTCTCCGCCTATGTGGCGGTTGCGCTCGGCTCGGCCATCGCCGCGATCCCCGCCGGACAGACCGAGGCGGCGCTGGTCATCGGCATGACGCCGCGCCTGCGTCTCGTCCGGGTGATCCTGCCCCAGGCGCTGCCGATCGTGCTGCCGGTGCTGTGCGGGCTGCTGATCGGCCTGATCAAGGAAACGGCGCTGCTGTCGGTCATTTCGGTGGGCGAATTGACCTTCGCCACCAAGCAGGCGGTGTCGCGCACCTATGCGCCGTTCGAAGTCTATATGACCGCCGCCATGTTCTATTGGGCGATCAGCGCTGCGCTAGAAGCGGCGGCGCGGGCGCTCGAACATCGCACCACGCGATTTCGCCGCAACATCGCTTCCAGCCCGAAAGGACGGTTGTCATGACCATTCCGGCGCTTCGCACCGAAGCCATCGCCAAATCCTTCAATGGCAATGAAGTGCTGTCGGGCATCGATCTCAGCATCATGCCGGGGGAGGTGGTCTGCATCGTCGGGCCCTCGGGCTCCGGTAAATCCACGTTCCTGCGCTGCATCAACCACCTGTCGCCCGCCACCTCCGGCCATGTCTATCTCAATGGCGAATTGTTCGGCGAGCGCGAGACGGCCGGTGGCAATGTCATGCCCCTTCAACATGCAGCTTTGCAGGAGCAGCGCCAGCGTATCGGCATGGTGTTCCAGTCGTTCAATCTCTGGCCGCACCGCACCGCGCTTGAAAACGTCATGGAAGGGCCGCGCATCGTCAAGAAGATGCCGACAGCCGAAGCGCGCGACCTGGCCGAGAGCCTGCTCGAACGCGTGGGCCTGGCCGAGCGGAAATCCTACTATCCCGGCCATCTGTCTGGAGGCCAGCAACAGCGCGTCGCTATCGCCAGGGCCTTGGCGATGCAGCCCGAACTCATTTTATTCGATGAGCCGACCAGCGCACTCGATCCAGAACTGGTCGGGGAAGTTTTGTCGGTGATGAAGGAGCTGGCGAGCGGGGAGACGACGATGATCGTCGTCACCCACGAAATCGGCTTTGCCGTCGAAGTCGCCGACCGGCTGGTGCTGATGGACAAGGGCCGTATCGTCGAGGACGCGCCGCCACGCCAGTTCATCGAAGCCCCGCGCGAGGAGCGCTCCCGTCAATTTCTCAAGCAGGTGCTAAGCCGCAGCCTCGGCTTTTCGGGCGAACCTTCGGGCGCCATCCTGCCTCTTTCCATCCTCCAGAATTGAAAGTGCCGCCGATGCATAACCCCCAGACCGTCATCATTCCCGCCCGCCATGGCAAGGCCCTGCGCCTCAAGGCCGGCCAGGCTGTGAAGCTTGTCAATATCCATGGTACACAGGTGGTTGACTGCTGGGCATGGAATGCCCATGACCTCAGCGAGCATATGTCGATGGAAGCCTCCCGCGTCTGGAACCAGCGTCTCAACCCGATCGTGGGCGACAGCTTCGTCACCAATCAGCGCAATCCGATCCTGACCGTCGTCGAAGATACCTCACCGGGCGTGCATGACACCTTCATGGCCGCCTGCGATTGCCAGCGGTACGTGCGGCTGGGGGTGAAAGACTATCATCGCAACTGCCTCGATAATATGGGCGAGGCGTTGCGCGAATTGGGGCTGGACGCGCCGCAGCCGATCCTGGCGTCATTCAATATCTTCATGAACATCGCGGTCGAGGCTGACGGCAAGACCTTGTCCACGCGCCCGACGGTGACGCGCCCGGGCGACTATATCGTGCTGAAGGCGGAGATGGATTGCGTGGTGGCGTTTTCGGCCTGCCCGCAGGACATCGTGCCGATCCAGGGCGTCGGCGACAATACCCCCAAGGACGCCGCCTTCGTGATACTGGACGATGGCTTCCCCAATCTTGCGCCATCGGCTACCTGGGTGCCGGACACCGCCGGGCGGAACATATGAGCGAAACGACGCCCCGGTCCCTCGAAGACCGTATCCGGGACAATTATGAAAGGCTGCCGCCCAACGAACAGCGGCTGGCCGACATGATCCTCAATTTCCCCGGGGAGCTGGCCAGCTATGCGGCAAGTGAGTTGGCCGCCTTGGCCAATGTCTCCAAGGCGACGGCCAGCCGTTTTTTCAAGCGCATCGGCTATGAAAGCTTCGACGCCGCCCGCCGGGACGCACGCGCGGCGCAGCGCTGGGGCTCGCCCTTCTATCGTCAGACACGGCAGGCCGAAACGCGCGGCGTTTCCGACACTGTGCGCAGCCATGTGGAGAGCGAAGCCGCCAACATCGGCCTGACCTTCGAGCAGCTTTCACACGAGGACCTGGGGGCGGCGATCGAGGCGCTGGGACAGGCGCGGCGGATCTATTGCCTCGGCTTCCGCACCAGCGCCATGGTTTCTGCCTATGCGGCGTGGCTGCTGGGGCATATCCGTGAGGACGTGCTCATCCTGCCACAGGGCGGCAATACGCTGGCCGAGCAGATTGCCGGGATCGGCCCGGACGACGTCGTCTTTGCCATCGGGCTAAGGCGTCGCCTGCCGATCTTCGGCGGCCTGCTGGGCGTGGCGCGCGACCGGGGTGCCCGCATTCTGCTGATCACCGATCCGACCTCTCATCGGTCGGCCTCCCTCGCCACCTGGACCTTCCGTGCCGAGGCCCGCAGCCCAACCCTGTTTGACAGTGACATCGCCGCCAATAGCCTCGTTCACCTGATCTGCGGCCTGCTCGCCAGCCGCATGGGCGCCAAAGGCCGGGCGCGCCTGAAGGACATTGAAGCGTTGCACTCCCAGGTCGGCGACTTCGAGCGATAAGATCGCTGGCCCCACTCGTTCCAAACCTCACTATTCTCGCTGGGCGCGGCCTGCGAAAGGTGAGGGGCAATTGCTCTCTCGGCAACAGTCGCAAGACCAGCCGCCCTGCGACAAGGGCCAGAATAGACAGGCCAAATCAGTAGTGTGCGACGCTGATGGCAACGTCGGTCGGTGACGCTGAGGTGCCTTCCGACTCGCGCCTCGGCGCGGGCCATCTGGCTTTCGCTACCTCATCATCTAGCAGAGAGCACCAGCGCAAGTTCTAAATGCGGGCTGTAATGTCGGCCTGACACCTTGCGGGCACGAGGTTCGTTAACAAATTAGAATAGATGCAGGGGATTGTGGCGGAGAGAAAGGGATTCGAACCCTTGAGACGGTTCCCCGCCTACACACTTTCCAGGCGTGCGCCTTCGACCACTCGGCCATCTCTCCGCTTCGCTCTGGCGGCCGGTGGAAGGGTCCGGCGCGTGGCCATTGGCCGGGGCGAGCGGGCGCAATATACGCATAGACGCCGAGGATGCAAGCGATCACAGCTGCGACAAGAGGATTGTTTTGTACAGCCGAGCTCCCATCTTGTGGGCCGGACCCGGACCATGGCACAAAGAGCCGCGGCAGGGGCCAATGATCCGCCATCTTCACGATGTCCCGTGCGCACAGGAAGTTGTGATGCGGCTTGTCTTGAGAATTCTTGGAACCTGGCTGGTGGGCCTGGCGCTGGTGCTTGCCGTCATCGATGGCACCAAATCGCTGGGAGCCAGCCGCTTGGTGCTGACGAGCCTAGCCGAGACATGGACCAGCGTTAATCCGGCGAGCCTCCTGGCAGTCCAGGCGTTTTTCGACAGCCGGTATTTCGCCGATCTGCTGGATGGAACAATGGCGGCGCTGTTGAGCTATCCGGCCTTTGCGGTGATCGCAGTCCCGGGAATTCTGTTGGCCCTGTTGGGCCGGAAGCCGCGGCGTGAGCGGTATATCCAGCAAGACCAGATCTGACGCCATTCCGCTGCGCTCCAGAAGGAAGACCGATGTTTTTCAAGAGCAAGCCAACCTCCATTCCCAGCGCCGAACAGGCGCTGCCCGGCCGTGCCGCCGAAATGGCCGTGACCGAGAACCCGCGCGGCTATTGCGGGCTGCAGGGCACGGGCGTCACGTGCCCGATCAGCACCGGCGTCGCGGCTTAAGCATGATTGAGCGGGCAGAGTATCAGCGTTTCGCCGCCACCCTGCCCGGCGCCACTTTCGTCGAGCAATGGGGCGGGCTGATCGCCAAGGTCGGCGGCAAGGTTTTCGCCATGTGGGGCGAGCGGGACGGCGAGCCGGGGCACATCGTCTTCAAGGTGCCCGAGACCAGCTTTGAAATTCTGACCGCCCTGGATGGCGTCGATCAGGCGCCGTATTTCGCCAAAGGCAAATGGGTCGTGGTGGCGCCGGGCGCGCTGCCGAAGGGCGATATCGAGCACTATATGGCCGGCTCGCACGCGGTCGTGGCGGCCAGCCTGACCAAGAAACTGCGGCGCGAGCTTGGCCTGTTGCCGCCGCAATGAGTGCTTCGATCTTTACCCGCATGGGATTCGAACCCTTCGTGCTGGCCCTGCCGGCGGCGACGCTGGTGCATCAGTGGCGCGACGACAGCGTCGCCAAGGTTGGCGGCAAGATTTTTGCGCTGCTGGACAATGATCCGGGCGAGGTATGTCGGATCTGGCGTTCGATATGCTCACCGAACTGCCGGGCGTGCGGCCGGCGCCGTATTTCGCGCGGGCATCGTGGGTGGCGATCGGGCCGGATGCACCGTTGGGCGAGGACGACGTGCAGGCCTATATCGTGGAGGCGCATCGGTTGATTGCGGCGCGGTTGACGCGCACGCTCAGGGCCGAACTGGCGTTGGATGAGTTTATTGCGGCAGGACCGCGTAGATCCTGAGTGGGCCATCGTGCTTGACCTCGGTGAGCCAAGCCGGCAGCGCATTGGCGCGGGCCAGATGCACGAAAGCATCCGGGGCGGCGTCGGGAAGGCCGGTCATCTCGGGCAGGGCATCGCAGGTAACCACGAGGCTGATGCCGCGCGCGTCCAGGATGGCGCGGGCCTCACCGATGGGGCCGTTGAAGAAGTGGAAGGTATCGAGCAGGCCCTGGTTGTTGCGATGGTAGGGCGCAGCGACGACCGCGTGATCGGTATACAGCAACACGTAGGCGCCCAGGTCGATCGGGGTCATGATGCGCTCCGGCGGCATGCCCTTGAGGTCGACGAAGGCGCCGGGCGCGAGGCAGGGTCCGCGGTCGACTTCGGCCGAAGACATCGCTCGCGCGGGAATGTGGGCCGGCAGGTGAACGACGATCTGCTGCACCAGTACCGCCCAAAGCAGGCCGACGAAGCCGAGCCAGCTCCCAATCAATCCCAGAACTGACAGGGGCGTGGCCTTGCGCAAATATCGTGTCCGCGCGGCGACCACCAGATAACCACAGGCCGGCGACAGGACGGCTACCGAGAGGCGGACGCCGCGCACCTGCAGCAACGCCACCGCCGCGATGAACACAAGAAATGCCAGCATGACCAGCCAGCCGCCGCGCTCGACACCGCGCGTGCGCCAGGCCGCATACGCATAGACCAAAAGGGCCAACGTGGCCGGAATAGCCGCCCCCATAACGTAGCTGGGCTGTTCGCTCAGCACCTCCCGCAACGGCTTCGCCTCACCGACGCCCGACAGCCAATGCTCGACCAGCCATGGATCGACCGACGCATAGGGGCCGGCCAGGCAATGGGGGAACAGCACGAGGACCAGCGTCAGGGCGGCAGCGCCAACTATGGCGGCGGCGGCGAGCCGCCAAGGCCAGGGCCGGTTGCCGAGCGGCAGCAGAGTCAAGCCGGACAGACCCGCTCCCACCGCCAGGGCGGCGGTGACATAGACGAGAGAAATAGCGTCGCAAGCCGGCACGAACCAAAGGCTGGGCGGTAGGGCGATGCCCATATGCACCAACGTGCCAAGGCCGAATGACAGGCCAAAATTGCGCACGGCGCGTGCGTGGCCGGGCGAGGCCACATAGATGAGGCCATAGATGACAATCGCCGCAACGACCACAGGCAAGGTCTCGATGCCGATGGCCAGCGAGGTGGCCACGGCGAGCCCTGCGCCGATAGCTGCGCCTGGTCGGCGCAAAGCCGTGATGGTGGCGATTGCGGCGATCTGGGTGAGGATGATCTGGACCGAGTGATGATCAACCCGGCCAAAGTTAAATTCGCTGAAGGTGATGATGGAGAATGCCGAGAGCAGCATGCCGGGCAGAACACCCTCCGCCCCCACCATCAGGCGGGCCAGGCGGCCGCTGAGCCAGATGAAGACCGCCAGCAGAATGGACGGCCACACATAGCCGGCGACGATTTCCGCCTGTGCGGGCCCAACCAGCGGGCGGGCAAGCAGTTCGACAATGGCGATAGGCAGATCGACCAGTCGCGACCAATGCATGTCGGCGCCGAACGGCGTGTTCATGCGGTATTGGGCGTGGTCGAACCAGTTTTGTCCGGACAGGAAATCGCGCACCACGACCATGCGCATGGCATCGTCATTGTCGGCGAAGAAGACCTGATCGAAGCCGTTGTAATAGGCGCGGATGGCAATGAACGCCAAAGCCGCCAGGAACACGAAAGCCAGCAGCAACAGGTCAGACTTTTGCCGGTCAAGCATCGCAGTGCTCCAGAGGAACCGACAGCGTTTTAACCCGGCCGCCTTAAGGGGCTGTGAAAGCAGAAAAGGGCGGCAGATCGATCTGCCGCCCAGTTGTCAGGGAGAAAACGAACGCGGCCGATCAGCCGCGTGGCTGGGGAACAATCCGCAGATAGGGCTTGGGTTCCTTCCAGCCCTCCGGGTACTTGAGCTTGGCGGCTTCATTGTTGACCGAACCCGCGATGATGACGTCCTCGCCGTTCTTCCAGTTCACCGGCGTGGCGACCTGGTGCTTGGCGGTCAGCTGCAGGCTATCGATGACGCGGATCACTTCATCGAAGTTGCGGCCGGTAGAAGCCGGATATTCGATCTTGAGCTTGACCTTCTTGTCCGGCCCGATGACGAACACGCTCCGCACGGTCAGCGTATTGTCGGCATTGGGATGGATCATGTCGTACTTGCGGGCGACTTCGCCCTTGGTATCGGCCAGCAGCGGGAAATTCAGCGCCGTGCCCTGCGTCTCGGCGATGTCGCTGGCCCAGGCAGCGTGGTCTTCGAGCTTGTCGACCGACAGGCCCAGCACCTTAACGTCGCGCTTGTCGAATTCGGGCTTCAGCTTGGCGGTGTAACCCAGCTCGGTCGTGCAGACCGGCGTGAAATTCTTGGGATGCGAAAACAGCACCGCCCAGTGGCCTTCGATATAATCGTAGAAGTGAATCGGGCCTTCGGTGGAGTCCAGCTCGAAATCGGGCGCGGTGTCGCCAATCAGTATCGCCATGCTCGTTGCTTCCTTATCTCGTCCGAACGGACGCGGCTTGTTGCTGTTAGAATATCGTACCCATAGCCTGCGGCAGAAGCGCCCGGGAGCGAAATCTTTTGTGTTTTCGGCGGTTTGGACGCCATGCCGTTCCAAGGGCAGGCACTGCCACAGTATCGGTCAGGATACTGCGCGGTGGTCATCTGCCTGCCCAGGCGGCGGGTGCTAGGGCGTCCGTGCCGGCGCGCCGTTGGTCCAGGTTACCTGCTCGGTCGAAAGGGGAATGACGGAGAGCGACATCTTGCCCGAGCCCTGCTGGATTTCGCGGGCATGGGCCAGATAGATCAGCGCATTGTTGGCGGCGTCGTAGACGCGGGTGACGCGTAGCGACTTCCAGATCAGCGAACGGCCCTCACGGAAAATTTCCTCGCCGCCGGCCTTGGTGGCAATGTCCCCGATGGTGATGGGGCCGACCACCGAGCAATCCAGCGCCGAATAGGACGGGTCCTCGAACCAGTTGCCCTGGCTCAGGCGATCAATGAAGCTGCGGTTGAAGTAAGCGAGATGGCAGACCACGCCGTCGACTTCCGGATCGGCCACCGCATCGATCGAAATATCGTTGCCGGTCCAATCGACGCCGACATTGCCGACCTGGCGGTTATCGCCACAGGCGGCGAGGGTCAGGAGCAAGGCGGCAGGCAGGGCGATGCGGGCGATGAGGTTCATAGCGGCAGGGTCCTTGAATGGGTGCGAACGATAGATGGGCAATCGCGGGCGCGACGCAAGGGATCACCGCTGCCGGCCGCGCAAATGGCGCTCCAGCAACCGCACCAGGAGGGACAGCGAAATGGTCATGGTGAGGTAGAGGAAGGCCACCACATTATAGGTTTCGAAGAACTTGAAGGTGCCAGAGGAATAGACCTTGCCCAATTGGGTAATGTCCTGGACGCCGAGCGCCGAGACCAGCGCCGAGTCCTTGATCATCGAGACGAAGTCGTTGGCCAGCGGCGGCAGGATGGTGCGCAGGGCCTGCGGCGCGACCACAAAGCGAAACGTGTTCCAGCGCGACAGGCCGAGGGCGCGTGCCGCCTCCACCTGGCCCCTGTCGACTGCCTCGATGCCGGCGCGAAAGATTTCGGCGATAAAGGCCGAATAGCACACGGTTAGCGCCAGGATTGCCCGCCACACGAAGTCGAAATCGCGGATGGTCATGGCCTCGAGCCAACCGAGTTGGACCAGAGGAGACATCAAGACATTGACGCCGGTGACGAACCATGGTGCGCCCACGAAGGCGACGTAGAACAGGAAGACCAGCACCGGAATGCCGCGGATGATTTCGACATAGAAGGTCGCGATCTCGCGCAGCGCGCGGCTAGCTGACGTGCGCGCCAGCGCCACCAGCAGGCCGAGCACGATGGCGGCGACGAAGGCGAAGAAAGCCACCCAGAGCGTGGTCACCACGCCGCCCGCCAGTGCCCGGAAAATCTGCGAATAGCCGGCATCGGCGGTGATGGCCCACAGGCCGAGCACGAACAGCAGCGCGATGGCCAGAAGCCACCACGGGATATTGGCGAAGCGGGACGGTTTGCTGGGGGGCTGCGTCATTGATTCCTGGGCACAAATCCCTCAGTCGACTCCCTCCCCCTTCGCGGGGAGGGATCTAGGGTGGGGGGATGTTTAGCCACGATCCTGACATTGTGGCTCCGAACACCCCCACCCATCCTCCCCCGTCGAGGGGAGGAGTCGCGCCGGTGTTGGCCGAGGGATGGGTGCCGACTAGCTACTGGGCGGCGTTATGGTCGTAGAACCACTTCTTCTGCAGCGCATCCATCGTGCCATCGGCCTTGATGGACGCCAAAGCTGCATTGATGGGCGCGATCAAATCCGAGCCCTTGGTCAGGATGAAGCCGAAATCCTCGCTACCGAGCGGGCCGCCGACGACTTTGAATGCACCCGGATTGGCGCCGATATAGCCATTGGCCGAGGTCTTATCCATCAGCACCGTATCGACATCGCCCGACTGCAGCGCCGAGACCGAGGCCCCAAAGGTGTCGAACAGCTTGATGCGCGGATTGGCCTCGTCGCCATCGAGCACCGAATAAACGGCCGTGTAGAAATTGGTGGTGCCGGCCTGCGCGCCCACTAGGAAATCGGCATTGGCGGCAAAGCTGACATTGTCGGTGAAACGCGTCTCGTCAGCCCGCACCAGCATGAGCTGTTCGGAGGTCAGGTAGGGGTCGGAGAAGTCGATCTGCGCCTTGCGCTCGTCATTGATGGTGATGCCATCCATGCCGATATCGAACTGGCCATCGCGCACTGCCTGGATCATCACGTCCCAGCTCGAGAGTTGCCAATCCACCTTGGCATTGAGGCGCTTGGCGATCTCGTTGACGAGGTCATATTCCAGGCCCACGCCCTGGCCGGTCTTGGGATCGGCAAAATTCAGTGGCACATAGGCATTTTCCGTCACCGCGACGATGGCGCGGCCAGCCAGATCGGGCAGCGCCTGCGCCTGGGCCGAAACAGTGCCAAGCAGGATGGCGGCGGCGGCGATGAACTTCGACTTCATGAGATGGCAGGCTCCTGGGGCATTCTTTGGCCAGACAATAGACAGGGCAACCCGGCTTTGGGAATGAGATTCACGCAAAAATCTCGCGCACCCACCGGATTGCCCCGGGACCACCCACCGTCATGGGTGATCGCGGGGTATAATGCCGGCAGGCGATGCAGTGGGGGATAAGTCTTCAGGCTTCGTCTTCGACCGGCGCCCCTGGGCCATTTTTCTTGACCGAGTCAATGCAGTTGAGCGCGCTGGCGCGCGCCTTGTAGGTTTCCGAGCGGACCATGGTTTCGCCATTGGCAGCCACGAAGCGCACAAAGAACTGCTCGTCCTTGGAGGGGGCGATTTCGAAGCGGTAGCCCTTGCCCTCCTCGCCCTTGCTCAAATCGACGATAATGGCATCGGGGGCGTTCTTCTTGAGTGACTCGATGGCGCTTTTGGCACTGGCCTTGGCCTTATAGTTCTCGGACCAGACCAGGGATTCGGAATTGTAAAGAAAGGCGAACTTGAACTGGTCGTTCGCTGCGTGGGTGATCTTGAATTTGTGTGCCATGACGCTGGCCTCCTGCCCTAAATCAAAGGAACCTAGCGCGCTTTGGCGTGTCCGTCGATATGCCCCAGATCCCGATCGGGATCGATGCGATCCCGCACCATCTGCTTGAGGATTTTAACATCCGGGAAGCCGCCGTCGCGCTTGCGCTCCCAGATCAATTCGCCATCGAGGCTGATCTCGAAGATACCACCGGTGCCGGGCACGAGGGTAACCGAGCCCATTTCGAGGCTGAAGGTGGAGAGCACTTCCTGGGCCATCCAGGCGGAGCGCAGCAGCCAGTTGCACTGGGTGCAATAGGTGATGCTGAGCGCCGGCTTGCTCATTTCTTGCGCGACTTAGCCATTTCGGCGGGATTGACCAGGCTGGCGAGGATTTCATCGACCAGGTCGAGATCCTGCCGCTTGCCCTGGGCCTGCTGCTGCAGGTCGACCAGATAGGATGTCGTATAATACAGCCGCCGCGCCAGCATGGTGGCAATGTGGAGGGAGAATTCCGGACGTTTGTCGAGGAAGGTCAGCGCATCGGGGATTTCGTACATGGTGCTGGCCGACAGCGTCTTGACGGTGGCGCTGTGGGGCATGTCGAGCAGCACGCTCATTTCCCCGAAGATCGAGCCCGGCTCGTCGATGTGGGTCACCTGGGTCTTTTCGCGGATAACCTCGACCTGCCCCTCCTTGAGGATGTAGATCTTGCCCAGGCGTTCGCCTTCGGTGAGGACCACGCTGCCGGCCTTGAAGCTGGCGACCTTGAGACCTGCGCAATATTCCAGAATGTCGGCCATGCTGCGTCCCCCGCGAATAGTGCTCTATAGCAGCTTGACGATCGGGGCTTCAAGCTCGCCGGGCACGACCGAGGAGGCAAAGCGCGCCACCACCGCGCCATCGCGGCCGATGAGGAATTTGGCGAAATTCCAATCGACATCGCCGGGATGTCCGGCCTTAAGCCAGGCATAGAGCGGGCTGGTATCGGGCCCGTTGACGTCGATCTTGCCGAACAGCGGAAACGTCACGCCATAATTGATCTCGCAGAACTCGGCGATCTCGGTTTCCGTACCGGGTTCCTGGCCGGCGAACTGGTTGCAGGGGAAGCCGAGAATGACGAGACCCTGATCGTTATGGGCCTTCCAGAGGGCTTCGAGGCCCGCATATTGCGGGGTGAGGCCGCATTTGCTGGCGACGTTGACGACGAGGACGACCTTGCCCCGATAGGCGGAGAAAGCTTGCGGCGTGCCATTGAGCAGGGGGAGCGTGAAATCGTAAAAGGCTGACATGAAAGGATCCCGAGGAGAATTCCTTTCGACGCTAATCGATGGCGCTGACGAATGCACGTGCAGAAGCGCCGGACGGCGCGAAGCCTCCGGTTGCGGGCAGAATAGACAGGTCCCGAGGCGCTTTGCGTCCCTAGGGTTTTAGTAAATGAGACGCAAGGCGCCTCGGGAGGTCGGGGTTTCTGGCCGCTCGAACGTGGTGGCAACCCCCACCGGGGGCACCACGAACGTCGCGCTGGCCCAGAGGGTGGACGACTCCATCCTCCTCCCGGCAGTCTGTCTCGCAACGTTCGTGGCGTCCCCATCCGGGCGAGCAGATGGGCGCAAGCCTAACCCCGCGCCGAGGGGCGGGGATAAGACGAATTACCAGCGTGGCGGTGCGGCAGTATTGGCGCCATCCTTGGCCGATTGCTCAAAGCGCTCGGCAAGAGCGCGCACCTGTCGGCGCTGGATGGCGACGATCTCGACCAGATCAGGATGCGACGGCGCATTGGCCTTTGGCCGCAAACGTGCGATCGGCAGGGCCACTGGCCCATTCACCGACCACACAAAGGCCGCCAGCTCGGGGTCCCAAACCGAATGGCGCGCCTCATAGGCATCGAGCGCCGCCAGGGCCTGGCCGAGCTGGGTGGCAAGACCCACGAGATCGGGCGCCGACGCCGGAATGGCGTTGGGCCCGCCGACAAAGCGGCGCGCTTCGAACAGCAGGTCCTCGGCGAGGCGGCGCGTGATGTCGCCGACCGGGGCATCGGCGCGCTTGTTGGCGGCCGCCTCGGTCTGGCGCAGCAAAGTGGAGAGGCGCAGGTACAGCGCCTCGTGCCGGGCGGCGGCTTCTGGGGTGATGGGTTTGATGGTGGCCAAGGCAAAACTCCGCACAGAGATTGGCGGAGCAGTTTATGGCGCGCCGAGCACACGGGGATTAGTTGCCCGTGGTTTGGCTTACGCGGCGAGGCCAAATTTTTGGCGCGCCTGCGCGCTGACCGGGGTGAACAGATTGACCAGATTGCCATCCGGGTCGCGCAATAGCGCCGACCGATTGCCCCAGGGCATGGTGGTGGGGCTCTGTTCGAAGGCAAAATTTTGCGCCGCCAGCCGCACGAAATCGGCATCGACGTCAGGGGTGATGAATTCCACGATCACCGACGCATTGGCGGCGGGGCGGGCAATGTTGTCGCCAAACAGCGCCAAAGTACGCGTGCTGGCAATGGCCAGCGTGCCGGACGGGGTGGCGAGCTCGGCAAAATCCTCGGTGAACCAGGTGGGCGCGATGCCGGTGACGGCGGCGTAGAAGGCGACGAGAGGTTTTGGGTCGGCGGTGATGATACGGATGGAGATGAGGTTCATTGGGGGCTCCAGGGTGGGGGAATGGAGCCGAGGGTAAGGGGTGGGTGTGACGGGGGGTGTCAGGAGGGGCTGTTAGGGTAAAAGAGCGGGAATTAGTTTGTGCCCCTCAACGGATAAACGATCAGCCAAACAGCCGGCCGCCCAAGCCGGTGTACAACAATGTCAAGTCCTTTGACAGCCGAGGGTTGCCGGCTACAAGACTGCATTCACTAATTGTAGCATTACGGCGGCGTCCCAAATGTTAAGCGGTCATGGTATCTCGACAAACGTAGATTTACTTATCGAGGATCCAGTGTCGACCGATGCTTTTGGCGGTGGCGGACACTCTCGTACCGCCGACGAACTCGTTCGCACCATTCAGCAAATGCGCAGCAAAGGGGGAACCATAGGCCTGGAGGGAATTTGGGGCTCGGGAAAATCTACGGTCATCAAGATTGCTTCTGACCGATTGAAGGAAAAGAAATTTCAGCGACGTTGCAGCGTATTCACATTCGATTTGTGGACTTACCAGAGCGAGGACTTTCGTACCGCCTTGCTAAGGAACCTGCTTGAGCATCTCCGAAATGTTTTCGAAGATACAGAGGCCTATAAAGATCGCACAATTACCGAGATACACACTAAGACCACTCAAATTGAAACCAAGGGCAGCAAGACCTATTCCGTAGCTGCCATATATTTTATCATGCTCACGCCGTTTTTGCCGTTTCTAATCTCCTGGCTTTCACCAGCTTATGCATTTTCGAAAAAAAGGCAAAATATATTTGGTGTTGATGTGTATCACATTGGCCTTTCTGTAGTGGCATTCGGCATTTTTTTGATACTATCAAAATTCTTTCACAACCTCTTTTCTACCGCAGATCAAATCGAAAAGGACGGCTTCGTTCAGTGGCTAAGGCAAGGCCTATCGGATTCTCTGAGCATCTTTTCGCGAGACGGTGACCGGCAGCGAAACGTGGTTACCACTGTTGACCAGAGTCCGGCGGAAAACAGGTTTGAACAGCTTTTCGATGAGGTCGTTGGGAAGTTCAGAGATCGTCAGCATGATGTGGTTTTCGTCTTTGACAACATAGATCGGCTTCCCAGAACCGAAATTCCTAAGGTATGGGCGGACATTCGACTCCTATTTGGACGCCCAAACGGGCAACAGAAAAATCAAAATAGCGTACTCGTGATGCCATTCGACCGCAGTCACATTGACCACGTTGTCAAGGAAGACACCGACGGAAGGCCCTCTGAATTCCTGAACAAGATGTTCGACAGGATACTTAGGGTACCAACTCCGGTCGTGACGGACATTCACGGATATTTTGCGACAAATATTCAGAAAGCATTTCGAGACACGGTTCCAACTAACACCGTGTACCAAATTTATAGAATATTTGATGACCGATGCAATCGCAGGAAACAACCTCCGACACCTAGGAATATCGTCGCATTTGTGAATTCCATGGCAAGTAGCTGGGCGCAATGGCAGGGCAAAATTCCTCTAGTTTCTATAGCGCTTTACTGCGCCAATCGTGAGGAGATAGACGACGCCTCAGATATGCTGGGCTCACTTCGAAAAATGGCGGTTTTGGCTGGCGCGGTCGATGCTAGCGATGACTGGTTTCGCCATGCAGCAGCGCTGACGTTCAATGTCCATCCCGAACATGCATACCAAGTTCTGCTCCAGCCCGAAATTCTGCGCGGACTAGCGTCTCCTACCATCGACCTCTTATTGCGATATCAGAGCACACCTGGTTTCGAAGAGACATTCGTGCGGTGCGTAGAGGCAAACGCGAGCAACTGGGCAGCCACCGAACCGCTGCGGTTGGTACGCGTCACTGGCTATGTGGGAGCCCTGCAAATTGGCGGCTCATTCAAGTCTAGCGCCTGGAATCTACTTGGAAGAGCTTCTGCTGAGAACAAGGCCATCGCCTTGTTGCCGGGTGTCGACCTCAGTGCCTTAGTTGAGTTGGCTGAATCGTTGTCAGGGCCTGTGTTGCAGCGCTTCCTGAGGTCTGCCGTTACGTGGATGACGAAGTGCGTCAACCTAGAGGTAGAAGACCAAATTTCGCAAGGCGAGCTCTGGTGCACTTGGGCCGGGAGACTGTCAAATGTGCTACAACCCGAGATTCGATCTACCTTTTTGACTGAGACAGTATTGCCCTCCGCGCCCGACACGATGATGGGCATTGCCTTCAAGGCAGAGGAAGGCGAACTAAATCTCTCGGACTTGAAGATACCCCATTCTGACACTGACTTGGCATTGAGCCTGACGACGTACATGAAGGGCAGGCGCAAATCGCCTCATCGTGTCTATATGGCCTTGAAGATTTGGAATGCGGAAGAGCAGCGAAGTCAGATGCTCACCGCAGCAATCAATGCAATGGCCGCTGGAAGCACGGAAGGGCAAATTGCCGATCCCGGCGTCTTAGCGATTGTGGCTGACCTAATCGGCCGAGGACCTGAAGCCGACTACGCAAAATTGCTACTGCCACATGTTTCGGATGGCACGGTCGTACTAATGGCCGCCCGAAGTGACGACCCAGCAGTGTCGGCGGCAAGCATTTTGCTAACCGCTCTGGCGACCAAAAAGATAGCATCTCAAGTCTCTGAAACCCATCCAACGCTTGGTGATCTTACGCCATCGATTTTGAAATACACCGCATCTCTGAAGCAAATCCCGGCCCGGTTGGACGAGTTTTCTTCTTGGATAGAAAATAGAAAGGCTTTCAGCCTTTGGACCAATGCTACCATCGAGCATCCATCAGCCTTTTCCGTTTCAGTTCTTCAGAAGCTAATTGAACGGGGCAAGTTTGACCAAATGGTCGTAAAAGAGGGAGCTATCCAATACCCCAAAATAAAGGCTCTGGTTGGTATTGAGCTCGCCGCGAAATTTTTGGTCCGTTATCGCGATTGGAATAGCCACTACAAGGAGGAGTTCGAGGACGACGATATCTTAGCGTTGAGCCCTGAATTCCTTCAGGACGTCTCGGAACTAGACAACTGGCATACTAACTGGTTCGTCCGGCGATTTGAGGCGTTGGCAAACGCTACCTCGGAGGAGGCATGGTCGCAATCTTTTGCCGAGATCAACAATCTTCTGTTGTTGGCAATAAGCCGACGAAGCGGAACTAAACCGCGTTATATTACATCGAAGGAATTCCGAAGAGCTCTAGTTACCTATGCGTTGAATTTGTGGTCTGGCGAGGTCACATCTCACTCCGAAGAATTAGACTGGCAGAGCGTAGTCAATTTAGTCCCCCCGAAATCTAAGATAACGCTGGTCAACGAGATATTGAAGAGTCTGCCGAGTCGCCTGCCGAATCAGGACGATTGGGATCGATTCTACGACTGTTACAGTCGCCAGCTAACCCATATGGATCTCGGAAAAGTGCGGTCCAAAGCCATGAGCGCGATCCTCTTGCCATTATTGGGCTCGGCGGTTCCAGAAACAGCATTCACGCTCGAACAAATAGCGGACAAGCTGCCAGCAATTGTGAGTTCGCCCACGAAAATTGCGCTGCAACATCTAGAGAAGACAAAGGCCTTGCTGCGTAAACGCAAGTTGCCCGGAGATGAGCGGAAGTTGCGGGCGCTAAAGGATATGCGGCGGCAAGAGACCAAGTAGGCTCTGCCAGAGAACCGCATATTCGTCGCCCACTTTCAGCGCATTGATAGACGCCTCATGGAAATGTTCAGATACCCGTACTGGCGCATCTTCGCTTTGCCCTCTTTGCTGCTTGTCGAGCAGCCTGAGCTTGCGCGGCGTCGCCGCAACAGCACTTTGCTGTCACGTCCTTGCGCATGGCACGGACTGTTTCGCGGGCGACGATCTTGCCACCAATTGGCTGCATGGATCGGTTGGATGACTTCGGGACTGGCAACGATGCGCAGTCTCGTCCATCATCGGGGCGCAAGGGCGTGCTGGGCTGGAACGAAGTGTGCGCCTCGGCCTTTGCATCCATGTCGGGGCGCGGCACTCGCACCGACACCTCTTTATCCAACCAAGGGATTTGTACGATGAAGCGCAGCGCGACGGCGAACTGGACTGGCTCACTGACCGATGGCAATGGCACACTGGACACCCAAAGCGGCGCTCTTAAAACCCTGCCCTATACGTTCAAGGGGCGCTTTGTTGACGAAACCGGCCAATCGGGCACCAATCCCGAGGAGTTGATTGCGGCGGCGCATGCGGGGTGCTTTGCCATGCAGCTGGCCCATTTCCTGGCGGAAAACGGCACGACTGCTACCCACTTGCAGGTGTCGGCGGCGGTGGAACTGATCCCGGGGACCGGGATTACCAGCAGCGCGCTGACCCTTGTGGGCACGGTGCCTGGCATCGATGCGGCCAAGTTTGCCGAAATCGCCGAGAAGGCCAAGGCGGCGTGTCCGGTGTCCAACGCCCTGGGGGCGATTGCCATTACGCTGGATGCGAAGTTGGGGTGATGGGCTGGCGGGGGAGTCTGAAGGAAGGCCCCTCACCCGGCGCTGCGCGCCGACCTCTCCCCCGAAGGGAGAGGTGAAGAGGTGCGCACTGAGAGAGTGCTCCGGTGCGGATTAGCTTAAGCGAAGGCCCCCACCTGGCCTCCCCCTGGAGGGGGAGGAAAAGAAGAGCGGCTGGGCGCTGGCCTGCCCCTCCCCCTTTAGGGGGAGGTTGGGTGGGGGCGCTTACTCATCACCCATCTTTAGCGCCTTGATGAACGCCTCTTGCGGGATGTTCACGTTGCCGTATTGGCGCATCTTGGCTTTGCCCTTTTTTTGCTTGTCGAGCAGCTTGCGCTTGCGGGTGGCGTCGCCGCCATAGCACTTGGCGGTCACGTCCTTGCGCATGGCGCGGACGGTTTCGCGGGCGATGATCTTGCCGCCGATGGCCGCCTGGATCGGGATCACGAACAGATGCGGGGGGATCAGCTCCTTGAGCTTTTCGCACATGATGCGGCCGCGGGTTTCGGCAACCGTGCGATGCACCAGCATGGAGAGGGCGTCGACGGGCTCGGCATTGACCAGGATGGTCAGCTTGACCAGATCCCCGGGGCGGTGATCGGCCAGGGAATAGTCGAAGCTGGCATAGCCCTTGGATATGGACTTCAGGCGATCGTAGAAATCGAACACCACTTCATTGAGCGGCAGGTCGTATTCCACCATGGCGCGATTGCCCACATAGGACAGATTGCGCTGGATGCCGCGGCGGTCCTGGCAGAGTTTTAGGATGCTCCCAAGATATTCGTCGGGGGTGAGGATGGTGGCCTTGATCCAGGGCTCGCGGATTTCCTCGATCTGCATCACATCCGGCAAATCGGCCGGATTGTGCAGCATCAGGGTTTCGCCATCGCGCAGCGCGACTTCGTAGACCACCGAGGGGGCGGTCGCGATCAGGTCGAGATCGAATTCGCGGGAGAGGCGCTCCTGGATGATTTCGAGGTGCAGCAGGCCCAAAAAGCCGCAGCGGAAGCCGAAGCCGAGGGCGGCGCTGGTTTCCATCTCGAAGCTGAAGCTGGCGTCGTTGAGGCGCAGCTTGCCCATGGCAGCGCGCAGCTCATCGAACTCGGAGGCATCGACCGGGAACAGGCCGCAGAACACCACGGGCTGGGCCGGGCGGAAGCCGGGGAAGGCCTCGGCGGTGGGGCGCTTGTCGTCGGTGATGGTATCGCCGACATTGGTGTCCGCGACTTCCTTGATGGCGGCGGTGAAGAAGCCGATTTCGCCGGGGCCAAGCTCGCCGATATCGATCAGCTTGGGGGTGAAGACGCCGACGCGGTCGAGCTCATAGGCCGCGTTCGCATTCATCATGCGGATCTTTTGGCCCTTTTTCACCGTGCCATCGATGACGCGGATGAGGACGACGACGCCCAGATAGGTATCGTACCAGCTATCGACCAGCAGCGCCTTGAGGGGGGCGTTGATATCGCCTTTGGGGGCCGGCAGGCGGGTGACGATGGCCTCGAGCACCTTGTCGATGCCAAGGCCCGATTTGGCGGAGATTTCCACGGCGTCACTGGCGTCGATGCCGATGACGTCCTCGATCTGCTGCTTGACGCGCTCGGGCTCGGCGGCGGGCAGGTCGATCTTGTTGAGGACGGTGACGATATCGTGGTTGGCGTCCATGGCGTGATAGACGTTGGCCAGGGTCTGCGCCTCGACGCCCTGGGAGGCGTCGACGACGAGCAGGCTGCCCTCGACAGCGGCGAGGGAGCGCGAGACTTCGTAGGCGAAGTCGACGTGGCCGGGGGTGTCGATGAGGTTGAGGATATAATCCTCGCCATCGGCCGCGTGGTACTTGAGGCGCACGGTCTGCGCCTTGATGGTGATGCCGCGCTCGCGCTCGATATCCATCGAATCGAGCACCTGCTCTTTCATTTCGCGCACCTCCAGCCCGCCGGTCATCTGGATGAGGCGGTCGGCCAGGGTGGATTTGCCATGGTCGATGTGAGCGACGATGGAGAAATTGCGAATATTTTTGAGCGGCGTTGTCATGAGGGCGCTGATAGCAGACACGGGGGCGCGCGCAAAGATGGTTTAGAGCGGGTTAACAGCGCGCTCGGCGCAACGGGATGACATTTTATGCGTTGGCTGGACATGAAAACCATTTTTGCCGTGCCGATGCTCATGCTTGCTTTGTCGCTGCCGGCGGCGGGGCAGGATATTTTCCAGCCCTTGCGCGACATGGTGGAGGGGATAACCCAGCCGCCAGCGCAGACGCCAAGACGGCCCAGGCCGGCGGTGAGCGAGGAGGCACCGCCGATACCGCAAAAGCGGCCGGCGGATTTGGGTGGCCCGGAAGCGCCGGTGGTGATCGAGCCCGTCAAGCCCGAGGTGCCGGCGGTGACCAAGCCGGTACCGCCAGCGCCGCCGGTGGTGACGCAGCCGGGGGTGAGCTTGCCGCGGGAGCGGCCGGAGGAGCCGGTCGAGGCGCCGAAGCCTGAGCCGGAACAGGTAGAGGTGCCGACCCAGGAGGCGGTGCCCCCAGCGACCGAAGGCGTGCCGGAGCAGGCGGTGCCTGAGGTCGAGCCAAAACCAGCTGCCGAGGCCGAGCCGGCGCGGATATTTCAGACCGCGTGCCCGGCCATGCTGACGGGGCAGGTGGAGGCCAAGGCGCTGCCGCCGATCAGCGACGGGCAATGCAAGTCGCAATCGCCGCTATCGGTGACGGGGGTGCTGGTGAACGGGCGGATGGTGCCGTTCAATGCCGAGGCGGTGACCGATTGCGGCATGGCGACGGCGCTGCCGGAATGGATTTCCGAGGTCGACAATTATGTGGAGGCGCATGACGATACCACGATCGCCAGCGTCACCGTGGGCACCAGCTATATGTGCCGCAACGTCAACAATGCGGCCGAGGGCAATCTGTCGTTCCACGCCTTTGCGGATGCGCTGGACGTGGTGGGATTTAGGCTTGAGGACGGGCGCAACGTGACGGTCGAGGAGGGCTGGACCGGGACCGAGGCGCAGGGCAGCCGCATCGTCAAGTTCGCCCATGATGCGGCGTGCGGACATTTCACCACGACGCTGGGGCCGGAGGCCAACGCGCTGCACCATGACCATATCCATGTCGATCTGGGGTGCCATGGGAAGACGTGTACGGCGCGGCTGTGTGAATAGGGTGGGTCTAGGTAAGGCCCCTCACCCGTCGCTGCACGCCGACCTCTCCCCCAAAGGGAGAGGTGAGAAGTGAGTGATCAATTACCGGCGTAGAGTGACAGCACGGCTTCGACATTCTTGCGGTCGGCGCTGCCTTCGGCGCAGTCGGGGGTGGTGGCGGTGACGCTGGTCTTGACCTTTTCATAGGCTTCGGTGGCGCCGGTGGCATCGAGGCCGACGCCGGTTTCGAAGCGCTTGCGATCATTACCCATCTTGGTGGCGACCGGCTCGGGCACGGTGATGGCGCAGATGTCGATCACCGCCTGGGTGGCGTAGATGCCCGTCAGCATATTGGCCTGCTTGGACATCACATTGATGGTGGCGCTGGGATCAACCCGGATATCGGTGGCGGCCGGCGTCGTCGTCGAAGCTTCCTGGGCGTAGCCGGCACTGGCGGTGGCGAGGACAAAGGCGGCAATCGCGAGCGAACGGATCATGGAGCAACTCCTTGAAGGGGGCGGACCGGGCAAAGCCGATTCCGAATAGTCGTTGCCCCCTTCAATGCCCCGATTATGGCCTCAGCACGGCGCGGCCGGCATCGGCGCATGGATGATAGGCCGGCAGATCGGCCCAATCGTGCACATTCATGGCATCAGGATCGACCTGTTGAGTGCGCGTATCGGTGATGAAGCGCCCCAACCGGAGCAGGATCGATTTGAGTGGTGACATTTTGTATTCTCCTTCCGGTCTTGGTGGTGATCGATAGGGACAGAATTCGCCTCTGACGCTGCCACCACAATGGACAAGGGGACGTGATCACTATAGATAATCTATATGGCAAATCCCTTTCCCATCCCGCTGAACGCGGTTCGCGCTATTGAAATTGTTGCTCGGCGGGGGGCGCTGGCACCCGCGGCCGAGGAACTGGGCGTTACTGTGGGGGCGGTAAGCCAGCATTTGCGGCGGGCCGAAGAGCGGCTGGGAATGGAATTGTTCGAGCGCACGAGCCATGGCCTCGTGCCGCTGCCGGCTTTGCGGCAGGCGCTGCCCCAATTGACGGCGGGATTTTTGGCGCTGCAGGATGGGCTGGCCAGCCTGCGCGGGAGCGACGAGGGCGTGCTCAACCTGACGGTGGGGAGTGTCTTTGCCTCGCGCTGGCTGATCTGGCGGATCAACAAGTTCACCACGCTGCACCCCGAAATCGAAATCCGGCTGACGGTGACGGCGGCGATGGTGGACCTGTCGCGGGCCGATATGGATTGCGGCATCCGCTATGGCGACGGGCATTGGCCGGGCGTGACCACGACGCTGATCGGCGGCGCGGCCTATCAGCCGGTTTGTGCGCCGCCGGTCGCGGCGTTGCTTAAGGTGCCGGCCGACCTGGCCAGGGTGCCGGTAATCCAGGACCAGACCTCGATGTTGAGCTGGGGCCTGTGGCGTGCGGCAGCGGGGGTCGATCCGGAGCTGAAATTTGCGGGCCCGACCTATTCGGATGCGTCGCTGGCGTTCGACGCGGCGATTTCCGAGCAGGGTGTGTTGATTGCCGCCGACATGATGAGCGCCGATGCGGTCAGTGATGGAAGGCTGGTGCGGCCGTTCGAGCTGAGCGTTGAAGGGCCACTGGGCTATTGGCTGGCCGTGGCGACGGGCCGCCGGGAGCCGCGCAAGACGCGGCTGTTTCGCGAATGGCTGGCACAGGAAGTGCCGGCATCGGTGCTGGGCTATGTGCACCAATCGCGCGGGTCATCGGCCCGGCAGTTGGGCGCGGGGTCGGGTGCAGCGGAAGGGTAATCTTGTCGTCTACTCTGCGGCAACAACCACCGCCCTTCCCGCGGGTGGGGTGAGGGCGTCGCACGTCCTTGGGCTTGCTTCAGCGGGCAAATCCACCTACTCATAGTTTAGAACAATTCTAATCTATGAGCTAGCCATGTTTTCCCTACGCTTCGATCATCGCCGCGACTTTGCCACGCTCGACGAGCGGGAGATCCTCGCCTTGGCGGTGACGGCGGAGGAGGAGGATGGGCGGATTTATTCGGAATTCGCCAGCCGGCTGGCGGCGCTGTATCCGGGGTCGGCGGCGATCTTCGAGGGCATGGCGGCCGAGGAGGATGGGCATAGGCGGCGCTTGCTCGATCTCTATGTGGAGCGGTTCGGGATGCGGCTGGTGCCGATCCGGCGCGAGGACGTGCGGGGATTTTTGCCACGCAAGCCGATCTGGCTGCTGAAGACGCTGACGCTGGAGGCGGTGCGGCAGCAGGTTTGGGAAATGGAGGAAGGCGCCTATCGGTTTTACCTGGAGGCGGCCAAGCAGACGCAGGACGCCGGCATCCGCAAGCTGCTGGGCGATCTGGCGCGCGAGGAGCGCAAGCATGCCGACGCGGCCGACCGGCTGGACGATACCGAACTGGGAGCCCAGGGACGCGGCAGCGAAAAGAGCGAGGCGCATCGGCAGTTCGTCTTGACCTATGTGCAGCCGGGGCTGGCCGGGCTGATGGATGGTTCGGTATCGACGCTGGCGCCGGTGTTCGCAGCCGCCTTTGCCACCGGCGATACCTGGCAGACGTTTCTCGTGGGCCTCGCCGCCGCGGTGGGCGCGGGCATTTCGATGGGCTTTACCGAAGCGGCGGCCGATGACGGCAAGCTGACCGGACGCGGGTCGCCGCTCAAGCGGGGCCTTGCGGCCGGGGTGATGACGGCTTTGGGCGGGCTGGGACACGCCCTGCCCTACCTGATCCACGACTTTTTCACCGCGACCGCCATCGCGGTGGTTGTGGTGCTGATCGAGTTGTGGGCTATCGCCTTCATCCAGAACCGGTTTATGCAGACGCCATTCTGGCGCGCCGTGTTGCAGGTGGTGCTGGGGGGCTCGCTGGTGTTCGCGGCAGGCATCTTGATCGGCAATGCCTGAGAGGAACGGCATTTGGAAATTCGCACCTTCAAGCGCCAGACGGCACCAAGCTGTTCTACGGGATAACGGGACCGCGCGACGGCGTGCCGGTCGTGCTGTGCCATGGGCTGGCAGCGAACGGGCGGCAGTTCGAGGCTGATGCGCGCTATTTTGCCGGATTGGGCTATTGCGTCATCGTGCCCGATATCCGCGGGCATGGCCGCTCGGAGTTTCCGGCCGGATATCGCAGCGTCGGCTTTTCCATCCCGGTACTGGCCGGGGACATGCTGGCGCTGCTAGATAATGCGGGCGTGACCGGCGTCCATTGGGTCGGCAATTCGCTGGGCGGGATCATCGCGCTAGAGATGATCGCACGGGCGCCGGAGCGGTTCCTGAGCCTGGGCCTGTTCGGCACCGCCTTCCGGCTGAAACTGCCGCGCATCACGGGACCGATCTTTCCGCTGCTCTACCGGGTGATGGGCCGGGGCTGGCTGTCGGAGCTGACGGCGGCCAGCACGACGCGGGAGCGCAGCGAGCGCAAGCTGATCGCCGAGATGATCGCGGCCTTCGATCCGCGGGTCGGGCAGGCCATTACCGGCCATGTGCGGCGCTATGACCTGACCGCCAACGCGCTGGGCTGGAGCGGCCCGATGCTGATTCTGGTGGGCGGCATGGACCGGGCGGTCAACATGGTGTTGAAGCCGGCGCTCCGGCGGATCGGCGCGCGGGCGAACTGGCGGGTCGTTCAATTGCCTGAAGGCGGGCATTGCGCCAACCTCGATGCCACCGAACAGTTCCGGAAGGAGCTGCTCGGGTTTTGGACGGGGGTCTAGGACTGCTGCTTGGCCCGGGCGCGGTCGGCGGTGATGCGCTCAAGCTTTTCGGCTTTGTTGGCGCGGGCGATGGCGTGGGCGGCGTCCCCGAGGTGATCGACACCGCGCGCCTTGGCGAGATCGATCTGGTGTTGGCGTTCGGCGGCGGCGGCGTGTTTGGCGGTGTCGCCGGCACAATGACGGCAGGAAATGCCGTCCTGGTGGGCGGGATCGGCACGGTCTTCGGCGGTCAGCGGATGGCGGCAGGCGCGGCAGAGGGTGGCGTCGCCGAGAGCGAGGCCATGGCCGACGGAGACGCGCTCATCAAAGACGAAGCATTCGCCGGAGAAACGGCTTTCGGTTTCGGGGACCTGTTCGAGGTAGCCCAGAATGCCGCCCTTGAGGTGGAAGACTTCCTCGAAGCCTTGGCTCAATAGGTATGAAGAGGCCTTTTCGCAGCGGATGCCGCCGGTGCAGAACATGGCGACTTTCTTGTCGCGGGCCGGATCGAGGTTTTGGGCGACAAAATCCTTGAACTCGGTGAAGCTTTTGGTGGCCGGATCGAGCGCCTTGGTGAAGGTGCCGAGGCCCACTTCGTAGTCGTTGCGGGTATCGACGAGGACGACGTCGTTGCGATCGATCAGCGCATTCCAGTCTTTCGGCTGCACATAGGTGCCGACGGTTTTGGCGGGATTGGCTTCGGGCGCGCGCAGCGTGACGATCTCGGATTTGAGGCGGACCTTCATGCGCAGGAACGGCATGGTGGCGGCGGACGAATATTTGATCTCGGCACCGTGCAGGCGGCTGGAGAAGAGACTATCGGTCTGCAAGTAAGTGGCGAGCGCAGCGATGGCTGCGGGCGTGCCGGCGACGGTGCCGTTAATGCCCTCGGGCGCCAGGATCAGGGTGCCCTTGATATCGCGGGCGCAGCAGAATTTGGCGAGCAGCGGCTGGAGCGCTTCGGCGTCGGGCAGATCGGCAAATTTATAGAGTGCCATGACCTTGTATGGTAGCTCGGCTTGGGGCAGATTGGCGCTCATATCAGTTTGGGTCGGGTGCATAGCGCCCGCTTCTAGCATCAGGCCGCGGCCCGCGCCAAGCGGGGGCTTGCCCGGCACCAGCGTCAAACCTTTGAGAGGCACACCATGACCTATCGGTCGGATACCGCACGCTATGACACCATGCAATATCGCGCTTCGGGCAAATCCGGGCTGAAGCTGCCCGTGGTGAGCCTGGGGCTGTGGCAGAATTTCGGCGGCACGCGCGATTATCCCAGTGCCATGGAAATCCTCGGCCATGCATTCGACGCGGGCGTGACCCATTTCGACCTGGCCAATAATTATGGGCCCCCGGCCGGCTCGGCCGAGGAACTGTTCGGGCAGGTGCTGGCGCGCGATTTCCGGCCGTATCGCGACGAGATGATCGTTTCGACCAAGGCCGGCTACACGATGTGGCCGGGGCCTTACGGCGATGGCGGCGGCCGTAAGTATCTGACGGCGAGCCTTGACCAGAGCCTCAAGCGGATGGGGCTCGACTATGTCGATATCTTTTATTCCCACCGGTTCGACGCCGAGACGCCGCTGGAAGAAACCATGGGCGCGCTGGCGCAGGCGGTGCGCAGCGGCAAGGCGCTCTATGTGGGCATTTCGAGCTATCCGGAGAAAGAGACCCGCGAGGCCTATCGGATCTTGAAGGAGATGGGGGTGGCGACGACTATCCACCAGCCGAGCTATTCGATGATCAACCGCTGGTTCGAGAACGACAACACCATCGAGGCTTGTGGCGAGCTGGGCATCGGGGTGATTGCGTTCTCGCCGCTGGCACAGGGTGTGCTGAGCGGCAAGTACAACAAGGGCGCCATGCAAGGCACGCGGGCGGAAGACCCCAATGGTTCGCTGCGCGCCAATGCGATCGAGCCGCGGGTGCTCGATGCGGTCGAGAAGCTTAGTGCGATCGCGCGCAGCCGAGGGCAATCCATGGTGCAACTGGCGCTGAGCTGGGTGCTGCGGCGGCCGGAAATGACCTCGGCGCTGATCGGCGTGCGCACGCTGGAGCAGCTCAAGGACAATCTGGGCGTGCTGAACAATCTCAAGCTCAGCGCCGAAGAGATTGCGGCTATCGATGCAGCGACAGCCAGCGCGCAACTGGATCATCGGCCGCGCTGGTAGGCGGGGGGGGCGGCGAACGATCGCAGGATTGGTCATCAGGCATTCAGGCAGGATGGTGGATGGTGCTGCCTCGGGCTTGGCCACGAGGTGGGCGAGCGCGTGTGGGCGACGGGAAGACGGGTGCTTCATGCATTCGTCAACCCTGATCGCCGAAGCGCAATTTCGCCTTCGGGGTGATTGGGCTAGATTGGATCAACACTGCCTCGGGGAGAGTTCCGATGAAAAACCTGCTTCTTGCCGCCGCCGCGCTGCTGGCTCTGGCCAGTCCGGCCTTTGCCGAGGATCCGTCGCCCGAAGCAATCTCCCACACCTACAAATCCGGCAAGCCGATCCATGTCGACGACGTGCAGGCGCTGATGCGCCAGTCGGAAGTGTGGTGTTACCGGGAAGAGGCCGGCACCTGCGACTGGACCGAAATCTATCTCAGCGCGAGCTGGCCCGAGGGCGTGGTCTACGAATCCACCAATGCGTGGAACAGCGAAACCGACGTGACCTTTGTCGACAAGGCCCGGTTCGAGGACGCGCTGCTGTGCGAATATGGCTATGACAAAGTGCCTTCGACCCGCGCCATGAGCCGCGCCGATAGCAAGGCGATCGGTGGCCGTGCGCTGGATGCGCTGCGCGCCGAAGTCTATGCCAGCCAGAGCGACGATACGCAGGACTGCTTCGACTATCTCTTCGTCTCTTATGACGCCGGCAAGCTGACGATGGACCTGAAGCAGCGCCAATATGTGAACGGGGTGATCGACCCGTCGCTGGAAGCCGACATCAAGCTGCATTTCAACGCCGACGACGCTGCCTGGCTGTCTCAGCGCGATTGACAGGCCAGCCTGAAGCCGGCGTTCAGGCTGGCTTCAGGCCCGATTGACGATGGTCGCGCCAACGCAATGGCGCCGGATGGCGCTTGCGGATGAGTGCAATCACGCCTCGGGAGAGCGTCCGATGAAAATCCTGTTTGCCGCTGGCGCCATGCTGGCTTTGTGTGCCCCCGCCTTCGCCTTCGATCCGACAATTGCGGAGATCGTGGCCAATATGAAACCCAAGGCCATGGTGGACACCAGGGACGTGGCCGCCCTGATGAAGGGCAGCGAGCGCTGGTGCTATGACGAAGAAAACGGCTCCTGCGCGTGGAGCGACGTCTATCTCGATGTCTCCGATGCCGGCCCGCGCGTGGAAACCTCCAGCGAATATTGGGACGACTACAATATGTATATCGTCGACAAGGCCGAATTCCAGCAAGACCGCTATGTCTGCGAATACGGCTATGACTGGACGCCGTCGATCCGCCTGACCCGCCGCAGCGATGGAACCCCGGTCAACGATCGCGAGCTGGACACCTTCCGCGTACAGCTCGCCAACAATTTCGGCATCGATAAGCCCGATTGCTACGACTACCTGTTCGTGCGCGCCGACCCTGAAGCCAACACCATCACCCTGCTGCAGCGCACCTGGAGCGATTTCGTCAAGGACGAGGGCAGCGACACGCCGGTGACCCTGCATTTCGACGCCGCCGACGCCAACACGCTGACCCTGCGCGCCGACTAGGCTCCAGGCCGGCGACGGGTTTAGCGCGTCGCCGGCCCCTTTTAGCCCTGCGCGGCCAGCCATTCCGGATCGGGATCGATCGGCGTGATCACGTCGAGCAGCACCCCGTTGGGGTCGGCGCAGATGAAGTGGCGCTGGCCGAAGGGTTCGTCGCGCAGCTCTTGCAGGATGGAAACGCCGGGAGCCAGACGGGCATATTCGGTCGCCGCATCGGCGACTTCGAAACTGAGCAGCAGGCCGGAGGTTTTCTGCCGGCCGGCGGGTGGGATCGTGTCGTGGTCAAAGACCATGATCGCCAGCTCGATGGTGGCGGTGTGGGTGGCGCGCAGATGCACATACCAGGAACTGCTGAATACCGGCTCGAAACCGAAATGGGCCTGATAGAAGGCCGCTATCGGCGCCACATCGGCCACGAGCAGGACGGGATAGCTGCCGGTCAGGTTCATCAAAGTCTCCTTGCGTCGTTGTCCGATAAATTACATACTGAATGTATCTAGTTTATACATACAGAGTGTTTTTATGCAAGAGGGTTTGAGGCGGACGCAGGAGGAACGGCGGACCGAGACCATTCGGGCGCTGCTGGCGGCGGCGCGGAAATGCTTTGCAGACAAGGGCTATGCGGGCACCGGCACGCCGGAAATCGTGGCGGCGGCGGGAATGACGCGCGGCGCGCTGTACCACCACTTTGCCGACAAAGCGGCGCTGTTCGCGGCCGTGGTGGAGGAGGAGCACTCATTGCTGGCCATGGCGATCAACGCTGCCAGCGAAAGCGAGGACGAGCCGGGGCCCGTCAAGGCGCTGATCGAGGGCGGCGACGCCTTTTTGACCGCGATGCAGGATGCAGGGCGGCGGCAGATCCTGCTGATCGACGCACCGGCCGTGCTGGGACGCGAGGCGCTTGATGCGATCAATGCGCGCTACGGGCTGCGCACGCTGATCGAGGGAGTGAGCGAGGCGATCGACGCCAAATCCATCCGCGACCTGCCGGTGCTGCCGCTGGCGCATCTGCTCAACACCATGTTCGACCGGGCGGCTTTGGCGAGTGCAGAGGAACTGCCGGGCTATCGGAAGAGCATCAAGGCGCTGATCCGGGGGCTGAAGATTTAGGTTCTTCACCTCTCCCTTTGGGGAGGGCGGGTCGCTCTTGCGAGCCGGGTGAGGGGCCTTTGCTGGGTGAAGCGCATGGGAAGGCCCCCTCACCCGACCCAAGGGGGTCGACCTCTCCCCCGAAGGGAGAGGTGAAGAGGGCCGCGGCGCGCTTGGACGTCGTCTGATGCGGAAATTTCCCCCACCCTCGGTTCTTCCCTCGGACTTGATCCGCGGGTCTCTTACCGCTTTTGCCGTGTGGATGGCGGCCCCCGGATCAAGTCCGGGGGAAGGTCGGTGGGTGGGAGGCTTTGGCACCACTTGAGAGTGACCGGTGACAATGGTGACTGGTAGAAGGTGAACCAGGCCTATTTCGAGGCCCGCTCCAAAACCTCCACCCGTTTCGCCAATGCCTGCACCGCGGCAATCAATGGCGCGATGAAGGCGTCGTAGCGCAGGCCCTGTTCGCTGGCGGGGTCGTGCGGATCGGCCTGAACATGGCCGGCGAAATCGGCGCAGCCGATTGTGTCGAGGACGATTTTGACCTGTTGGGCCAGGAGCCCGTAATGGGTGCGGCGGCCGGGGCGGGGCGCGCCATCCTCATTGCCGCCGACCAACCAGCGATACGACACTGGCTGCAGTGCCAGGATGAAATCCAGGCCCAGATCGGAGGGGGCGATATCGGTTTTCTGCCGCGCGTCGGAGGTCTGGATGGTGCCGGTGGCGGCCCAGACGGTGGACCAGCGGGCACCGCTGGCGCCGAGCGTAGTGGCATTGTCGGTGACGGGGCGCAGCGGCGCGACCAGGGTGATGCCGCCCGTGGCATTGTCGATTGTCATGGCGTTGAACCAAGTCGAGCCATTGGCGCTGACCTTGAGGCGCCAGAAATTGTCGCCCATCAGGCCCATTTCGGCGCGACCCGAATAGCCGGCTTGGTAGAGCAGGCTGGCGGTATCGCCGGAGGCCGCCTTATTGAGCTTGAGCTGGTGGCCGCTTCCCGCATGGCTGAAGAGGCTCGCATCGGCGGCCACGGCGAGGCGGTTGGTGCTGTCGGCGGCGGTATTGATGCCAAGGGTGGGGACGCCCGCGGTGCCGTTGGAGGCGAGCGCGGTCCAGGCGCCGGCGTCGAAGACCAGGATAGCCTGTTCGGCCTTGGCATAGACCTGCCAGCCAGCCGCGGGATCGTAAAACAGCCAGGCGCCGGCCTGAAAGGCGGCGATCTCACTGTCGTGGCCGGACCAGGCGCCGGTGGCGAATGGGCCGACGATATAGGCATCGCCGAGCAGGGGAGTTGTGGGGGGCGTGGTGACGGTGCGGGATTCGACGACAGGCTGCACCAGCGCATCGAGCGCTTGCAGCGCCTCATTGTGGGTGACGTGCTTTTGCGCCTGTTGCGGCATGATGAAGGGCAGGCTGAGGCGGGATGTTTCGTCCATGGGAGTCTCCGGGTTGTGGCGGAGAGTCTAGGGCGAGGGCCGGGGGCGGGGATAAGGGGGAGCGGTGGGCACGCCGAACGCACGATGCGGCACCTCCCCTTGACGGGGGAGGATGGGTGGGGGTGATCGGAGCCACGATGTTGGATCGGGACTAAACATCCCCCCACCCTTGATCCCTCCCCGCAGGGGGGAGGGCGTCGACTGCGACGTCGGCCTCCTGAGGGGCTGTCTAGAACACGAAGTCGTAGAGCAATTTCACGTTCAGCGCGGCAATCACCACGGCGATGAACACCGCGAAGGCGATGAGCCAGACCGGGGCCACTAGCGCGCCCATCTTGGTTTTATCGGCGGTGAACATGACCAGCGGGAACACCGCGAAGGAGAGCTGCAGGCTGAGCACGACCTGGGTCAGGATCAGCAATTGCGCCGTGCCGCTTTCGCCGAACCAGATGGTGACAATGGCCGCCGGAACGATGGCGATGGCGCGGGTGATCAGCCGCCGCAGCCAGGGGGCGAGCTGGATATTAAGGAAGCCCTCCATGACGATCTGGCCGGCCAGGGTCGCGGTCACGGTGGAGTTGATACCGCAGCACAGTAGCGCAATGCCGAACAAGGTCGGAGCTATGGCGAGGCCGAGCATGGGCGCGAGGAGGCTATGGACCTCGCCCAGTTCGGCGACATTGGTTTGCCCGGCGGCGTGGAAGGTGGCGGCGGCGAGGATCAGAATGGCGGCGTTGATGCAGAGGGCGAACATCAGGGCGACGGTGGAGTCGATGGTGGCGAATTTGAGCGCCTCCTTCTTCTCGGGAACGGAGTTGCCGTAGTCGCGAGTCTGCACGATGCCGGAATGCAGGTAGAGATTATGGGGCATCACCGTGGCGCCCAGAATGCCCAGCGCCAGGTAGAGCATTTCGGGATTGGTGACGATTTCGGTGGTGGGCGCGAAGCCGCGGATGACGTCGCCCCAGACCGGATCGGCCAAGGCGATCTGGACGATGAAACAAGCGGCGATGATGGCGAGCAGCGCCACGACCAGTGCCTCGACCCAGCGGAAACCGACACGCTGCAGGTAAAGAATGAGGAACACGTCGAGCGCGGTGATCAGCACGCCGATTTCCAGCGGAATGCCAAAAATCAGATTGAGGCCAATTGCGGTGCCGACGACTTCGGCAATATCGGTGGCGATGATGGCCAGTTCGGCCATGGCCCACAGCACCCAGGCGACGGGGCGCGGGAAGGCATCGCGGCAGGCCTGGGCCAGATCGCGGCCCGAGGCGATAGCAAGGCGAGCGCAGAGCGACTGCAGCACGATCGCCATGATGTTGGAGACCAGTGCCACGGTGAGCAGCGCATAGCCGAACTTGGAGCCACCGGCGAGCGAGGTGGCCCAGTTGCCCGGGTCCATATAGCCGACGGCGACGAGATAGCCGGGACCCACAAAGGCGGCGGCGCGGCGCCACGTATTGCCGCTGACCTTGATGGTGCGATGCACATCGGACAGCGAGGCCTCGCCCCGGCTCTGGTTCCAGCCGGAAAACACTTTTGGCGCGCGCGCTTCCACGGTCATAGCGCCACCATGGTTTGGCAGGGTGCGGTCATGAAGCGGTGGCGGGATTGAGGGTCGATGGAAGGAATGGCGACTAGGCCCGAGGGGACAAATTTACGGCGATGCATCGAACACTCCAAACCGGCGACACTCGATCAATATTGCAGTTGCAAATCATTTGCAACTACCCAATGACGCGCGATCGATAAGGTTGCCGACTTGTGTACGGCGGAGTTCACCGCGCCGCTCCCTTACCGCCGTCGGCATTAGCCCTGGCGAGAGGAGGCTCGATCTGCCTCGCATGAAGCCAGTCGCTGGGAAGCTGTAAATTTCAAATCGTGAAAGGCGGACATCTGAAGTTCGGCCGGCGATGTCCGTACCTGGCCAAAGCGGACTCCATAGTTCCTCACGGCTGGCTAAGCCGCTGCAGGATGTGCCGCACTATAGCGCGCGATTCATCGACACTCGCCAGGATCGTCCCCGACTTGCGGGTCGAAGCAAAATCGAGGCCGGGAAAATAGAGCCCACTCACCGTTCCTATGCTGTCGACGTGGGACGGCTGCTGATCCGTCGCGGTGGCACCGGGTATCTTGAGCCAGCTGAAGTCACCTTCGAAGCCGGTGCACCAGACGATGTTTGTGATGCCACTCGCCTCAAGGTCGATCGACGTGATCGGCGGGGACGGTATCTTCGGTGCCACCACTTCGGCGGGATCATCGGTAGCGGGTGGTGCCACGATGCCGTTTCGCGCGATGTAGTCGTCGATCCTGCGGCGCAACGCCGCTGAAGCTTCGTCGGCGAAGCGGACGTTCTCCGCGACGTCATCCGAGAAGGTCAGCACCAAGCCGTCGGCGCTTTCTACTCTGCCGACCAGCACGACCCCCTGGGCGCTGAGTGACTGCAAACTGAGAGTTTCGACCGCGCCCTGCAGAGGGCGAGCAGGCATCGCACCGGACGGCAGGGCGAACTCTTCACGTCGAAGGTCCAGCATGCCGCCATCGACCAGCCACAGGGCGACGTCTCGGCCCCGATGGCGCCGCGGGATACGCCCGATCTTGCTTGTCGCCAGGAAGGCCTTGCGACCGGCGTCGGAAAGGTCCTTGGCGATCTGGCCGCCAGATTGGCCACTGCCCACCACGAGCACGGCCCCTGGCTCCAGGGCGGCAGCGGAGCGGTAGTCGGATGCATCTATCTGGCGGACAATTGGGGCGATCTGCTGCGACAGCGCCGGCCGCTTTGGTCGGTTGAGGCTGCCGCTGGCGACAACCACGTTTCGGGTCTTCAGCGTCCGGCTCGACGTCCTCACAACGTAGCCACCGTCGTCGCCGGGAGCTACCTCGGTTACCGCCTCCCCGACATGGACCGGCAGGCTGTTCCTCGAAACGTAGCCTTCCAACATGCTGACAAACTCGTCGCGCGTTAGTGCTCCCTCGGGGTCGCTGCCCTCATAGCGGTCGCCGGGCATGACCGTCAGAACTTGGGGAATATGAACTGAAAGGAGTTCCAGCGCTGCGAGCGCCAGGTTTCGCCTATTCGTCCACGTTCCAGGACGACATGGGAGATGCCGGAGTGCGTAAGGCCGTGACTGACGCCAAGCCCCGCCCAGCCAGCTCCTATGACCACTACGTCGAGGACATCGCGCATTCGCACCCTCCAGACTGTGGATGGAGCTTAGCAGCCCCGGATCACTGACGGGAAGTGCTAGTCTTCAAACACCGTTGGATGACCAGTGGCGACCAAACAAGCAGGATCCCGCTTGTGGGCGCAGACGTTCGGCGCCACGTGATTTTCAAAGATGTCCGCTTTCTGGGTTGCTGCGCGGATTACCCTATCCGCAGCGGGGAGGCCAGGCGACGGATCGTGGCGATGGCGCTCAGGGCGGCAAGCCAGCTCGAACGCGGATTGGAGGCGGATGGCCTGTTGACCATTTCGACGGTCATCGTCCCCGACTTTGCCACCACTTCGATCTGGTGGGTCGTGAACTCGGCCTTGGGATCAGCGATGATCCGCACGCGGACCCGATCGAAGCTGCCGGCCGCAGTTGCCAGGGTCAGTGCGACGTTAAGATTGGATGGAAACCCCGCCACGGCCTCCTGGGCATTGCCCTCGAAAACCGTAGTCTCCCGCTCGAAAGCCAAGACGTCGATGCCCGAGGTCGTGAAATGGGGGGCTCCGGCCAACGCTTCCGGGCGTTTGCGCGTGGTGACGCGCACCGCCACCGGGCCACTTTCCATGGCCGACAAAATCCCGTCGATGCCGGCGATCGATCCGGACGGCAGATACACGCGCCGCGAAACGGCGGCGGCCACCCGCTTGAGTTCGGTGACGAACTCCATATCCGCCAAAGCGCCGGTGCTCATGATGATGACGTCGCAGCCGGCCTGCAAGAGCGGGATGGCATATTGCTTGGCGGCATCGGCGCCGGCTGCCTCGACGACAAGATTGGCGCCCGATCCAGGCATGGTCAGCGGCTCGGTGGTGGCCTGGCAATCCCAGGAGCGTGCCAGCGCATCGATGTCGCGCGGCGAATACGGGCGGCCGGCAATGGCGGTCAGTTCCACCCCGGGAATGGAATGGGCAGCCAAGCTGCTGGCAATGGCGTGACCAAGAGCGCCGGTACCGATAACCCCGACGCGGATCATTGAACCGCCTCCGATTTACGCAAAAACTTCATGACAATCTCGTTGAATAGAGGCGCCCGCTCGAAATAGGCCGAGTGGCCGGCATCAGGCACGATCAAGACTTCGCTCTGTGGCAGGCTCGATGCCAGCAGTTCAGTATTGGCCGGTGGGCTGACGATGTCCTCGGCACCGGCTATGGCCAGTACCGGGCAGGTGATGGCGGCAAGTTCGCCTGGATCACGGACACGCATCGCGTCGAGCGCGTGGCGGACGGTGTTGCGATCCCAGGCCCCGCTCAGTTTGTCGATTTCAACATACCGGCGGTAGAGCTCGGGCTGTTCGCGGGCCATGCGCATTCCGGCAGCCGCGGAAACGCCTGCGGCGATAGAGGCGCTGACCGCGGGGCTACTGGACGTCTCGGCCAGCGAAACGATCCCCGGCAACCGCAATGTTCCGGCCGTGCCGGAGAAGACCAGTACGGTGACGCGGTCCGGGGCCAGCAGTGCCAGTTCCATTGCGGTCCAGCCGCCCATCGACTGAGCGACGATAGCGGTTTGGGCGATGCCGAGGTGATCGAGCAGCGCCAGCAGGTCGGCGGCATAAAATTGCGGACGGGGCACGCCAGTCGTGTCCTCCGATGGGGCGAAGCCGCGGTGATTGAAGACGATGCAGGTCCTTTGGCCGGCAAACGCACCAAGCTGCTGCCACCAGGAATGCATGTTGCCGCCCAGGCCATGGGCGAAGACGACTGCGGGGCCGCTGCCGCCCAATGCATAGTGGATGGAACCGCCGGACACTTCGATCGAACCGCGATCGAAGCCGCCCGCCTGATCGAAATCGATCATGGCTGGCGCCCGGATTTATCCCCGCAATGGTGCCGGCTCACTTGACCAGGTCCCCGTCCGCGGCGTTGGCGGCGGCGTAATGCTCGAGCTTTTGCAGATCGACTTCGATGCCCAGTCCAGGACCCGTCGGCACAGTCATCTTGCCGTTTTCGATGGTGAACGGCTGGGTGATGATGTCGTCGGCCATCAGGTAATAGACCGTGTCGATAGCGTGGCGGATTTCGGGGGTCGATGCGGCCAGCTGCAGATGGCAGGCGGTGGAAATGCCCAGTTCACCGCCGCTATGCAGGTTGAGCCCGATGCCGAAGGCGTCACAAAGCGCGGCAAGGCGCTTGACCGCGCTGATGCCGCCCCATTTGTGCACGTCGCCGTGGATGACGTCGACCGCGCCAAGACGCATGGCCGGGGCGAAATCTTCGAGCCGGACGACGCACATGTTGGTGCAAAGCGGAATGCCAACGGTGGCGCGCACGCGGGCCATGCCTTCGAGGCCCTTGCAGGGGTCTTCCAGATATTCGAGGCCGAGCGGCAGCAATTGCTGCGCGGCGAGGATCGACTCGGGAACCGACCAGACGGCGTTCGGATCGATCCGCAGGCCGACATCGGGCAACAGCCTGCGCACCGCCCTAACGCGCTGGACGTCTGCCTGCGCGTCGCGCGAGCCCTTGAGCTTGAGGGCGGAAAAACCGTGCTGTTCGCGCAGGAGCGCCGCTGCTTCGGCCAGGGCGTCGGGCGTATGGGCGACACCGGGCGGCACCAGGCCCGGGGTGACCACGCCGGTGACCTTGATCTTGTCGGTCAGCATGCCGCCGGTCAGTTCGGCCAGCGACTTACCGGTCTCCTTGCCCATCAAATCGTAACAGGCCATCTCGATGGCGGCCATGGCGGCATAGCCGACATAGCCGTAAAAGAACGGCGTCATGTCGAGCTGCAATCGCAGTTTTTCGACATCGTAGGGATTCCAGCCGATCAGCATATCGCGGGATCGCTCGATGATTGCGGCGGTGGGGCGGCCACGAAAGCTCTCGCCCCAGCCGATCAGGCCGTTATCGGTGGTCAGTCGCAGGACCGTCCGCGTGGTGCCGGTGCGGCGGTCGAACGAGGTCTGGAACGGCGTCGTATAGGGGACATTGATCGTCCAGATCTTGACGTCGACGATCTTCACTTGGAGCCTCCCGCTGCCGTGCTCGTGTCCATCCTCTTGCCATCGGCATCGAAGAGATGGAGGGAACCGGTCTCCAGCCGCAGCCCGACCTCGTCGCCTACGACCGGCTTAGCGCTGGTATTGGTGCGCACCAGCAGCATCTGGCCGCCGATATCGACGCTGATGAAAATGTCCGGATGCAGAGGCTCGACCAGGTCGATCCTGCCGCGCAGCATCCCCTCTTCGGGCGCCACCAGCGCGATGGATTCAGGACGAATGCCCAGCGTCGCCGACTGCTGGTGCCTTTCAGTCGCCAAGCTTATGCCCAGCGAAATGGTGTGGACCGTTCCGGTCAGACTGAACTGCGCCCCGCTGTCGTTGTTCAACAGCGTTCCCTCCAGCATGTTCATCGACGGCGTGCCCATGAACTCGGCGACGAACCTCGTGGCAGGGCGGAAATAGATGTCCTCGGGCGTGCCCAATTGCTGCACCTGGCCATTGGCCATGACCGCGATGCGGTCGGCCATGGTCATCGCCTCAGCCTGGTCGTGGGTGACGTAGACGAAGGTCTGGCCCAATTCGCTATGCAGCTTCTTGAGCTCGGAGCGCATGACGACGCGCAGCTTGGCGTCGAGATTGCTCAGCGGCTCGTCGAACAGGAACACCGCCGCGTCGCGCACGATGGCCCGCCCAAGGGCGACGCGCTGGCGCTGCCCGCCGGACAGTTCACGCGGACGGCGGTCCAGCAGGGCTGTAATGCCCAGCATCTCCGCGGCGCGATCGACGCGGGCGGCGACCTCGCCGGAGGGGAGCTTCATGTTTTCGAGCGGGAAGGCGATATTGCGGCGCACGCTCATATGCGGATAGAGCGCGTAGCTCTGGAACACCATGGCGACGTCGCGCTGATCGGCACTCAGCCGGGTTACGTCCTGGTCGCCGAACAGGATATGGCCCGAGGTCGGCTGCTCGAGCCCGCTGATCATGCGCAAGGTCGAACTCTTGCCGCACCCTGACGGGCCGACAATGGCGAGGAACTCACGGTCCTCGATGTCGATGTCGATGCCGTCGACGGCGGTGGTGCCGCCAAATCGTTTGACCAGCGATTGAATCTGAACGCGAGCCACAGCTAACTCCTAGTCCCGGTCAGCGCCGCGGCGACCGTATTGAAAAACCTGGGCCGGAACGGCTCGATCAGATCGTTGTCGCGCGAGGGGTGCACGCGGTTGGTCAGCAGCACCACGACAAGCTTTTCGGACGCGACCAGGCACATGGCGGTGCCGGTGGTGCCGGTATGGCCCAGCGACTGGGGGCCAAGTAAATCGCCGAAGACTTTCGCATTGCCGGGCAGCCAGCAGACGCCGCGCCTGGCACCCCGCTCGTCAGTCCACGCATTGGTGAAGACGCGCGCCGCCGCCGGGCTCATGATGCGCACGCCATTGCGGGAGCCACCGTCGAGCAACATGGCGCCGATGGTTGCCAGATCTCCGGCCGAACTGAACAGGCCGGCATGAGCGGACACGCCGCCCATCATCTGCGCCGTCTTGTCGTTGACCAGGCCCCAGTCATAGGCCTCGCGCCGGGCGATGTATTCGGTGGCCGGAATGCGGTGACGCAGGCTCTCGGGAGGATTGAACGTCATATCCAGCTCCAGCGGCTTGAACACCCGTTCGGCCAGCAATTGATCGAGCTTGCGGCCCGAGACGCGCTCGACGATCAGGGCCAGGATGATGAAATTGATGCTGGAATAGAGAAACATGGCGCCCGGCTGGCCGACCAGCGGCAGTGCCAGATAGGCCGGCAGCAAGGTGCTCCAGTCCTCATGCTCGTGATAGAGTTTGGGATTGGACTGGATGCCCGAGGTATGGCTGACCAGGTGCCGGATGCGGATCGACGCTTTGTCGCCAACCGCATATTCGGGCACATATTTGGCGACATGATCGTCCAGGGTCAGCAGCCCGTCCTCGATGCACAGCATCAGCGCCATGCCCGACATCGGCTTGGTGACCGACGCCAGGTCGAACATGGCATCGACAGGCATGGTGGACTTGGCCTCCGGACCATCCTGTTGCCGGCCGGCAGCATGCTGGAACACGATTTCGCCCTCGAGCGCCATCGCGGTGACGGCGCCCGGAAAGACGCCGGCGCTGACGCCTTCGTCCATCAAGTCCCTGATGTGGTCGAGGCGAGCCGCGTCTAGGCCGGCGGGAGTTTGATTTGCAGAAGACATGACTAACCTTTCACCGCGCCGGCCGTGAATCCGCTGACGATCCAGCGCTGGAACCACAAGGCGAGCAGGAACGGCGGCAGGACCGCGAACATGCCCGAGGTGGCAAGCAGGCCATAGTCGGCGTTGATGTCGGTGGCGAAGTTGGAAATGATGACGGGCATGGTGGTGTTGCCCGAGCCCGACGTGAACAGCAGGGGATAGAGAAACGAGCCCCAGGACGACATGAAGCCGAAGACGCCGGTGGCAACGAGGCAAGGGGTCGCCATCGGCAGGAACACCTTGATCATCGCCTGCAGCCAGGTGCACCGGTCGATCCGCGCCGCTTCCTCGATGTCGCGGGGGATGGTGCGGAAGTAACCGGCGAGCAACCAGATGCTGAAAGGCAGGGTTTCGGCCGTTTCAACCAGCACCAGCGCGCCAAGGCTATTGAGCAGATGCAGGTTCTGCATGACCACATAAAGCGGGATCATGATGCCGACGGCCGGCACCATGCGCGACACCAGATAGCCGAACATCAGCGCATTGCTGCCCCGGAACTCGAGGCGGGCGAACGAATAGGCCGCCATCGAGCCGAAGACGACATTGGCGACCGCCACCGACAGACCGACGATGACACTGTTGAGCATAGCTCCCGGCATGGCGGTGATGGCAGCGGCGCCCATAGTCGCCTGGCTGGCGCTGGGGTTGAAGAACGCCATGTAATTGTCCAGCGTCGGCGCCTCGGGAATCCAGTGCGGCGGCACGGACAGGGCTTCGGACTGGGTCATGATGGACAGCACGAACATCCAGAGCACCGGCGCCAGCAGATAGGCCGCCGCCAGGACCATGAACGCATAGACCATGATGGTACGCGCTTTCATTCGACGTCTCCGCGTTTGTAGAGGCCGCGGATGTAGAACAGCGCCACCGCGAAGGTGATGATCATGATGATGTAGGAATAGGTGCTGCCCATGCCGACATCGAGATAAACAAACGAGGTCTGGTAGGTGAGCCAGGCCAGGGCGGTGGTCGAGGTACCCGGCCCGCCTCCGGTCAGCACGTAGAACAGATCGAAGGCCCGCAGCGCGCCCATGGTCTGCAGGATCATGACGATCATGATCGGCCGCAATAGCCAGGGCATGGTGATCTCGCGCAGCACGCGGAAGCGGCTGGTGCGATCGACAAGCGCGGCTTCATAGAGTTCGCGCGGAATGGCCTGCAGCGCAGCCAGCAGGATGATGGTGGCCAGCGGCACGTGGTTCCAGGCATGCGCCAGCACGACGATGACGAGAGCCATGTTGGGATCGATCAGCCAGGACCGATAGGCGTCGATCAGCCCCAACTGCATCAGCAAGCCGTTAAAGGCGCCGACGTGGGAATCAAAGATCAACTGCCAGAGCGTGGCATTGACGATGGGCGGAATGGCCCATGGCACCAGGACCAGCGCCCGCAACACGCCACGACCGCGCACGGGCACGTTCAGCAGCAATGCCAGAGCAAGGCCAATGGCGACGATCAGCACCACCGAGGCCAGCGAGAACTTGAGCGTCACGCTGAGCGCCGAAGCGAATTCGGGCGAGGTCAGCGCCGTGGTGTAATTGTCCAAGCCGACAAAGGGGAAATCCTTGGGCTTGCGAAAGCTCATCTTGTGCAGGCTGATCCAGAGCGACAGACCAACCGGATATGCCACCAATCCCAGCAGAACCAGCATCGAAGGCAGGTTCAGCCAATAGGGAAAAAGCCTTGGCCAGATCGGTCGTCGCTCGGATAGGCCGCCCGCGAGGGCAGGCGACCTGGCTTGAGATAGCGACACGGTTACGAGCTCTTTTTAAGCTGGATGGCCTTGTCGGCCGAAGCGAGCATGGCGTCGCGGGCGGTCTTGCGGCCGACGATGGCTTCCTGCATCTGCTGCATGTGGAAGTCTTCCCATTCGGCAGCCCAGGGGAAGGCGATGTATTCGCGCGGCTTGGCCAGGGCGCCCTGCTTGGCGAACATGCCCTGATCGCTCCATTTGCTGGTTTCAGCGGCGATGTCGGCGTCGTTGTCGAGCGCCTCATAGGCGTAGCCGACGCCATTCTTGAGGTAGTAGCGCTTGGCCACGTCCTGGCTGCTGATATATTTCAGCACGTCCCAGGCTTCGTCGGGGTGAGCCGTATTGCTGGAGATGGAGAACATCTGCGTCCAGCCGACGGTACCATGCGGGCCATCGGCAGTCAGGCTGGGGAACAGGACCTGCTTGGCGAAGCCCGAAACCTTGGAGGTTGCGGGATCGTTGATCACCTTGAGGTCGTAGCGGGCGCTGGAGGCGAACGCCACCTGCCCTGCCGCAAGCGCCAGCCGCCCTTCGGCCGTCCCCATCTGCACCGAGGTCTGGTCGAGAATATCGAGTTCCTGGGCCGCATGGACGAGGAATTCCAGCAGTTGCAGCGCGACAGTATCCTCATCGGGGAATTTGGGATTGCCTTCGGCATCGAACAGACTACCGCCGCTGGCATAAACGGCCGACCACCAATGCAGGCCGGCGTTTGACTTGAGCGGAAAGGCGAATGGCCGCTCGATGAGCCCCGCCTTCTTGATGGCCAGGGATTGATCGGCCAGTTCGGCCCAGGTCACCGGCGGCGCGGCAATGCCGGCCTTCTCGAGAATATCGGAATTGTAGATATAGGCGATGTGATCGCCGTAATAGGGCAGTCCCCAGACCTTGCCCTCGTATTCAAGACCAGCACGGTGGAAGGGAATCAGGCCTGCCACATGCTCTTCCCAATCGGGGAAGTCGTTGATCGGCCGGATATATTCGGCATCGGCCCAGCCGGCCAGGGTCTGGTCGCGGACATAAAGCAGATCGGGGGCATTCTGGCCGATGAAGCGCGCGATCATCTTGGGAACATATTGCGCGGCAGGCTCGGCGATGAAATTGACGCTGACCGCAGGATTTTGCGCCGTGTATTCGGTGACGATCTGGGTCTGGAATTCCGGATCGTAGTTCCAGCCCTCGAATTCGAGCGCTACGTCGGCACCGAAGGCGGCGCGGGATTGCAGGAGCGGCAGCGTAGTGCCCACACCTATTGCCGCAGCACCGGCCAGGAATTTGCGCCGATTGAGCGCCTTGCTATTGAAGAACGTCATGCACCATCTCCTTCGATATCGATTAGTTTGCCGTCATTGAACCGCGTGGACCGCGCCGCCTCGCCATCGCCATTAGCGCCGCTTTCCCCGCGCATGTGTTTGAGGTCGTTGTAGAGGGTTGCCCGAGACAGCCCGAGGTGCGCGGCGATCTGCGGGATCGACCGCTGCAGTGAGAACACGCCCCGGAACTCCAACGCCTTGAGCAGGCGCAGTCGCTCTTCCCTGGACAACTCGACCAGCGGGCGTCCAAGAAGCTTCGTCTCCTCCTTGAGGACGTCGCCGATGACACCATCGATGTCATCGACGAAGGTGACAGGCTTGGGCGCCTGCTCATTGGTGCCGACCAAGGCCTGGATGCTTTGGCCCATCACCCAGAACTCGGTGATATCGATGTTGATGCAGAGAGCGCCGAAGACGTGGTCGGCCTCGTCGCGTAGCGGCACCGTGACGGATTTGAGGATCAGCCCGTTCGGCGCGCTGGTCACGTAAGTGTAATTGTCCTTGGCCGCATCGCCTTCGCGCATGATCGACAGGCCAATCTGGGTGACCGACCCCCCCGGCTTGCGGCCAGTGACGTTACCGGACACCGCCACGATCGAGCGTTCGGGCTGACGGAAATCGTGCAGCACAATCTCGCATCGCGACCCTAGCCCCAGAGCCATGGACGGCATCAACAGGCGGATGGTGCGCAACGTGTCATCGGCCGCGGGACGGGGCTCCGACACCTGTGCGGGCGTTTCCTTCGAGCTCTTGGAGGCGGGTTTCTTTGTCATGAAGGTGACGATATTTACGATCAGGCAAACTGTCAATCGGCTTTATAAAGTGTCTAATTCCGACCCATGCGCTCTTCTGCCTTGGAGCTCGCAGCTAAACTTCTGAGGCTGCTAGACTTGTTGGTCCAGGCGAGCGGGCGCGGGGTTCTGGAGAAATTTAAGGACGGCAGAGTTTCGACGGTCGGATAAAGATGATGCGTGGTTGACCTTCCCTGGCGCCGCTCAGGGTTACGAAAACGAGCAGGATGTCGCGCGCGGCATCAAGGATAGTGGCGTTGCATGCAGCGACATTTTCATCACCACCAAGGTCAAACCCGGGAATTTGGCGCCGGGAGCGTCACGACAGCCGTGAGAACCGTGTCGATCCTATGTGGTCGGCCCATGAGGAGCCCATGCTTCACTCAACGCGATGGAGTCGGAGGTCATCACCCGTGCGGCGCGATGCCGGCGCTTCGCCACAGAGCAAGCGCCGGAACGCGATCCAGGAGAGTTCGCGGCCGGCCCGGACGGCACGGAGGTCTTCGGCCGCAAGGCGCACGCCGACGCCGATATTGCCCGGCAGCAGACTGGCGGCGCCGTAAAGGCCCGGAATAGCAGCGAGCGCGGCCGAAAGGTCCAGGGCCAACTGCTCAAGGATTTCCACCGGCAGCGGCGCGACCATGAAAATACTGCTGAAGGCGGTGTAACGCGCGAACCGGCCGCGACCGAGATGGGCGATGTCGAGGCGATCGATCATCGCCGGCGCGCCGCCCTCGAAGCGCAAAGTCACGGTGGATGCCAGTTGACGGAAGCCATGGCCGTTCCGTCCGGGGTCGTGAACGGTAAATGCGTCGGACACGATGAGGGTCGCGCCCGGCGCGCAGTCGATATCGATGGTCTGGTCGAGCGCCGCGCCAGGAAACAGGATGCGAGGTTCGGGCAGGTATTCGAGGAACGCCTCGGGTTCAACGACGATATCGACCGCCTCCCGGGCAATCATGCCCGGATGAGCCCTGTGCACTGGAGAAGCACCCTGGGTCGTCAGATGGGCGGCCGCGCCCCGCCCCAGGTGAATACGCTGGGTGAGCCGGTCCTCGCCGTGCAGGGCGCTGCTGCTGGTCTGGATGATGACCGTCCGCATATGGGCGGGAACGGGATCGAGCAGGAAGGTGCGGGTCAACACGAACGGCCAGGCAAACAGCCGCCGCTCCAGCACCGTGCGATCGCCGCGGCGGACGAAGCTCAAATCCAGCGCGGCGGGCCGAAGCGGCACAAGCGCGTTCACGCCCGGAACAACACTTCGCGCTCGATGATGTCGACCACGGCCTCGATGCCCTCGCCGCGCCGACAATTGGTCATCAGCACCGGACGGTTGTCGCGCACGGCGAGAGCTTCGCGGTGCATGCGATCGAGATCGACGCCGACATAGGGCGCCAGATCGGTCTTGTTGATGACCAGCACGTCGGAGCGAATGACGCCGGGCCCCCGTTTGCGGGGGATATCGTCCCCACCGCCGACATCGATGACGAACATCCAGAAATCGGTGAGATCGCGGGAGAAGGTGGAGGCAAGGTTATCGCCACCGCTTTCCAGCAGGATCAGTTCGACACCGGGAAAGCGGCGTTCAAGTTCGTCGGCAGCTTCGATATTGAGCGTCGGGTCTTCGCGGATGACCGTATGGGGACAGGCGCCGGCCTCGACGGCGGACACGCGTGCCGGATCGATCAGGCCGGACCGGCGGATACGCTCGGCGTCCTCTGCGGTGACGAGATCATTGGTGATGACGGCGATATCGATGCCACGCGCCATCAACGCGGGGATAAGGCGTTCGACGAGGGCCGTCTTGCCGGAGCCGACGGGCCCGCCGATGCCGACACGAGCGGCGGAAATACGGGCGGGTTTGGTGGGGGTGAGCATCTGCTTCATCGCAGCATGTACCTCCGCGCCAGGGGAACCTTGGTGGCGGGCGGACACATCAGGAGCTCGCCGTCAGCGCGAACCTCGAAGGTTTGCGGATCGACTTCGACATGGGGCATTGCCGCGTTGTGCACCATATCGGTCTTGCGCAGGCCGCGTACATTCTTGATCTGCACCATCTGCTTGCCAAGGCCGAGCCTCTCGCCCACGCCGGCATTGATGGCGAGCTTGGAGACGAAATTGACGCCGAGATGCTTGGGTGCGTCGCCCAGTGCGCCCCACATGCGCTTCTGGATCATCGGCTCGGCCAGCCCAAGACTGCCATTGCCATCACCCATGGCGGCCCAAACGATAAAGCCAGACTTGATGACCATATAGGGCTTGATGCCGAACGAGGCGCGCGGCCACAGCACGAGGTCGGCCATCTTGCCCACTTCCACCGAGCCGACATGGGCGTCGATGCCGACGGCGATGGCCGGGTTAAGGTTGAGCTTGGCAATGTAACGCTTGATGCGCTCGTTATCGGCCATCGCAGTGGTTTCCTGCGGGAGCCGGCCGATGCGCTCCTTCATGACGCTCGCGAGTTGCCAACAATTGGCGACGTTTTCGGCCAGTCGGCCCATGCCCTGGGTGTCGGTGCCGAAGATCGAGATAGCACCCATATCGTGGAGGAAATCCTCGGCAGCCATCGATTGAGCACGTACGCGGGCTTCGCCAAATACAACATCTTCGGGCGTATTATAGTTGAGCTGATGGGCGATCATGGTCATCGGCACGCCCTCCTCCATCCCATAGCTGGTGTAGGGATTGGTGGGGTTGGTCGAAGAGGGGATGACATTGTCGTAGGAGACGACCTTGAGCAGGTCCGGAGCATGGCCGCCGCCAGCGCCCTCGACATGGTACATATGAATGGTCCGGCCCTCGCAGGCGGCCATGGTGTCTTCGCAAAACCCGAATTCGTTGATCGAGTCGGTGTGCAGATGCACGGCAAAATCATTGCGATCGGCGGCCACAAGACTCTGGTCGATCACCGAGGGCGCGGCGCCGAAATCCTCGTGGATTTTCACCGACATGCCGCCGGCGGCCACGGATTCTTCAACGGCCTCGGCGTTGGAGGCACCGCGTCCGAACAGGGCAAAATTGAGCGGGGAGAATTCGCAGGCCTGAAGAAACCGGCCAAAGGTGGTGGTGCTGCCGCTGCCCACGTCGAACAGCGGGCCGGGACCATTGCCGATCATGGTAGTGGTTCCCCCTGCAAGTGCGTGATCGGATTGCTCGGGGGAGCCCAGGTGGGCATGGGATTCGACGGCGCCGGCCGTGACGATGAAACTGGCTCCCGAGACCGGCGAGGTGGTCTGGCCGACGATCATGTCGGGGTGGATACCGGGCATGATGTCCGGATTGCCGGCCTTGCCGATGCCGACGATGCGCCCGTCGCGGATGCCGATATCAGCCTTGATGATGCCGGCGACCGCATCGATGATGGTGGCGTTCTTGATTACGATATCGAGGATCTTGTCGGAGGATTTGAGGTGCCCGTTGATGCCCTCGCCGTCGCGCAGGTTCTTGCCCGCGCCGATCAGCAGTTCGTGACCGTAAGTGGTGAAATCGTGCTCGATCTCGGCGAAAAGCTCGGTATCGCCGAGGCGAATGACGTCGCCCTTGGTGGGGCCGTAGAGATCGGCATAGGCGCGGCGGCTGATACTGGCCATGATGGCTCCTATGCTCCGAGATAGCCTCGGGCGCGGGCGAGTTCGAGTGATTTTTCCTTGGCGCCTGGGGCGTCGAGCGCGCCCATGACCAGGCCAGCGGCGCCCCGGATCAGGCGGTTGCCATCGATAGGGACAAGGCGGACTGATTTGACCACGCCGGGCTCGAAGCGGATGCCGGTGCCGGAGGGCCGATCGATCTTCATGCCATAGGCGACGGCACGGTCGAACTGCAAGGCGCGGTTGGTTTCAAAGAAATGGGTGTGGCTGCGCACCTGGATATCGCGGTCGCCGGTATTGGTCACATCGATTGTCACAACGGGCAGGTCGGTGAACATCTCGATGTCGTCCGGCGGTGAAATGATCTCACCGGGAACGACCGTATCGAGCAGCGGCTGCTGGCCGCGCTGGATCGGCTCGAACAGCGCCATCACCTTGGTGCCCTCGGCGAACATGCATTCGATATAGAGCATGGTGACCATCTCGGCGACGCCGGGCTCGACATCGTCGGACGTCAGCAGGCGGCTGGCCATGTCGCGAATCTGCGAATAGGGCATGTCCCGGCGGGCCGCGACCAGCACCTCGTCGGTGAGGAAAGCGACGGCCTCCGGATGGCTGAGGCGGATACCGAGACGGCGATTGCGGCGCGCCACTTCGGCAGCGGTGAAGATGATCAGGCGATCCATCTCGGTGGGCGACAAGTTCATCATGGCGGCGCCTCGCGCTAGGTGGAAAACATGCGGACGTGGCGCGAGGGACCGCGCGACACGGCAATATCGATGAGCGGAGTGAAGCTGGACGGCTGGACGTCGGAGTCGGGCGTTTCGGCCAGCAAGGCTTCGAGCACGTGGCGCGCAGTCGCCAGGCTCTGCTGGGCCTCGATATGGCCGATAACGCCGAGACGGACGGCGGCGCTGACGAGGCCGGTGACGAGCGTCCAGCCCGAGAGCAATTGCGCGGCCTCGAATCCGATCCCGGCATCGCGATAGACGATGGCTTGCACGACCGGCAGGTGACCGAGCCGGGCGTCGGCCGACAACATGGCGCGATAGGCGATGGCGAGCGATCCACCCAGGCGAACGGACACGCCAAGCAGGGCGCGGCCGGCGCGGTGCGAGCCGTCGCGCATTTGCGCGGACGGGGTCGCAGCCTCGGCGGTGCGATCGGCAGCAGCGATCGCATCGAGGTCTGCGGCGATGAAGGCGCGCCGCAGCAGAATACGGTCCATGGTGTTCCAGCGGAACGCCAGATGCTCGAATACAAGATCGTCGAGGTCGACCTGTCCAGAGAGCAAATCATCGGCGGACAACCCTTCGACGCCCCAGGAAAAGGCGAAGCCGCCGGCCGGATAGGCGCTATCGCCATATTGCAGGAGGGCCAGGGCCGCTTCTGTATCAAACATGGTCGAGTTCCACGACATCGCCCTCGTCCAGCAGCGGCATGATACGGGCGCGATAGGTGTGGAGCGGGCCATCGAGCAGGATGGCAAGGCAATAGTCCTCGAAGCGGACACGCCAGTGCAAATTGCCGGCGTTCCAGCCGAGCTTGAGCGCGGCAGCTTGGTCGCGCGGACGCAACCGCCAGACCGCCTGCTCGCCGAAACGCGCGATGATGGCGCGCTGCGGATCGATATAGAGCACCGCGCCGTCGGTCAGTTGCTGATCGCGATCCATGCTGACGGCACAATCGGTGCCGCGATCGGTTAGCAGGCGAAAGCGCTTGCGGCTGGCGTCGGCGGGCGGCACGAACAGCAGCTCGATACCGTCGACATGCTCCAGCTCGTGCAGCATGGCACGATAGGTCGGGTCCTGTTCGGTGCCGATAATGCCATGCAGCCTGAGCAAGCGCGTTCTCCTAATGCGTGTTGAAGACCTGCTGATAGGGCACCATGGCGGCGCGCAAGGCCGCTACCTCCGCCTCGGTCGGATTGGTCGGATCGAGAGCGGCCGGCAGGGCACCGAACTTCATCAGACATGCCATCAGCAGCAGGCGGGCCTTGGTCGAGGTCAGGTTCATGCCCGAAATGGTCCAGGCCTCGGGATCGGAGAAGCCTTCGGGATAGCCGCGACCGGTGCGGGCGACGGGAATGCCCGAAAGGCTGGCGACGCGGAGCATCTGGCCGCGCAGCTCGGAGGTGATGTTGCCGTAAGGAACCAAGCCTTCGATGACAAACCCGCCTAGCCGACCAGACGCAAGCTTGTGCTTGATCTGGAAATCCAGGTCCGCCTCGGGCGCCGGATCGTCGCCGAAATTGTCGGCGAAATAGCCACCCTCCTTGATGATCGAAACCGAGGGAATAGCGTCGGCCAGCAACTTGCCGGCGGCATCCTTGATCGGGAAATCGAAAGTCTCGACACCGCCCGAGCCAAGTCGGGTGGCCTTCACCGATGCAGGCAGCCTGCTGATGTTCACGTCGGAGCTGGAGGTATGCTTGTAGGCAGGAATATACATCAGGTATGGCGTGCCCATATGGGTGACCTGGCCCAAAATGCCGCCATGGCCACCGGTCGCCACATAGCCGCCGGGACGGGCATCGACCTTGGCGACCTCGCGAGCGGCGAAAAATTGCTGCTCCTGGATGACGACGGTGCCGGCACGGTTGCCGCCATTACCGTCCTTCCAGATGCCGGATTCGATATAGGTCACCGAGTCGACGATATTGGCGGGACCATCATTGCTGATCTGACCCTGAGGACGCTGTGCGGCGTTGCAGGCGATCGGCAGCTTGGTATCGATCAGCAGGTTGAACCAATAGGCGCTTTCCTCGACCTGGGGAGAACCCTGGGTCCAGATGGCGCCGTCATACTTACCCGACGACATGATGGCCTGCACGTCATTGGTGATCTTGGCCAGCAAAGGCCGCGGCGGTGACTTGGCCAGGTGCCAGGGTTTATAGCCAAAAAACTCGAAGCCCATCTTCTCGGCAGGCGTATCGCCCTCGCCGGTATCGGCGCGCTCGGCATTGGCCTGGCCCTTGGTGAAGCCGCCCGGTGGGGCAACACGGTAGAAATCGACCTCGGCGCGGCCACCGATGAGATTGACCTTGCCATTGGCGTCGATGGAGAGGCGGTCGATCTCCTCAAAACTGCGCGAACCATCGGGGAAAAAGCCCTGGCGGGCGAGTGGGCTGCCGGGATAGGTGGCCTCCTCCTCCCAAGGCTGGCCGTCCTGCTGCATGGCCATGTAGGGCAGTGGATAAAGGCCGTCCTCAGGCGTGAGTTCGATCTCGTAGACGGCCTTGTCGCCGTCGGACTTGCGCTCGGTGCTAAAACTGCCATCGGCACCGATATAGCCGTCGGGCTGGTCGTAGAGTTCGGCGGTATCGGCCTCGAGGGGATGGGCGGAGAACTGTTCGACATAGACCTTGACCGGCGCAGCGAGCTTTTGCGCACGGAGCGGATCGAAGGCGGCGGCATTACCGTTGCCCGCCGTGAGCGGCGGCAGCCCCTTGCGCAGCCGAGCCTTGTTGGAGGTGACCAGCGGCGGGGTATTCTGGATGGTGGCGGTGGGGCCGGCCATGTGGGCGATGCGGATCTTGCTCATGTCTATGTCTCTCAGGCCGCCACGAAGTTCTTTTTGTCCATCATCATGTGGACGCCCTTGGAGCCGTTCACCGTCTGGGTGATGTGCAGGTCACCAGCCAGGCTGCACAGCATGTAGGCGTCTTCGCTCGGCAGGCCGGTCTTCTCGCCGAGCAGCACGATCATGTCGCGCAGGGCGCGAATGGCGCACTGGTCGAGGTCAGGATCCATGCCCATGGTGATGTGATGCGTGGGCGTCTCGGCGCGTGGATAGGTGAAGGTGAGATCGTCGCGGACGATGAATTCGAACTTGCCGCGCAATGCCGTCTCGATGGCGGTGATGCACACTTCGCCATCCCCCTGAACGCCATGGCCGTCCCCGCAGGAAAACAGACCGCCCTCCTCGAACACAGGCAGATAGAGGGTCGTGCCGGCGATCAGTTCCTTGTTGTCGAGGTTGCCGCCTGTGGCTTGCGGCGCAACCGAGTTCATCCGACCCCAGCCCTTGGGCGGCGCCAGCCCCATGACGCCGAAGAACGGCGCCAGTTCCAGTTCCAGGCCCCAGGGCATGATGCCCTTGTTGCGCTCGATATCGATGGGAATGTTGACCAGGCGCCCCTGGGCATAGTCATAGGGCAGCGTGCCAAGCAGCGGGATGATGACATTGAAGCCCCAATCCTGCAGCACGGAGACCTCGTGGATGCGCACTTCGAGCACATTGCCGGGCTTGGCCCCCTCGACATAGACCGGGCCGGTCAAGATATGGGGCCCAACCGGGGTCAGTCCGTTGAGAATGCTGTCAAGCTCGGGCGGAATGAAGAACTTGGTCGGATCGGGCAGCACCTCCTTGTTGCCGGTCACGGTATCGATAGTGACGATATCGCCGCTCTTGACGCGCAGGACCGGCTTCTCGGTGGCGTCGAAATAGCCCCAATGGCAGGTGTCGACGCTGGGTTTAAGGTGATGCTCGGCCAATCTGGTGCCCCTTGCCTGCCGCTATGGACGGCGACCTGCCGGTCGGATGCCGGCTGCTGTTGCGACTATCGCGTCACCACGACAGATAGTCAATATTTCAACTAATGATTTTTCGATTATATCGATGTGAATTACATAAGTCTATGGAAGTGCTGGGACTTCCTGAATTTTCAGCGCTGAGTTGGCGCGAATTGTATAGAGCGTCGTGGCCACGATGATGAGCATGCCGGCGATCAGCGAGGGCTCCAGATGCTCGTCGAAAAACACGAGACCTGCCGCGGCGATCAGCACCAGACGCAAGAAATCTAGCGGGGCCAGCCGGGCGGCCTCGGCATGGCGATAGGCCCCCACCAGTGTCCATTGGCCAAGCGTGCCGATGATGCCAATGGCCAGCAGCGCGAGCCACTCGTTGGGCGTCGGCATTTGCCAGGTCAAGAACAGCGGCACGATCAGCGCCGGCAAGATCAGGATGCCCTGATAGGTCAGCACGGTGCCAACGGATTCGGCGGGATCGAGGCCTCGAACCGACAGGATCATGCCGGCCGAAAGGACGGCGCCGGCGATCGCCAGCAGGACGAAGGGCATGCTGCCCTGCTCGGTCGGACTGAGCATGATATAGACCCCGACCAGGCCGATCAGGGTGGCAGCCCAGGTCTTGGGGGCGACATGCTCTTTAAGGAAAACCGCCGCGCCGATAGTGACAAACAGCGCCGTTGTGAAGCTGATGGCGCTGGCCAGCGCCAGCGGTAGGTAGATGAAGGTGACATAGGTGGCGACGGTGGAGCCCAGCGCGAACACGGCGCGCCAGAGCTGAAGCCGCAGGCTGTTGGTGCGCAGGATGGTGCGTACGCCCCGGCCCGCCTGCGCGAAGATCACCAATTGCATGACTACTTGGCGAGCGACGATAACCAGGACCACCGGCACGGCTTGGCCGACCACGCGGATCAGCACCAGCAGAATGGAAAACGAGACAGCCGAGAGCAGCATCAGGATCGTGCCCTTGAGAATTGGGGGGCTGGCGTTCCATCGATCAAACATGAACATTGCCTTCGCCCGGTCGGTCCGTGGCGTTATCGCGTGTGCGGGACAGGCGCAGGCCGAGGCGGCCGCGCAATGGATCAGGCGGGCTCGACGATGTGTGGGTCGAAAGCCAGAAGGCCGTTGGTGGTGCCGACCTTGAAGCAACGCGCCATATGGCCGCGCGCGTCGGTGACGGGGGGCGGCATGGTCACCGCGCAGTCGGGGCCGGCATATTTGCAGCGTGGCGCGAAGCTGCAGCCATCGGGCAAGGCTCGCAAATCCGGTGGGGTGCCGGCAATGGCCTCGAGCGGGGCACCACGACGCTGGTCCTTGATGGTGGAGGCCAGCATGGCCTTGGTATAGGGGTGCTGCGGATTGACCAGCACGTCGCGCGCCTCGCCATATTCGATGATGCGGCCGGCATACATCACGGCGACCTTGTCGGCGATCTGGGCGGCGACGCCGAGATCGTGGGTGACGAAGATCATCGACATGCCCATGTCGCGCTGCAGCTTGCGCAACAACACCAGCACCTGGATCTGCACCGATGCGTCGAGGGCAGTGGTTGGCTCGTCGGCCAGTAGCAGGCTGGGGCGGCAGGACAGCGCTACCGCAATCATGGCGCGTTGGCGCAGGCCACCTGAGAGCTCGTGCGGATAGGCCTTGAGCCGGCGTTCGGGCGACGGAACGCGGACCAGTTCGAGCAATTCGAGAGCGCGTTTCCAGGCGGCGTCGCGATCCAGCTTTTCGTGGCGCATCACGGTTTCGGCGATCTGATGGCCGATGGTGTAGAGCGGATCAAGCGCGGTCATCGGCTCCTGGAAGATCATCGAAATGGTGGAGCCACGCAACTCGCCCATGGTCTTTTCATTGACCTCGGTGATGTTGTGCTCGCCCACCATCATGGTGCCTTCGATGACGCTGCGCTTTTTGGGATGCAGGCGCAGCAGCGAGCGCATCATCACCGATTTGCCGGAACCGGATTCGCCGATGACGCATAGCACCTCGCCCTTGGCCAGATCGAAGGATACCCCGTTGACGGCCTTGACCGTTGCTTCACGGCTGACGAAGCGGACCTTGAGATCGTCGACATGCACGAAGGGATCGGCGGGCTTGGGATGGCGCCGGATCAGCGCCAGATCGGGAGATTTCATCTCGTTCATAGCGTTACTCCAAGATTGGCCCACATCATCGCATCGGCAGGCTTGGGCGCTTTGGTGTGGCCGGAACCGGCGTGGACCATGTGGCAGGCGGCCAGATGCGTGTCGGGCGTGGATCTGAGCACGTCACCCAGCGCCGGCGCCTTAGACATGCACACCTCCTCGACATGCGGACAGCGGGTATGGAAACGGCAGCCGGAGGGCGGATTGACCGGATTGGGCGGATCGCCCGCCAGCGGCGCGACTTCGACGCGGTCGGCGGGATCCATGCTCAAGCGGCATTCGAGCAGCGCCCGCGTATAGGGGTGCTTTGGCGCATCATAGATCTTGTCGACCGGGCCGATCTCGACCACCTGCCCCAGATACATCACCAGCACCCGGTCCGAGATGTAGCGGACGACGTGCAAGTCGTGGGAGATGAAGATGTAGGTGAGGTTGAGTTGCTCCTTGAGATCGCCGAGCAGGTTGAGGACCTGGGCTTCGACGGACTTGTCGAGCGCAGAGACCGCCTCGTCGAGAATGAGCAGGCGCGGATCGAGCGCCAGGGCGCGGGCGATGTTGACGCGCTGCTTCTGTCCGCCGGACAGTTCGTGCGGATAGCGCTGGCCAAAGCGGTCGGGTTTGAGACCAACCTTGTCCAGCAGCGCGCGAGCCTGTTCCTTGGCCTGCTTGGACGAGGCGCCCTGCACCTTGGGACCGTAGGCGATGGATTGCTCTATCGGCAGCCGCGGATTGAGCGATGAATAGCTGTCCTGAAACACCATCTGCAGCGACCGGCGCAGTCCATCGAGGGCGACGCCGAGCTTTTCGCCAACCGGATCGCCATCGAGGATGAGATGGCCTTCGTCCTTGTCGATCAGATACATCAGCAGCCGCGCCAGGGTGGACTTGCCGCAGCCGCTTTCACCGACGATGCCGAGGGTTTCGCCCTTGAGGACGTAGAAGGATATGTCGTCGACGGCCTTGACCTCCGCCACCTGGCGATTGAGCAGCCCGGCGCGGATCGGGAAATACTTCTTGATGTTCTCCACGATCAGCATCGGCTGGGCAGGACCACCGCGGTCGCGGCTATCGGGACTGGCGTCGATTGCGTCGATCAGATCGGTCATTTTCGGGTTCCTTTCGATCAAGCCTTGACGTCCATGGCCTGGCGTAAGCCATCGCTCACCAGGTTGAAGGCAATGGAGGTGATGAGAATGGCGACGCCGGGGACGGCCGTTACCAGCGGCTCGACATAGATCGACTGCCGCAGGGTCGAGAGCATCAGGCCCCAGTCGGCGGTCGGCGGGGAGACGCCGAGGCCGAGGAAGGACAGGCCGGAGGCAAGAATGATGGAGACCGAGACCAGCGTGGAGGCATAGACCAGGACGGGCGAGAGAATGTTGATCAGCACATGTGTACTGATAATCGATGCCGTGGAGGCGCCACTGGCGCGGGCGGCATCGACGAAGTCCATAGTGCGGACCTGGCTGGTAGCGGTTTCGGCGACGCGGCAAAGCGGCGGGATCAGCACCACGGTCAGGGTCAGCATCTGGTTGGTGATGCCGCCGCCCAGGCTGCCAGAGATGGCCACAGCCAGCAGAACCGATGGGAAGGCGAAGAACACGTCCATGGTACGCATGATCACCATATTGACCTTGCCGCCGTAATAGCCGGCGACGACGCCGAACAAGCCGCCGATGGTGGTGGCGAGGACGACGGGCATAATACCCATCAGCAGCGAAACGCGGCCGCCATAAAGCATGCGGCTGAGGAGATCGCGGCCCTGCTCGTCAGTGCCGAGAAAGTATTTGGGATGGAAGATCGGGCGCAGGCGGTTGGCCATGCTGGATTTGTCCGGATCCATCGGCGCGAGCCAGGGCGCAAACACCGCCGAGAGCACGATCAGGATGATCAGGGCCAGGCAGAACAAGGTGACGTAATCATAACGCAGGCGGTTCCAGACGCTCCCCCAATAGCTGCGCACGCGTTGGGACGGAGCGGCTTGTGTGGCGGGGATCGGGATCAGATTGGCTGGGATATCGGACATGGACTAGCCTCCGTCAGGCGCGTTTGATACGGGGATCGATCACCGACTGGGCAAGATCGACGACGAGGTTGATAAGGACGAAGACGGTGGCGAGCACGAGGATGGTGCCCTGCAGCAACGGGATATCGCGGGTCAGGATCGCCTTGTTGAGGAGGAACCCGGTGCCCGGCCAGGTGAAGACGGTTTCCACCAGCACCGAACCGCCGATCAGGTAGCCAAGCTGCAGGCCCAGCATGGCGACCGCTTGCGGCATGATGTTGCGCACCGCATGGAACATCACGGCCGTTTCGCTGAGCCCTTTGGCCCGCAAGGTTTGCACGAAATCCTGATTGAGGATTTCGGCGAGCGAGGCGCGTGTCGTTCGCGTCATGATGCCGAGCGGTGGCAGTGCCAGCGCAATGATGGGCATGATGGCGAACTTGAAATCTTCCCAATTGAAGTAGTTGAAGGTTTCCGAGCCACTAGCGCCCATGCCTGTGGCCGGAAGCCAGAACATGTTGACCGCGAAGACGATAACCAGCACCACGCCGAGCCAGAAGGTCGGCACCGAGATGCCGAACACAGCGACGGCGGTGATCAGCTTGTCGACGATGCTGCCGGAGCGATAGGCGGCGATGACACCGAGGATCATCGACAGCACGAAGGCCAGCGCCACGGAGATCAAGGCGATGGTGATGGTGTTACCGAAAGCGCGGAACACCTCGGTGGCGACGGGAGCATTATTAGCGATAGACATGCCCAGGTCGCCGCGCAGCACCTTGGCGATCCAGATGAAATATTGGATCGGCAGCGGCTGATCGAGGCCGTAGGCGGCGCGCAGACGATCGGCGTCTTCCTGCGAGGCGGTGGGGGACAAGAGGTTCTGGATGGGATCGCCGGGGGCGATCTGGACCAGGGCGAAGCAGATGACCGTGACCCCAAACAGGATCGGCAGGGTCAGGACGAGGCGCCGGAGCGCGTAGAGCCACATCTCATGTCTCCAATAAGTCGGTTTGCTGCAATCTTCCCTTAGAAGCCGCGGGCGCCAAAGCGTCCGCGGCTGTCATGCCGATCGGTTATGGTGCAACCACGATCGGAGTGAGGTCCTGGAACCAGCTCTGCGCCTGCACGAAGCCCGAGAGCTTGGGCGAGAGGGCGCGCGGATTGAGGTCGTGCACGATGTAGAGCTCGGAGGCATCGGCCACGACGGTCTCGTTCATCTTGGTCAGCAGCGCGTCGCGCTTGACCGGATCGAACTCTGCGATCGCCTGTTCACCGAGGGCATCAACTTCGGGATTGTTGTAGACGCCCCAGTTGCAGCAGTTCGGGGACGCATTGCCGCTCATCCATTTCTTGAGCACGCCCTGCACGGCATCGATCGGGGCCATCGAGAAGTTGATGGCGTTGTATTCGGTGCCATCGGCGCCGGCGAGGAAGACGCCGATCAACGCGTTCCAATCCATCGGGATCAGCTCGACCTGGAAGCCGGCCTCGTCCAACTGTTCCTTGACCAGTTCGTTCATCGGCAAGGGCTGCATCTGGCCGGACCCGGACGTCGATATGCCAACCTTGATGACGCAGGGTATGCAGCCGGCTTCGGTCAGCAGTGCCTTGGCCTTCTCCGGATCGTATTCGTATTTGACCGGGTTACCGTACCATTTCTGTGACGGGATCAGCGTTTGGTCCGCTGCGGTGGCAACGCCTTGCAGCATATCGACCATATCCTGCCGGTTCACCGCATAGTTCGCCGCCTGGCGGACGCGCAGATCATTGAACGGGGGCACGTCCATGCGGAACATGTAGTCCCAGTTATGCGGATAGGGCACGGTGATGATCTGCATGCCGGCACTCTTGAGGCGCGGAATGGTATCGGGCGATGGTGCTTCGACAAAATCGACCTGACCCGAGAGCAGCGCGGCGGCGCGGGTCGAGGCTTCCGGCATCGGCAACAGCACGAGACGATCATGCTTCGGAATCCGGTCCGGATTCCAGTAATTCGGGTTCTTGACCAGTTCGAGCCGCTCATGCGGCGTCACGCTGTCGAACATATAGGGGCCGGTGCCCGAAGGATGGGCGCCGTACTTGACGTAGTCGTTGCCGGCAGCGGTCACTGCGCAGTCCGAGATCATATAATACATCGCCATTTCGTAGGGAAACAGCGAGCTCGGCGCCTTCGTATTGATGGCGATGGTGTAGTCGTCGACCTTGTCGATGCTCTCGATCTGAGCCGTATAGGTGCCCATGCCGCCGACATGGCGCGGATTGAACTGCGGCGCTGTCGGATCCATCACGCGGGCGAAGTTCCAGATCGCCGAATCGGCGTTCCAGTCGCAGCCATCGTGATATTTGACCCCTTCGCGCAGGTGATAGATCCAGCGCTTGTTATTGGCTGGATCGATCTCCCAGCTGGTGGCAAGACCGGGCATGATGTCGGCGGCCTTGTCCGAGCTGGATAAGTCCCACAGCGCCAAGCCGTCATAAAGCGTGTATCCGGCGAAGCGGTAACCTTCATAGCCCTGGTCGGGCGCCCCGGTGAAATCTGGAATATCGGCGGCGGTCATGGCTACGCGCAGAACGGACTCCGCGAAGGCGGATCCGGCAAAGCCGGCGCTGGCAAGTGCAGCAAACGCTGCGGCCTTGAACACGCCTGGCATTCTTGAAGATTTCATCGTGCTTTTCTCCTGCAAGCGGACGCGCCGGGGAAAGGCGCTGGCAAACCACGTTGCAAAGGCCATGCCAGCTTTCGCCCCTACGCCCCACCTCGAGACGACACGATTGCTAAAATGTTCAATATAAAAGGATTTTGGTTTCGCATTGGAGCTATGCACGCCAATACGGCTCCAAAAACATGCTTTGTAGGCAATATGATAGCCGCAAAGTCCTAGCCAATTCGCGCAAAAATTGAGCAACTCGGCTAATATTTTGCCATTCTATATTATCGTTTTCAAATATCAAATAATGCACTATAACGACCTTGGTTCCCCCAAGGATGTTCGCCAATGAGCCAGCCCAGCCCCCTCCCCGATACCAGCGAGATCGAACAGCGCTTGCGCAATGCCGGCATCGTGCCGCCCGCCGATCGGGCGGCAGGCACCTATGCCAGCGCGCAACGCCTGCTGGCGGTGGTGCATTGGTTGCGCCAACCCCGCACCGTCGCCGCCGAGCCCTCCAACACCTTCACCCTCGCCAGCAAGGATTAAGCGATGAGCATTTCCCGCCCCCTCAACCATTTATCCATTGCCGAGGCCGGCAAGGCGCTGCGCGCCGGCGAGGTGACCGCGTTGGCTTTGACAGAGGCTGCGCTGACCCAGATCGCCGAAGTGGATCCCGAGGTGCATGCCTTCGTGCTGCTGACGACGGAGCGGGCGCTGGCCGATGCCAGCAAGGCGGATGCCGCGTTTGCCAGCGGCGTGGACAAAGGACCCATGCAGGGCATTCCCTATGCGCTCAAGGACATCTATGGCACGGCCGGGATCCGCACGACGGCGCATTCGAACCTGCTGCGCGACAACGTGCCCTCAGAAGACAGTGTTGTGGCGGCAAAGCTGGCAGAGGGCGGCGGCGTGCTGCTCGGCAAGGTGGGAACCTTTGAATTCGCCATTGGCGGACCCAGCTTCGACCTGCCGTTCCCACCAGCGCGCAACCCATGGAATCTCGATCATTTTACCGGCGGCTCGTCGTCGGGTTCGGCCGCTGCGGTCGCCGCAGGGATGATGCGGATGACGATGGGTTCCGACACCGGCGGCTCGATCCGCGGGCCGGCCGCATTTTGCGGCACGGTCGGGCTCAAGCCGACCTACGGCCGCGTTTCGCGGCGCGGCGTTTTACCTCTCGCCTATTCGCTCGATCACTGCGGGCCACTGTCCTGGAGCGTCGAGGACAGCGCACTGACCATGCAGGTCATCTCCGGCTACGACCCGCTCGACCCCGCTTCGGCCAAGGTCCCGGTGCCAGATTTCACCGCATCGCTGGGGCAGGATCTAGCCGGGCTCAGAATTGGCTACACCCGCAAATTCTATCTCGAAAACCCCTTCCTCGATCCAGAAGCGACCCAGGCGCTCGATGCTGCGGCCCAGCAGATGGCGGCGCTCGGGGCCTTGGTCGAGGAAGTCGACATGCCCCCCTTCGAGCAGTTCGATGCCGCCTGCCGCGTGATCATGTTCGGGGAGGCCTATGCCATCCACGAAACCGACATCAAGACGCGGCCGCATGCCTATGGGCGCTATGCCTATCAGCACCTGATCTCGGGCGCCGTCCTGTCGGCGGCCGATTATGTGCAGGCGCAGCGGCTGCGGCGCGAACTGACGGCAGCGGTCAACCAGGGATTGCTCGGCACTTTTGATGCGCTATTGGCCCCCAATGCGCTCGGTACCGCCGCGCCGTTCTCGGACTTCGGGCCTGATGCCGGGCGCTGGGGCGGCATGCTCACCGGCCCGTTCAACGTCACCGGCAATCCGGCCCTGGCCCTGCCGATCGGCTTTGCCAGCAACGGATTGCCCCTGAGCGTACAGATCGTCGGGCGGCCGTTCGACGAGGTGACCGTATTGCGGATCGGAGCCGCCTACGAGGCCGTTGCCGGCGTCACCCAGCAGCGGCCGCAATTTGCCCTCCAGGCCAAGGCAGCGTGAGATGCTCTACAATTTGCCCGACGAAGACCTGCACTACGCCTCCCTGGTCGACGTCGCCGGCCTGATCAAGACTGGCGACCTGTCACCGGTAGCGCTGACGCAGATGATGCTCGACCGCATCGCCACGGTCGATCCGGCGCTCAATTCCTATCTCTCGGTGACCGGCGAAACCGCGCTTGCCGAGGCCGAGACTGCCAAAGCGGAAATCGAATCCGGCCGCTATCGCGGACCACTGCACGGCGTCCCGATTGCCATCAAGGACCTGTTCCACACCAGGGGCGTGGCCTCGACCTTTGGTTCGCTCGCCTACAAGGATTTCGTCGCCGACAAGGACGCGACTATCGTGCACCGGCTCAAGATGGCTGGCGCCATCATTCTCGGCCGGCTGCACCTGCATGAGGGTGCGTTTGGCGAGCACCATCCGGCGCTGGGGCGCTGCATCAATCCCTGGAACAAGGATTATTGGCCCGGCGGTTCGTCCTCAGGCTCGGGGGCGGCGACGGCTGCCGGCCTCTGCTTCGGCAGCCTCGGCACCGATACCGGCGGCTCGATCCGCTTCCCGTCGGCCGCCAATGGCGTCACCGGGCTCAAGCCCACCTGGGGCCGCACCAGCCGCTATGGCGTATTTCCGCTGGCCGACTCGCTCGACACCATCGGGCCGATGACGCGCAATGCAGCGGACGCCGCGGCGATGTTCAGCGCCTTCGCCGGCTCCGACCCGATGGACCCGACGAGCCTTTCCGCCCCGGTGCCCGATTATCTGGCGGCGCTCGATGGTGTTCTCGGCGCCCGCGGCTTTCGTCTCGGCGTCGACGAGGCCTATCTAGAAACCGGCGTCGATAGCGAAACCGTGGCGGCGATCAAAGGCGTCATCGCGGTGTTCGAGGCGCTGGGCGCACTCATTGTGCCGGTCAAAGTGCCGGAGCGCCGCGAGGCGACCATGGCGCAAATGGTCATCACCGACACCGAAAGCGTCTATTTCCACAAGCCGGTCTACCAAGCCGACAAGTCATTGTTCGGACCGCAACTGGCAGCAGCGATGGAGCGTGGCCTGGCCTATGATTCCATGACGCTGGCCAGGGCCTACATCACCCAGGATCGCTTCAAGGGTGAAATCGCGCGGATGTTCAACGGCATCGATGCGCTGATCTCGCCGGTCTATCCGGTGGTCGGCGCACTCTACGACAAGATGGACGAGCATCTCGGCGATCTGCAGAACTTTCTCGGCTTCACCTCGCCCTACAATGTCGCCGGTAGCCCGAGCATCACCATGTCCTGCGGCATGGCTTCGGTCGGCATGCCGCTCGGCGTGCAGCTGATCGGGCCGCATCTGAGCGAGGCCAATCTGCTTAAGGCCGCCCATGCCTATCAGCAGGCCACCGACTGGCATTTGCGTCGGCCCCCGATTTCCTGATTTTTACAACGGAGCACGAGTTCATGTCTCTCGACGACATCCATTATCAATCGCTGACCACGGTCGCCAAGCATATCGAGAACCGCGATATCTCCTCGCTCGAGGTGACCGAGGCGATCCTGTCGCGCATCGAAACCTACGATCAGGGCCTCAAGGCCTACACCACCATCACCTCGGATCTGGCGATCGAGCAGGCCAAGAAGGCCGACAGCGAGCTTGCCAAGGGCATCTATCGCGGGCCAATGCACGGCATTCCCATTGCCGTGAAGGATCTCTGCTTTACCAAGGGCATCACCACGACGGGCGGCATGACTATCTATGCCGATTTCAAGCCCGACCATGATGCAACCGTGGTCGCCAAGCTGGCCGATGCTGGCTCGGTGCTGCTCGGCAAGCTGCACATGACGGAAGGCGCCACCCTCGAGCACCATCCAGATATGCCCGAGCCGGTCAATCCGTGGAAATCGGACCTCTGGACCGGGGTCTCCTCATCCGGCTCCGGCGTGTCGGCGGCGGCCGGCATGGCCTATGCGACGATCGGTTCGGACACCGGCGGCTCGATCCGCTTTCCCTCAGCCTGCAACGGGCTGACCGGCGTCAAGCCAACCTGGGGGCTGATCAGCCGCTTCGGCATTTTCGACCTCGCCGCGACCTACGACCATCTGGGGCCGATGGCCCGTTCGGCGGCGGATGCCGCGGTGATGTTGCAGACCCTGGCCGGCTGGGATGCCAAGGACAGCACGACCCTGACGGCACCGATCCCGAACTATCTCGACGAACTCGACGGCATCTATGGCGCCCGCGGCACCAAGATAGGGCTGGATTGGGATTTCGTCGCGACCGATGCCGATCCGGTAACGATCGGCTTTTTCAAGGACGCCGTCGACATGCTGGTCGAGATCGGCGCCACCACCAAGCCGGTCAAGTTTCCCTCGGTCGATGCACTGCTCGAGAACAATATGGCCATGACCATGGCCGAAACCGCGGCGCATCACGACAAGACCTATCCATCGCGCAAGGACATGTATGGTCCGGGGCTCGCCGCGATGATCGATAGCGGCCGCAACGCCACCGCGCTCGATATCGGCAAGGGCATCATCGAACGCTATAAATTCCGCGGCGCCATGATGGCGATGTTCCAGGACATCGATGTGTTCGTCATGCCGGTCTTCCGCCTGGGCACGCCCACCTGGAGCGAAGTGCGCGCCTCCGTGGCCGAGAGCTTCGACAATATCGGCAAGTTCACCTCGCCGATCAACGCCACCGGAAATCCCACCGTGACGCTGCCCTGCGGCTATACCGAAGATGGACGGCCAGTCGCATTCCAGCTCGTCGGCAAGCATGGTTCGGAGGCAATGCTGCTCAAGGTGGCACATGCCTTTCAACAGGCCACCGACTGGCACACCCGCCGCCCGCCCGGGTTCTGAGGCCCGGTCTCCCGACCGCCGGCGGGTAATGACCGCCGGCTTCCTCGCACTCGGCACCAGGTGTCGGGTGCCTTTTTGTGCAACGCCAAAAGCGCCGGTCCGCGGGGACAGGCGCTTGAGCTTGACGGCAAGCTAGCGGCCTACTGGATTAGTTCGCGCAGCAGGTTGCGCAGTTCGGCCGCACCGTCCGATTCGAGCAGTTCGACGATGCGCTGCTCCTGGGCGCTGGAGACGCCGCGCAGGCGCTTGAACAGGGTCTTGCCTGCCGGAGCCGTAAGGATGAGCACGCGCCGGCGATCATGCGGATCGGGCGCACGATAGACCAAGCCATCAGCGACCATCTTGTCGATGATCTTGGTCAGCGTCGGCGGCTCGATCAGCGACTGGCCGGCGATCTCCCCCATGGCGCAGGGTTCGCTGGCATCCAGCACTTCGAGAATGCGGAACTGCTCGATCGGCACGCCACCTGGGCGCAGGCGCTCCTCCAGCTCGTTCTCGAGCTGACGGTTCACGCTGGCAATCATATAGGCTAGCTGATCCTTCATGCGCATCGCGGCCATAGCGCCCTCCTCCTTTGTTTCTTGTTAGTTCCAGTTTCTACCAAATCGCCCGACAGCCAATTCCGAAATTCAAAAACGACATCCCTGCCGGCTGTTACCGTCCAGGCGTCGAATTTGCTCCCCGGCGGAATCGACGATGCGATTCGTAGCACGAGATAGCACCACGACTAGATACTGACAATATTTCATTTTCAATTAATTGCGACGCTGGGGATGAGATTAATGCGTCAGCGAGGCAACCACCTGGAGCGTCACGCCGTCCGCGCGCCCCATATAAACCAATGGCCACTGGCCGACCGGCTTGTCGTCGAGCATATGGCGGGCCGTTGGGCGCGGCATCGGGCGATGCAGGTGATGCGCCAGCGCGCGGCTGTTGCGGGTTTGCAGATCCCGAGCCAGTCCCGCCAGTACGTGCAATCCTTCGTAATATCCGACACTGCCGGCCGAAACTGGCGGCGCCAGCGCCCCGAACGCATCGTGATAGCGTTCGAGGAAGTGGTCGTTGGAGCGCGAATGATGATCGGCGAAATAGCTGGCGGCGGTAAAGAGATTGGCCGATGCATCCGAGCCGATGCCGCAGATCACCGTCTCGTCGACGATCAACCCGAAGCGGAGCATTTTCTGATCAAGCCCCGCCGCGGCGAAAGCGCGGTTGAACTCGACGGAGCTCAGGCCGATCAGCGCCTGGATAACCACCTGCGCACCGCTTTGGGCAATCTGCTTCAGCAGTTCGGAATAATCGGCAACCTTGATCGGCACGATAGCCTGTCCCACCAGATGCGTGCCCTGCTCCCGCATCAGCCGCCGCGTCGTGGTCAAAGCCATCCGGGGCCAGATATAGTCGTTGCCAACGAAGAAAAAGCGCTCGGCCTGCTTCTCGCTGCGCAGCCATTGCAGCGCCGGTGCCATCAATTCATGGTCGGTACTGCCGATCGCGACGGTGGAAGGGCCACAGGCAATTCCCTCGTATTGGGGCGTGTAGATGTAGGGCACCTTGCTGGCCACGCGGCGGCTGACTGCGTCGCGCACGTTGCTCGCATGGCCGCCGATAATGGCGTCGACGCCATCGATGTCGATCAGGGTATCGACTGCGTCCAATGACTCGCGAACGGAAAAGCCGCAGTCGCCGAACACCAGTTCGATCTCCTCACCAAGGATGCCGCCGGCCGCATTGATTTCGGCAGCACCGACCAAGGCCGCGGCGTCCATCGAGGGGGCCCACATGCCGGCGACGCCGCTTCTCGCATGCAACAATCCAACCTTCATCGTCCGCCCCTTCCAGATGAGCCCCGCTTCACGGGATCCGATGACCCCGTCGATCGATAGGCAGGACACGTGGAAAACAATTGCCTGGGCAATAATTTGTGTTTCCGCCTCGATACACTGCAACGCGGTTTCCACCATGTCAAACGCTTGATGCAATTTTCATCTACCGCACAACCTGCCTATTTTGTATGCATATACCACTTCCAATAATATGCTTGCTATTTCGATATTTTCATATTTGACTATCTGAATTGAACGTTAATCGGGAGATTCTGATGGATGCCAGGGCGCCAGCTGCGTTGGGAACGGCCGATGACCTGCATTATCTCAGCCTGACCGCGGTATCGGATTTGATCCGGTCGGGCGCCGTCAGTCCGGTTGAAGTGACCGAGGCCATGCTGGCGCGGATCGAGGCGATCGACGGCGAGCTCAAGAGCTACACCACGGTGTTGCCGGAGCATGCTCGTGCCGCTGCCAAGCGGGCGGAGCAGGAATTGCAGGCCGGCATCTGGCGAGGTCCGCTGCATGGCGTGCCGATCGCCGTCAAGGATCTGTGCGACACCACGTTCGGGCCGACCAGCGCCGGCATGTTCATCCACAAGGATCACATGGCCGCCGCCAACGCCACGGTGATCGAGCGGCTGCAAGGCGCAGGCGCGGTGATCCTGGGCAAGCTGTCGATGACCGAGGGCGCCATGTCCGGCCATCATCCCAAGATGAAGACCCCGGTCAACCCATGGCTGGCCGAGGCCTGGACCGGGGCATCCTCGTCCGGCTCCGGCGTGGCCACCGCCGCCGGCCTCTGCTACGGCGCGCTGGGCTCGGATACAGGTGGCTCGATCCGCCTGCCATCGACCGCCAATGGCCTTGTCGGGGTCAAGGCGACCTGGGGACGCGTGAGCCGGGCCGGCGTCTGGGCCTTGGCCGACTCGCTGGACCATGTTGGCCCGATGACCCGCTCGGTCGCCGACGCCGCAGCCATGCTCGCCGTCATCGCTGGCCATGATCCGCGCGACCCGACCAGCCTAAACGATCCCGTTCCCGATTACCTGGCGGCCCTTGGTGGCTCGATCGCCGGCCTGCGCATCGGCATCGACGAAAACTACATCTTCGGAGATGTCGACCCGCAGGTCGCGGGCATGATGCGCGATACCATCGCCACCTTCCAAGCCCTTGGCGCCGGGCTGGTGCCGGTAAAATTCCCCTCGCTGGCCGGCCTTGGCGACTACTGGATGCAGATCTGCGCCGCCGAATGCGCGGTCGCCCATATGCCGACCTTTCCCAGCCGCGCCGACGAGTACGGCCCGGTATTGCGCGGCATCATCGAGCACGGCCGCTCGCTTTCAGGCGTCGAAGTCGCCGCCGCGCTGCAATACCGCCTCAAGCTCAACGGCGCCGTTGCCCGCGCCATGCTCGATTGTGACGTCCTGCTGGTGCCGGGCATCCCTGGAACGGTCGACGAGGCCACAAAATGGAGCGGCACCGACAGCGCCAGCAAAGTCGGCGACGTGGTCCGCTTCACCGCCGTCTTCGATATGACAGGGCAACCAACCCTATCGCTGAATGGCGGGTTCGATACGCGCGGCGTGCCGATGGGGTTCCAGCTTGTCGGTCGCCATCTCGATGAGGCGCTGCTGTTCAAGGCCGGCCATGCCTTCCAGGCCGTCACCAGCTGGCACAGCCACCACCCTTCCCTGCTCTCGTAGCCACGCCAACCCAAGGAATTTGCCATGCACCAGGTTTCCATTCCCCAGCACATTATCGACCGCGTCCGCGCCGTGCGTGGGCGGGACCATATTTTCGATCACATCGACATGAGCAAGACCGCTCATGTCATTGTCGACATGCAGGTCGGCTTCGTGGCGGAAGGTGCGCCGATCGAGGTGCCGATGACGCGACAGATCAGCGACACCATCAACACCATCTCCCGGGCCGTCCGCCAGGGCGGCGGGGTCAATGTGTTCACGCGTTACACCTACGACCCAAGCGAGAAGCTGAGCTGGGACCATTGGTTCAGGACCCTGGGCGTCACCCAACTCGCTGCCCAGGCCAAGATGGGCCCGGGCATGCCCGATTGGGAGGTCGATCCGTCCATGGAGGTCGAGGGCGGCGACATCGTCGTCGACAAGACGCGTTTTTCGGCGATGATTCCGGGCACTTGCGACATGGACGAGCAACTCAAGGCGCGCGGTGTCGATACCCTGATCATCACCGGCACCCTGACCAATTGCTGCTGCGAGAGCACGGCGCGAGACGCGCAGCAGATGGGCTACAACATCATTTTCATGAGCGACGCCAACGCGACCCTGAGCGACGAAGAGCATCTGGGTACGCTGCTCAGCATGTACACGATTTTCGCTGACGTGATGGACACCGAATATCTGCTCGGCCTGATCGACAAGTCCGCCCAGGCCGAGGCCGCCTAGGCCATTCCCGAACAAGCAGCCGGCGCCGTCCTGGTGCTGGCCGCATTCACTTTCGCCCACGGGATCGCGGGGCGGCACACTTCAAAGGTCACACCATGAATGCTCTAGCCCAGACTGTAGAGGCGGCGGAAATCGACGTCGTCGAACTGACGATCGCCGACGTACAACGGGGATTTGCCGATGGCAGCTTCACTTCGGAAACGCTGACCTTGGCATTTCTGGCGCGGATCGAGCGTTATGAGCCCTATTACAACGCTTTCACGTTCATGAACCCCGGTGCGCTGGCCGATGCCCAGGCAATCGATGCGCGGCGTGCTGCCGGCGAGACGCTGGGCCCGCTGGCCGGCGTTCCGGTGGTGATCAAGGAGGCAATGGATTTCGTCGGCCTGCCCTCGACCGCCGGTTGGGCGCCGCTATCGAGCGCGGCCGGCGGGTTTGACCTGATGCCGGAGCGCGATGCGCCCGTGGTGGCGCGGCTCAAGGCCGCCGGCGCGATTATTCTGGGCAAGACCAATATTCCCGCCTTCAGCCGGGATGGCACGCGCGCCAATACCAGTTGGGACGGCCCCACCTATAACGCGGTCGATCGCGCTATCGCGCCCGGCGCCAGTTCCAGCGGCACGGCGACCGCGATTGCGGGCAGCTTCGCCGTCGTGGGCCTCGCGGAGGAAACCGGCGGCTCGATCCAGAACCCGGGCGCGGCGCAGAGCCTGATCAGCGTCAAGCCGACCTTCGCGCTGATTCCCAATAGCGGCGTGGCGCCGCTGGCCGGCTCGACGCGCGATGTGGTGGGTCCGCATGCCAAGACCGTCACCGACGCCGCGCTGCTGCTCGATGTGCTGGCCGGCTATACGTCCGAAGACCCCAAGACGGTGGCCTCCATCGGCATGATCCCTGAGGCCGGCTATACCAGCAAGCTGAGCCGGACTGCGCTCAACGGAGCGCGCGTTGGATTATATGGCGCCGGCTGGCGCACCAAACCCTTGTCGGCAGAGGCGCAGACCCTCTATGCCGCAGCCATCGCCGAAGTCAAAGCGCGCGGCGCCATCCTGATCGAGGACCCTTTCCTCGGCACCGATTTCTCCAGCCTCGCGTCGGGTGATGAATTCGATCTGCGCGGCCTGGAATCGATGCCGCATGATTTCGAAAATTTCCTGCGCCGCATGGGCCCGTCGGCCAAGGCCAGTAGCCTGGCAGCGCTGGCGGCCTTGCTGGAGGTCAATCCATTTTCGCCCGAGGGTCCGCTTGGCATGCATCTGGTTCAGCCGGTGCTGAAGAAGTCGCTGGAGAACCCGGCGCTGCCGCCGGACTTGAGCGAGTTCCTTGCGGCGCGGGTCGCCTACCTCAAGACGTTCAACAGCGTGATGAAGCAGCACAACCTGGACGTGCTGATCTTCCCGCAGATGTCGGCCGAATTACCGGGCATTTTCGGCACGGAAGATTACCCCGCAACCACGGTGTCGGAAATCAACATTGCCGGACTGCCCGGCGTCACCGTTCCGGCCGGCAAGTTCGCCAACGGCTCGCCCTTCGCGCTGATCCTGATTGGACCCATGTGGAGCGAGGCCGAGCTTCTGGGCTACGCCTACGACTACGAGCAGGCGACCGCGCATCGAATCGTCCCCGCGCTGGAAGAGACTTTCTATGCCGACGCACCGAGGGCCGTTGAATAGCCGCACTACCGAGCCGCCGGGAGCTCCTGCGGCTTCGTCCTTGCAACACCGACCACCATTGGGGCAGCCGCCCCGAAAGGGCATCATGCGCAGACTCCCCATTATCATCGCAGCCTTGCTGGTTCCCACTGCCGCCTTCGCGCATCCCGATATCAGCCATGCGGCCGGGCTGCTGAGTGGCTTTGAGCACCCGCTGGGCGGCATCGACCATGTCCTGGCCATGATGGCGGTCGGTGTGTTCGCCTTCGTGTTGGGCGGTCGGGCGCTCTTTGTGGTGCCGCTGAGTTTTGTCGGCATGATGACCGCTGGTTTCCTGCTTGGCGCCGGCGGCGTCGAACTGCCGTTCGTGGAACTGGCCATTGGGCTATCTAGCGTGATCATCGGGGGTGCGGCCGCCCTGAGCCGCCCGATGTCGACGGCCGGCGCCGCGGCGCTGGTCGGCGTCTTCGCCATATTCCACGGTCATGCCCATGGCGCAGAAATGCCCGCGAACGCTGGTGGAGTGCTTTACGCCGCCGGCTTCGTTGCCGCCACAGCATTACTACACGTTGTCGGTATCGGCGCTGCAGGCGGCAGCTCCAAATTGGTCGGCAAATTTGACGGGCTCGTCGCCCGAATCGCAGGCGGCAGTTTTGCGGTCGGCGGTGTCGGTGTGCTGCTGGGCTGGATCTAAGCGCTATCGAATCTAACCGACCCGTTGGTGCTTGCTTTTTCTGTTAGCCTTCCTGTTCCACCTTCGTCCTGCAAGGATGTTTCTGGACGCCTGTTCGATGGGTGCTCTATCCGCGCGGCAAGTAAGCCCTCGACCGCCCGAGCGGCCTCCTCCATTCGTTCGATAAGAATTTTACCGACCTCGTTGAGCAATTTGAAGTACCGGCATCCTATAAGGGAAGAATGGAACCCGACCGCCGCAGGCAAGTGAGACATCCCGTGAAAATCAGCGCTACGCTGGTTGCTGGCCACGGACTTGACCGCATGGCGGTGGCGATAACCGATATCTCCGACGCAGGGGCCGGCCTCGCATTTAGACCTTCCTCCCCACTCCATGGGGAGATTTACATGCTGATTCCGGACAATACCCTGCAGCCTTGCCGCCTTGTGTGGCACCAGGACGGACGTTTTGGCCTAAGCTTCCTTTAGCGGCCACTGGGGTACATTCAAGGCCAGCCAGCAGTCGCCCCTCACTACGCCCCCCGCATTGGCGCTCCTGCGGGCGTGACGACGATTTTGTCCCCTTGATGTTCCCTGTCCGCGTCGTGTCCGGCAGCGTCCCGCGCGACGATGCCAAGAAGTGGAGACGCAGCTCCAAATAGCGCCGTCCTGCGGAACCTGCCGGCACCTACGACATTGGATGCGCAAAGAAGGTGTGAGGCGACCATATAATGCAGATCAAGGCCGGATTCTCGCTGACCTACGACTGCCCCCAACCGACCCCGATGTTGCTGACCCTGAACATCCACCCATCGCGCCGCGGAGACCTACTCACTCCGCAGTTATTGAGCTTCTCACCGGAGGTAGAGCCCTGGGAATATCTGGATGTTTACGGGAACGTCTGCACCCGAATAACCGCCCCGGCAGGTCAGTTGACGATCTCCACGGAGTTCGAGGTTTATGACGCTGGCCTGCCTGACATTGTGCCCTTGGATGCTCGGCAGCACGATATCCGCGACCTCCCCGATGACACCCTGATCTACCTGCTGGGATCCAGGTACTGCGAGACCGATAAACTAACCAACATCGCCTGGAATCTCTTCGGTCAGTCTCCCCTGGGTTGGCCGCGCGTCCAAGCTGTTCTCGATTTCGTGCATCAGCACATTGCGTTCGACTATCAGAAAGCAGACCGCACAAGGACAGCGTACGGGGCTTACATGGATCGAACCGGAGTATGTCGCGACTTCGCCCATCTGGCACTGACGTTCTGCCGGTGCATGAATATTCCGGCCAGGTACTGCACCGGGTACCTGGGAGACATCGGGGTGCCATTGAACCCGGACCCGATGGATTTCTCCGGATGGTTTGAAGTCTATCTAGGCGGGCACTGGTATACGGCAGACGCTCGCCACAATGAACCGCGAATTGGGAGGATCCTGATGGCTAGAGGGCGCGACGCCACCGATGTTGCGCTGTCCACCCAGTTTGGTCCGGCGATCCTGTCGAGCTTTGCCGTCACAACCTACCAGATGCCTGATACGATCGACCAGCGATGACGGAACATCGACCTATCGTTCCTCGAGGGCCCCTGCCTTCTGAAAGCTTTTTGTTGCCGCGATCGAAACATCCTGAGGCCTAATGACCCGGGTAACAGCGGCACGCTGCGAGGGAGCCCACCAGAGCCCCCACGCTACCGGCTTCCTCGCAGCGCCAGTACGACGAACTACTGAGATTTCGCCCTACTCGCCAATCGTAGCGATATGCGAGCACGGTTGAGTGCAATCGCCTCCTCGGTCGGCTCCCAGTCTTGGCACCAAGCTTCGGGGAAGCCATCGAGCAGCTGGCCTGTGTCGACGAAAAGCGGCTGGTAGCCGCGCGCCTTCATCTCGGCGACAAGGGCAGCCTGACGCCGAGCCAGGAACCCAAGCCGACAGTAGAAAAACCGGACGTGCCCCGTGCCCAGCAGATATTGGGGCGGGTTTCTTGAATCATCGGGCATCTCATTGCGTGCGATAGCCGCACGAACGAGGGCGAAGACCCTGGGGAGTTCTCGGTATTCAGCCACCAGGTGCTGCCCCGAGAGCTCACTGGGTGGAATGCAGTTGATGCGCGTCATTGAACCGTCTTGAAGATAAGCAGCGAAAGCGCGTTAACCCGTGAACCATCTCGGCCGCTGCGGCTTGTGTCAGGAGTGCCAAACAGGAGCTCACCATGACTGATACGAAATCGAAACCAGCACCGCTCGAAACAGAACCCGGCAAGCAGATGGACGATAACATCGATGACTTGGGACGCAAACAAGATGGCTCCAAGCAAGAGCAACCCGGCAAGGCTAAGCCATCGAAATAGCACAGCTAGCGCAGCGGCAACGCGGGTGCTCGGGGCGGAGCTGGACGCGTAGCCGAGCTGGAGGTCCGCCAGCATAGGTGCCGCTTTCCTTCATCGGACCAAGTCAGGTCGCGCGACTTCCTGCCGCTAGTGCGCCTACGGTGCCAGCAAGGCAGCGCTGAACAATCTGTGTGAGGCGCTGCAGCCTGATCTGGCACGCCATGGCGTGAGGCTGTCGGTGATCACTCCAGGCTTCGTCGACACGCCAAATCCCGATTGGAAAAGAAGTCAACGACGCCTTCTCCCCCACAGGATGCCAAGAATAGCGGCAAGAGCTTCAGCTTCTCGGTTTGAGGTTTTCGGGGTCGTAGAGGGGCTTGTAGCCGACGCTGGCGACTTCGGCGCGGTAGGTTTCGCCAAAATATTCCAGGGTCAGTTCCCGGCCCACCTGGCAATAATCCCATGGCAGATAGGCCAGGGCGATGTTCTTGCCGATGGTCGGACCATAGGCGACCGAACTGGTGAAGGAGCGACGGCCAAGGGCGTCGACCAGGGTCTCTCCCGTCGCCGGGTCCATGACTGGCATGATGCCGACCGGGAAGCGAGCCACGCCCTTGCTGTCCACATTATCGGTCATGACCAGCGTGCAGAGCATGGCCGGCTGGTGGTCGCGCTCCTTGTATTCGATGTGCTTGGCCTTGCCGCGGAAGTCAGCTTCCTTGACCTTGGGGCGGGCCAGGTCGGCTTCCATCAGGTTGTATTCGGTCAGGAGGTCGGCGTTCTGCAGGCGCAGGCTCTTTTCCATGCGGCGGGTATTGGCATAGGTCTCGACGCCCACGGCGATGACGCCGGTCGAGCGAAGGGCGTCCCAGACGGCAAGCCCATCCTCGTAGGCCATGTGGAGTTCCCAGCCCTGTTCGCCCACATAGGAAATCCGGAACGCGGTGACCGATTTGCCGGCAATAGTCAGCGGCTTGATCGCCGCAAAGGGGAAGTTTTCCGGCAGCAGGACGCTGGGGTCTTGGAGCAGCTTGCTCAGGTTTTCGCGGGCATTGGGGCCCCAGATGCCGACGGTGATGTACTTTTCCGATACATCGGTAATGGTGACGTCGAGGCCGCGATCCTGGGCAATGCGGCGCATATAGTGATAGTCGCGCGGGCCGGCGTCGGCGCCGTTGACCATGCGAATACGGTCGGCCATGCGGATGATCGTGAAGTCGGCACGGACCATGCCCTCATCGTCGAGGAAGTGGGTGTAGATGCCCTTGCCGATATTGGCGTCGCCGCCGATTTTTGCGGCGCAGAGCCACTCCATCAGCGCGACGTGATCCGGGCCCTCGATATCGCAGATGGCGAAGTGCGAAAGATTGATGATGCCGCAATTTTCGGTCAGTTCGAGATGTTCGGCATTGGACACGCGCCAGAAGTGGCGGTTGTCCCATTCGTTTTCTCGCAACGGAACGCGATCACCGTATTTTTCCAGCAGGTGCTCGTTGGCCGCATAGCCATGCGCCCGTTCCCAGCCGCCCAGCTCCATGAAGTAGCCGCCAAGTTCTTTTTCGCGCTCGTGGAACGGCGAGCGGCGGATGCCGCGACCGCCGGCAAAGGGTTCGCGCGGATGAACCGGCGGGTTGTAGATCTTGCGCGCCGTCTCGGTGCAGCGCTCCTCGATGAATTTCTCCTCCAGCTGGAAGCTGCTGAAGCGGGCGTAGTCGATCTTGTTGTGATCGATCGCGGTGCGGCCGTCGGTCATCCAATCGGCGATGAGCTTGCCCATGCCGGGGCCATCCTTGACCCAGATGCCAACCGCGTACCACAGGCCGCGCACCTTCTGGCTTTCGCCCATTGAAGGGCCGCCATCGGTGGTGGTCTGCAGCAGGCCGTTGAAGGAATGCCCCTCGTTGTAGCCGAGTTCGCCCAGGATCGGCGTCAGCTCCATGGCGCGCTCGAGCGGCTCGATCACCTGCTCCATTTCGAGGTCGCGCTGCGAGGGAGACAGGCGCGCCTGCTCCTTTTCGAGCAACTCGCGCGGATGCACCAGGCGCGGATTGTGCTCCTCGTAATAGCCCCACTCGATCTGGCCGCCTTCGGCAGACTTCGGATCGCCAGTATCGCGCAGATAGGCGGAATTGCCCTGGTCGCGCAGCAGCGGATAGCCGATCTCCGCGCCGGTATCGGCAAAGGCGTTGTATGGGCCGAAAAAGGTCAGCGGATGGTCCACCGGCATGACTGGCAGGTCTTCCCCCGCCATCTCAGCAATCAGCCGGCCCCAGAGACCGGCGCAGACGATGACATGGTCAGCCAGAATCGTGCCGCGGTCGGTGACGACACCCTTGATGCGACCTTCTTCGATGTCGAGCGAGCGGGCCGAGGTATTGGCAAAGCTCTGCAGCTTGCCGGCGTCCACGGCCTGGTCCACCAGCCTGCCGGCTACGGTCTGCGAGCGCGGAATGACGAGGCCCGCATCGGGATCCCACAGCCCGCCCTGGATCAGGCTCTCCTCCACCAGCGGCATCTTCTGCTTGATCTCGGCCGGATCGATCAGCCGTGCCCGCGTGCCAAAGGCCTTGCCCGAAGCCACCTTGCGCTTGATCTCGTCCATGCGGGCATCATCGCCGACGCGGGCGACTTCGAGGCCGCCGACGCGGGCGTAGTGGCCCATCTTGTCGAAGAAATCGATCGAATAGAGCGTGGTCCAGCAGCTCAGGAAATCATGGCTGGTAGCGTAGCAGAAGTCGGAAGCATGGGCGGTCGAGCCGATATCGGTGGGAATGCCCGATTTGTCGATGCCCACGATATCGTCCCAGCCGCGCTCGACCAGATGGTGCGCAATCGAAGCGCCCACAATCCCGCCCAGGCCGACGATAACGACCCGTGCTTTTTCGGGAAACGGTGCCATTTTGAAATCACTCCGAATTGGTGGGCAAGGCAGACGGCTACGCAATCACTGCGTGAAGACGACGGTCCGATGATGGTTGAGCATGACTCGGCCCTCAAGGTGAAACTTCACCGCGCGAGCCAGCACACGCGATTCGATATCGCGACCGGCGGCGACGAAATCTTCCGTCGTCATGGCGTGGCTGACGCGCTCGGTTTCCTGCTCGATGATCGGGCCTTCGTCGAGATCGGCCGTCACATAGTGGCCCGTCGCGCCGATCAGCTTCACGCCGCGTTCGTGGGCCTGATGATAGGGCTTTGCGCCTTTGAAGCTCGGTAGAAAGGAGTGATGGATGTTGATGATCATACCAAACAGCCGGTTCGACAGGTCATTGGACAGAACCTGCATGTAACGCGCCAGAACCACCAGCTCGGCGCCGGTTTCCTTGACCAGTTCTATCAACTGCTCTTCACGCTCGGCCTTGTTCTCCTTGGTCACCGGCCAATAGTGATAGGGAATGCCTTCATGCTCGGTCGTAGCGCGGGAATCCTCGTGGTTGGACACGACACCCGCGACCTCGGCATTCAGCCAGCCGACCTTGATCTGGTAGAGGATGTGCAGCAGGCCGTGATCGAACTTGGAGACCATGATGATGATCTTGGGCCGCCGCGACAGGTCCTCGATCTTGAGTTTCATGTCAAAGCGATCGACGGCCGGCTTCAGGGCCAGCTCCAGCATATCCCTGGTCGTCGCAAGGGGTACCGCAAAGGCAATGCGCAAGAACAGTTGGTTGATCGGGCGGTCGCAGAACTGGTTGGATTCAAGAATGTTGGCGCCACGCGCGGCCAGTGCGGTGGTTATGGCTGCCACGATGCCCGGCTGGTCAAGACAGGTCAGTTTCAGGATGAACTTATGCTCGGTCATCGTGGGTTCCAGTCGGATTGGGGCTAGAGCTGGCGCTCGAGTTCGGGAAGCAGCTCAAACAGGTCACCCACAAGGCCGTAATCGGCGATCGCGAAGATCGGGGCATCTTCATCCTTGTTGATGGCGACGATAACCTTGGCGTCCTTCATGCCCGCCAGATGCTGGATGGCACCCGAGATGCCGACGGCAATGTAGAGGTCTGGCGCCACGATCTTGCCGGTCTGCCCGACCTGCCAATCGTTCGGCGCGTAGCCGGCGTCGACGGCAGCGCGCGAGGCGCCGACGGCCGCGCCGAGCTTGTCGGCAATCGGCAGGATGAACTCGCGGAACTTCTCCAGCGAGCCCAGGGCGCGGCCACCGGAAATGACCACCCGGGCCGAACCAAGCTCGGGGCGTTCCGTCTTGGCGATTCTGTTCTCGAGGAATACGGAAAGCCCGCGATCGGCAACCGCCGCCACCGCTTCGACCGAAACTGCCGCTCCGGTGCCGGCGGCCGCAAAGCCTGCGGTGCGGACGGTGATGACCTTCTTGGCATCGCTCGATTGGACGGTCTGGATGGCATTGCCGGCGTAGATCGGCCGCTTGAAGGTGTCGGTCGATACGACCTCGACGATTTCGGAAACCTGCATGACATCGAGCAGGGCGGCGACACGCGGAAATACGCTCTTGCCCGTGGTGGTCGCGGCCGCCACGAACACGTCATAGCCCCCGGCCAGCGAAACAATCAGGTCGGCCAGCGGCTCGGCCAATTGATTTTCCAGTGCATCGCTCTCGGCCAGCAGCACCTTGCGCACGCCAGCCAGCTTAGCGGCCGCGTCGGCGGCCCCTTGGGCGCCCTTGCCGGCCACCAGAATATCGATATCGCCACCAATCTGCGCGGCGGCGGTCAGCGCACGCGCCGTCAGGTCGGAGACGGTTGCATTGTCATGTTCGGCGAGAAGTAGGATAGCCATGTTTGTGTCCTCGCTCGGGATCAGATGACGCGGGCTTCGTTGCGCAGCTTGTCGACCAGTTCGGCGACGCTCCCGACCTTGATGCCTGCCTTGCGCGTACCGGGCTCCTCGGTCCTGAGCACCTTGAGCCGTGGCTCGACGTTGACGCCGTAATCGGCGGCGGTCTTTTCTTCGAGCGGCTTCTTCTTGGCCTTCATGATATTGGGCAGCGAGGCGTAGCGGGGCTCGTTGAGGCGCAGGTCTGCGGTGACGATCGTGGGCAGCGACACCTCGATGGACTGCAATCCACCATCGACTTCGCGCAGCACCACGGCCTTGTCGTCGCCCAGTTCGAGCTTGGAGGCGAAGGTCGCCTGCGACCATCCCAGCAGCGCCGACAGCATCTGCCCGGTCTGGTTGGCATCATCGTCGATCGCCTGCTTGCCCAGGATGACTAGACGGGGCGCTTCCGCCTCGACCACGCCCTTGAGCAGCTTGGCGACCGTGAGCGGCTCCACGGCACCATCGACTTTGATCAGGATGGCACGATCTGCGCCCATGGCGAGGGCCGCCCGCAGCGTGTCCTGCGCCTGCGCAGGACCGATGGAGACCACCACGATCTCGGTGACCTTGCCGGCTTCCTTGAGACGGATGGCTTCCTCGACGGCGATTTCGTCGAAGGGGTTCATCGACATCTTCACATTGGCCAGGTCGACGCCTGAACCATCAGCCTTGACGCGGATTTTCACGTTGAAGTCGACCACGCGTTTGACGGGCACCAAGACTTTCATTTGCAATCCATTCTGACGGTCTTGCAGGGAGCATTGCGACACTTTTTGCGGCTTGCCCAGAACGTTTGCGTCAATCCTGGATTAGCGATACGACATGGACGCCATGAAAATCGGGGGAATGCGATGGACGTCAGGACGGGCGGTAACCGGACAAATGCGACGTCTGCCAAATCCTTCAGGCCGCGCCCGGAAGGGCTGCGCCTTTCGGTCGGGTTCATCCTTGCCAAGCGCTTCACGCTTTGCGCCTTCGCCAATTTCGTCGATGTCCTGCGCCTGGCCGCCGACGAGGGCGATCGCAGCCGACCCATCATGTGCGGCTGGACCGTGTTGTCCGATACCATGAACGCCGTGCCCTCGAGCAGCGGCATCACCGTGCAGCCCAATGAACGGCTCGGGGACCCGACCAAATTCGACTACATCGTCGTCATCGGCGGCGTCATGGATGACATGTCGGGCCTGGGTGCCGAATATACTGCCTATCTCGAAAGAGCCGCCGCGGCCGGCGTTCCTCTGGTCGGGGTCTGCACCGGCGGTTTCCTGCTGCACAAGGCCGGCTTGATGAAAGGCTATCGTTGCTGCGTCAGCTGGTTTCACCACGCCGATTTTCTCGAACAGTTCGACGGACTTGACCCCGTCTCCGACCAGATCTTCATCGATGACGGTGCCCGGCTGACCTGTTCGGGCGGCGCCAGTTCGGCCCATCTTGCGGCCTACCTGGTGGAAAAGCATGTGGGCCGTGCCCAGGCCAGCAAGAGCCTCCACATCATGATCATCGACGACGCGTTGCGGCCCGAAAAGCCACAGCCCGGCGTGCCCATGGGGATTTCGACACGCGACCCGATGGTCATGCGCGCGCTCCTGCTGATGCAGCAGAACATCGACAATCCGCTGTCGGTGACTGAGCTGGCGCGGCGCATGGGCAACAGCAAGCGCCAGCTTGAACGCCATTTCCGTGCGGCTCTCGGCGCCTCGCCACAAGCGGCGTTCCTGCAGATCCGCCTGACATTGGCCCATCATCTCATCGAGACCACGGACAAGTCGGTCGCGGCCATCGCTGTCGAATGCGGCTTTTGCGACTCGTCACACCTGAGCCGGATGTTCCGCCAGCGCTTCGACAGCACGCCCCACGAGATTCGCAAGAAAACGCCGGGCAAGATGCGCGAACTCGAATTGGCCTGACCGTCGCAGTCGTCCTGTCGTTTACCTGCGACCCGTTTGACGCAAACGTCCTGTCTTGCCGGCCGCGATGTCGCAATGATACCCCAAGTCTGTCGTCCGAGGTGAGCAATGACCCGCTTTTCGTTTCCGTCACTGCTGGCCAATGCCCTGACGGGCAACAAGAACTGGAAACCCCAATGGCCCGATGCGGAGCCCAAGGCCGAGTATGATGTCATCATCGTCGGCGCGGGCGGTCACGGGCTGGGCGCCGCCTATTATCTTGCCAAGGAACACGGCATCACCAATGTGGCGGTGATCGAAAAGGGCTGGCTCGGCGGCGGCAATACCGGCCGCAACACCACGATCATCCGCTCGAACTATCTCTATGACGAAAGCGCGATGCTCTACGAGCATTCGATGAAGCTCTGGGAGGGCCTCACACAGGAGCTCAACTACAACGTCATGTTCTCGCAGCGCGGCGTGATGATGCTGGCGCATAACGTGCACGACGTGCAGAGCTTCAAGCGCCACGTCCATTCCAACCGCCTCAACGGCATCGACAACGAATGGCTGACCGCTGAGCAGGCGCAGGAATTCTGCCCGCCGCTCAATATTTCGCCTGACGCACGCTATCCCGTCATGGGCGCGGCCCTGCAGCGTCGCGGCGGGGTCGCCCGCCACGATGCCGTGGCCTGGGGCTATGCGCGCGGCGCGACCGCGCGAGGCGTCGATATCATCCAGAACTGTCCTGTCACCGCCATTCGCCGCGATGCATCGGGTAAGGTCATCGGCGTCGATACGGCGCGCGGTTTCATCAAGGCCAAGAAGGTCGCCGTCTCCGCCGCCGGCAACACCTCGGTGGTGATGGACTCCGCCGGCGTCCGCCTGCCGCTCGAAAGCTATCCGCTGCAGGCGCTGGTGTCCGAGCCGGTCAAGCCGATCTTTCCCTGCGTGGTCATGTCCAACACCGTGCATGCCTACATTTCGCAGTCCGACAAGGGCGAACTGGTCATCGGCTCGGGCACCGACCAATATGTGTCCTACAGCCAGCGCGGCGGCCTGCCGCTGATCGAGCACACCGTCGCCGCCATCTGCGAAATCTTCCCGATGTTCACCCGCATGCGCATGCTGCGCAAATGGGGCGGTATCGTCGACGTAACCCCCGATCGCTCGCCGATCCTGGGCAAGACCCCGGTGCCGGGGCTCTATGTGAATTGCGGCTGGGGAACCGGCGGGTTCAAGGCCACGCCCGGTTCGGCCCATGTCTTCGCCCATACCATCGCCCGCGACGAACCCCATCCGATCAATGCACCATTCACGCTGGAGCGGTTCACCACCGGCCGGTTGATCGACGAGGCTGCCGCCGCAGCCGTCGCGCACTAGGAGGGCACACCATGCTGCTGATCCGCTGTCCCTATTGCGAAGCTGAACGCCCCGAGGTGGAATTTACCTATGGGGGGCAGGCGCACATTGCCCGTCCGCAGAATCCATCGGCCACGACGGACGACGAGTGGCGCGACTTTCTCTACATCCGCGCCAATCCGCGCGGCATTCACTACGAACGTTGGCGCCACATGCATGGCTGCGGCCGCTTCTTCAATGCGGTCCGCGACACCGTTACCGACAAGTTCGTGATGACCTACAAGGCTGGGCTGCCACGCCCCGATCAGGCTGAACTCGAGGCCGCGCGCTCATGAGCACTTTCCGCATCCCCGGCAAGGGCCGCGTCGATAGCACCAAGCCGGTGCAATTCCTCTTCAACGGCAAGACCTACGCGGGCTTTGAGGGCGACACCGTCGCCTCGGCTCTGCTCGCCAGTGGCGTGCATCTGGTTGGCCGCTCGTTCAAGTACCACCGCCCGCGCGGTATCCTCTCGGCCGGCTCGGAAGAACCCAATGCGCTGCTCGGCATCGACCACGGCCCCGGCCGCGTCGAGCCGAATACCCGCGCTACGGTCATCGAGATTTCGCCGGGGCTGAAGACCATCAGCCAGAACCATTGGCCATCGCTGGAGCGCGATGTCGGCGCGATCAACGATGTGCTCTACATGCTGTTCTCGGCGGGCTTCTACTACAAGACGTTCATGTGGCCGAAGTCCTTCTGGAACAAGGTCTATGAGCCGATCATTCGCGGCACGGCGGGCCTGGGCAAGTCGCCGATTGTGCCGGATCCCGATATCTATGCCAGCCGTTTCGCGCATTGCGACGTGCTCGTCGTGGGCGCCGGTCCCGCAGGTCTGGCTGCTGCGCTCGACGCCGGCCGCAGCGGCGCAAAGGTCCTGCTGGTCGACGAGCAGGCGGAACTGGGCGGTTCGCTGCTGTCGGAAACCGATGCCGGCGTGGATGGCATGACCGGCTGGGCCTGGCTCAAAGCCAGCGTGGACGAACTGGCCGGCATGTCCAATGTCACGCTGCTGCCGCGCACCACGGCCATTGGCTACTATCACCAGAATTTCGTCGGGCTCTGCCAGCGCATCACCGATCACCTCGCATCGGCCCCCGAAGGGACGCCCCGCGAACGTATGTGGAAGGTCCGCGCCAAGCAGGTCGTGCTGGCGCAGGGCGCCATCGAAAAACCGCTGGTGTTCGACGGCAATGATCGCCCAGGTGTCATGCTGGCCGGCTCTGCGCGTAGCTATCTCAACCGCTACGGCGTCAAGGTTGGCGACAGCCCCGTCGTCGTGACCTCGCATGACAGTGCCTGGCTCGCTGCCTTCGATCTGGCCCGCGCCGGCGTCAAGGTCGCGGCGATCATCGATATCCGTCCGGCCGTTCCGGAACATCTGACCACCAGCGCGTCGGCGCTGGGGATCGAAGTGCTCCTTGGCTGGACAGTCACCGGCACCAAGGGCCGCCTGCGGATCTCATCGCTCCGCGCCAAGCCGATCGACGGTGGCGTTGCCCAGGCCCGCGAATTTGCCTGCGACGCGCTGCTGATGAGCGGTGGCTGGAACCCCAGCCTGCACCTGTTCTCCCATACCCAAGGCAAGCTGGAATGGCGCGAAGATGCGCAGGTGTTCTTGCCCGCCAAGCACATCGAACAGAGCCGCTGCGCCGGTGCCGGTAACGGCAATTTCGGTCTGGCCAAGGTGCTGGCCGAAGGCGCAGAGGCCGGCGTCGCCGCCGCCACAGATGCCGGTTTTTCCGGCACGGTTTCGGCCTATACCGTCAGCGACGAACTGGACATGACCGGCGTCAGCAGCCGCGAACTGCCGACCGACAAGAACCCGTCGACGGCCAAGGCTTTCGTCGATTTCCAGAACGACGTTACTGCCAAGGACATCCGCCTGGCCGTGCGCGAAGGCTTCAAGTCCATCGAGCACATCAAGCGCTACACCACCACCGGCATGGCGACCGATCAGGGCAAGACATCCAACATCAATGGCCTCGCCATTGCCGCCGACGCCGTGCAGCGCCAGGCGCCTGCCGTCGGTCTCACCACGTTCCGCCCGCCCTATACGCCAACCACCTTCGGCGCTTTCGCGGGCTACAGCCGCGGTGGCCTGTTCGATGTTACCCGCAAGACCGCGATCGACGCCTGGGCGCAGGAGCGGGGGGCCGTCTTTGAGCCGGTCGCCCTCTGGCGCCGTGCCTGGTATTTCCCCAAGCCCGGCGAAGACATGCATGCCGCGGTGGCGCGAGAATGCAAAGCCACCCGCGACTCCCTCGGCATCTTCGATGCATCCACCCTGGGCAAGATCGAGATTGTCGGCCCCGACGCCGCCGAGTTCCTCAATCGCATGTACACCAACCCCTGGAGCAAGCTGCAGCCCGGCCGCTGCCGCTATGGCGTGCTACTCGGCGAAGATGGCTTCATTCGCGACGACGGCGTTATCGGCCGCCTGACCACCGATCGCTTCCATGTGACCACGACCACGGGCGGCGCCGCCCGCGTGCTCAACATGATGGAAGACTATCTGCAGACTGAGTTCCCAGACCTCAAGGTCTGGCTCACCTCGACCACCGAGCAGTGGTCGGTCATCGCCATCAATGGCCCCAACGCCCGCAATCTTCTGGCGCCGCTGATCGAGGGCATCGATCTGTCCGAAGAGGCCTTTCCGCACATGTCGGTCGCCACGGGCCGCATCTGCGGCGTGCCGACCCGGCTGTTCCGCATGAGCTTTACTGGCGAACGCGGTTATGAAGTCAACGTGCCGGCCCGCTATGGCCGGGCGATCTGGGAAAAGCTGATCGCCGAGGGACAAGCCTATGGCATCACGCCCTACGGCACCGAGACCATGCATGTGCTGCGCGCCGAAAAGGGCTACATCATCGTCGGCCAGGACACCGATGGGACGCTGACCCCCGATGACGCCGGCCTCGGCTGGGCCATCGGCAAGGCCAAAGCCGACTTTGTCGGCAAGCGTTCGCTGGCCCGTCCGGACATGCTCAAAGCCGATCGCAAGCAACTGGTCGGCCTACTCACCGCCGACCCGAAGGTTGTGCTGGAGGAGGGCGCCCAGATCGTGCTCGATCCCAACCAGTCGGTGCCGATGAAGATGGTTGGCCACGTCACGTCCTCCTATTGGAGCGTGTCGCTGGGCCGGTCCATTGCCCTGGCAGTAATCGAGGGTGGCAATGCCCGCATGGGCGAGACCGTTCACATTCCGATGCCGGATGGCACGCTGCGCGCCGAAGTCACAGGCACCGTCTTCGTCGATCCCGAAAACACGCGCCTCAGCGCTTAAGGAGCACAGAATGATGCAGACCCATCATCCTCTGGCCGGCCGCGCACTGCCCGGCGCACAGGGCCGCGTCAGTATCCGCCCGGTCGAGGATTGCACCCGCTTCATCCTGCGGATCGACCCGCAAAACCTCGGTGCAGCATCGAGCGTGTGGGGCGCCAACCTGCCGCCGACCATCGGCGGTCTGGTCTCCGGCTCCGGCCGCATCGCCACCTGCATCGGTCCCGATGAGTGGTATCTCATCGCCCCGCTCACCGAGCAGGACGCCATCGAGAGCGCCTTTGCCGCGCTTTACGCCACCACGATCCACAGCCTCGTTGATGTCAGCCACCGCGAAGTCGGCATTGCGGTCGATGGTCCCGATGCAGTCCTCGCGCTCCAGGCCAGCATCGCCTTCGACATTGCCGCCATGCTGGTCGGCAGTGGTTGCCGCACCATCATCGACCGGGTGCAGATCATCCTGCTGCGCGAGGGCCAGGACAGTTTCCGCGTCGAGGTCTGGAATTCGTTTTCCGACCACGTCTGGAACCTGCTGGCCGGCATTTGCCGCGAAATCGAGCTTGGCGTCTGACGCCTTCAGAAGGAAAACCTATGACGACCGAAGCGCGCGCTGCCCTCGATGCCCTTTTTGCCGAGCTTGGGATCACGCCCATCGCTATCGAGCATCCTCCGGTTCACACGGTGGAGGAAGCTCTGCCCTTCTGGTCTGCGCTCGAGGGCGTGCACACCAAGAACCTCCTGCTGAAAGGCGCCAAGGGCGGCCTCTGGCTCGTCTGCGTCCCCACCGATCGTCGCCTCGACCTCAAGGCCCTGGCGGCCCATGTCGGCGCCAAGAAATTCTCCTTCGCCAGCGGCGAGACGCTGCTTGAGGCGCTTGGCGTGGTCCAAGGCTCGGTCAGCCCACTCGCGCTGATCAATGACAAAGCCAATGTGGTGCAGTTGGTCCTTGCCAAGGACATGCTGGCCCAGCCCCGCATCACCGTCCACCCGCTGACCAATACGGCGACCGTCTCGCTGACCAGCGACGAACTGGTCAAAGTCGTCACCACCACCGGCCACCGCCCGGAAATCGTCGACTTCGACACGCTGGCCAGCGCCTAGGCCGCGGCCTTGCGCTCACTGCTCGGGCTGTGTCCGAAATGGTCGAGATAGCTCTGTGAGAAATACGACGCCGAATTGAACCCGCTCGCCATCGCCACGTCGAGAACGGGCATGCGCGTCTGCCGCAACAACTGGCCGGCGTGGTCGAGCCTGATCTTGATATAGTGCCGGTTGGGCGAGGTGCCCAGATGCTTGAGAAACAGCCGCTCAAGCTGCCGCGGCGACAGCGCGACGCCGCGGGCAAATTCCGCGATGGTCAGTGGCCGCTCGATCGAACGCTCCATCAGCGAGATGACGCGCAGCAGCTTGGGATCGGCCACGCCGAGCCGCGTCCGCATATCCATGCGCTGCCGCTCGCTCGCTTCGCGAATACGATGGTGGATCAACTGGTCGGTCACGGCGCTCGAGACCGCCTCGCCGTGATCGCGCTTGATCAGCGACAGCATCATATCCGCCGCCGCCACGCCACCAGCGCAGGTGAAGCGGTCCCGGTCGATCTCGAACAATTCCTCGCCAATATCGAGGTCGGGGAAATCCGCCCGAATTCCCGGGCGATTTTCCCAGTGGATGGTGCAGCGATAGCCATCCAGCAATCCGGCCTGCGCCAGCACATAGGTACCGGTACAGACCGCCCCTGGCGATGCTCCGAACTTGGTCAGCCGCCGGACCACCGAGATGAGGTCGCGGTGGTCGATCAGTTGCACATCGACGCCGGCGCAGACCACCACCGCATCCATGTTCGGCGCGTCGCGAAACGACTGTTCCACATTGACGCGCACGCCATTGGAGGCCTCTGCGGTGAGCCCGTCCGCTGAGTACAGATGCCACTCATAGAGCTTGCGTCCGGTCGTGCGATTGGCCAGCCGCAGCGGTTCGATCGCTGCGGTAAAAGCGATCATCGAAAACTGCTCGGTGAGCATGAAGCCAAAGACCTGGGGACCAGAACCGCTATGCACCATGACACCCAACAAATATATAATGTCGCAAAATCTAAAGCAGCTGTCGCCCCGCATCAAGACAGCTTGGAAAAAAGCGAGAATTCTGTTCCATCGACAGCGGCCTTGCGCGCCCCATCTCGGTTGAGGAGAGTTCAGTCATGCTCGATAAGGTGCCATCGCTCGAAGCGCTCGTTCACGGACGAAAACCCGGCCACAGCCTCGATGCCCCCTTCTATACCTCGCCCGAGATATTCGAGGCGGATATGGACATGATTTTTTCGCGCCACTGGCTCTATGTCGGCGTCGAACCCGATGTGCCTGAGCCCGGCGACGTGATGACCATCGACATCGGTAGGAGCTCGGTGCTGATCGTCCGTGACGATGATAACAACGTCAAAGCCTTCCACAATGTGTGCCGCCATCGCGGCGCAAGGCTGATCGACGAGGAAAAGACGACGGTCGGGAACCTGGTCTGCCGCTACCACAGCTGGACCTATGATCTCGACGGCAATCTGGTGCACGCGCCGCATATGGGCGCGGATTTCGATAAGTCCTGCAAGGGCCTCAAGCCGGTCAACCTGCGCTCGCTCGAAGGCCTGCTGTTCATCTGCCTCGCCGACAATCCACCGGAAGATTTTGACGAGGTTGCCGCCCGCATGGGGCCCTACATCGCGCCGCATAAGGTGCGCGACACCAAGATCGCCTATCAGAGCGACCTGATCGAGATGGGCAACTGGAAGCTCACCATCGAGAACAATCGCGAGTGCTATCACTGCGAGGCCAACCATCCCGAACTGACCGTGCCGCTGTTCGCCTATGGCTTCGGCTTCTCACCCGAGGAGATGGACCCGCTCGATCTCGAAAACGCGCAACGCTATGATGCTCTGCGCCAGACCAGCCATGCCGAATGGGAAAGCATGGGGCTGCCGTCGCGCGAGATCGAGGAACTCGATACGCGCGTCACCGGCTTTCGCACCGAACGCCTGCCGCTGGACGGCGATGGCGAGTCCCATACCATGGATACCCGCGCCGCCTGCCGGCTGCCGCTGGGGGCCTTTACCAATGCCAAGCTGGGCGGCCTCTCCTTTTGGACCCAGCCCAATTCGTGGCACCACTTCCTCGGCGACCATATCGTGACATTCGCCACGTTCCCGCTCGATGCCGGGCGCACGCTTGTTCGCACCAAGTGGCTGGTCAACAAGGATGCCGTCGAAGGGGTCGACTACGACCTCGCCAACTTGATCGAAGTGTGGACCGCAACCAACCAGCAGGACGCGGCACTGGTCGAAATGTGCCAGAGGGGCGCAATGAACCCGGCCTACGAGCCCGGTCCATATTCGCCAAATACCGAAATGCTCGTCGAGAAATTCCAGCGTTGGTATATCGGCCGCATGGCCGAGCATCTGGGTGCCTGAAGCCATGACCTCGTCCCTGGGCGACGCGAACCGACTTGAGCTTGCGTCCAACGCGTGGGACAGCGAGCAGGATGACACTTTGGTTTGCCGCGCCGTGCGGCAGGAGACGCATGACGTCAAGACCTTCGTGTTGTCCCCTGCGACTCCGGGGCGGTTCAGCTATCAGCCGGGTCAGTTCATGACCTATGCCTTTGACATCGGCGGGGAGACCATCCACCGCTGCTACACCATCTCGGCGGCGCCGACGCGGCCCAACGCCATCTCTCTCACGGTCAAGCGCGTCCCCAACGGACCGGTCTCGAACTGGCTGCATGACAATCTGAAGCCCGGCGTTTCGGTGAAAGCCTTGGGACCGATGGGCAGCTTCACCTGCTTCGCCCATCCAGCATCGCGCTATCTGTTCCTGTCAGGCGGCAGCGGCATCACTCCGCTGATGTCGATGGCGCGGACCTATCACGACCTGGCCGAGCCCAAGGATATTGTGTTTGTCCACTCAGCCCGTACCGTGACCGACATCATCTTCCGCGAAGAGCTGGAACTGATGGCGCGGCTATCGCCGAGCTTCAAGTTTGCGCCGATCTGCGAGGCGGCCAATCCGCTGGCGCCCTATTCCGGGCTGATGGGCCGGTTGTCCCTCGACCAGCTCAAGGTCATCGCGCCCGATTTCATGAGCCGCGAGATCTTCGTCTGCGGGCCGGCACCGTATATGGCGGCCGTGCGCACCATGCTCGGCTCCGCCGGCTTCGATATGGCGCACCACCACGAGGAGAGCTTCAACTTCGAGACGCTCTCGGCGGGGGAAAAGACAGAAGCGATCGAGGGTGAGATCGCCCTCGATGCGCCGGAAGCGGCCAAAACCTACACCGTCGAGTTCACCAAGACCCGCCGTTCCATCGAAGTTCCCGAAACCATGACGGTGCTCGAAGCCGCCAAGCGTGCGGGCATGCGCCTACCCTCGTCATGCACGCAAGGCCTTTGTGGCACCTGCAAATCAAAGAAGGTATCGGGTAGCATCGTGATGAACCATCAGGGCGGTATTCGTCAGCGCGAAATCGACGCCGGCATGATGTTGCTGTGCTGCTCCAAACCCACCAGCAACCTGGTGATCGAACGCTAGGCTGAAACGCACTGCATCTTAGTGCACGCCACTCCCGGCGCGCACTGGCTTGCTGCGCAGAGCAGCGACGACGTTCTGATTGAAGATGCTCCCGACCAGTTGCCCGTCCGCCCCCCTGACACAAACCGATGGTGCCCCCGCGGACAGCTGTTCGATAACGGCGGCAAGCGGACTATCGGCGGGCACCGCATTCACCCCGCTGCCGATTTCCGGCGACATGATGTCCATGGCTCGCAACACGTTGAGCGGGTTCATATGCGCCACGAAGTCCTCGACGTAATCGTCGACCGGGCTGGCGATGATCTCCTGCGGCGTGCCGCATTGCACGATCCGCCCGCCCTCCATCAGCGCGATGCGGTCACCCAGCTTGAACGCTTCGTCGAGATCGTGGCTGACGAAAATGATGGTGCGTTTCAGCTTGGCCTGCAGATCCAGCAGCTCATCCTGCAGCCGCGCGCGAATCAGTGGGTCGAGCGCCGAGAACGGCTCGTCCATCAGCAGGATCGGCGCATCGGTGGCAAAGGCCCGCGCCAGCCCGACGCGCTGTTGCATGCCGCCGGAGAGCTCGCTCACATGGCGCTGGGCCCAGTCGGTCAACCCGACGAGTTCCAACTGCGTGCGCACCTTGTCCTCGCGCTGTGCTTTGGGCATCCCGTCCAGTTCAAGGCCCAGCGCGACATTGTCCAGCACGGTACGCCACGGCAACAGGCCAAACTGCTGGAACACCATGGCCACCGTCTTGCGCCGCAGCCGCAGCAGGTCCTGGCGCGAACACGCCGCCGGATCGACACTCCAGGCGCCATCGTTGATCCGCACCGCGCCGCGCACCACCGGATTGAGCCCGTTGACCGCCCGCAGCAACGTCGATTTGCCGGAGCCGGACAGGCCCATCAGCACCAGGATTTCCCCGGTCCTGACGGTCAGCGAGCAATCGTGGACGCCCAGGATTTGTCCGGTCTCCTTGCGGATGTCATTCCGGGTCATGCCCTTGTCCATCAGCGGCAGGGCCAGTTCCGGATTGGGGCCGAAGACGATATTGACCCGATCGAAGATGACGGCGTCGTCCATGGGTCTACCTCTGTTTGATCCGCAGCATCCGATCGAGGATGATGGCCACCACGACGATGATGAAGCCGCTCTCGAAGCCGAGGGCAGTATTGACCGAGTTGAGTGCACGCACCACCGGCACGCCGAGGCCATCGGCACCGACGAGCGCCGCCACCACCACCATCGATAGCGACAGCATGATCGTCTGGTTCAACCCCGCCATGATCTGCGGCAGGCTATAGGGCAGTTCGACCTTCCACAGCTTCTGGCTCGGCGTACCGCCAAAGGCGTCGACTGCTTCGAGCAGCGCCGGGGGTGTCGTTGAAATGCCCAGGTAAGTCATGCGGATCGGTGCCGGCAGCACGAAGATCACCGTGGCGATCAGGCCGGGCACCATGCCGATACCGAAGAATACGATGGCGGGAATGAGATAGACGAATGTCGGCAGCGTCTGCATCAGGTCGAGCACCGGCTGCGTCGCTTGGTAGAGCCGCGGCCGATGGGCCAGTCCAATCCCGATGGGAACGCCGATCGCCATGCAGACGATGCAGGCCGAAATCACCAGCGTCAGGCTCTCGGTGGTCTCTTCCCAATAGCCCTGGTTGAGGATGAACAGGAACCCGATCAGCACCAGCAGGCACGTGCTCCACTTGCGTTGCAAATACCAGGTCAGCGCGAGAAAAATGGCGATGATCACCAGCGGATGCGGCGCCTGGAACAGCCAGAGCAGCGCGTTGATCAGGCCCTCGGCACCATAGGACAGCGTATCGAAGAACCCTGAAAAGTTGTCCTTTAGGAAATTGAAGACCGCGCTGGCCCATTTGCCGACTGGGATCTTGTTGTCTGTCAGCCAATCCATGCCGCGCCCCCGGTATTGCAGGCTAGAAACAAATCAGCCCGGTCGCAAGACCGGGCCGATGATTGCTTGGCTTAGACGCCGAGGGCCGCTTTGACGGCCGCGACACCGTCGCCACCATCTACCGTCGTCACGCCATCGACCCAGCCCAGGACCACGTCGGAATTGGCCTTCATCCAGGTCATCGTGGCTTCGTCCGCTTCGACGCCGTCATCGAGAATCTTGCCCATGATCTCGTTTTCCATCGGCAGCGAGAACTTGAGGTTGGTCAGCAGCTTGCCGACATTGGGGCATTCAGCTGCATAGCCCTTGCGGGTCACGGTGTTGACCACGCCTTCGCCGCCGAAGAAGTCTTCGCCGCCGGGCAGGTATTTCAGCGGGAACTTGGCATTCATCGGGTGGGGTTCCCAGCCCAGGAACACCACGTCCTTGTTGTCCTTCACGGCGCGATCGACTTCGGCGAGCATGCCCTGCTCGGAGCTTTCCACCACCTTGAAGCCGCCCAGATCGAACTTGTTGGCATCGACCAGACTGATCAAGTAGCCATTGCCTTCATTGCCGGGCTCGATGCCGTAGATGGTCTTGTCGAGCTGGTCGGCGAATTCGTGGATCTTGGAATAGTCGGTCAGGCCCTTGTCATAGGTATAGGCCGGCACGGCCAGGGTATAGATGGTCCCGGTCAGGTTGGTCGCCACGTTCTCGATTTCGCCGCTGTCGAGATAGGGCTGGATCGCGCCGGACTGGGCCGGCATCCAGTTGCCGAGGAAAATATCCACATCATCGCTGTCGAGCGACGCATAGGTCACCGGCACCGACAGCACCTTGACGTCGACTTTGTAGCCGAGCGCTTCCAGGATCTGCTTGGTGGTCGAAGTCGTGGTGGTGATGTCGGTCCAGCCGACATCGGAGAATTTCACCGTGCTGCACTCGGCGGCGTGCGCAACGCCCGCGAGCAGCGACAGCGCGATCGCGCTGGTCAGAGTAAGGCTGGTCTTTTTCATAGTCCGTCTCTCCTGATTGCGGGTTTTGGGCGAAAGTCTTTTTCTTGATTGACGGCTCAATCAAAAGCGAGACAATCACAAATGTAAACTCAAATTGTGAGCAGCCCACGTAAATGCCGAAAATCGGTGCAGAGGCAGTCCGCCGAAAAGCGATGATCGAGGCGGCCATCGTCGAGATCGGCGAAGCCGGCAGCCTCGACGTCACGGTCAGCCAGATCGCGCGCCGCGCCGGCATGTCACCGGCCCTGGCCCACCACTATTTCGGCTCCAAGGACCAAATGTTCCTGGCTGCCATGCGCCACATCCTCAAGCTCTATGGCGAGAGCGTGCGGCACCGCACGATCGGCCTCCGCACGCCGGTCGAGCGCCTCCACGCCATCATCGATGCCAGTTTCGCACCCGACCAGTTCCAGCCCGAAGTCGTCGCCTCCTGGCTGACCTTCTACGTCCGCGCGCTCCAGTCGGAGGAAGCCAGCCGCCTGCTGCAGATTTACGCCAGGCGGCTGCATTCGAACCTTGTGTTCAACCTGCGCCAGATTTTCGACCCCGATACCGCGCAGTCTGTGGCGCAGGGCATGGCCGCCCTGATCGACGGTTTTTACATTCGCCACGCCCTGCAGGATTTCGCCCCGGCCCAGCCCGAGGTGCGCGCGCTGGTGATGGATTATCTAGAACTTTATCTCGCTAGGAACGCAAAGCATGGCTGAGCGGCCCAATATCCTGATCGTCATGGTCGACCAGCTCAACGGCACGCTGTTTCCCGATGGCCCGGCCGAATGGCTGCATGCGCCCAATCTCAAGGCTTTGGCGGCCCGCTCGGCACGATTCGCCCACACCTATACCGGCTCGCCGTTGTGCGCGCCGGGCCGTGCCAGCTTCATGTCCGGGCAATTGCCGCATCGCACCCGCGTCTACGACAACGCCGCCGAGTTCACCTCGGATATCCCCACTTATGCCCATCACCTGCGCCGCGCCGGCTATGCCACGACGCTGTGCGGCAAGATGCATTTCGTCGGCCCCGACCAGATGCACGGCTTCGAGGAGCGCTTGACCACCGACATCTACCCCGCCGATTTCGGCTGGACGCCGGACTATACGCGGCCGGGCGAGCGCATCGACTGGTGGTACCACAACCTCGGCTCGGTGACCGGCGCAGGCGTGGCCGAGATCACTAACCAGCTCGAATTCGACGACGAAGTCGCTTTCAACGCCGTCCGCAAGGTGCACGACCTCGGCCGCCGCCTCGACGCGCGTCCGTGGATGCTGACCGTCAGCTTCACCCACCCCCACGACCCCTATGTGGCGCGCCGGAAATACTGGGACCTCTACGAAGACTGCGAGCACCTGACGCCTGAAGTCGCGCCCATGGCGTATGAGGATCAGGACCCGCATTCCCGCCGCCTGCTCGACGCCAGCGATGCCCAATCCTCGCCACTGACCGACGATGACGTCGCCCGCTCCCGCCGCGCCTACTTCGCCAATATCTCCTACATCGACGACAAGATCGGCGAAGTCCTCGCCGCTCTCGATGGCACGCGCCAAGCCGAAAATACCATCATCCTGTTCGTCTCCGACCACGGCGACATGCTTGGCGAGCGCGGCCTGTGGTTCAAGATGAACTTCTTCGAAGGCTCATCCCGCGTGCCGCTGATGATCGCGGCGCCGCAGCTGCCGCCCGGCCGCATCGACGTACCGGTGAGCACCATGGACGTCACGCCCACGCTCTGCGACCTCGCCGGCATCGCCATGGGCCCGGTGCTGGCCTGGACCGATGGCGAATCGCTGGTGCCCCTCGCCAATGGCGCCGCGCGCTTCTCGCCCGTCCGCATGGAATACGCCGCCGAAGGCTCCATCGCCCCGATGGTGGCCCTGCGGCTGGAGCAGTGGAAATACATCCACTGCGAAGTCGATCCGCCGCAGCTGTTCGATATCGCCGCCGATCCGCACGAGTTGAACAACCTTGCCGCCGACCCGACGCATGCCACCACGGCCGCGTGGTTCGCCGTGCAGGTCGCCGAGATCTGGGCGCTGGCAGCTTATGACGCCGATGTCCGCGCCAGCCAGGCCCGCCGCCACCTCGTCTACGAAGCCCTCCGCAACGGCGACTATTACCCCTGGGATTTCCAGCCGCTGCAAAAGGCATCCGAGCGCTATATGCGCAACCACATGGACCTCAACGTCCTCGAAACCTCCAAGCGCTACCCGAGGGGCGAATAATGCGCGATGTCCAACCCGCCGGCAGCCATTTTGTCGATGGCCACTATATCGATGATCCCGCCGGCCGCCTGATCGAATGCATCTATCCGGCCACCGGCGAAGTCGTCGCGCGGCTGCATTCGGCCACCCCCGCTATCATCGAACTGGCACTCGCCTCCGCAGTCCGCGCCCAAAAGGAATGGGCCGCCCTCCGCCCCGTCGTGCGCGGCCGCGTCCTCCGCAAAGCCGCCGATATCCTGCGCGAGCGCAACCAGGAACTCTCCGAGCTCGAAACCATCGACACTGGCAAGCCCATCCAGGAAACCCTGGTGGCCGACGCGGCCTCGGGCGCCGATGCGCTCGAATATTTCGGCGGCCTGATTGCTTCCGACACCGGCGAAACCATCCCCCTGGGCGGCGATTTCGTCTACACGATCCGGGAAGCGCTCGGCGTCTGCGTCGGCATCGGCGCCTGGAACTACCCCACCCAGATCGCCTGCTGGAAAGCCGCTCCGGCGCTCGCCTGCGGCAATGCCATGATCTTCAAGCCCTCGGAAACTACGCCTCTCGGCGCGCTCAAGCTGGCCGAGATCCTGATCCTCGCTGGCGCCCCCGCGGGCCTGCTCAACGTCGTGCAAGGCTATAGCGACGTCGGCGGCGCACTTGTCACCGATCCGCGCGTGGCCAAGGTCTCCCTCACCGGCTCCATCGGCACCGGCCGCAAAGTCTATGCCGCCGCCGCCGACGGGATGCGCCACGTCACCATGGAACTGGGCGGCAAATCGCCCCTGATCATCTTCGAGGACGCCGACATCGACTCGGCCGTCAGCGCCGCCATCAACGCCAATTTCTACTCAAGCGGCCAGGTTTGCTCCAACGGCACCCGCGTCTTCGTCCACGATGCCGTCCGCCCCACCTTCCTCGCCAGGCTGGTCAAGCGAACCGCCAATGCCATCATCGGCGACCCGCTCGACGAGGCCACCCAAGTCGGCCCGCTGGTCTCCGAAGCCCAACGCAACAAGGTTCTGGGTTACATCGAAACCGGCAAGACCGAAGGCGCCAAACTCCTGATCGGCGGCCGCGTCCCACCGAGCCAAAACTCAGGCTTCTACATCGAGCCCACCATCTTCGCCGACGTTACCGACGACATGACCATCGCCCGCGAGGAAATCTTCGGCCCGGTTATGTCCGTCCTCGGCTTCACTGAGGAAACCGACGTCATCACCCGCGCCAACGCCACCCAGTTCGGCCTTGCCGCCGGCGTCTTCACCGCCGACATGGCCCGCGCCCATCGCGTCATCGCAAAACTCGAAGCCGGCACCTGCTGGATCAATACCTACAATATCACCCCGGTCGAAGCCCCCTTCGGCGGCGTCAAGCTCTCCGGCGTTGGCCGCGAGAATTCCCGCGCCGCGCTGGATCACTATAGCCAGATCAAATCGGTCTATGTCGCCATGAGCCCCGTCGCGGCCGCCTACTAGGAGCCTGCCCATGGAAGCCGACTTCGTCATCATCGGTTCGGGCTCGGCCGGCGCCGCCATGGCTTCGCGCCTCAGCGAGGACGGCAAGCATTCCGTCATCGTGCTCGAATTCGGCGGCACCGATGCCGGCCCGTTGATCCAGATGCCGGCCGCGCTCAGCTACCCGATGAACATGCCGCGCTACGATTGGGGCTTCGTGTCCGAACCCGAGCCGCATCTCGGCGGGCGCACCCTGGCCGTGCCGCGCGGCAAGGTCATCGGCGGCTCGTCCTCGATCAACGGCATGGTCTATGTCCGCGGCCATGCCGGCGACTACGATCATTGGGCCGAAAGCGGCGCCACCGGCTGGGGCTATGCCGATGTCGTCCCCTATTTCAAGCGCATGGAAAACTGGCATCCCGGCCCCCATGGCGGCGATCCCGATCGGCGTGGCAAGTCCGGCCCGCTGCACGTCACCCGCGGCAAGCGCGACAATCCGCTATTTCAGACCTTCGTCACCGCCGGCAAGCAGGCCGGATTCGAGCTCACTGACGATTACAATGGCGAGCAGCAGGAAGGCTTCGGTCCGATGGAACAAACGGTCTGGCAAGGCCGCCGCTGGTCTGCCGCCAATGCCTATCTCAAGCCCGCCCGCAGCCGGCAGAACCTCACCATAGTCCGCTGCTTCGCCCGCAAGATCGTTATCGAAAACGGCCGCGCCACCGGCGTTGAGATCGACCGCAATGGTGTGGTCGAAGTCGTGCAAGCGCGAAAAGAGGTCATCGTCGCCGCTTCTTCGATCAATTCACCCAAACTTCTCCTGCTCTCCGGCATCGGCCCTGCTGCCCAACTGTCCGAACACGGCATTCCGCTGGTCGCCGATCGTCCCGGCGTCGGCGCCAACCTGCAAGACCATATGGAGCTCTATATCCAGCAGGCCTCCATCCAGCCGATCACGCTCTACAAATACTGGAACCTGTTAGGCAAGGCGCTGATCGGGGCGCAATGGCTATTGTTCAAGAACGGCCTCGGCGCCTCCAACCAGTTCGAAAGCGCGGCCTTCATCCGCTCCAAAGCCGGGGTCAAATACCCCGATATCCAGTTCCATTTCATCCCCATCGCCATCCGCTATGACGGGCAAGCGGCGGCCGAGGGCCATGGCTTCCAGGCCCATGTTGGCCCCATGCGCTCGGCGTCGCGCGGTGCCGTCACCCTGCGCTCGGCCGACCCCAAGATCGCCCCGCGCATCCAGTTCAACTACATGAGCGACCCCAAGGACTGGGCCGACTTCCGCCACTGCATCCACATCACCCGCGAAATCTTCGGCCAAAAGGCCTTCGATCCCTATCGCGGCAAGGAAATCCTGCCGGGCGACAAATACCAAACCGACGACGAACTCGACGACCACATCCGCCGTCACGCCGAAAGCGCCTACCACCCCTGCGGCACCTGTCGCATGGGCCGCGCTGACGATCCGATGGCCGTGGTCGACCCGGAATGCCGCGTCATCGGCGTCGAGGGCCTCCGCGTCGCCGATAGCTCGATCTTCCCGCGCATCACCAATGGCAACCTCAACGGCCCCTCCATCATGGTCGGCGAGAAAGCCTCCGACCACATCCTCGGCAAAACCCCGCTGCCGCCCAGCAATGACGTGCCCTGGATTAATCCCCGCTGGCAGACCTCGGACCGCTAGGATCGCCAACCGGCCATGCCTGTCCCGAAACAGCGCTCGGATGCGACGACACTATATTCTGGTGCCGCCTGCTGCTCCGATCGCATAGGCCCATGCCTTTGGTGGCGATAGCTTGGGGCCTTGATGGGGTCCAATCGCCAACGTTACGCGCGCGGCTCGTCGCTGGGCCGATCTCGCCGAGAAAACGCTGCGACGTTCGCCGCCTTTCGGGACTGCTGCACTATATAACCGGCGAGTAGGGATTGGACGGTGAGTTCAGGCGCCACCGAATAGATGACAGGAAGGCGCTTAATACTGCCCCCTATGTTGGCATGAATAATGCCGTCCTCGACGAAATATGTCGCCTGATGCCTCTTGCCGGCCTGCTCGATTTCGACAGCTCGAATTGTGGTATGTTCCATTTTTTGCTTGGTCCTCCCGGGGGGATCATGCTCTCGATGTGCCGAGATTCAAGCGAGTGCTGCTGACATATCATGGCTCAATTCCTGCGGCCGTCATCGCGACCCAGTTGAGCATGCTGTCTGCCTTCCTCGATGATACCGAGGATTGCATCGCAGGTCATGCCGCGCGCCGGCCTGCCGATCAATTCGAACACCTGCTGACAATCACAAGCGATAGCGACCTGCCTGAGGTTGTGGTCGAGGGGCCCCAGCGCGACGATATCGTTCGTACACAGGTCCACTCGCCGGCACGGCCGGCAATGATCGATTTGCCAGCCATGAAGGTTTAACACCGATTGCGAGCCAACCTAGCTTGCTGCCTGGTGGGCGGGGAGCGTCAGTATGGCCTCGAACCCGTCCGTCGCGCCAGTTGCGGGAGAGTGGAGGGCGAGGCCGCCACCTGTCTGCTCCATGATGGAGTCGACGATGGACAGGCCGAGGCCCGTTCCGCTTGCCGATGTGGCGCCACGCACGAAGCGCTCACCGATCCGGGCCAGGACATCGGCCGGAACAATTGGCCCGGCATTGACGACGCTTATCGTGCGGTCCGGCCGCGCCGTAACCTCGACGGGACCATCGAGGGCGCCATGGATCAGGGCGTTTTGAATGAGGTTGCGAACCGCGATGGCGAAGGCGTCCATATTGATCGCACCGACCAGGGCGGTTCCCTCCTCGACGCTCAAATGCACTCGGGCTCCTGCTATCGCCTGGAAGTCGCGCACCACAAGCCGGAGCACCGGCAGCAGATCGATGTCGACATCGGATTGGGCGAAGCCTGCATCCAATCGCGAGAGTTGCAGGAGCATTTCGGCAAGATGGGCCAAATGCCGCAACGCCTGTTCGATCTCCTTGAGGCGCTGGCTGCCGGGGCGGTCTGCGAGTTCGATCGCCAATTGCTGCGTCTGGGCCAGTGCGCCGGCGATCGGGGTGCGCAACTCGTGGGCACTGCTGGCGGCGAAGGAGCGCTCAGCGTTCATGGCGGCGCGCAGGCGCGTCAGCAGGCTGGCCACGGCTTCGGCAATCGGCGCGAGCTCCGTCGGGTGCCCTTCCGAGATCAGCGGCGACAGGTTCCGGCTATCCCGCGAGGCTATGTCCCGCCGCAACCGCTCGAGCGGACGCATGGCAAGGCGAATGGCGAACCAGATGCCCAGCGCGATCAGGGGAATGAGCGCCAGCAGCGGCCAGGTGAGCGCCGCCAGGCTCCTGCCCAGCGCCGCCCGACGATGATCGGTGCGCTCGATGACGACGATGCCATAGCCGAAACGATGGTCGGTTATGGAAAACAGGCGCTCGCCCTCGATCTCCGAGAAGCCGTCGCCGGCAGGGATCGATGTGACGTCATCGGCTAGACCGGCAGACCGCACGACGATTGCCCCCGTCCGATCCCGCACATAGTAGCTGAAGTCCCCCTGGTCTTCGGCTAGTCCCGCGATCTCGAGATCATTGCCCTCGCGGGGTTCGCGCAGGCCGTGGGTAACCAGCGGCAACAGGCGAAACGCGCTTTGCCTGAGGGTTTCGTCAAAGGCGGCATCGAGCTGGCGCTGCATCACGGTGCCGGCGATCGAGGCGGCGCCGATCCACAACAGGGCCGTGCCCGCCGTGAGGCCAATGGCAAGACGCAGGGCAATCGAGTGTGGCGCCACGATCAGGCCTCGACCTGATAGCCGAGGCCACGCGCGGTGCTGACAAAGTCGCGCCCGAGTTTCTTGCGCAGCCGGCTGATATAGACTTCCACCGCATTGCTCTCGATCTCGGCGCCGAAGGCATAGAGCGAATCCTCGATTTCGCCCTTGGTCACAATGGCGCCGCGATGGCGGACCAGCCGCTCGAGCACCGCCCACTCGCGTCCTGTCAGCGTGGCGGGCTTGTCGCCGACGATGACGATCTTGCGGCCAAGATCGATCGAAACCGGACCGATACTGATCGCGGGGGACGGATTGCCCGCATAACGCCGGGCGACAGCGGAGACGCGCGCGCTCATTTCGCTCAGATCGAAGGGTTTGACGAGGTAGTCATCGGCGCCCGAATTGAGCCCTTCGATGCGCACAGCGATCTGATCCTGGGCGGTGGTGATGATCACCGGCACCCGATTAAGCGCCGCCCGCAATTCGCGCAACAGATCGAGGCCGCGCCCGTCGGGCAGGTTGAGGTCGAGCAGAACCAATTCGTAGGCAACGTTGGCCAGGGCCAGCTTGGCCTCATCGATGCGTTTCATCCAGTCGACGCCGTGACCGCTGGCGGCGATATGGTCGCGGATGGCGCCACCCAGCACGTAGTCGTCTTCGATCAGCAATACGCGCACGGTCCACCTCTGCGCCGGGTTTAGCACCGTAACCTGACACCAGGCTGAAGAGATTTCTGGCCCCACTTCAGGGTGGCGTCAGCTTCCCATGACACTTCTGCCGTCCTCGATATCACCTTTGAGGAACTGTCATGAAAAAGCTCGTCGCCATTCTGATGCTGGCCACGGCGATCGTCGCTCCCGAAACCGCCTTTGCCAAGGACCTTTCCATCACCGCGCAGATGGGACCTTACAGCGGGCGGCCCGCTTATCTCGCCATCTATGTCACCAAGCCGGATGGCTCCTATGATTCGACCCTTTGGATCGCAGGGCAAAAGACCCGGTTTTACCAGGACCTGCGCAACTGGTTCCGGGGAATCGCCGCCAGCGGCGAAACGATCGACGGCATCACCGGGGCCAGTGTGGGCAGCGGACAAACTCTCAGCGTAAACGTCACCCTCGCCGATGCGCTTATTGATGCGGGCTACCAGTTGCACGTCGACAGCGCCGTGGAAGACGGCGGCTATTATCCCAACGACGTCGTCCTGCCCTTATCGACCGCCAGTTCGGGCAAGCCGGTTTCCGGCTCCGGCTACGTTCAGTCGCTCACCGTGACCATGTGACTTGCAGAGGTCCCGATCGTGTTGCGCCGTCTGCACTCCCTTCCCGCGTTGATCGCCGCGCTCGTCGTCAGCTTCATGGCGTTGACCGGGGCCTTCCTGTCGCTCGACCCCGCCATCCAGCATTTCGCGGCGAGCGGTACTCAAACCGCCGGAGTTAATGCCGCGGAACTGGCAAGCAGCGTTGCGGCCAACTTTCCGGGGGTCGAACGCATCGTCAAGTTGGCCTCCGGATCGGTCATTGCCTATTATTCCGATGGTGCCGGACAAGTGGCGGCCACTATCGACCCGCAGACCGGCAATAGCCTTGGCGCCTACGCGCCCTCGCCCGTCTTCGGTTTCATGACCGAGCTGCACCGGTCGCTCTTCCTGGGAGAAGGCGGACGTGCCGTCGCGGGGATCGGCGCGTTTGCGCTGGTGATCCTTTCGATATCGGGTGGCCTGCTGCTGGTGGCGCGCCTGGGCGGTTGGGCCAAGGTGTTCAGTGCGGCACGTGGCACGTTCACCCAGCGCCTGCATGTCGATATCGGCAGGATTGCCATTGCGGCCCTGCTGCTGACCGCGACGACCGGCACTTACATGTCGCTGGTCAATTTCGGTTTCATCAGCGACGGGTCCGGGGCCCTGGCGGCCTTTCCCACCAATGTCGATGGCGGCAAGCCGGCTGCCATCGCCGATCTGGCAGCGTTGCGGGCGACGCCCCTGGGCGATCTGCGCGAACTGGTATTCCCGTTCCGGGGCGACCCGACCGATGTCTTCACGCTGACCACCAATGCCGGCCAGGGCTTCGTCGATCAGGCGACCGGGACGATGCTGTCTTTCACGGCCAACAATTTTGGCCAATCGGTCTATGAGGCCTTTTATACCCTCCACACGGGTCAGGGCGTCTGGTGGCTTGGTCTGCTGCTCGGAGCCGCGGCACTCTGCGTTCCGGTCATGGCCGCCAGCGGCACGGTAATCTGGTGGCTGCGGCGCCGCAATCTGCCGAAGCTGAACCGTAATGTAGCAGCACGCGCCGCCGATACCGTCATTCTGGTCGGCAGCGAGGGCAATTCGACCTGGGGCTATGCCGCCGCGTTGCACGAGGCTTTGACGCAGGCCGGCCATCGTGTCCACACCTCGGCGATGAACGGGATTGCGCGCGACTATGGCCGTGCACGGCAGATGTTCATTCTCACCGCAACCTATGGCGACGGCGGCCCCCCGGCATCGGCGAACCGCTTTCTCGCCCGTCTCGCAAAACTGGAAACGCCCGCGCTTTCCTTCGCCGTTCTGGGCTTCGGGGACCGGAGCTTTGCGCATTACTGCCAGTTTGCCGCCGATGTCGAGACAGCGCTGGTGGCGCGCGGCTGGTCGCCCTTTCAGCCGGTTGGCACCATCGATCGCCAGTCGTCCCAGACGTTCGCGCAATGGGGCGCTGCGACCGCCGCGCGGATCGGGACACAATTGCACCTGGTGCACACGCCTGCCCGGCCCCGCACCACCGATCTGACGTTGCTCACGCGCGTCGATTATGGCGTCGAGGTCCAGGCGCCGACGACCGTATTGCGGTTTGGTGTTGCAGAAAGCGCGCGTGGCGGCTTGTTTGGCCTGCTTGGCGGCAGACGCTTGCTGCGCTTCGAGGCCGGGGACCTGGTGGGTATACTGCCTCCGGGCAGCTCCATTCCGCGCTACTATTCACTCGCCTCCTCGTCCAGGCAGGGATTTCTGGAGATCTGCGTTCGCAAACTGCAGGGCGGGGCCTGCTCGGAATATCTGCATGCGCTGGCGCCGGGCAGTACCATCGAGGCCTTCGTCAAGCCCAATCCCAATTTCCGGCCCGCTTCGGGCAGGACGCCGGTGATCATGATCGGCGCTGGAACTGGCATCGCCCCACTTGCCGGCTTCATCCAGGGCAATACCAGGCATCGCCCCATGCACCTCTATTTCGGCGGGCGCGATCCGCATTCCGACTTCCTCTACGAGGACGCCATGGCCGCGTGGCTTGAGGACACCCGCCTGACGCGCCTGGTCACGGCATTCTCGCGCATCGTCGATGGCGCCTATGTGCAGGACAGGGTGCGCGAGGATGCCGAACAAATCCGCACGCTCGTCGCGCGCGGCGCGCAGATCATGGTGTGCGGCGGCATCGACATGGCGCGCGGCGCCAGGGAGGCGATCGACGAAATCATATCGCCGCTCGGTGAAAACGCGCTCACGCTCAAGGCAAAGGGACGGTATCTCGAAGATGTCTATTGAGCAGTATTCGGTGGTCCCCAGCGTCGCCTGGCAGCCATTTCCCATGTCCGCCCCGCTGCAGCGCTATGCCCTCAACGAGGCCACTATGGGGACGCGCTACTCCGCCATTTTCTTCGCGGCGGCGGGTCTTGATACCACGCCGATTGCCGACGCCTTGCAGGCGGCCGTGGATGAGGTCGACAACCAGATGTCGACATGGAAACCGGCCTCCGACCTCTCGCGCGTCAATGCCGCCCCGGTTGGGCAATGGGTCGAGATTCCGCACGATCTGGCAAATGTCCTCGCTGCCTCGCTGGAAATCGGCCGGGCCTCCGGCGGCGCCTTCCACATTGGCGTCGGCGACCTGGTCAATGCCTGGGGCTTCGGCCCAACCGGCGCGCAACCCCACACCGCGCGCATCGCCGAGCTGGCGGCTCAACCCCGGTCTGCGATGGACGATATGCTCGATCTGGACGCGGCCGGTGGCAGGGTGCGCAAACGCGCTCCGGTTACGCTCGACCTGTCGGGCATCGCCAAGGGTTTTGGCGTCGATCAGCTTGCACGTTGTCTCGATGGCTTTGGTATCGCTCACTATCTGGTCGGCATCGATGGCGAGATGCGCGCCAGTGGGCACAAGCCCGGAGGCGGGCCCTGGGTTCTGGCGGTCGAACAGCCCGACCAGGCGGCACGTGATGTCGCGCGGCTCATCAAGGTCACCGATTGTGCCATCGCCACATCGGGCGACTACCGGCATCGGGTGGAGATGGACGGCCACACTGCCTCGCACACAATGGACCCCGCGAGTGGCCGCCCGCTATCCAACAATCTCGCATCTGTCACCGTCCTCGCGGCCGACTGCATGCACGCCGATGCCTGGGCCACCGCGCTGATGGTCCTCGGCGACATTGAGGGCCCCGCGTTCGCTGCGCGACGCGGCATGGATGCGCTGTTCATCGTCCGCGACGGAAATGGCTTCCGGGAACTGGCGGTGGGCGCGTTCCGGCAGGGCTGAACTCAGGCCGGTGGCCGGGCGACGGCGAGATTGAAATCGGGGCCGCCATAGAGCTTTTCGAGCTGTATCCACATCGGGACCAACTGCTCCATGGCGCGGCAGGCGGTGAGATCGCCAAGGTCGAGGATGTGCTGCCAGCCGAAGCTGCGGAGCAGGTCGGTGACTTCGGCCTTCGCGCCGGCATCATTGCTGGCGATGAAGACAGTGTGGGCGGCGCCGAGGCTTGCCGGGTCGACCATCAGATGGGCGCTGACGCTGTTGAGGGTCTTGACCAGCCGCACTTTTGGGAACGCCGCCTGAATGGCTTCGCCCAGTGGGATAGCGATGGGCTGGTCGACGGCAAACTCGTAATTGCCTATGTCGATGAGGATTTTACCATCGATGTCGCAGCCGCGCAGGCTTTCGATGGCGTGCTCGCCCGGCATGGCATCGACGATCCATTCGCCGTGTTTGGCCGCCTCGGCATGCGTGCCGATCTTCAGGCCGAGTTTCCTGGCTTTCTCGTCATCGGGCTCGCGCGAACCCAGCATGACATCGTGGCCCAAGGCGGCCAGTTTGCCCGCTATGGTGCTGCCGACTTGTCCGGTACCCATGACACCAAATCGCATGATCGATCTCCCTCGGTTTCAGCTTACCAACACGCCGCGGCGGCTGGCGTTCCATGTTGTTCCCCGCACATTGGCATTTTTGAAATCCATTTGACATAATAAATGCCCGGTGCAAGTCTCCCCCATGAAGGGGACTGAGATGGTGTTGAGGGGCACAAATCAGGAGCAGGCGCGGCCGTACAATCGGCGCATCGTGCTGGAGTGCATCCGCAATGACGGGGCGGCCACGCGCGGCGATATTGCCGAACGCGTTGGGCTCACCGTGCAGACCGTTTCCACCATCGTGCGCGAACTGGAAGAGCAGGGCTATCTGCTGTCGGTGCGCGAAAAGCCCAAGGGTCGCGGTCTGCCGCCGACGACGCTGCACCTCAATCCGGACGGCGGCTATGTCATCGGCATTTCGGTGACGCCATTGGGCGTCGATGCCGCCTTGCTGAACCTCGTCGGCGACATGCTGGGCAGCGCGGCACGCGACCGTCCCCATCCCACCCCCAACGACGCCTTTGGGCTGATCGCCGAACTGGTCGCCGAAATGCGGGCACTGCGTCCCGATGGGCGGATGCTCGGCGTGGGCTTTGCCATGCCGGGGCCGTTCGACGTACAGGCGATGAGCTTTGTGGGACCGACGACGCTGGATGGCTGGTCCGGCGTGCCGGTGCGGGCACGGCTGGAGGAAGTCACCAAGCTGCCGGCCTTTATCGCGGTCGATACGGTGGCGGCGGCGGTGGGCGTACGGCTCTATGGCGAGGGCGCAGGCCTAGGCCAGTTCTACTATCTCCACCTCGGCGTGGGCCTGGGCGGCACCATGATGCAGGACGGCATGCCGGTGCGCGGCGCCTGGGGCAATGCCGGCGAAATCGGCCATATTCCGGCGGTGCCGGGTGGCCTGCCCTGCCCATGCGGCAATGCGGGGTGTCTGGAGCGCTATCTGTCGCTCGATAGTTTCAGCAAGCGGCCCAAGGGGCAGAGCCAGGCGGAATGGGTCGAGGCGGTGACGCCGATTTTTCACAGCGCGGTGCGGACGATCGAGAACCTGTTCGACCCACAGACCATCGTGCTTGGCGGTATCGCGTCGGACGAACTGATCGCCGCGCTGGTGGCAACCACCGACACCCTGCCGACCTCGATTTCCAGTCGCTACGACCGCACGACGCCTCGGGTGACCGCTTCTGTGGGGCATCAATCGGTGCTGCGTGGCGCCGCGGCTTTGGCCGTGTCCGGCGTGTTGTCGCCCCGGCAGGATTTGCCAGTAACATCGGATCGCGTGCGCAAGCGCGATCCGTTCTCGAACGGAATGGCCGCATGACCGAACCCCTGCTCGTTCTCGACAACATCACCAAGAACTACGGCGCCGTGCAGGCGCTGCAGGGCGTGTCCTTCTCCATCGCCAAGGGCGAGGTGATTGCCCTGCTCGGCGACAATGGTGCGGGCAAGTCGACGCTGGTCAAGATCATCTCGGGCGGACTTGAGGCAAGCTCGGGCAGCATGACCTTCGAGGGTAAGGAGTTTCGCCCGAAATCGCCATCGCAGGCCAAGGCGGCGGGGATCGAGACGGTCTACCAGGACCTGTCGCTGTGCACCAATGTGGATGTGGTGGCCAATTTCTTCATGGGCCGCGAGCTGACCAAATCGATGCTTGGCATCAAGGTGCTGGATGAAAAGCGGATGGAGGAGCAGGTCGCCAAGGCGATGGCCAATGCCGGTACCCGCATTCCCTCGCTGCGCAGCAAGGTGGAGCATCTGTCGGGCGGCCAGCGTCAGGCGATCGAGCTCAATCGTTTCGTGCATTGGGGCGGCAAGCTGGTGCTGCTGGACGAGCCTTTCGCGGCGCTCGGCGTGGAGCAGACCAAGCGCGGGCTGGAAATGATCCGCCAGGTGGCGGCACAGGGTATCGGCGTCGTCATCATCACCCACATCATGCAGCAGGCCTTTCAGGTCGCCGACCGGATGGTGGTGATCCGCCAGGGCGTCGTTGCCGGTGACGTGCCACGCAAACAGACAAACGCGGACGCAGTGATCGGCATGATCACGGGCGAGACCCTTGCCGGTACCGGACCGGGCATGGGCGCGGGGCAGTAACGATCCGGTTTCAGAGGAGCGACGAATTGAGACACTTGTTGAAATACGGCATGGTTCTCCTGGCCGGAATGGCCGCCTTGCTGCACCCCGCCTATGCCCAGGATAAGGGCAAAGTCTACTACATGGTCCCTACCCTGATCGATGAGTTCCAGACCGGCTCCGTCAGCGCGATCGAAATGTTCCTCAAGCAGGTTGGCTACAGCGTGACCACGCTCAATGCCGACAACAAGACCGACCTGCAGCAAAGCCAGATGAACGACGTCATCGCGCTGGCGCCCAAGGCGATCATCCTGGCGGCAGTGGACTTCAATGCGCTGGCACCGTCGGTGGAGGCCGCTCGCGCCGCCGGCATTCCGGTGATCGAATTCGATCGCCAGATTTCCTCGACCATGTCGGACTTCACCTCGGTGGCCGGCACTGTGGAGATCGGCTATGTGGCCGCCGAGCAGGTGCAGCGCCTGCTGACCGAGAAGAATGGCGCGGTGAAGGGCAAAGTCTTGCAGGTGCTGGGCGACCCAGGCGACCCCTACACCCTCGATATCCAGAAGGGTTTTGAGGAACGCATGGCCAAGTTCCCCGAAGTGACCATCATCAGCCAGCCTGCGATGCAGTGGGAAGCCAGCAATGCCGGCACCATTGTGTCGGATCAGCTCCTGGCCAATCCCGATATCGACATCGTCTTCAGCCACGCAGCCCATCTCTCCGTGGCAGCCGTTGCCTCGCTGGAAGCGGCTGGCAAGAAGCCGGGCGACGTCTATGTGATGAGCTCGAACGGGGCGCCGGTCGCGCTCGACCTGATCCGTCAAGGCTGGATGCAGGTGGAAGTAGAGCAGCCGCTCTACGCCCAGGCCGCCGCCATCGCGATGTTCATGGACAAGCTGGTGGCCAAGACGAAGATCGAGCCGGGCGAATATGACGTGCTTGGCTTGAAGTCGACGGTTACCGACGAGGCCTGGGGACCGACGATCAAGATCCCAGGCGCCGCGATCACCAAGGACAATGTCGATGATCCGTCGTTCTGGGGCAATCTCAAGCCGCCCGCAACGCCGGTAACCTCGGTCCCGTAATCGCCATCCGCTCCTCCCGTTCGCGGGAGGAGCCTCCATTCAGTCTTTTTTGGTCGCGCTTTCGAACCGGAAAAGTGAAGCCACTTTTCTTGAAAACGCTCTAGCAGATGAGTCCGCGATGTCGCCACGCCAACGCAAAGTGCTCGAATTCGTACTCGATAATCTCGTCTGGTTCATGCTGCTGGTCGTGCTGGCGATTTTTTCGGCCACCATTCCCAATTATTTCCAGCCGGGCATTTTCGCCAACGTCATCGAGCAATCGAGCGTTTTGGGGGTGATGTCGATCGGGCTGGCGCTGGTGATCATCGCCGGCCATATGGATCTTTCTGTGGAGTCGGTGGCGGCGCTCAGCGCCATGGCCACGGGCATCCTGTTCGCATCATCGGGCATTGGCCTGGGGATCACGCTGACGCCGGGCTGGCTGGTGGTGCCGGTGTCGCTCGTGATTGGCCTCGCCGTCGGCGCCGTCATCGGTGCGCTCAACGGCTATCTGGTGATCAAGATCAAGATGAACGCGTTCATCGTGACGCTGTCCAGCTACATCTGGGTGCGCGGCTTGGTGGTCGCATCCTCGGGCGGGCGCTCGGCGCAGAACCTGGCGCCGGACCTGCGCTTTCTCGGCATTCAGCGCTTTTTGGGCATTCCACTCACCGCCTATATCGCCATTCTGTGCTTCGTCGGCTTCTCGTTCATGATGGCCAAGACCCGGTTCGGGCGGCACCTGATCATGATCGGCGGCAATGAGGCGGCGGCGTTCCGCGCCGGTATCAAGGTCGACAAGGTCTTGATGATCGCCTTCGTGCTGTCGGGTGCCATTGCGGCGCTGGCGGGGTGGATATTGGCGATCCGCACTTCGGGCGCCACCGCCAATCTTGGCACCGGCCTGTTGTTCAACGCCTTTGCGGCCGTGGTGATCGGCGGCGTCAGCCTCAAGGGCGGCGTCGGCGCGCTACCCGGCGTTTATGCCGGCGTGCTGCTGCTGTCTTCGATCAATACGGCGATCAACCTGATGGGGCTGCCGGCGCACTACACCCAAGTCATCCATGGGCTGTTGGTGCTGGCCGCCGTGCTGCTCGATACGCTCAAGCAAACTATTCGAAAGAGACTGGCATGACTGGACGGCTGGCGGGAAAGACCGCGCTCATCATCGGCATGGCGCAGGGCATCGGCAAGGGCATTGCGGTGCGCTTTGCCGAGGAAGGCGCCAACCTGGTGCTGGCCGACTGGGAGGAAGCGGCCGGGCGCAAGACTGCCCACGAGTTGGGCGCGCAGTTCATCCACACCGACATTTCGAAGATGGCGGATGCGGAGGCGGCGGTGGCCTTGGCGCTGGCGAAATTTGGCCGGCTCGACATTATCGTACAGAATGCCGGTATCTATCCGTGGCAGCTGATCGAGGACACGTCGTCCGAGGACTGGGACCGGGTGATGGGGGTGAACCTGCGCGGCAGTTTTCACGCCGCCAAGGCCGCGCTCAAACCGATGCGGGCGCAGGGCTATGGGCGGATATTGTTCACCTCATCGATTACCGGCCCGCACGTGACCAGCCCCGGCCATGGGCATTATTCTGCGACCAAGGCGGGGATCAACGGGTTCATTCGCTCGGCGGCGCTGGAATTTTCGGGTTTTGGCATCACCGTCAATGGCGTCGAGCCGGGCAATATCATGACCGAGGGCATCCAGGAGCATCGCGGCGACGCGCACATTGCGTCGATGGTCGCGGCGATTCCGCTCGGCCGGCTGGGTAGCGTGCGCGACGTCGCCAATGCCTTCCTGTTCCTCGCCTCTGACGAGGCCAGCTACATTACCGGCACCACGATAGTGGTGGATGGCGGGCAGTTGCTGCCCGAGGGTAATGATTTTAGGATCGTGCCCACGGGCGTATGAGGGCGCCAAGGAGGGACAATCCATGCACTACGCCATCCTGGCCTATCACGAAGAGGGCGTGGTCCAATCCTGGACCGAAGAAGAAGACAAGGCGCTGATGGTCGACCTGCTCGAGGTCAACGATCGCCTGGTCGCGCAGAAGAAGCTGGGGCCGGCCGCACGGCTTGGTCCGACGCAAGGCGCCGTGACCCTGCGCGGCAAGGGTGCGGGCATGGTCACCGATGGCCCCTTTGCCGAAACCAAGGAGCAATTGCTCGGGTTTTACGTCGTTGATTTTCCCACGATCGAGGATGCGATCGCGGCGGCACGGGACTTGCGGCGAGCCAATCCGACGGCGGTCTACGAAATCCGGCCGATCCTGCTCTACGTGCCCGGCGCGCCGCTGGGATAGCGGAGGACAGCTGGCCCGGCCCGCCATGCGGGCAGGCCAGCTGTATGGTCGACTTAGACCAGGTTGATGGTCACATCGATATTGCCGCGAGTGGCCTTGGAATAGGGGCAAGTCTGGTGCGCCGCATCGACCAGCTTGCGGGCCGTCTCGCGATCGAGGCCGGGCAGGCTGACATTGAGGCGAGCCTGGAGCTGGTAGCCGTTCTCATTGGTGCCCAGATCGACTTCGGTATCGACGGCCAGATCGGGCGGCAGCGTGACCTTGAGGCTGCGGGCAGCACCGCCCAGCGCGCCAATATAGCAGGCCGACCAGCCAGCCGCGAACAACTGCTCGGGATTGGTGCCAGCGCCAATGCCGCCGGGCGTGGACAGCTTGATATCGAGACGACCGTCGGAGCTGGCCGAGGCGCCGTCGCGGCCACCGGTGGTGTGGGTCTTGGCGGTATAGAGCACTTTTTCGATCGCAGTGATGGTCATGGCATTGGTCCTTCGGGCTTGGCTGGCTATTTACTTATCGTGATAATTATTATCGCGATGCAGCTTGTGTCACAGACCGGACGGACCTACAAGTGAGAAAATGATTATTGTGATAACTATTTTGGGAGCCAGCGAATGAGTGCCGTCAGAACCAGCCTGGGGGAAGCCAGCCCGCTCTCCGATTTCCTGTGCTTTTCGATCTATTCGGCCAACCTGGCCTTCTCGCGGGTCTATAAGCCGGTGCTCGAGGAGCTTGGGCTGACCTATCCGCAATACATTACGCTGATTGCGCTGTGGGAAGAGGACGGCCAGACCGTCAAGGGCCTGAGCGACCGGCTGTTCCTCGAGCCCAGCACGATGACGCCGATGCTCAAGCGGCTGGAGGCGATGGGCTATGTGACGCGGACGCGCGGCGTGGAGGATGAGCGGATCGTGCGCATCAGCTTGACCGAAGCGGGGCGGCTGGTGCGTGAAAAGGGCATTCCCCTCGCCGCGGTGACCGCCAAGGCATCGGGGCTGAACCGGGACGAGTTCGCCATCCTGCAAAAGGGTATCAGCAATCTGCGGAGTAACCTGATGGCGTCGGCCCGGGCGGACGCCTAATGCCTCGTAGTTGCGAATAATTTGCCTGCAAATGTCGAAACCGTCTCTCCTCCTTCGTCACCGGGTAGGCAATTGCCAATCGGCGATAGGGCCAGCATCATTGCGGCTCATCTGAAAGCGGGGACACGGCATGTATGGTTCGATTCTGATCCGCGGGGCACGCGAGAACAATCTCAAGAACGTGTCGCTGGATATTCCCAAGCGGGCGATCACGGTGTTTACCGGGGTTTCGGGATCGGGCAAGAGCTCCTTGGTGTTCGGCACTATCGCGGCGGAAAGCCAGCGGCTGATCAACGAGACCTATCCGGCCTTCGTGCAGCAATTCATGCCGCATTACGGGCAGCCGGACGCGGACCTGCTGGAAAACATCTCGGCGGCGATCATCGTCGACCAGCAGCGGCTGGGCGGCAATTCGCGCTCGACCGTGGCCACGGTGACGGACGCGGCGCAGATGCTGCGGGTGGTGTTTTCACGGCTCGGGGAACCGCGGCTGGGGTCGCCGGGGCTTTATTCCTACAATGATCCGCGCGGCATGTGCCCCGATTGCGAAGGCATCGGGCAGGTGGCGGCGATGGATATGAGCGCGGTGATCGACGAGAGCAAATCGCTCAATGAAGGCGCGCTGCTGCCCAAGGATTACGCGGTCGATACCTGGTATTGGGAGATCTACAAGAACTCCGGCCTGTTCGACATGGACAAGCCGATCGCCAGGTTCACCGCCGAGGAGCGGGAAAACCTGTTCACCCTCGATGATGGCCGTAAGATCAAGGTCGGCAAGATCGGGCTGACCTATGAGGGCATCGTCACCAAGCTCAAGAAGGGGCTCGGGAGCAAGGACCCCGAAAGCCTGCAGCCGCATGTGCGTGTCGAATATGACCGCATTTTCACGCGTGCCACCTGCCCCGCCTGTCATGGCGCGCGGCTAAATGCGGCGGCGCTGGGCAGCACGGTCAATGGCAGGAATATCGCCGAATGCTCGGCCATGCAGGTGTCGGACCTGGCGGTGTGGGTGCGGCAGATCGATGCCAAGAGCGTCGGTCCGATGCTCAATGCGCTGGCGCTGCGGCTGGAAAACCTCGTCACCATCGGGCTGGGCTATCTGAGCCTCGACCGCGAGAGTTCGACCCTGTCGGGTGGGGAGAGTCAGCGGGTCAAGATGGTGCGGCATCTCGGCTCATCACTTACGGACATCACGTATGTTTTTGATGAGCCCTCGGTGGGCCTGCATCCGCATGATGTCGGGCGCCTGGCCGGGCTGATGCAGCAGTTGCGCGACAAGGGCAATACGGTGCTGATCGTCGAGCACAAGCCCGACATGATCGCCATTGCCGACCATGTGGTGGATATGGGGCCGTTCGCCGGCAGCAAGGGTGGCGAGATCGTCTATCAGGGCGACTACGCGGGCCTGCTCACCTCCGGCACGCTGACCGGCAACCACATGAAAAAGCACCAGGAGATCAAGACCAAGCTGCGCAAGAGTGAGGGCGTGCTGGAGATCAAAGGCGCCAAGCTGAACAATCTCAAGGACGTGTCGGTCAAGATTCCGCGCGGGGTTTTAACAGCGGTGACGGGAGTGGCTGGATCGGGGAAATCGTCGCTGATCCAGGGCTGCCTGCCGAGCGCCTATCCCGATACGGTGATCATCGACCAGAACCTCAGCCGCGGCTCGACCCGCTCGAACACCGCGACCTATACGGGCATCCTCGATACCGTGCGCAAGGCCTTCGCCAAGGAGAATGGCGTCGAGGCCGCGCTGTTCTCGGCCAATTCCAAGGGGGCGTGTCCCGACTGCAAGGGGCTGGGAGTGATCTACACGGACCTCGCGCATATGGACCCGGTGGCCAGCGTTTGCGAGACCTGCGAGGGCAAGCGTTTCACCGACGAAGTGTTGCAATATCATCTGCGCGGCAAGACCATCAGCGATGTCTACACTTTCGCCGTGGACGAGGCCGTGGGGTTCTTCACCGAGCCGGCTATCGCCAAGATTTTGAAGGGTCTCGATGATGTCGGGCTGGGCTATTTGACGCTGGGGCAGCCGCTATCGACGCTGTCGGGCGGAGAGCGCCAGCGGCTGAAGCTGGCGGCGGAACTGGGCAAGAAGGGCAATATCTACGTGCTGGACGAGCCCACGACGGGCCTCCACATGAACGACGTCGATACGTTGATCGGGCTGTTCGACCGGCTGGTCGATGCTGGCTCCACGGTCATCGTCATCGAGCACAATCTGGATGTGGTGTCGCGGGCCGATTGGGTGATCGATATGGGGCCGGGCGCCGGCCAGGATGGCGGCACGGTGGTGTTCGAGGGGACACCGGAGGGGCTGGCGAAGGATAAGGGGCTGACGGGAAGGGCGTTGGCAACAAGGGGTAGTTGAAGAACCCCTCACCCCACCCCTCTCCCCGGAGGGGCGAGGGGGCTGTCTGGTGAACGTCGTATATGTTGCCAAGCACCGGATGTGTCCCCTCGCCCCTTCGGGGAGAGGGTTAGGGTGAGGGGCCTTGGACGTCAGTTGTCGTTCACCCGGCGGCGGTATTCGCTGGCCAGGTAAATCGCCACGATTGCAAACACCGCGCCCAATCCGATCTGCACCCAGTCGGTGCGGGCGATGAGGTCGTTGGCGAAGGCGGAGACGCTGAACGGGACGTCGGTGCTGAACCAGTTTTCCAGATAGCCTTGGCTGACCTGGAAATCGGCGCGGTAGGACAGGTATCGCCAGGTATTGGTATGGACGGGGCTGAGGCCGCCCAGCACAACCCATTCGGCCACCGCGACTAGGCCCGGCAGCAGCAGCGACAGCGGAATAGCCCAGCGGCCGACGACTGTCGCCATGGCGCCCACCAAAGCGGTGAACGGCAGATACCAGAGCAGACCGATCACCAGCACCAGCAGGAGCGCCAGCGCGATCTGCAGATAGACCAAGCCGACATGGCTCAGCATCACCAGGCCCCCGGCGCCGCTGAACGACGACGACACGAAGGCGATGGCGAACAGCAGCAGGGCGCTGAGCAGGGCTGTGGCGTAGATCATTGCCGGCAGGATGGTCAGCGTGGCGGTCAGCTTGGCCAGCAGCATCTTGAAATCGGAGACCGGCATCGACTTCCAGAACAGCATGGCATTGTTGCGCTTGTCGGCCGAAAAGCCATCGGCGCAATAGAAGAACAGCACGCCGATCAGATAAAGGCACCAGGCGCCACCGAAGGCCAGGAAGCCGAATTCGTAGACGCGCATGGGCGCCGCGGCGAACAGGAAGCCGGTGAAGCGGCCATCGACGCGGCCGGTGGCAAACGAGATCAGCGTGGGCACGAACATGACCGCGACCAGGATCAGCGGCGCCAGGACGAAGGCGCCGCGATGCTCGATCAGTTCGCGGTGGACGAGGGCGACGAAGGCCTTCATTTGGCGGTCTCCGGATTGGCGGTCGGGCGCTGCATCAGCGCGACGAACAGGTCGCTGAGGGTCGGGGTCGAGATATTGCCCAGCCCTTCGAACTGGCTGCGGGGGACACCGTCGAAGATCATCACGGTCTGCCCGAAGCGAGTTTCCTCGTAGACCGGGCCCAGCGCGCGAGCCGCGGCCTGCTTGCTCGGATCATTGACCACGAGCTGGGTGAACTTGTCGTTCACGGTCTCCATCTGCATGTGGAGGATCATGCTGCCATCGCGGATGAACATGATGTCGGAGAGCATGAACTCGATCTCGTCCACCTGGTGGGTGGTGATGATCAGGGTGCGCTCCTCGGTCATGTAATCCTCGAGCAGGCGCCGGTAGAAGCGCTTGCGGTAGGTGATGTCGAGGCCCAGCGTCGGCTCATCGAGAACCAGCAGCTTGGCGTCGATGGCCATGACCACGGCGAGGTGGAGCTGGGCGATCATGCCCTTGCTGAGATGCTTGATCTTGAGGTCCGGCTTGAGGTCGGTGCCTTCGAGAAAACTCTGCGCCTTGGCTTGCGAAAAGTTCGGATGGATATTGGAGAGCAGCGCGAACAGTTCGCGCACCCGCAGGAACCGCGGCAGGCTCGCCACGTCGGAAATGAAGGCGACGTTTTCCATCAGGTGGGCGCGGCGGGCGAAGGGGTCTTCGCCGAGCACGCGGATGGTGCCCTCGCAATTGGTCAGGCCCAGCATGGCATTGAGCATGGTGGTCTTGCCGGCCCCGTTATGGCCGATGACGCCATAGATGCGGCCGGGGGGAATCTCGAAATCCAGGCCATGCAGGACTTCCTTGCGACCGAAGGATTTCTTGAGGCCGTGTGCCGAGACGATCGGCGGGAGGATGGTAGTGGACATTTCGGTCATTGCTGTGGACCTTTGTTGGCTGGCACCTTGGCCAGGAGCGTGGTGGCGTCGAGTTCGAGCGCGGCAATCTGCGCGGCGATCCTGGGCCAGTCCTCGGTGAGGAATTTTTCGCGTTCATGCGCGAGCAGTTCGCCTCGCGCTCCGGTTTTGACGAACATGCCCAGGCCCCTGCGTTTTTCGACTATCCCAATATCCACCAGGGCTTCGAACGCCTTGGTGACGGTCAGCGGGTTGACCGACAAATCCCCCGCGATCTGGCGGACCGATGGCAGGGCATCGCCCTCGCCCACCGCCCCGCGCAGGATCATTTCGATAAGCCGCTGCCGGATCTGCACGAAGATCGGCTGGCTGGTGTGAAAGTCATCCATGTGGCTTGCTCTTGTAGTGTGGTGGTTTTGTAGCACACTAATATCGTATGTCAAGCGGGTTTGTGGACGGCCTATAAACCCGGTTGGTGCGCTACAGCGGAAGAAGCGCGCTAGCCGACCAGCACCGCATGGGTGCAGCGAACGCCATAGACCTGCACATCGGCTTCGCCGAGCGAAAGGCCGAGGGTTTCGAGCAGGATCGAGATGACGAGGTCGAGCGTCGGCGTCAGCGGCATGAGCAGGGCTTCGAGCAGCGGGCCGATAATCCCCAGCCCGATGCCGGCCACGGTCAGTTGCAGATCGCCGAGCAGGGAGCCGACGAGGGAGCCGGTGAAGCTGGTGGTCTTGGCGGTCTTGAGCGTCCCGGCGGCGATTTCGGCGGGGGAGAAGCTGAGATTGACCGGGGTGGTCTGGGCGATCTCGGCATTGGCGAGGCCGGTGACCTTGATGCCCAAGGCATTGAGCAGCGTGGCGGTGCCGATGGCGGGGGCGGTGTTGAAGGCGCCGAAGGTGCCGGCATTGACCTCGCCCAGGATCAGATGGACGACGCCGGGACGGGTGGCGATGATGGCGGAGCCGGACGTGTTGGTGCCGGTTGGACAGGTGGCGGAGGCGACGGTCGCCTCAGCATTGGCGATATCGAGATAGAGCGGCAGGCGCACGTCCAGCAGCGGCAGCAGGAGCAGTTGCAGCTTGAGGCTGGCGACGATGCGCAGCCGGATCTGGCTGGTGCGAACGACGGTGTGTTCGGGGCCGACGGCGTACCAGCTGCCGCCCTGCATCGGCTCGCCGATGGCGAGGGTAACGTCGATGCCGGTGAGACCGGGCACGCCGGCGGTGAGCCCCAGGGCGACCTGGTGGGTGCCGTCGCTGAGGCCGGCGCTGACTGAGAGCAGTTCGAGCGCCGAGATGTCGGCGAACAGATTGCTGCCGGCGCTGCCGAGGCTGGCATCCCCTAGTGCGCCGAGATCGAAGAGCTTGCCGATCAAAACCTTGCCATTGCCGCCCGCCGCATTGGCGATCTTGAGGGCGGCGGTCTTTTGCGCGCCGGTAAGAAGCGTGGCGATGGCCTTGCCGATCTGTCCGTGATCGGCGCTGACGGCGAGAATGTCATTATAGGTACCGGCGGTGATGCCCAGTTGCAGCCCGAGGGCATCGAGAAAGGCCAGCGCGTCCACCTTGGCGCTGGCGAGTCCGTTATAGTCCACCGCGGTCAGCGCGATGCTGGTGCCGAGCAGCTTGTTCAGTAGCGCATTGGCAATGCCGCCATTGAGGCTGGCCAGCCGCGAGCCGACGGAAAACGCCACCTGCGGCGTGACGGTGGCGACGGCAGCGGCGCCGATGGTGGGGACCGGGCTCCAGGAGCGAGCGAAATAGAGCGTGCCCGCCTGCTCGAACTGCACCCGCACGGCATTGACCGGGCTGCCGCCGGCGACGAACCGCAGATTGGGCGCGATGGCGGGATCAGCAGCATAGTGGCCCTGCTGTGCCTGGAGCGGATTGGGACCGGGCAGGGCTTCGAGCGCGGCCAGGGTCAGGGCGGGGTCGATCACGCCGGCATCGACCAGCACGTCATGGGCGATCGACAGGCGGTTGGCCGGATCGGCGGCGGCCGCAATGGCGGCCATGTCGACATTGCGCTGCAGCCCACGGCGTTCATTGTAAAGCGAGGCGCCATCGACCGCCAAGGCGGACACCACCGCGACCAGCCCGATGGTGCCGGCGAACAGGACGGCGAAATTTCCGCGCGTATCAGCCCAGAAGCGGTGCCAGCTCATATGCCGCCCCGGCGGATGACGGACGTATAGGTAATGACCGGGCTGGGCAGCGGCAAAGGCAGGTAGAGATTCCAAATCGGCAATTGAGAGGCGTCGTAGCGCACCGTCACCCGGTATTGCGTGGGATCGCCGGGCTTGTCGCCGATGGTGAAACTGACCCGGGCCTGGTCGATCAAGAGGTATTCGCCGGCATTGTTGGTGAGGAAGGCGCCGACCAGACGGTTACGCTCAGCCTGGTCGAGACCCGCAACGGCCGTGCGGGCGGCGTCGGCGGTCAATTGCTGGATCGAATTGGCGGCACCGAAATAGATGCCATAGGCCATCATGCCGGTGAGCATCAGCAGGAACACCGGCATCAGGATGGCAAATTCGACGGCTGCGGTGGCTCGTGTGTCGCGCACCCAGCCAGACAGCAGACACTCCATGACCGGCCTCCCGCTGCGACAAGCGTTCAGCCACCCTCCGCCCGCAGGCTTACCCCGCGATGATCGCGCGGCAGCGGAACAGCCCGCAGCACGGATGGGAGGATTGCGCAGGCCCGGTAGGCAATAAGCCGGAGTGCCCGGCCGCCATCATCATGGTTAACGCAGGGTTAATAATTGCGTGACAATCCTGCGACGGGGGCGTCGGCATGTCGTGCCAATGCGGCAGGGCGTCCCGTTGGGGGACTTCCATCATGAACAAGCTTATCGCGGAATTCTTCGGCACGGCGGTGCTGGTGCTGATCGGGTGCGGGGCCGCCGTGCTGGGCGGAGATGCCATCGGGCAGGTCGGCATTGCCTTTGCGTTCGGGCTGGCCATCGTCGCCATGGCTTACGGCATCGGCCCGATTTCGGGGTGTCACGTCAACCCGGCGGTTAGCCTCGGTGCCTATCTGGCCGGCCGCATGCCGCTCAACGAGATGATCCAATACTGGATCGCCCAGTTTGCCGGCGCTCTGGTCGGCGCGCTGATCCTGCTCGCCATCGTCGGGAGCAATGCCAGCGGGCTCGGCTCCAATGGCTGGGGTCCAGGATATCTGGGCGAATACTCGCTGCTTTCGGCGCTGATCTTCGAGATCGTCTTCACCGCGATCTTCGTCGTGGTCATCCTGGGCTCGACCGGAGAGAAAGCTTCTCCCCACTTCGCCGGCCTTGCCATCGGCTTGACGCTGGTCGCCATCCACCTGGTGGGCATTCAGGTTACCGGCGTCTCGGTCAACCCGGCGCGCAGCTTTGGCCCGGCCGTTCTGGCGGGCGGCAATGCGCTGGTCCAGCTCTGGCTGTTCATCGTGGCACCACTGGTTGGCGGCGCGATCGGCGGGGCGCTGTTCCGGTTCAAGATTCTCAAGGTCTAGTGGCGTTGACCGGCCGGGCAGTCGCGCTGCCGGCCTGACGATTTTCAGACGCACAGTTGCGGGCCGGCGTTGGTTTCACACCAGCCCCGGCCCGCAACTTTTTGCCGAGCTCTAGTCGAACTTTTCGTCGGGATAGACGCCCCAGAGCTCTTCCTGATGCAGGAAGCCCGAATAGCTGGCGGAGCGTTCACCCTCGATCTGCTGGCTGGCGGTGACTTCGCACCAGTCGCCGTCGCAGGACTTGATGGTGACGCGGAGGCCCGCGCCCAGCGTGGCGCGCGTGCTGCTGCCGTCCGAGGCGCCCGAATGCAGGATGATCTCGCCATTGGCCATTAGCGGGGTGACGTAGCCGGCACGGCCGCCCTGCAACAGGTTCTGGTGCACCCAGCCCTCGGAGCCATCGACATCGCGAATCTTGCGCCAGGTATCGAATTCCTGGACGATTTCCACCGGTACGCCGTCCTTGAGATATTCCCAGGCAACTTCGTATTTCACGCCGGGGCCGACGCGCACATTGATCGGGCTGGAGCGGGTGGTGACGAAGCGCGGCAGCTTGAGGCCGCTGGGCGTATTGGTCTGGGCCCAGGCCAGGTCGGGCAAAGCCAGCGCCACGATCGCGCACAGCATGATCAGCGGACGCAGGGCCTGCCGGCAAAAGCGTGCGAAATAGGCGCCTCGGGGGGATTCAAACATGACTTTGCAGATGGGTTGGATTTGCCCTATCACTACCGCACGAACCTTAATGGTCGCTGAAAGGGCCAATGGCCCCTCCTCCCGTCCCGGACCGCATGACCACGACCAAACCGAAAGTTCTTGTCACCAGGCGTCTGCCCGCGACGATCGAGGCGCGCATGGCGACGCTGTTCGAGACCGATGTCAATGAGGGCGACGTCACCCTGACCGCCGACGATATCATCGACGGGCTGGCGGGCAAGGACGTGCTGGTCTGCTCGATCACCGACACCGTCGATGCCGCACTGATCGCCCGGCTGCCCAAATCGGTGCGGATGATCGCCCAGTTCGGCAATGGGGTCGACAATATCGACGTGGAAGCGGCGCTGGCGGCGGGCCTGACGGTGACCAACACGCCCAGCGTTTTGACCGAAGACACCGCCGACATGGCGATGGCGTTGATGCTGGCGCTGCCGCGACGGCTGGTCGAGGGCATGCAATTGCTGGTGCGCGACGGGGTCTGGGCCGGCTGGTCGCCGACCTGGATGCTAGGGCATCGCCTGCGCGGCAAGGCCCTTGGCATTGTGGGCATGGGCCGGATCGGCACAGCGGTGGCGCAGCGCGCGAAAGCGTTCGGGCTCAATATCCATTATTTCTCCCGCGCCCGCCGGCCGCCCGGCGTCGAAGAGCCGCTGGAAGCCACCTATTGGCATGACCTCGACGCGATGATCGCGGCGGTCGATATCGTTTCGCTGCACACGCCGCACACCCGCGAAACCTTCCACATCCTGTCGGCCGAGCGGTTGGCGCGGATGAAGAAGGGCAGTTTCGTGGTCAATGTGTCGCGACCTGAGCTGATCGACGAGAACGCGCTGGTCGACCAGATCGAAAGTGGCCACCTGAGTGGGGCGGCGCTCGATGTGTTCGAGAACAAGCGTGGCATCAATAGTCGGCTGCTGGCGCTGGCGGAGGCCAACAAGGTGGTGCTGACTGCCCATATGGCTTCGGCCACGCTGGAAGCGCGGATCGAGATGGGCGAGACGGTGATCGTCAATATCCGCGCCTTCATGGATGGACACCAGCCGCCGCATCGCGTCCTGCCCGATGGGCCGCAGGCGCCGGGACGTCCGGCCCGTCCCTGAGTGTTGCGCTAAATACCCAATGAGGACGGCATCTGGCGTTGCCCCTCTCTGCCCCCTTGCTATGGCGAGGACTTGGCACCTACTTCTGCTGCATTGCGGCATGCCGGGGGGCAGCGCGCCGCGTCGGTGAGTTCTGGGCAAGGGTAACGGCCTGATGATGACATACGCAAAACTCCCCCTTGCCGGCCTGTTGTTGGCGGCCTTGGCCATGCCGTCCTGGGCGCAGGACGCCAGCCAGCCGCCCTTGGCTGAGGCCGACGGCGTGCTGACGCTGGACCGGCTTGGCCATCACCTGACGATGCCGATGCCCGACTGGCTGCAAGCACCATCGGGCCCGATCGAATCGCAGCTCGAAATCCGCTATGTGGGCGACGATCGCCAGGCGGTGGTGGAATTGCGGCCCAAAGGCGAGACCGAGGCGCTGTGGAACACCCTTTATGGCGCGCGGATCACGCTGGGGGCCACGCGGCCGCTGGCCCAGTTCCGCGCGGCGGTGATGGCGGGCTATGCGGCCACCTGCAAACCCGAGAGCACCGGCTTTTTCCAGTTGCAGCCCGACCAGGGCGAAGTGCTGGCCCCACTCGGCTTCATCTGCGGCGGCTATCGCGACGACCTCACCGGCTATAGCGGGCTTGGGGAGGTGGCGGTCATGAGCTTCAAGAAAAGCACCACCGGCGTCGCCATCGTGTTCCAGGAATGGCGCGGCAAGAGCTTTGATCCGAAGACGCCGTCAACCTGGCCGGTCGCGACGGACGTGGTGCAGGCTCGCGCCACCCAGCTGCAAGACCAGGCGGCACTGACGCCCACGGATTGACGCGAGGGCCCCGAGCGCTTAGATCGGGCCAATGAGCAAAGACCAAAAATTAGGCCCCAACCAGCGCTCGCTGCGTGTCGGCGAACTGGTGCGCCATGCGCTGGCGGCGATTTTCGCGCGCGGCGATGTCGAGGACGACGCGCTGCGCGGCGTCATCATCACCGTGCCCGAAGTGCGCATGAGCCCCGACCTCAAGCTGGCCAATGCCTATGTGATGCCGCTGGGCGGCCAGCGCGCCGAGGCCATCGTCGAGGCGCTGAACCGGCACCGCAAATTCATCCGCGGCCGCGTAGCGCCCCAGATCAACATGAAGTTCGCCCCCGAAGTGAAGTTTTTCGTCGACGACACCTTCGAGGAAGCCGGCCGCATCGACGCGCTGCTGCGCTCCGACAAGGTGAAACGTGACCTCGCCGCTGGCGACGAGGACGAGAAAGAAGTTTGAGCGCGCCCAAACGCGTCAAGCGCGCCATTTCCGGCTGGGTTGTGCTCAACAAGCCCTATGACATGACCTCGACCCAGGCCGTGGGCAAGGTGCGCTGGCTATTCGGCGCCGCCAAGGCCGGCCATGCGGGCACACTTGATCCGCTGGCCACGGGCATATTGCCGATCGCGCTGGGCGAAGCCACCAAGGCCGTGCCCTATGTGCAGGACGGCACCAAGATTTACCGCTTCGCCATAAAGTGGGGCAGCGCCACCGCGACCGACGATGCCGAAGGCGCGGTGATCGCGACCTCCGACGTGCGGCCCGACCAGGCGGCGCTCGAGGCGATCCTGCCGCAGTTCACCGGCACGTTTCTGCAGCTGCCGCCGATCTATTCGGCGCTCAAGATCGATGGCGAACGCGCCTATGACCTGGCGCGGGCCGGCGAAGTGGTGGAACTGGCCAAGCGCGAGATCCGCGTGGATTCGATCGCGCTGGTCAGCCACGGCAGCGATCAGTCGGTGCTGGAAGTCAGCTGCGGCAAGGGCACCTATGTGCGCTCGCTAGCGCGCGATATCGCCGAGCAGCTTGGTACGCGCGGCCATGTCTCGATGCTGCACCGCGCGGCGGTTGGGCCGTTCAGCGATGCCGATGCCGTGACCATCGATGCACTGGAAGCGTTGCTGGCCGAAGAGCGCGATACCTTCATTCGCCCGGTCGCCGAAGCGCTGGATGGCGTGCCCGAATTGCGGCTGAACCCGTCGCAGGCGGCCTCGGTGCGGCATGGCAATGCGGTATTGCTGACGGGAGCCGGGGCGCCGGTGAGCATGGACGATTGCTGGGCCAGTTTCGCCGGTGTGGTGTTGGCGACCGGTTTCGTGCAGTTCGGCCAGTTCCAGCCGCGTCGCGTGTTCAACTGATCGAATGAAAAAGGCGGGGATTGCTCCCCGCCCTGGCTTCATCGATGGATGAAGAAAACAATGATCAGTACCAGCCAGATCGGCACGCCGAGCAACCAGAGACCTAAACCGCGTAGCATGATGTTCTCCTTTGTTGGTGAGCGTTAAAAGCGGCGGAACACGTCGGCGAAGACGGTTTCGTCATCGCGATGATTGCCGCCCTTCTGGGCCGCCCAGTAAGCGCCGATAGCCGAGATCAGCAGCGAGGCGGCGATCAAGAAGGCGCCGATAATGCCGGTATTGCGGGCAATACGGGCAGTTTCGATGGCCTTGAGGCGCGCATCATTGACAGCAGCGGCGACCTGATCGACACGGGCGCTGGCTTCTTCGGGCGTCAGGCCCGTATTAGCGGCAACCACATTGGCCAGGTAGGTCTTGTCATCGGCCGCGATGGTGCCATCGCCGAGCGCAGCCTGGGCGAAGATGCGGCCGGCTTCATCACGAACAGCGCTGATATCGCCGCCAGCCGCCGGCTGGTTCGAGCGGAACAGCGTATCGATGAAGTAGGCGTTCGGGTCAACGCTGACGTCGGCCGCGTTGGACGCCGCATTGGTGGCGGTGGCGACGACATTACCGGCCGTGCTGACCGCGGCCCCAATACCGCCGATAGCGATGATGGTGCCGAGGACGGCGGCGCCGGCCCAGACCAAGAGGCCATGGGCGCCATCGCGCACGTCGCTTTCATGCTCGGTGGCGTCGAAATGACGGCGACGCAGCCGGCCGGTGAGATAGCCGCCGGCCATGAAGCTGGAAATCTGCACCCAGAGGAACCAGGACGCCGCAGCTATCGCGATCCAGATCGGGGACGCGCCTTCACCGTCAAAATCGAGGAAGTTCAGCCCGATGGCCGAGCCAAAGGAAATAAAGACCACAGAGATGGCCGAGGCCAATAGAATTCCGGCGAAGATTGCGGGCCAGTCGACATAGGACACGTCGTCTGTAGTTGAAGCCGCGCCGCTAACGACAGTTACGCCCGTCGGGGCATCGATTGCCATGATAGTGCCTCCAAGAATTGTTGTGATTTAGGCTTAGTCGTGCGTTCAGTGCAGACCGACGAACGACAATACGGCCATCACGACCACGACGAGACCGACGAGATAAATGATCGAATTCATGACAGAGCCCTTCTTGTTGTTTGTAACGCAGAGAGTGCGAGACAAAACCTCCATCGCGGCATTTGGTTGCGGGGCTGCGCAAAAATGCGGCAGGTTTTGGGAGATGGTCTGGTTTGTACGGAGGTGGTGGGCGTCGGTGAGTTCTGGGCTTGGGACGACACCCCCTCCTACCTCCCCCATCTAGGGGGAGGTAGGAGGGGTGAAGCCGCTTGCGCGAAACCTTGATGCTCCCCCAAGGGGAGAGCCAAAAAAGGAAAAGGCGGGGATTCCTCCCCGCCCTTCCGCCGTGACTCGTCAGGCTTATTTAAGCCCGTCGGTAATGGCGGTGGTGAAAGCGTCCTTGGGCTGCGCGGTGATGATCTTCTGGTCGAGCAAGGCCTTGACGGTGCGGTCATACACCGCTTGATCCAGGGCCGGGTCGGCCGGGTCGACCAGCTTGCTGACCTCGCCCACCATGTAGAGCTGATGATCGAGCGTGGCGGCACCGGTTTCGTCGCTATCGACGACGATCTGGGCGGCTTCGGCGGGATTGTCGAGGGCGTACTGCCAGCCTTTCATCGAGGCGCGCACGAAGCGCGTATAGGCATCGGCCTTGGCGGGATCGGCCAGCGTGGGTTCCATGACATAGAGGCCGTCTTCGAGCAGGTCATTGCCCAGTTCGGTGTAGTTGAAGATGGTCAGGTTGTCCGGGCCATAGCCGGCATCGAGCGCCTGGCCATATTCGTTATAGGTCATGACCGAGATGCAGTCGGCCTGCTTCTGGATCATCGGCTGAATGTCGAAAGACTGCTGCAGCACCTTGACGTCGCCGCCTTCGGCGGTGCTGAGCCCGAGCTTGTTCATCCAGGCGAAGAACGGATATTCATTGCCAAAGAACCACACGCCGAGCGTATGACCCTTGAAGTCGGCTTCCGTCTTGATGCCGGTTTCCTTGGGGCAGATCATCATCAGGCCCGAGCGCTTGAAGGGCTGGGCGATATTGACCAGCGGCACGCCTTTTTCGCGCGCCGCCAAGGCACCGCCCATCCAGTCGACGATGATATCGGCGCCACCGCCGGCGATCACCTGTTCGGGGGCCACATTGGGGCCGCCGGGCAGGATGGTAATGTCGAGATTTTCGTCGGTATAGAAGCCTTTTTCCTTGGCCACGATATAGCCGGCAAACTGCGCTTGGGTGACCCATTTCAGCTGCAGCTTGAGAGCGTCCTGCGCCCAGGCAGACGATGCCGAGAGCGCCATGGCGCCAGCGGCCAACACGACTAGAAGTTTTTTCATTGTTGTTCCCTTTTTCCCTTTTTCCCTGTTATGCCCGCCCGCGAACGGACGGATGCCAGAACGTGACCGATCGCTCCACCAGAGCGATCACGCCATAGAAGGCAGACCCCGCGACCGCCGCCATGGCGATCTCTGCCCAGACCAGGTCGATATTTAGGCGGCCGACCTCGGTCGAAATCCGGAAGCCCATTCCCACAATGGGCGTCCCGAAAAACTCTGCGACGATGGCCCCAATCAGGGCCAGAGTCGAATTGATCTTGAGTGCGTTGAAGATGAAAGGCGCGGCCGCCGGCAGCCGCAACTTGAACAGCGTCTGCCAATAGTTCGCCGCATACGTCCGCATCAGGTCGCGCTCGATGGATGAGGCCGCATTGAGCCCGCTGACTGTATTGACCAGCATGGGAAAGAACGTCATCGCCACGACGACGGCTGCCTTGGACTGCCAATCGAAACCAAACCACATGACCATGATCGGCGCGATGCCGATAATGGGGAGCGCCGAGACGAAATTGCCAGTGGGCAGCAGGCCGGCCTTGAGAAAGGGCGAACGGTCGACCAGGATCGCCACGGCGAAACCGGCGGCGCAGCCCATGATATAGCCGGCCAGCACCGCCTTGAGGAAGGTCTGCTGGAAATCGGCCCACAGCGTGGGCAGCGAGGCGATGAGCCGCGTCCAGACCTGGGAGGGCGGCGGCAAGATGACCTGGGGCACATGGGTGCCGCGCGTCACCACTTCCCAGAACAGCAGGATCGACACGCCGAAGACCAGCGGGATCAGCATGCCGAAACCCGTTGCGCGCCCGGCGCGAATGGCGGCCGCCAGGCGCTCGACGAACAGCCAGGCAAACAACCAGGTCGCGATCAGCGCCATCCAGAAGAACGGCGGCGCCGGGTCGAGCGCGGCAAGACCGGCCAGGACGGCGACAGCACCGAGGGCAGCCACGGCGCCATCTGCCCACAAGCCGAGCGGCAGGGTGAAGCGCAGCAGGCTGAGGAAGCCGAGAGCCAGGAACGCCTTGAGCACCAGCGCTGTTTCGAGCGGCGTAGCAAAACTCAGGGCCAAACCCGCCGCGCAGAGGCCGCCGGCAACCAAAGCCAGATAATACTGCAGCTGGCTCATACGGGACGCGCTCCCATGCGGGCATTGACCAGGCGCTCGAGGACACCAACGGCGATGACCAGCACTGCGGCAAGGGCGGCCGCGATAAACAGGGCGGCCCAAATCTGCACGGTCTGGCCATTGTAGGAACCGGTGAGCAGGCGCACACCCAGCCCGCCGCCAGCATTGTTGGACAACTCGCCCACCACCGCGCCAATCAGCGAAATGGCAATGCCCACCTTCATGGACGCAAACAGGAACGGCATGGCAGAGGGCCAGCGCAGCTTGGCAAAGACCTGCCACGGCGTGGCGTTATAGGTTTGGAGCAGATCGAGCTGGATGGCTTCGGGGGTGCGCAGGCCCTTGACCATGCCGACAACGACCGGGAAAAAGCTGAGATACATCGAGATCAGGGCCTTGGGCAGCAGCCCGGTGACGCCGACGGCGCCAAAGCCGACCACCACCATGGGCGCGACGGCAAGGATCGGCACGGTCTGGCTGGCGATGATCCAGGGCATCAGCGATCGGTTGGCGGCATCGTTGTGCACGATGGCGACGGCGAGAGCGATGCCCAGCGCAGTGCCCAGCACGAAGCCGAACAGCGTGCCCGACAGCGTGATCCAGGCATGATAGGCCAGCGAGCGGCGCGAGGTCGGCGCGATGGCGATCGCCGCGTTCCAGATTTCGCCAAACACCTGATGGGGCGCGGGTAGCACCGGCTTGTCCTGCGCCCAGCTATCGAGGACGAATTGCTGCACCGGAACATCAACGAGACCGGCGCGGGCATAAAGCATGCTCTGCCAGGGCGCGTTCATCCAGATGGCGGCCGCGTACCAAAACAGCACGATGGCAAGCAGGACGATGAGGATGGGCAGCACGCGGCCCCTCATACCACGTCCTCATAGGAATGCCCGGCACGCAGCCCATCGCGTACGCGCGCCGCAATTGCCAGGAATTCCGGTGTCTCGCGGATATCCAGCGGACGCTCTTTCGGCAGCGTGCTCTCGATCACGTCGGTCACGCGGCCGGGGCGCGGCGACATGACCACGATCTTGGTCGAGAGATACACCGCCTCTGGGATGGAGTGGGTGACGAAGCAGATGGTCTTGTTGGTGGCGGCCCACAGCTTGAGCAGCTCGGAATTGAGATGATCGCGCACAATTTCGTCGAGCGCGCCGAAGGGCTCATCCATCAGCAGCAGGTCGGCATCGAAGGCGAGCGCGCGGGCGATGGAGGCGCGCTGCTGCATGCCACCCGAGAGCTGCCAGGGAAATTTCTGCTCGAACCCGGCCAGGTTCACCAGTTCCATGGTGCGAGCGATGCGCTGAGCCTGCTCCGCTTTGGGATAACCCATGATTTCCAGCGGCAGGGCGACGTTCTTTTCGATGGTGCGCCACGGATAGAGCGCTGGCGCCTGGAACACATAGCCGTAGGCTCGGGTTTCGCGCGCCTGGCGCGGCGTCATGCCATTGATCGACAGCGTGCCGGAGCTGGGCTGTTCCAGATCGGCGATGGTGCGCAGGAAGGTGGTTTTGCCGCAGCCCGATGGGCCGATGAACGAAACGAACTCGCCCTTGGCTATCGTCAAGTTGACGTCGCTGAGCGCGTGGACCGGGCCATCATTCGTGCCGAAAGTCAGGCTGAGATTTTGCGCGGAGACCACCGCCTGGGGCGGCGGGCCCTTGTCCATGTTGGCGGCAGATAAATCGGTCGTCATGGACAAAGGCGAAACCTTTCACTCGGAATAGAGGCGGCGGCGTTTGGCGCTTAATGCGACAGTCAGTGTCAACACGATGCTAGCCTATTGCTCACCATTCAGACCCCCGTCGCCGGAATGCCGGTCCGTTCGATCTTGCGGGGCGCCACGATATCTTTCCACTGCGACAGCGCGCGGTTCACAGGGTTTTTTGGCTCGCGGGCGACAAATTTGCCGTGGCCCTGCTCGGCCTTGATGTCGTTTTCCACGATGGAGACCTTGCCCCGACTCAGCACGAAACGCGGCAAGCCGGTGACTTCAAAACCTTCGAAGACGTTGTAATCAATCGCCGATTGCTGCTTGGCGGCGGTGATGGTCTTGCCGCGCTTGGGATCGAGCACCACAATATCGGCGTCAGCGCCGACCAGGATGGCGCCCTTCTTGGGATAGCAGTTCAAAATCTTGGCGATGTTGGTGGAAGTGACCGCTACGAACTCGTTCATGGTCAGCCGCCCGGTGGCGACGCCCTTGGTCCACAGCACCGGCAGACGATCTTCCAACCCCCCGGTTCCATTGGGAATCTTGGCGAAATTGCCGATGCCGTTGCGCTTCTGCGCCGTGGTGAAAGCACAGTGATCGGTGGCCACCACCTGCAGCGAGCCGGCAGCCAGGCCCGCCCATAGCGAATCCTGATGCAGCTTGTTGCGGAATGGCGGGGACATGACGCGGCGGGCCGCATAGTCCCAATCGGGATTGAAATATTCGCTTTCGTCCAGCGTCAGGTGCTGGATCAGCGGCTCGCCATAAACCCGCATGCCCTGCTGGCGCGCGCGGCGAATGGCTTCATGCGCCTGCTCGCAGGAGACGTGGACCACATAGAGCGGCACCCCGGCCATGTCGGCCAGCACGATGGCCCGGTTGGTGGCTTCGCCCTCGACTTCGGGCGGGCGCGAATAGGCATGGCCCTCGGGACCATTATTGCCCGCATCGAGCAGTTTTTGCGTCATGGCGGCAACGATGTCGCCGTTTTCGGCATGCACCAATGGGAGCGCGCCCAGTTCGGCACAGCGCGAGAACGATGAGAACATCTCGTCATCATTGACCATCAGCGAGCCCTTATAGGCCATGAAATGCTTGAAACTGGTAATGCCGCGATCCACCACCTCGGCCATTTCGCGCCAGACCTGCTCATCCCACCAGGTGATCGCCATGTGGAAGGAATAATCGGTGCTCGCCTTCGAGGTTTTGTTGTCCCACATCTGGAGGGCTTCGAGCAGGCTCTGGCCCGGATTGGGCAGGCAGAAATCCACCACCATGGTGGTGCCGCCAGCGAGCGCCGCGCGGGTGCCGGATTCGAAATCATCGGAGGAATAGGTGCCCATGAACGGCATTTCCAGATGCGTGTGGGGGTCGATCCCGCCGGGCATGACGTAGCAGCCGGTGGCGTCGAGCGTGGTATCGCCGGACAGGTTAGGACCGATCTCGATGATGGTTTCGCCATCGATGAGCACATCGGCGGCATAGGTGAGATCGGCAGTGACGACGGTGCCGTTTTTGATGACTGTGGTCATGGGATGGGCCTTTCGTGGGAAAGCGCACCCTCACCCGTCTCGCCCTGCGGGCGATCCACCCTCTCCCCGACGGGGAGAGGAATAGAAAGGTGTCGTGCGGCTATTGATGCGGCGGCGGCTCTGGCGCCTCTTATTCCTCTCCCCGTCGGGGAGAGGGTGGCCGGAGCGTAGCGGAGGTCGGGTGAGGGTGTCTGCTCTATGACGCGAGTGATGGCATCGAGAACGCCGTCGCGATTCTCAAGCACTTCGTTGTTCCAGAAGCGCAGGACAGAGTAGCCTTGGCTATTCAGGTAACCTGTTCGAGCGATATCCGATTGCGACCCATCATGTTGGCCGCCATCGACTTCGATAATCAGCATATGCTCACGACAGGCGAAGTCTGCGAAATATGGGCCGATCGCGAGCTGTCGAACAAATTTGTTGCCGCCCAATGCGCGACTGCGGAGCGAATACCAGAGCCGGTTTTCGGCATCGGTTCCGTCTTGTCGCAAAAGGCGGGCGCGGCGTTCGATCACAGGGCACCCTCACCCGTCCCGGCTGCGCCGAGCCACCCTCTCCCCGACGGGGAGAGGAATGGAGGCCAGCATCGATGCCTTGCGGAAATCATCACTCCACAATCCCCGCTGTTTCTACCACCGCGTGAAACAGCACATCCGCCCCCGCGGCCGCCCATTCCTTGGAGATATCTTCCGCCTCGTTGTGGCTGAGCCCGTCCACACACGGACACATCACCATCGCCGTTGGTGCAACGCGGTTGATCCAGCATGCGTCGTGGCCGGCACCGGAGATGATGTTTCGGTGGGAGTACCCCAGCCGCTCAGCGGCGTTGCGGATGGCGGAGACGCAGCCTGGATCGAAGGTCACCGGATCGAAATGGCCGACCTGCTCGATCTCGGCACCGATATCCATGTCCGAAATGATGGCTTCGATGCCGGTGCGGATGGTCAGGTCCATCTCGTCCAATGTCGCCTTGCTGGGCGAGCGAATGTCGATGGTGAAGACCGTCTTGCCGGCGATGATGTTGCGCGAGTTGGGATAGACCTCGATATGGCCGACGGCGCCAACGGCATCGGGCTGGTGGCTCATGGCGGTGTGGTGGACGAGTTCAATGACGCGGGCCATGCCGAGGCTGGCATTGCGGCGCTTGGGCATGGGGGTGGAGCCGGTATGGGCTTCCTTGCCGGTCAGGGTGACCTGGAGCCATTTGAGGCCCTGGCCGTGGGTCACGACACCGATGTCGATGCCTTCGTCCTCAAGGATTGGGCCTTGCTCGATATGCAGTTCGAAGAAGGCGTGGATCTTGCGGTCGCCGACCTTCTCGCTTCCCTTCCAGCCGATGCGGGCGAGCTCGTCGCCGAACTTTTTGCCGTCCTTGTCGGTGTGGGCATAGACGTCGGCCTGGTCGAGCACGCCGGCGAAGACGCCCGAGGCCATCATGGCGGGGGCGAAGCGGGCGCCCTCCTCGTTGGTCCAGTTGGTAACGACGATAGGGTGGCGCGTCTTGATGCCCAGATCGTTGAGGGTGCGCACGACTTCGAGGCCGCCCAGCACGCCCAGCACGCCATCATATTTGCCGCCGGTGGGCTGGGTATCGAGGTGGGAGCCGACATAGACGGGCGCGAGGCTTGGATCGGTGCCTTCGCGGCGGGCGAACATGGTGCCCATTTCATCGACGCCCATGGTGAGGCCGGCGGCCTCGCACCAGGATTGAAACAGGTGGCGGCCTTCGCCGTCGGCGTCGGTCACCGTCTGGCGGTTGTTACCGCCAGCAATGCCGGGGCCGATCTTGGCCATGTCCATGAGACTATCCCAGAGCCGGTCACCATTGATCCGAAGATTTTCGCCGGGAGAGGACATGGGACTACCTATATGACTAGAGGCTATTTGTGGGTCGGGAAGGAGAATTCCGCGCCGCCCTTGATGCCGGCGGGCCAGCGGGTGGTGACGGTTTTCAGCCGCGTGTAGAAGTGCACGCCTTCGGGGCCGTAGATGGAGTGATCGCCGAAGAGGCTCCGCTTCCAGCCGCCGAAGGAGTGGTAGGCGACCGGGACCGGGATCGGGACGTTGATGCCCACCATGCCCACTTCGATCTTGTCGGCAAACTCACGGGCGGCGTCGCCGTCGCGGGTGAAGATGGCGGTGCCATTGCCGTATTCATGGGTGTTGATCAGATCGACCGCCTCGGCATAGTCCTTGGCGCGGACCACCGACAGAACGGGGCCGAAGATTTCTTCCTTGTAGATGGTCATGTCGCGGGTGACGTTGTCGAACAGCGTGCCGCCGACATAATAGCCGCCTTCATAACCCTGCAATTTGAAGCCACGGCCATCGACGACGAGTTCGGCGCCCTGTTCCACGCCGGCGTCGATATAACCGAGGATCTTGTCGCGGTGCATCCTGGTGACGACCGGACCCATTTCGGCGTCCTTGTCGGTCGCCGGACCGATCTTGAGGGCTTCGACGCGGGGCTTCAGTTTTGCGACCAGCGCATCGGCGGTTTCCTTGCCGACCGGGACAGCCACCGAGATGGCCATGCAGCGTTCGCCGGCCGAGCCGTAGCCGGCGCCCATCAGGGCGTCGGCGGCCTGGTCGAGATCGGCGTCGGGCATGATGACCATGTGGTTCTTGGCGCCGCCGAGAGCCTGAACGCGCTTACCGGCCTTGGTGCCGCGCTGGTAGACATATTCGGCGATCGGGGTCGAGCCAACAAAGGACACGGCCTTGATATCGGGATGGTCCAAAATGCCGTCGACCATTTCCTTGTCGCCGTGAACGATATTGAGCACGCCTTCGGGCAGGCCGGCGTCCATGATCAGGTTCCAGGCCAGCATGGAGGCCGAGGGATCGCGTTCGGAGGGCTTCAGGATGAAGGTATTGCCGCAGGCGATGGCGGCTGGATACATCCACATCGGCACCATGGCCGGGAAGTTGAATGGGGTGATACCGGCAACGACGCCCAGCGCTTGGCGATCCGAATGGGTATCGATCGAGGGGCCGACATTGCGCGAGAATTCGCCTTTGAGCAGTTGGGGAATGCCGCAGGCGAAATCGACGCAGTCGATGCCGCGGGCAAGTTCACCCAAGGCATCGTCATGCACCTTGCCGTGTTCGCTGGAAATGGCGCGCGCCAATTCGTCGGCGTTTGCTTCCAGCAATTGCTTGAACTTGAACATGACGCGGGCGCGCTTCATCGGCGGGGTATTGGCCCAAGCCGGCCAGGCTTTTTTGGCCGAAGCGACGGCGTCGTTGAGTTCGCTCAGCGTCGATAGCGGCAGCTCGGCCGATTGCTCGCCGGTGGCAGGATTGAACACGGGCACCCGACGGCCGGTGGAGACATAGCGTTTGCCGGCTACGGCGTTTTCGATGATGTCCATTATTCGATGCTCCTCAGCACGGCGCGGATGCCGTCGACCAATTCATCGATCTGCGACTTGGAGATGATCAGCGGCGGGCTGAGGGCGATGATATCGCCGGTGGTGCGCACGAGGAAACCCGATTCATAGGCGGCCAGGAACGCCGAGAAGGCGCGCTTGGTGGGCGAGCCGGCAATGGGTTCGAGTTCGATGGCGCCGATCAGGCCGATATTGCGGATATCGATGACGTGCGGCTCGTCCTTGAGCGAGTGCAGCGCATCGGCCCAATAGGGCGCCAGTTCGGTGCCGCGCGTCAGCAGGTCTTCCTGCTTGTAGGTTTCGAGCGTGGCCAGCGCCGCCGCCGAGGCCACCGGATTGCCCGAATAGGTATAGCCGTGGAAGAACTCGATGACGTGTTCGGGGCCACCCATGAAGGCGTCGTGGATGTCGCCGGTGACCAGAACCGCGCCCATCGGGATGATGCCGTTGGTCAGGCCCTTGGCGGTTACCAGGATATCAGGGGTGACGTCGAAGTAATCGGCGCCAAATGGGGTGCCGAGGCGGCCGAAGCCGGTGATGACTTCGTCGAAAATCAGCAGGATGCCGTGCTTCTTGGTGATCTCGCGCAGGCGCTTAAGGTAGCCGACGGGCGGGATCAACACGCCAGTGGAACCGGCGACCGGCTCGACGATGACGGCGGCAATGGTGGACGCGTCATGCAAGGTGACGATGCGTTCCAGCTCATCGGCCAGCTCGGTGCCGTATTCGGGTACGCCCTTCGTGAAGGCATTCTTGGCCAGGTTATGCGTGTGCGGCATGTGATCGACGCCGCCCAGCAGCGTGCCGAACATCTTGCGGTTGGTGACGATGCCGCCCACCGAAATGCCGCCGAAATTGACGCCGTGATAGGCGCGTTCGCGGCCGATCAGGCGGGTGCGGGCGCCCTCGCCCTTTACGCGGTGATAGGCCAGGGCGACCTTGAGCGCGGTTTCGACAGACTCGGAGCCCGAATTGGTGAACAGCACATGGTCGAGCCCCTTGGGCGAAATATCGACCAGGCGATTGGCCAGCTCGAACGCCTTAGGATGGCCCATCTGGAACGCGGGCGCATAATCGAGTTCGGCAGCCTGCTTGGCGATGGCCTCGACGATGAGCGGACGCGCATGGCCGGCATTGACGCACCAGAGGCCCGCCGTGCCATCCAGAACCTGGCGGCCGTCGGACGTGGTATAGTGCATATCCTTGGCGGCCACGAACATGCGCGGCGCTTTTTTGAACTGCCGGTTCGCGGTGAACGGCATCCAGAATGCGCTCAGATCGTTGGGCACTGCATTGGAATTTGACACGGTGTCTGGCTCCCTATTGGTCGATGACTTTTTCGGTCTTGTTGATTGGCTCTTGACGTGGGAACGCAAACCCAAGAATTTTGACCAGTTGGAAAAATGTTAGCACTCCCAAACTTTCCCGCAAGGCGAAAATGGTTCCCACCAAGGTGAAAAACGCCGACACGTCCGCACTCATCGAACGAGACGGCAAGCCCCTGGGGAAAGCCGGCGCCAAGCCGCGACCGCTGACCCGCATCCAACGGGAAAAGCAGAACGTGATCCTCGAGGCTGCGCTCGAAGTGTTCGCGGTGCACGGCTTTCGTGGCTCCACCATCGACCAGATCGCCGAGGTGGCGGGGATGAGCAAACCCAACTTGCTGTATTATTTTCCGCGCAAGGAAGAGATCCACCGCCGGCTGATCAGCGAGCTGTTGGTGACCTGGCTGGCGCCTCTGCGCGAGATGGATGCGAAAGGCGATCCGTTCCCCGAAATCCGCTCCTATATTCGGCGCAAGCTGGAAATGGCGCGCGACTATCCGCGCGAAAGCCGGCTGTTCGCCAATGAGATGCTGCAGGGCGCGCCGCATATCATCGAGATGATCGAAATCGATCTGAAGAACCTGGTCGATGAGAAGGCAGGGATTTTGCTGGGCTGGATGGACGAGGGGAAGCTGGCGCGCACCGATCCCTATCACCTGATCTTTTCGATCTGGGCGACAACGCAGCACTATGCCGATTTCGACGTGCAGGTGCGCGCCGTGCTGGGGCCCAGCCGCGGCGGCGAAGGCCGCTTCGAGGACGCGGCGCGGTATCTGGAGCAGTTGTTTTTGTATGGGCTGACGCCAAGGGCGAAGTCATAAACAATTAGGCGTTCGCTTGACAATCGAATGGCACTATCCTATTGGTTAATTAAATACTTAAGTATTGGAGCGGAAAATGGCTCAGCAGGTTCAAGCCCATATGATGCTGTCGCTGGACGGGTTCGGCACCGGCCTCAACCAGACAAGGGAACGCCCGTTTGGGAGCGTCGACCCGTCACAGCTGGGCCGCTGGATGTTCGAGGACGCCGACAACAACCGGGCCGAACTCACCGCCATCACCAATTATGGCGCCTTCATCATGGGCCGGAACATGTTCGCGGCCCCCGGACCGGATGTGTGGGAACTTGAGTGGAAGGGCTGGTGGGGTCCCAATCCGCCTTATCACGCACCGGTTTTCGTGCTCACCCACTATGCGCGCCCAGCCATCGAAATGGAGGGCGGCACGACATTTCATTTCGTCACCGAGGGCCAGGAAGTCGCCCTGGCGCGTGCCCGGGAGGCGGCGGGCGAGCGCGACGTGGCGGTGGCAGGCGGCGTCAGCACCACGCGGCATTATCTCAATAGCGGGGCGATCGAGCAGCTTCACCTGCAGATCGCGCCGGTGATCATCGGCGCCGGCGAGCGGCTCTGGGATGGATTGACGGCAAAGCTCGACCCTGTCGGTGCACGCCCTACGCGGTTCGCCACGCATATGGATTATCGGGTGGTGAAGGCCTAGGCGTCCAGCTCTGGATAGTGCCGAAACAGGTCGTCCTCATTGCCCGGCAGGCGGCGTTCGCTTTGCAGATAGGCCTTGATATTGGGGCGTTCGGCAACGGCATCATGCAAGGCGCGGACTTTTGGGTAGTCCCCGCCGATCCGCGCCATCAGCTTGGGGAAAGCGTAGTCGAGCCCTTCGACAATCTGGAACAGTGACAGGTCGGCATAGCTCAGGCGGGCGCCGACCAGATGGGCCGAACCCCTGGGATTGCGGGCCAGGATGGTTTCGAACCAGTCGAGGAATTTGGGAACGCGCTGCCGGCGGAAATCGGCGGCGCGGCGCCTCGATTCGGGTTTCTGGTCTTCGTAGTAGAAATCGGCACCGAGGGGATGATGCGCGTCGTGCCCCTCGGTCACGAGGTCGGCGATGGTGAGCTGGATCTGAAGGGTCCAGAGGCGCAGACGGGGGTCTTTGGGCGCGAGATCGAGCCGGTCGCCGAGATAGAGCAGAATGGCGGAGGCCTGGCCGAGGATCAGGTCGCCATCTTTGAGGAATGGCGGCGCGAAGGAGGGCGTTTGCGCCTTTTTGGTCAGCGCCTCGATGACGCCATCGCCCTGCTCGCGCGCCATGTCGTGGTAGGGCGCCCCGGCCTCCTCTAGCGCCAGACGGATATATTCGCCGCGGCCCTGGATGCCGGTCCAATAGTAAAGTTCATAAGCCATGGCGGCATAATGGCCGAGCCGCCAAGGCGTTCCAGTGGCGTTAGCGGGCTTTGCCCTTGCGACCGAGATGCGTGTCGCCGAGCCCGGTGCTGAGCTTGAGGCCGTAGCCGATCATGCGGTCCATGCCGATATGGGCGACCCAGATGGCAGCCAAGCCGAAAGCCCAAGGGCCGACGAGCAGTCCGAGCATGGCCAGCAGCGCAGGGCCGACATAGTTGTGCACCAGATTGTAGCTCAGCGTGCCGGCGCGGAAGGAGCGAAGATAGCCCAGCATGGCAAGGTCTGGCGCAAGCAGCAAAACGCCGAAGACCAGCCAGGATTGTCCGAGCCAGGTATAGGCCGCAACGCTGGCACCCAGCATGACGGCGCCTTCGAGGCGCTGGAACCAGATGACGTTGGCATCGAGAGATACAGGCGTTTCGGTAGATGCGGCAGCGAGGGTCATGGCGTGTCCTTTCAGGTGATGACCCGATGTACTCCACACACATATGTTTGGCTTTCCGCCAAATCATCCGGGCTGCCATTCAATTTTGAATATCGCGTCAGGCCGGCCTGGCCTGCGCCATGATGGCGAGCGGACGCCCCTCGGGGTCGGCGAAGAAGGCCATCCATTCCTCGGTGCCATCAGGGTGGGTGTGGATGCGATGCGGGGCGGCGGTGAAGACGGCGCCGCGGGCCGCGAGCGCCGCATGGGCGGCAAGAATATCGGGCACCTGGAAATAGAGCACGGATTCCGACAGCGACGGGGCCGCCTGCTGTTGCAGGTAAAGCCGCAGGCCGCCGCAATCGAAAAACGCCAGGTCGCCATAGGTATAGAGGTGGGGCAGGCCGAGCACGTCGCGGTAGAAGGCGGTGGCGGCCGCAATATCGGCGACGCTGCGCGAGACCTGGCCGATGGGGCCAAGCTGGACGGGATCGGGCATGGGGGTTGTCCTTGCATTGAGGGCGCTGGCGGCGGGCACGGCAAACCAGTGGCGCAGCGCCTGCCGGTCAGCGAGGCCAAGCTTGCCCATGATATTGGCGAGGTGGAACTTGACCGCGTCCAGGCTGATGCCGCGCCGCCGGGCGATCTGGCGATTGCTCATGCCGTGCTGGGCAGCGTGCACCACCCGCCATTCGGCGGGGGTCAGGCGATCATCATGGGGCGGCCTGCCCCGCTGCCGTTTTGGTGCCATGACACATTCTAGCCGATCCGGCGGGTAATTTCCCTCCCCCCGGGGAGGTGTCGTGGCGGCGCGGGGGTCGGGCCGCCACGACAGGCGTCACAAAGCGCCGGCGATAGGTCGAAAAGGTCAGGCGGCGATAGCGGGTTTATCGATCGGGTGCTGGCTGCGCAGGCCGACGGCGAGGCGGTTCCAGACATTGATGGCGCCGATGGCGACGGTGATCTTGGTGATGTCCTCGTCGGAGAAATGCGCCTTGAGGGCCTGGAAATCGGCGTCCGGCGCGCGGGTATCGGCCAGCAAAGTCAGGGCTTCGGTCCAGCCCAGAACGGCGCGTTCCTCGGCGCTATAGACTGGGGATTCCTGCCAGGCGGAGACCAGGTTGATCCACTGCTCGCCCATGCCGCCGCGGCGGGCTTCCTTGACGTGCATGTCAACGCAGAAGGCGCAGCCATTGAGCTGGGAGGCGCGCAGCTTGATCAGGTGGATGAGGTGGTGCGGCAGGCCGCTATCCTTGACCACGTAGCGGTCGAGCGCGGAGACGGCCTTGGTGGCTTCGGGCGCGGCGGCGTAGAAATCGATGCGAGCTTGCATAAGAAAGTCCTTCAGTTGGGATGGGGTTGGCGCCGTTCGTGGCGATCGAGGAAAGCGCAGCTGCGCTGGTTGATGGCGGCGCCGAGCGGGGTGGCCTTGTCGGTTTCGAGATCGGCGAGGCTGACCTTGCGCAGTTCGGCGCGGTAGGCCTGCTCGGCTTTGAGCATGGCGGCGTTCACAGCGCAGGGCGCCTTGGAGAATTCCGGCGCCAGGGGGAACGGGCCGCGCTGGCGGATTTCGGCGCAGCGAAAGGCCGGTGCCGCGCCTTCGACGGCAAGCACGATATCGAGCAGTGAAATCTTGTCGGCGGGCCGAGCCAGGCGGTAGCCGCCCTTGGGACCCGGGACTGACTGCAGAATGCCGGCACCGGCCAGAGCCTGCAGATGCTTGAGCAGATAGCTGGTGGAAACACCGTGATATTCGGCCAGAGCCGCGGCGGCGAGGACACCGTCAGCCGCGAGGCCCGACAATACCAGAACGCTGTGGATGGCTTGTTCGACACCGTCGCCGAGTTTCATGGACATCTCCTATCGTGGATAACTTATATCCACGATAGTGCGAGGCCGTCAAGCCCGTGCCGAGGCGATGCGAAAAACTAGAGCGAGAGGCCGATGATCTGCAGCAGGCCGGCGGCGAGGGTAATGTTGACCAGCACCAGATAGAGATGCGGGTCGCGCTCCTTGCCGTGGAACAGGAAGAGATTGTGGTACATCGCCGTGGCCAGCACGAGGAAGACGATTAGCAGCGCGGCGCCATAGATGGTCCAGAAGCCAAGCACGAGCGACAGCCCGCCGATTAGTTGCATGGCGAAGCCCAGGGCCACGATGGGCGGCGGCAGGTCCCAGCCGTAATTGGTCTTTGACGGAATGCGCGTTTTGAAACCGGCGAAGTTGCGCAGGCCGGCGATCAGGAAAAACAGGCCGAAGACAATACGGCCGATAAGAATGAATGTTGTGGCAAGTGTCATGACGTCCCCCGTCGCTCATTGGCGACTCGGGCGCCATATTGCTTGGAGCAGCGCGGGCGCGGAAGCCGCAATCCACGGTTTTTGGCGTTTAGGCGCCGTAGTGGGCGTCACAATCGTGCCTTATTCAGGCATGGACGGCCCCAAAACTGCCCAAAGTTCTGCTGGAACCTTGCAAAAAGTGCGGGTGGCCGGCCCTAAGCGCGGAACTGTTGCCACAAAGTCGCACGACGCAAATCCAATTTCGCCACGGGCGGAATCCGTGCGCTCCATACGCCGATGGGGTTTGATTTTAGATTCATATCCTGCGCCCAGCAGAGTCTTGGCCGGCATATTAACCAATGGTAACGCGATTTACCGCGCCTTATCGGCAACAGATCGGGGCCGGAGGGTCATTATGGCAATTGGCCCACATTGTGGCCCCGGCCCGCCATTAAGCCTCTGTTCAGGAACAACTGAAGAGAGACTAGACGCTTGATCAAAAAGACCGTGTTCGCCGCTGCACTTGCTGCTGCAGTCCTGACAATGTCCACTGCTGGTGCCTTTGCCCAATGCGGCGGCGCCTCCTGGTACGGCCCCGGCTTCAATGGCCACCGCGCCGCCTCCGGCCAGATCTTCAACCAGAATGCCATGACGGCGGCCCATCGCTCGCTGCCCTTCGGCACCAAATTGCGCGTTACCGACCAGCGCACCGGTAATGCGGTGATCGTGACCATCAACGATCGTGGCCCCTTCCATGGCCGCCGCATTATCGATCTGTCGGCCGGTGCCGCATCCAAGCTTGGCTTCCGCAATCGCGGCACCACTTCGGTCTGCATCGAACAAATCTGAACGAGAATACAGATTATGAATGGGCCGCTCCTTGGGGGCGGCCCATTTATTTTCAGAGGCGCAAACCCAGCGCGTCGATGGCGGCAACCTGCTCGGCATCGAGCGGGCCTTGACGCTCGGCGTCGAGCGCCTGCTCCAGTTCGGCAACGTTCTTGACCCCCAGCACCAGCGTATCGACGCCGTCCACGCCGACGGCATAGCGGTGGGCAATGATGGCCGGGTCCTCGCCCCATTGCTTGCACAGCGCGCGATAGGATGCGGCGCGGTCGAAGTCGGCGCTGGTGGGGCTTTGTTCGGGGCGGTCGATCCCGGACGTCAGGGCGCCAGCCTGCACGGCGCGGACACCCATGACGCCGACGCCATGGGTTTTGGCGGCTGTAATGACGTCTCGTGGGCGCGGCGCGAGGCCAGTGCCGTTCATCTCGCCGGGGCTATCCATCAGATTGGCGATCGCCTGGACCACGGCGGGGCGTGGGCCGGAAGACATTGCGTCCACGGTGGCGGCGGCGTGGTTGATCCCGGTAATGCCCCAGGCGCCGATTAAACCCTCCGAGACCAGCCGCTCGAAAGCTGGCACCACCGCCTGGCGATAGAGGCTGAGGCTCGTGGAGCGGATGTCCTTGGGCGGTTGGCCGGCGCGATATTCGAAATCGTCGGGTCGGATTTCGCTGTGCAGGATCATCAGGTCGACGCGCGGTAGCCGCATGGCGGCAAGGCTCGCGTCGAGCGAAGCCCGCAAGCGATCATAGACCTCGCTCGCCGGCGGCGTGCCCAGGCCATACTTGGTGGTGATGCGCACGCCGTCGGGCAGTTTGCCGCCGAAGGCCTTGGCAACCATCTTCTCGCAATTCTTGTAGCCGGGCGCGGTATCAATGAGGTCGATGCCGGCATCCACCGCGCGGCGCAGCGTATCGACCGAGTCGGTGTCCGAGGCCTCGCCCCAGAGCTGGCCGATGCCGCCGCCGCCCAGGGTGAGGCGGCTGACGGGACCAAATGGGCCGAGTGTGTTGATCTGCATTGTGGTTCTCCTCGTTTCAGGCGACCAGACCACAATCGGCCTCGTCGCAACTGGTTGCAGGGGTCGCGGTACGGGCCTGCTGGGCGGCCTTGGCATTGCGGCGGGCAATGATCCTGATGGCGTCGCGCTCGATGCCCATATCGGCCAGCATCCGGTCGTCGGCGCTTTCGAGGTATCGCGTGGTATCGAGCCGCAATTGCCAGATGCGATAGCGGGCGATGAGGTTTTGCAGCATGGAAAATCTCCTGAATTTTCGGCATGGCAAGGCCAGCGCCGGCCCTGGGCCGGTTTTTCAATAGTGCTGTTTTGCCGGAGATGGTTTGGCGCTGTGTCGCGCCGCAGGGACATACTTGCCCGGATTACAGCGCTACCGCTATGGTCAGGAACGCAATGAGCTTTGCAGAATTGAAAAATGGACTTTGGCTGGGACGACCTGAGGGTGTTTCTTGATGTCGCGCGGCTGGGCGGGCTGAGCGCCGCGACGGCGACCACCGGCCTCAGCGCGGCGACACTGGGCCGGCGCGTCAATGCGCTCGAGCGGCAAATTGGCGAGCCGCTGTTTCACCGCTCGCAGCAGGGCTATCGACTGACCAGCGCGGGCGAAGACCTGCTGGCGCGCGCCGAGGATGTGGAGGCCGCCATGCTGTCGCTGACGCGGTGGAAGGAAGGCAACCTGCGCGACCGCATCGTGCGGCTATCGGCGGGACCATGGACCTCAGCCTTCGTGTCGCGCCATATCGGCAGGGTGTGGACCGTCGCCGACCGGTTCGGGCTGGAACTGGTGACCGCCAATGAGAAGGTGGATATCGGGCGCCGCAATGCCGACCTGGGCATCCGCAATCAGCGGCCGACCGAGCAATGGCTGGCCGGCCGGCAGATCGGCAGCGTCGCCTATGGGCTCTATTCTGGACGTGAACTGATCAATGGCGTAGCCGCCGGCCTGTTCGTCGGCGTGGCTGGCGAGGGAGCCCAGACTGCTTCGGCGCGCTGGATCGAGGCGCGTCATGGCGATCGTATCGGGGTGCGTGGCAATGACGCCATGAGCGTCAAGGAACTGGTGGCGGCTGGCGCGGGGCTGTCGGTGTTGCCGTGCTTCGTGGGCGATAGCGATGAGCGGCTGATCCGGGTGGCACCACTGATCGGCGAATTGCGCACCGACCAATGGCTGGTGAGCCATCACGAGGAGCGCCATAGTCTGGCCGTGCGCACCATCGGCGACCGCATCGCCGCGCTGATGCGTGATAATGCGCCGCTGTTTCGCGGCGAGCGGCCGTTGCATCAGGGCAAATAGCACGCGCGGATTGTCATCCGTGTACAAACCAGCCCGCCTGTTAGCGCGCTCTTAGCAATGGTGGACGTAACGTGCTGGCGGGAACTAAATTTGGTCGGGGACGCGACCTTCAATGCATGCCACCGCTTTCATCATCGGCCCCACCACCGGGGCCGGCGCCGCTTTGGCGGATATCGCGCGAACCCTCAAGTTCGCGGCGGTACTGCCCTATGGGGGCATCGAGGCCGCCGAGAGCCAGGCGCACAAGACGCCGGTCTGCTATTTCCTGTTCGCCCCGGTGGTGCAGATTGCCAGCCTGGGCGAAATTGCCGAGGCAATCCGCTTCTGTCCGAGCCGGCGCGTGCGGTTTTCACCGATGATCTATTTCTCCGACAAGACCTCGGTGGAGGTCATTTCGGCCTGCATCAATCTGGGGTTCGACGACATCATCACCATGCCGTTCACCCAGCAGCGGGTGAGCGAGCGGATCGGGCGGCAGGTGGGGCCGAACTTGACCTATTTCGAAACCTCGAGCTATTTCGGCCCCGATCGGCGCGACCGGGTGACGGCGCCGAACCTGCCCGCCGAAAACCGGCTGGGTGGCCAATTCCGGCGGCTGGAAATCGTGCGCAGCTTCGAGGCGGGCGTCAGCGTGTTGCGGGACGACAGCTACGCGATGGTGTGACGGCGCGCGCCGCGGAGCCTGCGCGCAATTGTAGCCATACGAGCAATTGCCTTTATTCAAACGTTGCAATAAACGGTTTTACAGCATTTGAGACGCTGTTTCGCCGCACGGCGAATCCGGTTAGCGTCGCCTCCAATTCCGGTTCGCGAGTTATTTTTCAGTCATGAAATTCGGCATCGACATGCCCCCGCAATTGCGGGTCTATGCGGCTTTTTTCGTCTATTCATTTTGCATGGGCAGCATTTTCCCGCGCCTGCCGGATATTCAGCGCGCCATGGGCGTGGCCGAGGGTGCACTTGGGCTGGCGCTGATCGGCGCTGCCGTCGGCACACTGATTTCTTTGACATTTGCGGGCGGGTTGATTGAAAAAGTCGGCCATCGCCGCGCGCTGCTGACCGCGCTGCCGCTGCTCGCGGTGTTTTACGCGCTGGCGGTGTGGGCGCCCTCGCCGCTGACTTTGTTCCTCCTGCTGCTGCCGGTCGGGCTGACCATCGGGGTGATCGAGGTCATCGTCAATCTGGAAGCCGACCGCGTCGAGCACGCCATCGGCCGGCGCATCATGAACCGGGCGCATGGCTTCTGGAGCATCGGCTTTTTCAGCGCCGGCCTAATCGGCTCGCTGATCGCCCAGACCGGCCTGTCGCCGCAATTGCACCTGCTGATCATGGTGCCGGTGATCTTTGTCGGCACCGCCGTGATCATGGGCCGCTTCGAGGCGGCCGGGCATCGCACCGGCGGCAGCACCGATGAGGGCCCGCGTTTCGCCCGGCCCACACTAGCCATATTGGTGCTGGTTTGCGTGACCATGGCGGCGGTGATGATGGAGGGTGCCGGCATCGACTGGTCGGCGATCTATATGCGCGACGTGTTCCAGTCCGAGCCGTTCCTCGCCGGCTTCGCGGTGGCTTTGGGCGCAGGCGCGCAGGCACTGATGCGGTTCCTGGCCGACGGGTTCGTCGAGCGCTCCAATCCTGTCACCGTGGCGCGCATATTGCTGGGCGTGCTCGGCGCCGGGGCGCTGCTGGTATTTTTCGCAAATGCGCCGTGGATGGCACTGGTCGGCTTTGCGCTGATGGGCTGCGGCACCAGCGCGATCTTCCCGCTGGCCATGTCGGCGGCGGCGCAGCGCACCGATCGCCCGGCGGCGGTCAATGTGGCGGCCCTGGCGCAAATCTCCTTCGTGGGCTTCCTGCTCGGACCGCCGCTGCTGGGCTTTGTGGCCGAGCATGCAGGCATCCGCTGGGCCTTCGGCATTGGCCTGCCCCTGGTGGTGGTGAGTCTGTTCGCGGCCGGCGCCCTGTCTCCCAAGTTCAAGGCGAAACTGGCATGAAAATCGCGCCGCACTACCGCATCTTCGCCTGCTTCTTCCTGTTCGCCTTCGCGCTGGGCGCTCTGCTGTCGCGCATGCCCGACCTGCAGGAACAATTGCAGGTCAGCAAGAGCGAACTGGGCCTGACACTGATCGGCATGGCCATCGGCTCGCTGATTTCGCTGACCTTTTCGGCGCCACTGATCGACCGGCTGGGTGCGCGCACGACGGCGCTGGTAACGGTGCTGGGGACCGCGGCGTGCTATGCGCTGATCCCGTGGCTGAGCTGGGCGCCGGGCGTGTTCATCCTGCTGTTCGTCGCCGGCCTCTTGGCGGGGGCTCTTGAGATCAACCTCAACGTGCAGACCGACCGGCTGGAGGCGCAGTTCGGCAAAAGCTACATGAACCGGGCCCACGGGATGTGGAGCCTCGGGTTTTTCGTGACCGCGCTCCTGGGTGCATTCGTGCGCGGCGCCGGGATTTCCATCGAAATCCATCTGCTGATCGCGGTGGGCTTGGTGTTCGTCGTCGGACTGTGGATGATGGTGGGCATGACCAATGCACCGGCACGAGCGAGCGCCCATCAGGGCGATACGCCGCGCATCGCCTTTCCCAATTGGGGACTGCTGCCGCTCTGCATGATCGGCATCGCGGCCTTCCTCGTCGAGGGCGCGGGCATCGACTGGTCGGGCATTTACATGCGCGACGTGTTCGCCGTCGATCCGTTCACCGGCGGGCTGGGGCTGACGCTGTTTTCGGGTTTCATGGCCGCCATGCGGCTGTTCGCCGATCCAGTGGTCGATCGGTTTGGCCCTCGCACCGTCGCGATCACGCTGATGGGGCTGGCGATTGCAGGCGCTGTGGCGGTGGCCTTCGCGCCGATCTATTGGGTGGCGTTGGCGGGCTTTGCGATGATGGGCGCCGGCTGCAGCGCGGTCTATCCGCTGGCCGTGTCGGCGGCGGCGCAACGCACCGATAGGCCATCGGCAGTCAATGTAGCGGCGCTTGGCCAGGTGACGTTCATCGTCTTTTTTCTCGGGCCCCCGCTGCTGGGTTTCGTCGCCGAATATCTGGGCATCCGCTCGTCGTACCTGGTGATCCTGCCGGTCCTGATCCTGGGGCTGATCGCCTGCCGGGCGCTGGCGCAAAAGGGGCGCACAGTAACGGCGGGGCTGGAACCCGCATCGAGCCATGGCTGAGCTGCCGCCGATCGTTGACCTGCGCCAATCGGCCACCGCGCTGCGCGTGCAGCGCGGGGTGATGCGGATGCTGCGCGAAGTCTACGACATGGCCTGCTATGCCGAGGTGCCGCTGCGCAATGGCCGGCGCGCCGACGTTTTGGGCGTGGGGCCGAAGGGCGAAATCTGGATCGTCGAAATCAAATCCAGCCTGATCGATTTTCAGGTGGATCGGAAATGGCCGGAATATCGCGAATTTTCCGATAAGTTCTTCTTCGCCAAGCCGCCCGAGCTGGATGCCGCGATTTTTCCCGAAAGCGAGGGGCTGATCGTGGCGGACGGGCATGACGGGGCGATTTTACGCAATAGCCCCGATACCCCCCTGAACCCGGCGCGGCGCAAGGCGCTGATGTTGAAACTGGCACGGATGGGGGCGGATCGGATTCATTTGCTGATGGATCCGAGGCCGAAGTAGGGGGGACGAGAGGCGTATCGAAGACGATAGCCCCGCCTACCGTTCCTTCCCGCGGATTTGATCCGCGGGCCTCCAAAGCACATGCCATCCTGATAGCGGCCCCCGGATCAAGTCCGGGGGAAGGCGCGGTTGTGGGTGGGAGAACATGTGCCACCGCAGGCGTGTTCAATCCCCTCGGGGTGAGGGCGTCTATTCGTCGACGGACTGGCTTTCGCGTGGCGCGGTGAGCGTCGAAACCGGTGGCGTCGTATCGCCACCCAGTTCGGACAACTTCGCCTGCAATTCCTTCATCACCCGCAACTTGTCGACATCGCTGGCGGTGTTCAGCCGCTGGCTGAGACGGATGGTGAAATCGGCGAACTGGTTGTGCCAATCGGTGGCCATCTGCGCCGGATCGATGCGCGGCGTCGCAGGATGAATGACCGCCGCAATGCCGTTGGCGCGCAGTTCGAAAAAGTCATCGAGCTGGGGTAACACTACCTGGTCGCCGGCGAGACCGCTGGTCACCAAAGCGGCGCGCAGGGCGGTGCGCTCCTCGTCCTCGCCATGAGTGAGGAAGATGGCGCCATGAGCAGGTAGGCGCTCCTTGATCCAGGCCATCAGCTCGGAATGATCGGCATGGGCAGAGTAGTTGCCCATGGAGCGAATGCGGGCGCGCACCGGCACCAGCGTACCGTGGATGCGGACTTCCTTGGCGCCGGACTGGATGACCTGGCCCAGCGTGCCGGGGGCCTGGTAACCGACGAACAGCACCGTGGCATTGCCACGCGGCAGGTTGTTGCGCAGGTGATGCTGGATGCGGCCGGCGTCGGCCATGCCCGACGCACTCATGATGATGGCGCCGCCACGGATGGTGTTGATCGCCTTGCTGTCCTCGACCGCCTCGATGATGCGGAAGCGCGGGTCGTTGAACAGTTCGTCGGCGCTGAGTTCGACGTCGTCGAACATCTTTGCGTATTTGCGGTAGACGCTGGTGACCTTGCTGGCCAGCGGGCTATCGAGGAATACCAGCTGGGGCGAGATTTCGCCGGTCTTGATCAGGTAGCCGATGTCATGCAGCAATTCCTGGCTGCGCTCGACCGCGAAGGCGGGGATGACCAGGTTGCCACCACGGCGCAGGGCCTCGTTGATCTCGGTCTTGAGGCTCTCACGGCGCTGGACGAGGGTGTAATCGTCGCGTTCGCGGCCCCCATAGGTGGATTCAGACAGAATGTAGTCGAAGCCGGCGGGGCCTTCGGGCTCCTTGTAAAACACCTTTTCGTCGGGGCCGATATCGCCGGAGAACAGGATGGTGACCGGCTTGCCGTCGGTATCCATGACTTCGACTTCGACCGAGGCCGAGCCGATAATGTGGCCGGCATTCCAGTAGCGGGCGCGCACGCCGGGGCCGGGGGTGATCCATTGCGCATACCCCGTCGTCTCGCGATGCTGCAGCGCCTCGTTGGCATCCTCCAGCGTGTAGAGCGGCTTGGCGGGTTCCTCGCCGCGCCGGGCATGTTTCTTGGTTTCGCGCTCGGCCTCGCTTTCCTGGATGCTGGCGCTATCGGGCAGCAGATATTCGAGCAGGCCTGCGGTCGGCTCGGTCATCCACATCGGGCCTCTAAAGCCCTCGCGATAGAGTTTTGGCAGCAGCCCCGCATGGTCGATATGGGCGTGGGTGAGCAGCAGGAAATCGATCGCCGTGGGATCGAACGGGGTCGGCTTGAGGTTCAGGTCGCGCACCGAGCGATTGCCCTGGAACAGGCCGCAGTCGATGAGGAACTGCCCGCCGGGATGCACCACGCGATAGCAGGAGCCGGTGACGGTGCCCGCCGCGCCGTGGAAGTGCAGGGTGACGCTCATTGCAGGCTCCCGGGTTGATCGGCTGTTGGTAGACTAACGCTTTGACAATACGGCGAAAGGGGGACCGCCTCGTTTTCGCGCAAATAACCGGCAGGGCGATGTCGCAACCGGGACATCTCGTTCGTCATTGAGACAATGTCACCGCAGAGGAGAGCGAAATGACTTACGTGGATGGATTTGTCGCCGCCGTGCCCAAAGCCAACAAGCAGGCCTATATCGACCATGCCCGTGAAGCTGCGGAGCTGTTCAAGGAGTGGGGCGCCACGCGGATCGTCGAGACCTGGGGCGATGATGTGCCGGCGGGCAAGCAGACGGACTTCATGCGCGCCGTGGCGGCCAAGGACGATGAAGCGATCGTGTTTTCCTGGATCGAATATCCGGACAAGGCGACGCGCGACGCCGTCGGGAAGAAAATGATGACCGATGCGCGCATGCAGGCCATGAAGATGCCGTTCGACGGCGCCCGCATGATCTATGGCGGCTTCGACGCTCTATTCGTGGCTTAGCGAGGGGCGCGTTTAGCGAGGATACGCTGCAGCGTCCGCCGGTGCATGTTCAGCCGGCGGGCGGTTTCCGACACGTTGCGGTCGCACAACTCATAGACGCGCTGGATGTGTTCCCAGCGGACGCGATCGGCCGACATCGGATTTTCCGGCGGCTCAGGCTTGTCCTCGCCGGTGGCGAGCAGGGCATTGATGACGTCGTCCGCGTCGGCGGGCTTGGAAAGATAATCGACCGCGCCCAGCTTCACCGCAGTGACGGCGGTGGCGATATTGCCATAGCCGGTCAGCACCACCGCGCGGGCATCGGCGCGCTTGGTGTGCAGCGCCTGCACCACTTCGAGGCCATTGCCGTCTTCCAGGCGCAAGTCGACGACCGCATAGGCGGGTGGGCGCTCGGCGACGGCAGCAAGGCCGGCGGCGACGGTGGCGGCGATGCGCACCTCAAAGCCACGGCGCTGCATAGCGCGCTCCAGCCGTTGCAGGAATGCGGCGTCATCGTCCACCAACAGGAGGGACGGGTCGGTGGCCAGAAGCTCTTCAATCGTGCTCATGGACTTCACATAAGCGTTTGTGGCGGAAACGTCAAAATGCAGATGAACCATGGTGAACCTCCGGGGCTGTGACAGCCGATATCACAGCATTTAGGTCTGGTTTCGGACCCGGTGTCACAAGGGGCAGGATGTCGCAGAGTGGGGCAGACAGTCGGCCTGTGTTTCCGACATGCTCTATGTCCCCCGATACACCGGGTCATCCCCGCGAAGGCGGGGACCTCCGTTGCCAGGCACCCCAAAAAACAGAGGTCCCCGCCTTCGCGGGGATGACCAGGTGGGGATTGGCCGTTCGGGGCAATTCGCCGATCTTGAACGGCAACTACCGCATGCCCGGCTCGATCGCCGAGCGGGGCCACACAATCCGGACCTGGGCATGCCCCGCGGGATCGATGTTCTGGAAGGCTAGGCGCCCCCCGGTGCGTTCGAGCAGGGTTTTGGCGATGAAAATGCCAAGGCCGAGCCCGCCGGGGAGATGCGCGTCACGGGCCTGCGGGTCGCGGGGGCGGCTAGTGAGGTAGGGCTCGCCCAGCCGCGCGATCAGTTCGGGGGCGAAGCCGGGACCATCGTCGGTGATGGTGACACTGATGGCAGAGCGGTCCCAGCTGGATTCGATGCGCACTGTCTGGCGGGCGAAATCGGTGGCGTTTTCGATCAGATTGCCCAGCCCATAGAGCAGGCCAACGCTGCGGTGGAAGACCGGAGGCGGGCCGGCGGCTTTTTCGGAGGCAAAGGCGATGACCTTGCCGCGCCCTTCATGGGGGCGGGCGACTTCGGCGAGCAGGTCGGTCAGCGGCACTTCGGCGAAGGGATCAGCATCGTCGGAGCCCAGATTGCGCAACTTGGCCAAGATGGCGCGGCAGCGGGCGGCTTGCTCGATGATCAGCTCGACATCGTCGGCCAGGTCGCTGCCGGCAGGCGCTTCGCCGCGCATTTCCTTGGCGGCCAGCGCGATGGTGGAGAGCGGCGTGCCCAGCTCATGCGCGGCGGCGGCGGCGAGGCCGTCCAGGGCACTCAACTGTTCGCGGCGCGACAGGGCAAGTTCGGTGGCCGCGAGGGCATCGCCGATCTGGCGGGCTTCGTGGGCGACGCGCATCGTATAGGCGGCGATGAAGACCACGCCGCAGATCAGCGACACCCAGATGCCGATGACATAGATGCGATTGAACACCAGGGCTTCGCTGGGGTCCCAGGGCAGTGGCAGGTGGAACACCGAAAGGACCGTGGCGATCAGCGCCGCGAGCACGCCCAGCACCACCGTAGCCTGCTGCGGCAGCGTGGTGGCCGAGACCGACACCGGGGCCAGCAGCAGAATGGCGAACGGGTTTTGCAGGCCCCCGGTCAGCGCCAGCAGGCACCCGAGTTGCAGCAGGTCATAGGCGATCTGGCCAGCGGCAAAAACCGAGGTGGGCCGGTAGGCCGAGCCGAAACGCCCCACCAGCACGAGATTGACCCCCACCGACAGGCCGATCAGCGCCAGGCACGCCGGCAGCGGCACCGGAAAGCCCAGCCCGAAGGCCACGAACAGCACGCCAATGGTTTGTCCCCCAATGGCCAGCCAGCGCAGCAGCACCAGGGTTTCCAGGCGCAGCGGACGCCACGTGGAAGGCAGCGGCAGACCGTCGGCTTGCATTAGAGTCACGATTTATTCCTCATTCGAAGGCTTGCCGGGTCAGTTTTGGCGCGGCGCATAGGAAAGCCAGCAATCGATTTCAAGACCAAAAAAACCCGGGCACATGCTTGATCCTACCCAGTACGGGGCCACTTTTGGAGAATTCGTGACTGGGAAAGAGATCAACGAAATGAACACAGCGCTTATCAAACCTCAATGGTCGCCGATCACCATCGCCTTGATGGTCATGGGCTTCATCTTCTTCTGGCCGGTTGGCTTCGTCGTGCTCGCCTACATCCTGTGGGGTGAAAAGTTCGGCGGCTCGGTTGACAAGGCCCAGGCCTATTTCAACAAGGGGCGCGACTGGTGCGCGCCCAACCGTAGCCGTCATGCCGGCTTCGGGCGTCACCACTATGCGCAGTCGTCCAGCGGCAATGCCGCCTTCGACGACTACCGCGCCGAACAGCTGCGCCGCCTTGAAGAAGAACGCGCCCGCCTCGATGCGGAAATCGAAGCCTTCCACGAGTACATGGCCAACCTCAACAAGGCCAAGGACCGCGAAGAATTCGATCGCTTCATGAACGAACGCCGCGGCGGCCGCCAGGGCTATACCGAGCCCAAGGACGACAATAACGGCGACAACAACAATGGCTGGGGCAGCGGCGGCAACGCCTGAGCTTTAGTCTCCGAAGTCTCCTCCTGAGGCAGTCGTTTTCCAACGATTGATAACTGGGCGTCCCGCGAGGGGCGCCTTTTTTTATGGGGTACGATGGCACGTCCTCGTGGTTCGAGGCTCGCAAGGGCTCGCACCTCACCATGAGGACTACTGGTAGAACGGCAATTTCCCAGCAGCCCTCATAGTGAGGTGGGAGCGCAGCGATCCTCGAACCACGAGGGCGTGGCGCGATCCATCCCCGTCATCTTACAATGCTCCCATGATTCTCACCGGCTCCGGCCGAAGGTCCCGTGCCCGCAGTGTTTTTCAAAGCCAAACCAAAAATACCCACCAGCACCCAATTGGCCATCGACGGGCGCATGGTGAGCGTGGCGGTGCGCACGCATGCGCGGGCGCGCAGCTATCGGCTGTCGCTGCCCAGCAGCGGGCCGGTGCTGACGCTGCCGCCGCATGGCAAATGGGTCGAGGCGGAAGCGTTCCTGCTGCGGCACAGCAACTGGCTGGCGGCGCGGCTGAAGCGGGCGCCCGAGGCGGTTGAGTTGGGCGATGGCGGCACGGTGCCGCTGCGCGGGGTCGTGCATCGCATCATCGGCACCGGCAAGGTGCGCGGCCGCGTGGAACTGAGCGAAGTGGATGGCGTGCCTGTGCTGCTGGTGCCCGGCGATCCGGCGCACCAGGCGCGGCGGTTGATCGATTGGCTCAAGGCCGAGGCCGCGATCGATCTCGCCGCGCGCACGGCGGTCCATGCCGAGCGGCTCGGCGTGACGGTGCGTTCGATCAAGCTGCGCAGCCAATCGAGCCGCTGGGGTTCGTGCTCGTCGACGGGCAACCTGAATTACAACTGGCGGTTGATCATCGCGCCGCCGCGTGTGCTGGATTATGTGGCGGCCCATGAGGTGGCCCATCTGGTGGAGATGAACCATTCCGACCAGTTCTGGGCCACGGTGAAGCGGACACTGCCCGATATGGAACGCGGGCGTGCCTGGCTCAAGGCGCATGGGCGCGAATTGATGCTGTATGGGGCCTGAGAGTGGTCAGGCGATGGCCACAGGCCGCTGCATGAAGACGATTTTGTAGCCGTTCGCCTCCTCAGTCCCAACTTCGGCAAAACCCAGACGCGCATAGATGGCGCGGTTCCGGGTCATCAATTGGTTGGTGTAGAGGGTGAGCAGCGGCAGGCCGCCATCGCGCGCCTTGGCTTCGGCGAAAGCCAGCAATTGCCGCAGCAGGCCGCGGCCCTGAGCGTCCAGATGAACGGCAATATTGAAAATGTGCAGCGCAGCCGGCTGTTCCTGCGTCAGCGCAATCACCGCCAGCAGCGCGTCATCGTCCTTGCAGACGAAGTTTTCGCCGCGCGCCGTCCGGGCCGCGTGATCGTCCAGCATCGGGCGCGGCTTGCCGCCGATAATGGGCACGTAATGCTGATAGGCGGCATCGATCAGATCGGCGATAGCCGGCACATCTTCCGCCTGGGCCAGTCTGATCGACACCGCCACCGCTAGTTCTGCTGATCGCCGAAGATCAGGTCCATCAGCGTGCGTTGCGAGCCCGGGCTTTGCTGGGGCGTCGGCTGCTGGGCGTTGGGGTCGAAACCCTGCTGCTGTTGCTGACCCACGGTTCCGGGCGGCACCAGGATTTGCTGGCCATTGGCATCAACGCGGACGTCATAGGTTTGACCCGTATTCGGATCGACATATTGTGTCGGCTGCTGGGCCGCGTTGGGATCGACCTGGTAGCCCTGGATAACCTGGCCATTGGCATCATAAATTTGCGTATCGGGCTGGCCCGGTACCGGCTGGCCGGCGCTGGGAATAACCTGCTGGATCGGCATGCCGGTATTGGGATCGATCTGCTGGACCGGCATGCCGGTCGCCGGATCGATCTGCTGCTGTTGCTGGACCGGAAGACCCGTGGCCGGATCGATCTGTGCCTGCGGTTGGACCAACTGGCCGGTATTCGGGTCGATTTGCGCCTGCACCGGCTGACCCGTCGCCGGGTCGATCTGGGCATAGGGCAGGCCGGTGGCAGGATCGATCTGCTGCTGCAATTGCGCGCCGGGCTGGACGGGTTGCCCCGTGGCCGGATCGACATATTGCACCATGGGCTGGCCGGTGGCGGGGTCGATCATCGGCTGGCCGGTATTGGGATCCATGACCTGCTGGGGCACGCCCTGGCTAGGATCGGGCTGATAGGTGCCATTGGGGATCGGCCGAACCTCGAGGCCCTCATGGGCCTTGGTCATGAACTGGCTCCAGATCGCCACCGGCACGTTGCCGCCCGACAAAGTGGTCTTGGTAGCATCGTCGTTGCCGAGCCAGACGCCGGTGACCATGTGAGAGGTATAGCCGACGAACAGGGCGTCCTTGGCTTCCTGGCTGGTGCCGGTCTTGCCGCCAAAGGTCCAGCCATTCAGGTTGGCGCCCTTGCCGGTGCCCACCTCGACGGCGGTTTCCAGCATATCGTTCATTTCGGCCAGCACATGGGGCGCGATAACCTGGCCGGGGCCGGCCTTGCTCGCCTCATACAGCACCTTGCCATCGACGGTCTTGATCGAGGTGATCACATTGGGGATGACGCCCATGCCGCCATTGCCGAAGGGGGCGTAGGCGCTGGTGAGTTCGAGCAGATTCACTTCCTGGGTGCCCAGCGCGATCGAGGGGACCGGGGTCAGCGGGGAGGAAATGCCCATGCGGGTCGCGGTATCGATCACCACCTGGGGGGTGACGTCGATGGCCAGCCGCGCGGTGACGGTGTTGAGCGAATAGGCGAGGCCCTGGCGCAGCGTCACCGTGCCGGCATATTTGCCCGAGGCATTGCGGGGGCTCCAGCCGTTGTAATCGAACTTGGCGTCCTCGGCCAAGGTGTCGGGCGTATAGCCCTTTTCCATGGCGGCGAGGTAGACGAAGGGCTTGAAAGTGGAGCCGGGCTGGCGCTTGGCGGTGACGGCGCGGTTATACTGGCTGGCCTGGTAATCGACACCACCCACCATGGCGCGCACGGTGCCGTCCACGTCCATGGCGACTAGCGCACCCTGCGTAAAGTGACGCTTTGGTCCCTCCGATGCTACCATTTCGCGCACGATAACCTCGGCATCCTTCTGCAGGCGCCAATCGAGCGTGGTGGAGACGATCACGTCGGTATCGACGTCCCCGATATAGGACTGCATCAGGCTCTCGACCCAATCGGCCACATAGGATTCCGAACCCGCGACCTTGGTGCGCACGGTCTGGGACGGATCGATCTGGGCGGCAGAGGCTTCCTCGGAGGTGATGTAGCCCTCGTTGGCCATCGACTGCAGCACCAGCTTCTGGCGGGCGGCGGTAGCGGCGGGATCACCCTTGGGATTGAGCCGCGACGGCGCCTGCAGCGAGCCGGCCAGCATGGCGGCTTCGCCAAGGGTCAGATTGCGGGCGGATTTGCCGAAATAGGTTTGGGCGGCGGCATCGATGCCGGTAGCGCCATGGCCGAAGAAGACGCGGTTGAGATAAAGCTCGAGAATCTCGTCCTTGGAATAGTTCTGTTCCAGCCAAACGGCCAGAATGGCTTCCTGCACCTTGCGGCCCAGCGTCTGGTCGGGGGTGAGAAACAGGTTCTTGGCAAGCTGCTGGGTGATGGTGGAGGCGCCGCGGGTGACCCCGCCGGCCTTGACGCTTTCCAGCGCCACCGAAGCGAGGCCGATGACGTCGACGCCGAAATGTTCGTAGAAACGCCGATCTTCGATGGAGATGAACGCCGCCGGCACATAGGCTGGCAGCTCACGCAGGGTCGTGGCTTCGCCGCCGGTCTGGCCGCGATTGGAGATCAGTTGGCCATCGGCGGCCAAAATACGGATATTGGGGGCGCGATCGGGCACCGCCCAGGTGTTGGAGGACGGCAATTGCATGCCATAATAGACCACGACGCCGATGCCCGCGAGACCAACCCAGATGCCCAGGATAAAGCCCCAATAGAGCAGGCCCATGAGCAAGCCGCCGGTGCGCGAGCGGCGCTTCCTGGGGGCCTTGCCGCGCAGCGGCTTGGCGGTGCCGCGCTTGGGGGCTTTTTTGTTGGATGGCGGTGGCGTCCCCGCGCCGCCCGAGCGTTCGTCATCGACGAAGACCCCGACCGACTGGCCCATGGAGGGTTCGACCCGATCGCGACCGCTTTTGGCTTGTGGCGCGGGCTTGCCGCCCCGCTTGGCCTGAGCGCCGACCCGGTCATCGGGGGAAATGCGAAAATCCATCAATTGAACCCTGAAAGCGGCCTTTGTGCGCCTTGTACTCTGTTCCGCTGAGTCAGGAAACCGAGCTTATCGCATCGTGAAGGCACAATATCGACCGTTTCGCAGAGCGCTCACAGGCAGCATCGGCGCGGTCCCGATCGCTTGTCCGGGCAAAATGTGGCCGGTTTATGGGGGTCTGGGCGGGTTTCCCGGCCGCTGTTGCGGGCGGGGCACAGCGCTGCCAACAAGGGTCATCCCGGACTGGCCGGGATGACACCGACAGGGGCTAGACGTCCAGATTGCTGACGCTGAGCGCGTTGTCCTGGATGAAGTCGCGGCGGGGTTCGACGAGGTCGCCCATCAGGGCGGTGAAGATGGAGTCGGCTTCGTCGGTTTCGCGGATTTCCACCTTGAGCAGGGTGCGCGCATTGGGGTCGAGCGTGGTTTCCCAGAGCTGGGAGGGGTTCATTTCGCCCAGGCCCTTGTAGCGCTGCAAGGAAACGCCCTTGCGGCCCGCATCGGTGACTGCCTTGAACAGAGAGGCGGGCCCGAAAATCTGGGTGATGTCGCCCTTACGGTTGAGCGTGGGGACGCCGCCATAGAGTTCGTCGAGACGCTCGGCGAGCTGGCGCAGCTTGCGGGCATCGGCCGATTGCAGCAGGGCCTGGTCGATCTGGTGGGTTTCGCTGACACCGCGAACGGTGCGCGAGAAGCTGAGGCCCTCCTCGTCGGTGACCAGACCCGTCCAGCCGCGTTCGAGCTCGTCGGAGATACGGTCGAGGCGGTTGGCGACGCGGTCCATCGTGACGTTGATGCGCGCCGGATCGCTGAGGCCTTCGGGATCGAGCCCGCCGACGATCGCGGCCTGTTCGACGAGGCTGCGATTGTAGCGGGTATTGAGATTGCCGATGGCGTGAACGATGTCGCGCGCCTGCTGCAGGATGCTGAGCAGGTCCTGCCCGGCATGGGCGACGCCATCGCGGGTGGTGAACACGGCCTCATCGAGCCCGGTGGTCAGCAGGTAATCTTCCAGCGCGCGCTCGTCCTTGAGGTACTGCTCGGACTGGCCACGCTTGACCTTATAGAGCGGTGGCTGGGCGATATAGATATGGCCGCGTTTGATCAGCTCGATGGTCTGGCGATAAAAGAACGTCAGCAGCAGCGTGCGAATATGGGCGCCGTCCACGTCGGCGTCGGTCATGATGATGATCTTGTGGTAGCGCAGCTTGTCGGCGTTGAATTCCTCGCTGCCAATGCCGGTGCCGAGCGCGGTGATCAGCGTGCCGACCTGGTCGGAGCCGATCATGCGGTCGAAGCGGGCGCGCTCGACATTGAGGATTTTGCCGCGCAGCGGCAGCACCGCCTGGGTGGCGCGGTCGCGGCCCTGCTTGGCGGAACCGCCAGCCGAGTCGCCCTCGACGATGAAGATTTCGCTCTTGGCCGGATCGCGTTCCTGGCAATCGGCGAGCTTGCCGGGGAGCGAGGAGATTTCGAGTGCCCCCTTACGTCGGGTGAGTTCGCGCGCCTTGCGGGCGGCTTCGCGGGCGGCCGCAGCTTCGGCCACCTTGGTGGCGATAATCTTGGCTTCCTGGGGATGCTCCTCGAACCACTGGCCGAGCTTTTCGTTGACGACGTTTTCAACGACCGGCCGCACTTCGGAGGAGACCAGTTTGTCCTTGGTCTGGCTCGAGAATTTCGGGTCAGGGACCTTTACAGACAGAACGCATGTAAGGCCTTCACGGGTGTCATCGCCGTTGAGGGTGACCTTTTCCTTTTTTGAAATGCCCGACGTATCCGCATAGCCGTTGACCTGGCGCGTCAGCGCCCCGCGCAGGCCCGCAAGGTGGGTGCCGCCATCGCGCTGGGGGATGTTGTTGGTGAAGCAGAGCACGTTCTCGTGGTATGAATCATTCCACTGCAGCGCGACTTCGACGGTGATGCCGTCCTTCTCGTGCATGATCAGGATGGGCTTCTCGATGATCGGGCTTTTCGACTTGTCGAGATATTGCACGAAGGCTTCGAGGCCGCCCTCATAGTACAGGTCGATATCGACCGGGTCGGCCGCGCGGCGATCATGCAGCAGGATATGGACGCCCGAATTGAGGAAGGCGAGTTCGCGCAGGCGATGCTCCAGCGTCTTGAAATCGAACTCCACCATGGTGAAGGTTTCGAGCGACGGCAGGAAGGTCACAGACGTGCCGGTCCGGCCCTCATAGGTGCCGGTTACCCCTAACGGCGCGTCGGCGTCGCCATGGGTGAAGCTGATCTCGTGGATCTTGCCTTCGCGGCGAATGCTGAGCTTGAGCCACTGCGACAAGGCATTGACCACCGAGACGCCAACGCCATGCAGGCCGCCCGAGACCTTGTAGGAATTCTGGTCAAATTTTCCGCCAGCGTGGAGCTGGGTCATGATGACCTCGGCCGCCGAAATGCCTTCGCCGGTATGAATGCCGGTCGGCATGCCGCGACCATTGTCGATGACGGTGACCGATCCATCGGCATTGAGCGTCACCTGCACCAGATCGGCATGGCCGGCGAGCGCCTCGTCGATGGCGTTATCGACCACCTCGTAAACCATGTGATGCAGGCCCGAACCGTCGTCGGTATCGCCGATATACATGCCGGGTCGCTTGCGCACCGCATCGAGCCCCTTGAGCACTTTAATGCTGTCGGCGTCGTAGTCGGAGGGCAAGGATTTTTCGGTATCGGTCATGGGCTTCGAATCGCTTCGTTTACGGTGGGTCTAGTTCTATCGGAACAGGGGCCAAGCCCCAAGCAAATTGGCCTTTTGGGCCGGTTTGGCGGGGGATAGACTCAGGGGCGCGCGGTGTCCGGATAGAGCCGGCCATCGCGCACCGTGATGGGCTGCGCGCGAGGGCCGAGGGCCTCGAATAGCAGCGGGTCGGTGCCGGTCAAAAAGCATTGCGTGCCGAGCCGGTCGAGGGCCGCAAACAGCGCCCGGCGGCGGTCGGGATCGAGATGGGCGGCAATCTCGTCGAGCAGCAGGAATGGCGTGATCGCAGTTCGTAATTTGACAAGGCGCGCCTGGGCCAGGATGAGCCCGATCAGGAGCGCCTTTTGCTCCCCGGTGGAGCCCAGGGCCGCCGGCATGCCCTTTTGGGCATAGGTGACCTCCAAATCAACCCGGTGAGGTCCAAATATGGTGCGTCCGGCGGCCCGATCAAGGCCGCGGGAGCCGGCCCAAAGGGTAGCCAACTCGGCTTCGAGCGCCGAGGAAGAAACCGGTTCGTGACGGTCCTCGAACAGCGGCGTCAGCGCCAGATGGGCAGCGGGGAAACTGCCATCCTCGAGGCTTTCGGCGATCAGCGACTGCAACTGTCCCAGGCTATCGGTGCGGGCATGATGGATTGCAGCGGCGAGCTCGGCCATCTGGGCCTCGATGGCCGACAGCCAACGGGCCTCGCCATTGTCATCGAGCAGCCTGTTGCGCTGGCGCATGGCCTTTTCGAAGTCGCTGACGGCGGCGGAATGGCCGGGGATGAGCGTGGTCACCAGCCGGTCCAAAAAGCGGCGGCGGTCGCTGGCAGGGCCGGAGAACAGGCCATCCATGGCGGGGGTAAGCCAGAGTACGCGCAGGTAGTCGCTCATCGCCTCGACGGAGCGCGCATTGGCGCCATTGATGCGCACGCGGCGGCCAGAATCGTCGGGGCCCGCGCCGGTGCCGATATCGGCGGGGCCGTCATCGGTTTCCACGGTGGCGGCCACCGCCCATCCGGCATCGGAGCCTTGGGCCTGCACGGTGTCGAAGCTGGCGCGGCGGAGGCCGCGGCCGGGGGAAAGCAGGGAAATGGCTTCGAGCAGGTTGGTTTTGCCGGCGCCATTGGGGCCGGTGAGGACGACATGGCGCTCGTCGAGGTCCAATGCCGCCGAGGCGTAGTTGCGGAAGTTGGTGAGGCGGAGGCGGGAGAGGTGGCGGGTCATGCCGGTCGATCCACCATTTTGCCAAATCTAAAGCGCGTCAGCCTGGGCATGGTCAGTGCTATTTCGATTGCCAGATCCGTGTCGCCTATCGTTGAGAGCGCGCGGCGATCATCGTGCGGATCGCCACGAAGCCGATCGAAAAACTCAGCGCCGCCAGCGCCCCGCCGATCCAGCGCACAATTGCCGCAAGGCCTGGCGACAGAAAGGCGCCATAGCCCAGCACCATCAAAGCCACGCCAACGCCAAAAGCCGGCAGGCTGATGAGCGCCAATCTGGCCGCGCGGGCGCCAGGGGTCTCGGCCGGTGGACGTGCCACGAGGCCCTCAAACGCGCATCGGCATCAGCACATAGAGCGCCTTGGCCTCGCCCTCTTCGCGCACCAGCGTGGGCGAGCCGGCATCGTTGAACATGAAGACCGCGCTGTCGGAGCGAATCTGGCCGACGATGTCGAGCAGGTAGCGGGCATTGAAGCCGATTTCAAAACCGTCGGTTTCAAACTCGACGGCCAGTTCCTCGGACGCCGTGCCGTGATCCGGATTGGTCACCGACAGTTCCAGCAGGCCGTCCTTGGCAGAGAGCTTGACCGCCTTGCCGCCGCGCTCGGAGGCGATGGTGGACACGCGATCGACGGCCGTGGCGAACGCCGCGCGGTCCACATTCATCTGCTTGTCGTTGTTCTTGGGAGTGACGCGGTCGTAATCGGGGAAGGTGCCTTCGATCAACTTGGACAGCAGCACGACCGGGCCGACCTTGAAGCGGATCTTGGTATCGCTGACTTCCACCGCCACGTCGCCATCGGCCCCGTCGAGCAGCTTTTGCACTTCGCCGACGGTCTTTTTCGGCACGATGATGCCGGGCATGCCGGCCGAGCCCGCCGGGGCGTCGATTTCGGCGCGGGCCATGCGGTGACCGTCGGTGGCGACGGCGCGCAACACGGTGCCCTGGTTGGAAATATCGACGGTGTGGAAATAGATGCCGTTGAGGTAGTAGCGGGTTTCCTCATTGGAAATGGCGAACTGGGTGCGCTCGATCAATTCGCGCAACGCCGAGGCCGGCATGGAAAATTCGTGGCCGAAATTGCCCGACTTGAGATCCGGAAAACTGTCGGGCGACAGGCATTGCAGGTTGAAGCGCGAGCGGCCCGAGGTCAGCGTCATCTGCTCGGCGCCATCGGTTTCGAGCCGCACTTCGGCGCCATCGCTGAGCTTGCGCACGATTTCGTAGAGCGTGTGGGCCGGCACGGTGGTGGTGCCCGAGGTGCCCACCATGGCAGGCACGGATTCGGTGACTTCGATATCCAGATCGGTGGCGCGCAGTTCGACGGTGTCGTCACTCGCCTTGAACAGCACGTTGGCGAGGATCGGATAGGTATTGCGCCGCTCGACGACCCGATGCACATGGCTCAGCGACTTGAGCAGATGATTGCGTTCGAGCGTGACCTTCATAACCCTAAATCCTTGCACACGAGACTGCCCGAAACGGACAGGAAACACCCGGCGAGCCGGGGGCAGACCTTTACAATTTGTTACTGGAAACGCAAGGGCGGGAGCGGTTTTGCCGACAGGCATTTGACAGCAGGGCGCAAGGACCAGCCACCAGCACTGCATTGCGCTGCGGTTTTGGCTAGAGTGCACCAAACAGCCAAGAACCGGAGAATACCATGTCAGAAAGTTTTGCAGCGGGCCGCGTCGCCGTCATCACTGGGGGCGCCAGCGGGATCGGCCGCGCCGCAGGCCGGCGGGCGGCGCAAGCGGGCATGAAAATCGTGCTGGTGGATGTCAACGCAGCCAAGCTGGCGGCAACGGCGACGGAACTGGGCGGGGTCGTGGGGACTGGCAACGTTCGCGCCGAGGTAGTCGACGTGGCCGATCCGGCAGCCATGGTGGCGTTGGCGCAAAGTGTCGAGGCGGGTTGGGGCGCGCCGACCCTTTTGATGAACAATGCGGCGTTTTTCGTGGCCGGCGGCGCGGGCGGGATACTCGATCCGATCGAGAATTGGGAGCGAACCTTCGCCATCAACGTGCTGGGGCCGGTCAATGGGGTGCAGGCGTTTTTGCCGGGCATGCTTAGGGCCGAGCGGCCGGGTGTGATCGTCAACACTGGCTCCAAGCAGGGGCTGACCAATCCGCCCGGCAATCCGGCTTACAATACCAGCAAGGCGGCGGTGAATGCCTATACGCAGAACTTGGCGCGGGACTTGCGGGAACGCGAGGGCAGCCAGGTTTCGGCGCATCTGCTGATCCCGGGTTGGACCACGACGGGCGAGGCCGAACATCGGCCGGGCGCGTGGCTGCCAGAGCAGGTGGTGGGCTATATGGAAGCGGCGATCGCGCGGGACGAGTTTTTCATCCTCTGCCCGGACGAGGAAACGCCGAACAGCGTCGATCACAAGCGGATTTTCTGGAATGCCATGGACATCATCGACAAGCGCCCGGCGCTGTCGCGCTGGCATCCGGCGTGGAAGGAAAGGTTTGCGGAGTTTATGAAGCGGGATTTGAAGTAGGCGGGAAGGCCCCCTCATCCGCCCTTCGGGCGCCTTCTCCCACGAGGGGAGAAGGGTGGCTCGGTGGGTTGGCGTAACGCGGGGCCAACCCCTCTCCCCTCGTGGGAGAGGGACAGCTTGTGACGCGTTCAGCGGAGCAAGCAGGGTGAGCGGTTGGAACCCCTATTCTTCCAGCATGCGCTTGAGCAGCTCGATTTCCTGCGCCAGCTCGATATCATCCTTGATCATCTGCTCGACCTTGCGGACCGAATGCAGGACGGTGGTGTGATCGCGTCCACCAAAGCGGCGACCGATTTCGGGCAGGGAGCGCGAGGTCAGCGCCTTGGCGAGAAACATGGCGATCTGGCGGGGGCGGACGACGTCGCGCGAGCGGCGGGCCGAGAGCAGTTCGTTGCGCGGCACCTTGTAGTGGCGCGAGACGATCTTGAGGATGTCCTCGATGCGGACGCGGCGCGCCTCGTGGCTGCGGATCAGGTCGCCCAGGGTCTTTTCGGCCAGCGGCACGGTGATCAGCTCGCCGGTCAATTGGTTGGCGGCGACGAGGCGGTTGACGGCGCCATCGAGATCGCGGCCATGACTGACCACGACGCGGGAGACATAATCGATCACCGGAACCGGGAAGTGCATGCCGAAACGGGCGGTGGCCTGATCGGCACGGCGCTGCACGATGGCGCGGCGCAGGTCGATATCGAAGGTGGAAATCGGCACGACCAGCCCGCCCGAGAGACGCGAGCGAACGCGCTCATCGAGCATTTCGAGATCGCGCGGTGGGGCGTCGCCGGCCACCACGACCTGCTTGGCGCCGGTGAGCAGCGTCCCCAGCGTGTGGCCGAATTCGGTGGCGGACTTGCCCTGCAGGAACTGCATATCGTCGATCAGCAGCAGGTCGACCCGGCGCAGCCATTCCTTGAAGCCGAGTGCCGACTGGCGCTGCACGGCGGTGATGAAATGGTACATGAAGTGGTCGGCAGTCAGGTAGACGATGTTCTTGGACGGGTCCGCCTGCTGCACGGAATGCGCGATAGCATTGAGCAGATGGCTTTTGCCCAGGCCGACAGTCGAGTGAATATAGACCGGGTTGAAGGTCACGGTGTTGTTGGCGGCGGCGGCGGCGATCTGCTTGGCGACGCCGAGAGCCATTTCATTGGGGCCGCCGGGTACGAAGGTCTCGAAGGTCATGCGCTGGTCGATGGCGCTGCCTGAGAGGGCATCGCCTTTTTGCGCGGTGTTGTCGCGGATCAGGCGCGGCATGGCGGGCGCCTGGGGCGCGGCAGCGGTTGTGGGCGTGTCGGCCTGCGGAGCCTCGGCGGGTTGCGGGGTCAGGCGCGGGCGGGCCTGGCCATTGACGCGCAGGGTGATCTGCAGGTGGGCAATGGCGTCGGAATCCTGGCGGAAGGCTTCCAGAATCCGGTCGGCATAATTGGACTGCACCCAGGAGCAGAGGAAGCGCGTGGGGGCGGACAGATGGGCGAGATCGTCGACGATCTCTTCGAGGTCCAGCCGGGCGAACCAGGAGGTGAACACATCCTCGCCGACCGAAGCCTTGAGCCGGGCGCGCACGCGGTTCCAGAGGTCACGCTGGGCTTCGCTCAGATCATCGGAACTGGTCATCGCAGATGCATCGCCTTTAGTTGCCGGTGTGGTGGAGAGGGGAGCGGATCGGTTCCAATCCTCGCCTCCAGCGCTGGTCTGTAGTCGCATCGTGCTGTGCCTCGTTAATGCTCTGTCGGCGGTCCGCAAAACCGCATGACACTGTCAATTGATCACCGGCTGCCTTCTGGCCGCCTGCCCATAGCTTCGCCCGTCCCCAAAGACAGGGTTGCTGAATTCCATCGGCGGTTTTGGCCACCGTTCGCTGTATTGCATTATCACTTGAACCTGGCCTGACCTGGCCAGCGGTTACTTGATACGCGACCGACCAGGCTTGGCCTGACGGCACAATAATGCCGTCATTCCAATTGCCATCGGCACAATTGGCGAGGCATTGCTGCCCAGCCGACCCTATTCAAAAAACCCCAAACAACGACCCTGTCTGCTCTGGCAAAACGTGCCTTGAGGCCGTCTTTTCTCAAGCTGACCAGATCACTTTAGAGGCTCGGTTTTGGGGCTGCAACTGGTGAATCTTTGAAATGGGGGGTTGACTCTGAGGTCTGTCAAAATCCATCCGGCCTCAGTCCAAAACCCACAAAACCAAGGCTCTGTGACTCAACACAGATTTCCCACAGCGGCTGTCATATGGGGTTAAGAAATTTATTTTTCGTTACCGCCAATTTCTCCCACCGCGCCCGCCAGCCGCATTGTACACCTGCTACAAACTGGCCCTTAAGTAATTGGTTGATAATGACAAATGCCTCGCACCTCAGGGTTTACCCGGAGTGGGGATTGGTGTCACCGTCATGTCACATGACAACAGCCAACGAAAAACCTTGCCCGGACGAGGGCAAATAAAAAGGGCTCCTTGCGGAGCCCTTTGTCCGGTAGCAGACCAGAGGTCTGCACCCCTGGCACAGCAGCCAATCAGGCGCTGAGAGCCTTGACGCGGTGGTTCAGGCGGCTGACCTTGCGGGCGGCCAGATTGGCATGAACGATGCCCTTGGTGGCAGCACGGTTGATCTCGGGAGCGGCAACCGCCAGAGCTTCCATGGCCAGCTTGTGGTCACCGGCAACGATGGCCTCTTCAACCTTGCGGATGAAGGTGCGAACGCGCGAGCGGCGCGACTTGTTGACCGCGGTGCGGGCTTCGATCTTGCGGGTAGCCTTTTTGGCTGAAGGCGTATTGGCCATAACGGTCCTCTTGGCGTCCAACCGGCCGAATGAACCCTTTGGGGTCGCAGGCGTCCGGGATGAAATGAAATCGGCGGCACATCGACTGCCGCCAAGTTGGGCGGTCTATAGGGGAAAGGGGTGGAGAGGTCAACTGGATTCAGGGGCGTTGGCACTGAAGGGCCGCAATCACCAAACCACTCCTCCCCTTCGACGGGGGAGGCGGGGGGGTGTTCGGAGGCACGATATCACAGCGGGCTACCGGGCTCCCATCCCCCACCCTTGATCCCTCCCCGCGTAGGGGGAGGGAGACGACTGCGCGGCCGGTGCGACAGGAGAATGCTAAGGCTTCTTCTGGCAGACCGGACAATAGAAGGTCGAGCGGCCCGATTGGACGATGCGCGCGACGGTGCCGGTGCAGAGTGGCGTCGGGCAAGGTTCGCCCTCGCGGTCGTAAACAGCAAAGCGGTGTTGGAAATAGCCGGAACCGCCATCGGCATTGCGGAAATCGCGGAGGGTCGAGCCGCCCGCTTCGATGGCTTCGATGAGCACCTGGCGGACGGCGGAGACGAGGTCTTCGATCGCTGGCTTCGCCTTGCCCTTGGCAGTGAGCATGGTGCCCGCATGAATGGTGGGCAGGATATGGGCGCGGTGCAGGGCTTCGGCGACATAGATATTGCCCAGGCCGGCAACGACGCGCTGGTCGAGTAGCGCCGCCTTGATCGGGTTCTTCTTGCCCTTCAAGGCCGCCGTCAGCTCCTCTCCATTAAACCCATTGGACAGGGGTTCGGGGCCAAGGCCCCGAAGATAAGGGCTGTCTTCAATGTCATCGTACAGGTCGATGAACCCGAACCGCCGCGGATCGGCATAGATCAGGTGCGACGGCCCATGTTTGGGGTGCGAGAGTTCCCAGACCATGTGGTCATGCTTGGGCACCGGCTGCGTTTCGTAATAGCGCGGCGGCTTGTCGATGCCGTGCTCAGCAAAGCGCCAGGAGCCGGTCATGCCCAAATGGCTGAGCACGGTCTTGCCATTGGAGAGTTCGATCAGCAGATATTTGGCGCGGCGGCCGACCGAGATGATGGTCTGGCCCTCCAGCGCTGCCGCCAGCCCCTGCGGAAACGGAAAGCGCAGGTTGGCGCGGTGCAGGGTGACCTTTTCGATGGTGGCGCCGGTGAGCCAGGGCTCGAGGCCGCGGCGGACGGTTTCGACTTCGGGCAATTCCGGCATGATAAAGTCCCCAGGAGGCTGTGCGGCTTTGCGCCATGGCAAACCGCATAACGCTTCGCTATGGTGCGGCCAAATCAAAACGGCGAGGCGCGGCCATGGCACAGAGCAGTCAAACCACCCATTTCGGCGAGCGGACAGTGGCGCTAGAGGACAAGCAGGGCCTTGTCAACGCGGTGTTCCATGGCGTGGCCGACCGCTATGACCTGATGAACGACCTGATGAGCGGTGGCATCCACCGGGTGTGGAAAGACGCCATGGTGGCGGACCTGGCGCCGCCCAAATCGGGCTCGCGGCCTTATCGGGTGTTGGACATGGCCGGCGGCACCGGCGATATCGCCGAGCGCATCATCAATGCCTCGGTGGGTTATGCCGAAGTCGTCGTCAGCGACATCAATTCGGACATGCTGCGGGTGGGCGCCGAGCGGGCCAAGGGCTGGCGCTATCCCGCACAGGCCAGCTTTGTCGAAGCCAATGCCGAAGAGCTGCCGTTCGAAGACAATAGTTTTGACGCCTACACGATCGCCTTCGGCATTCGCAATGTGCCGCGCATCCAGCAGGCGCTGGGCGAAGCGCACCGCGTGCTCAAGCGGGGCGGGCGGATCATGGTGCTCGAATTCAGCCAGGTCGACGTGCCCGGGCTGGACAGTTTTTACAAGGCGTTCTCGGACCGGGTGATCCCGCCCATGGGCAAGCTCGTCACCGGCGACGCCCAGCCGTACCAATATCTGGTGGAATCGATCCGCAAGTTCCCGACGCCCGAGGCGTTTACCGGCATGCTGACGACGGCCGGGTTTAGGCGCGCCAAGCACACTGCATTCAGCGGCAATATCGCGGCGCTGTTTTCCGGCTGGAAGATTTGATGATGGAATTTCGCGACGGCCTCTTCACCTCTCCCTTTGGGGGAGAGGTCGACCCTCTTGGGTCGGGTGAGGGGGCCTTTTCTCGGCTCGGTGTCTGGGGAAAGCCCCCTCACCCGTCGCTGCGCGCCGACCTCTCCCCCAAAGGGAGAGGTGGATG